>NZ_CALDPF010000029.1 GCF_937912035.1 uncultured Bacteroides sp.
GTACTTCAGATTTCCTACATTGGTTTCAATACTCAGGAAATTAAGGTTACTTCTACTACAAACGATATAACTGTTAACCTTAAAGAAGACTCTAAGACTTTGGAAGAAGTTGTTGTTGTGGGATACGGTACACAAAAGAAGGTGAACTTGTCAGGATCTCTTTCTACAATTAATGTAAGCGAACTGACAGAAAGCCGTCCTATCACTAACGTATCACATGCACTTGCGGGTCTTGCAGCCGGAGTTAACGTACAGATGTCCAGCAATCAGCCTGGTAATGATAATGCATCTATCAAGGTGCGTGGTCAAGGTACACTTAATGATTCATCCCCTCTTGTTATCATTGATGGAGCAGAAGCCGGTATAAACACAGTCAATCCACAAGATATTGAATCAATGACTGTCCTGAAAGATGCCGCTTCTTCTGCAATCTACGGTTCCCGTGCAGCAAACGGTGTCATCTTGATTACTACAAAACAGGGTAAATCAGGTAAAGTAAAACTTGATTACAACGGATACGTGTCATTTACATCTCCTACTATTCCTAGTTCTATGGATCCTGTATCAAATTATGCGGACTACATGGAATATATCAATGAAGGATACAGAAATTCAAATATGAATGAGAAGTTCTCTTCCAGTGTAATTCAGGAATGGAGAGACAATGAAGGAAAAGACCCTTTGCGCTATCCTAACTCAAACTTCATGGATGATACATTCAAGAATTCTGTATCTCACAATCATGTGATCTCTATGAGCGGAGGTAGTGAAAAAGTTAAATTCTATTCTTCTTTCGGATATGAAAACAATCCTGGAGTAATGGATAACACAGGATTTGAAAAATATAGCGGACGACTCAATGTTACAGCTGACGTCAGATCTTGGCTGACATTAGGAGCTTACATAAACGGATATGTTTCAAACATGGATCCGGCCGCAAAATATACCAGCAGTGGTACAGCTGTAGATGATGTATTTACTTATGCATCGGCTACAACACCGGGTATGGTATTCCGTGCTCCAGACGGAAGATACGGTGCAATGAACAACCCTGAAGATGATGCACAGAGTGCCGTAAACAACCCATTGGTTCGACTAAACAATATGGCTGGTAACATAGCAAAACACAACATGAGAACACGTTTTGTAGGTACAATAAAGCCATTCGAAGGATTCAGCATCACAGGTTCTTATTCATACGAATTCGTTGATGAAGAAAGAAAACGCAAACCTGTAATTTTGGAACAGTGGAACTTCAGAGACGATGTTATAACACGTACTACAGAAGGCAAATCAAGCATCATGAATTACGACGGTAAAACACAGCGCTATTTCAATGATGTTGTAGCCAGATATGAAAACCGTTTTGTGAATGACCAGTTAGGACTGAATGCCATGATTGGTGCCAGCCAGGAAAAATACTACTCTCACAACTTCCAGGCAAGTAAATATGACCTTATTGACTACAGTCTGTGGGTGATAAACGGAGCTACAGGAGATGCAAGCGCATCAGGTTCAAGCAGCGAATGGGCTATGCGTTCTTTCTTCGGACGTGTAAACCTTGACTGGAATAACAAATATCTGCTCGAATTAAACCTTCGTGCCGACCAGTCTTCACGATTCCTCTCTAATAAGAGAACAGGTTACTTCCCTTCAGGTTCGTTTGCATGGAGAATTGACCAGGAAGAATTCATGAAAGATGCAATGGACAAAGGACTCAGCAACTTGAAGCTCAGAGTTTCTTACGGTTCATTAGGTAACAACTCTGTAGGAAACTATGACGCACTTGCTACATACGCTATCAAAGACAGTAACTATGCATTGAACAACCTGTTGGTTCAGGGTCTTATACAGACAAGACTTGCCAATCCGAACCTTACTTGGGAATCAACTTATATGACAAACGTTGGTCTTGACTTCGGATTCTTCAACAACAGATTTACAGGAACTGTTGACTATTTCCACAAACGCACTAAGGATATCCTTATCAACCTTCCGGCTCCTTTGGTACACGGATCTGCAGATATTCCAAAGCAGAACAGTGCAATCGTAACCAACCAGGGTGTGGAATTTACTTTAGGATGGCAGGACAAGGTAGGTGATTTCTCATACGGAATCAACGGTAACTTTACATATGTGAAGAATATTGTAAACAAGTTTAAAGGAAAAGACAAAGGTGGTATGAGCATTAGTGGAGCAAATGTAATCTGGGAAGGACATTCCATTAATTCACAATACCTTTTGAGAGTAGACCGTATTATCCAGACTGATGAAGATTTGGCATTAGTACAGCAAATCATTGACAATGCCAAACAGATATATGGTAATGACATTACTGATAATGAAATCTTCTCTTCAGGCAAGCCTGAAAAAGGTGACTTCCTGTACAAGGATACTAACGGCGACGGTTTGATAAATCTGGATGATAGAGAAATAGTAAGCGATGGTCCTAACCCTAAGTTCCAGTTCGGTCTTAACATGAATGCCTCTTACAAAGGATTTGATTTCTCAATTCTCTTTCAGGGTCAGGCAGGAGCCAAGACTTACTGGCAGCATGATTTGGCAAACACAGCTTCTGTACGCTATGGTTATCAAATGAATAAAGAAGTGGTTGAAGGACGCTGGTACGAAGGAAGAACAACTCCAGCCAAATATCCTAGACTGCTTGAATATTCTAATACAAAGAACAAACAGATGAGTGATTTCTATCTGCAAGATCTTTCATTCCTGAAAATACGTAACATACAGTTAGGATACACTTTGCCTAAATCAATCGTAGAGAAAACTTCTCTTGAACGTATCCGTGTTTACGGAAGTATGGAGAATTTCTTCACATTTACTTCCTTTAGAGGATTTGATCCTGAATTGGGAGGAACTTTGGGATATCCGGCCATGAAAAATGTGGTAGTAGGTATTAATGTATCTTTCTAACATAGTATTTTATAACCAATTATGATTTATCATTATGAAAAAATATAAATTAATTGCAGTTTTGGCTGCTTCGTTGACATTCACAACAGGATGTTATGATTTGGATGTTTATCCTGAAGATCAATTAAGTTCCGGTACATTCTTCCAGAGCCAGAAACATGCCGATCAGGCTATGATGGGTGTGTATGCCCTGATGAAAGACGACGATGTATTTGGCAGACAGTTTGGTTTTGATTGCCTTGGAGGTGTTGGTAGCGGTTACGACCCTGCTTCATACGCAACTATCGCCAGAGGTACATATACAAGTACAGAAGGTTTTGTAAACAATAAATTCCAGAAACTTTATGAGGGAATCGCACGTGCCAACATCGTTTTGCAGAATATAGACAATTGTAATATGACACCAGAGCTGACAAGTCAGTATAAGGCTGAAGCAAAGTTCATGCGTGCATTATATTACTTTACTCTTATGGATTTCTGGGGTGGAGTTCCTATCTACGATGAAACAACTGTCGTTGCAAACGATTTCATGAATATGCTCAAGCCAAAGAGTGATATTGAAACTGTAAGAAAATTCATATTGGAAGACCTTGAAGAGGGTATAAAGTACTTGCCTTTGGAATGGGACGACGTAAATAAAGGAAGAGCTACTTCAGGAGCCGCACTTGCACTTAAAGGAAAAGTACTTCTTTATGCGAAAAGATATGATGAGGCAAAAGAATGTTTCAAGGAATTGATTGGTGAAACACCTGACTCAAAATATATAGGAAAGTATAAACTGTATGAAGAAGGTGAAGATCCTTATTCAAACCTTTTCAAACCCGGTGGTGATGAAAGCAGCGAAATGATTTTTGCAATACAGAATATTGGTGGTATTGGACAGGATTTCGGTATGCCAACCACATTCTATATGGGTACAAGAGCCGCATTCGGAAGCTGCTGGAACAATGTAATGGCTTCTGTAAATCTGGTAGACTCGTATGAATGGAAAAACGGTTCAAAATTCAGCTGGACTGATCCCGAAGCTGAATACGGATGGAACGGATTTCCAACATACAATGATGTAAACAACGATACTTACCCTATGAGGGAAGAAATATTCTATTCAACACTTACCAGTGACTACAAGAAAATTGATCAGTACACTCCACACAGACAGGAATTGCTGAACATGTATGAAAACCGCGACCCTAGAATGGCTGCAACGGTAATACTACCTTACACTCATTTTAAAGGTTGGGTAAGCAACAAGGCTAAAGATACTGAATTCGTAATGACTAAGAAAACCGGTATCTGTAATGAGACAAACGGATTCATCCGTGTAAACGGAAACTATGAGTACTATCCATTCCGTAAGTTTGTTGCTGAGAACGATATGGACGGAGGTATAAACAACCGTGCTGATACTCCTATCAACTTCCCACTTATCCGTCTGGCAGATGTGTATCTGATGTTGGCCGAATGTTATATTTTCTCAGAGTCAGGATTTGACAAAGAAAATGCTGTGAAATATATCAATATGGTACGAGCAAGAAAAGGTGTAGAAATGCCTGGTATCAATAGCGGTAATCCTGATTTAGCTGCCAATACACAGGAAGAAGTATTCGCCCGCCTGCGTCACGAACGTGCAGTAGAATTGGCGGCAGAAGGTCATAGCTTCAGCGACATGAAGAGATGGAAACTTCTTGAGACTCTGGCAGGTCCTGTATATGGTATTGCTGCTTACAAAGCTTATTACACACGTGTAGTTGCAGAAAGAGATTATCTATGGCCATTCCCACAATCAGAATGTGAAAAGAATCCTGATCTTGCAGCCGGACAGAATCCTGGATGGTAAT
>NZ_CALDPF010000030.1 GCF_937912035.1 uncultured Bacteroides sp.
CAACGATCATACCACCCTTAGTGCGGCACTTAACGTAACCCTTAATGATTTCTTCATTTTCAAGAGCAGCGTTAACACGATCCCAAGAACGAGTAGCACGTGCTTTCTTGTGAGACAAGATCAACTGACCTTTTTTGTCTTCCTGATTTTCGATATATACTTCTACAGTATCACCGATTTTCAGATCTGGATTGTAACGGAATTCACTCAATGGAATGATACCGTCTGATTTGTAGCCAATGTTAACTACAACTTCGCGTTTGTTCATTGCGATTACAGTACCATCAACAACCTCACGGTCATTTACTTTGTTAAGAGTACTGTCGTAAGCCTTTTCAAGATCTTCTTTGCTTACATTTGTTAGTGTGTCACCACTTTCATACGCATCCCAGTTGAAATCTTCAATAGGAGCAATGTTCTTTAAGTTTTCCATTAAAATAAAAAATTGTTTTTAAATAATTAATTGTGTTAGACTTTATGTTGTTTATCTAAATCGGGCGCAAAGATATTAACTTATATCCATATATGCAACTTTTTGTCCGCTTTTATGCTGAAAAATAGAAGATTATATAAAAGAAGAGGAGACATGTGTAAGCATGCCTCCTGCAATATTATTATATAAGTTTTAGTCCTCAAGAGAATAGTCTATAGTAGTTACTACTCTTACTTTTTTTATGTACGGTGTATTTGCATCGCGGTCTGTGATACTGAACTGTCCTTGGTTGGCTTTTCTGATTTTACCAAGTTCGCTGTCCGAATCTTCCGCAAACTTTTCTGCTGCCTGTCGTGCATTTTTTGTAGCTTCCTCAATCATTTGCGGCTTGATTTTGTTCAGACCTGTATATTCGTACTGAACGTTATATCTGTAGTCGCCCGATGTGATTGCTACACCTTGTTTCAGAAGTTCACCCTGACTACTGATGAGTTTTCTAATCAGATCAACCTTGTCTGATGTTACTGTGATGACAGATGTGACGTTATATCTGTACGTACTTTCCTGATTGCTGTAGCGCTCAGCCTTCATATCTATTATTTCAGGTGCATTGACACTGATTTCTTTCTCTTCTATACCCTTGCTGATAAGAAATTGTGTAATTGTCTTGTTAGATTTGTTAATCTGGTCGTACAGTTCACTCAAATCATTTCCCAGACTTTTGTAAACCAGTGGCCATGTAACCTTGTCGGCAGGTACTTCCATTTCTGCAAGCCCTTTGACATTTACGCTGCGATCCTTGTCGGCGAAACTACTGATTCCACGTTCGATGAACACGCCAAGTAAAAGCAATCCTATTGCTATTACAATGGCTTCAAATCTTAAATTCTTCATAACTTTATTGATTTATTGGTTATTGTGAAATTCTTTCAGTCCCCATATAGGTTCTTTAATAAATTTACCTGTTTTCAGGTTAAGCCGTTTGGCTGTTTCTTTTATTTCTTCCTGAAAATACCAGGAAACGGAACCCGTAAACGAAATCTCCAAATTTGTGTCGTACTTCATTACATTTCTTTCGAAGAAATCGGTAAAACATTCACATAGGAAATTTTTTACCTGTGCTTCATGTTTTATATTATATATATAAGGTGTTAAAGATGCCAGGAAACGGTTTGCCTGTGGTTCTCTGTAAACTTTTCGCAATATGTTTTCTACCGTTAAACCGCAATTGTTCAAAAAGTCATTTTTAATATTTTCCGGTAGTAGTCCTTTAAGGCAGTCTGCTATAAATTTTTTTCCGAGATATGCTCCGCTTCCTTCATCTCCCAATATATATCCCAATGGAGAAATATTCTTTGTTATCTCTTTTCCGTCATACATACATGAATTTGAGCCGGTACCAAGAATACAAGCTATTCCCGGCTTTTTCCCGCATAATGCCCTTGCCGCTCCCAGCAGGTCGGTATATGCGTGGACTTTGGTTCCGGTGAAAAAAAACTGTAATATATTTATGATTTTTTCAGCCGGTTCAGGGAGGCATCCTGCACCGTAAAAATAGATCTCCGAGATATTTTCTTTTTCTATTTGTGGCAATAAATCAGTTTCTATTATTTTTCGAATGTAATTTTCATCTTGATGAAATGGATTTATACCTTCGGTCTTGATTATTTCTGATTTGTTTATATCGTTGATTAGCCAATCTGTTTTTGTTGCTCCACTGTCTGCTATTAGTATCATGTCTTTTTTTCGTTTATTACAAATGTAACTCTTTATTAATGAATAATCAATAAATAAATTGTCTTTTTTATCCTGATATGGTGATTCTATGAACAAAATAGTGTAATTTTGCGTTTCCTTACTGATACAAGCTATGTACTGACTGACTAATTCATTTAAATCAATGACTGTAAATTTAAAAAATCACATTCTTTTAATTGTTTTTTCTTTTTTATTTGGCATATCATGTACGTCTGATTATAATTTATCATCTGATAGTAATGCGGAACTTATTATTGAGTGTAACAGATCGCTTTCATGGATTGAAGGGCGTGCTGTTACAGAAGAAGATGGTAGTGGTAATTTTGTTGACGGTGATCGTATTGAGATGCTGATAAAATCTGGAGTTGTGAATAAGACATTCATGCCGGAGTATAAAGAAGGACGTTGGACACCCTCGTTAAATCGTGGAGATTATTCCTCAGATAAGATTAATGTTTCTGCCATTTATCCGATATTGCCATTTACAGATGAAGGTAATTTCTTGAGAACTATATCTTTACCGATTGATCAAAGCAATGTTGAGAATCATAAATCCGGTGATATTCTATATGCGAATACGGTGGCTGGTTTGTCAGATTCATATATAAGGTTACAGTTTTCTCATGCAATGCATCGGATCTGTATAAACCTGAAAGGTAATGTGCCTGAAGATTTGCAGGTAGAGCTCCTTAGCGTTACTGATGGGTATATCTCTTTAGAAAATGGAACTGTTGCCGGATTTGAAAGTTCTGTACCTCAATGGATGAGACCGTTCAAGAAAGGGGAAAATTCATATATGGCAATTATTTTACCACAAGACGCCACATCTTACCATAGCGATGAAGGGTTTATAAAGTTGACGAGTGGAGGTAAAACAGTACATTATACTCTTGATGAAGGCATAAATTCATTTAATCAAGGTATGCAGACTACTATAAATCTGACTTTAAAGTCAGCCGAAACAGGTGATGTGGATACTGAATTCAGTAATCAGACAAGATGGGTGTATGGAGTTAATGCACCTGATTTCCCCGGAAAGGAAAATGTTAAAACTTATAACGTCGGAAAATATGATGTTGAAGAAGGTATATGGTTACGATATGCATACGAAAATATGTATCCACCAATGCTCAATGAGAGTCAGTATCTTACATGGAAAGAAGGTTGTGGCTGGTATGACTGTAATAAGAGTTTTGAATATGAAGGTGACAGAAATATGTGCTGGGCGGCTTCCGCTTCAAATCTGATACACTGGTGGTTGGAGCATAACAGGAAATATATTGAAGCATACGATAAGAGATTCGGTCAGGATCATGCAAATATGAAACGTCCTGAAAAATACACAAAGATGACAAAAGAAAATCAGCATCACAGTGAGGTGTTTAATTTCTTTAAATCATCTTTCCGAGATAAAGGTAGTTGGGATACAGGCGGTGTCAACTGGTATATTAATGGAGACCGTAAAAACTTAAGTCCTGATATTCTGAATTTCAATGGCTTTTTCAGTGGAGTTTTTACAAAGGATGACAAGGTAGCAGAGGAGATAAAGAACATGTCGAAAGAGAACTTCAATAAATCAATGAAAGATGCTTTCAAGAATAACAAAGCTATTGGGTTCACTTCTTATGATTTTGCCGGAAAATATACAGGAGTACATGCCTTGACCATTTGGGGTGCTGAGTTTGACGCTGATGGAAATGTAGAATATGTTTATTTTTGTGATAACAATTCCAGTGATATTGAACCAAACCATGCATCATTACAACGATATAAAGTAGTGTATGTTGAATCTACTATTCCGGAGATAAAAGGTCTTATAGCCAACCTGCGCGCACTTGATAACAATGATGGCTCAATACCTACATTGTTACATCCTTTTTCTTCACTTACCTTAGTAGATTTACGTCAGGATGTCTGGCAGAGAGCTTTTCCAAGAATTGAATAAATTAATATTGATTAGATAATAAAAATGAAAAAGAAACATTTATCAGTTTGTTTAGCTTTAGCTTTTATAGCTTCTTCATGTAAAAATGAATTGCCTCAAGATGAGAATGTAATAAATATTGAGGCTAGTATAACTTCTCAATCTCGTGCTCCACAATTAGGATCAGATGGTAGTGGAAGTTTTTCAGATGGTGACGTCATGTCGCTTTTCATATCCAATACTGAAAATTCTACAGTAGCATTGGATTATGAGTATGGTACCGGTTTTATTACTTGGAATAGTATCGGTTTTGAAGAACAGTTTCCAAGTGTGATGGTTGCTGCTTGCTATCCGAAGCAGAGCAATATTCAGAATGGTAATTTTGAATTCAATGTTTTAACGGCCTCATATCAGGATTTGCTTCTGGCGCCTCAGCAGACAGTTAAAGTGGGAACATCAGAAACTGTGTATTTGACATTCAGTCATGCTATGCATAAGCTTGATATGTCTTTTACTCTAGGTGATAGCTATGCAGATAAGGATGTATCTTCACTTATGCTTTCTATTAATGCGAAAACCACGTGTGTAGTTGATGGTGTGAAGGGTAAGATAAAGGAATTGAAAGATGAAGTAGGACAATATAGTTCAACCGGTGCATCAGCATCTTTTTATCTTGTTCCTCAATCAACGTCCGGAGTTGTAATTAATATCAACATTGATGGTGATAGCAAGAGAATATCATTGGATGAATTGTTGAGTCAGTTAGGAAAACCACAGGAGGAAATTGAGGGTGGTAAATATACTTCGCTTAAATTGAAAATTAACCGAAACGGAATAAGTGTAGAGGGAGGCACCATAGGTGGCTGGGAAAATCAGGTAACTGCCGATGGCGAAGTCGTTATAGGATAATTTAAAGTATGATAAAACAAAAAATGCTCCTTTGGGGAGCATTTTTTTGTTTTAGTCTGTTTCATAATCTTCAGGCAATTCCGGAAGATAAATCTTGTCTGTAAGTTCTATCCATGCTTTTCTGAGGTCTTCCCAGTGATAGAAAGGGAAACAGTCTGTTTTTATTCCTGTCAGATGTATTTCACGTTCATTAAGCAATGGTTTGACCAGTATATCATTGCTATTTTTCTTGCGGAAAAAGATAAGTTGCATGTTTCCGCACATTGGAATCATACGGTATGTCTGATAATATTGAGGAATAGAGTCCCAGTCGGCTGTAGAATGGTTGAACCCGTCAATATTCATCAGAGCTAGCAGTGGGGCAAGGTTCGTGTCATGACCGAAACGAAGGGTGGCGCAAGGCTTTTTTGATACAAGTGCTGTGTCGGCAGCCTCTACGATGTTTCTCAGTAGATTGCGTGCCAGATTAGGCATTTTACCACCGCTCAGAGGTGATGGTCCCTGTTCGTAATACCATTCGAAATTGTTCAGTTGCCACAAGTCGAAAAGTTCTTTCCCGTTGAAAAGAAATGAAAGGTCTGGCATATTGTCCGAACTCTGGCTTATACCATGATACTCGAAAAGGTCGCATTCCAACTTTCCCGGATTCTTGACTTTTGAAATATATTCCTGTTTAAAAAGCTCTTTCATGATACGTTCCGGATGAACGAAACGCTTTTCTGCTTCTGCAAATACCGAATCTGCATTGTGCTGGCAACTGTCGGAATATATCGGATTCTTGTATTTTATGAAATATACGTCATGCTGGCTTGCATCTGTTGTGATGTTTAGTTTCGGATTCAGGCCTTTCAACTCTACACAGGCTGCTGCCATTGAAAGGAAAGCACGAGTCTTGTATGTAGAGCGGGCATCAATATGTGCTCCGTCTGTAAATATTTCAGGATAATTCTCAAACATTCTTCTTGCAAGTTCCTGATGTTGTCTGGCTCCTTTGGGAGTAAGCTCTCCGTAGCGGTTTTCGGCTATTTCAGCAAGCTGTCTCAGGATTTTCAGTGTCTTTTTTCCGTCATCAGTCAGCCCGTTGTTCTTCTCTGCTTCCTCCATTATTGTCAGAGCCGGTTCGTACTTGTCTTTCCCTGTCAGATAGCGTGAGCCGTGTCTGGCATACGTACTGATATAACATGGCACATATCCTTCCGGTGCAGGCGTCAATGGGGTAGTTGGTGCCTCGTATGCCATATACTTTCCCGTTGCTAATTTGGGATTTTCTCTTATTTCCACTTCTGCACGTGTTTGTGCATCGATACCCTGCATTCCTATAGCTGCAATGCAGATGCAAAACAAACTTTTTACCTTATTCATATAAATGTCAATCTTATTACGGCGCAAAAATAGCATATAGATATGTGTCGGTGTATGCAGTTGGCTATATGATATAATCAGACAAAGTGAAATGTAACAGGCTTGTAATGTTTCTGTAACAGTTTCTGCTGGTTAAGTAAAAAAAGAGACCCGCACTCAAGTAGTACAGGTCTCTTTACACTCTAGATTATATAAGAGATTAATATCCGAAAATATCCTTCTGTGAGAGTTTTGTAATCTTACCGTATTTTTCCAGTGATTTCATGTCAAGGTCTTTCTCGTTACCAAGAACGCAATAAGTATATTTGCGGTCTTTAACCCATTTCTGCTGGAAGTCTTTCACATCTTTCAGGGTCATTGTCTGTGCCTGTTCGAACAAAGCTTTTCTAGGATCTCCCTCGATACCTTTGTCCTGAAGGTCAAGATACTCCCACAAGATATTCATACCTGTAATTCTGTCAGTACGCAAGCGGCTGATAGTTCCTTCCTGAGCCAGCTTGAATGCTTTTTCAGATTCAGGCATATTGTTGATTATCTCATCGAAAGCCTTCATGGCGTCTATCATCTTGTCGTTCTGAGTAGCGATGAACGAACGGAAGATGTATGGATATTCCTTTTTAGAAGGAGAGGCGATGAAAGCGTATGATGAATATGCAAGACTTCTTGCTTCACGCATTTCCTGGAATACTATTGAGTTCATGCCACCGCTGAAGTATTCGTTGTACATGCTCAAAGTAGGCTGGATTGTAGCATCGTATTGCTTTTCGAAGTTTGAGATACCTGTGAAATAGATTTGTTTTGCATCGTATTCGGCAAAATAAACCTTGTTTTCAGTTGTAGGCTGATACTTGTAGTCGTATGCAGGTGCAGGTACGTCCTGAAGCTGGGCAGGTACGTTATGATACTGGTCGATTAGAGAAGTAAGTTCTTTTTCATCGGCAGGACCATAGTACATGATGCGATGCTTGTAGCTGTTGAATTTATGTATGCGGTCTACCAGTTCCTGAGGATTCATCTCTGTAAGTTCTTTTTCAGACAGGATGTTCTTCGAAGGTGAGTGTTCGCCCCACATAGCGTAAGAAAGCAGTTGTGAGAAGTTTGCAGACTGGTTGAGTTTGGCGTCCGCACGTTTCTTCAATATGTCAGCCGCATAGTTCTTGTAAGCGTTTTCGTCAACCTGTGCGTCGGCAAGGATCTCTTCGAACAACTGCATTGCCTGAGGCATATTTTCCTGAAGACCTGAAAGCACTACGTATGTGCGGTCCAATCCCGGATGTACGCTGAACGAGCATGCCAGACGATAGAATTCCTTGTTGATTTCAGCAAGAGATTTCTTTGAAGTTCCAAGATATTCCATGTATGAGAATGCTGTACCCAGAGCCTTGTCGTTCTGGCTGCCCATATCGAATACATAAATCATTTGGAACAGATCGTTCATGTCGTTCTTTTTGTAAAGTACTTCGATATCTGATTTTGCATTGAATTTCTGCATGTCTTTTTCGAAGTCGAGGAATACAGGTTCGATAGGAGTAACCTTGCTTGCCTGAATTTCTTTTAGGAATGAGCTTACGCTGTCACGGTTCATAACGATAGGAGTGATAGACGGTTTGTCCATCTTCTTTTCGTTAGGATCTTTACCCATGCGCTTGTAAACTAAAGCGTAGTTGTCAGCAAAATATTTGTTTGCGAAGTCAACAACCTGCTGCTTGTTCACCTTGCTCATCTTATCGATGAAGTTTACTACATCACTCCACTGGTCACCGTCAACGAAGGCTGAAACAAACATGTCGGCTCTGCTTTGGTTGCTTTCAAGCTGTTTCATGTAGTAGAGTTTGTAGTTGTTGATTGTAGCCTGAAGCAGTTCTTCGTCGAATTCACCTTTACGCAGTTTTTCAACTTCAGCCAGCATAAGGTCTTTAACTTCGTCCAAAGTCTGTCCCTGTTTTGGCTGACCGCTTATCATATATGTATAGTAGTCCGACAAACCGAGTGAGCCTGCGAAGCATCCCAAAACTTTCTGCTGTTGGTTCAGGTTTACGTCAAGCAGACCAGCCTGTCCGTTGTAAAGAATAGAGCTGATGAGTGCAGAGATGACATCATCGTCAACTGTAGTAGGCATTCTCCATGCCAGTGCTACGCTTTCTGCATCAAGTCCCATAACTTCCTTCACAACAGGTTCCTTGATAGGTGATTCCTTTGGCTGAGGACGTTCAGGCAAATTCGGATTAGCCTTCATCTCACCGAAATACTTGTTGATTATTTCGATAGTTTCATCCGGATTCATATCACCTGACATACAGATGGCCATATTGTTAGGCACATACCATGTCTTGAAATAATTCTTGATATTTGTGATAGAAGGATTCTTCAGATGTTCCTGCGAACCGAGTACAGTCTGAGTTCCGTATGGATAATCAGGATAAAGAGCGTTCAACAAAGTTTCATATACCTTTCTGAAATCCTTTGTGAGCGACATGTTCTTTTCTTCGTAAACAGTTTCCAGCTCAGTGTGGAATCCTCTGATTGTAGCATTCTGGAATCTGTCTGCCTGAATCTTGGCCCAGTTGTCTATTTCGTTCGACGGTATGTCTTCCACATACACTGTCTGGTCGTAGCTGGTGTAGGCATTTGTTCCGTTTGCGCCGATAGCTGCCATCAGCTTGTCGTACTCGTTAGGAATAGCTATTTTTGAAGCTTCGTATGACACACTGTCTATCTGGTGATAGATAGCTTTTCTTTCAGCTTCGTCAGTAGTTTTTCTGTAAACTTCGAACAGACGTTCTATTTCGTCCAGCATAGGTTTTTCCTTGCTGAAGTCTGTAGTACCGAACTTCTGTGTTCCTTTGAACATCAGGTGTTCGAAATAGTGTGCAAGACCTGTAGTCTCGGCAGGGTCATTCTTTCCACCCACTCTTACGGCGATGTAAGTCTGGATACGCGGAGTTTCCTTGTTTACTGTCAGGTAAACCTTCAATCCGTTGTCAAGTGTGTAGATGCGTGTCTGCATCGGATCGTTAGGTACGGTTTCGTACTTAAACTTCGAATCGTTTCCGCATGCTGTCATCAATGCCAGCAATACGGCTACTCCGATAAATTTCTTTGATTTGTTCATACTTCTGTTATTTGTAATATAATGCGAAGATACACAATGTTTTTCTAAAAATATGTCATAGAACAGATTTTTTATCTTTATGTATATCAGTTTTTGCTTATGCGATGAAAAACGGCATAAAAAAAGTGTAAACTACAATAAAATGTAATTTACACTTATGCTAAATCAGTCTTTTCGTCTGTAATTAATGACATCCGCAGCAACCACCACCGCAGTCTTCATCGTGGTCGCCGCATCCGCCGCCACAACCGCTGCATCCGCCACCGCATCCGCTCATTGAGTTAACGATGTCCTGAACTTCCTTGTTTGTTGCTTCACGCATTTCCAATACAGAACCTTCGAATATCAGATCCTTGCCTGCGTGAGGGTGGTTAAGGTCGATAGTTACAGTACTGTCAGTGATTTCACCAACGTTTGCATAGAACTGGTTACCTTCGCCGTCGTTCAGCATGATGATGTTTCCTTCGAACACGTTGTCTTCGTCGAATTTGCCATCAGGACCGCAGAATGCTGATTTAGGAAGAGTCTTTATTCCTTCAGGATCTACTTCGCCGTATGCTTCAGCACAAGGGATAGTAAAGTTGAAGTTGTCTCCCTTAGCAAGTGCTGTTATTTCTTTTTCAAATCTTTCAAGTGTATATCCTATACCTGTGATGAACTGGAAAGGATGTTCTGCAGGAGCTTCTTCTATCAATTCTTTTTCGCCGTCTATCATAGCATAAAGTTTGTATGCTACGGTGATGTACTTATTTTCCATAATCTAAAATGTATGTTTTAAAAATCCGAACGCAAAGGTAGTAAAAAGCTTTTAATTTTAGGCAGATATGTACTTTGGTTTTTCAGATATTCATATTTTTGTAAAAAAACTTATTTTCTGATGCAACATTTCACTCGCTAGTTCCGTCTTTCACATAGAATGCGCATCAAAAGCTTATGTATAACACTTAAAAGATGAGTCAGTCATGAAAAAATATTTTTTTATAGCTATGCTGTTTTCAGCCCAGATGCTATGTGCTGTAAATGTAAATTCTATTATCAACGAGTTTAAGGATGCCGATAGGGCAGAGTATGTAAGTGTTCCGTGGATATTGATGAAAATGGGACACATGTTTATGGACGAAGAAGACAAGGATGATATCGCCGCACGTATTAACAGCGTCAGAGTTCTCGACCTGGAAGAATGCAGTGAGCGTGTGAAGGCCAGATTTACAAAAAGAGTGGCCTCGCTAAACGGAGACGGATATGAGACAATGGTCCGCGCCAAAGATCAGGATGGAAGCGTGCAGATACTTGTCAAGGAAAAGAAAGATATAATTAAGGAACTTCTTATAATATGTGGAGGAAAAGATGATTGTGCCTTGATAGTTCTCAAAGGAAATATCAGACAGGAGGATATAGACAAACTAGTGCAACAGGAAACAGATAAACGCAATGGACGCAAATGAATTTAAGTCACTCTTCATTCCGTACCATGCAAAACTCTACAGGACAGCTTATTCCATACTCAGGAATGTCCAGGACGCTGAAGATATAGTGCAGGAGGCTTATCTGAAATTATGGAACAGACGCGATGAACTTGATGCGGCGGTTTGCCGTGAAGCATATTGCGTTACTATGGTGAAGAACCTGTGTATGGATTTCATAAGAAGCAGTCATAGTAATTATGAGGACGTGATAGATGAAGAACGGGTTGGCTTGGCAGACGATGATATTGGTGAAAGACTGGAACAGAAAGAAGAAAATGTCAGGTTAAGAAAGATGATAGGCGGACTGCCTGACATACAGAAAAAAGTAATGTGGCTAAGGGATGTAAACGAATGTTCGTTTGATGAAATAGGAAAAGCTACGGGGCTGAACCAGGTGAACATACGTGCCACACTCTCGAAAGCCAGAAAAAAGATAAGGGAACAGTTTATTAATTTAAAAGACAAGATATGAAGGAAGATACAATCAGACATTTGCTTGAAAAATATTACAACGGCGAAACCGATGTTAACGAAGAAAAAATTCTGGAAGACTATTTCATGCATGATGAAGTATCAGCCGAATTCTCTGTTGACAAAGAGGTGTTCTGTCGTCTGGCTGAGATGAAAGAAAATGATGAGCTCATAGTTCCTGAAGGAATGGAGAAACGTATTTCTGACAACATAGACATGTGGGAAAAACAAAGCAAGGCGGATAAGCCACGATATTATACTCTATATAAATATGTGTCGGGAATAGCAGCAGCTGTAGTGATACTGATAGGTATAAGTGTATTTATGCCAAAGAGTCAGGAGGACAGAACGGTGATGAAAGATACATTCGACAATCCTCAGGAAGCATACATGGCAACCGAAAATGCCCTGCAGCTTTTTGCCGAAGCTTTCAATAAAGGCGACGCTCAGATAGAGAAAGCAAGAAGCGTGACAATAAGTTTAAAAGAAAAAATTGACAATATTAAAAACTTTAGAAAATGAAAGCAAGATTATTTATTATAGTAAGTGTTATGCTGGCAGCATTGTCTGTTAACGCACAGAATCGTTTTGAGAAAATAGCTGAAATGGAAGGCGTGACTTCCGTTTATGTATCTCCGAAAATGTTCAGTATGATGAATGGTTCAAACACCGGTGATATAAATATAGATAAAGTGGCAAAGAAACTTACCGGATTGCAAATTCTTTCGTCCGAAAATCAGGAAGCTTCGGATATGTTACGCAAGGAAACTGCATTTGTCAATACCAAAAACGGATATGAAGAATTATTGCGTGTAAAAGAAGGAAATGAACGTGTGTTCATTTATACGAAGGAGAATAAGGACGCAAACGAATATGTTCTGTTGGTTGATGAAGGTAAGGAATTTACGGTAATAATTCTTGAAGGAAAACTCACTGTAGATGAAGTTCGCGGTATTGTAAATCAGTAGTACGGAAATTACCGTTGATACGTTTTAAAATAATGAACTGTCGTTCGAAACGAAATGAACTGTCATTTAAGTTCGAATGACAGTTCATTTTTTCACTATATATTTGAAGCCCATAAAAAATTCAATTATCGGTGATTGAATTTAATACCATTTCAAGCCTGTAAAGAAAGTTTTTGTTGATAAACTTGACCGTTACATTGATATTATTTCCATTTATATAGAATTTATTTTATTCTTTCATTCAATAAAGATAGTTTTGTAACAGGTTAATGAATAAGATAGTATGGTTGACATAAGAAAAATAAAAGGAGATATTATTGAGAATATAATATATTTGTTGTTACTGTGCGCATTCTTGCTTTTCCCGATAATTGTTTTGGGGGGAACGGGAAACCTCAGATGGGAAAGGGTTTTGCTGGAGTGGGTAAGACTGGTTCCATATCTGGTATTTTTTATAATCCATAACAATATCTTGATACCTCATTTACTTTTCAAGAAGAAAACGGCGATGTATGTTTGTGGTGTATCTGTAGGAATGATAATTTTTTTAATGCTGTTTCTGTTATGCAGAGAAATACAGTTTATGATTCTTCCGGATGAACCACCTCGTTCTCCGTATGCTCCAGGAATGCATAAAGGATTCTTTTTTATAAAGAATTTTCCAGACAAATTACTTTTTATGGCTTTAATTCTATCATTTAATCTTTTGCTGAAGTATTTCTTTCTTCAACAGAAGAAACTCAGACAAGAGGAAGCAAAGGGAAAGGAAATGTTACGCACAGAGCTGAATTTCCTGAAGAACCAGATAAGTCCGCATTTTTTTATGAATACATTGAATAATATTCATGCCCTTATAGATTATGACCCATATGCAGCAAAGGAAACCATAATATCTCTTTCAAAATTAATGCGACATATTCTTTATGATTCTCAGTCAAAAACTGTGTCGATAAAAAAGGAGATGAGTTTTATAAGCAGTTATGTAGAGCTGATGAAGTTGAAACTTTCAGATAGAGTTACAGTGTCATGCTCGATACCTGATGATTTACCAGATAAAAGTATCCCGCCGTTAATATTTACATCACTCATTGAGAATGCGTTTAAGCATGGAGTAAGTTTGAAAGAAAAAAGCTATATCAGGATAGTTTTTTCTTTTCCCGAAACAGGAAGAATAGAATGTTGTATTATAAACAGTAATCATCCTGCCGTATATCCGGAACCTCACAATGGAATAGGGCTGGAGAATACCAGAAGACGTCTTGATATAGAGTTCCCGGCAGCATACCGATTGGATATTAATGAAACTGAAAAGGAATTTACCGTTATTTTAAATGTACCGATATGATAAAATGTATTGCAATTGACGACGAACCTCATGCTTTGAGACAGTTGGCGGAATATATAGAGGCTGTGCCATATTTGTCTCTTGAGAGAGCATTTGAAAGTGCAATCGAGGCATGTACTTTTCTGAATGAAAACGAAGTGGATTTGATCTTTGCCGATATAAATATGCCTGATATTAGTGGAATTGATTTTGCAAAGTCATTGTCGAAACAGGTAAAAATAGTATTTATTACCGCTCACAGTGAATTTGCATACGAGGGCTTTCAATTGGATGCAGCCGACTATCTGTTGAAACCTGTAAGTTTCACGGATTTTCTTAAATCAGCCAATAAGGTGAACGAAAGATATTTCCGACAAAATACAAGTCTTCCAGAAATCCTTCAGAATCGTGATTATCTTTTTATAAAATCAGAGTATCGTATAATCAGAATAAACTTCAGAGACATAAAATACATAGAAAGTAAACGTGAATATGTAAAGATATTTCTTGATAATCAGAATCCTATAACATCACTTATGAGTATGAGTAAGCTTGAGGAATATTTGCCTGATACGATGTTTATGCGTGTTCACCGCTCGTTTATAGTAAATCTTGAAAAAATAACAGTGGTTGAGCGTAACAGAATAGTATTTGATAATAAGGTATATATACCAATAAGTGAAAATTTTGGTGACAAGTTTCAGGAATATATGGATAAAGGATTTATTAAAAAATGATATTTTAAAAGGTATGAAAAGATTGTTTTTATTATCTGTTGCGGTAGTAAGTATACAGATGGGTTATTCGCAAGAAAAGTATCCTATAGTGGATACAGGTCAAAAAGATTGCTACAGTAATAATGGTAAAATTGAAATGCCCAAGCCGGGAGAAGCTTTTTACGGGCAGGACGCATGCATTCAGGGAAACCAGCCGAAGTATAGGGATAACGGCGACGGAACAGTTACAGATCTGGTTACGGGATTGATGTGGGAAAAGAACATGGGTGAGAAACTCACATTCGAAGAAGCCAAGAAAAAAGCGGAGTCATTACGTACGGGAGGATATGACGACTGGCGTATTCCTACTGTAAAGGAACTGTATTCGCTCATTCAGTTCACGGGGCAGTCTATGGGCGAACGCGCTGTCAAGCCTTTTATTGATACGGATTATTTTGACCAGCCCATTGGTGACCGCAGTAAAGGAGAGCGTGAAATTGATGTTCAGACATGGACTTCTACCGTATATAAAGGAACAACCATGAACGGGCAGACTACTATATTCGGTGTCAATTTCGTGGACGGAAGAATAAAGGGATATCCGCTAAAGAAAAGAAGGGAAGATAACAAGATGTATTTCCGTATGGTGAGAGGCAATACAGAGTATGGTAAGAACCTGCTTGTTGATAACGGTGACGGTACTGTTACCGACTATGCTACAGGACTGATGTGGCAGAAAGCTGATAATGGAAAACTTTATGACTGGAAAGATGCTTTGGCATACGCTGACACGCTCAGCCTGGCAGGATATACTGACTGGTATCTGCCAAATGCAAAGGAACTTGAATCAATAGTGGATTATGACCGTTCGCCATCCTATACAAATTCGCCTGCCATATCTCCATTGTTGGAATGTACATTACATAATATGTATGATGGAGTGAAAGATTATGCATTCTATTGGACATCAACAACTCATCTTGACGGTCGCAATCCATACGAAAGAGCGGTATATGTGTGTTTCGGTCATGCCTGGGGTAGAGAACCTCGCACCGGTGAACTGTGCGATGTACATGGAGCCGGAGCGCAACGCAGTGACCCTAAGTCTGCCAATCCTTCTGACGTACCGTTTTTCTTCGGACCGCAGAAAGATATGCAGTGCGTGTATAACGCTGTGAGATGTGTAAGAAAAATTGAATAACAGAACATTAATACTTTCTATCATGAAGAAAACGATACTTACAGCCATATTCTATTGTGTTTCGTTGATTATGGCATTAGCAAACAGTTCATGGAGATTTGCGGTAGTAGGAGATACTCATGTTCCTAATGCTTACACCGTAAAAAAGATTGTTCCACGACTTCTTGAAGATAAGGTTGAAGTCGTCCTGTTTGTGGGAGACTTGGTTCAGGGTGGTAAAGGACAGAATGCCAATGGATTGGAAGTGGAATTGGAGGAGTGGAAAAACCTGACCAGACCTCTTACCGAAGCGGGAATCAAGGTACTTGCCATTCGTGGAAACCATGAAGATGATGTTAGGGGAAATAATATCGGACCTTGGAAGAAAATAATTTCTTCTGACCTAAACGTGGTATATTCTTATAAGAACGTAACATTTGTAGGACTTGATAACTATATTAACGGTGAAAGGACTGTGGATACCGGCTGGCTGTCAAAGACACTTGAATCAGCCGATAAGAATGATATAATAGTACCATTTGGCCATGAACCGGCATTCAGCTGCAATACTTTTCATCCGGTGTGTCTTGATGCTAATCCGGAAAACAGGAATGAATTCTGGGGTTTGTTGGAGAAATACGGAATAGGATACTATTTCTGTGGTCATACTCACCAGTATAACCTAAGCAGCATCACTCATAATGGCAAAACTATTCAGCAGGTTGTTTGTGGAGGTAGCGGAGGATTCTTGCAACCTGAAAAAGGTGGAATAAAAGAAACAAAAGGCTATGATGTCAAATCAGTGGAAGTCAGGAGTGAAACTGGGTATCTTCTTGTGGAAGTAAACGCCAACAGACTTTCACCAAAGTGGATACACGTTTATGATAAAAACGTAAAGACAAAACCTGATAGATTGAAGAGAAGAAGATAAGTCTTTACAGATTTATGGAGTATTACTTCTTAATATATTTGAAAAGAACGCAGCTGCATTAGAAACTAAATAGGTACATATTTAACATTTAATGCAGCTGCGTCTTTTAATTCTTTTTTATTACATATTCCCGTAAATATCTTTTACCAGCCTACATGCCGTTTCAAGGCTTATACTGCCAGTGTTAAGCATAAGATTATAATGATGAGGCTCTCCCCATTTGTCTCCGGTGTAATATTCATAATGATGAATGCGGTTACGATTGATACGGCGTATTTCAGCTTCGGCATCTTCTTTTCTGATGCCATATTCTTCCGTACATCTTTCGATGGCAGAACTAATGTCGGAATAGCAGAAAATCTTCAGAACCTTAGGGTAGTTTTTCAGTATGAAGTCAGCACATCGTCCAACGATGATGCACGGCTCTTTCTCTGCCAGTTCCTGAATAATCTTGCTTTCTGCCACAAACAGAACATCGTCCGATGAAAGGCTACCTTCCAGCGGTTGTTCGCTGTTTTTCGACATGATACATTTAAGCCAGAATGATGGAATGGATTGCTCATTCTTTGCAATGAAGTTTTCATCCATGCCACTTCGCTTGGCTGCCATACCGATAAACTCTTTGTCATACAGTTTTATTCCAAGCTCTTTAGAAAGCATTTCTCCAAGCAGATGTCCGCCGCTGCCATATTCACGGGCAATGGTAATGATGATATTTTTGTTCTCTTTTACGTCTGTGAATTTTTCATCAGTAGCAGGAGTAATCCATTTATCGAGAAACTTGTAGTACGGACTGACGAAATGAACAATAGGACCTACTATCAGAGCTGCAATTACAGTGCCTTCGCGTACGCCATATATGCCGGACATGAATATCAGCGAAAGGAGGCAGGCAATAGCTACCAGTGTGACATCAAATCCAAGTTTAATGTATCCGAACTCGCCACGGAAACGACGTGTAATAACCTTTACGAAATATTCTCCAGCCATCATTGCTGCATTGGCCTTTACTTCGAGTGCGATACCCACAGCCAATATCACGCAACCTATCAGAAGAGCTATAATCATGCTTGGATATGTTGCCGGGTTAAGCCAGAACAATATATAATGCATACATATATCTATGAATATTCCGAAACAGAAAGATATTGGTATCTGCAACAGAAACATGCGCAGGTCTTCTTTCAGGTCCTGACGTGTCATCATGAAAGGTTCGAGAACGACGAACAGTATGTTCAGCATGATAGTCCATTCGCCAATGGTGAAAGGAGTGAACATACTAAGAACGTATGTTACGCTGGTTATGGGTGATGTACCCAAGGCGGCTCTGGTGATAAATGCTATTCCCAGTGCGTTGACAAACAGTGCCACACAGAACAGAAGATAGCGTCTTAGAAGAAATTTATTCATATTGTATTTGTCATTTGTAAAACAGCTGCAAAGTTCAGCTTAAAATCTATAATGACAGATATAAAAGAACAACTTATTTTGGTCAAAAACGAAACAAAAACTATCTTTGTTGTAAAAATCGGATTATGGATATCTCTGTATATGAAGTAATGAAATCAATTGGGATGACGGCAGGAAATACGTGTTGTTGTGATTTATACGGTAATCCCGGTGATTATAGCGGAATTATATTTGAAAAGGGATTTTTCTTTCTTCTAGTCATAAACGGAACAGCAAAGCTATCCGATATTTATGGCAATTATGACCTTCACCGTGGAAAACTTGTTGTTCTGACACCGAGTACGACAAGCTCAATCGAAGACTTCGATGCAGATTTCTCGCTGAAAATCGTATATATCGTACCTTCGTATTTTGACAGTCTTCCTGACGGGCAGCCGCTGTATAATCAGGTGGCAAGGTATCTCGGCAATTACAGGCTTCCCGTGTTTGATATTGAAAGTGGGAGGTTCTCTTATCTGAAACAAACCATGTCGCTTTTTGGTGATGGGCTTAATGTTTTGAATGTATATCACGATGGAATAATACGAAATCTGTGTAATTTCTTCCTTTTACAGATAGCGGATACCTTGTGTACGGAAAACAACGATACTACTGTGTATGTGAAGCGTGAAAACGAGATATTCCGTAACTTCAAGAAACTGCTTGTAGAGAATTATCGCAAACATCATTCAATAGGTTTTTATGCCGACAGTTTGAACATCACTACCACCTATCTGTCGCGAGTGGTTAAGAGTGTTACAGGCAGTACAGTCTGCTTTCATATATCGAAGATGCTTTGCTCTGATGCACGCCGTATGCTTGAGTGTACTGATATGGATATTAAGGAAATTTCTGATATGCTGGGCTTTTCCGACCAGTCCGTGTTCGGAAAGTTCTTTATGCGTAAGACAGGAGTATCGCCTCTGAAATTTCGTATGAAGAACGATTTGCAGAGGCGGGATAAATAATGGCTTGTTATTCGCTTAATGAGATTGTAACCGTTACATCGCCGTTCCCAAGAATTCTAATCAGCTCATCGCCTGAAGTATTGTCTATTTTCCCAAGTGGAGTCAGCGAGTATGTATTCTGAGCGTAATAAATCACGAAATACTGCCCTAGGTAGAGAATCAGATCACCCGGTTGTGTGGTGAGTCTTTCGTTACATTGCGGTAGGGTAGTTCCTATAGGGCCGACTTTCTCCATTCTGGCATAGTCATTCATGTTTATGGTCAGAGGCCCTTCTTTGAGTAGATTTACTAAAGCTCTTGTAGATAAGTTGTCTTTTAGTGTGGCTGTGAGTGTCGTACCGTTAACTGAGATTTTAATTGTTGAGTTACTCATATTTTCTTCATTGTTATTTTGGTTATCGTTGTTTGTATTTTCTTCGTCTTGGTTGTTGCTCTCATTTGAAATTTCAGTTTCTGAATTATTGCCGGACTGTATTTCCGGTTCAGTACTGCACGCCATTGCAAACATGGAGTAGATGAAAATAAAAAACAGTAATCTTGCTTTTCCCATAATCATAGTCTTTATCTTTTGTACTGATACAAAGGTATTGACTTTGTGATTAAGGTTTGATATACAGATTACTGATGATTGTACCAGAATTACGGTTTCTCTTTTGTTTACATTTAATCATTTAGTATCTTTGTAATATTATGGAAATACGAAAGATAGAAACAAATAAGAAGAAATATTTAGATTTGCTGTTATTGGCTGATGAACAGGAGTCGATGATTGACCGCTATTTGGAGCGAGGTGATATGTTTGTTATGTTTAATACAAATTTAGAGCCTGTTTCTTCCGCAGTTGTGACAGATGAAGGTGATAATGTCTGTGAACTTAAAAGTTTGGCAGTTTCTCCACAATATCAACGAAAAGGTTACGGAAAGCAAATGGTAGATTTCTTATGTAAACGTTATGCAGACAAATTCAAATATATGATAGTCGGTACAGGAGAGAGCATAAACACAATCTCTTTTTATAAAAACTGCGGTTTCACATTTTCTCATATTGTTCCTGATTTCTTTACTGCCAATTATGATCATCCTATTATAGAAAACGGTATGATATTAAAGGATATGGTATATTTCAGAAAAGAATTGTCTGTATAAAAGTCTGATATTGATGAACAGGGAAATTCTTTTCTAATTAATATTGCATAGAAGTTCATAAAACTTTCTTCATCTTGTAGTTCGTCAGTTTCAAACGGTTTGCCTGCTGTTTTTGCTCGCATTCCACAACATATCCTTTGTGCTCAAAGAATGGACGTGCAGTTTTGCTTACTTCCGATGTAATTTCTTTTACTTTATATTGTATTGCTATTATTTCAACTTCAGAAAGAAGCTGAGTTGCTACACCTTTACCTTGCCAGTCCTTATGTACAAACATGGAATGCATATAACCGTTCTTGTTCATAGAAGAAAATCCAATCAGGTAGTTTTGTTCGGCGAATGCTCCTACATATTGATTAGAAGACAGAAGTTCTTTCCAGTGTTCTATGTCGTCACCGCATGAAGCCCAGTCTTCCACTTCCTCCTTTGTATAGTCTTTAATATTGATGTTTAATACTGTGGAATGGAATAGGTTCTGCATATTATGGATATCTTTTTCTTCAAGTGGGCGAATTTTATATTTTGGTTTTAACCATCTGATTACTCTACAAGGATTTCCAATGGCTACACAATTTGCAGGTATTGATTTTGTAACTATGCTACCTGCACCGATAACGCTTCCCTTACCTATTGTTACACCTGCAAGTATAATACATCCACCTCCAATCCACACATTATCTTCAACTGTTATCGGTAAAGCCCTTGTTTTGAAAAACAGTTCTCCTGAATTTTCATCCCAATCATTAACGAAACGTTCTTCAAAATCAACAGGATGCGTTGCCGTATAAAATTGTACATTAGGAGCTATTAAAACTCTATTACCTATATGAATATGATTTTCATCCATCATTGTACAATTATCATTTATGATTGTCTTTTCACCGATGAATATGTGTTTCCCGCATTGACAGGTAAAGTTATTTCCTACACTGGAGTGTTTTCCGATTTCTCCTAACATATTGCCTAATGTTTTCTTCCTGTCATCCTCGCTTGTATTTACGTCATTCAGAATAGATAGATATTTTTTTGTCTGCATTATCATTTCTAAAACTTCAGCATCCAAACGGTTACAAAGCTCTCCTGATAAAAAACGCTTATAATTATTAATATCTTGGTTCATGTTTTTTACCATAATAAATTCCTCATCGGTTTCTCTAATGATATTAAATCCAAGTTTTAGATACATATTTGTAGCGTAGTTTGCTTTTTGTACGGAAAGCGATACTTGGTGGTAACTTTTATTTCTAAGAAGTTTGAGCATTTCTTTCATAAGCTCTGTGCCAATACCTTTATTGCGGTATTCTCTATACAAGGATATAGAAAGTGACGGAGTATTGTTGTCAATGTGACCGTAGTCATTCATAATTCTTGCCCATACAGCACCAATGACTTTATGGCCTGTTTCTGCGACTAAGCAATAATCGTCTTTATACTTGCCAAAATCTTTAATATATATTTTCAGCTCCGGAATATCTATAATCTCTTTTGTTGGTGGTTCCACACCTTCAGGAATATAGATTGCCTCATAAAGAAACTCTCTCAATAAATGAGTCTCTTCATCACGTAAAGGACGTATAATATAGTTTATTTGTTTATTCATAATTTTACTCTTTGTTCCAATCATCTTTGGTCAGTAATGTAAAATGTTCGGTACGTTTGTCACCTAAAGGAGAAGTCTTTCCTTCTTCTGTATGGTGATATTTGAAACCGCATTTATCCATAACTCTACGTGATTTCGTATTTCCGTCATAATATCCGCACCATACTCTTTTTATATCAAGTTCGTCAAAGCAACGTTTCAAAAGACGGTTTACCGATTCCGGTATAAGTCCCTGTCCCCAGTAGGGAACACCAATCCAATAACCTATTTCTGCATCACCTTCCTTCATATCCGCACTATGTACGCCGTCACCGAACATGATGCCTACACTGCCTATAGGTTCGTTTGTTTCTTTCAATACTACGGCGTATGTTTCAGGAGCAGATAAAATTTCTCGTATTACATCTTTACTGTTTTCAATTGATGTATGTGGTGGCCAGCCTGCAATAGGTCCGATAGCGGGATCTTTGGCATATTTATAAAGCGATTCTGCATCGGCTTCAATCCACGGACGGAGAATAAGTCTTTTGGTTTCCATGAAATATATTGTCATATATCTATTATTTTTTTGTAAGATTGTTAATCATCTTATTCAGATTGGCTTCATTCTCTTCATCTGATAATGTAGGATCTTTCATGAAACGGGCACAAGGCAATTCCGGACAGCCTCCACAATTCTTACGTTTTTGTTCTTTGCAACATTTCCATATCGGACATACCTCATCACCTGTGTATTGAAGCCAAAATACTTTGCCTTTTATTTTGCGGCATCCCTTGCAATCTTTTGGAAAAGATGCGCATTCCACACATCTGGCACCGCATGGAGAAGGATAGAAGTATTCATCTTTCCAGTGCCACCATTTATATTTAGCTGTATCCGGTTTTTCCGTATTGATATAATATTCCAATGCTCTGTACAGATAAAGCTGGCACCGATCTATTGTGCAACCACGTAAACCACACTCCTCTTGATATAAATCATCAGCCTTTTTACCCTTTAATGACTCTATAGTGGTATAGCCCATTGCTAAAAGATCCTGCTCTGTTTGTGGTCCTACGTTAGGAAGTTTACGGAAAGGATGAATATTCTTGAGTGTATCTTTCTTATTTACTTTTTTCTCTTTGGGCAATGGTAATACCTTTTCCAATGCACTTATCACATCAACCAAAGGATGTTTGTGCTCTACGTCCAGAATATAGTGCTCCTTTGCACCATTGTATGGGATGCCTGCTTCGCAGTCTTGCATTAATTCGGCAATAGAAGGGTGTTTCTTAATGTAAGCTATATTGTCACATGCAAGTATTATAGGCTTTTCGTTGAGGTAAATCATATAATCGCCAAACATCTTGCGATAGCGTACTGTTCCAATTTCTTTTATTTGAGAACATATAAACTCTATGAAGTCAATGTTGCTTGCCATGTATTTATATTATTTATTTTATTATCGTTAGTTTAACTGACTCAATAAATTCATCCCTATTCTTACAACTGAACACATATTTCTTTCTGCATGTACGAATGAAGATTAATTCGTTCATATTAGTTGCATACATAGTGTAGCTGCCTAACTTAGGATTTTTGAATTTCCCTAAATATCCGAATAGGCCACCGCTGCCGAATATTCTAATGGAGAAAGCTGTTTCTGAGTTTGTTATAGCTTTTATCTCTATAATATCTTTTACAGGTATATTAATAGCACCAAAGAGTCTGTGTAAAATTATTTTGTCGTTTTCAATAGTTAATCGTATCGGCATATAGCCTAATCCACCGATAATGGTAGCTATAAAAACAACTATAAGCGTGTATTTGAGCCAAAGCATTGATGACGGAAAATCATCTGTCCAGATAAAATATGTAGATGCTACCAAAATAATGATTATTATGGTTGTTATGACCGTAACTCCTAAGCTCCATGGACATGTGAAAGAAATTCTATTGTTTTTCATAATGGTAAGTGTTAGTTATCAATCGTTTTAAACAAAGATATAATAAAAAAGTGATATGAGAAAGAAACAGATATATAACTATTATTTTGCGTAATAGGGCATAACTTTTTTGTATAAAAAGTTTTCGATTATAAAATATACATTTGCATTCGGAAATCAATTAACTGTTACGTTTTATGTATAAATCAATCCTTCGTCCATTGCTCTTCCATATAGATGCGGAAGAAATTCACGACAAAATTGTTAAAGTGCTTCAATTCTATCGTAATCTTACTCCTGTAAGAATGATTGTCAGATCAATATGTCATGCAGACACGGCAGGATGGAAATGGAGAAACATGACTTTCAGAAATAGGGTAGGACTTTCAGCCGGTTTTGATAAGGCCGCCAGCTGTTTTGATGAACTTGGCGATTTAGGCTTTGGATTTATGGAAGTCGGTACCGTTACACCGGATGAGGTGAAAGGTAATCCTTCTCCACGTATATTTCGTTTACCAAAGGATAAGGCTCTTATTTCACGAACTGGATTTAATAATCCAGGGAAAAAAGTATTCCTGGAAAATCTGAGAAGAAAGCAATCAGGGAAATATATTCTGGGTATCAACATTAACACTAATCATCCGGATAATGCGGAACAGGCAATAACAGATATCCTGGATTTGTATCGCAACTTTAAAGATTATGCTGATTATTATACTATAAATTGGGGAAGTATTGCTCCGGAAATATTGAGTCAGGTACTAATGGCTTTATTAAAATGTAAACAGGAAAGCAATAAGCCGATTTTCCTGAAATTGCCGGCAGATCTTCCTCTTGAAAAGGCTGATGACGTTATTGGCTTTGCCGTTAAGCATCATATTGATGGTTTTATAGCATGTGGACCAAGCCAGGATCGTTCTTTGCTTACTAATTCAACACAGGCAGAGATAACTAAAGTTGGAGCTGGAGGTATAAGTGGAATGCCTGTAATGCAGAAATCTCTGAAAGTGGTAAAATATCTGTCCGAGCATGCACCAAAGGATATGCTGATTATTGGTGCCGGTGGCGTTATGACTCCTTCTGATGCTCAGGAAATGTTGAAAGCCGGTGCCCAACTGATACAAATCTACTCTGCATTTATTTACGAAGGTCCTTTTGTCGTGAAAAGAATAGCAAAAGCCTGCAAATGAGAATTCTCTTTATGCTTATCAGTTTATCCGTGATATTCGGTTATTGTTTCACTCGCCCATTCAATCAATATGCGGCTGTACTCGGTAAAATCGTTTTCTTGAAAATCTGATGATGCTATATTTAATATCATAAGATCTTTGTCTGTGACATGCTCGGATAGGAGTTTCATCGAACCAATGTAAGAGCCTGTATCTAGAAAATATTTCATTCGTACGGTGAATCGGGCTACTTTGTACAGCCCCACTAATGTGTTAGAATCTTTTGCATGAAGAAAATTGTGTGAACACGCATGATACAGGTTACAGGCTCCAGTCAAAACAGAGCGGCGTATGTCCTCATCACTAAACATATTTTGAAGATGTTCCAATGAACCGATTATTGGTTTCGTGTCTAGAATAAGTTGAAGAAGATCCGATTTTTCCCAGTTCATAACTTCTTTTTCTCCGGATACGAATCCGCATATCATGTCGTGTTCCTCGAAAGAATCAAGCATTGACTGGTAATTCTGTAAGTCCTTAAAATTTACTTCGTCAAGAATTATTACCACATCTATGTCGCTGCCGGTTGCTTGTTCGCCTCGTCCGTAACTGCCTTGTAGTCCAAAAAACTTAATTCTGTTGCCAAAGAGTGATAAAAGTCTCTCTTGAAATACTTTCAACCATTGTGTGATATTAAAATTGTTGTTTGTCATATCGTTCCTCTCTTGAATTTAAATTGATGGATTCTAATACGGTTAATCCTTTCTTCATGTCCGATTCATTAATCATTATCAATACTTGTTCAGCCGGTGATACAATAGGACCATATCCGCTTCTGATATTGTTCTTTAAAAAACAATCAATACCATTGTCCTTTAAGATTGATTCCATTAGCTGGCACTCCCATAATTCTCCGCGATATAGTTCTACTATTCTATTCTTTGTTTTATTTTTATATGAAGTCTTTTCTCTTGAAATTATGACAGGTGAAAACATTGTTGTCAGGATTACCAACATCCACAAATTCCCTGATAATGGATTATATGCTGATATGAGTTCTTCCATTGGTATCCCTGTCACAATGCCTGATATAAATTCAAATATAACAGTTAGTAGCATCCATATTAAACCGGTTATGTAACTTTCTTTTCTGTTTAGGGCAACTAATCGTGGAAGAAGTAACCATGTGATAATCAGTATTATGATGCAGAGAATGACACCGCTTATGGTATTAGCCAATGCGGTATCAATATATCTTTCGAGTATATACTCTCTGAATCCACCATTAAGTATTGCAGAAGGAATGAAGCATAACCAAACGAGTATAGACTTAAGATATTTCATATATATATTATTTTTGTCTATGACATATAGTTCCCGTGGCCTGATAAGTAGGCATAACCAAAATTTCTGCAATTTGAACATGAGCTGGTGCTGATGCAGCATAATAAACCACTTCAGCTATGTCATCACCATTAAGAGGTTTTAAGCCATTGTAAACTGCATTTGCTTTGTCCTTGTCACCACGGAAACGGATAACGGAGAAGTTTGTTTCCACCATTCCGGGTTTGATATTGGTTACTCTTAACGGAGTGTCAACGAGGTCTATGCGAAGTCCGTCGGACAGTGCTTTTACTGCGGCTTTGGTTGCGCAATATACGCTACCGCCTGCATATGCTGCGTCACCGGCAATGGAACCTATATTAATAATATGTCCGCATCCTCGTTCCACCATTCCAGGCACAATCATGCGTGTCATTGCCAGAAGTCCTTTTATGTTCGTGTCAATCACTATGTCCCATTCGTCCAATGAACCTTCGTGCTCTTTGTCAACTCCCAATACCAGTCCGGCATTGTTTATAAGAACATCAATGTTTTTCCATTCCCCTTGAAGGGAGTCTATGGCATTGCGCATTTCTTCACGGTTTCGTACGTCAAACGGAAGAGTTACGACTTCTGTACCCGTTTTTTCAAGTTCCTGTTTCAGACTTTCCAATTTTTCTATATTTCGTCCGTTCAGTATAAGTTTACTTCCCATTGCTGCGAATTTTCTTGCGCAGCCTTCACCGATTCCGCTTGTGGCGCCGGTAATTAAGATTGTTTTTCCTTTCATACTATATTGTTTATTGAGTTGTATTTTCAGAATCGTTCATCATTCGGTCTATCGTTCACAAATTTCTGCGGTTTCTCAGTTTTCAGTTTTGCACCGCAGTATTTGCAGTATATGGCTTCAAAATCGTGTCCGTCGCGGTTGCAGCGTGGACATTTGCGTTTTTCCTGTTTCTTGTGTTCGCTCACCATTGTGGCGGAAACTATACCCGTAGGCACGGCTATTATGGTGTAACCTATAAGCATTATCACTGCGGAGATGAAACGGCCTACGGCAGTTACCGGAGTGATGTCTCCGTAACCTACAGTAGTCATTGTTACTATAGCCCAGTATATACTGTTGGGAATATTGTTGAAGCCTGAGTCCGGCACGTCGCCCTCTATCATGTACATCACTGTTCCCATCGAAGTGACAAGTATAAGTACAAAGAAAAAGAATATAAGTATCTTTGGAGCGCTAATCCACAGCGAACGAAGGAGTAGGTTACCTTCGTTTATAAAAGTGAACAGTTTGAAAATACGGAATATTCGTATCAGTCGGAAAGCACGTATTACGAGGAGGTAATGCGAGCCGGCAACGAAGAAACTCATATATACGGGCAGTGTAGCCAAAAGGTCAACGATACCGAAAAAACTGAAGATGTATTTCTTAGGTTGTTTCAGGCAATATATTCTTGCCAGATATTCAAATGTGAAAAACAATGTCAGAAGATATTCCAAAATTCTTAGAACAAGATAAGCTGAGTGAGGGAATATGTGCATACTTTCAAGAATAACCAAAAGTACGCTAAGCGTGATGCTGCCTATAAGTATTATGTCGAAAAGTTTTCCACGTTTGGTGTCCGATTCGAATACTATTGAATATATTTTCTCTTTCAGCTCTTCGTTATGCAGAAAATGGTGCCAGTGTTGATATATTTTATAGATGAATTTCATGTCGTCTTCATGTTCAGTTTGATAGGACAAAGTTAACAATAAATTATAATGTATTGATGTTATTATATTAAGAATAATAACAAAACATTTGCTTTGGGCATGAAACGGTAATTTTAGTGTACTTTTCTATTTGTTTTATGTAAATGTTGCTGTATAAAACTTCCGATATGTCGCAAAACTTCGAAAAAAAATGATATTTGATATTTTTATTCAAAAAAAAGTGTCATTTTATTTGTTTGTTTCAAAATTCCCTTTACCTTTGCAATCGTAATAACAAAATAAAAAGAAAAGTATGAAAGCAACTAACATTATTATTAACCTGGCAGTCCTGCATATTATTCGCGTCGTGGTCCTGGAACCAAGAGGTGAGGAAGGTTCATGTATGTAGTTGCATATATATGATATTGATGAAAGCCTTTCTCACATTTGTATGGGAAAGGCTTTTTGATTAAATAAGGAGAGATAAAAAATGAAAAATGAGTTACGCAGTTCGATGAGCACACAGGGCCGACGCATGGCTGGTGCAAGAGCATTATGGGTGGCAAATGGAATGAAAAAGGAAATGATGGGTAAACCTATCATAGCTATTGTGAATTCATTTACACAATTCGTTCCGGGACATACACATTTGCATGAGATAGGTCAGCAGGTGAAAGAGGAAATAGAGAAACTCGGATGCTTTGCTGCTGAGTTCAACACTATCGCGATAGACGACGGTATAGCAATGGGACACGACGGTATGTTGTATTCGCTGCCATCGAGAGATATTATTGCCGACAGTGTGGAATATATGGTGAACGCTCATAAGGCTGATGCTATGGTCTGCATTTCAAACTGCGACAAGATCACTCCGGGTATGCTTATGGCTTCCATGCGACTGAATATTCCTACGGTGTTCGTGTCAGGCGGTCCGATGGAAGCAGGAGAGTGGGGTGGTCAGCATCTTGACCTGATAGATGCGATGATTAAGTCTGCCGACCCGACAGTGAGCGACGAGGATGTGGATCAGATAGAAAGACATGCATGTCCGGGATGCGGATGCTGCTCGGGTATGTTTACTGCAAACTCAATGAACTGTCTGAATGAGGCTATCGGGCTGGCTCTTCCGGGCAACGGAACGATAGTTGCGACTCACGAAAACCGCAAGCAGTTGTTCAAGGATGCTGCGGCTCTCATCGTAAAAAATGCTTATAAATATTATCAGGACGGTGACGAAAGCGTATTGCCAAGGAGCATCGCTACACGTCAGGCTTTCCTTAATGCAATGACACTTGATATTGCTATGGGCGGTTCTACAAATACAGTGCTTCACCTGCTGGCAATAGCCCATGAGGCAGAGGTGGATTTCACAATGGATGATATCGACATGTTGTCACGCCGTGTGCCTTGTCTCTGCAAGGTAGCTCCAAACACTCAGAAATATCACATTCAGGATGTGAACAGAGCGGGAGGTATAATGAATATCCTTGCACAGCTGAACAAGGGCGGTCTGCTCGATACATCGGTTTCGCGTGTGGACGGTATGACACTGGCTGAGGCTATTGCAAAATATGATATTTCGGCTGAAAATATTGATGCTGAAGCAAAAAGAATTTATACAAGCGCTCCGGGCGGAAAGTTCTCTATAAAACTTGGCTCGCAGGGCAATTATTATAAGGAACTCGATACAGACCGTGCTACAGGATGTATCCGAGATTTGGAACATGCCTACAGCAAAGATGGTGGACTGGCAGTGCTGAAAGGTAATATAGCGCAGGACGGATGTGTGGTGAAGACTGCCGGTGTGGACGAAAGCATCTGGAAGTTCTCAGGACCTGCAAAGGTGTTCGACTCTCAGGAATCGGCTTGCGAAGGTATCCTCGGCGGAAAGGTTGTAAGCGGAGATGTGGTGGTCATCACTCACGAAGGTCCTAAGGGTGGTCCTGGAATGCAGGAGATGCTTTATCCTACATCGTATATAAAATCAAAACATCTCGGTAAGGAATGTGCGTTAATTACCGACGGACGTTTCAGTGGCGGTACATCGGGATTGAGTATCGGACATATATCTCCTGAAGCGGCTGCCGGAGGAAATATCGGCAAGATTGTTGACGGTGATATCATCGAAATAGATATACCGAACCGCAGTATCAATGTAAAACTTTCGGATGAAGAACTTGCCGCACGTCCGATGACACCTGTCACTCGTGACCGCAAGGTGTCTAAGGCACTCAAGGCTTACGCAAGCATGGTAAGTTCGGCTGATAAGGGTGGAGTAAGAATTGTTGACTAAAAAGCATATACATATGAAAGAGAAAATATCAGGTGGTGAAGCATTGATGCGCTCGCTGGAGCATCAGGGAGTAAAGACTATCTTCGGTTATCCCGGAGGAGCGATAATGCCTGTATTCGATGCTTTATATGATCATAGAGATAAACTTAACCATATATTGGTACGTCACGAACAGGGTGCTGCCCATGCCGCACAGGGATTTGCCAGAGTTTCCGGTGAAGTGGGTGTATGTCTGGTGACAAGTGGCCCTGGAGCGACAAATACCATAACAGGTGTAGCTGATGCAATGATAGACAGTACACCTATCGTGGTGATAGCAGGACAGGTCGGATCAGGTCTTCTCGGTACTGACGCTTTTCAGGAGGTTGACCTTGTCGGTATCACCCAGCCTATTTCAAAATGGAGCTATCAGATACGCCGTGCAGAGGATGTGGCTTGGGCTGTGGCAAGAGCTTTCTATATTGCCCGTTCAGGACGTCCGGGACCTGTGGTTCTCGATTTTGCGAAGAATGCCCAGATAGAAATGACGGATTACGAACCGGTGGATGTTGATTTCATTCGCAGTTACGATCCTGATCCGGAAACAGATCCTAAGGCTTTGGCTGAGGCTGTAAGACTTATCAATGAGTCTCAGAAACCTCTGGTTCTCGTAGGGCAGGGAGTTGAATTAGGTAATGCTCAGGAAGAGTTGCTGAAGTTTGTAGAAAAAGCTGATATCCCTTGCGGATGCACATTGTTGGGACTTTCGGCAATGCCTTCCGCTCATCCGCTGAACAAGGGTATGCTGGGAATGCACGGAAATCTCGGTCCTAATGTAAAGACCAACGAATGTGATGTGCTGATAGCTGTAGGTATGCGTTTCGACGACCGTGTGACAGGAAAACTTGAAACATATGCCAAACAGGCTAAGGTGATACATCTTGACGTTGATCCTTCAGAGATAGGCAAGAACGTACCTGTACATGTCCCGGTGCTTGGTGACTGCAAACGTACTTTAGATCTTCTTACCGAACTTATCCAGCCTAACAAACATACTGCATGGATTGACAGTTTTAGCCAGTATGAACAACAGGAATTCGACAAGGTAATCAAACGCGAGGTTTATCCTGAAAACGGTCCGATAAATATGGGTGAGGTAGTAAACGCTGTCAGTGAGGCTACAAACCATGAAGCGATATTGGTGACAGACGTTGGTCAGAATCAGATGATGGCATGCCGATACTTCAAGTTTACTAAGAGTAGAAGTGTGGTTACTTCAGGTGGTATGGGAACAATGGGATTCTGTATCCCGGCAGCCATAGGAGCTACATTCGGTCGTCCGGACCGTACTGTATGTGCGATAATGGGCGACGGTGGTCTTCAGATGACAATGCAGGAACTCGGTACAATCATGGAACAGAAGGCTCCGGTCAAGATGATTCTGATGAATAACAACTATCTGGGAAATGTACGTCAGTGGCAGGCAATGTTCTTCAACAGAAGATATTCGTTCACTCCGATGATGAATCCTGACTATATGCAGATAGCTTCGGCATATGGTATTCCTTCAAGGAGAGTAATAGAGCGTGAAGAACTTAAAGACGGAATAAAGGAAATGCTCGCTACAGACGGTCCGTTCCTTCTTGAGGTCTGTGTGGTGGAAGAGGGTAATGTATTGCCGATGACTCCTCCGGGAAGCTCGGTTAACTATATGATGATGGATTTGGATTGCTAACGAGTAGGAGGATTAAAAATGGAAAATAAGACATTATATACTATCATAGTTCATTCGGAAAACATAGCCGGTTTGCTTAATCAGGTGACTGCCGTTTTTACACGCCGACAGATTAACATCGAAAGCCTTAACGTGTCGGCTTCCTCAATAGCCGGTGTACATAAATATACAATCACTTGCTGGACCACTGCAGATATTGTGGAGAAGGTCGTACGCCAGATAGAGAAGAAGATGGATGTCATTCAGGCACACTATTTTACCGATAAGGAAATCTTCCAGCGTGAGGTGGCTATGTACAAGGTATCTACACCGGAGTTTCAGAATAATCCTGAGGCATCAAAGGTTGTAAGAAGATTTAACGCCCATATAGTTGAGGTCAATCCGGTGTTCTCTATAATAGAGATGGTGGGTATGAGCGATGAGATAACATTCTTGTACGAGGATTTGAAGAGACTTAAATGTGTACTTCAGTTCGTACGTTCTGGAAGAATAGCGGTATCAACCAGTTGTTTTGAACGTGTGAACGAGTATCTTGCTCACCGTGAGGAAAGATATAAAAAAGGACTTTAAAACATTTCTTGTTATGGGAGAAGAAAATAAAGTTGGCACATATAACTTTGTCGCAGAACCATTCCATGTTGACTTTACAGGAAAGTTGACGATGGGAGTTTTGGGTAATCATCTGCTTAACTGTGCCGGTTTTCATGCCACTGAACGTGGTTTCGGTATAGCCGAGTTGAATGAAAGCCATTTTACGTGGGTGCTATCCCGTCTGGCTATAGAGATGGAAGAATTCCCAATGCAGTATGAGAAATTCAGTGTGCAGACATGGGTGGAGAATGTTTACCGCCTGTTTACCGACCGAAACTTCTCTATTCTCGACAAGGATGGAAAACCTATCGGTTATGCGCGTTCAATATGGGCGATGATAGACCTCAAAACACGTAAGCCGGCCGATTTGCTTACACTGCACGGTGGCAGTATCGTTGACTATATATGCCAGAAGGAATGTCCGATCGAAAAGCCAGGAAGAATAAAGGTTGCTTCGGTAGAGCCTGTAGGTGAATATGTGGCAAAATATAGCGATATAGATTGCAACGGACATGTGAACAGTATAAAATACATAGAGCATATACTTGATTTGTTTCATATGGATGTTTTCCGCGAAAAAATGATACATCGTTTTGAGATGGCGTATGTTGCGGAAAGTTATTTCGGTGATAAACTGACTTTTTATCGTGAACAGATTTCGGATAATGAGTACGACATAGAAGTGAAGAAGAACGATAGTGAGGTAGTAGTAAGAAGTAAAGTTATATTCAGGTAATGACAATATAAATTGAGATTAGAATATTTAGTTGAACTTAATAATTTATTAAAAACATGGCACAATTAAATTTTGGCGGTGTGATGGAAAATGTAATCACACGCGATGAATTTCCATTGGAAAAAGCACGTGAAATCTTGAAAGACGAAACAATTGCAGTTATAGGATATGGAGTACAGGGACCAGGTCAGTCATTGAACCTTCGCGACAACGGATTCAATGTCATCGTAGGTCAGCGTCCGGGTAAAACATACGAAAAAGCTATCGCTGACGGATGGGTACCTGGAGAAACATTGTTCGGTATCGAAGAGGCATGTCAGAAAGCTACTATCGTAATGTGTCTTTTGTCTGATGCTGCTGTAATGTCTGTATGGCCTAAAATCAAACAATATCTTACTCCTGGTAAGGCTTTGTATTTCTCACATGGTTTCGCTATTACTTGGAACGACCGTACAGGTGTGGTTCCTCCTGCTGATATCGATGTTATTATGGTTGCTCCTAAAGGATCAGGTACTTCATTGCGTACAATGTTCCTTGAAGGTCGTGGTTTGAACTCATCATACGCTATCTATCAGGATGTAACCGGCAAGGCATTCGACAGAACTATCGCTCTTGGTATTGGTATCGGTTCAGGATATTTGTTCGAAACTACATTCCAGCGTGAAGCTACTTCTGACCTTACAGGTGAACGTGGTTCATTGATGGGTGCTATTCAGGGATTACTTCTTGCACAGTACGAAGTATTGCGTGAAAACGGACATACTCCTTCTGAAGCATTCAACGAAACTGTAGAAGAGCTTACTCAGTCATTGATGCCATTGTTCGCTAAGAACGGTATGGACTGGATGTATGCTAACTGTTCTACAACTGCACAGCGTGGTGCTCTTGACTGGATGGGCCCATTCCACGATGCTATCAAACCTGTAGTACAGAAATTGTATCAAAGCGTTAAGAGCGGTAACGAAGCTCAGATTTCTATCGACTCTAACTCTAAGCCTGACTATCGTGAAAAACTTGAAGCAGAATTGAAAGCTTTGCGTGAAAGCGAAATGTGGCAGACAGCAGTTACAGTACGTAAACTTCGTCCAGAAAACAACTAATAAATAATTAAGAGAATTATTCTTCCCTTTCTTTGGCTATCTCATATTGTCGAAGAGAGGGATTTTTTTGTATGTAGTTTCAGAAAATTTTCTTTGAAAGGTATAATATGTCGTGCTTTTGACTAATTTTGTTGACGATGATATAACATAAAAAATATACAGACATGAATAACGAATTTTTGGAGATTATAAAGACTCGTCGCAGTTGCCGTCAGTATAAGGCAGAGCAGATTACTGATGAAGAATTGAAAGCTGTGTTGGAAGCCGGAACATACGCACCTACATCAAGGGGAATGCAGTCGCCTTATATTGTTGCAGTGCAGAATGAAGAACTACGAAAGAAATTGGCAGAAATGAATGCACGTGTAATGGGAGTTACTTCCAATCCGTATTATGATGCGCCTACATACGTACTTGTATTTACTCCGGCTGATGCTAATAATCCTATACAGGACGGAAGTTGTGTTTTAGAGAATATGATGCTCGCTGCCCATGCGATAGGACTTGCAAGTTGTTGGATACACAGGGAAAGAGAAATGTTTTCTACCGATGAAGGAAAGAAACTGATCGAAAGTTTTGGCTTGCCTGAAGGACTTGTTGGAATTGGCGCCTTAGCTTTAGGTTATCCGGCAAAAGCGGCAGATGCCCCGAAACCTCGTAAGGTGGATTACTACAGGGTGATAAAATGAAATTTCGGAAATAAAAGAAACAGAAACCATGACAGCTCTTTTGATTGATTTGCTGTCATGGTTTTTTCGTAATCGTGATATTATACTTTTTAGTTGAAAAGCTAATAAAGCTGAACTTCAGTTATTCAGAAATCTATACTCGTTAGGAGAAACACCAATTATCTTTTTGAATATCAGACTGAAATACTGTACATTGATGTAATCTATCTGGCGGGCGACGTTGGCTGATGTATTTATTGGTTTCTCAAGCATCTTTCTTTTTACATTCGAAATATTTACATAGAGTCTTACCCGTCTCAAATTTCAGAAGATAGTTGAAATAAAACTCTGATAGACCAAGTCTTGCGGCACAGTATTCTGATGTTGGTAATATGGACTTGTATAGCATGCCTGAATCCATATATTCGTCAATAAGTTTGGCCAATTCTTCAAGAATTATCTTGTTTTTATTCTCGTGTGTGATGAACTGACGTTCGTAAAAACGTGTACAATAGTCGAGCAATAATTCGATATGTTTTGAGAGAATAATCGCAGTATGCTTGTCGATGGAATGATGTAATTCTCCTTCTATGTTATTAAAGCAGCACATAATGGTTGCTGTCTCGCGTGCGGATAAGTGTAATGCCTCTTTTTTGCTGTACGAAAAGAATGTATAATTATTTATCGTTTTATTCATTGATGTGCCGTGAAGCAAATCCGGATGGAAGATTATTCCGTAGGTATTCGTTTTAATCTGATTAGTAGTCGGTCTTGTCTCTACAGTTTGTCCCGGCTAGAAACAGACTATTGTTCTTTCTTCGTTGTTGTATTTTTGTTGTCTATACTTGATGTCGTAAGCTTTTCCCATTTTTAGATATCACTCGAGTAGATAATGTAATAGTGGTAATAATATCAGTAATTCATATACACGGTGTGATTGGCGATAAGTCTAATTTTGCAATAAAGAAATTCAAAGAAAGAAATGCATGAAGGCTCGAAATAATAAAATAGGTGAGATGCTTGCACTGATACGAAATGGGAGGCATATGACTATGTCACAACAATTATATCTGACAGTGCAGCTTAGTATTCCGGCAGTCATAGCACAACTCTCTTCCATAATCATGCAGTATATCGATGCATCAATGGTGGGACATCTTGGAGCTGAGGCTTCTGCTTCAATCGGATTGGTATCAACTACCACTTGGCTATTCTGGGGACTGTGTGTTGCATCAGCTACTGGATTTTCGGTACAGGTGGCACATAAGATAGGTGCGGATGATATTCAAGGGGCGCGTGCCGTGTTGCGTCAGTCATTGGTCTCTACATTCTTGTTCAGTGTGATTCTTGCTCTGATAGGTTCTGCCGTCAGCGGTATTCTGCCCGCTTGGTTAGGAGGGGACATTTCTATACGTCATGACGCTTCACTTTATTTTTTTGTCTTCTCACTTTTCTTGCCTGCCCTGCAGATGAATTTCCTTGCAGGTGGTATGTTGCGGTGTAGCGGTAATATGTTAGTGCCAAGCATTGCCGGTGTGGCCATGTGTGTGCTGGATGTGGTCTTTAATTTCTTGCTGATATTTCCTTCACACCAATGTGAACTGGCTGATGTGACTTTCATTGTGCCTGGTGCTGGACTAGGTGTGAAAGGTGCTGCATTAGGTACTGCTGCTGCTGAGACTGTGATTGCTATCATTCTGCTGTGGTATCTTTGGACTCGTTCGAATGAACTTAAACTTACCGGAGAAAGATATGATTTCCGTCTCAGTGCGTCAACTATAAGAAAAGCTCTTCGTATAGGTTGTCCTATGGGACTGGAACATATAGTCATTTGCGGAGCTCAAATCATGACAACGGTTATAGTCGCTCCGCTTGGTGTCTTTGCTATTGCGGCAAATTCGTTTGCTGTCACTGCGGAAAGTCTTTGTTATATGCCAGGTTATGGAATTGCCGATGCTGCTACCACACTGGTAGGCCAGAGTGTCGGTGCCGGTCGCAAAAGACTCACTCGCAGTTTTGCGCGTATCACCGTATTGATGGGAATGATTGTCATGGGATTAATGGGGATACTTATGTATATGTTTGCGCCTCAGATTATAGGTTTGATGACACCGGTTCATGAAATCAGAGAACTTGGTGTGATGGCACTACGTATTGAGGCATTTGCCGAGCCAATGTTTGCAGCTTCGATAGTTGCTTACGGCGTTTTTGTGGGTGCGGCTGATACACTTGTCCCTTGTCTGATGAATTTCTTCAGTATCTGGGCTATTCGTCTGTCATTGGCTGCCTTACTCGCTCCGTCATTAGGATTGAAGGGTGTATGGATAGCCATGTGTGTGGAACTTTGTTTTCGTGGCTTCATATTCCTCGTTCGTCTGAAACGGGAGCGATGGATGAACTGTATGAAATGATGTCAGTAATTTGGGTAATTTTCTCTGTAATTCATCTACATGAGAGTAAAAACGGAAGGCTTAATTTTGTAGTATGAAATAATGTAAGCGATAACTGAAGAAAAGAATTTTGTGATTATTTATAAATGACCGCTAATATATTACAAGTATGAAACTGATTAAGAATACTGAATTTGGGGGCGAACGACCATTGTTCGAATCTCACGACCTCCGTCTTGAAAATGTAATTATCAGGGCTGGCGAATCTGCCATTAAAGAATGTAGCAATATCGAGGCTTTCAAATGCCGTTTCGAAGGAAACTATCCTTTCTGGCATGTACACGGTTTCAAAATAGACAAGTGCTATTTTGATGTGGGTGGACGTTCCGCTCTATGGTATTCAGACCACCTGAAGATGACAGACACAGTGATAGACGCTCCTAAAATGTTCCGCGAGATGAGTGAAATAGACATTGAGAATGTAACGATGAACGACGCGGATGAAGTGTTCTGGCGCTGTAACGGAATACGTGTCAAAAATCTTGTTTTACATGGAGGTACTTATCCGTTCATGTTCAGCAACAATATATATGTGGACGGATTGGAAAGCGACAGCAAGTATGTTTTCCAGTATGTGAAGAATGTAGAAATCCATAATGCCAAAATTACTACAAAGGATGCTTTCTGGGAGGTAGAGAACGTAACGATTTATGATTCGGAGCTTAATGGTGAGTATTTGGGATGGCATTCAAGAAACCTACGTCTTGTGAACTGTCATATTACCGGTGAGCAACCTCTTTGTTACGCTCATGACCTTGTGCTGGAGAACTGTACTTTCGGACCGGACTGCGACCGTGCATTTGAGTATAGTACGCTGCATGCCGATATCCGTGGTGCCATAACCAATATTAAGAATCCGATGTCGGGATGTATTGTTGCGGATGAATATGGTTCCATCACAATAGATGAGAATATCAAGGCTCCGGCAGATTGTGAAATCAGACTTAGAGATGAACGTACTTGCTTTACTGACTAAATATGGACATGATGTACGATTTTGATAAAATAATTCCTCGTAGGGGAACCAATTCCTACAAATGGGACAGTATGCCTGAGGATAGGGATGTGCTTCCGCTTTGGGTGGCAGATATGGATTTCCGTACTGCACCTGCGATAATTGATGCCCTCGCTAGAAGAGTGGAACATGGGATATATGGATATGTACACGTTCCTGACAAATATTACAAGTCCGTAATAGATTGGTTTGACAGGAGACATAATTGGCTGATTGACAGAGAATGGTTTATCTATACTTCCGGAGTGGTTCCCGCTATATCTGCCGTTATAAAGGCTTTGGCTGAACCAGGAGACGGAGTGATAGTGCAAACACCTGTCTATAACTGTTTCTTTTCATCTATAAGGAATAATGGATGCCGGATAATCACAAATCCGCTTAAATATGAGAACAGGACTTATCATATAGATTATGAGGATCTGGAACGCAAGGCTGCAGCTCCAGACACCAAGCTCATGTTGCTCTGCAATCCGCATAATCCCGCCGGTAGGGTCTGGACACGCGAAGAATTGTGTCGGATAGGGGAGATCTGTATAAAAAATCATGTTACAGTTATTGCCGATGAAATTCATTGTGAGCTGGTTTATCCAGAACATGTTTACACTCCGTTTGCATCAATCAGCGAAAAACATTTACAGAACTCTGTAACATGTATTTCTCCTAGTAAATCATTCAATATGGCAGGATTGCAGATAGCCAATATTATCGCTGCCGATGATAGAGTACGTGAGCGAATAGATAAGGCCATAAACATAAATGAGGTGTGTGATGTCAATCCATTCGGAATTGAAGCTACCATAGCAGCATATAACCAAGGAGAGGAGTGGCTGATTCAACTTCTGGATTATCTTAAAACAAACTACGATTTTTTGTGCAATTTCTTTACCGAAAACTTGCCTCAATTCACGGTAACTGAATTAGAAGGGACATATCTAGTGTGGACAGACTGCAGTATATTGCACATATCATCAGACGAGCTGCAGGCATTACTGCTCGAAGAGACCGGATTGTGGCTTAACAGCGGTACAATGTATGGAGAAAATGGCGAAGGATTCATGCGCTGGAATATAGCCTGTCCGCGTGCTGTATTGGAGGATGCCTTGACGCGGTTTTTGAACTTTGTAAAAACACGATGTGATTAAATGCATATGAGGTAAATAATCCTCAACTCAATATTATATGTGTTGTTCCAACATTATGCGGATACCAATAAGGATAAAGAATAAACCTATAGGAAAATGAAAAAGCCATGACAGTTATTAGAAACTAATATTCTGTCATGGCTTTTTAAATCCATTGCTCTTTTATAAGAGGTCTGCCATTTCACCGCCTTTTTTTGCACTGTACTTTCCTTTGGGATCTGTATATGAGGTGAATTCTACTTTTACATAATCACTTGTTTTTGTGAATTCAATTTCTCCTATTTCTTCTCCTTTACTGTTCTTTACCACATCTGATGGAATATTAGTAAATGTTCCCTTCCATTCCACTGACTGTAGGTTAAGTCTGGAATTTGCTGCTCCCCAATCTTCGTATCTACAATAAAAGTTATAACCTGAACTACTTTTGTTTATCCTTATTAATATGTCACCGGTTTCTTCAGAACCGCCAATGTATTCGCCTGCAATATCATCTTCAAGCACTTCCTCGGAACATGCGCTGAAAGCTACAGCCATAGTTATGCACAACATTAGATAAAAAGCTCTGCTTTTGATTGATTCGATTAATGTTCTTGTTTTCATAAGATTTGTGTTTTTAACTGTTATCGTGATACAAAATTAAGTAATATATATGAACAAAAAAAGAGACTGCCGGGGAAAATTGCAGTCTCTTGTTCTTTAGGGACAAACTCTTTTGTCTCTCTGACTTACTCACTTTCACAAGCTTGAAGTCAGGATATATAAATCTATTACTATGAAAAACATGCGAATGTAACCATATTTCGTGATATGTGCAATAGTAATGCCCTAAAAATTGTAGTTGATTAACAGTATTTATATCAAAATGTTACTTTTTACACAAATCTTTATAATCACAATACTGACATTTGTCTTCAACCTCGGTTTGGGAGAAACTTATTTCAGGGTTAAAAATCTCCTCTAAAAGAATGTTAAGATTCTCACGGAATTCTTTTTCATGTTTGTTGAAATCATCTATATCTTCTTTTTTTCTGCCTTCTCCCATCTGAACCACAGGTGAGTAGTTTTCTGATGCTGCTTTATGTATATAGAGCAGGGAAGGAGCAACCTTCAACGGATTGTTTTTCTCTCTCAGTTTCTTGCATACGATTGACGCGTACATGAATGTCTGGAAAATATAATTTGATCTTTTCTTATCCTGCACGAACAGTGATTTTACGTCTGATGGGCACTGTGCATCACCACCTGTTTTGTAATCCACTATACGGAGGGTGTTGTCTTTTGTATCCATACGGTCTATTATACCGCCAATTCTTGATTTGATTACACCTTTCGGAGTATTTATATCAATTTCTTCTTCCACAAACTGTTCTGAAGCTGTGAATGTGAACGGAGCATATCTCAGGTCATTCCGTAAAAGTTGCTTTATGTACCTAAGTATGACTGCAGAGTTTATGAGTTGTAATCCGTTGTATTCTGGACGTTCTGTCAGAGGTATATTGAAGAACAGTTCCTTGAAACCATTATCAACATATTCCTGGAGTTTTACGTCGTTTTGCAAAAGCTTTTCAAGAGAGTTGCAATCTATCACTTTACCGTGCGCCGTGAGATCTTTGTAGATATGTTCGGCTGCATAGTGGAATATACTTCCGAATTTTGCAGAATCTATATCCGCACTTACTTCATCGGGTGCTGTCAACAAAGCTACATATTTGTAATAAAACTTCAGATTACAGTCTATATATGTGTTGAGTGCTGAAGGTGACAAAATGGCCTTTTTGTTTACTCTTGTATCGAAATTGCTTTGCATTCGCCTCATTATCTCCGGAGTCTTTTGGATTTCAATCTTTTCAGTACCCTGTGGCGATTGTGCGGCTTCCAGTCTTTCACGTTTGATGTCGAATCCCCATTCGATTAGGAACTGAAGCATGAAGCGTGACATCTCTCCTCGGTTTATTCCGTCGCTTGAAGTGTTAAAAAGAAGAGTTACCTTTTCAGCTCTTTGCAGCAGTCTGTAGAAGTAATATGCAAAAACAGCTATCTTATGGTCTATAGTAGTCATGCCGAATGCCTTTCTGATATTGTATGGGATGAATGATGCATCGCTTCCGCTTTTAGGCAGTTGTCCTTCGTTCACCGAAAGCATTATTACGTTTCTGAAGTCAAGATTTCGAGTTTCAAGGACTCCCATCACCTGCATACCGATTGCCGGCTCGCCGTGGAAAGGAATGTTGGCCGACTGTATGACGCGTGAGAGCAGACGCTTGAATGTACTTTGGTTCACATCAAGGTCGCCTTCTTCTATAAGAGAGTTGAAACGGTTTACCATGGTATATGCTTTGAACAACGCTTCGCGATACAGTTGGTCAAGAGCTGTATCCATAGTAGCTGATTTCTTCTGATATACGGCTGCTACCTGTTTCAGTACTGTAGAAATCATCTGACAGATAGCATGGTTGCTGTTGCAAGGCGTGAATATGGTTTCTGTAGTTTCGTCCTTTTTCAGTTCCGAAGGAAGAGGGTAGAAGCGGTTGTCGTGGATAAGAGATTTCTCCAGCTTCTCTGCTTCCTCGCTCAGGAGTTGTGTGTATGGATGTTTAAGAACACTCAAAACTTCGGCAAACAGGAACCTGCCGTTTGAAGGATTGTAGCCTGAGGTGTGAAGCTCAATGAGTGAGTTGATAAAGCTGCACGCAGGAGTCTGCGACAATGGAAATCCCATTGTTATATTGATATGACGTATATTCTCTGGCAGAGAATGCAGAACCGGCTGTAGTAAAGATTCGTTACATAATACCACCGCTGTTTCTTTTTCTTCTTCCGTAAGGTTTGTTCTTATCCATTGCGGAAGATACCTTGCCTGACCGTTTTCGGTAGGCGATTCAATATATGTAATATCTTTCGGAGAGTTCAGATTGTTGAATACAGATGTTGGAAGTTCCGATGGAAAATCCCTTAGGTTGCGCTTTATGAATTCACCTGCCTCGTGAGGGTGCTTGTTGAGATAGAAATTGTCGTAATCCCAATAGAACATAGCCTTTCCAGCCTTATCAAGTTTCTTGAACAGAGTATGTTCCACCTTATTCAGCACGTTGAATCCCACGAAGACATATCTATCATAAGGGAGTTTGTCAATATCCATAGATTCTGTTACTTCTCTGTACATCATACCCTCGTAAGCTATGCCCTGTTCGCGGAGTACGGCTTTGAATTTTGTATATATTTCTCCCAATACGTCCCAGATATTGATGAATCGTTGTTTCAGTTCGGTAACCTTGTCGATGGAGAAATTCTTGAAGAACTGGCTTAATGCTTCCTTCTGTCCTTCTTCCAGAAATTCGTACCCGTTGTCGCTAAGTTCGTTCAGGTCCTTGATATTGCGGAACATAGCTTCTGTATCCACCATATTCTTGTCAGCATCGTCAAAGTCGCTTATAAGAAGTTCACCCCAGAAGTAGAAATCGTCTAGCGATTCCTTGCTGCCGGTTATGTTTACAAACACTTTATAGAGTTCGCACACTAACTTCACAGGGTCACCAATCTGAAGGTCTGATACTTTTCGGAACAGTTCGCCTATACTTATGTATGCGGGCGACCATATAGGTCTGTCAGTTTCCGATGACAGATATTCATTGAAGAACAGTCCTGCTCTCTTGTTTGGGAAGACAATGGCTGTACGGGCAAAGTCACCGTTTGTCTTCGTATATAAATCGTGAGCTACAAGCTTTAGAAAAGTTTCCATTTCTTTTTAAATAAATCGTTACACATTCTCAAGTTCTCCGGAATAGACATACCATATATATCCTTTTATGTCAGTATATCCCATTTCCGATAGCAGAGACATATACTCTCTGACTTGTGTGGAGTATTCCGGCTTTTTCTTTCCGAACTTGAAATCAACCACAACTACCTCGTTTCCCTTCATCATAACTCGGTCCGGACGTCGGGTCTGCATCTTTCCTTGTTCGTCATTATAGATTATGGAGCATTCGTTATACAATGTCCATTCTCCACTATACCAGTCCTTCACTTCATCAAGGTTCAAAGCTCTTTCTGCTATCTCATATATCTCTTGGGCTTTCTCTGCCGATTCTATTACACCTTCAAACAGAAGTCTTTCTATGGCGGCAGTCAAATCTTCCTTCGTATCGATAGATGCAAAAAGTGTATGAAGCAGCTGTCCCTGTCTGATATATTGCGAACGAAGATTTTCTTCCTCATCCTCATCGCCTCTTATGAAGTCGGCAGAACGGTTGGACTGCTTGAAGTCAATCTCCGTTTCAAGTGATTCAATCTTTACGTTTACAGCGTCAGGTATGGCTACAAGTCTGTTTGTGGAATCTGATTTTTTCTTTTCACCACTAATGCAGATATCTCCGTATTCATATACGATAGGTTCGTCGTTTTCTTCCTTATTCTCTTCGTCTTCTTCATCAGGTTCAGGCATGTTGCATGTCATTTTTATTTCTTTCATGCAGTCTATTGATTCTCTTAGCAATTTTGATACGGTATCTTTCTGCTCGTCCTTGCACCATACTATCAGGTTTTTGCATGCTCGGGTAAATGCTACGTACAGCAGGTTCAGATTATCTACCCACAGTTGCAGACGTTCTTCTCTGTAGCTGTCGCTGAAATATGATTCTGCCATGGCGGATGAATAGTTCACAGGAGTAAGGTCAAGTTCACAGAACGGTTCCTTGTTGGCATCCGCTTCGTTTATTCTGCACCACAACATGTGGTTGAAAGTTTCATTCTCCATCTTCCAGTCGCAGAATGGTAGTAACACTGTGTGATATTCCAGACCTTTCGATTTGTGGATTGAAAGGATTCTGATACCGGATATTTCACCGGACGGGATAGTCTTTGCATAAAGAGTATCGTTCCAGTATGTCAGGAATGAGGTCAGTTCCGAAGAATTGTTCTGCATATATTCAGTCACCGCATCATAGAAAGCACAGAGATAGGCATCCTGCTCTTCTATCATATCCATGCGGAAAATCATGAACAGCTTTTCAAGCAGTTCGTATAATGGCATAAGACTCATTTCAGGCAGCATTAACCGGAACTCGGCAGGTAGATAATCCTCAACGTTGTTCAGCAGCACAGTGTTATAATCCACATTCTTTTTGAGGATTTCCTTCTGATAAGCCACTGCCAGTCTTGCACAGGCTATCCTGTCCGTAGGCTCGGATATATACCTCAGTCCGTCGATGAGCATACACACTGCAAGCGAAGCGTCAAGTCGGAATGCTTCGTCCGAAACGACTCGGTACGGAGTATTTTTGTCAAAGTAATCTGCTATGGCAGGTATGCTTTTGTTTTTTCTAACCAATATAGCAATGTCATTCACTCTGACACCTCTCTTTACGAGAGAGTCAACCTCCTCTGCCAGCAGTTCCATAGTAGTGTCGGTGTATGGATGTTCCTCGCTGTTTTTCAGGAAAGATATCTTGATGTATCCTTCCTTCGTATCCTTTGATGTTTTCTGGCGGACATCGCTATACGCGTCAAGCAGTTGCGTGCAATCTTCCCCTTCATCAGCCTTGTATCTTTCGTTCAGAACCTTACAGGCAGATGTAAATATATCATTGTTGAAAGCTATGATATTAGCTTCACTTCGCCAGTTTGTATCCAGCGTTTTCGAATTCAGACGGAAACTTTTGTCCTTATCCAGTCCGGCAAGAATCTTCCAGTCGCCGTTTCTCCAGCGGTAGATACTCTGCTTTATGTCACCCACTATCATACTGCCTTCCTTTTGTGCGAGACTTTCCTCAAGCAGAAGATGGAAGTTTTCCCATTGCATACGCGATGTGTCCTGAAACTCGTCTATCATCACGGTGTCTATTGTAGTACCTATTTTCTCATATACGAAAGAGGCGTCACCTTCTCTGATGATACTGTGGAGCAGCGCGTTGGTATCCGAAAGCAGGAAACGGTTATGACTAAGGTTCTGTTCCCTTACTTCGCTGTCTATACGCATGAGCAATTGCAGATTGTTGAGATAGCGGAGCGACATGTCGCACGAATTCAGAACCTTGTTGCTTGCCATTCTCGTGTTCTCCGCATCATTAAGTATCTGTATCAGAACCTGGTCTGCAAGTGATATAATGGTACTTTTATATGGAGAGGTCTTTGTTGTCCAGTTTTCCGCACCTTCCAGGCATTTCTCAACAGTGGCATTTCTTACATCATTGCTCAGTTTCCCGGATGCAATCTTGTTGAAATAGCTTCCTATGCCCCTGGCGCTGTTTTTCAAGTCGGCAGGTGTAAGCCCGTTGGCATTCAGAATTTCCTGAAAGTGTTCGTTGAATCCCTTCATTGTGTCAAGTATGGATTCACGTTTTTCCTGGAGTTTCTTTCTGTATTGCGGGATAAACTTAGTGTCCTTCAGTTTTTCACGTAATGCCACGCCTTTTTCTATATATGCCTCGTCGAAGATATTGCGACCGAAACCTTTAATTTCGGAAGATACATTCCAACGTTTGTCGTCGGCTATTCTTTCTTCTATATATTCAAGTAGCCAGTAGAGGGTAGGTGACATACGATTCAGTTTCTCAATCATACTATCTACGGCATCACTCAAGACATCGCCGTTATTCAGCTCGATTGTCATATTGGCACCCAACTCAAGTTCGCGTGCAAGATTTCTCATTACCGACTGGAAGAACGAATCGATAGTCTCTATTCTGAAACGGCTGTAGTCGTGGATGATATTCTTCAGTGCAGTGTCAGCAGCTATCCTTATTTCGTCAACGCTTTTATTTGAGGTTTTCATTATCTCTTTCAGATAGCCGTCCGAGGATTTAAGCGAAGTGGCTATACCGTACAGCTGACTGAGGATTCTTTCCTTCATCTCTGTAGTAGCCTTGTTGGTGAAAGTAACTGCCAGAATACGTCTGTATGAGTAGGGGTCTTCTATCAGTTGCCTGATATATTGCACAGCCAGGGTGAAAGTCTTTCCTGAGCCTGCCGAAGCCTTATATACTAATAATCTTGGGTCCTGTTCCATATAGAGTGGTTATTGTTGTAAAATTTTTTCAGCTATTTCCATATATTTTATTATGTCCGTAGTGAGTTCCTTGACATACTCTCTCGAACGTTTATGCCCGAGGCGAACCACTATAGCATTCTTCGAAGGTATGGCTATGATATATTGTCCCAGCATACCTCTGAAGTACGGACATTTCTCTCCTTTGTAGTCCATAATCCATGTCTGGTAGCCATAATATGAAAGCGGGTCTTTGCCCCACTGGTCTTTCAGATATGATGCCGGTGTCATGGCCTCTTCTATATATTCCTTGCTGACCAGTTGCCTTCCGTTCCAGTTTCCTTTGTTCAACATCAGACGTCCGAATCTTGCAGCATCCCTTGCTGTTGTGTGGAAGCAGCAGAATGATTTCTCATCACCGTTCTTCTTGTCGAGTAGCCAGAAAGCATCCTGTCCTGCCAGCATCGGCTGCCAGAGCTTCTTCTCTGCATATTGACTGATGGTTTCACCAGTTGCCGCTTCAAGAACAAATGACAGCAGTTGTGTCTCACCGCTTCTGTAGGAATACTGAACTCCCGGAGTATCTACTATATCAAGGCCCATGATTAGTTCGTAGAGGTCATTGCCGTAATATCCGTGCGTGGTTACAGAGAAAAGTGAAGCGTAGGCTTCGTCCCAGTCCATCCCGGCACTCATTGTAAGCAGGTTTCTGATAGTGATATCCTTTTGCCTTCCACGGCTGTATTCAGGGATATATTTCACTACCTTATCGTCCACACTGCCTATTTTGCCCTCGTCTATGGCTATTCCAACAAGTAGTCCCACTATGCTTTTAGTGGCAGAAAACAGGTTTGAAGTCAGAGTGTCGTTCCATCCTCCGCGATAAGTCTCGTACAGAATACTGTCATTTTTTATTACCAAGAAAGACACCGTTTTCATATCGTCTATGTACGCCGAATCCTCCTTTGAGAGCTGGAAAGAATTGTAATCCTCCGAGACAGCCCATTCCCAGCAGGAATCGGGCGCATGAACAGTGGCATGTTCGAAAATACCTAGGTCGTCAATAGTGGGAAACCAGTGGATCAGTGCCTTTTTGGCATAGAAAGGCAGGCACAGATACACTATAATTATGGCAATAGGTATCGCTATGAGAATTTTTTTCCCTGTTTTCATAATTTTTTTTGTTTTATGATCGAACAAAAGCTATAGTTCCTCTGTTATATATTTTGAAAGTTATACAAAAGCTTAATATTCTTGTTTGGTTTTATGTTGGAGTTATGTTTTTAATTCCTCATTGATTAAAAGTCCGTCAGTGTTTGTGAAAATGCTGACGGATTTTCTTTTTATGGTTTTATTCTTGTGAAAGAATATTCATATACTCCTCATACGAAATGTATCTGCCACCCATCGATTTCAGGTGCGGAGTCTCGAACTGACAGTCTATCATCAGTCCGCCTCTCTCTTCAAGGAACCATGCCAGATGTATAAGAGCAAGTTTTGAAGCACTTGGAACAAGCGAGAACATACTCTCACCGAAAAAGCATTTCCCCAATGCTACACCATAAAGTCCGCCTACGAGCCTGTCATCCTCCCATACCTCCACACTGGCTGCAAACTGCTGTTCATGCAGTCTGATGTACGCTTCCGTCATTTCCGGGCCGAGCCAAGCGCCTTCTTCATCCTCGCGCAGCTTTCCGCAATTGCGTATCACATCTTCAAAAGCTTCGTTAATGCTTATTCTGTACTTGTCTTTGTTTATCAGTGTACGCATGGAGTGCGATACATGTATCTCCGAAGGGAAGATTACGAATCTCTGCATAGGGCACCACCATTCTATGACCTGTCTTTTGAAGGCATACCACGGGAATATACCGTAAGAGTATGCCAGCAGCAGTCTGTCGATTGACAAATCACCGCCTATGGCAAGCAGCCCGTCCGGCTCTCCCAAATGAGGATCCGGAAAGGCAAGTCTTTTACTCAACTTGAATACCATGCCTTATCACTTTTTCAGGGTTATGGCAGGAATATTATTCTCTATGCCGACAAGAGCATGGCCACCGTTCTTCAGCTTGCCGAAAAGCATTTCTTTGACGAACAGCGGTTTCAGGTGATGACCTATAACTCTGTCCATTTCGCGTGCACCGTATTCCTTGGTTATACTCTTCTTCAGCAACCATTCCTTGGCATCAGTACCTATTTCCATAGTCACCTTGTTAGCCTCAAGTTTCGCGCTGAATTCTCTCAGTTTCTTTTCGAGGATAAGTTGAGCCATGTTACTGTCCATATCGTTGAACACCACAGTGGCAGAGAGTCTGTTCAGGAACTCTGGTTTGAATGTCTTCTTAACCTGTTTCAGCATGGAGTCTCCTGCAGTGGCCTGTCCCTTGAACCCTATCGAAGCTTGATGAGCATATTGTGCTCCCGCATTCGATGTCATAATCAGAATCAAATGACGGCAGTCCGACTTGCGTCCCTTGTTGTCGGTAAGCACGGCATAGTCCATCACCTGAAGAAGTATGTTGAATATGTCCGGATGAGCTTTTTCTATTTCGTCAAGCAGCAGAACACAGTTTGGAGTCTTGCGTATAGCATCTGTCAGAAGTCCGCCTTCTTCATAGCCCACATATCCGGCAGGCGAGCCGATAAGTTTCGCCACAGTATGTTTTTCCGAATACTCACTCATATCGAAACGTACCAGGCCTATACCAAGTTCGGCAGCAAGGACTTTTGCAATCTCTGTCTTACCCACGCCTGTAGGACCCACAAACAGTAGACTTGCTATAGGCTTGTTGTCATCGTTCAGTCCGGCTTTAGACATCATAACAGCTTCCGTCACTTGAGTGATAGCCTGATCCTGTCCGTAGATAAGCGCTTTCATCTTGGCTGGCAGATGCTCAAGCTCTGTATTATCTTCCTTGGCAGTGATGGATTCTATCTTGCACATTCTTGCAAGGATGTCCGAAATGAGTTCTTTTGTAACGATATTTTTATCTTTCCCGTCGTTGTGTATTTCTCTGTATGCACCAGCCTCGTCTATCAGGTCGATAGCCTTATCGGGTAGGAACTTATCTTTGATGTATTTGTCACTCATGCTTACGGCATACTCAATCACTCCCTTACGATACTTCACGTTGTGGAATGTCTCGTATCCCTTTATAAGTCCCTTTATAATCTTGACAGTATCATCGATGCTTGGTTCAAGAATATCTATCTGTTGGAAGCGTCTTACCATTCCCTTGCTTCCTGCAAAGTATTTGTTGTACTCCTCGTAAGTGGTTGAACCAATGAATTTTATATTTCCTCCTTCAAGGTATGGTTTAAGCATATTCGATGCATCCAACGATCCGTCACTGGTTCTTCCGGCACCGATAAGATTGTGGATTTCGTCAATGTAGATGATGGCTTTGCCCTCTTTCTCTGCTCCAAGCATGATACCCTTCAGTCGCTTTTCAAACTCACCACGGTACTGTGTTCCGGCTATGATACCGCCAAGATCAAGTTCATAGATGCGGTAACCTTTCAGTTTCTCCGGCACATTGCCTTTCTCTATCCTTTCTGCAAGACCATATATGAGAGAAGTCTTTCCAACACCTGATTCGCCTATATGCAGAGGATTGTTCTTCTCCTTGCGGCACAGAACCCTGATAGTCTTTTCAAGTTCTTCTTCTCTTCCGATAAGCGGATTATGGCTCTCTAAATTGTCGTTTATGCAGGTTACGAAGTTTTTCCATGTCTCGTTTTTCTCGTAGCCGTGTTCATGATCGAGAATGTCATCGTAGTCATAGCTGTATTCATCAATGAGCATGCTTGTGAACTCGGCAATATCATCTTTCAAGGTATTTTTCAGGATATATGCTGCCCAGGAGTCTGTCAGTTCAAGCATACCCTGTACCAAGTGTGGAACATCTATTTCGTTGGCTCCTGAGAAGGTGACAATCATATGTGCCTTTATGAAAATCTCTGCCATTTGAGTAGAGTTTTCCGGCTCGTATTGCGTACCTTCAGGCAAGACCTCGAATTTTGTGTTCAGAACTTCCTTTACATTTTTCTCCAGCTTGTTTATGTTGCAAGCCATGTCCTCAAGTGCATATACGAATTCATCCTGTTGCATTAGGGCATACAAAAGGTGCTCAGGAGTAACAAATTCGTGTCTCCTGAACTTTGCTTCCGTATGTGCAACTTCCAATGCTTTATTTACGTGTTTAGTATATTTCAAGTCCATATTTTCTGTTGTGAATGTTAGGCCTGCTTGTCCTCAGGCAGTACTGTAAGTTTTAGTGGAAATCCTTCTTCACGTGCCATGTCCGTAGCTTTTCTCACCTTAGACAGCGCAATGTCGTAGCTGTAAATGCCCACAACTGCAGAACCGCTTTTGTGAACACTCATCATCAGTACCTCAGCTTCATTTTCCGATTTGAAGAATACTGTAGTCAGAATCTTTACCACGAAATCCATGGTTGTGAAGTCATCGTTATAGATAACTACTTTATAACGTCTCGGCTCTTTCAGGCTGACACGTCCTTTTTCCTTTATGTTTGTCTGTTGTTTTCCCATAATGAGAACAAACTTAATAAAAAAACTTCATATCCCAATAATCTTCGTTTCAAATAAAAGAGTAAAGTCCCATAATTGGCCTATTCGTGATAAACCTATTATGGGACTTTGAAACTTATTATTTTATTTTTCAGATACCGGCGAGTTCTTTAGTAATCTGTATCATTTGTTTTAGGAAATTCGTTTTTGTGTCTTTCAGCTGTACTGTCATTGTAATTTCATCATCGTAGGTGATACTCATATTGTTGGCATTTTTCAGAACACTTCCTACTGCTGTCATTTTTGCATCACCGGATTTTAATACCATTTGCATCACGGGTAGCTGGCTTAATGCATTGAAGTCAATAATATATGCCATTCGTTTGCCTTTTATATCATTGGCATAGGTATTGTCTTCGGCTGAATCTTCCAGTTTTTTACCTATAGTTTTATACCAGGTCTCGCTGTTTGTAGCATATATCATATCGTTTTTATAACCGATGAATATATTGTCTCTTCCTGACTGTATTAAATATTCATTCTCTTTCAGTTCTGTAAATCTTGAATTTTTTGTAAACGAGTTACTATTTTTGTTGTTATACAGTTCTTTAAGTATGTCGCCGTTCTTTGCTTCTGCATAAATAACTATTGCAGGTTTTTCTGTCAAGTTGAAGTCTGTTATGCCAAAAGTTATTTCCTTGCCGATAGATTTTAGAATATTTTCTATAGTCTCGGCGTCTTCCAGTGAAATGTTCTTTTGGAAATCCTTGTTTTCTTTTAGCATTTCGAATATTTTGTCATTCTCCATACTTATGCTCATCAGGCATAATGATGATTTAGGGAAGAACTTCAGTAGTGAGTTATTGATATGAGACAAGTAATCGTTTTGTTTCTCCTGCAATTCCTTTATCTTTTCATCTTCGGTATATAATTCCGAATTTATGACAAGTTTACCATCTTCAAATAATATACCTGAAATAAGTTTACATTTCTTTGCTGCATCTTCTACGCCAAGTCCCATTGCTAGGATATTTTTGTAGCTATTGTCAAATATCTCGAAATTGTTGTATATTGCAATGTCTGCTTTTTCATCCTGCATTTTTATGAAACCTTTGTCGGACACTATACTTTCATCGCCTTTTCTGTTGAGTATTTCAATGGCGTTCAACTTCATTTTGTCTATGTTCGCCAGTATATTACTTTTCACTGCTATTAAGGTGTTTTCGTTGAATGCAAGATAGCTGTTGTTATCTAACTGTGAGAAACTATAACCTTCTTCTTCTTCTGTTATGGCATTTGCTTTAGAATTATTTCCTAAAAGTGTTATACTGCTTGACAGCGCTTCTTTGTCGATTACTTTTGCTGTGAGAATCAAGGACTTTTCGTCAGACGTGAATGCATAAACCGGCTTGTTCAGGTCGATTCCGCATTTCTTTGGATTTTCTATTATACTTTGCAGTTTTTCGAAACTGGCCGCATTCATTTCTTTTTTCAGCATATCGGTCAGTTTGCCTAATGCTTCTTTGTTCTCACTGTCGTTTATTCCGGCTTTTTCACCTAAAGCTTGTAGGTTAATTGATGCCACCATTGGGGTGTCCTTAGGAATTACGTTCAGATAATCATCAGACTTGGAACATGAAGCCATGAAAGATACTACCGTCAGTAGTAGTGCTACAAATAAATAAATGCTTTTCATAATGAAAAAATTAAGAGTTATACATTTGTGATAATTAAGATTTAGAACTCTATATGCAAAAATATGATATATTTTGATAAATTGATAATTTTTTGTATTGTTTTTTACAGCTTGAGTAACAAAATGAATCAAGTAATATTTGTTCAAACGTCTTTATATGTTCTATAAATATAAGTTGTATTTAGATAAATTACACTTGTGTTTTTACAAATAACACTGTGGTTTATAAAAACACAAGTGTAATTTAAAGAATATATCAAGATAAATTCTATTTAATTTCAGTGCGATTGGGTAATGTTTTAATGACTTCTGAATATTGTTTGATATGGCTTAACAGGTCATGTCTTTTTTATTGTTAGTTAATGGGGATTTTATCGGAAAATTATCTCTAATTTCTTTTGAAAGTAAAATTAAATCCATATATTTGTGATATCAAAATAATATCACTTAATCTTATAATTATGGACACAAGAGAATTAGTTTACAAAGGTTTTAAGATGAATGGCTTTTTAGCCTTGTTTTTACATTTGATAGTGCTTACAGGAGCTGCAGTTGCTTGTTTCCTTCCAGGATTTATAGCTTTGTATATAGTAGGTGCATTGTGTATTTTGGCATGGTTGATATTTTGGGGTGGATATATGCAGTTGGAACCTAATGAGGCCAGAGTGATGGTCTTCTTCGGAAAGTATAAAGGAACGTTCAAGGAAACCGGATTCTTTTGGGTGAATCCTTTTATGGATAAGAAGAAACTTTCTTTACGTGCAAGAAACCTGGATGTTGAGCCTATAAAGGTGAATGACAAAATTGGTAATCCTGTATTGATAGGTCTTGTACTTGTTTGGAAGGTGAAGGATACTTACAAGGCTATGTTTGAGATTGATTCCCAGACAATAGCTAATACTTCGACAGCTAATGGTAAAGAGGTTTCAGTTGGGAGTACGGTTGGTAGCCGCATGAATGCTTTCGAGAATTTTGTTCGCATACAGAGTGACGCCGCTTTGCGTCAGGTGGCAGGACAGTATGCATATGATAATAATGAGTCGGAAGCTGATGAGTTGACTTTGCGTTCCGGTGGTGAAGAAATAAATGAACAGTTGGAACAGAAACTGAATGAACGCCTGACTATGGCGGGTATTGAAATACTGGAGGCAAGGATAAACTATCTGGCATACGCTCCTGAAATCGCTGCTGTGATGTTGCGCCGCCAGCAGGCATCTGCAATCATCAGTGCTAGGGAAAAGATTGTTGAAGGTGCGGTTTCGATGGTTAAAATGGCTCTTGACAAACTTTCAGATGAAGAAATAGTTGAACTTGACGAAGAGCGTAAAGCTGCAATGGTGAGCAATCTGCTGGTTGTTCTTTGTGCTGATGAGGCTGCACAACCTGTGGTTAATACTGGTACATTGCATCATTGATAGATTTGTTTTTCTTTGAATTATATTTACAGTGCTATGTTTAGGATGAAGTTTTTTGATAGTAGAAAGGGATATTATTGTTCTACAAGAGTATCCTCTTTCATACCGATGCTGTTGAGTATTGTAATGACTTTAGTTATTTCGGTTAATGGCTTTGTAAAATTCTTTATACAATCTGTAAAGCCGGTTGAAGACGAGATATTTGTTTATGGATTATTACTCTCGCTTTTAGTCCTTTCTATATTGTATTATGCTTATAGATATTTCAAGCCGGTAAAAGAATTCAAATATATTGTCTTGAATAACTTTACAGACAGATTGTATATCAAGAATAGAGTGGCGTGTGCTTTATATCTCTTTGCTTTCTATACATTAATAATAGTTTTGATTCTTTGTATTTCTTACTATTTTAAATGTGGCGTAACAGGACTTATGGATATGAAGTTGCGTCTGGTGGCAATATCAATTCTATTTGGTGCATTTTTATCATTTAATGAATTTAATAATTACTATTCATATTATTCAGGTAAACTGGAATAAATAATATTATGGCCAAAAAAGAAAGTTCGATAAAGAGTTTTGTGCTTCGTGTGGATTCGGAAACTATGGAAGCCATTGAGCAATGGGCTGCGGATGAATTTCGCAGCACCAACGGTCAGCTTCAGTGGATAATCAACGAGGCATTGCGAAAAAGTGGCCGATTGAAGAAAACACGAAAAGAAAGGGTGACAGACGATGAAAAAGATTAGAATGCGTTTCTTTAATATAAATCTTGGGCCATATTCTGCACAAGGACAGGATATAAATATCAAATACCATCCTTCTTTGATTGATAGGGTGTTTGAGGTGGTTTCGGCGTTAATGGTAATAGCGGGATGTTTATATTTTGTGGTAAATAATGGATTTGAAAACAAAAATATGCTGACAGGTTTCCTGGTAAATCTTATTGTTTGTCTGCTGGTATTTACATGTCCCTACACTCCGGTGGAATATATACGTTTCCCGGTGAGAATATTCCGTCAGAATATAGTAAAGCAATACGTAATGGCACTTCGGTTAATGAGGATTGTAAATATTTTTATCAGCCTGATGCTTGTTTTCAATGCATTGTCTATCACTTTCCCCTGGGCAAATCCTGCTATAGGAATATCTGTAACGGCAATGTTGCTTTCAATAATGGTCTATTATATTTTTGCTATCAGAAACAAATAATTAAAACATAAGTGCTATATTTGAAGAAATTATAAATTCTACGACAATGATAACATTTCCAAATGCCAAAATAAATCTGGGCTTGAATATAGTCGAGAAACGCCCGGACGGATATCATAATCTTGAGACAGTGTTTTTCCCTATCAATCTTCAGGATGCCCTTGAAGTAAAACCATTGGAAGAGGAGGGTAAGGACTATAAAATCAGTATGAAAGGTAATGTTCTTGACTGCAATCCGGATGACAATCTTGTGGTCAAGGCTTATAAACTCCTGAAGCAGGACTTCGATCTTGCTCCTGTAGATATTCATCTTTTCAAGCATATACCGAGTGGAGCAGGTCTTGGAGGCGGTTCTTCTGACTGTGCCTTTATGATTAAGATGCTCAATCAGAAGTTTGCTTTGGGGCTGAGTCTGGAGAAGATGGAAGAATATGCGGCAAAGCTTGGGGCTGACTGTGCTTTCTTTGTGCGCAATGAGCCTGTATTTGCAACCGGAATAGGTAACATCTTTGAGCCTGTCAAACTTTCGTTGGCAGATTATTATATAGTATTGGTGAAGCCGGATATTTTCGTGTCAACACGTGACGCTTTCTCGAAAATCAAGCCACACAGACCGGAACTTTCACTTAAAGAAATAATAAAGATGCCTGTGGAGAAGTGGAAAGACGTGATGGTAAACGATTTTGAGGACAGTGTTTTCGCACTGTATCCTGAGATTGCTGCCATTAAGGATAAGATGTACGATCTGGGTGCTGTATATGCTTCCATGTCCGGATCAGGCTCTTCTGTATATGGACTTTTCCGTCAGCCTATAGAAAATGTGGATGAGAAGTTCGCAGGATGTTTCTGTCGTCAGAGAGAAATGTTCTAAGCTTTAATCTTGATTATGGTAAATCTGTAAAACGGAATTTCTACAATGAAAAGAACTCTTCTATTTGCGTTGTTTATGTCTGCTGCATCTGTGTCATACTCACAGGTGATAAACGGTACATGGAAAGGTTTGTTGACTGCAGCAAACCAGAAATTGGAAATCGTTTTTCATTTTCATAATGAAGAAGGAGATAAGCAGTCGTGCAAGATGGATGTTCCGGCGCAAAGCGCTGTCGGTATTCCTGTAAATCTTCAGATTTTGACAGAGGATTCCGTCTCGTTGAGCGTGGCTGCTATAAACATGACTTATAATGGAAAGCTTATTGATGGGGCGATTAAAGGAAAATTCAATCAGTTCGGTATGTCTTTTCCGCTTGAACTTAGACCTGGAGAAGTTAATAAGCCGAACAGATCTCAGGAACCTACAGTGACGTATATCTATGGTACTGAGGAAGTTACTTTCAGTAATGTGAATGCTAATGCAAAACTGTCAGGAACGCTGACATATCCCGTAGGCTACAATCCGAATAAGAAAGTACCGGTGGTGTTAATGGTTACCGGAAGTGGCTCGCAGAACCGCGATGAAGAGGTCTTTGGACATAAACCGTTTCTCGTGATAGCTGATTATCTGGCCAAATGCGGTATAGCGTCTTTGCGATATGATGACAGGGGAACAGGAAAGTCAGTTGGTGGCGATGTCACGAATGCTACTTCCGAAGATTTTGCCGAGGATGCGGATTGCGGTTTGCAATGGCTTAGGAAAAGTGGAAAATTCGGAAAGATCGGTGTCCTTGGTCATAGTGAAGGCGGAATGATAGCTTTTATGCTTGCTGCAGATAAGAAACCTGATTTCATTGTAAGTATGGCTGGTCCGGGAATTAAAGGCGATACTCTGCTGGCCGAACAGCAGAATGCTTTATTGAAGTTGAAGGGAATACCGACTAATGTCAGTGTAAATACTATAAGAAAGGAAATGTCTGTGCAACCCAAAAATCCATGGCTTGAATTCTTTATGGATTATAATCCTGAAAATGACTTGAAGAAGATAACAATACCCGTAATGGCAATAAACGGTAGCAATGACGCACAGGTTATTTCGGAAAGTAATTTGGGCAATATTAGACGGCTTTTGAATGATAAGTATCCCAAGAACCTTATAAAGGAATATCCCGGACTTAATCACCTGTTTCAGCATTGTAAGCCTGAGACTGCAGTAGATTACTACAATATAGAAGAAACCTGCTCTGAAGAAGTTCTGAAGGATATTGCCAATTGGATTAATAATTTATAATTCACCATTTGTTTGAATTTGGAGGATAGATAGAAGTGATTCATTTTTTCAAACAGAATATTGAGGGAATTTCTCTACCCGAGAAATTTACATTCCCTTTTCATTATACACCTCATCCGCTGACACGAATTGCAGCGGGTGAGGTTCGGTCTTATTTATCCACTCGACTTGACTGGCAGGATGAAATCGGCAAAGGCAAGATGTTTGGTGTGCTGATAGTAAAGACATCAGATGGCAGTATCGGTTATCTGGCTGCCTTTTCCGGAAATCTGGCTGGTAGCAATATGCATGATTTCTTTGTTCCTCCAGTGTATGATCTTCTTAATCCAGACGGTTATTTCAGGAAAGAAGAATCGGAAATCTCGGCTTTGAACAGACGTATCAGCGATATATCCAAAAGTGATTATTATCTCATGGCTAAAAAAGAACTAGAGGAGATAAAGATTCAAGCATCTTCTTCTTTAGCGTCTGCCAAGGAGAAACTGAAGAGGAGCAAAAAGGAGAGGGATGAAAAACGTGCTAATGGCAACCTTTCGCTTGAAGAACTTGATGCCATGATTCGTGAGAGTCAGTTTCAAAAGGCCGAATATAAGAGATTGGATAATTCATGGAAAGAGAAACTGAATGAGGTTGAGCAGAAAGTGAAAGGTTTTGATACTGAGATATTACAGTTGAAGCAAGAGAGAAAAACTCGTTCGGCTGCATTGCAGTTATGGCTTTTCAGGCAGTTTGATATGCTTAATGCAAAGGGTGAGCACAAAGATCTGTGTGAGATATTCAAAGATACTCCTCAGGGATTACCACCTGCAGGAGCAGGGGAGTGCGCTTTGCCTAAACTTTTGCAGTATGCTTATCTGTATGGCCTTCAGCCGTTGGCTATGGGTGAATTCTGGTGCGGAATGTCGCCCAAGGATGAGATTCGTCACGACGGCTATTTTTATCCTTCATGCAAAGGTAAATGCGAACCTATACTGAAACACATGCTGGTAGGGCTTGATGTGGAGCCTAATCCATTGGCAGAGGATTTGTTTAAGGATACTTCGCTTAAAATTTTGTATGAGGATGAATGGATAGTGGCTGTAGAGAAGCCGTCGGGCATGCTTTCTGTTCCGGGAAAAAATGATCTGGACTCTGTACAGCAGAGATTAAGACTTATGTATCCTGATGCTACCGGTCCTTTGGTGGTTCATCGCCTTGATATGGCAACGTCAGGGATACTTCTCGCTGCCAAGGACAAGGATGTGCATGCCAGGTTGCAGTCTCAGTTTGAAACAAGGAGTATCTCAAAGGAATACATAGCCATATTGGATGGCGTTCCGTCGCACGAATGCGGAATCATAGATTTACCTATATGCCTGAATCCTCTTGACAGACCGCGGCAGATGGTTGATTTTGAGAATGGCAAGCCGGCAATAACTGAATATAAGGTGGAATGTATAAAGAATGGGCAAGCGAAAGTCGTCTTTAAGCCTCATACCGGTCGGACTCATCAGTTGCGTGTACATTCTGCTCATGTCTCAGGCCTCGGATGCCCTATATCAGGAGATGAGCTTTATGGTAATCCTGAATCGGCTTCACGTTTGTGTCTTCATGCATCAAGACTCGTATTCAGACATCCGGTGTCGGATAAGGAGATAGAGATAGTTTCTCCAAGTCCGTTTACGTTGTAATAATTAAAAATGATAATATATGGATTTTTTAGATTTAGTAAAGAAACGTCAGAGTGACAGAAAGTATAAGAACACTCCGGTAGATAGAGAAAAGATTATCAAATGCCTTGAAGCTGCAAGACTGGCTCCGTCGGCATGCAACAGTCAGCCATGGAAGTTTGTTGTGGTGGACGATCCGCAATTGCTTCCGGAGATGGCATCGGCTGCGGCAGGTATGGGAATGAACAAGTTTGCAGCGCAAAGTCCGGTAATTGTGGCTGTCGTGTTGGAGAAAATGAATTTTACAGCACGTATAGGTAGCGTAATTAAGGATAAGGAGTATTCTCTTCTTGACGTAGGTATTGCGGTAGAGAATTTCTGTCTTCAGGCAGCAGAATTTGGTCTGGGAACATGTATCCTTGGATGGTTCGATGAAAAGAAAGTGAAGAAGTTGCTAGGTATAGGCAGCAAGAGAGTTCCGCTTCTGATTACATTGGGTTATCCTGATAGTGAGACGAGAAATAAAATCAGAAAAGACATTAACACAATGAGCAGTTGGAACAAGTATGAATAAGCAGAAGAAAATAATATTGGCTCTGGTAGCTGTAGCGGTGGTACTTGTGGCTGTACTGACAGTAAACAATTATCGTTCTATAGAAACAGAAGAGCAGTCGCTTGATGAAGTGGAGGTGACTGACTCTGCCGAGGTGGAAGAAATTACTTACAAATATGGTATCCCGGTTGATAAATACAATGTGAAGTATGGTATAGTTAAGCCTAACCAGAATTTGTCTTTTATATTGTCTGATCATGGATTGAGTTCTCAGAATATTCATGATCTGAATCTTAAGACGGAAGGTGTATTCGATGTAAGGAAGATACGTAGCGGAAGGGCCTATGCAATGTTTACTTCGAAGGACAGCCTTGCCACTCCAAAGTTTTTCGTCTATGAGGAAGATCCGAAATCGTATGTAGTTTTCGATCTGAGAGGAGAATATAAGGTTACACGCGGTCAGAACCCTGTGGAGTGGAGAACAAAAGAGGCAAAGGGGAAAATTAATTCTTCATTGTGGGTAGCCATGCAGGATTGTAATACTTCGCCGCAGCTGGCTATAGTTCTCTCGCATATATTCGGATGGACTATCGACTTCTTCGGACTTCAGAAGGAAGACGAATTCCGTGTGATATACGAACAGGAATATGTTGATGGAAATGCGTTGCAGAACTTTCATGTGCTTGCTGCATCTTTCTGTGCTTCGGACAGTACATATTATGCTATTCCGTTCACTCAGGATGGAGAGGAACTGTATTATAATGAGAAAGGAAACAGTCTTGAAGGAGCATTTCTGAAAGCTCCGCTTGATTTCTACCGTATCTCGTCGCGCTTTACCAACAGCCGTTATCATCCCGTGTTGAAGCGTTATCGTGCGCATCATGGTGTGGACTATGCAGCTCCTACGGGAACTCCGGTTTATGCTATCGGTAGCGGAAAAGTTATTGCAAAAGGTTATCAGGCCGGGGGAGGAGGTAATTACGTCAAGATTAAGCATAACAGTGTTTATGTCACTACATATATGCATTTGTCACGTTTTGCAAAAGGCTTGAAAGTCGGTTCCACAGTCAAGCAGAAAGAAGTGATAGGCTATGTAGGTTCCACCGGACTTTCCACCGGACCACATCTTGATTTCCGCGTATTCGAGAACGGAAAGCCTATAAATCCGCTCACAATCAAGTCACAGCCTAAGAAACCCGTAAGCCAGCAGAACATGGCTGCTTATACTGTTCTTCGTGATTCGCTGATGAACAGGCTGCAAGGTATGTAAATTCATTCTGATAGTAATATAAAAGAGCCATATCAGATCATCCCATTTATAGAGGTTATGATATGGCTCTAATTATATTAATAATCTTAGGTTTTTTAGAACATATAATCCCAAGCAGGAAGTGCTATAGGTTTCTGTTTTGCGGCCTTTAGAGATTTTTCGTCAAGATATTTCTTGTTTATTACGATACGGAACATATATTCGTCAAACCATTTGTCAGTGAAGGTCATATATCCGTTATGCCCGGCACTTGGTCCCCAGCTGTTTTCAAACTGCCATTTTAATGGCTGGTCATTCTCATCTGTATCAACTGCCATCAGAGTCATTGCATGAGCCGAACCGCTTTCTCTTGTAAGAATTCTTGCTTTTTTGTCCATGTCAAGCTTGATTCCGAAAAGTGAGGAATAATCGAACATTTCAGGATGACAAACTCCGTCGGCAGAATTATACATAGCTACATCAACTGATGCATACATGGCTTCATTGCCCTTGATAGAAGATATAGCCGCTTTTTTGATGACATCGTTAGGCAGGTTCAGATATATCCAGTTCACGCCTTCGTATGTATTGCGGTAGTTTGCTATCTCATAAACCTTATAGTACTCGCGGGTAGGGTCGTTCATTATCATGACGTATGATTCCGGATTGTAGTTTTCCGGTTTGATCATGTTATAGAATTCCTTAGGAGTAGTTTTCAGTGTCTTGATGTCTCCATTGGCTGTTTCGTATCTCCATTCGAACTGGCTAGGAGGATTGCCGAGGCAGAGTGAAAGAATTCTGTAAACATCTTTCAATATATTCTTCTTGGCTTCTGCTATCTCTTTCTTACTCTTCTTTCCGTTTACCAAATTACGGAGTTCGTATCCGCCTGTACGAAGACGTTCGTTAAGTACCGAGCGCATCTGTCCCGTATTGTTCGAGTGTGCAGTTTCCGGCATAACAGTCTGAGGTACTACTCCATATTTTTCTGCGATGTTATAGAATAAGTTCCATACACCACCGTCGCCCACAGGAGTTCTGAAATAGAAATCTACATCGCGTTCCAACATGTCATGATCAGCTGTAGCAATGGCATTTTCAAGGAAGAGATTACTCTTTTCGAACATATCCCAGAAATAGTTATAGTTGTGTGAGAAATCGAATTCCTTGATGTTGAACTGCTTCATTATCGACGGACGGAGTACGTTCATCGAAGTAAACATCCAGCATCTTCCTGATTGTTGCTGGTCTGTTATGCCTTTAACATCTACTCTGTATTTGAAGTAATGGTCAGTTTCTCCCTGAATTTCTCTGTTGAGAGAAAGTTTTTTCAGGTTGGCGTCGTTTGTGATTATGTTCTGAAGTGCTTTTGTTGATGCGTCCATTACGAATGATGACTGTATGTCCTTCAGGTCTGATTCTGTGATTTGTTGTGCTCCTGCGCTGATTGCCATTGCACCGATGGCAGCAGTAAATAATGTTTTTTTCATGTGTTTATGGTTATTTATTTTTATTTCTGCTGCAAAGATGGCATTTTTAGTTGGATGATGCAAGTTTCTATATTATATAACCATACAAAAAAGAAGCTGCATGTTGTCCTTTGTTTGTTATAGGACAGCCATGCAGCTCTAATTTCTTTCATTTTGCTTATTTATTTGATTTCAAATTCTTCCTTCATGTCTATTTCTTCCCCTTTTGTATCATAGAATTTGTATTCTAGCATTGCAAGGTTCTGATTAGGAATGACTTTGATACCAAATCCGTATTTCATCTGCCATTTTCGTTTGATCGAAACCATTCCCTGGTTTATGTAAGCAGCTACGTACGGATGAATATGCAACGTGAATTTCTTCACTTTCAATTTGTTGACCAAATAGTCCACTTTACTCTCCAGTGAGTCAGTGAAAAGTATCGAAGGTTTAATTTTACCTTTACCGAAACAAACAGGACATTCTTCGTCCGTAGTTACGTCCATGGCAGGACGAACCCTCTGGCGTGTTATCTGCATAAGGCCGAATTTACTTAACGGCAGAATGTTATGCTTTGCCCTGTCCTTCTGCATGTTCTGACACATGCGTTCGTATAGTTTTTGACGGTTCTCGGCAAGGTTCATATCAATGAAATCGACAACTATTATACCACCCATATCCCTGAGTCTTAGTTGGCGTGCCAGTTCGTCTGCAGCACCAAGATTTACATCTAAGGCATTGGCTTCCTGCCCGTTGGCAGATTTTGAGCGGTTACCGCTGTTCACATCTACCACGTGAAGCGCTTCGGTATGTTCAATAATGAGGTAAGCTCCGCTTTTGTATGAAACAGTCTTACCGAATGATGATTTTATTTGCTTTGTGATGGCAAAGTTGTCGAAAATGGGAAGCTGACCGGTGTAACGCTTTACAATGTTCCCTCGTTCGGGAGCTATCAGGGCTACATAGTCTTTTACTTCGTTGTAAACGGTTTCATCGTTTACATAAATATTTTCGTATGACGGATTGAACAGGTCGCGCAGCATAGCGACAGTGCGGCTTGTTTCCTCATATACCAGTGTGGGCAGCTTTGTAGCAGACTGCACCTTAGTTATTGTTTCTTCCCAATGTTTGAGCAATACTTTCAGTTCAGCATCCAATTCCGCCACTCTTTTTCCTTCGGCTACAGTTCTTACTATAATACCGAAGTTCTTTGGCTTGATGCTCTGAAGGAGTTGCTTCAATCGTGTCCTCTCTTCGCTTGATTTTATTTTTTGCGAAACAGAAACTTTGTCGTTGAACGGTATGAGTACCAGATATCTTCCTGCAAATGAGAGTTCGCATGTAAGGCGAGGACCTTTTGTCGAGATAGGTTCTTTCACTATCTGAACTATGACTTCCTGACCTTGCTGGAGTACATTTGATATTGATCCGTCTTTGTCTATATCCGGCATTGCGTTAGCCTTTGATATAGGGAAAAGTTTCTTACGGTCACTGATGACTTGCTTTAGATACTTTTGATAAGAATGAAACTGTGGTCCCAAATCAAGATAGTGAAGGAATGCGTCTTTTTCGAATCCGACATCCACGAAGCATGCATTGAGTCCGGGCATAAGTTTTTTTACTTTACCCACATACATATTCCCAACGGAGAAGGAAAGGTTTCTTTCTTCTTTCTGAAACTCTACTAGATTTTTGTCTTCCAGCAGGGCTATAGAAATCTCTTTGGGCTGTACGTCAACAACTAATTCGCTTGTCACTTTTTCTTGGTTTAATGGAAATTGTTTAAATTCTTAATTAAGACAAAGAACAAACCCGAAAGACTGAAACAGTTCTTTGCAAGTTTGTTCTTTATTGAAGTCGGGACAGACTAACAATTATTTTTTGCTTTTATGTCTGTTCTTTCTTAGTCTTTTTTTACGCTTGTGAGTAGACATTTTATGTCTTTTTCTTTTCTTTCCGCTTGGCATAGCTTTAAAATTTTTATAGGGTTAATACTAAAAATTAATTATTCCTTCACTGAAAGTGTAAAAGTTTTTGCTGGTTTGAATACCGGTATATTGTGTTCCGGGATGATTATTGTAGTGTTCTTTGATATATTACGAGCAGTTTTCTGTGCTCTCTTCTTAACTACGAAACTGCCGAAACCTCTCAGGTAGACATTTTCTTCGTTAGATAACGATTCTTTTACTGAACCCATGAACGCTTCCAAAGTAACCAGTACAGTGTTTTTGTCGATACCTGTCTTTTTTGCAATTTCGTTTACAATATCTGCTTTAGTCATTTCGCTAATAAAAATTATTGTGTTATACTTTATCTAAATTTTTGGTCTGCAAATATATAGCTTTTCTCGTTCTTTAAGAAATTTATTTGCGACATTTTTACAATAAAATTGAGAAAATCGTTGTTTTTGGTGCCTGTAGAGGCATATGACTGGCTATATTGTTGCTGTCATTTAGCATTTTTATATTATTGCATTAATAATAGTTGGATTACGTGTTAGTATGTTTTATTGCTGTATGAACAGAATAATTTTATATTATACATATTATTATTATAATTACAATTATAGATTTTAAGATTTCATGTTATTCATTTATGATTTGTACGTTAATCATGATATGTTTCTATCTTGAGGGAAGATATCCTTATTGAAGTAATTAAATGTTGCAAAATGATTGGTTTCTCATTTTTTTTCTATATTTTTGATGCGAATTATTAAAACTTTCGAATATGTCTTTAAACAAGGTTCAATTAATAGGTAATGTAGGGAAGGATCCCGAAGTGAGATATCTTGATAGTGGCGTAGCTGTAGCAACTTTTACTTTAGCTACTACAGATCGTGCTTATACATTGGCAAATGGTACTCAGGTGCCTGAGCGTACAGAATGGCATAATATAGTATTGTGGAAAAATTTAGCTGAAATAGCTGAAAAGTACGTTCATAAAGGAGACAAACTATATATTGAAGGAAAAATCCGTTCACGTTCGTATGATGACCAGAATGGAGTGAAGAGGTACATAGTCGAAATTTTCGGTGATAATATGGAAATGCTTACACCTCGTTCGGCGCAACAGAGTGGTCAGCCATTTGCTTCGCAGCAACAGCCTGTAGCTACACCTGCTAAACCGATTCAGCAAGCTCCCGTACAGGATGAGGCATCTGATGATTTGCCTTTCTAAATAACTTATGTCTAACTAAAATTTATTTCTTTGGACCCGGATTCGTATTTATGCCGCTTGGCGGATTTATTTAACGGAGTAACCGTTACAGCTCCCGATGCAGGAGCTGTTATTGCTTTAATTTTAGCATTATTATTACTTTATGCTTCTGGCTTCGTATCGGCATCTGAAATAGCGTTCTTCTCTTTGACGCCATCAGATTTAAGCGATATAGAAGAGGAAAAACATAGTGCTGACACGCGTATAAAGTCATTATTGGCTAATTCAGAAAGACTTTTGGCTACAATTCTCATCTCAAACAATTTTGTCAATGTGATGATAATTATGCTGTGTAATTTCTTTTTTGCATCTGTAGTCGATTTTGGTGGATCAAGATTGCTTGAGTTTCTTGTCATAACTGTAATTCTTACATTTCTATTACTTCTCTTTGGGGAAATAATGCCGAAAATATATTCGGCACAAAATGCTTTGGCTTTTAGTCGTAAGGCGGCTCCTGTACTGAATGTATTGAGCTTTGTGTTCAGACCATTGTCATCATTGTTGGTACGTTCAACCGTTTTCATTAATAAGATAGCTTATAAGAAGCCACAGTCTCTTTCTGTGGATGAACTTTCGCAAGCTCTTGAATTGACGGACAAAAACGAGATTTCCGAAGAGAGCAATATGTTGGAAGGTATAATTCGATTTGGTGAAGAAACAGCAAAAGAGGTCATGACTTCGCGTCTTGATATGGTAGATCTCGATATTGACTCAACATTTTCAGAAGTTCTGAGATGTGTGGTCGATAACGGATATTCCCGTATACCGGTTTATCAGGATACAAGGGATAACGTAAAGGGAGTACTTTATATAAAAGATCTTCTGCCATACCTTGAGAAAGGTGATGATTTTGACTGGAGAAAGCTTATTCGCCCTGCATTCTTTGTGCCGGAGACAAAAATGATTGATGATTTGCTAAGGGACTTTCAGACCAATAAGGTACACATGGCAATTGTAGTTGATGAGTTTGGAGGTACATCAGGTATAGTTACTATGGAAGATATCATAGAAGAAATAGTAGGAGAGATTAATGATGAGTATGATGATGAGGAAAGAACATACGTTAAGCTTTCTGAAGGAGTGTTTGTGTTTGAAGCAAAGACTCTTCTTTCGGATTTCTATAAAATAATGAAGGCCGATCCTGAAGATTTTGAGGAGGTTTCGGATGATGCGGAAACGTTGGCTGGTTTTATTCTTGCAGTAAAAGGTGAATTCCCGTCACTGAATGAGGAAATCGTGTTCGGAAAGTATACTTTCAAGGTCCTCGAAATGGATGCCAGAAGAATTCTTAAATTGAAGGTTACAATACAACCTGAATATGATGCTGACGAAGATAAGAACTGATTTTTGAAATTTAAGACATGCCTATACTGAGAAAATGGGAATTTAACGGAGCTGTTTGCGGAATATGGAAAGTGACTGAAACCGCAGAAGAGCTCCGTTCTTCGCTTACAGAAAAGTCTTTCACACAGGACTTTTTCAATTTTAAGTCACCGGCACGCCAATTGGAGTATCTGGCTGTAAGGGCGCTTCTTCGTGAACTTTTAGGAAAAGAATGTCGTGTTCTTCATCATGAATCCGGGAAACCTTATCTTGAAAACTCGTTGTGTAGAATATCTATATCGCATACAAAAGGTTTTGTAGCGGTGATTATTCACCCTGAAAAGGAAGTTGGAATTGATATTGAGTATCATTCCGATAGGGTGAAAAAGGTAGTTGGAAGATTTGTCTCTACAGACGAGATGTCTCTTATAGAAAGAAAGGTTTCAGATATTGCTGATAATGATATCGTAGACGAATTCAGAATCAATATGTATTTGTTGTTTTGGTCGGCAAAGGAAACAATGTTTAAGATGATAAATTCCAGTGAAGTTGATTTTCTGGAACATCTTTGTATAAACTCTGTTTCATTTTCTGAGTATTTCAGTAATGGTGTTGTTGTAGATTCGCATTCTAAAGTTTTTAATGGAGTTATGAATGCGTATGAGTGTAGAACTTCTCTGAAAACAGAGATGAATATTGAGTTTTATCTGACGGAGGATTTTGTATGTACCTATAGCTGCATCGATTGAGATACTGATAAAAAAAGTTGGACAATGAATCGCTATTAATGTTATTCATTGTCCAACTCTTTTTTGTAGCCCGTGGGGGAATCGAACCCCCCTTTCAAGAATGAAAATCTTGCGTC
>NZ_CALDPF010000031.1 GCF_937912035.1 uncultured Bacteroides sp.
ATGACAACGAAATCGGTTACTCTAACAAAGTATTGGATTTGATCGCTCACATGGCTTCTGTAAACTGCTAATAAGTAATACGAAACCAAATATGAAGAGCTACTCTGATTTTCAGGGTGGCTCTTTTTTTATGCTCATTTTGTATCTTTAAAGTAAAATAAACTATCTTTGTAGACATAATTTTCAAGAATAAATATAATTACTATATGAAATATGATTTTATAACCATATTGGGGCCTACCGCATCTGGAAAAACAAGTCTGGCTGCTTCTTTAGCCAAAGAAATTGATGCAGAGATTATTAGCGGTGACAGCAGACAGATATATCGTGGAATGGATATTGGTACAGGAAAGGACTTGAAAGATTATGTAATTGGTGGATATACTGTACCATATCATTTGATTGATATAGCTGATCCTGGTTATAAATATAATGTATTTGAATACCAAAGAGATTTCTTAAACGCATTCGGGAATATAACATCCAGAGGTAAGAATGTAATATTGTGTGGAGGTACTGGAATGTATATTGAGTCTGTTTTAAAGGGATACAAGCTTATACCTGTACCTGAAAATAGTGAATTAAGGGAGAAACTTGCTGGTAAATCGTTGGATGAACTAACGGAAATTCTGTCAAAATATAAGAAGTTGCATAATTCTACAGATGTTGATACTACTAAGCGTGCAATAAGAGCTATCGAAATAGAAGAATATTATTTGAAAAATAATGTAGAGGCACGCAGCTTTCCTGCTTTAAATAGTTTAATTATTGGGGTGGACATTGACCGTGAACTTAGAAGAAAGAAAATATCCGACCGTTTACGCCAAAGACTAGATGAAGGGATGGTAGATGAGGTTAGAAGATTATTGGATTCTGGAGTTCTTGCAGAAGATCTTATTTATTATGGATTGGAATATAAGTATCTTACTCTTTATGTGACAGGCAAAATAACTTACAACGATATGTATATGCAGTTGGAAACAGCAATTCATCAATTTGCTAAACGTCAGATGACTTGGTTTCGAGGTATGGAAAGAAGAGGATTTACGATCAACTGGATTAATGCGGAATTGAGTATGAAACAGAAAATTGAGGCAATTAGAAGTCTGATGAATGTATGATGGATATTAGGTAATTTATATTATAATAAAATTTTGAAATTTATGGCAGTTGAACCTAACAGATGGGGAGTAATTTACAATCCCAAGGCCGGAAGTAGAAAAGCTCAAAAGAGGTGGGCTAAGATCCGTGAATATATGGATAGTCAGAATGTAATGTATGACTATGTGCAATCTGAAGGTTTTGGTTCTGTAGAACGTCTGGCCAAAACGTTGGCTAATAATGGGTACAGGACTATTGTTGTTGTAGGAGGTGATGGAGCTATAAATGATGCTGTAAACGGGATAATGCAGTCGGAGGTAGAAAATAAGCATTCAATAGCATTTGGTATTATTCCTAACGGTATCGGAAATGATTTTGCAAAATATTGGGGGCTTGACTCTGACGATTATAAGGGGGCAGTTGATGTGCTTATTAACAGACGTCTTAGGAAGGTAGATGTAGGTGCATTGGAATATTTTAATGGGGAAACTCATGTCATCAGATATTTTTTGAATGCTGTATATATGGGCTTGGGAGCTAGAATAGTGATGATAACTAATGAAACAAAACGTTTTTGGGGAATTCCACTTATATCGTATTTGTCGTCTTTGGTTTTAGTGGCCTTCGAACGAAAATTGCATAGGATGCATATTAAACTTAATAATGAACATATTAAAGGACGAATTATGGCTGTTTGTATCGGCAGTTGTAGAGGGTATGGGCTTACTCCTAGCGCTGTTCCATATAATGGTTGGCTAGATGTATCAGTTATATACAGACCACAACTTAGGGAACTCATTTCCGGGTTGTGGATGCTTCAGCAGGGACGATTGTTGAATCATAAGATTGTTAAGCCGTACAGAACTAAATCGATAAAAATCCTTCGTGCCAGAAATGCAGAAATAAGCATTGACGGACGTATATGGACCGATAAGCATTATCCCTTTGAGGTTTCTATAATGCCTGAGGCACTTACATTGATAATACCACGATAGTCAAATTTTCTGTTGAACATTTTGTACTATACCATTGTTAATTAATAATAATAATCATTTATATTTTATGCTTAAAGTATTCTCTTCCGGTTGTAATTGTTTTTTAGTAATAGTATTGTTTTTGTTCAGTGGAGTAAATGTCGGTTTGAATGCTCAGGATTTTTCTTTAGTGCCTGCTGAAGAGAAAACATTACTTCAGCGTGTGACTGATGGCAGACGTGACATTGACTGGGCTAACATGAATATCCAGTTTTGCACTGCTGCTGATGCGGCATTTACCAATGGCTCATTCGATAATATGGCTTTTAAGGTACATCGTGTCAGATTGGAAGTTCTTGGAGCTTTCAGGGAGAAGTTTTCATATCATTTTAGACAGTCGTTCAATAAATATACAAATCCTAATATTCCGTTGGATAACCTTGCCGGTTCGGTGGAATTAGCTATGGTTGGGTGGCAGCTGAGTGATCGTTGGCATCTCACTGCGGGTAAGCAGCCTGTACAGTTCAGTGGATATGAATGTTGGGTTAATGCGATTAAAGTAAGGCATTATTCTGATTTCAATAATACCATACCAGCCTATCAGGTAGGATTGAATATGGCATATAGTATCAACCAAAATCAGATGTTGAATTTTCAGGTCACAAATAATAGAAATTCGACTATAGAAGATCAATTTATGTATAAACTACCAGTAGGGGTAGAGGATTCTAAAATTCCTGTTTTAGGCACAGTAAACTGGGAGGGTTTTTTTGTTGACCGCGCCATGCAGCTGAGGTATTCACTTTCATACGGACAATTGGCAAAGGGAAAGAATATTTTTTATTTTACTTGTGGAAACGTATGGGATAAAAAGCCTTTTCTCGGATATATTGATTTTATGTATTCTCGCGAAGGTTTGGATTCAAAGGGACTAGTGACATCTGTTTATGATACTGAAGATAATACTGCAGTTACAGCAAGGAATGTTGAGTATTTTACTACGATAGCAAATCTTGATTATAGGGTTTCTCCTCATCTCAACTTATATGTAAAAGGAGCATACGAACTAGGAAATATTTATAAATCATCTGAAGAATTTCAGGCAGGCAACTATCGAAGAACATGGAATGTACAGTTCTGTGCTGAGTATTATCCTATGTCAGACAGCGAATTGATAGTATATCTTCATTTGCTTCACAAAAACATTCATCTGACTGATATTGCAAGAAAGTATGGAGCAAATAGCTATAATCAGCAACGCATTTCTTTAGGATTAGTATATACTTTGCCTGTTTTCTGATTAAAAAGTTTGGTCTCTCTGTATAATTGATAAAAAAAATATATCTTTGCATATCTTTTTATATGGAACGTTTATAAAAGTAGAAAAATATGCTCACTATTAAACAAATTACAGAGGATACCGATAAGGTAATTCGTGGACTTGAGAAGAAACACTTTGCAAATGCAAAAGAAGCGATAGCAAAAGTTTTGGAATGCAACGATAGAAGACGTAACGCTCAGAATCAATTAGATAAAAATCTTGCTGAGGTAAATTCTCTTTCAAAGAGTATTGGAATGCTGATGAAAGAAGGCAAGAAAGAAGAAGCTGAAGCTGCAAAGAATAAGGTTGCCGAGTTCAAGGAAGCTAGCAAGACATTGCAGGCTGAAATGGATAAGGCTTCTGAAGAAATGCAGGAAATTTTATATACTATTCCTAATGTTCCTTACGATGAAGTGCCTGAAGGTTCATGCGCAGAAGATAATGTGGTTGTAAAGCATGGTGGTATGGAAACTGAGCTTCCAAAGAATGCGTTGCCACACTGGGAACTTGCAAAGAAGTATGATTTGATAGATTTCGATCTAGGTGTAAAGATTACAGGTGCTGGTTTCCCTGTTTATAAAGGAAAGGGCGCCAGATTGCAGAGAGCCCTTATTAATTTCTTCCTTGATGAAGCACGCGCTTCAGGATATGAAGAAATCATGCCTCCTACAGTTGTAAATGCTGCTTCTGGTTATGGTACAGGTCAGTTGCCAGATAAAGAAGGTCAGATGTATCATTGTAACCTAGATGATTTGTATTTGATACCTACAGCTGAAGTTCCTGTGACAAATATCTATAGGGATGTGATTCTAGACGAAAAGCAGTTGCCAATAAAGAATTGTGCGTATACTCAATGTTTCCGTCGCGAAGCAGGTTCATATGGTAAGGATGTTCGTGGTTTGAACCGTTTGCATGAATTCTCTAAAGTAGAGTTGGTAAGAATAGACAAACCTGAACATTCAAAACAGTCTCATCAGGAAATGTTGGATCACGTAGAAGGATTGTTGAAGAAGTTGGAACTTCCATATAGAATACTTCGTCTCTGCGGTGGTGATATGAGTTTTACAGCTGCAATATGTTATGACTTCGAAGTATATTCAGAAGCCCAGCAGAGATGGTTGGAAGTAAGTTCTGTTTCTAATTTTGATACTTATCAGGCTAACCGTTTGAAATGTAGATTTAGAAATGCAGACAAGAAGACTGAACTTTGTCATACATTAAACGGTTCGGCTCTTGCTTTACCAAGAATTGTTGCAGCTTTGTTGGAGAATAATCAAACTCCTGAGGGTATTAGAATACCAAAAGCTTTGGTTCCGTATTGCGGTTTCGATATAATAGATTAAAATATATAACATGATGAAATCCCGGTTAATCCGGGATTTTTTTATATTGGTACTTATTATAAATATGCCCGTTAACATATTTATAATAAGTATTTCAGTAATGATTTTTTATTTGCTGGAAAAAAGTAACTATTTTTGAAAAAAAACGTGTTTTACGTTTTGATTTGATTTTTTAATTACTAATTTTGGGGTGAGATTTATAACATATTTATTGAACTATTTAATAACCTTAATATAACATCTATGAGTTATTTACGTTTTGATAAAACTCTTATGACGAATTTGGAAGAATCTTTACCGCGTGAGATTCTTCGTACAAATCGTTCCGGGGCTTACCATTGTTCTACAATAGTAGATTGTAATACTCGCAAGTATCATGGACTGTTAGTTATTCCTGTACCTGAATTGGATGACGAAAATCATGTACTGTTGTCGGCAATGGATGAGACAGTAATACAGCATGGTGCTGAATTTAACCTGGGACTTCATAAATATCATGGAGATAATTTCAGTCCGCGCGGTCATAAATATATCCGTGAATATGAGTGTGAAAAAGTCCCTACAACATGGTATCGTGTTGGTGGAGTAATCTTGAAGAAAGAAAAGGTCTTCGTTCATCATGAAAACCGTATTCTAATAAGATATACTTTAGTTGACGCACATTCTGAAACAATATTAAGATTACGCCCTTATCTGGCTTTCAGAAGTGTAAGAGAATATACTCATGAGAATTCACAGGCTAGTAGGGAATATGATGTGATAGATAATGGAATCAAGACACGTATGTATCCTGGTTATCCTGAGTTGTATATGCAGTTCAGTAAGGAAAACGAATTCCATTTCATTCCGGATTGGTACAGAGGTATAGAATATCCCAAGGAGCAGGAACGTGGTTATGATTTTAATGAGGATCTTTATGTCCCTGGTTATTTTGAATTTAAGATAAGTAAAGGTGAAAGTGTTACATTCTCAGGTGGTATTTCTTCTGTAGATACTTCTAAATTGAATCAGCTGTTTGCAGATGAAGCAGAACAGAGAACTCCTAGGAAAGACTTTAAAAACTGTCTTATCAATGCTGCTCACCAATTTTTGAATAAACAGGATAGTGAATCATATATTTTGGCTGGTTATCCTTGGTTCAAGTGTCGTGCCAGAGATATGTTTGTTTCGTTGCCAGGTCTTACATTGTCTATTGGAGAGGTCTCAAAATTTGAGATGATAATGGAGACTGCCATAAAAGCTATATATGCATTTATGAATGGTGAGAAATCTACATTGAAAGTTTATGAGATTTATCATCCAGATGTCCTTTTATGGGCTGTTTGGACAATACAGCAATATGCAAAGATGGTTTCAAGAGATGCTGCTAAAGAAAAGTATCTTGGATTGTTGAAAGATATCATGACATATTTGCTTGATGGTAGACATCCTAATCTTGAAGTAAGAGATAACGGATTGGTATATGCAAACGGCAGAGACAATGCTATTACATGGATGAACTCTACAGTGAATGGTCGTCCTGTTGTGGGAAGAACGGGATATATAGTAGAATTCAATTCTCTTTGGTATAATGCATTGTGTTTCACCGCTGATATAATGGCTGAAGTTGGAGATAATGACTTCTCTTACCGTTTGAAATCTTTGTCTGAAAAATCCGGAAAATCATTTATTGATACATTCTTGAATGAATATGGTTATCTGTTGGATTTCGTTGATGGTGATATGATGGATTGGAGTGTCCGCCCTAACATGATTTTTGCAGCAGCGTTTGATTATTCTCCACTTGATGCAAAACAGAAAAAGGGTGTAATAGATATTGTTACAAAAGAATTGCTTACTCCTAAGGGACTTCGTTCGTTGAGTCCGAAAAGTGGAGGCTACAATCCTAACTATGTAGGACCTCAGATGCAGAGAGACTATGCATATCATCAGGGTACTGCATGGCCTTGGCTTGAAGGTTTCTACATGGAGGCTTACTTGAAAATATATAAGAGAAGCGCTATCTCTTTCTTGTGGAGACAGTTTGTTAGCTATGAGGATGAAATGACGTGTCACTGTCTGGGAACACTTCCAGAGTTGTTTGACGGTAATCCACCTTTTAAAGGTAGGGGAGCAGTTTCATTTGCAATGAACGTTGCGGAAATTCTTCGTGGCTTGTATTTGTTGGATAAATTTGAGAATCAATAAAGAAGGAGGAGTTTTATGAAAGTTTTAATGTTTGGTTGGGAATTTCCTCCAAAAATATACGGCGGTCTTGCTGTCGCTTCCTATGGTATAACCAAGGGACTAAGTTTACAAGGCGATGTTGAAACAGTGTTTTGTATGCCTAAACCGACTGGCGATGAGGAAGGATTCCTGAAAATAGTTGGTATGAATCAAGTGCCTATAGTATGGCGTGATGTGGATTACGATTATCTTAAATCTCGTCTGCATGCAAAAATGACGCCTGAGGAATATTATGCATACCGCGATAAGATATATGCTGATTTCTCATACATGAATGTCAACGATTTGGGATGTATGGAGTTTGCAGGCGGATATCCTGGAAATTTGCATGACGAAATAAATAATTTCTCAATCATTGCAGGTGTTGTTGCAAGACAGCAGCAATTCGATATTATTCATGCTCACGACTGGTTGACATACCCGGCTGGTGTTCATGCAAAAATGGTTAGCGGAAAGCCTCTATGTATTCATGTTCATGCTACAGATTTTGACCGCTCACGCGGAAAAGTCAATCCTACTGTTTATTCAATTGAAAAGAACGGTATGGATTATGCCGACTGTATAATGTGTGTGTCCGAGTTGACTCGTCGTACTGTCATTAACGAGTATCATCAAGATCCTAGAAAGGTATTTGCCGTGCATAATGCAGTTTATCCATTGTCGCAGGAATATCAGGATATACCACGTCCGGATCACTCTAAAGAAAAGATTGTTACTTTCCTTGGACGTATCACAATGCAGAAGGGACCGGAATATTTTGTTGAAGCGGCAGCTATGGTATTGAAACGTACACGTAACATTCGTTTCGTGATGGCAGGTTCTGGAGATATGCTGAATGCTATGATTAATCTGGTTGCAGAACGAGGTATTGCTGATCGTTTCCACTTCCCTGGATTTATGAAAGGTAAACAGGTATATGAGGTTTATAAAAACAGTGATGTTTTTGTTATGCCTTCTGTTTCCGAACCTTTCGGTATTGCTCCATTGGAAGCTATGCAGTGTGGAACACCTTCTATTATTTCCAAACAGTCAGGTTGTGGTGAAATCCTAAGTAAAGTTATAAAGACAGATTATTGGGATATTCATGCTATGGCAGATGCCATATATTCAATATGTACAAATCAATCACTGTTTGAGTATCTTCAGAAAGAAGGAAAGGCCGAAGTTGACGGAATCACTTGGGAAAAAGTGGGTCTGAAGGTTCGTTCTTTGTATGAAGATGTTCTGAGAAATTATAATAAGTAAAATATTAGTCTTAAGTTGATATGAAAACAATCTGTTTATATTTTGAGATTCATCAAATAATACATTTGAAACGTTACCGTTTCTTTGAAATAGGCTCAGATCATTATTATTATGATGATTTTGCCAACGAACAGGGTATTAATGAGATAGCTGAACGTTCTTACATTCCGGCTTTGAATACCCTTATTCAGATGGCAAAAGAAAATGAAGGAGCATTTAAAGTAGCTCTTTCCATTTCTGGTGTTGCCCTTGAACAATTGGAAATCTATGCACCGTCAGTAATAGAATTATTACATGAATTAAATAATACCGGATGTTGTGAATTCTTGTGCGAACCTTATTCTCACGGGCTTTCTTCATTGGCAAATGAAGATTGTTTCAAGGAAGAAGTTACCCGTATGCGCAAGAAAATCAAGGACTATTTCGGCCAGGAACCAAAAGTATTCCGTAACTCAAGCTTGATTTACGACAACGAGATTGGTGGTATGGTAGCCAATATGGGATTTAAGGGAATGCTTATAGAAGGAGCAAAGCATGTTCTTGGTTGGAAGAGCCCTCACTACCTTTATCATTGCGTAGAGAATCCAAATTTGAAACTTTTGATGAGAGACTTCAAACTTTCTGATGATATAAGTCTTCGTTTCTCTAACAGTGATTGGAGCGAATATCCTCTGTTTGCGGATAAATATATTGGTTGGATTGATTCTATGCCAGAAAGCGAACAAGTGATAAATATATTTATGGAATTGTCAGCTCTTGGATATTTCCAGCCATTGTCTTCAAATATCCTCGACTTTATAAAGGCTCTTCCTATCTGTGCTAAACAGAAAGGTATAACTTTCTCTACTCCTACAGAAATTGTGTCAAAACTAAAATCTGTAGATGCTATGGATGTTCCTTATCCGATGTCTTGGGTTGACGAGGAAAGAGATATCAGTCCATGGTTGGGTAACGTAATGCAGCGTGAAGCTTTCAACAAGCTTTATAGTGTGGCTGAAAGAGTTTACTTGTGTCAGGATAAGAGAATCAAGCAGGATTGGGATTATCTGCAGGCTAGCAATAACTTCCGCTTTATGACAACAAAAGATAGTGGAGTTGCTTTCAATCGTGGAATCTATGATTCTCCTTTTGACGCTTTCACTAACTATATGAATATTCTTGGTGATTTTATTAAGCGTGTAAATTCACTTTATCCTGTTGATATGGATAATGAAGAATTGGGCTCTTTGCTTACAACAATTAAGAACCAGGGTGCGGAATTAGTTCAGCTTAATGATGAAGTTGCAAAATTACAGAAGAAGCTAGCTGATGCTGAAAAGAAACTGGCAAAGTCAGATAAACCTGTTGCTAAGAAGACTGCTTCAACTACCACTAAAAAGACTGCCAAATCAACAGCAAAGAAAACAGTAGATTCTGGTAAGTGATTGTAATAGTGTTAAATGATATTTTAAGGCTGCCTATTTGGGTAGCCTTAATTTTTATGTTTTTACATTAGTAGATTATAATAAAAAAAACATGTGACACAATTTCAAATCTGATGTCACATGTTTTTTTATTATAAAGCTTTATTAAAGTAATTATTTTACAGGTCTTGTGTATATAACCTCAATTTTAAGATCTTCTTCGCTTTCTTCTCCACCAAATAGTCTTGCTGCATTTATTTCCATATCATGCGAAACACCTATGATATTTCCTTCGGCATCAGTTTCTGTAGTTACAGGAATTAGCATTACTTTATTTCTGTCTTCAGAGTCGTTCTCACCAGATCTGATTTCTGTGAAAATATTACTTATAAGACGGTTGAGCTTAGAGAATGTATATGAATTAGTGTTGCTGCTATATGTTCCAAGGAACGATGTCTTATTATCGTAAGTTTTGTTATTTTCAAAGAAGGTGTTCATATCTCCTTTTCTAACCATTAATACATTTTGAGGAATGCCCATTGGATAATTTCCTGAATTTTCATTTCCCGCAAATCTGTATTTTTTTATTGACAGAGTAACAGAATTAAGTGTGTCGTTTTGATGTGTATTATAAATTTCGTCAATAGGTAATTCTATTTCTGTACATAGTCCAGCTGGCGTTTTTAGATATGTATGTCCTTTTTCATTTGCCAGTTCATCAAGTCTTTCTGAATTTTCCAGTCTTGTAGACATCAGAATCTCTTTACTGGCTGCAAGTATAGAATTACCATGAGCTACAGAGTCTAATTCGCCAGTTGATTCTCTTTCAACAAGATAGTCAATATTCAATCTTAACCATATATCTTTTATATACACTACTGAACCGTCGCCCTGAATAGTGTGTACATAAAATCCTTTCAATACATTATTAATAAATGAATAAGCGTCTTTAAAATTATCTTTATTGGCTCTGTACTGGGTTTCTATGTATTTACCGAAATCTTTACCTAAATCTATGTTTATGCTAGGATAGTATGTATCGGTATTTCTTAATGAGTCACTTACCGACAAGTCAACGGCTGCATAAGATTTTGTAGCTAATGGAGTTTTTGTCTCATCGTAAAATCCTTTTGGATCATATGATGTATAGTAAAGTCCAGTATCACTATCTTCTATAATTTTATTCAGCGTATCTACTTGAACAGTAAGTGTAGCAAGTGAATCACCATAAAAATCTGTATAGTACAACTCAAGTGATGCTCCAGTAATTTCCTTCAGATGCTCTGGTAGTTCGAAGTTTTCCGGGCAATTGATTTGGGTTATGAAATCTGCAGAATATTGTCCAAAGTCAGAATCTGTATATTTACCCAAATATGCTTTATTAGTACGTGAATATACTTTTTCCAGTTTGTGAGTTTTCGAGGTAACCTTGTATGTGTCGGAATAAGCTTCTATTTTGTCAATGTTTGAAACGAAATCTCCAATACCTGTTGTGGAGTCATCGCAACTATAGAGTGCCGCTGTAAGAGATAATACAGCCAATAACTTGAATTTCATACTGTTATATATTGGTTATAAAAATGAATCAATGCAGCGTAAATCTACATTGATTCATTATGGATTAATTTATTCATTTTCTTCCAAAACCTTATCATACAGAGAGTTGCATGCATCAGCATAAGCTTCGAATCCCTGTTGGTTTTCCACCACCGGTTTGTTCAAACTTCTAGCATAATCCAGCAATTCAGGATTTACATTCTCACCATTTTGTATTACTCCATCTGAGTACGCAATAGCAAGTTTACATAGTTCTGTGTATGATACAGGATTATTTATCATGCTCAAATCATCGGATGTTATTTCCTTGAACTTTAGTTGTTCATTGAAATTTTCCACAAAGTTTGATTTGAATCCATCATCGTAAATAGAGAATACCACTTTTGAGTCACGGAATGAAGGTTCGTCGTAATACGCTTTTTTTATGTATAGTGGTACTACAGCACTCATCCACCCATGGCAGTGAATAACATCCGGACACCAACGTAGTTTCTTTACAGTTTCCAGTACACCTCTAGCGTAAAATATTGCTCTTTCTCCATTGTCTTCGTATTCATTTCCATTCTCATCTGTTGTCATAAGTCTATGCTGGAAATAATCATCGTTATCAATGAAGTATATCTGTCTGCGTGCTGCTTGTACAGATGCCACTTTTATAATAAGAGGGTGGTCTGTATCATCAATTATCAAGTTCATTCCAGACAGTCGGATTACTTCGTGCAATTGATTTCTGCGTTCGTTTATGATACCCCACTTAGGCATAAATGTTCGTATCTCACGACCTTTGTCTTGAATTGCCTGTGGAAGATTTTGCCCGATAAGCGAAAGCTCGCTTTCAGGTACGTAAGGAGTAATTTCTTGTGTAATGAATAAAACTTTCTTAGCGCTCATGTTATTATTTAATGCTCAAAAATGTTTTGCAAAGGTACAAAAAAAAGGGTATATTTAAAAATGCTGTTTCAAATAAATCCTTATAGTATGTTAATTAGCTTATTGTTTTAATGTAAATGGTATGTTTTTTCTGTGTTTTAAGTGTGGATAGATGATAAATACTGCACTTTTTTATGTTTATCTTTCATTATGTGGTAAATAATGGTTTACTTTGCACCCGATTTCAGGAACTATATAATAGCTCTGTGTATAGACTAATATAGAAGAATAGTATAAACTATAAGAAGAAATGAAGTTAATTCAGACAATCAGTGAACTGCGCAATGAGTTGCAGGCAGTTCGTAAGCAAGGAAAGTCAATAGGTTTGGTCCCTACTATGGGTGCTTTGCACGACGGTCATGCTTCTTTGGTAAAGCGTGCTGTTAAGGAAAATGATGTAGTAGTGGTCAGCGATTTCGTCAATCCGACACAGTTTAATGACAAAAATGATTTGTTGAAATATCCGAGAACTCTCGAAGCGGATTGTGCTTTGTTGGAGAAACATGGTGCGGCATTTGTTTTTGCTCCTTCTGTAGAAGAAATTTATCCAGAACCTGATACACGCCAGTTCTCTTATGCACCGCTTGATACAGTAATGGAGGGTAAGTATCGTCCTGGTCATTTTAATGGTGTATGCCAAATTGTTAGCAAACTGTTTTTGATCGTAGAGCCTGACAGGGCATATTTCGGTGAGAAAGATTTCCAGCAGCTTGCCATTATTCGTGAGATGGTTCGTAAGTATCCTTTCAATCTTCAGATTGTAGGATGTCCTATTGTGCGTGAGGTTGACGGATTGGCGTTGAGCAGTAGAAATGCTCGTCTTTCCTCGGAACAGAGAGTACAGGCTTTACAGATATCTAAAGCCTTGTTCAGTAGTCTTGAATTTGCCAAGAAGCATACATTGGAAGAAACCAGACTGTATGTTGAAAACTATATTGCAGAGGCTGACGGATTGCAGCTGGAATATTTTGAGATAGTTGATGGTAATACTTTACAACCTGTTACAGATTGGAATGATAGTGCTTACATTGTTGGATGTATTACAGTGTTCTGTGGCGATGTAAGATTGATTGATAATATAAAATATAAAGAATAAATTCTATGTAGTTATGATGATAGAAGTTTTAAAATCGAAAATACACCGTGTCACTGTTACTCAGTCAAACCTGAATTATGTTGGTAGCATTACTATTGACGAAGATTTGTTGGATGCTGCAAACATTATTCCTGGAGAGAAAGTACATATTGTTGATAATAATAACGGCGAAAGATTTGAGACTTATGTAATTCCTGGAGAGCGTGGTTCTGGTTGTATTTGTCTTAATGGGGCTGCTGCGCGTAGAGTACAGGTGGGAGATATTGTGATAATAATCTCATACGCTCTTATGGATTTCGAGGAAGCCAAGACTTTCAAGCCTTCGGTTATTTTCCCTGATACATGTTCTAACAAGCTTGTATAATTGTACTTATTGTTTTTATAAAAAGAAATGCGCTTTGATGTCTTTAAGATGTCAAAGCGCATTTTTGTATTTACAGAATCAGATAGCTCTCTCTTTAAGTATACCTGTTCTGTAAGCTATGAGTAGCTTTTTCAGATCTTCAATCTGTATTTTCAGTTCCTCGCCTTTGTCTGTGTCTTTTACCATCATACGCTGAGTGCTGAGCTCTACTATTTGTGTTGTCGATTTAATGTCTTTACCTTCTTCAATCGCAGTCTGAGTAGATGTGAAAGGTTCATGCTGTACAAGCTGGAATCCTCTGGAATGGTATACCAGTGTATATCCGGCAATACCTGTTTCTGGTTGATATGCCTTGGAGAATCCTCCGTCTATCACCATCAGTTTTCCATTTGCCTTAATTGGTTTTTCACCCTGAACAGCTTTAACTGGCACATGTCCGTTTATGATATGTCTATGTTCTCCTGTAACATTGAATTCGTCTAGAATCATATCACACACAGCTTCATCATCTCTTTTTGAATAGTAGTAGCCTTTGATTTCCTTATGTGTAGACTTATCGGTCAGGAAGTATCTTTCGAATGTAGCCATTTTGCTTTTGTCGAAGGCTGGAGAATCCTTACCACACCACAGGTACCAGATGTAGTCCATAGCAAAATCTTTTTCGTCATTGTCATTATCTGCAAAATATGCCGTGCGTATTAATTGTCCCACTTTATTAAGCAGTTCCTTACCTTTATATTTTTTGTCGCCAATACTTATTTCTTTCAGACTTCCATCCTCATTCAGTGGCATTGATGCGTGGAAAAGCAGATTCGAGTTGCATACATTGTACATACACCCGTATCTGAACAGGCATTTCATGTGCTTACGCAATTTTTCGCTTCTGGTGAATGAATCATAAAGCTTGCTCACCACATCAGCTTCTTCTTCCGTAAGTCTGTAAGGATCCATTGGGTCTACTGTTGGCATAAGGCAGTCTCTCATTTCATACTCTTTGTCTCCCAGTCTCAATACCTTTTTTTCGAAGTCTATATGATGAAGGAGCATTCTGTCTTCCATCTTGAACTCTGGTCTGCGTTTGATTATCTCGGCTTCAAGTTTGAATTGTATTATACTTATAGCCTTATGCATTTGAGCTATCATACGCAAAGTCTTGTCACTATATTGAGCGTCATATTCTTTAGGATAGAACTGTGTGCACGGATCGTTAGCGTATGATTCCATAGCAAATGTTGCCAACGGAAGCAGGTTGATACCGTAACCGTCTTCCAGTGCTGGCAGATTGCCATATCTCATAGCCAGACGCAGAACGTTGGCAATACTGCATTTGTTTCCAGCTGCAGCCCCCATCCATAGTATATCGTGATTTCCCCACTGGATATCGAAATTGTGATAGTTACAAAGTGTATCCATTATGATGTGCGGACCAGGTCCCCTGTCAAATATATCACCGAGTATATGCAATGAGTCGATAGTAAGCCTTTGTATCAGATTGCAAAGGGCTATGATAAAATCGTCAGCTCTGTCAGTTTCAATAATAGTACTGATGATAACGTTTATGTATGCCTGTTTATTCTGTGTGGTACTGCTTTCGTGAAGTAGCTCCTGTATTATATAAGAGAATTCTTCAGGCAATGCCTTTCTGACTTTAGAGCGTGTATATTTTGATGAAACGTTCTGGCATACACTAACCAATTGGTTAAGCGTTATCACATACCAGTCGTTCATGTCCTTTTCAATTTCTTTTACTCTTATAAGCTTCTGCTCAGGATAATATATCAGAGTACATAGCTCTTTCTTTTCTGTCTCCCGAAGTGTATTGCCAAAAATCTCGTTTACTTTTCTTTTTATGGCTCCTGACGCATTCCTCAGTACATGATTGAATGCTTCGTATTCCCCATGCAAGTCTGCTAGAAAGTGTTCTGTACCTTTAGGTAAATTTAATATAGCTTCGAGATTTATAATCTCGGTACTTGCCGCTGCTATTGTCGGGAAACTTAGCGACAACAGTTCCAGGTATCTTAAATCATTCTTGATTTCCTCTATTTTCGCCTTGTTTGTTACTGTCATGGCTTTTAGATTTATATTATAATTCGTTTTTTATTATAAAAATAGCATTAGTATTATTTGTATCATAATAACCCTTGTAAACATTCCCAATGGATATACAGTAGCGTAGCTTACAGCAGGGTTGTCATTTGGAATTATGTCATTGGCATAGTTAAGTGCCATAGGGTTTGCCATACTTCCGCACAACATTCCGCACGTACTTCCGAAATCAAGATTGAACACTCTTAGTGCTACTATTGCCATTATCACTACTGGAATAAATGTTATGGCAAATCCTATACCTATCCATAATGCTCCTTCTGGGCGCATTACAGTTTCGAAGAAATGTGCCCCGGCATCAAGTCCCAGACATGCCAGATATAATGAAAGTCCTATACCTCTAAGCATGAGGTTGGCACTTCGTGTAGTGTATGTCACAAGATGAAGTCTTGGTCCGTATGCGCCAATCAGTATACCTACTATAATCGGACCTCCCGCAAGACCTAATTTAACAGGTGAACTTATACCAGGGATGCTGATAGGAATTGCTCCTATTATAAGTCCTAGTACTATACCTATAAATATAGATGCCATGTTTGGGTCTTTCAGAGTTTTTACCGTATTACCTAGAACCTTTTCTACATTTTGTATTGCCGCAGCTTCACCTACAACAGTTAGTCGGTCACCCAATTGCAGCACAAGGCCCGGTGTGGCCAATAGCTGTACCCCGCTACGGGTCACTCGGCTGATGTTAATTCCGTATGAGTTTCTCAATCTTAGGCTGCCAAGCTTTTTCCCGTTTATTTCAGGGCGTGAAACTATTACATGTTTAGAAACTAGCTGGCTGTCTATTGCGTTCCAGTCGATATCTTCCTTATTCCAGTCCCTATTTTCTTGTTCGCCGAAAAGGATAGTCAGGGTAGGAGCATCCTTTTCTGTGGTGATGACCAGTATTCTGTCGTTTTCTTTCAGAATCTTTTCAGATGTAGGAATACTCACATTTCCGTCTCTCCATAATCGTGAGATAACGAATTTCGGGTAGCTTAGTTTAGCTATATCCTGTATGCTTTTGTTGAATATGGCAGGATTATGAACTTGAAATGTTGCGATGTACGTATGGTTTGTATCGTCATGGTCGTGACATTCCATATCTTTAGGTCTGACTATTATTTTTTTCAGTACTACTATTGCCAGAATTACACCTACCACTCCCAAAGGATATGTTATGGCACAACTCAGTGCTGCTCCACTGGTCGGTTCTCCCAACTGTTTCAGAGTCTGCTGTGCTGCACCTAGTGCAGGTGTGTTAGTTGTTGCTCCACACAAGATACCTGCCATGTCCGATAGTGGTATTGAAGCTGTTTTACTTATTATTACAGCCATGGCTGTACCTAGAAGTATCACGCCTAGTCCCAACATATTAAGTTTGTAACCTCCTTTATGGAAGGAACTGAAAAATCCTGGTCCTACTTGCAGTCCAAGTGAATAGACGAATAAAACGAGTCCGAAACTTTCGGCATAGATAAGCATTTGCGGATCAATGGAAAATCCAAGATGTCCGGCAAGGATACCGATAAAGAAAACAAATGTCACTCCGAGTGAAACTCCGAACAGGTGAAGTTTCCCGAATCCTAATCCTATAGCTGTAATAAGTGACAATATAATGACAGCCTGTAAGGCTGAATGCTCAAAAAATAAATCTGTAAACCATTCCATGCCGCAAATTTACACACTTTTTTTGAGGATTGTTTATTTTATGTTATTTTATTTTTCTGAAATCTGTTCTATTTCAATTTAGGCTATATCTTGATAAACTAAATTTATAGACCATTTAAACGCTAATTAAACACTGTTTAAATATCTTCTAAGATATGATTAATACTCTTCTGTCTTTACCGTTCCGGAATAAGTTTATGGGGAGGTTATTATCAATAACATATTTATATAAGCATACCAGAATATATAAAAATTGGGTTGTCCGGTAAATCCGAACAACCCGTATGTTTGTTGTTTTGACAAATTCCAATGAACTTATCTGACACCCAGCTCATCTACAAATATATAACAAGTATTTCCTGCACCACCATGCCATTTTGGAAGAACAGCTGTAGATTTTCCGACGATTCGCACAAATCTTGTTTTAATCTTATCGAAATCTACCGAATATTCTTTGGCTACATTGTTTTTACTTCCTTTTTCCAAAACAGGAAAATCCTTAGATATAACTTTATTAAATTTTTTTGCATCTATGGAAGTATATATGTCTATACCTTTAATACCGAAAATATAGTCACCAGGAACGAGATACGTGCTTATAAATGCCGAAGATATTTCTTTTTCGGACTGAAGGTCTATTGTCACGTCAAGGTCTTCTCCGTAAAAGCCCAGGTAACGTCCGGATCTGTAGTTCCCGTCACCATACAAACCGTCATTAATAATGGATTTACCTTTATATGTATAGTTTGGGGCAGGTGAAGTATTGAGGGTGATAGGGCGCATTGTTACTGAATTATATTTTATACTTTCTTCAGACACATCACTTATCCTGTCGCTTTTTCCTTCGGTATCACTAAAACTCTTTCTTACGGCAATTGCTTTAATTGTACAGTCTTTGTCAATAGGAAATGGCTTTTCGTATTTTAAGGACGTTTTGTTAGGTTCGGAGTTGTCTGTTGTGTAATAAACATCTGCATTGTCAAAAGTAGAAAAACTTATTTCAGCTGTTCCATCTTCTTTTGATTTAATCTCGATATTTACATCGTCAATATCTTTCTTATAGTTATAACCATAGGCTCTATAGATTTCAATCTGATGTCCAAGACGTTTCAAGAAACTGTCTAGATTCTTTTTTTCAGGTGATGTCCATTGGATTTCCGAGAGTGCGGCTATACGTGGCATCATCTGCCATTCCATTTTCACACTGTCTTTTGTCCATTCTGTCCATATACATCCTTGTGCTCCAATCAATTTTCCTTTCTGTTCTTCGGTTACTTCTTCAGGAACAGGTTCGAAGTTATATACTCGGGCTACGCTGCTAACCCCTTTAAGACGGTTGTATCCTGGATTGCTGAAATACAGATGAGATATAGGACATGCAATGGTATTGTGTCCTTGTTCAACAGATTTAATTCTGGCCTTAGGACCGGTCCATGCCATAACAGTCGTGCTTTTGGCGGGATCTCCTTCCAAGATTTCATCCCATGCAAGCATCTTTCTACCTCTAGCCTGAATTTCTTTCTCTACTTCTCCCATGAACCATGCCTGTAACTGGTTTTCCTTTGTATGTTGTTTTGTATCCTTCAGGCGAAGTTCTTTTATCTTACTTTGACATTTAGGGCAAGTTTTCCAGAATTTCTTAGGGCATTCATCTCCACCTATATGGATATAGGGTGAAGGGAAAATATCCATGATTTCGTTTACAACATCCTTTGCAAACTGTAACGTCTTTTCATTACCTCCACAAAGTACTTCATTGAATACACCGAACTTTGTTGCCACCTCGTATGGACCACCGGTACATCCAAGTTCCGGATAAGATGCAAGTGCCGCAAGCATGTGCCCCGGCATATCTATTTCTGGAATAACAGTAATATATCTTTCAGCAGCATATTCTACAATCTCTCTGGCTTCTTCCTGAGTGTAGAAACCGCTTACAGGTTTACCGTCGAACTCCTTGCTTCCAGGAGCTGTTATGGTTTCCTTTCTTTTAGAACCTATTTCAGTGAGTTGAGGATATTTCTTTATCTCTATTCTCCAACCTTGATCTTCGGTGAGGTGCCAGTGGAAATAATTGATATTGTGAAGAGCCAGCATATCAATAATCTCTTTCAGATATTCAGTTGTGAAATAATGTCTTCCCACATCAATCATGAATCCTCTGAATCCGAACCGTGGATAGTCTTTAACTTTTCCGCACGGAATAGCAGCCAGAGCACTTCCGTTTGTTATTGGCAAAGCCTTGTGAATGGTCTGTATGCCATAGAAGACGCCGGCCTCTGTGCTTCCTTTTAATACAATATTGTCTGAATTTACAGTCAGTTCATATCCCTCATTTTGTTCTACAGAAGTGTCAATTTTAAGTATAATGGAATTCTTGGTTTCAGATGTTGTAAGTTTTACTTTTACTCCTGTCAGTTTATTGATGTAAGATGCTAGGAACTCTGCATTTCTTTTCATCTTCTCATTGCCCTCAGGATATGAAATGGAGGTTGATGAGTTTATTACAAACGCTGAACCATTCTGATTCTCAACCACTTCCTGTGGCAAAGGGATAACATTAAGATTACCTATTATGGTCTCTTTTTGTGAGCATGAAGAGAAACAAAGCATTAGCATAGAACATAATGCTATTGATTTGATCTGATTTTTTCTCATACAATTTATGATTTGATATTTAAGAATAATAAAATAATTGAAGGTTTTCCATACCAAATTTGATATGGAAAACCTTGTTGGGTAATGTTTACAGGTTGATTACCATCCAGGATTCTGTTTCCACAGTCCATCCATTATTCCCAACATATCTTCCTTTATAGGCTGTAGATAATCCCTGTTAGGTTTGAATTGCCAACCCTGAGGCATTGAAGAAGGTTGAACAGGTAAAATATAGCGAAGAGCCTCTCCTGTATTTCCTGATAGATTAATTTTCAAATTATTCCCATAGTGCTCTGGTAAGTTGCTTCCAATAAACAATACTCCCATTGGACGTTTTCCTATGATTAGTTCTTCTGCGGCAGCCCAACGGAGAATATCCTTGAAGCGTTTTCCCTCCAAGGCTGTCTCAACTCTTCTCTCACGGCGGACAGCCTGAATATACTTGTCAAGACCGGCGAAAGGATAATTTGGATCATCATTATATTCTCTGTCGAAATCTACAGCGGGCATACCTGCACGGTCACGCAACGGTTGTAGAACTCTTACAATTTCCGCAGCGTTTGCGGCACCGTTCTGTTCTGCCAGCGCTTCCGCGTGATTTAAAAGTACGTCAGCATATCTGAACTGTATTGCCGGGGTTGTTCCTTTAAATTCACTGATATAATCACCCTCGCAGTCAATCTGTACATGCTTCAACATTACATAACCTGTAATATTAGTACCGAAAGCAGTTCCGTCTCCAGCCAGGGCTGGCCATTCCAATATATATGGGTTCTTGTCTCTTTCAGGCTTCATACGTTGGCCAGGGAAAGCTACTGTCTGAGCCAATCGTGGATCTCGGTTTGTGGGGTCTAACTCGTCAGGATAGTTTTTCTTAAGATTCAACAATTCCTCGCCATACAATGCCCTTCCATCTTTTGAAAGGTAATCGTCTACCAGTGAGGCACATATACCAATATTACCACCACCTGTATTCAGGTATCGTGTCACACTGTTACCAACTTTGTCTCCATCATACATTTTGAACCACAAGACTTCAGGATTTGTTGAAAGATTCTGAGTGTCGAACAATTTACGGTAACTGTCGGCTCCTGCTGAGGTATAAATCTTCCATACACCACGGCTTTCAATTTCCTCACAGGCTGTAATTGCTGTTTCAAGATACTTTGCAATTTTAGCGTTCAAATCAGACTCACTTAATGTATAATCGTAGAACTTTTCTGATTTGTCCTTTTCTTTTGCATAATGATAACGTTCCCATGTAGCCTCAAACAATGCGACTTCACTTATCAAAGCACGGGCTACATCTTTATGGAGTCTCATTGAAGAAGAATTGCTCTGTTCTCCCATAAGATCTCTGGCATTTCCCAAATCCTCCAGGATTTTATCTACAATGAAAGTACGACTCTCACGAGGAAGCATCATCACTTCCATATTGGGCTCCAAAGGTTTATCTACCCATGCCAACTCTCCATAATTGATAAGCATTCTATAATAATACCATGCACGGAAATACAGTGCCTCACCTTTTAATTGATTAAAATCCTTGCTTCCCTTTTCGGGACAATTGTCTATATTGCTTAGCAAAAAGTTTATATCCCTTACGTATGTATAGTTTTCAATTGAGACGGCATTGCTCAATGATGATTGCCCCATTAGTCTTGTGTTTGCAGACGGACCTGTCATATTATCACTGTCGTAATCCTGTCCTGCAATACCGCCGCCACCGCCGGCCATGAATCCCTGTCCAATCAGTCCGCTTTCATAATAACGGTCTACATAGTTTCTTATTTCACCGACGCTCTGAAATGGGTTTGATGTTGAAAGTACCCCTTCCGGCATCTTATCCAAATCGAAACATCCGGACAAACCTATGGTAAAAGCCATAGCTAAAAGTATATTTATTCTTTTCATATATGTCAAAATATTATAAGTTAACAATCAGACCTACAGATAATACCTTATTCATAGGATAGTTCTTACCACCTTCAACTGTATATGTGTTTGAAGTGAATATTGCCTCAGGATCAAACATTCCTTTCAATTTTGTGAATGTCAGCAGGTTCTCTCCTGAGAAGAACACCTGCACTTTCTGCAATGAAGCCTTTTTAACCCATGCCTCAGGCAAAGTATAGCTCAAAGTAAGATTCTTCAGTCTGCAATATGCGGCATTCTGCATATAGCGGTCGGTAGGCTGTATGTTCTTGTTCTGGAATGGTGCGACACCACCTGCACTGTTGATGTATGGTTTCGGATAGTATGCGTCTGTATTATCCGGTCTCCAGTAATCCATGTGTTCCTTGAACACAGTAACCTGTGCGAATGAACTGAATCCCCAGAAATATACACCGCTAGGCATCCAGTCGCGTTTACCCACTCCCTGAAACATCATGCTTAGGCTCAGACCTTTCCAGCTGATAGATCCGTTTACTGTATATTGATATCTAGGAGTTTTGTTACCGATTACAGTCATGTCTCCCATATCGCTAACCATGTTTGCTCCTCTGTCAATAACCTTTCTGCCGTCTTTACCAACTTTACCGTCAAGGTCAATGTATTTGACGTCTCCCGGTTCCCAAGGCTTTCCGCTTATATATGTCAAATCATATTCCTTGTTGTATGCGTCGGCCTCTTCCTGAGTCTGAATCAATCCATCTGTACGGTAGCCCCAGATTTCTCCGTATGTCTTGCCTGTGTACCAAGAACCATTAGGGTCAATCTTGTCTTTATTCGAGTATGCTGTTACTTTGGTTACAGCATCTGAGATTGAACCACCAATACTGTAGTTTATGTCACTGCCTATTTTACCTCTATAGTTCAGCGAAAGTTCCCAGCCTCTGTCACGAAGATTTGCATTATTCTCTTGAGGAGCTGCAGCACCGAAAAAATCAGGAAAATCGCGTCCCGGTCCAAGCATATCTCTTGTGTCTCTTTGGAAGACATCCACACTACCAGTCAATGCATTACCGAAGAATCCGAAATCAAGACCTATGTTCTTGCTCTCTACTTTTTCCCATGTTGTGTATGGATTTACTACTGCTGGTGGAAGAGTATACATGTGACGACCGTCATTGAAAATATACTGTCCCAGATTTTTATTTATACTCATTGTCGATGCGAATGTGTATAAGGCAGCATTAGCCTGGTTACCTAATAATCCGTATGAAACCCTCAACTTGAGATTAGACAGGAAATCTTCTGTTTTTTGCATGAAATTCTCACGATGAATGTTCCAGCCTAAAGATACTGAAGGGAAGAATCCCCAACGGTGGTCTTTTGCAAAACGTGAAGAACCGTCATATCGTCCGTTCAACTCTAACAGGTATTTACCATCGTAGTCATAATTTATACGTCCGAAGAAACCACGTGTCGCCCATCCGGTACGAGTATCTACAACAACCTTGTCTCCTGTACCCATACCAACATTAGGGTTTGAAGTAGAATACAACCCAGTGACTGAGTTTTTCATCCAACTATAATCATTGTTTTCTTCCTGATAACCAGCCATAACAGTGAAATTATGTTTGTCTGCCAGCGAGAATATATAGTTGGTATAAAGATTTATGCTCTGATATCTTGTTGTAGAATACGCACGTGTAAATTGACCGTCGGCGGAAACACCTAATTCCGAGCGCGCCACTTTGGTCATTGTAACACCGTCTTGTTCATAAATATATGGAGCTACATTCAATGCTTCATACTCCATATTATTTTGCTTGTACGTATAGTCGAAGAAAATGAACCAGTTTTTCACAGGTTGGAATTCAAGACCAGTAGTTATATTGAATCTGTCTCTTTGTGTATCTGTATAAGTCCCGCTTTGCAAATAAGGAACCAATGATAGTTCAGTAAAGTGCCCATTAGGATCTATAGGAGAAACGGTAGGGCGGAAACGAGCCAAACTGTGATAGAATCCTTCAGATAAACCACCATCAAGAGGAATACCGTTTATTGTACCTTGATTGAATGGTGTCTTATTATCCGAATGCATATATTTTGCATTGAATTTTACTTTCATCCATTTGGTTAGTTCCGAAGAAATATTGGCATTAAGAGTGTAACGTGAGTAGTCCATATCCGCGTATTTCAGAATACCGTCTTCATTATAATATCCGGCAGAAATATAATATTGAGCCTTCTTGTTACCACCGCTAAAACTTAGATTATGATTATGCTTGAAAGCGAAGTTCTTATAATGCAGGTCAAAATAGTTTGTATTACCCAAACCAAGTTCAGAATTTTCGAAAGCGGCATTTAGTGACTGTCCAGGTTTTAACTCTGCCCATGGGTTAAGGCTTGAAGGGTCGCGCATATACTGTTCCAACTGAGCTATTTTCTCTGCTGAATAGGCTCTGTTTCCTGCACCGGCATTAGTTACACCATCATTCCAAAATTTCACGAAGTCCAGTGAATTGACCATGTCAGGTAATACAGTAGGTGTACTCCAACCTACAGTTCCTTGATAATTAGCTCGCATTTTTCCTTCCTGTCCTTTTTTTGTAGTGACAAGTATAACACCGTATGCGGCACGTGCGCCATATATAGAACATGCTGCAGCATCCTTTAGTACGGAAATGTTCTCAATATCATTAGGATTAACATCAGAAAGTTCCATTTCTACACCATCTACCAGAACATAAGGATTAGCATTCCCTGACAGGTTTCCCTGACCACGCAGTGTCAATGTTCCTGATGCTCCAGGCCTTCCTGAACCACTATTGCTTACTGTCAAGCCTGGAACCATACCCTGAAGTCCTTGTGTAGCATCTACCACGGGACGGGTCTCGAATGCATCACCTTTAACAGAAGATACAGCACCCGTAAGATTAACCTTTTTCTGAACACCATAGCCGACAACTACTACTTCATCCAATACTTCGGTATTGGTCTTAAGAACAATTTTTAGATCTGCACCATTCCATACAGTCTCCACATCTTTATAACCGACATAGGATATAACGATGATATCTCCATTTTTTACGTTTGGAATTGAAAAATCACCATCCAAACCAGTAATGGTACCGTTTGTAGTTCCTTTAACCAATACTGAGGCACCGATAATAGTTTCACCGGCCTCGTCTACAACAATTCCTTTACATTGATTTTCTTGCTGGGATATAAACATCCTGACTGCCTCCGCATGCGTTTCCGCATGGATGTAACCTCCCGAAAAACCTGACAACAACATAGTCATCGTCAAGAACTTAAACTCTGTTTTTTTCATAACTGGTTATTAAAGTTAACAAATATGTAATCTAAGAGCTTTTGGGACTCTTTTGATTAAATTTTATCATTTATTTGTATGGAGGAATCTATTTACTCCCCCTACGTATGTATAATGTAGTTTCAAATATATATAATAAAAATTAATATTCCTATTTTGTTTGTAATGATTAACTGTAATTGGTTAATTTTTGGTTTTTTTGAATTTTCTGTCTTTGTGAGTGTAGTAGTAGAACGGCTAACGGGTGTTAATCAAATACAATTTGTACAGTTTTTATTTCTGTGACATCAGTCCCATAATGTTTGTCACTTTATCTGCTAGTTCTTCTGTTGGTACATATTGGATAAGTTTCATCATCAGGTCAGTAACATCAGCATTTTTGTCAAGGGAGATAACCTTGTTCAAGTCTTCAATAGCTTCTTCGTAGTGCTTTGTGTTTATATACATTTCGGCCCTTGTCTTGAAACTTTCAGCATCATTTGGATTCAGTTTGATTGATTCGCTCATGTCATTTATTGCATTATCCCATTTGCCAAGGTTACCCCAAAGAATACTTCTTGTATAATATGCAAATGAGCGATACTCTTTGTCGTCTTCAGGGATAAGTTCCAAACTTGAGTTTGCAGCTTTCATAGCCAGAACTATGTCGTTACAGGCATTGCAAATAAGAGACATATAGCAATGTGCATATCCGTTTTCAGGGTTCCTTTCTATTTCTGTATTGAGCAGACTATAAGCAGTTTCAATGTCTCCATTGTTGAGCGCTGTTACTCCGTTGATGTAATTTTCGGATTCAGGACGATTGAAATTTTTTGCGTATAAAGTTTCGCACGCGAACATTATAATTAATAATGTGATGATAGTTTTGCTAGTGGTTTTCATGTTGTTCTAAAATTTTAAAGTTTAGGCACAAAACTATAGAGTTTTATTTTACCGGCAAAGAAAAGCGGACAAAAAATACGATAATATATAAAAAACTTCTATCTTTGTCGCATCTAAATGAAATCTAAAACTAAAAATAAACCTTGTTTTGCTATCTGGTGATGGCAATCTAAATGTAGAATGAAAATTTTTTAAACTTGTTATAACCATGAATTCATTAAATCAAATCATTGAAAAATTTCCGGAAATTAAAAATGTAGAGTCTGTCAAACCTTTGACAGCGGGTCTGATCAACCAGACTTATCTTGTAACAACTCAGGAAGGTACTCCTAATTTTATTCTCCAGTGCATAAATCATAATATTTTCAAGAATGTCGATTTGCTGCAGAATAATATAGAGTGTGTAACTAATCATATACGTAAGAAACTTGAAGCAGCCGGTGAAAAGGAACTTGACAGAAAAGTCCTTCGTTTTGCTGTTGCAGACAATGGTAAAACTTATTATTTCGACGGCGAGAAGTATTGGCGCGCTTGCGTGTTTGTTGAAGGTTCACTCACTCTTGATGCTGTTACTCCTGAGTCTTCATATCTGGTAGGACTTAAGTTCGGTGAATTCGAAGCTATGTTGTCCGATCTGCCTTGTCAGCTTGAAGAAACAATTCCGGATTTCCATAATATGGAGTTCAGATTGAAGCAACTGCATGATGCTGTTGATGCTAATGCTGCCGGACGTCTTGATAAGGTAAGCGATCTGGTGGCTGAAATAGAAAAAGATGCGTATGATATGTGTTGTGCCGAAAGATATTATCGTGAAGGAAAGCTTCCTAAACGTATCTGCCACTGTGATACCAAAGTGAGCAACATGCTCTTTGATAAAGAGGGAAATGTTCTTTGTGTTATTGATCTTGATACTGTGATGTCAAGTTTCGTGTTCTCCGATTTCGGCGATTTCCTTCGTTCGGCTGCTAATACCGGTAAGGAAGATGATGAGAACCTTGACAACGTGAAGTTTAATTTCGAGATTTTCAAGTCCTTTGCAAAGGGCTATATTGAATCGGCAAAATGTTTCCTTACTCCGCTGGAAATAGAACTCCTCCCGTATGCTGTAACATTGTTCCCATATATGCAGGCTGTGCGTTTCCTTACTGATTATATCAATGGCGATACTTATTATCAAACCAAGTATCCTGAACATAATTATGTAAGAACTCTTGCGCAATATAAATTGTATAAGGAAGCAAAGGCTGCAATGGGGGATATGAAAGACTATATAAATTCACTTGTATAACTTTGCGTAACACGGGCGTGTTACGCGTGTGACACGTTGGTGTTACGACCGTTACACGGCCGTGTTACGCGCGTTACACCTTCGTGTAACAGTTTCTTTTTCTAAGCATCTTTGTATAGGACTGCTGATATTTAATATAAAAAGAGCTTTATCCTCTAAACGTACGGTATATTTGCCTGTTTGTTCATTGGATATAGTTCTTTTTTGTATTTTTTTATCATAATGCTCTGTACGTACTTCTGAATTGGATTTTTTTTACAAAAAAAATCCCGTTAACGATAACGGAAATTGAAAATTTGTTGTACATTTGCCGCATATTTGTAATGTGTGGTTTGCAAAATGAATAACAATATAAAACACCTTGGTATTGTGGAAAGCATAGACGGTTCTCATGTGAGAGTCAAGATTCTTCAGAGCTCGGCTTGTTCGTCGTGCAGCGTGAAAGGTCACTGTAATATTTCGGAGACCAAGGAAAAAATAATAGATATACATGATAAAGAAAGTGCGGAATGTTGTTCAGTAGGGCAGCAGGTGATGGTATGTGGTACAACTTCTATGGGCATGAAAGCGGTTTTTCTGGCATTTGTTCTGCCTTTTGTTGTGCTCTTGGCATCTTTGTTTGTTACTATGCGAGTCACAGATGGTGATGAGGCTACATCTGCTTTAGTCTCTTTATGCACCCTTATACCTTATTATATAATCATATATCTGTTGAGGAATAAAATCAGTCGCACATTCTCATTTACATTGGAAACAATAAATAATTAATAAACTAACTTTAATTTATGGATTTAATTTTAATTGCAGTAATTTCATTGGGAGCCATTGGCTTGGTTGCAGCAGTAATTCTGTATGCAGCATCAAAGAAATTCGCTGTGTACGAAGATCCGCGAATTGCTCAGGTAAGCGAAGTGCTTCCTCAGGCTAACTGCGGTGGATGTGGTTATCCGGGATGTTCTGGTTTTGCCGCTGCTTGCGTTAAAGCCGGTTCACTTGAAGGTAAACTGTGTCCTGTAGGCGGACAGCCTACAATGGAAAAAGTAGCTGCCATTCTTGGTCTTGAAGCTGCCGCTTCAGAACCTAAGGTAGCTGTAGTGAGATGTAACGGTACATGTGCCAACCGTCCTAAACTTACTAAGTACGACGGTGTACGCTCATGTGTAGTGGCTAACTCTACTTATGGTGGAGAGTCAGGATGTACATTCGGATGTCTTGGCTGTGGCGACTGTGTGTCGGCTTGTACATTCGGTGCCATCAAGATGAATCCTGAAACAGGACTTCCTGAAGTAGATGAAAGCAAGTGTACTGCCTGCGGTGCTTGTGCCAAGGCATGTCCTCGTTCAATCATCGAAATCCGTCCGAAAGGAAAGAACAATCGCCGTGTTTACGTTCAGTGCGTCAACAAAGATAAGGGTGCAGTTGCCCGCAAGGCTTGTACTGCAGCATGTATCGGTTGCGGCAAGTGTGTCAAGGTTTGTCCGTTCGAGGCTATCACTCTTGAAAACAATCTTGCTTACATTGATCCTGCAAAATGTAAGTCATGCCGTAAGTGCGAAATGGAATGTCCTCAGAATGCAATCATTGCTGTGAACTTCCCTCCTAGAAAGGCAAAACCTGCTGAAGAAACTGCTCCAAAGGCAGAAGCTGCTGCTCCTAAAGCAGAAACAGTAGCTCCAAAGGTAGAAAAACCTGCAACAGAGCAGCCAAAAGCAGAAACTCCTGCACAGGAAGCTCCAAAGGCAGAAGCATAATTAATCCGATTAATAACAATATTAAACGATATAAACGTGAAAACATTTAGAATAGGTGGAGTCCATCCGGCAGAAAACAAGTTGTCGGCAGGCAAGGCGATAGAAACGCTTGCCCTCCCCAAACAGGCTGTTTTCCCTTTGTCTCAGCATATAGGTGCACCGGCTACAGCCATCGTAAAGAAGGGTGACGTAGTTAAGGTTGGTACTAAGATTGCCGAAGCAGGCGGTTTCGTTTCGGCAGCTATTTACTCTTCAGTATCAGGTAAGGTGAACAAGGTGGACAGCGTTATTGATGCCAGCGGTTACCGTAAACCGGCTATCTTCATCGACGTGGAAGGCGATGAATGGGAAGAATCAATCGACCGTAGTACAGAACTGGTTAAGGAATGCAACCTTACTCCGGAAGAAATAGTAGCTAAAATCAAGAACGCAGGTGTTGTAGGTATGGGTGGTGCATGTTTCCCAACTCATGTCAAACTTACTCCTCCTCCTGGATGCAAGGCTGAATGCGTTATCATCAACGCTGTAGAGTGTGAGCCTTATCTTACTGCCGACCACCGTCTGATGCTTGAAAAAGCAGACGAAATTCTGGTGGGTGTACAGATCCTTATGAAAGCCGTAAAAGTTGACAAGGCTTACATCGGTATAGAGAACAACAAGCCTGATGCTATCAAGCTGATGACAGAAAAGGCTGCCCAGTACAAAGGTATTGAAGTTGTTCCTCTGAAAGTTAAATATCCTCAGGGAGGTGAAAAACAGCTTATCGATGCTGTTATCGGCCGTCAGGTTCCTGCCCCTCCTGCAATTCCTATCAATGTAGGTGCCGTAGTTCAGAACGTAGGTACAGCATATGCCGTTTATGAAGCTGTTCAGAAGAACAAACCGTTGTTCGAACGTGTGGTTACAGTGACAGGTAAATCACTGAAGAATCCTTCAAACTTCCTGACACGTATGGGTACACCGATGAGCCAGCTTATCGAAGCTGCCGGAGGTCTGCCTGAAGATACAGGAAAGGTAATCGGTGGTGGTCCTATGATGGGTAAGGCACTTGCCAATACTGAAGTTCCTATCTGCAAGGGAAGTTCAGGTGTTCTCCTGATGAACGACAAAGAAGCTGCACGTGCAGAGGCTATGCCATGTATCCGTTGTGCAAAATGTGTAAGCGCATGTCCTATGGGACTTGAACCGTTCCTTTTGGCTACATGCTCTGCTCATGGCGACTGGGAACGCGTTGAGAAAGAAATGATTATGTCATGTATAGAGTGTGGCTCATGTCAGTTCACATGTCCTTCACGCCGTCCAATGCTTGACTATATCCGTTTAGGTAAAGGCAAAGTAGGTGCGATTATCCGTGCACGCAATGCTAAAAAATAATTAATCGAAATTTATCGAATAACTATGGCTAATAAATTAATAGTATCTTTATCACCCCATGTACACAGCGGCGACAGCGTACAGAAAAACATGTACGGTGTAATCATAGCCTTGATACCTGCCTTGCTCGTGTCATTCTATATGTTCGGTCTTGGGGCTGTAATAGTAACGCTCACATCTGTTGCAGCGTGCTTGTTCTTCGAATGGGCGATTACCAAGTTCATTCTGAAACGCGAACGTACAACCATACTCGACGGCTCGGCAGCACTTACAGGTCTGTTGCTTGCCTTCAACCTTCCGTCAAACCTTCCTTTGTGGATTATCATCATCGGTGCCCTTGTTGCAATCGGTATTGGTAAGATGACTTTCGGCGGATTGGGATGCAACCCTTTCAATCCTGCATTGGTTGGACGTATCTTCCTGCTTATCTCTTTCCCTGTACAGATGACTTCATGGCCTGTAGCTGGTCAGCTCACAGCTTATACAGACGCTGAAACAGCTGCAACTCCGCTTGCCCTGATGAAAATGGCAGTCAAGGGTGATGCTACTGCTCTTGAGCAGCTACCTTCTACTATTGATCTGTTCCTTGGTAACAACCATGGATGTATCGGTGAGATCAGTGCACTTGCTTTGTTGCTCGGCTTGATATATATGTTGTGGAAGAAAATCATTACATGGCATATCCCAGTATCAATCATCGCTACAGTATTCGTTTTCGCTACACTGTTGAACTTGGTTGACCCTGCCAAATATGCTGACGGACTTACTCATCTGTTTACAGGTGGTCTTATGTTGGGTGCCATCTTTATGGCTACAGACTATGTTACATCGCCTATGAACCACAAAGGCATGATTATCTACGGTATTGCCATAGGTTTCCTAACAGTACTTATCCGTACTTTCGGTGCCTATCCGGAAGGTATGTCGTTCGCTATCTTCATCATGAACGCATTCACTCCGCTGATCAATACTTATTGCAAACCTAAAAGATTCGGGGAGGTAGTAAAGAAATGAAAAAGCTAGAATCATCATTGAAGAATATGGCTCTTGCCCTGACAGGCTTTTCTGTAGTGGCCGGAGCAATATTGGGCTGGGTGAACGAAGTGACTGCCGAACCTATAGCACAGGCTAATGCAAAGACATTGAGTGATGCTATAGCAGTAGTAGTTCCTGGTTTCGACAATAACCCTGCGGAAGCTCCTGAAACAATCGATGTTGACGGTGTTTCATATAAGATTTACAAGGCTACAAAAGGTGGCGAGTTTATCGGTGCTGCAGTAGAATCTTCATCTATGGGATTCGGTGGCGAGCTGAAAGTTCTTGTTGGTTTCGATGTTGAAGGAAACATCATCGACTATTCATTGTTGAGTCATGCAGAAACTCCGGGATTGGGATCTAAGGCTGCCGATTGGTTTAAGAAAGGTGCCAAAGGCGATATTACAGGCAAGAATCCTGGTAATGCACCTTTGACAGTATCCAAAGATGGTGGCGAGATAGATGCCATTACAGCTTCTACCATTACAAGCCGTGCTTTCCTTGCAGCTGTAAACAGCGCATACGGAGCTTATAAGAACCAGCATGTTGACGGTACTAGCGGTGCAACTCAGCAGACTGCTGACGAAGAGAAAACTGAAAATGTAGAAAACAATTAATAGGAGAGGAGTAAGATTATGAATAATTTTAAAGTATTAATGAACGGAATCGTTAAGGAAAATCCTACTTTCGTTCTCCTTTTGGGTATGTGTCCAACATTGGGTACAACATCTTCTGCCATCAACGGTATGGGTATGGGACTTGCTACAATGTTCGTACTTATCTGTTCAAACATTGTAATCTCTTCTATCAAGAAGCTTGTTCCTGACATGGTGCGTATCCCTATCTTCATCGTTGTCATCGCATCATTCGTAACAGTATTACAGATGGTAATGCAGGCATACGTTCCAGCTCTCTACGCAACTTTGGGTCTTTTCATCCCTCTTATCGTGGTGAACTGTATCCTTCTTGGACGTGCTGAGGCTTTTGCTGCCAAGAACAATCCTGTAGCTTCGTTCTTCGATGGTCTTGGTATGGGACTTGGTTTCACTATCGCCCTGACATTGCTTGGTGGTGTACGTGAATTCCTAGGAACAGGTAAGATATTCAATATCACAATTATGCCTGAACAGTATGGCATGCTGATATTTGTCCTTGCTCCTGGTGCTTTCATCGTATTGGGCTATCTGATTGCTATTGTAAACCGCTTGAAAAAAGCATAACCCTTAAAAGACTTTTTATATGGAATATATATTGATATTTATTACAGCTATATTTGTGAACAACATCGTGTTGTCACAATTCCTTGGTATCTGCCCGTTCTTAGGCGTATCAAAGAAAGTTGAAACAGCTATGGGTATGGGTGCGGCAGTAGCATTCGTGTTGGTTCTTGCAACTATTGTTACATACGTTATCCAGAAGTTCGTTCTTGATGCTTTTGGTTTGGGGTATCTTCAGACCATAGCATTCATCCTTGTCATTGCAGCATTGGTTCAGATGGTTGAGATTATTCTTAAGAAAGTTTCTCCATCGCTTTATCAGGCATTGGGAGTGTTCCTTCCACTTATCACAACAAACTGCTGTATCCTTGGTGTTACAATACTTGTAATTCAGAACGATTTTGATTTGCTTACAGGTGTTGTTTATGCATTTGCCACTGCGTTAGGTTTTGCGCTTGCACTTATAGTGTTTGCCGGAATTCGTGAACAGCTTAGTATGGTAAATATCCCTAAAGGTATGCAGGGAATGTCAATAGCTTTAGTAACAGCAGGTCTGTTGGCTATGGCATTCATGGGATTCTCAGGTGTTGACAAAGGTCTTGCGGCATTGTTTGGAATATAATAGGAAATATAATTTGATTTTCAGAAAATCCGGTATCATACTGATGCCGGATTTTTTTGTATAATTTCCATTAATTTGGTTGACTTTTGAATTTAATTTATTATTTTTGCTCGAAATAAGTCTAAAACTTTATTATACACAATAATATAAAAACCTTTAATTATGAAAAAAAGAATTCTGGTTGCCGGTGGTACAGGCTACATCGGTTCTCACACAGTTGTGGAATTGCAGAACAGCGGTTATGAAGTAATCATTGTTGATAATCTTTCAAACTCAAGAGCTGATGTAGTTGACAGCATCGAACAGATTACAGGCATTCGTCCTGCTTTTGAGAAAGTAGATTGCCTTGACTATGAAGGTATGGATGCTGTTTTTACAAAATATCCTGGTATAGAAGGTATTATTCACTTTGCAGCAAGTAAGGCTGTAGGCGAGTCTGTGCAGAAACCTTTACTTTATTATCGTAACAACCTCGTTTCTCTGATAAATATTCTTGAGCTGATGCCTAAGCATGGTGTAAAAGGAATCATCTTCTCATCATCTTGTACTGTATATGGTCAGCCGGACGTATTGCCTGTAACAGAAGCAGCTCCAATCAAGAAAGCAGAATCACCTTACGGTAATACAAAACAGATCAACGAAGAAATCATTGATGATACAATTGCCTCAGGTTCTCCTATCAAGGCTATCAAACTTCGTTATTTTAATCCTATTGGTGCTCATCCAACTGCACTTATCGGTGAGTTGCCTAACGGTGTTCCACAGAATCTAGTACCGTTCCTCACTCAGACAGCTATGGGTATCCGTGAAAAATTGAGCGTATTCGGTGATGACTACGATACTCCTGATGGTTCTTGTATCCGTGATTACATTTATGTAGTTGACCTTGCCAAGGCTCACGTAATAGCTATGAACCGTATCCTTGAAGGCAAGCAGAAACAGGCTTCAGAAGTATTCAATGTAGGTACAGGTCGTGGTTTGTCTGTTCTTGAGCTTATCAATGCTTTTGAATCATCTACAGGTGTGAAACTCAATTACCAGATAGCTCCTCGTCGTGCAGGTGATATCGTTAAGGTATGGGCAGATCCTTCGTATGCCAATAATGAACTTGGCTGGAAGGCTGAAACTTCAATCGAAGATACACTACGCTCAGCATGGAACTGGCAGGTACATTTGCGTGAAAAAGGAATCATGTAATTAAATCAAATATAAAATAATAAAACCTAATTATAAATGAAACTATCTGAATTGTGTGAATGTATGAGAATATATTCGTACAAGTCTGTGTAAACCACAGATATAGTAGTTTTGTCGTGTTTTATTTTGTGTTTGTGTTGTGGCTGTTCTTCGACGTGAGTCGGAGGGCAGCTTTTTTAATTATTCAATTTAAAAACTAGTATATATGGATATAGTATTGATTATTTTTTCGATATTGTTTATGGTTGTCGGTCTTCTTGGTTGTATTCTTCCGGCTCTTCCAGGTCCACCCGTTTCGTATATAGGTTTTCTGTTACTTCATTTCACTGATAGGGTTCAGTTTAGTACTGCACAGATTCTTATACTGTTACTTCTGGTTATAGTAGCACAGGTTATCGATTATTTTATTCCTGTCTTGGGAAGCAAATACAGCGGAGGAACCAAATGGGGGAGTTGGGGAGCCTTTATTGGTTCTGTGGTAGGATTGTTTTTTCTGCCATGGGGATTGCTTTTAGGACCTTTTCTCGGGGCGGTGGCAGGCGAACTTATGGGTGATGCCGATATGAAATCAGCATTGCGTTCAGGCACCGGTGCACTTGTAGGATTTCTTTTAGGTACAGTCTTAAAACTGGCGTTATGTATGTATTTTATAGTTCTTCTGATACATGCGCTCATTTAAAATGATATATTTACCGTTATCGCACACAATGTTTTTATGCTCAATAAATGATATAAATCAAGAAAAGCAGTTATTTTGTTAAAAACATGTTCTTAAACATTGTTTTTATCAATTTTACCCTTACCTTTGCATCGTGGTTGTGAAACCAGTAAGACTTATAAAACTATAAGTAACACAAAATATTAAGGTATTAGATTAGACTTAAGGTAATTATTTAAGGTATTAGGTTAAAGTTATTAGTTTAAAGGTAAAGAGGTTTTTCAAGGGATTAGTTTTTAAGGATTAAGGTTAAGAGAGAGAGATTTTTTAGTTTTCAGGATTTAGGATTAGGTTTTAATAGGTTTTAGGATTAGTTTTAGGTAAAAAGTAAGCAAAGGGATAACGTAAGACTTGAAAAACAAAGAGATGAAAAGAACCCTTAATTGGGGGGTTCTTTAGATGGTCGGCGGCATTCACAGACAACTGGATGGCGCCTTTTTTATTGTTTCTTCTCAAATGAGCCAGCTGATTATTGAAATAGTTATTAATATTAATGCTGTCCCTCGTAATATATTTCTTATTGTACTGTCATAGAACAGACTGAATAGTACAATTGCAAGTGAATATCTGAGAAGACTGTCACCTAAAGTAATGTCCGTTTGTACTATTGCAGCTATGATAACAGCTATTGCCGGTATCATAATCATGATAGCAGTTGCAATATTCATATCCTGTTTCTTCATCATTATATTCTTTATTGTTGTTACTGTCAGTAAATATGGAAATAATCTTAAGAATACTATCAGTTTATATCTGATATATTGTTATTCGGTGTATTATTTTACATTTTTTCTTTCTCATATTTCATGTATATTTCACTAAATAAAAAATAATCGTTATATTTGGGAAAAGCGATTAAACTTAAAATCATATTCTTATGGAAACAGGATTATTTTGGATAGTGCCTGTAGCCTCAATTCTGGCTTTGGTACTTGCCTGGTATTTCTACCGGCAGATGATGAAAGAAAGCGAAGGAACACCTCAGATGCAGAAGATAGCATTGCATGTTCGTCAGGGAGCAATGTCATATCTGAAACAGCAGTATAAGGTTGTTACTATAGTTTTCATCGCCCTGGTGATATTATTCTCCATTATGGCATACGGTTTCAATCTCCAGAACCACTGGGTTCCTGTGGCTTTTCTTACAGGAGGTTTCTTCTCTGGATTATCAGGCTATCTGGGTATGAAAACAGCTACATACGCTTCTGCACGTACTGCCAATGCCGCGCGTACTTCTCTGAACAGAGGTCTTAGGGTAGCTTTCCGTAGCGGTGCTGTTATGGGGCTTGTGGTTGTCGGCCTTGGTCTCTTCGACATTTCTTTCTGGTATATCCTCCTTGACAGAGTTATAGATGCCGATTCTGCAAATCCTACGGCTAAACTTTGTATGATTACCACCACTATGCTTACATTCGGTATGGGAGCATCTACGCAAGCTCTGTTTGCTAGAGTTGGAGGAGGTATATACACAAAGGCTGCCGATGTCGGTGCAGACCTTGTAGGTAAGGTGGAAGTGGGAATACCGGAAGATGATCCGCGTAACCCGGCTACTATAGCTGATAATGTGGGCGACAATGTAGGCGACGTGGCAGGTATGGGTGCTGATCTGTACGAATCATACTGTGGTTCAATCCTTGCCACAGCTGCTCTTGGTGCTGCAGCTTTTATCGGTACTGGTGATACTGAAATGCAGTTTAAGGCAGTAATTGCACCTATGCTTATCGCAGCCGTAGGCATTATACTATCTATAATAGGAATTTTTGCAGTACGTACACGCGAAGATGCCGGAATGAAGGATCTGCTCAACTCTCTTTCTGTGGGTACAAACCTCAGTTCAATACTCATAGTAATTGCCACATTCTTTATCTTATGGATGCTCGACATGAAAAATTGGGTAAACATTTCGTTTGCAGTAGTAGTAGGTCTGATAGTAGGTATAATCATCGGACGTTCCACAGAGTATTACACATCACAGTCTTATAAGCCAACCCAGAAACTTTCCGAAAGTGGAAAAACAGGTCCTGCCACAGTCATTATCTCAGGTATAGGTCTTGGAATGGTTTCCACTACTATACCTGTTATAGCAGTTGTGGCCGGAATTATATTGTCCTATTGGCTTGCTTCAGGATTCGATCTTTCCAACATTGGTATGGGCTTGTACGGTATAGGTATAGCAGCAGTAGGAATGCTTTCTACACTTGGAATAACACTTGCCACCGATGCATACGGACCAATAGCCGACAATGCCGGAGGTAATGCCGAGATGAGTGGTCTTGGAGCAGAAGTCCGCAAGCGTACAGATGCACTTGATTCTTTGGGTAATACTACAGCAGCCACAGGAAAAGGCTTTGCAATAGGTTCGGCAGCACTTACAGGGCTGGCTCTTCTTGCATCTTATATAGAAGAAATTAGAATAGGTCTTGAGAGAATAGGTAATACGGTTCTTGAGTTGCCAAACGGAATAAGTGTAGCTATACATGATGCTAGCTTCACCGATTTCATGATATACTATGATGTAACTCTCATGAATCCTAAGGTACTTTCCGGAATGTTTATAGGCAGTATGATGGCATTCCTGTTCTGCGGTCTCACAATGAATGCCGTAGGTCGTGCTGCAGCCCACATGGTTGAAGAAGTGCGCCGTCAGTTCCGCGAGATAAAAGGAATACTCGAAGGTAAGGCAGAGCCTGATTATGCGCGCTGCGTACAGATTTCTACCAAGGGAGCTCAGCGTGAGATGGTATTCCCTTCAGTATTAGCAATAGTAGCACCAATAGTTACCGGACTCTTGTTCGGAGTATCAGGAGTGATAGGTCTTCTTATTGGAGGATTGTCATCAGGCTTCGTGCTTGCGGTATTCATGGCAAATGCAGGAGGAGCATGGGACAACGCGAAGAAATATGTTGAAGAAGGTAATTTCGGTGGAAAGGGAAGTGAGGTACATCGTGCCACGGTAGTTGGCGATACAGTAGGCGATCCTTTCAAAGATACATCCGGACCGAGTCTGAACATTCTGATAAAGCTTATGAGTATGGTTGCCATAGTCATGGCAGGGCTTACTGTGGCATGGAGTTTGTTATAGGATAATCAACATATATATTAAATTTATAAACTATGATTTCAGAAAAACTACAGAACGCAATCAATGCGCAGATTACTGCCGAAATGTGGTCAGCTAATCTTTATCTTTCAATGTCTTTCTATCTTCAGAAAGAAGGTTACGACGGATTTGCTTCATGGATGAGAAAACAGTCACAGGAAGAACTTGATCATGCATATAATTTGGCTGATTACCTTATGAAGCGTGGTGGTGAGGCTAAAGTTGACAAAATAGATGTTGTTCCTCAGGGATGGGGTAGTCCACTTGAAGTCTTCGAACATGTTTACAAACACGAATGCCATGTATCACAACTTATTGACGATCTTGTAAACATCGCTTCCGAAGTTAAAGACAAAGCTTCACAGGATTTCTTGTGGGGATATGTTCGCGAGCAAGTTGAAGAAGAAGCAACAGCTCAGGGTATAGTTGATAAATTGAAACGTTGCGGCGATCACTCAGGTATTCTATATCTGGATGATAAATTGGGACAGCGTAAGTAATCTATAGACTACTCAGATAATTTCGGTGCTGCAATTTTGTCATAGTGACAAAGTTGCAGCACTTTTTTATTGTATATTAATAGAGAGAATTGTATTTTTTATAATTAGTTTGATATTTCTATATATATGACTAAATTTGGCATAGGCTATATTATAATTTTGTAGCAAAACATAAACTTAAAAAATACAATACTAATGGCAGCTAACAAATTTGGTCGATATGTATGGCTTGTGGACTTAATCAGATGCCATCCATATATCACATTCAAGGAAATAAGCGAAAAGTGGGAAAACTGTGGTCTTGGTGACGGTAAGCCACTTCCATGGAAAACATTCATGAACCATAAAGATGCAGTTCAGACAATCTTTGATATAATCATTTCCTGCGATGCCAAACGCGGATATGGATATTATATTGAAGATGCTGATTTATTGGAGGGAGATGCTTTCCGTTCATGGTTGATAGACTCATATGCCACATTAAACCAGCTTCAGGCAGATAGAAAATTAGAAAAACGCATTTCGTTTGAGAAAATCCCATCTGGGAATAAATACTTACAGATTTTGCTTCAGGCTATGCGGCAGAATTCTGTGGTGGAGATAAGTCATCAGGGATTCGGAAGGTTACATCCAACAACATTTCTGGTAGAACCCTACCATCTTAAGGTGTATAATCGTCGTTGGTATCTGATAGGATGGTCTGTCTATTCAGAGGATATGAGAACTTATGCACTTGACAGAATAAAGAGTGTGACCATAACAGATACGAAATTCGAGATTCCTAAAACCTTTGATATTAATAAATATTTTGATGGATGCGTAGGTATAATAACCGATGCAGAATATGATATAGAGCGTGTGGTTATTAAAGCATATGGATGGGCAAGAAAATATTTATGTACATTGCCCATACACGAATCACAACGTGAAATAACATCAGATGATGAGTCAATTACATTCGAGTTCAAAGTACGACCTAATTATGACTTTGTTCAAATGCTTTTACAGCAGACAGATCAGATAGAAATAATCGAGCCTCAGTGGCTTAAAGAGGGAATGTGTCAGATTGCGGAAAAAATATTATTGTATTACAGAAAATGATTAAATGAAAAGAAAATCAGATATAAATTTTATAGCAATAGACTTTGAAACTGCCAACTCCAAGCGTACGTCTATATGTGAGATAGGTATCTGTGTTGTGAGGAATGGAGAAGTAGCCGAAACTCGTTCCTGGCTTGTGCGCCCTGAAGATAACTATTATAATTATTATAATATAAAAGTGCATGGTATTCGTCCTCAGGACACAGTGAATGCTCCTGATTTCCGTCAGGTATGGGAAGAAATAGAACGTACATACCTTGACGAGTTCGATACTTTTGTTGCTCATAACGTATCTTTCGACAGAAGTTGCCTGCAGCGTTCAGCTGAACTTTATCGCATACATCTGCCTGAATTGAGATGGATATGTTCTTTACAGATTGCTCGCAAGCTTTATTCCTTTACATGTAACTCCCTTGATTATTTGTGTGGGCAGTTAGATATACCCATGGGAACACATCATCGTGCAGGGGCTGATGCCGAGATGTGTGCCAGGCTGTTTTTGAGGGAAATGTATGATGTAACAGAAAACTTAGAATAATAAAGAACTTTAATAAAAAAGCTATGAATCAAACATTTGAACGAAGTAAACTCAGTGACAACAAAATTGAACTTAAGAGTGTCACAGAACTTTGTGGGATGAACTTTTACATTCCAAATTATCAACGAGGCTACAGGTGGACAGACCAACAGGTTAATGATTTGTTGAATGATATCAATGAATTCAATGATATTAATGGCTTTTATTGCTTGCAGCCATTAGTTGTAAAACAACGTGGAGGAGATGTATTTAAAAAGATAAAAGAAGAAGCAAAAGATATCAATGATGTCTATGATTATCTCAAAGGGACATGGGAGGTGATAGATGGGCAACAACGATTGACCACTATTTTTATTCTTATGAAATGCTTGGGAATATCAGACAGAAATTATTCTTTGAAATATGAGACGCGATGTAAAAGTGAGGACTTTTTAAAAGGAAACTTGGATATCAACGAGGATAATATCGACTATTTTCATATATCAAAGGCAAAGCAAACTATTGAAAAATGGCTTGAAAAAAAAGACACTCAATTACGTATGTCTTTACAAAAGAAACTATTGAAAAGGGTGTATTTTATCTGGTACGAATCAGTTGATGAAGACCCGATAAAGGTATTTACTCGACTAAATATAGGTAAAATTTCACTCACAAATTCTGAACTAATCAAAGCTTTATTTTTAAATCGAATGAACTTTGATGCCAACAGAAACGAACATATAAAGTTACGTCAACAAGAAATAGCCTCAGAGTGGGACAAGATAGAATACACATTACAAAATAATGAGTTCTGGCTGTTTTTACATGAGAAAGGTTATAAACGTCCAACAAGAATCGATTTTATATTTGAGTTGATATGTGAGGCCAATGATCTGGATTTAAATGATTATAATGTAAATATCGGAACAGATGACTATAGAACATTCCGATATTTTTATGAATACTTTAAGTCTGATGTGCAGACAGAAATGAACGATAATCGGCAAAATTCTAAAATTACTAAATGCTGGAGTACAGTAAAAAGGTATTATCAGACTTTTGAGGAATGGTTTAATGACATTGAATTATTTCATTATATCGGGTTTCTCATAGACAGTAAAGGAAGTGATATAGTAAAAATACTTTTTCATGAATGGAACCAGCAGACTGAAAAGAAGTTGTTTGTCCAATATCTCAAGAAAGAGATAAAAACTATAATTGACAAATGTCCTGAATTGAATCATCTATATAATGAAGACGGAAGTAATAAAAAGAAGTGTAAGCCCATTTTATTATTTCACAATATTCAGACAGTAATCAACCAGAATCATACACAGCAGAATAATGAGAAATATGGACTTGGAACATTCTATAAATTCCCATTCCACCTTTATAAATCAGAAAACTGGGATGTTGAGCATATTAACTCAAATACAACCAACCCGGAAGATGATGTTGAATCTAAGAGAGAGTGGCTGCTGAATATTTATCTAAGCGTAGGGGACGAATTGCAAAAAAATATACAGGAATATTTTAATTCATCAGATAATAATAATTCATTGTTTGAAAAGATAAAGAAAGAAATCCCTTCTGTCAATGTAGAATGGACACAAGAAGAGAAAAATCAGCTTTGGAATTATTCTTTGCTTGATTCTTCCACAAACCGAAGTTATGGAAATTCTATCTTCTCTGGTAAGCGTAGGGTTATTATCGGTAAAGATAAGGGTAAACTTATAGCAATACCCAAACTGACAAAAGATGGCAAATTAACTATGACAGATGAGCAAAATAGTTCTTCATCGTTTGTTCCGCCATGTACCAAACAGGTTTTCCTGAAATATTATTCAGCAACAGCCGGTAATAATAACTATTGGACAAAAGAGGATGCACAGAGTTATTTAAAAGATATAGAATATTGTATAAAAAAGCTGGAGGAATAGTTTATGACAGACAATAAGACAACATTTTGGAACTTCCTTAAAGAGAATAAAATAGAGATGCCAATTATACAACGTGACTATGCACAGGGAAGACAGGGGAAAGAATATTTGCGCCAATGTTTTCTGTCAAGCCTGAAAAATGCCTTAGATGGAAATAACAATGACACGGAATTAAAACTTGATTTTGTATATGGTTCTGTAGAAAACGGAAAATTGCAACCATTGGATGGACAGCAGCGGTTGACCACATTATGGTTATTGCACTGGTATATAGCATTAAGAACTGGCAAATTGAAAGAAGTCGGAGAAATACTGAAGAGATTTACTTACGAGACAAGAATTTCATCTCGCGAATTCTGTGAGCATTTGTGCGATGGAAGCAATTTTGAATCATTTGATAATTCAGATGATGGTAAGCGGAAAGGCATAGTTGAGTTTATAACCAACCAAACATGGTTTTATTCTGCATGGAAACAGGACCCTACTATTCAGTCAATGCTAAGAATGTTGGGAGGTACAGAAATACGTAATAAAAAGGGTGAGGATATTATCGACGGTATAGAAGAACTCTTTAAAAATGTGAGTAATGAAGAGATGGGATACTATTGGTTAAAGTTAACGACAAACTCTCCAATCGTATTCTATTATTTACCTCTCAAAGAATTCGGTCTTTCAGATGATCTATATATTAAAATGAATGCCCGTGGAAAACAGCTGACGATGTTTGAAAATTTTAAGGCTGATTTAATAGGGTTTATTCAGGAACAAGTTATATGTGAACCCGACAATGTTTGGTGGAACAATCTAATGGATGGATCAAATGGAATACCAATTAAAATGGATACCACATGGACAGACATATTTTGGAGAAACCGTTCCAAATCAAAAAGAATAGATGAAATATACTTTGCATTTTTAAACCGTTATATATTAAATCATGTCGTATTAGGATTAGGCACCTCCGATGAAATTAAAGAAAATAAGAGTTTTACATATCTATATGGTAATCAAGGAAATGATACTGCACTTGAATATACAAGTTTTGAGGTATATAAGATTCAGTCATTTGGGGAAATACTGGATAGTTTGCGGACAACATTGGAACATTTTCATTCATTTTTATCAGAAAGAGAGAATCAAAGACTGGATGATATACAAAAAGAATTTTTACCAATATGGAATAGGCAAAATGATTTCCAATTTATCCCTGAATATAGGGAAGGTTCTATAACAGTTATAACGCAACCGCAAAGGGTTGTCTTTCATGCAATCTGTAGATATTTTGAAGAAGGAGCCTACGAAGAAAAAAGTTTCAAACAGTGGATGCGTATAGTTTGGAATTTAGTGGAGAATGGAAATGTCAACAGTATTGAAGCAATGATAGGTAGTCTGAGACTGATTGATGAGTTAAGCTCACATAGTCATGATATTTATAATTTCTTGGCTAGCGATGAGCAGACAAAATCAAATGCTGCATCAGAACAGCTGAATGAAGAGCGTGAAAAGGCAAAAAAAATTATTGAAGACATAAACTGGGAAAGTAAAATTATTTCATCAGAAAAGTATGCTTTCTTTAATGGAGCTATACGTTTTATGTTCCGTGATGAAAACGGTAATTGGAATTGGAACAGTTTTGACAAAAAGTCAGATAATGCCTTTCAGTATTTTAATCCTGATGGAGCCTACAAAAAAGACTCCCTATTGCTTAGGTATTTCATTAGTAGATTTACTGATTGGAGTTTATTCTGTGGTATGACTTTTGACAATGATGAAAATTCTTGGAGAAATCTCTTGTTGGATAACAAGTGGAAAAGACCTGTTCATGAAATATTGGTTGCTGACAATATTGAAGTTGATACTGATTATCATTCGTCATTGATGAATCTCGAAGCTAAAGTGCAGGAAGAACTTGTAACTACAAAACTTTTAGATGACATTGAAAAAGGATGTTATTTAAATTGGAAATACGACAATTATGTTTTATATCCATATAATGTGAAGGCTGATTGGAAAAAATATATAATAGCGAATAACCGAAATAATATGCTGTCTTTATTATATGGAGGAACGATATCTTGTAACGATAAGCAGGATGGTAGAATATACACCAATCAAAGACTAAATGGCTGTGATTTCTTTTGGGGGTGGAATATAAGGTTTGCATATATGTATGAATCAGTCTTATATGATTTTAGCTGGCAATGGTGTAAAAGAATCGATATGTATGAAGGAGATGTTTGTCTTACAGATATGAAAACACCTTTTACTGATAAATTGGTTATTGATGTTAATCAGATAAGTACACTTGAAGATTTGGTAATGGAATTGGAACGATGTATTAATGACTATAAAGAATATAAAAAGGTTTTATTATAATTTATTATACAATATTTGACTGTTATATAGGAAAGATTTTTTTTCACCCTATCCCTCGATTTGGCATATTCGCATATATACTTTTGGCAAATCAAAGATTAATAACAGAATGTATAACCTTTAAAAAATGAATTTATGTCAAGAGTATTCAGAGTAACTCCTAAGAGAGTAAAGAGAACAAACGGGACAGTACTGACACCTGAAATGGAAGTGACTGTAACTACCCAAACCCACACTTCAGATCCATTTTATAATGGAGCGAAAGAACTGAAGGAGGCTTATATGCGTATGTATGGCTTTGATTATCAGAAAGCCTGTTGCAGTAAGAATGATTTTGATTTCAAGAAATTAGATTAGTGTTGACACAGACATGATTGCAGTAGAAGAATATCAGTTCTTCTGCTGCTTTTCTGATTTTCAAATAAAGACATTTAAGCATGGAAGAAAATACAACTTCAACAAAGCCTTTCTATTTCCCAAAAGAAAATAAGTCCATTGTCTCTATAATTGGTATTGGAGGTGGAGCCGGAAGGATAGTAAATGAAATGCAGTCTTATGAATTCTTAAAACGATATTTATACGTGTTTGGCATGAACAGAAAAGAAATGGAAGAACTGTCATTGCCGCATAAATATCTTATAGGTACTGACGGACTGGGAAGTGGAAAAAATAAAAGATTTGCTGAGTCGGAATGTAAAAAGACATTACAAGGTTTGGATAAAATTATAAGTGAAATTGTATCATGTTTTATCGTATGTTTGGGAGGAGGTACCGGTGAGGGTTGCATAAAAACTTTTCTTCAGAAATCTGTTGAAATGGGAACCAAGATAAAATTGCTTGTTGTCACATTGCCTCATTCATCAGAAGGTATTGAGAAAAGGAGAAACGCTTTAGATTTATTACATAGTCTGGAAGAACTGATAGATGGAATCTTTGTGGTAGATTATGATGCTTTACCATGCGATACAATATCCGGATTGTTTAAGGAAGGGAATAGGAGAGTGATTGAGTTTGTTAAAAATCTTATAGGTTCAATCGTTAACCGTGGCATACTATGTTTTGATATTTATGATGTGGGTACATTTTTAAAATATAATTCCGATACCAGGTATGTCGAATATTTCTCACTATTAGGTGATATAAACTATTTAAGACAAGAGTCAAGTAATTTATCTAAGTATCTTCCTTCAAAATATAGTTCTGATGATGATATTTCAAATATGATTCTTTTGATCACTTTTAATAATAATGATACTGATGATGGTACGGTCGGAATTTTCTTGGATGAGACTGTTCATGGTATTATACAGAATTTGAGTAAAGAAAGCAATTTAAAATGGGGAATGTATAATGACTCCAATATAGAGAAAAATATTTTCCGACTTGATATATTCACCAAATGTAATTAGAGATAATCTTATGAAGATGATAGAAGGATATGATGTAAAGATATTCACAGAGAATATAGAAGATAATGCTATAGAACAAATCAGGCAGTTGCTGTCTATAGGTGTATTTAGTGATTGTAAAATTCGCATTATGCCGGATGTTCATGCCGGAGCAGGATGTGTGATAGGTTTCACAGGGAACCTGGGTGACAAGGTGATTCCTAACATAGTGGGAGTAGATATAGGATGTGGTATGATTGTCAAGCCATTTTCGTGCTGCAATCCTATAGACTTCCACGCTTTGAATGAATATATCCTCCATGCTATTCCTTCAGGGCGTGACATTAGGGATGAAAACTATCTGGCATTGCCTGGAAAGTATTCAGAACTGTATCAGAATGCAAAGCAATTGATATTGCAGCTACGCTGTTATCGTGAATTGAAGGAAGCTCGTAGATTATATAAATCCATAGGTTCGCTTGGTGGTGGAAATCATTTTATAGAACTGGACAAAGATGAATCCGGTCTTTATTACCTTGTTGTGCATACCGGAAGCCGCAATTTAGGGAAGCAGGTGGCAGATTTTTATCAGAAACTGGCTATTAAATGTCAGTCCGGGTGGGATAATCTTATTGAAGAGAAAAACCGTATAATTGAAGAGTATAAACTTGCCGGACGAAAAGACGAGTTGCAGGATGTTATCAGAAATCTTCATAAATCATTTAAGCCGCACAAGCTGATCATACCGGAGGATTTATGCTATTTGGAAGGTCAGTTTAGGGAAGACTATATGCATGATATGCATATCTGCCAGCGTTGGGCAATGATAAACCGGAAACTGATTGTAAGTTTGATTATGGATTTTATCATTGGAAAAGGTTTTGTTTCATTTGAAGAGCATTTTCAGTCTTTTGAGAGTGTACACAATTATATTGGTGATGATGATGTAATCAGAAAGGGTGCAATATCGGCAAGACTGGGTGAAAAATGTATCATACCATTGAACATGCGTGACGGTTCTTTGATTTGTATTGGAAAAGGCAATGAAGACTGGAACTTCTCAGCTCCTCATGGCGCCGGAAGAATAATGAGCCGTACAGATGCTATCAATAAAATCAGTTTGAGTGATTTCAGAGATTCTATGTCAGGCATCTATAGTGAGACTATAACTGAAAAAACAAAAGACGAATCTCCTATGGTGTATAAACCTAAAGATGAAATCATACAGAATATATTTGATTCAGTTGATATAGAGACTATTATAAGGCCGGTCTTCAATTTCAAGGCTTCTTATTAAAAGTTTTTTTTGAAAAAAGTTCCTGTAAAATGAAATTTATTGACCGGAATGAGTATAATTGTATAAAACGTGAAAATAATAAGATTGAAAGATTATGTTTAAAGAAAGTTTTATAAAGAAGAATTTGTCAGAAGAAAAGCCCTCCAAGAAACTTTTATACATACACGGACTGTCCTCTTCAGGTATGTCCGCTACAGCAGGAACTTTACGAAAACTTTTACCCGAATATGAGGTTTTATCTCCGGATCTGCCAGTAAATCCACAAGAAGCTTTTTCTATGCTGAAAGAACTATGCGAAATAGAGCATCCGGATATTATTGTCGGAACATCCATGGGAGGAATGTTCACACAGTTACTAAAGGGATATAAAAGGATATTGGTCAATCCAGCTTTCCATGTCTCTGAGTTTATGCGTACCATAATCGGCACACAGGAGTTTCTCAATCCACGTCAAGATGGAGAAACTCATTTTGAAATAACTCCTGAACTGTGCGATGCCTATCAGAAACTAGAATCCTGTCAGTTTGAGAATATTACGGACTTTGACAGAAAATATACCTATGCCTTGTTTGGGAAAAATGACACTCTCGTAAACGGGTTTGATGAATATACTTCTCATTATGATAATGCCATATGGTTTGATGGAGGACACCGTCTGGATAATACGGTTATAGAGAATATTCTTATACCATTGATAAAAGGAGAATCTGTATGGAAGACTTATTGAAACAAATATGCAAAATATCTGAAAAATATATTAACCGGGAGCTTCTATCCGGTGAGTATTATAATATATTTCAGGTAATTGATATGACATCAAATGAAACGGGCGTGCATTCTGCTTTTATCGCTGATCTTCTTAATCCTAAAGGAAGACACAGGATGGGAGATGCTTTTCTGAAGCTGTTTCTTGAAATGGATGTCTTTAAGAATATGAATTTCGAATCGGCTAATGCTATAGTTGAGCGTGAAAAGTATATTGGAGAAGTCACAGATGAAACAGGCGGTCGCATAGATATACATATAATGGATTCTTCCGGAAAATGTATAATTATCGAAAATAAAATTTATGCATCAGACCAGAATAATCAGATAAGGCGATATTATAATTATGCCGAAAGCCTGAAAACAGAGTATAGGTTGATATATCTGTCATTATTCGGTGACGTTCACGATGAAGATAAGACAACCGGTAATGATAAAAACAAGAAACAGTTAGTGCAAAGTGTAAACTATCATATCCTTTCATATGAAAAGGATATATTGCAATGGCTTGAGAAATGCAAGAGTAAGGTTGAGGTGTCCGGCAGGCCTATGATATGCGAAGCTATAAATCATTATATTAATTTAGTAAAATATCTTACCAACCAGACTATGCATAGTGAAATGAAAAAAGAACTTGAACAGTTGATACTTGGCAATAATGAGTATATCAGAAATATTTCTACACTGAAAAAAGCAATAGAACTAAGTGAAATATCTTTACAGAAACAGTTCTGGAATAATCTTAGGAAAAAGATGGAAGGTAAAGGCTATAAAGTAGCTCCTGCCCCTAAAAACAGCAATTATATTATTGCTTCTGATGATATGGTAGAAAACTATTATAGAAACAACAGGGACAATCACTACGGATTTGAGTTTAAAATAGGAGATTATAAAGATTCTGATATTTTATATGCTGTCAGAATGCATACTCCTGTAAAATGCGGCTTTCTTGCCAGAAAGAAAAATATTGAGAATACCGGAAATGGAAAGTGTGACTACGTTCCAATAACAGATTACAAGGACTATGATGATTTGATGGCGAACTTTAAAATGTCTTTTTATGAGAAAGACCAGCGTGGATGGTATCTGGCCTATGGAAATCTCCATAAGAAATTTAACTTTAGGAATATGGACAGCGAGACATTGGAGAATCTTATATCGCTGGATGAAAGTCTGGATAATGTAGTGGAAAGGATATGTTCTGACATTGATGCAATGAGCGAAATTCTTAATACACTTCGCAAATCATAAAATATCTGTCATTATCCCTTTTCACAAAAAGAATTCTCTCCCACAAATATTCTCTTTATAGAGATATTGTTATTACCTTTGCCCCCCGTAATTCAAAATCTATGAAAATTTAATACAATAAAAAACTATAATTATGGAATTGATTGAAAACCTGTTTATGGGTTATCCCAATTTATGGGGAGGGGGAGTGGCGCACTCCGTACTTATCTTGTCGCTGGTAATAACGATAGGTATTGCGCTTGGTAAGGTAAAGGTGGCCGGTGTTTCTTTAGGTATCACATGGATACTTTTCGTCGGAATTATCTTCGGACATTTCAATATGAATCTCGATGAACACCTGCTTCATTTTCTCAAGGAGTTCGGACTTATTCTGTTTGTCTATTCTATAGGTCTGCAGGTCGGTCCAGGTTTCTTTTCCGCATTCAAGAAAGGAGGCCTTACACTTAATATGGTGGCTATGACCGTTGTTTTCTCTGGTGTGATTCTTGCAATAGTGCTTCATTTTGTTTCAGGTGTACCAATTACCACTATGGTGGGTATACTTTCCGGTGCCGTAACAAATACGCCTGGACTTGGTGCCGCGCAACAGGCAAACAGCGACCTTAACGGTGTTGATGCTCCCGAAATAGCATTAGGTTATGCTGTGGCATATCCGCTTGGTGTAATAGGTTGTATCCTTTCTCTCTGGGGTTTGAGATATATTCTTCGCGTTAAGCTTGACACGGAAGAAACTGCTGCCAAACGCGGTTTGGGACATCTTCAGGAACTGACTGTACGCCCTGTTACTATCGAGATACACAATGAGTCAGTAATAGGAAAGAAACTTCGTGATATACATCCTCTTGTAAAGAGATATTTCGTTGTTTCACACATATATCATGCAGATACAGGAACAGTGGAAATGGCAGGTGCCGATACTGTATTGAATTTGAATGACAAGATTCTTCTTACATCTGCTCCGGTTGATATTGATGCCATAACAGTATTTCTTGGCTGTCAGGTAGAGATGAACTGGGACAATGAAGAAGCCGACCTTGTAACTAGAAGTGTCGTTATAACCCGTTCGGAAGTAAACGGCAAGATGCTTTCCCAGCTTAAGATAAGAAACAGTTTTGGAGCGAATGTTATCAGAGTAAACCGTTCAGGTGTGGATCTGGTGGCTTCACCTAATCTGCAGCTTCAGATTGGCGACCGTGTGATGATTGTCGGTAGCGAGCTGGCTGTAGGTCAGACAGAAAAGGTTCTCGGTAACTCCTTGAAGCAACTTAATCATCCTAATCTTATTCCTATATTCCTTGGTATAGCTTTGGGATGTATTCTTGGTAGTATCCCTTTTGTTTTCCCGGGTATCCCTCAGCCTGTTAAGTTAGGTTTGGCAGGAGGTCCGCTTATTGTGTCTATATTGATCAGCCGTTTTGGCCCTCAGTACAAGCTGATAACTTATACCACTATGAGTGCCAATCTAATGGTCCGCGAGATAGGTCTTTCATTATTCCTTGCCTGTGTAGGTTTGGGAGCCGGAGCCGGATTTGTTGACACTATAGTTCATCGTGGAGGATATGTATGGATAGGATATGGAGTCATTATCACTGTAGTGCCTTTGATTATTGCCGGACTTGTCGGACGTTATGTCTTCAAACTCAATTATTATACGCTGATAGGTGTCTTGTCTGGAGCTACTACCAATCCGCCTGCACTTGCATTTTCTAACGACCAGACGTCGTGCGATGCGCCGGCAGTAGGTTATGCCACTGTCTATCCGCTCACTATGTTCCTTCGCGTGCTAACGGCACAATTGCTTATTCTTTCTCTGGCATAAATGTGTATTTGTTTCCTAAATGCAAGAAAATGTGTATCTTTGCATAGTTTTTTCGAAAAATGATAAATAAATATACATAAAATGACACAACAGGTAAAGAAAAAGTTAAACGATTCGTGGGGCATGCGTTGGGGTGCTCTGGCAATTGTGGCCTTCACAATGATGGCTGCATATTATGTAAATGATGTGGTTGCGCCTCTTAAGAGTATGCTAGAGGCATCACCGTCTGAAAACGGTCTTGGATGGACCAGTAGTGATTTCGGTATCTACACTGGAGCCTACAGCTTTCTGAATGTATTCTGCCTTATGCTAATATGGGGAGGACTGATTCTTGACAGATTCGGTATACGTTTCACAGGAAAGTTGGCTACCATACTTATGGTGGTAGGTACCGGACTTGAATATTATGCCATGACAAGCATGGTTGGAACTGCCGATACAATCCTTGGTTATAAGGCCGATGTCTTTGTAGCTTCTGCCGGATATTCGGTGTTTGGAGTGGGAGCCGAAGTTGCAGGTATCACTGTTACAAAGATGATTGCCAAATGGTTCCGTGGTAAGGAAATGGCGACAGCTATGGGTGTTCAGGTCGCACTGGCACGTGTCGGTTCACAGGCCGCATACGCTGTAGCTATCCCTGTGGCACGTTCGTTCGAGCTTACAACACCGGTTCTTATTGGTCTTGTGTGTCTCGTTGGCGGTATGATAGCATTCTTCTCATTTTCTGTTCTTGACAAAAAGCTTGACACTCAGATGGAAGAAATCAAGGACGAATCTTCTGACGACGAAAAGTTCTCTTTCAAGGATGTGGCAACAATACTTTCAAATCCCGGATTCTGGCTTATTGCCTTGCTTTGCGTATTGTTCTATTCTTGTGTATTCCCGTTCCAGAAATTCGCATCAGAACTTATGATTACAAAATACGGTATCGATGAAAATGTAGCCGGATTCTTTGCTGGTCTTCCTGCCCTGGGTGCCTTGATTCTGACACCGGTATTTGGAGGAATGGTCGACAGACGTGGAAAGGCTGCATCAATCATGATGTTCGGAGCTGCTATGCTGATATTTGTTCATTTCGTCTATGCATTACCTTTCGTTACAGGTTCATATATAGCCATTATCCTTATGATAGTTCTGGGTATAGCATTCTCGCTCGTACCTTCAGCAATGTGGCCTTCGGTTGCAAAGATATTCCCGGCTCACCAGCTTGGAACAGCATACGCGCTTATCTTCTTTATCCAGAACATCGGTCTTTGGGGAGTGCCGACTCTTATCGGTTTTGTTCTTGATAATTATTGTATCACCGGAAAGACAGCTTCAGGCACTAATTTATACGATTACACACTCCCTATGTGTATTTTCACAGGTTTTGCCGTACTTTCTTTACTGGTAGCGTTTGCTCTTAAGATTGCCGACAAGAAGTTCGGATATAAGCTTGAAGAATCAAATATAAAATAATCTTCAGAATAAGTTCTGGAGTTTTACAAAATAAAATCCTGCTTCAGTTGTTCTTTATCCAAAAGAAACTGTAAGCAGGATTTTCTTTTTTCCGGTCAATAATGTTTGCCCGGAGATTTTTATTATAGTATTAATGTTGGGTGGTTTTTTCGCTTTTTGTTATTTTATTTCTATAATGCGTGAGTCATAGTAGCATAAAAACATTTCTCCGTCCGCTGTACGGTCGTTCTGTACAGTAGGAACAGACTTATATCTTCTGACAGTGAGTTTATATTTACCTTTTTCAGGCAAACTTTGGAATACGAATCCTTTTCCGTCTTCAGTCACTTCGCCAAAATGCTGCAGATACTGTCTTTTGTTGGCTTTTTCAAGCATAATCTCCATTGTCTCGTCAGCAGCTTTAGCAGCACCTTTCCAGTTCACCGCTTTTCCTGCCTCCAGAGTCTTTAGTTCCTCTGGCAATATCAGAGCCAGTGAATTGTCCTTTGCAAGTTTGTTGGTCAGTATCTTGTCCTTGAAACGAACAAATGAAAATTCGGCCTCTTTCACGTTGTTGTCCAGCTTTAAAGAATAACTGTATGCCACTGTATGGAATTTATCCAGTCTGTTATAGTTCATGTTTTTTCCGTTTACAGTGATTTTCTGTTCTCCTGTCATTTTCACAGGTTTCAGAAAGTCATTTCTCTCTTTTGAGAATGCGGCGTATGCCACGGTTTCACCATTATTACCCACTGCCAGCATGTAATTCTGAAACAGAGGAGCATCGCCCAGGTCTTTCGAATCTTCCTGCTCGCACGATGTCAGATTCAGCCCGGTAGTAGTTAATAAGCATAACATCATCACCGAGCTGAAAACTCTTTTGGTAATTGATTTCATCATAATTTAAATAGTTTAGTTAAGTCTGGTTTAGTTTTAAAAAATGCAGTTTAGTTAAGTTTAGTCTAGTTCCTTTTTATTTTTCGGTTCCTGTCTCAGGTTCCAGTTCCAGATTTATTATAGTATTATCCCATTTGAACATCTTTCCCGTACCAAGGTCAACCAGGAATCCGGGCCAGAAAAGAATGTTCCATAAAGAAGAAGGATTGAATGCCGTTTCCAGCATGAAAGGAGTAGGAGAGTATCCGGCTTTTCGTGCAATCAGCTGTTTGTCCGAAACCTTCTTTTTTATTTTAGTGGTCACCATGTTTTCTTTTTCCACTTCAGCAATTTTTATATTAGTCTCCGCATCATATATTTTGGTTCCGTTTGGAGCCATGAACGTGACGTTCTGTTTCGATGCGGTAAAAACAGTACAGCATGACGACAAAGCTGTAGCCGTAATAATAGTCAATAATGTTTTTTTCATGATTTGTTTGGCTATATTTTTGTTTCTTAGTGCAAAGATATATAGATTTTTCAGGATGATAATGACATTATAATGTACAATATGCGAGCGTTATATGCTGATTATCAGTGTTTTGATAATTTGTATGATGTACAAAACAGAAAATGCCTGTATTATCTTTTATCCGATGTGTTTCTGTATAATAGTGAAAAGCTCTTCCAGATTTTCAGAACTGTTTCCGGCTATTACTCCGCAAGGAGAGATAAAGTCAAGAGGTTTGCCGTCAAGACCTGAAATCTTTCCACCTGCTTCAGTAAGGATTAGTGATGCGGCTGCAAAGTCCCATGGGCTCAAAAGATATTCAAAGTACATTTCGCATCTTCCCATAGCCAGGTAGCACAATTCAGGAGCACAAGCACCGAAGCGGCGTATGTCGTTACATTTTTTGAATGTCTCGCGTATTATTTCCGAACATATTTCCGCATATTCCTTATGATATACAGGTAAGGCAGTACACATTATCGCATTACCGAAGCTACGATCTGAAACATGGATTCTCTGACCGTTAAGGTAAGCGCCTTTGCCTTTTTCTGCATAGAACATTTCTTTAGTCCTTGGAAGATATACAACTCCCATAATCATGTCCGAATAATGTTTCAATCCTACACAAATGGCGCATTCTGCTATTCCACGGCTATAGTTGGCCGTTCCGTCTATAGGGTCGATAATCCATGTGTATTCATGGCTCTCATCGTGCATGTCCTCTTCTTCACAAAGAAATCCGCTGTCCGGCAGTTCTTCAGCAAGCTGTTTGCATAAGTAATCCTGTACGGCTAAATCCGATGATGTAACAATATTTGAATATCCTTCCTTGCTTGAGATATCAAACCCTTCGGTAACCATTAGAGCCGAAGCATTCATTACTATGTCCTTAAGTTTATCCAGTGATATCATATTCTTTTATTTATTAATTCTGAATCAAAATTACTAAAAAAATAATATATATCACTCACGCCCTGAAACCAATAGGACGTGGTGATAATATTTTTGCTGTTTTCTGGCAGAGGAAGTTCTTTTCAGCTTCGAGTATGTCTGATTCTTCAATTACACACAGCATATCTATGCATATATTTTTTCCGGCCGAAGAGGACGTCATAACCCTTCGTGCCATACTTTTTATAATCCCCTGATTTATCAGATTATGTATCCAGCGTCCATTCCCGAAATATTCATCCTGGTCAGCGGTAGCCTTTTCTATCAGATTCTTCAGACATTTATGCGCATCTTCAGTCAGTTCGTAGTTGCCGGCCTTCAGCGTACGGCAAGCCATTTCCATGAGCTCAGGCGCTGAATAGTCGTCGAAGTGGAACGTGAGCGGGAAACGGTCTTTCAGTCCGGGATTTGTTCTCATCATATTCATCATCTTGTTTTCATATCCCGCCAGTATGACAATTATGTCAGGTTCCGGTTCGGACAACACAGTCAGCAGAGCGTTCAGTATCTCCTTTCCGAAATCCTTTGTGTCACTTTCGTGAGAAACAAGTGTATAGGCTTCGTCTATAAACAACACACCTCCGCGTGCCTCTTCAATTGCTTCCAGAGTCTTTTTCTCTGTCACACCTATATATTCACCCACCAGTTTGGAACGGTTCGTCTCCACAGTGTGTCCTTTACTGAGCAAGCCCATATTGTGATATATTTCTCCCACTAGTTTTGCCACAGTGGTTTTTCCAGTACCCGGATTGCCAAGAAAAAGCATGTGGTTCCGCTGTTCATTATTAGTTTGCAGACACATCTCGGCCCTCTTTTTGTTGAAAATAGCCATCATTCTGGCCTCCCTCATGTCGTCTTTCACTCTTTGCAGCCCGACCATGTCTTCCAGTTCCTTTTCGGCCTTTATTCCGGATATCCGGGATACTTCCTCGTCATTGGTATATCCGAATTTTTCATCCATAAGTTCCTCTACCAGTTTCTGGAAATCTTCATCTTCCTCATTATATTCATATTTCTGTCCGACAGACCTGTCCGACGACAACCGGAAAGTGGTTTCTTCTGTGAACAAGCCGTTCATCAATACGCATTTTTCCAACATCATGGCGATATCCTTATCTTTTCCGTGGAGGATGAATGTCGTTTCTCTGAATGTATTGTAGCGAATGATGCTTGCCATTAGATTTACTATATTTACGGTATGAGCATTATATTTCAGTTCGGGTACCTCCACAATCACCGCTCTGGCTTCTGCCACCTTATCTTCCATGTTCTTCCAGCCGTATGCTCCCGTAGTTATTTCCCCGAGCGACAGACTGTATTTCAGCGAAACATCGTCTCCCGTGATAAATCCTCCTAAAATCATAGAAGCCATAGCTTTGGCTCCACATGTTTCTCCTTCACCAGTTACAAGCAAATGAGGTAGTTTTTCTGTTCTTCTGTTTTCCATTTCGTTGTTGAAGGTGTGCAGTCTGTCTATCAGTAGCTGTATTAGCGGCTCCTTGAATCGTCCGCAGTACAACTTGTTCCACCAGCTTGTTAGGGCAAGTTTATCAGCGAAGAACATTTCCTGTGTATTTTCTTCTATAGGCTTCATTGTTTTCCGTGTCCAGCATACCGATGACAACGGCAGTTCCGGTTTGCAGAACCATTCCGGCTTTCCGTTTATATATACATATACGCGATACATTCCGGCATCCCATAAGTCGTCATTTGCCAGTTGGAAAGAAACTTTTTTCAGTATTTTCTCCGGATTGTGTGTGATACATCCTGTCCCCATAAGCCTATAGGAAGAAGAATAGATACGGACCGACATTTCTTTTACTCCCGTCAGTCCTTTTGGAGCCGAGAATTCCACGTCTAGGTAACAGTCGGCAAATTCAGGTGCAAAATTATTTGAGTTTGAATCGAAATTGCGTTTTAATCGTAAGAATAAATTTTTCATAAACAACATGTTTTAAAAGTTAGTTACCAGTTGATTAGTTTACGAGTCGACAAGTTTTGTTTGTATTACAGAAAACCTTGTTTTCTTATAACTTAAGCCTTGTCTACTTTAAAAAAAGAACCCCCTCTTCCCCGTTGAAGAGTCGGGTATGAACCCTCAAGTCAAAGAGCACAGCAATCCCTGCCGCATGATTTTTAGTAGCAGCCATAAGGAACGGATTCAGTCTGATGAATGATTTTGTTTAATCCATAAACCTGCTGTTTTGCGTCTTTGACATTGTTTTGTTGTTTATGAAAAGATTAAAAAAATTAAAAGAACCAATGACTCAGGATTTGATCCTGACGCCATTCAAAATACAAAGATAATATGTAAAATTGTGATTTGCAAGGGAAATAACATTTTTATGCGGATTTCATACAGTAAATGGCCTTGAAAAAAACGACAGTTCATTCGAGTTAAAATGACCTGTCATTTAAGATCGAATGACAGGTCATTTAATATTATGAGACCTGGGTAGTAAAAGGTAATTAGAGTTAATGTAAGCGTAAAATTACTAATAAAAGTTCTCTGGTGCCATATGTAATGTTTTTATTTAGTATATTTACGAATATAAAAGTGCAGTAATAATTTATATCTTAAAACATTAGCATTATGGTAATTTCAATTAGAAACATTATTGCCATCTGTTTGTTGCTGTATTCAGGTGCAATCATGGCACAGAGAAACACGGAGATTGTAGAAACACCGGCGCATGTCATGGATGAAGGAATGACTCTTAAGAAAAAGGTAGCTATAGGACGCTTTTCGAATGAAACGCAGTATGCCAAGGGAATCTTTTATGACAAGGAAAACGACCCAATGGGAAAGCAGGCCCTGGATATCCTCTCAGCCAAGCTAGCGGCATCCGGTAAGTTCCTGTTGCTGGAGCGCAGCGATCTTGCCAAACTATTGGAAGAGAGCAAAAAGTCCGGTGAAGGAATTTCAACGATTGATGCTGACTATATGATAATTGGTTCCATAACAGAATTCGGAAGGAAGAATACCGGTAAAAGCAAGGTCTTTTCATCGGAGAAGACACAGACAGTGGAAGCTGCCGTATCAGTCCGTCTGGTTGATGTGTCTACAGGCCTGATAATATATTCCGACGAAGCCAAAGGAGTGGCTGAGCTGACCACCAAGACTACTATGGGCCTTGGAGGAAAAGCCTCATTCGACGCTACTCTCAGCGACAAGGCTATATCGGAAGCAATAGGACAGCTGGTTGAAAATATAATAAACAAGTGTACGGATTCTCCATGGAAAACATATTTCCTGTCATACGAGCCTGATGCCGTCCTTATAGCAGGCGGTACGAGTCAGGGTATAAAGGAAGGGATGACATTCTCTATTCTCACCAAGGGAAAGAAAGTCAAGAATCCTCAGACAGGAATAATGATAACCCTTCCGGGAAAGAAAGTAGGCGAAGTAAAGGTATTGTCTACTGGCGGCGACACTCCTGAAACGGAATATTCTTACGTAGAGGTTAGTGGAACCACTGAAATCAACTCTGGAAACATGAGCAAATATATCATTGAAGAATCAAAATAATACTGAATATGAAAAGACAAATATTGAGACTCGTCTGTGCTTTTGCATTGCCTGTATTCTTCACGGCATGCAAGACTCCTGTAGCCCAGCAAAGCGGGAAAGAAGATATGGCCTATCTGCTATTTGTCAGTCCCGACGAATATGCAGGAAAAGAAGTGACAGTTTTTCTGGATGACCGCGCTCCTTTTACTGTGAAAGTTGTTAAAGAAAAAAAGTCAAATAGGAAAGGTACACAGTATGGAGTAAAGACAGGCGCCAGAAACATAAAAGTGACAAGTGGGGGTAAGACACTGTATCAGAAGAAAATATTTGTATCTACCCAGGAGGTCAAACAGATAATGCTTCCATAACCATAAAATGTGGAATGAAGTATGAGAATCATAAAATCGATATGCATATCATTGCTGCTGACACCGGCTATGTCGTTCATGACATCTTGTATCAGCACCTCCTCAACTTTATATTCATGGCATGGCTATGAAGATGTAACCTACAGGTACAGCAAGAAAAGTACCGAAGAACTTAAGGTGAAGCTGCTTGAAGAGTATGCCAGAGTGATAGACAGTCAGTATGGCTTGCGTGGCGTGGTTCCTCCCGGAATGTATGCCGAATACGGCTATATGCTATATCGTACGGGCAAACGTGAAGAAGGAATAAAATTTCTGAAGCAGGAAATAGCACTATATCCTGAGTCTGAAAAATACATATCCAGAATAATAAAACAATTGGAGAAATGAAAAGAACTATAAATCTGTTCATCGTGATACTGTCTGTCATTATGGTATCATCATGTTATACCACTAAGCCTCCTGTTACCTTGATCCAGCAATATCCGAAGATGTATGAAGAAAAACCTCTTTCGATTGCCATAATGCCTCCAATCAACCAGACTACACATGTTGAGGCTAAGGATTACTTTTATACCACACTGTATGTTCCCTTATGTGAAAAAGGATATTATGTTTACTCGCCATATCTTACAATGGAAATGTTTCAGCAGGAGAGTGCATACGATGCTGAAATGTTTCTTGAAGGAGATTTGACCGCTTTCAGGGATGTTCTAGGAGCAGATGCAGTTATGTTTACGGTTATCAAGAGTTGGGAACGTGCTAATGTAAGCGGAAAACTTACGGTACAGGTGGAATATATTCTCCGGTCGGCAAAGACAGGTGAGACCCTTTATAACAGAGAAGGCCGTGTGACGATAGACAAAAGTATAGACAGTGGGCAAGGCGGTTGGGCTATCCTGGTAGATATGGTGGCTACAGCCATAAATACTGCGCTTACAGACAAGATTGAGGCAGGCAGAAAGTGTAATGCCCGTGTGCTTTCCAATATGCCAGTAGGAAAATATTCTCCCCTTTACGGCAAGGACATGGAACAGACAGCAGGCGAGAAATATATTGAGGTCGTTATTGGGGAATAAGTTTCAGAACTTACGGGTTCTGTGTCCGTAAATTTTGAGGTTAGTTTGGTGCAAATTATACTACAGTTACAATTTCTGGTTTTCTTATGTGTTTCGTACTATAAATAATTTTACTATAGCAATTAACACAGAGTGGATAAAATATTATTTTATCTTCTGATAGATCTATCAGCTTAATGATTTTCTCTTGTAGCTTTTCTAATTGAGATTCAGTCAGCATACATTCGAAAACGCTGAAATTTACTCTTACTCCATGTTTTTCAATTATTTTTACAATTCTGGAACGTCTTAAGTCATCTGTTATGTCGTAAGCAATAACCCAGAATGTCTTATTCTTATTAGTTCTTTTCTTTACCATTTTGCTATATATGGTTTATATCTTATGTTATTATCAATATAGTCAGCTATTTCTTTTGTTTGCATATTTATTATATCACTGAGCTTATGCTCATTACCTCTGTATTTTTCGTATCTGTTCAGTCTTTCTGTTATGTTTTGTACTAACAGTTTTTTTGTATCATTATCTAGCAAACCTTGTTTAAGTTTTAGAGGCTCTTTTTTCTGTATTAATGAAATCACAACTCTGTCAATAGCTTGAGTCCTGAATAATTCGATTATATCGTATACGAATGTAGGTTTTCCTGCTTGCGGCTTATGTATCACACTGATTGTCGGATTCATTTTTTTAGACAATACTGCTTGCCATATTCGTGCATAAAGTATTGCGTATCCATAATTGAGCATACAATTGACAATATCTGTTGCCCCATGTCGTTCTCTGTGTGTGAAATTTATTTTATCATCTTTTGTTAATTCTCTGATGTATGCCCAGTATAATTCTGCTCCTTGTGCTTCTAAATTTATTATATTGTTTTCATAATTTTCATTCCCTTCCAACATTTTTAGTTCATTTAGTATATTTTTAATTTTGGGAATGACTTCGTTGTATTTACTGTTGAGGCTTTCGTAATATTCTTTATGGTATTTATGGAAATATTTTATCAGATTCATTTGGTTTTTAATTTTTCCAGATATAATTCTTGTTGCCAATATACTTTTCTTTTTGTTGTCAAGTTCTGCTTGTTTCTTCCATAGTGACGTATGAATGAAAGATGCCGAAAGAAAACTTCCTGTATGTTTTCCGGTAGCATTGAAAAAATCTATACCAATCTGTTTTTGCATGCAATATTCCAAAGCGTTGCTCGATATTGACACACCGTTGGTAAGGATTGTTATGTGATGCAGATTAGAAGAAGGTATATTTTGTTTATTTCCCATTATTTTTACGGTTATACCTTTGTTGTTCACCCCTATATATGCTCCGAAACTGTTTATAATGAGTTCGCTTGTCTCGTTTTCTTTATTTCTGTATTCTTTTTTTCTTTTGGCAATAAGTTTTTTGTTTATTAATTCGTTTTTTTGTTTTATCTCTTTCGATTTCTCCAGTAGGTATAGGTTTATTAGTTCAGACTTTAATTTTCTGTTCTGGATAATGTTATTTTCGGAAAAGAAAGGTATACTTCTTAATTCTCTTTCCAGAGTCGTTTTATTTGGTATATCTTTCCATTTTGTATGTATTAATTGTTTTAAATGAGAATATAAAATCTCGTCCAGATCATTTAGTATGGTTTGTGGAAGCAGATTTGCATAATAGTTTTGTATTCCACCGAGTGCGTCTAAACCTTCCTGACAAAATTTTGTTTTTCCCCATTGCAATAAAAGTATTTTTGATTTTAACTTTTCCCTTTTTTCTTGCGTTATTGATATGTTTTGATTGTTGACAAGTACTCCTAAGAACTCTATACCTTTTTGTGTTTTTGAGATGACAGGTTCATTTAACTTCAGTTTTAATCTTTCCTGTAGGAATGTAGAACATTCCGCAAGTAACTTTTCTGCTTCTTCTTGTGTTTTACAAAGAATGATGAAATCATCAGCATAGCGTACATACATTTTGGTACGTGACAGTACAAACTGATCGAATGAGTGTAGATAGAAATTAGCTAATAATGGTGATAATATTGCTCCTTGTGGTACTCCTTGCTCTATTTGTTCCCATTCCTTTTGCTTGTTTACCATTCCCATTTTTACACATAGTTGAACGAGGCGGAATACTTCATCATCAGGAATTAATGGAAAAACTCTCTTGAAAAGTATTTCGTGGTTTATAGTGTCAAAATAATTATCAATATCAAGTTTAAGAATGAAACTGTATTTTTGGTTTTGTAAACATGATTTTGTAAAACGTACTGCTTTGTTGTGACCTTTCCCCGGTCTATATCCATAGCTGTTGCTAATGAATATTTTTTCGAATTTGGGTTCTATTAGGAGTTTTATGGCTTGTTGGATTATTTTATCTTTTATGCATAACAAGCCTAATACTCTTCTTTCATTTTCTTTTTTGGGAATACTAATACGCAAATAAGGTTCTGGTTTCCATGTTTTAGAAATCAGTTCTTGCTTTATTTCTTTTAAATGTAAATCCATGTTCAATTCAAATAATTCAATGGAAACTCCATCAATACCACCGGCTGAACCTTTTTGCTTTACATTTTTCCATGCTTTTAATAGTGTATTGTCTTGGCATAAAATATTAAATAGACTCTTTTTCATTTTTATGTTTTTAGTATTGATTATAATATGTATTAATGGGGATGCTGTTCCAGTAGTAGCTAATTTAATCAAAAGAGTGAAAATATACAACAAAATAACGTTTTAATATTACTTGGTAATAGCTAATGTAATCATATTTATACTATGAATGCTGAAGAATTATTGTCTCAACACCGCCGTAGCAGTAGCTAATGTAATCATAGGGTTTGAGTGGTATTCCACTGAATCCAAGCCTTATAGTCTCAATACCGCCGTAGCAGTAGCTAATGTAATCTAAGATGTTCTACCCGCTATATGCCAAGTTAGAGTCTCAATACCGCCGTAGCAGTAGCTAATGTAATCTTTTTTTTCTCCGAGTATTAATTTAAAACAATATGATGTCTCAATACCGCCGTAGCAGTAGCTAATGTAATCACTTATAGATATTAAATTATTAACTCTAAAAGTCTCAATACCGCCGTAGCAGTAGCTAATGTAATCAAAATATATAAAATTATGAAAAAGATAATGCAAGTCTCAATACCGCCGTAGCAGTAGCTAATGTAATCAAAATACGATGATGAAGGTCCTTGGACGATATGTCTCAATACCGCCGTAGCAGTAGCTAATGTAATCAATTCCTATCTCAGAAGAAGTATCAACAAGTGTGTCTCAATACCGCCGTAGCAGTAGCTAATGTAATCATCGCATCTGCGATGAAAGCGGAAAAGTTATAAACTAGTCTCAATACCGCCGTAGCAGTAGCTAATGTAATCATTTAAATATAACAAAATTATGAAAACAAACAATTCTGTCTCAATACCGCCGTAGCAGTAGCTAATGTAATCATTTTATTGCAGCACTTCCACAAGGTGAATGATGTCTCAATACCGCCGTAGCAGTAGCTAATGTAATCGCTATGACTGCCACGGAAAAGATAAATATCCCTATCAATGTCTCAATACCGCCGTAGCAGTAGCTAATGTAATCTTGAGCTTCGTATGGTAGAAGAAGTTGACGAATGTCTCAATACCGCCGTAGCAGTAGCTAATGTAATCAAGAAATTTATTAATCAATAAAAAATAATGTCTCAATACCGCCGTAGCAGTAGCTAATGTAATCAAACTACAGAAGAACAACGAGAGATTCCAGAAATTTGGGTCTCAATACCGCCGTAGCAGTAGCTAATGTAATCTTTATGAATTAATTATCGTTATGGAAAATTTATTATGTCTCAATACCGCCGTAGCAGTAGCTAATGTAATCAAAATAATTATGGCACAGAGAAAATTTCAGATGAGTCTCAATACCGCCGTAGCAGTAGCTAATGTAATCTCTCAAAAATAATGGGGAGTTTTTTTAATTTTATTTTTTTGTCTCAATACCGCCGTAGCAGTAGCTAATGTAATCTTAAAATCATTCTTAACTGTAATTACAAAATGAGTCTCAATACCGCCGTAGCAGTAGCTAATGTAATCTACTAAATACATTTTTAAAGATGAACAAACTATGTCTCAATACCGCCGTAGCAGTAGCTAATGTAATCTTTTTCTGCCACTGATATTTGGCTCAGTAGGTCTCAATACCGCCGTAGCAGTAGCTAATGTAATCTGGCCGAAACCAAGATAGGTGTTAACTTCGCAGTCGTCTCAATACCGCCGTAGCAGTAGCTAATGTAATCACTAAGAAATTATTTTGTAAAATTTAAAATTATGTCTCAATACCGCCGTAGCAGTAGCTAATGTAATCTTTTTTTGTTGAATTAATTTAAATTTTTCAAATATATGTCTCAATACCGCCGTAGCAGTAGCTAATGTAATCAAAATTCTGGACTGAAGATGACAATTAAGTCGAAACAGGTCTCAATACCGCCGTAGCAGTAGCTAATGTAATCTTGCTATGCTAGGTATTAGCGTCGTGTTGTTGGTCTCAATACCGCCGTAGCAGTAGCTAATGTAATCATTCTGATTTCTAGTATTTTATAAAATGACTAGTAGTTTGTCTCTATTTATAATTGCCTGTTATTCAATCCATAGCATAATTAAATTTGATATTTTCGCAAATATAGCTAAAAAAATAATTAAAAACAAGTGTTTTTGGTGTATTACTTTTTGTAAGTGCTTGTATTACAGTATCTTATTTGTTCGTAAAAGTTCGCAAATGATTTATATGCCAGGCTATAAAATGACATTTGCGAAAAATATGAATAAGATGTTTTTTCGGACACTTGATAATCAGGCTATTGTAAATAAATCTATAACAGATTTTCGCAAATCCTCTTATTGATTTTGTAGAATAAAAGGTTCACGAAAATCTGTTTAAACGCTCCAATACTTCTCGAATATGCAATAGCCTGTAAATTAACAGTTTAATTGATATATTAATTTTCGCAAGTGTTTTCTGTACAATTCATTGAATTAGGCTTCCTCAAAATGTCCGTATCCTACATTTGTTTTGGCTCCAATACCAAAATCCTGAAGTATCTGCCTGTATAAATCTATCTTGTTTACCTCTATGTTTGTTTCCTTGTTTAAAATATAAGGTGTGAATTTGAAGAAGAATGTAAATTCTATGTCTGGTAATACTTTAATGAATTGTATAGGGTTTGGGTCTTTATATGGATTTTTATGTGGGGTTATATAGTCGTCACCGATAAACTTACCATCTTTAGGACCATTTGTTATGATAGCGTCCATAAAAATGTCATAGTTGTCTTTTTCATGATTGAATATATTTTCCGCCATGAGGAATATATCGTTGTCTGTACATTTAATTCCCTGTTCTGACAATAAAGAACGTATGTAGTCAATACGCATACGGTTGTATGTTTCATTCTTTTTTTTATCCGGGAAAGCACTGCGTAATACCCCTTTTACCGAAGATCCTGGTATTATTGGCAATCCGGTGGAATAATCAAACTGGAAACCACATTTAATATCGTTCTCTATAGGGGTACCATGACTTAACCCTGAACCTATAAGCAGGCCCGGATATGTGGTTTTTAGCTTTAAAGGTTTGAATCCGTTTTTTTGTAGGTTGTCTGAGATAAATTTATTATCATTGAGCATTCCGTTTAAGCGTGAACTGAATATAAAAGGGTTCTTTTTTTCCTTCAATATTATCTCCTGAAGAATAGCGTCTTGAGGCTTTGCGGATTTCTTATTATTCGTTTTATTGTAATAATATTGTATGTCTATTTTGTTTTTACTGTAATCATGATAATAATCCCTGTAATAAAGCCATCCTACATTGGATGATGCGTTAAAGCAATTCTTGTCAAGAGTATAGTCTGAAATATTGATTGATGGTTTATTAGAGTTTTTGTTCTTACTTTTTTTCTCTTTGTTGTCTTTTGTTTCTGATTTTTCGTCTGACTTTACAGGCTCATACATCCTGATAGCCATTTTTATTGCTGTAGTGGCTTTGTCTATGCTGTGTAGGAACCGTACCTTATCATCTTTGTCTGATAGCTTGCTATACATGTCGGACAATGACTTATATCCACTGACATTCTGTGGGATAAGGTCAAATTTTTTCATCAGCTCCATTATGGCCTTTGGCAACAGATGTCTTTGGGCAGCACTGTCGGAGTCTTCATTCTCATATATTATTAAAGCGGGGAGGAGTCCCGACTGTATGGCGGTGGCGGCAAAGGATGATATGTATCCTTTGAATTCTTTTGGGAAAGTATTATTGCATGTTACTATCTTGGTTTTAACCAAAATCTGGCATGCGTTTTCTATCCAGTTACTATCTGTTTTCATACGTCTATGAGTTAATTTTGGAGTATTTATTTTTCTACTGTAAGCTTGCAGTAGCCGTATCCCACTGTAGCGTTTGCACCTATCTGTACGAGTGATGAAGTTATGACAGATACGAACTTTTCATATATTCCGGTGTCTTGCGACATTAATACAGGAAAGTACATTCTGCTGAACCTGGGCAGAACCTGTTCGTACCAAAGGTTTTCGCTTTTCCCATTGTCAAGATGGTTTCTGGCTATTACTGGAAGATGATAGTTGTCGCATAACGTATTGAAATCATTATCGGGCAGCAGTACGCAATTCCTGCCGATTAAACTTGCCAGATTCTGAATGTTCTTGTTGTAATCTGCATATGTTTCCAAATCTTCAATGCGTGCCTTATTATATTTTTCTGAAACTACTTGCGGCTTGTTTGCCGTGAGTGAGTAAATCTGCTCTTCTTCAGGAGTAAGCGGAAGGCCGAAAGTACGGACTGTATCAAAATATTCTTTCAGTAGTGCCGGACATGTAGCCATGAGATACAGGGCCTTGTCGCTTCTTACAGGCATTGCAAGCAGACGTGCATCGAAAAACCTGTATTTCCCGGCTTCGCGTTTGGATTTGTCTTTCACATCACTGCCGAATATGTGTTCTATCAGTGAGCTGTCTTCCGACTTGAAGTGTTCTCTTAAAGCTCCTTTCAGACTGGATGAATTGATGACAGGAAATTGGGTGATGCTGTCGCGCTGGATGAGATTGTCTATTACGCTTTCGTTTGCTTCTCCACTACCTGCATGCAGGTTGCTTATGTTCTCTATTTTGATGATATGTGATTTCATAATTGCAGTTTTTAAAAATTAAATGAATATATTTAGTCCGACATTGTTCAGATATGGAGCCGCTTCGGGCTTGACATCTGTATATACTATGCCTCCACGGGCAAACAAATGAAACAGATCGCTTTTTTGTGGACGTTTCCAGTTATGTCCGTTTTGGCTTTCTGTTATTATATATCTGTTGTTCAGGCTCGTTCCCCATATAAAAGGGAATGCGTCTCTTTCCTTATCGGTGAAATATGTGTCGGATAGGAGCAGAAATCTTCCGTCTTTATGAAGAGCCTTGAAATAATCTTCAAAATACGTATCATTGGTTTCTGTTTTTTCTATGTTCATCATGAATGCGGAACGGTTTCCGCCTAAGAATACTATTTCGTCTGTCACTTCATTTATTTCCTGAAATGTTTCCAGCTTGAAGGCAAAATTATATTCCTTTTTAAGTCCTGCTGAAATTATTTTGAAGAATGCGTCAGATTCATTTTCGTTTCTGCCGTTTTTGGTTATTCCTATCTGTTCGTTCTGATAGAAGATTTCTTCTACTTTTTTATCTTTTAACTTGCCGTTTATCCAATATTGATATGTGTTGTATTCTTTAGGGTCGTATCCATTCATGATGACACCTTGTTTCTGTAAACACGATGATGAGAATGAACACTCTATGTCATCGCTTAACTTAATGTCAATTCCATAGTCTAATGGTTTCGGAGTGTAGAATGCCTTTTCTTTTTTGCATTCTATAAATACAGGTGATATTTTTTTGATTATTCCGTAAGACTCTATAGAAGTATTGTCAATAGAAAAGCTTTTTTCGCCTATTAATCCTTTAACCTTCGACAATGTTTCGCTGTCCTTGTTATAGGACAAAAGATTGTTTTGTCGGAGTATCTCGTATCGCATTAAACCAATCAAAGAGGAGACTTGCGGAAGCAGTGAAGACATGACGTAATAATTCTGTTTGCCTTCCTCTCCGAATGTAATCTCGCCTCCAAAGAAATAGCTTCCAAGGGGGGTGAGCCTAACCATATAGTGTGAAGTATTCATGGCCGTTTATTTTTTTATTAATAGTTCGATGTATCTCATTATTATGTGTAATTGCTTTATCCCTTCGTTTGAATTGTAAGTCAGAAGGTATCCTGATATTTTATCAAAGAAGTCTTTGCAATTTTCGTGTGGCGATTCGTTGAAACTGTTGTCAATGAAATTTCTCAGGCAACTTTTCCGCTCATTTTGAGTTTTATTCAGAATAGTGGTTAGCATGACTTCTTGCGATGTAAGCCAGTGGGTTACTGAATGAAGAAATGCCTCTTCCCTTACAATGGCTTCTGATATCAGATTTGTGTTTACTGACATTAATTCAGATTTACTTTTGTCTATTTCTCCCCCAAAGCTTTGTCCGCTATGTTTTCGTACGTTCCAATATATTTTGTTTTTCCCGTTTGGAGAACTTTTGGCCTTTTCAAGTAATTCTGCAGACATGTTTCTGGCCTCATACATAGGGAATTTATGGTATGAGACAGATATGCCATAAGAAATTGACGGCTTATGTTTCAAGCTTTGTATATGAACATTACTTCTTATGATTGTATCGAAGCTCGTATCTATATCTGTTATTAAACTGAATATGTCTTTCTTTTTTGAGGCATTGTATACAGGTGCGAAGAAGAGGATGTCGTCGCCACCCTGATAAATTATCTGACCGCCATAGTCGGATACTATTTCGTTTATTTTTTTGTTGTATCTGTCGAAAACATCCTTTACTTTTTTGCCCAATAAAGAAAGAGTCTTGCCGAAATTATCTCCGTCGGCAGAAACGAATGTGATATATTTCTGGTAAGGCTCCAGTTTTTCGTCCAGCTTTCCTTTTATTAAATCATTTAATGTGGCGTTAAGATTTCTTGCCGCGTTTTTCCCGGCCGAACATTCGATTATAGTATTGAAAAGACGTCCTTCCTTGTCATCACCAAAACCGTCGGTGTATAACAGTGATTTGGACGATGTGCTTTCGAAATATTCGGCAAGGTAGTTCCTTTTTTCCCTTGCACAGAATGTGTCACGACATTCCATTCCTGCCAGAGTATCTTGTAAGGATTCTATTATTTCTTTCTCATTCTTTTCTTCTGTGAATTTTTGCTTGACTATTATTATACGTAGTGTCTGTTTCAGGTAATAGAATATTCTTTGTTTCTCGTCGCACAGCTCTAATACCCGTTCTATATTTTCAGCCAGTTTCTCCAAAAGATTGTCACACTCGTTCCTTATGTCGTTGATACTCGTATCCTCGTCTGCCTGGAAAATGTATTGGTCCGGAAAACGTCCGACTCCATCTCGGAATTCAAACATATCTTTTGTGATTTTAGGCTTTAGAAAGTTGTATCCTTTCTTGTAGTATTTATCAATGATATGTTTTGCGATATATGAGAACATATAACTAGAGGCCCAAATGGCTCTGGTACTTTTTGAGTAATTCAGAATCCTGTCTATAGGACCTAATGTTATTCCTATGTATATTTTATTATTCATGGCTTATCCTGGTTATTTATACTTTTCTGAAGTTTGCGTTGTCTCCTTTGAAAGGCTTGAAAATTTCTTCTATTTCTTTGTTCTTGTAGTTCATTTTCTCACCTGTTATAGACAGACCTTTATTACCTACAAGATTCTTATACCGATTTTCTATATATGCGAAATAATTTTCCAAAGTAAATTTATCAAACACTTTTATACCGTATATATTAGTTTCTCTGTTTTTGGTACTTGTAATTTTGAATCTCTGTTTCTTGAGGTCTTCAATTGGACGTGAGTCTAAATGTATATATACAATACATTTATTCCCGATGATTGCCGGCCTGTATGTTATCGGAGACTTAAAGCGTGTAAAGCTTTTATTCTTATTTTCTTTATCTTCTTCTTTATTTATTGCAGCTATCTTTATGGTGTCGTTATAATCTTTCCATCGTTGAATACTGGAAAGTCCTAAAGCATCTCTGAATAACCATTGTGGTTTGTTCTTAGAAGACTTACATTCCTGGTATTCTTCAGCCATTTCTTTTCTGTGTATATATTCATTTCCTTTATTCTTGTATGTATTGTTTCCAATATATGGTTCAATACCACAGATGGATTTATATACATCGGTGTATAGCTGGAACTTATGTCTGATTATAGGTTTGTCCCACTGTAGTTTATTATCTTTGGCATAAAAATACATGAGAGACTTATAGTATACGTTTTTTTCGTTTATGCCGCTTCGTATCAGTTTATGGAAGTAATATATGTGATTGAATATGGAATCATAATCAGTAGTTGGAAGTGTAAACATATATTGGGCTCCAAAAGGATTGCTGAATTCTGACTGTGGAAGTTCTTTATCTTCAGGAAAGAAGAATCCGAATCCCTTATCCTGCCTGGTGCCAAAACTGTGGGTCCCGAAAAATTCGCATAGATGTTTCTTGATTGTCTTGATTAGCTCATCGTGGAATGAGAATATATGCATTCCTATGGGAGCTGTATAAAATATAAGTTGTTTCTGATTTCTCCAGTCTCCCATATTACCAAAAAACAGCGGAGTGTTATTGCTCATAACTTGATCCTTTGGTTTGGGGGCGACGAATGACAGCTTATATTCAAGTGCATTTCCTGCAAATATAAACTTTTTCAGTCCTGGCTCTTTCTCCAACAGGAATTTGTCAAGTTTGGGCTTGACTTCTGTGGCACGAAGGCAACATCCTGATTCATCGTGTTGGAAATGCCACATGGGTGTTTGTTGTTTTAGCTTAATAACTTCTTTCATACATTCATATCTCTTAAGTTGGTTTTATAATTTATTCCATAAGTTCCTAGTCCGAAATTGACGTCGGAACCGACACCTATGTTGGTGCAAAATTCCAGCAATGGTATAAAGTATGCTTCAACATTGTGGAATGACAGTTTTCCTGTATATCCGTCCATTACGTATACGCTGGATTTGCCAACTTTAGGAGTGCAGTATAATTTCTCGTATCGTATATTTGCTTCAGACAGTATGGCTTTCGATGACAAAGAAATATATTGTTCTATCCATTCATCCAACTGCTGGCGGTTTTCGAAGTCCGTGCATCCGGAGTATAATATACTTAATGTTATTGCCCGGTAGGTTATGGAACGCATGAACTGATAAAACGACGGAAAATTGTTTAATTTATTCTGAAATCCATTACCTGCTTCCTTTGGTAAGTGCATAAGGCATACCGGAGTCTTCAGATTCAATTCCAGGACTGTTTTATTCATTTCGTTATCTGTAGTAATATTAGGCAAACTGTAACTGTCGCTTTCTATTACATCAATAAGTTTCATTGGTTTTACAGGATGTCCTATGCCTCTGGATAACATGTTTTTTACGGCTTCTATCACTAATTCCTTGTTCTCGATAAAACTTCCTATTAATATCATTCTGAAGTTATATATATAGTTTGCCCTGAGCTTGAATCCGTCACCATATTTGGGTATATTGCTGCAGTCCAAAACAAATCCTTTTGGAAATCCATCTTTTAACTGTTTGTATAAAAAATGATTTTCCTGAATTGGTAATGTCTCTATTTTGCTTCGTAATGACACACTGTCTTTATCCGTTACAAATTCGGCCTCGTATAGAAATCTGTTTCTTAGTGCAGCGCCAATCCAGTGTCTCATGCTTATGATTTCTTCAGTAAAGAACCTGAATTCTATAGTTTTAATACGAAGTCCTGTGTTTATAGCTCTCATTTAATTCTCTAGATATTGTTTGATACTTTCATAAGATTGCTTTATGTTCTCTATACTTTTTTTCAGGTCTTCGTTAGAAATGCATTCTTTATTGCCTGAAAGAATAAGATTCATCAGAATTATTCTTCTTGTCTCATCTATTCTGCTCTGATTATGTTCTTCCTGCAATTTATTTACCTTATCTTCCAAATCTTCTTTTTCCTTTTTAAGGTCGTTATATTTTTTATTTTCCAGTTGTTCCCTTACGTATTTTTCCCATTCCATCTTTTGCGCAAATTCTTTGTCTTTCATGTTTGATTCATGATTATGCTGCATTTCCAGTATTTTGATTTTCTGCTTATTTCTGTCAATAAAAATATTGTATATTAACAAGATGATAAAACTTGACAGAAATAGTCCCCCAAATATTAGTGTAACAAAATTGTTCATAATTATTTCCTCCATTTCTTTATAAAATAAAATGCTATAACTGATATTATGAGTATAACTGCAGTGTGAATCCAAAAATCCATTCTGGCTTCGAGTTCACATGCTCTGTTCATGCCTAGGAATCCGCACAGTAGCGTTGCCGGCAGGAAAGCTGCTGCAAGCAGGTTCAGCTTTTCCCCATTCTCATTCCTGTTCTGGTCAACAAGTAGGGTGATATACTGATACAGCTCGCTGATTTCATCGTCCAGATCCTTTATCTGTTCTTTTGATGCAAATTGTTTCATTAACATATCGTATAATTCTATCCCCTGGTCCTGTACAGTCACATTGCGGAAATATATTTGATTTACAAAACGTATATATTCTTTATACAAAGAACTTATATGCATTGCTACTTCTTTATTACTATATCCTGTCAGTCCGCTGACTTTGGTTACTTCGCTTGAAAAACGGAGCATAGAAGCACGCTGGATGATTATAAGTTCGAACATACGTGAATATATAGTACGCATGTGCATAGCTAAAACGTTTGTAGCAAACCAGTTCCTGTCTGTGAGTAGTACAAGTGAGTATCTTGATGCACCATAAAGGCTTCCTAGTTTTTGCCATCTGAAATATGTTGATGTTTTTAAAAGTTCTTCTTTCATAGTTTCGTTTTGGCAAGTCTCGTCAAATGGATCGTCTCCATTGTCAATAAATACATATTTATACCAGAAATCACCTTTTACGAAATCATCTTTTTCATTTTTAGCATTGTTGACAACTTTTTTTGATAGCTCATTATTTCCATACCAGCAGTTTACAAGCATTCTATCATCAATAATAGAACTTGTATCCAACTCTGCAGACAAATCCTTAATCAGATTTTTTATGAACAATGCAGGTTGCCATATATGTGATAGTCCTCTCTCATAATCAAGCGCCTGTTCTTTATAGTTGAAACTATCTGTGTAGGATGAAGGATCACCGTCCAAACCTACTATAGATATTGATGTAGCGAGTAAACTGCGATTTTCCGGGTTGAATTCAGCGCTATGTGGCGGCATTATCCTTCTTCCAAACTGGTTTATGTCTCTTACGGAAAATTCGTCTTTCTGATTTTCTTCCTCGTTACTTAAATAGAATGACATGATACCCACTCCGGTAGAGTATAAATTTAAATTCAGAGCATCAAGTCTTAACTTATATGTTTTATCCTTTACCTTGATAATGTAGTATACATTCTTATTTTTGGGCTCTTTACGTTCGTAATGATGAATTAATGATGAATTATTTCCTTTTATGTCATATAATACTGGGTGGACAAATTCGAAGAAATACTGTTGTTCACCGAATAATTCTTTCGCTTCCTGTATTTCGGATTCGGATAAAGGAACTTGTTTATGTTGCAAGTCTAATTGTACTCTTTCCCACATTGACTTTTCTGAGAATGGTATTTGGCTTAGGTCACATTGAATGGAAAATGGTTTGTCTTTGTTTGATTCTAATGACCAACGAAATGGAAAATAAAAGATATGATAACTAAATGATTCCATATTCTATAGTATTAATAAATTGATTGATTTCCTGTTCTTCATAAATATTTTTTATACATCCTATATATCCATTGTCTCCACCACCGAAAAACAATTTTCCTTTCTGATATTCTTCATTGTAATATTCTTTTATGTGTTTTGATTTATATCCATAGTACATCCATTCGTTTTTTGTGTATATTAAGAGTGAATCATAGGGATATAGGCGGTCGCATATTGGAGAGAACTTATTATTGTATGCTTTTATGATTATTGTACCATTAGTTTTTCTCTGATTGTCGTTTATTGCTTTTTCTGCAAGAATCTCATCCTCATCAGTTATACCTTGCGCTTTACGATCCGATTGCCTTATAATTTTTATTTCACTTTCGGTAGCTCCTATCTTTTTCATTCCAGGTATATATGATTTATCGTTTGCAGAAACTAATGAATAGTATCTTGTAGTCTGTACATCAAGTAATGTCATTATTTGTTCTAATGCGCTTGGATTATTTGATTTATCATTGTGATGATCAATCTCAATATATTTTTCATTACTAAGCAAGAGATCGTTCTTTAGTTCAATTCCATAAATTATACCATTGGGGTTACATTTTTGGAAGATTTTGATTTCGTTTTTATAATTGCTCAATGAGGCGTTGTTCCACTTAAGATGTTTATCAGCATAGTTGCATGCTTTTTGTTCCAATATATCTTTTATGGTACACATTTCCAAATCATATCCACCTAATAGAAATAGTGTGTTGGGTTTATCTATATTACACATTTTTATTGCATTTTTGTTGATATAAAGTTTCTATTATATAATTTTGTGTACAATATATGATAAATTATTGGAAAATAGGATAAAAAAAGCATTAAAAATGTAATTTTATATGTTTATGCCAAATTTATTTGTGTGAGTAAATTGATTATTTAAAAATTAATATGATATTTGTGAACAGCTTATAAAAATAATGAAAGACCTGAAGCATTTGCGTATGAAACCAAACAGAATTATACTTATCCGTCATGGAGAATGTTTTGCCAATACTGATGAGAGCAAATTTGCTTCTGAACCTGACTATACAATAGAGCTGACGGAAAAAGGTGTTATGCAGGCGAGGGAGGCTGGGGTAAAGTTAAAGGAATTAGTTGGTAACGAAACTTTATATTTCTACATTTCACCCTTCTGGAGAACTAGATCTACATTCGAGAATATTGCCGGCTTTTTCCCTAGAGAACAGTTTGTATATAGTGAGGAGCCACGTCTTAGAGAGCAGGAGTGGGGATATCTTCGTTCTTATGAAGAACTGAGGAGACTTAAACAGGAAAGAAAGGAGTATGGTGTATTCTATTATAGATTCCCCGGTGGAGAATCTGGTACAGATGTGTATGATAGAATAAATGATTTGCTAGGGTCTTTACATAGGGATTTTCAGGAACCGGATTATCCTCAAAATTGCGTTCTGATTACACATTCCTTAGCTATCAGGCTTTTTATTATGAGATGGTTTCATCTTACGGTTGAGGAATTTGAAGAAATGTGTTCACCTAAAAATGCGGAATTGGTTATATTGGAATACGATAAATCTTCTGATGAATACAGGCTGATAACCCGGATTGAATGTAATAAGAATAATGTATTAAGAAGCAGACCGATAAGAATTTAGAAAATAATTGTATTAATATTTTTTAATTATGATAGATAAATACCAATCAATAGGTTTGTTTATAGATGGTGGATATTATGCCAAGATAAACGAAGCGCTAGAGGAAAATATGTCATTGAATATTAATGTAACCCGTCTCATTACTCTCATTAAAGAAGAGATTGCAAAGATTGTAGGTTGTAATGTTTCGGAATGTCATATAACTGAAAGCCATTACTTCCGTGGACGCTACAGAGTTAATGATGCAAATAACAAGCATCTTCTTTATAGTGAAAGAAAATTTGAAGATTCACTTATTGAAAATGATGTAGTCTTTCATTACAAGCATCTCAGAGAAGTGCAAAAAGGCAGTAATGTTACGGTAATTGAAAAAGGAGTTGATGTTTGGTTTGCCCTCGAAGCATACGAACTGGCAACAATAAGAAAGTTTGACTTCGTGGTACTTATTACCGGTGATGCAGATCATGAAATGCTTGTGAAGAAACTCAAAGCGCTTAAAATACATACTGTGTTGCTTACATGGGATGTGTCGGATGATGAAAATACATCTACTGCAAAACTGTTGAAAGATGAAGCATGTACTCATATAGAAATAAATAAACTGATATCCGAAAACAAAGAACTGCTGAGAACATTATGTCGGGCTGTATAGTCGAAGTTACTATGAAGTAATATTTTACATTATAATTCTGAAAAACAATGTGGAAGCAGACTTGCAGAGATTTCTTGATGCTCAAAATGAAGATTATAGGCTGGCACTCTCCGAAATTCGTCAGGGTATGAAGCGTTCGCACTGGATATGGTATATTTTCCCACAAATAAAAGGCCTGGGTTTCAGCTATAATTCGGAGTATTACGGCATTTCCTCGCTACAGGAAGCCATGGATTATCTTAATCATGAGCTTTTAGGGAAAAGACTTATTGAAATAACTGCAAGTCTGCTTCTTCATAGGGGAAAGAATATAGAACAAATCATGGGCACTATAGATGCTGTTAAGCTTAAGTCAAGCATGACATTGTTTGATGTAGTTCAGCCTGGGAGTGTTTTCGGAGAAGTTCTTGATGAATTTTATTCAGGAGAGAGATGTCGGAGGACACTGGAATTTATATATATATATCGTAACTGAAATTGGAGGCATTATATATAAGTAGCCCCAATGACCCTAAATTTTGATCCTTTTTTTGTTTTTCGATGTTGGAGTGGCTGTTCTGAAAATAAATATATTACTGTGTATAAAATCATATCTTATTCTTAATGCATGAAGGTAGAATAGATTAAATTATAAATTGAATCGTTTATTAAGTAAGACTGTGTCTGAAATCTTGCATTTTGAATATTTATTGATATTTTTGTATTTCATTTATACTGAGACTTATATAATAATATAAAAATATTAAATAGTTATGAATTGGGGTGAATTAATATTAGGAAATATCGAGGGGTTGTCTATTGTTACTGTATTATGTCTGACAGCTTTGTATTTTATAGTTGACAACCTAACTCACAGAAAGGAGAAAAATGAGGTTATGGAATCGTTTTCAAATACCGTAAATCTTCTTTCTTCAGATATACCTGAGTCACAACTGTCTGCAGCAATATTATTGCGTCGTTTTCTCAATTTAAAACTTGGTTTCAGAGGAAAGTTTTTATTTAATGATACTATAAATGTCATTTCTTCATTATTACGTACACTACCTACGGGTATTTATCAGAAGACATTAGGTGATGGTCTTGCCTTTGCCATTGATTTGTCGGAGAAAGATTTGCAGAGAACAAATATGCAGGATCTTTATCTTGGAAATAAAAAGGAAAAGATATTAATGACTTCTACAGATATGTTTATGGCAGATCTTTCATATGCATTGCTTGAGAATATAGAGGGGCATAAAGCTATATTCTACAATTCAAGACTTTTAAATACGCAGATAAAGAACTGTGATTTTACAAATGCTAATTTTGAAGGGGCTGACTTAACGAAATCTAGTATAAAGAATACTAACCTTTCTAATGCTAATTTTGTCAATGCTAATTTAGCAAATGTTCTTTTTGAAAATGTAATACTTGCTGGTGCTAATTTTAAGAATGCTTTAAACATACCAGAAGAAATTAAGACACATTTGGAAAATGGAGTATTTCATGGAGCCGAAAAGATAACAACAGTAAGGAAACTTAATGGTAAAAAGGTTTTCTTCAGTATGCCTGGTATATTGAAGAAAGAAGAGGAATTGATTATTAAAGAGTATCACCGTTTTCTTTCAGAAAAAGGATATGAGATTTTATGTTATTCTAGAGATAATTATCCAAAATATGGACAATTAAATAAAGTACGTCTGGATGTGATGAAATCATCTGGTATGATAGCCTTTGGATTTAAACAAATAAACATAATTGAAGGAAAATACAGACCAAATACCTGCGAAGAGAGAGCCCTCTCTTCACAATGGCTCACAACTCCATGGACAGATATAGAAGTAGGCATGGCTGTCATGTATGGAATACCTGTACTTTTAGTTCATGACAAAGATATATCAGAAGGGGTTTTTGACAGTAATATAAATGAATGCTATGTAGGAAAAATCTGTGCAGACATGGATATGAGGAATATTGAAAGTAATTATATTTTCAATAAATGGATGAAAAGATTAGAGGAGAATATAGACCCTGAAGATAAAAAGAACTGAGGCTTTTGATATAAATAAAAATTGATACCGCTTCCGGATTATGGATAGAGAGAGGCAGTTCTTGTTAGTACAAAGATAGTGATTTGAAAGCAATTCACAATTCTCTGATTTAATAGATTTTTCAAATCTCTATATAATAACTTAAAAATATACCACCATAATAATTAAAAAGTATACCACTGTCAGTACGTTGAAGATAGAGTAGTAGTATACTTTTAAATTATTATGCAGATGATAATTTGAAAACATTTTTATTTGACGGATAGTAAAAGTTTTTTGTTTACTTTTGTAATTGAAAAACATCTATCTGATCATGATTGAGTATTTTTATCATAACATACTATCCACCTACCGAATAGGAAAAATATTCGATAACACAGTAGCTACATACAAATATTTCTGGTTCCTGTCAATAATGCAGATTCATGCAAAGACGGGAAACTTAAATATAAATGTATGGGATATAGTTACGCGTATGGTGGCTAATGCTTGGTATCCGATACATTATTTTAGATTATCGTTTGGAAAAACAGATTCATTGTACGATATAGTTACACAACTGCATAAAGAAATAAATATTCCTATTGATGCAGGAGTGGAAGAAGTTATAAAAGATATAAAACCGTATAATGATATTCCTTTGGTAAAGAAGTTGTTACGTACGCTTACATTAAATGTTCCATACAGATTTTTAAGTCCTTGGATTAATACATCTGATGATAGGGAAATAGTAAGACGTTCGCAGATGTTTGAGAATGATTGTCTGTATTCCATTCATAAGGAAGGGAAAGAATTCTATATCAATATTAATCCTATTTGGGATGATTTTCTGCATAGGCATTATAAAGTGCTGATGGATTTTGCTTACTGGAATCTTACTTTATTTCTTCAAGCACGAAATCCGAATGTTCCAGCTATACCCAATAAGTTGATTAGACCGGAAACAAGAAATAGCTTGGCAATGCAACATCGTTATTGGAATGATATAATAATACTTGCAGGTCCTATTGATTGTATTTATACAGGGCGGAAGTTGTATATCAATGGATATGAACTTGATCATTTTATTCCTTGGAGTTTTGTTTCGCATGATTTGCTATGGAATCTAATTCCTGCTGATGGGGGTATTAATTCGTCCAAGAGTAATCGGTTACCGGATTTGAATATATACCTTCCGAAATTGGCTTCTATGCAATTACACGGACTTAAAATTTTTATAAAATCAGATAAAAGCTCGAAAATACTTGAAGATTTTATCTCTCTAGGTTATACTGCGAATGAATTGGTAAATATGAGTGATGTGGAATTTCTTAAAGTCTTTGAACGAACTTTTACTCCGATGAATCAGATAGCTTTAAATATGGGATTTGAAACCTGGAAATACTGATGTTATGGAAAAAATAAATCATCCTTATTTGACGGCAATAAAACGTACTAATTTGTCTGTTCCTACACGTTTCCTAAAAGATAAAAATCTGCTGAAGGGCAAAATACTTGACTTTGGCTGTGGATATGGTTTTGATACGGATGAGTTGTATAAGCAAGGTTATGACATTACTGGTTATGATTATTATTACAGACCGGATTATCCGGAAGGAAAGTTTGATACTATAATCTGCAATTATGTGCTTAATGTGCTTGAACCGTATGCACAGGCTGAAGTGATGATGAATGTAACTAATCTGCTTAAGCCTGATGGTACTGCTTATTTTGCGGTAAGGAGAGACTTGAAGGAAGAAGGATTCAGACTGCATGCTATCCACAGACAATATACTTACCAGTGTAATGTGAAACTTCCATTTAAAAGTTTGGAATGTAATTCCAGTTACGAACTGTATCAGTATAATCATTTCAATAAGTTACCCAGAATGGAGAATACTGTGTGCCCATTTTGTCGTTTGGCGAGACGCGTTGAAATTATATGTGAAACTGCAACTTGTGTGGCATTCTATGATGGCTATCCCGTTTCGGCTGGTCATGCGTTGATTATTCCAAAAAGGCATGTAGCTTCATATTTCGACCTGACAAATCATGAGAGGGAGGCAATGAATGTTATGCTCCAATTCGTTAAGCAGAAAATAGACGAAAGATTTCATCCTGACGGATATAATATTGGCATAAATGTGAATGAAGCTGCAGGACAGTCTGTTTTTCATGTGCACATTCATATTATACCAAGATATAAAGGTGATGTACCTAATCCTAAAGGTGGAGTCAGGGGAGTTATCCCTAATAAGCAGAGTTACAAAGCTTTGCCTGAAAAAGAAAGTATATCTGCTGCTATTAAGACTCAATACACAAAATCGTATACATTCGAAGACAAAAGAAAAGAACATGGTAATGCCTATATGCCATGGGACGATGAGGCCGACAGGTTGCTGTGCCGCATGTATGATGAGGGTAAAAGTGTCAGTCTACTTTCAGATATATTTGAACGAACCAAAGAGGCCATTAGAAAACGTCTGAAGAAATTGGGGAAATTAAAATGATATTATGACAATTTTTTTACCTTTGTAAAGTCTAGTAATACTAAAAAACATGGAAAACCAAATAGTGAGACAACACAAAACTGAAATAGAGAGATATGTGCCGTACAACATCGGCCTGGCATTGAGTGGTGGCGGTGCAAAAGGATTTGCACACCTTGGTGCCTTGCAGGCTTTGGAAGAGAGGGGTATAAAACCTGATATTATAGCCGGAACAAGTGCTGGGGCCGTGGTGGGCGCTTTTTACGCTTCGGGATTAAAGCCAAAAGAGATTCTGAAATTGTTTTTGGGACATGATTTCAGGGATTTTGTAAGTTTGACTTTACCCAAAGAGGCATTGTTAAAATATGACGGATTTATTAGATTCCTGGAGGAGAACTTGCCAGTGAAGCGCTTTGAGGAACTGAATATGCCCTTCTATGCTGTAGCTTCGGATTTTGACAAGGGGGAGTCGAAGGTCTTTACAGAGGGTGAGCTGGTGCCGAGGGTAATGGCTTCGTGTACAATACCAATAGTGTTCAAACCTATTATGATAGATGGAGTGAGGTATGTGGACGGTGGACTTTTCAAGAATTTTCCGGTTACGCCTATACGTGCGTTATGCCGTAAGGTGATAGGGGTGAATGTATGTCCCAAGCATCTGGAGGAATATGAAGATAATATTTTGCGTATTGCCATGAGGTCTTATCTGTTTTTGTTCAACCAGAATGCGGTGGAGGATTCCGGATTGTGTGACCTGCTGCTGGAAGTGGATTCTATGGACGAATATAATATCTTTAATCTGAAGAAAGCTCTTAAAATTTATAATCAGGGTTATATACAGATGAAAGAAATGCTGGAAAGGAATATTTTATGAAGATTATACATACTAGCGACTGGCATTTGGGGCACACACTGTATGAGCATGAGAGAACAGAGGAACATGCTGCTTTTTTGGCACAACTGAGGGATATAGTGGAGGTGGAGAGACCTGATGCTCTTCTTGTGAGTGGAGATATCTATGACCGTACGAACCCTTCTACTTCGGTTCAGAAAATGTATTACAGGGCTTTGCTGGAGATGCACAGGGCATGTCCGGAGATGACTATTGTGGTTACGGCTGGCAATCATGACAGTAAATCGATGTTGGAACTGGGACGCGAATTGTGGCTAATGGCCGGAGTGAGAGTGGTAGGACAGCCGGAAAGGAAGGATGGAAATGTGGATCTGGACAGGCATATTATAGGTGTAGAGGATGCCGGTGGAGAAATGAAGGGGTACGTGGTGGCTGTGCCGCATATCTTCGACCAGAATTATCCGCTAATGGAGGATACCGGTACGAAGGAGATGCGCAGAGAGGTTTTCTTTCGTGCTTTGCAGGAGAGAGTGAGCGTTGTAAATACGGACAGACTGCCTGTGGTGATGATGGCTCATCTTACGGTGACGAACTGTAACTGCGAGGGGCATGATCCGGACGTGATAGGTGGTATCAGCGAGGTGGACCTTGGCGAACTGGGGACGGGGTATGACTATATTGCTCTTGGGCATATACATTATCCGCAAACGATGAAGGGAAATGGAGTGGTGGCCAGATATTCAGGTTCGCCTGTTCCTGTAAATTTTGATGAGACTTATCCGCATTCGGTTTCTGTTGTGACGCTGGAAAAGGGATGCGAACCCGAAATTCGTGAAATCAGAATAAGGAATGTACGTCCCATGCTTACTGTACCTGCTATGCCTTCCGGTTTTGGCGAGGCGCTGGAGGGGATTTCGGAGATTGCGGATGATGAGGAATGTTATGTCCGTCTGAATATTCTCCTTACGGAACCTATGCCTGCCGACTATATGGAGCGTATTGCGGGTGCTCTGAAAGGCAAACGCGCGGCTTATTGCTATTGTAAAATCACCAGACCGGAGGTGGAGGCTGTGGCTGACGGTACGGCTGTTACTTATGATGAGTTCAGGGAACTTTCGCCTATTGATGTGGCACGGAGGTTCTATAAGTCGAAGTTCGGGACGGAGATGCCTGAACGTATGTCGGAGATGATTGGAGAGGCTGTGAAGAGGTATGACGGTGAGTGTAAATAATGGTTCTTGCATGGTATGAAACTTATAAAACTTATAATAGAGAATATAGCGTCCATTGAGACGGCTGAGATTGATTTCGACAGGGGGCCTCTTGCCGAGACCTCTGTGTTTCTGATAACGGGTGATACGGGAGCGGGCAAATCTACTATTCTGGATTCAATCTGTCTGGCTTTGTATAACACTACTCCCAGGCTGAATATGGCTTCGGGTACGAAATCGAATTTTGGAACTGACAATATCACTGCAAGAAATACTTCCAACTTGCTCAGGCATGGTGCACGTCAGGCTTCGGCTGTGCTTAGGTTTATAGGTACGGATGGAGTGGAGTATGAGGCTGTATGGCAGGTGAGACGTAACAGAAACAACAGGCTTACATCGCCGGAACAGACTCTGGCATGGGGGGATGTGACTGTGAAGAATGCTGATGCGGTGAAGAAGATAACGGAGGAGGCTGTAGGACTGGACTTCGAACAGTTCTGCCGTACAACGATGCTAGCACAGGGACAGTTTACGCAGTTTCTGAAAAGTAAGGATGACGAGAAATCGGAGATTCTGGAGAAGCTGACGGGTACAGGCATCTACTCGGAAATAGGAAAGAAAATAGAAGAAATAAAGAAGGAGAAGGAGGCGGAATATACGGCTCAGAAGAATCTTACTGCGGGAATAGTACTTCTGAAACAGGAGGAAACGGAGTCTCTGAAGGAGGAACTTTCTGTGGCAGATGCAAGGAAAAAGGCTTTGGATGATGAAGTGAAGCGGCTGGACTTGTGTGTCAGGTGGATGGAAGGAAGAGCAAAGATTGACGGTGAAGTGTCGGTGGCTGAACGTAACCTGAGGTTGTGTGAGGAGGTGATAAATTCGGATAGCTTCAAGGACGAGGCCAGACTTATCGCAGAAATGGACAGGACTGAATCTGTGCGTGGCAGTATAAGGATGCTCAGAAGTGCTGAAAAGAGAATAGCTGAATTGTCTGCTGAGGCGGACGGACTTAAACTGCGCTTTATAGGTTTGTGTAAGGGTAGGAATGGACTCAAGGACTGGATAGACCGCAAGAATGAGTATCTGGCTTCGCTGACAAGGAATATGGAGAATGCTGCAGGAAATGCGGCTATGTATGCCAATGCACAGAAGATTGAGACTTTACTGAATTCCGCATCGGAGGCTGCCGCCAGGATTAAGGTTGGCAGGGAGACGCTGAAGGGTATAGAAAACAGTTTGCCGGCACTGAACCGCAGTGTGGCGGATGCAGAAGGGGCGCTGGAAATGGCTTTGAAGGCTGTTGCACTGAAGGAAGAGGAATATGAGAAGGCTGACATGGAGCTGAAGATGCTGAGGCCTGATGAGGTGAACGCTGAGGCTGGCAGACTTGATGAGGAGAAGGATTCCTTGAATGCTTTGTCGGGAAATATTGCCGAACTTAAGAACGTTTTTTCTTCTATTGAGAAGATTGACCGTGAGATTGCTGCTCTCAATGCGGAGCATGAAAAACGTAATGAGGAGTATATTTTATGTAACCGGAAACTGGAGGAGGTTACTGCCGGATATAATGAAGCCAGGAGGGCGTATGACTGTGTGGAACTGTCGATTAAGGAATGGACTGTAAATCTCAGGGCCAGGCTTAAGGTGGGCGATACTTGTCCTGTGTGTGGGCAGAGGATTGACAGTCTTGTATCGGACGAAGAATGTAGTGAGAGACTGAAACCTCTGGAGGAGATGGTTGTAAGGTTGGAGAAGGAGTTGCGCGATACGGCTTCATTATGTAGCGGAACGGCCATGATAATTGAAAGGCTGGCAAAGGATAAGTCGGCAAAGGAGTATGAGAAGTCTGTTGCCGGTGACGCTGTCAGAAAGTTGGCAGATAAGGTACGTGAGAAATGTGTACAGGTGGGTTTGCCTCATTCTGATATGGACGGACAGGATGTTGCCGTATTGGAGGAAGGTGTAATCAAGAGAATGGAGCAACTGTCTGTTAGCATCAAAGAATTGAATGAAATACGGAAAAAGATTTATGAAGGAAATAAATACTTGTCCGGACTGGGACGCAATCTTTCATCGTTGAGAAAGGATGCCGACCAGGCCAGAATGGCTAGGGATAAGGCTAAGGACGCACTTACGGCTTCGGTAAAGGAACAGGAAAGAATAAATTCATTGTTAGATGTCGACGGACGGGGCATGGAAAAGGCTTTGGACGATGCTGCAGCGATGATTTGCATTGAAAACTGGAAAAGCAGATGGGAAGCTGACGCAAAGGCTTTTGTTTCTTCCATTACGGAGGCTGCCGCTCAGTATTATGGTTGGGAAAAGGAGATTGTGCAGACGGAAAAGAATCTGTCAAAGGCTTTGCCGGCACTGGAGAATGTGGAGAGGGTACTCGCCGAGGTAGTTGGTTACTGGCCTGACTGGGGAATGCTGGAAGTGACTGAGTCTGTTCCTACAGAGGGACTTAAGGATATGTGTGATGCGTTTGAAGGCAGTGTGAGAAGCTTGGTGGCTTCACTTTCGGCTGAACGTGAAAAGGCGGGTAAGGCCGGAGAGGAAATAGAACAGTTCGTTTCTGAAAATAAGGATATTGACCGTAGAAGGCTGGAATATCTGACTGATGTGACGGATCTGAACATGATAAGGGAAGCGCACAACAGGAAAATATCGGATGCCCGAAGTGCTTCGGGAATACTGGAGGCTAAGAAGAAGGAACTGGAGGTTCATCTGGCAGCACATCCTGAATCGCTTGCCGGTGACGACTCGAAGGAGAAGCTTGACGGTTTGCTGAAAGAGGCGCGTGCTGCGGTTGAGGAAATTGTGGCCGAAATGGGACGCATAGACCAGCAATTGAAGAGTGATGCGGAGAATGCGGCACGCTTCAGAGCTGAAAAGGACAGGGAAGAGGAACTTATGAGGGTGTTCACGGAATGGAATACTCTGAACAGTCTTTTCGGAGGCGGTGACGGTAAGATTTTCAGAAGGATTGCCCAAAGCTTTATACTGAATGATCTGTTGCAGCGTGCCAACGGGTATCTCATGAAGTTGAACAAGAGGTATAGGCTTGATTGTGAGCCGGGAACTCTGACTATCCGTATGATGGATATGTATCAGAATGATGCGCAAGGACCTGTGGATATCCTTTCCGGTGGTGAAGGATTTCTGGTTTCGTTGTCGCTGGCATTGGCTTTATCGTCGATGAACAGGAGAAATCTTTCTGTGGATACCTTATTTATAGATGAGGGGTTCGGTACATTGAGCAGTGAGGTGCTTAATACGGTGATGAATATGCTGGAGAAACTGCAAAGCCTGAACGGGAAGCGTGTGGGGATAATCAGTCACGTGGAAGGACTGAAGGAGAGGATTGCCGTACAGGTGAAGGTGAAACGTATTGATCAGACGAGGAGTACTGTGGAGGTTACTGATTGTAGGATGCAGTGACTTTGGAAATATTGAATTGTTGGACAAATATTAAGTATATACGAAATGAAACATATTGATGTTGTGGCTGCCGTTATAATAACCGATGAAGGTATTCTTGCCACTCAGAAAAGTAAGGGTGAGTTTGATGGTAAATGGGAATTTCCCGGAGGAAAGATTGAACCGGGAGAAACTCCTGAAGAGGCATTGAAGCGTGAAATAAAGGAGGAACTTGATGTGGATGTTGAAATAGACTCTTTTGTGGAAGCTGTTGATTATACTTATACGGATTTTGGAATAAGACTTTATGTTTTTGTCTGTTCGGTACATGCGGGTAATATGGCCCTGAGAGAACATAAGTCTTCGAAATGGTTGACAGCCGATGAACTTGATTCTGTAGAATGGTTGCCTGCCGATAAGGAGGTTTTACCGGCATTGAAAAGGTATATCGACAATGTGACTGTAGACCGTAAGAAAATGATGAAGGCGTATACTTATATTGAAGAAGGGCATTTTGCATTGACAGAGAAACATGTTCCGCATATTCTTAATCCTAAAGATGCAATTGTGCGTGTAACTATGGGAAGTATCTGTACGAGTGATTTGCATATCAAACATGGAAGTGTGCCGCGTGCTGTTCCTGGTATAACAGTTGGTCATGAGATGGTAGGTGTGGTAGAACAGACGGGCAGGCTTGTCTGCAATGTGAAACCGGGCGACCGTGTTACCGTAAATGTAGAAACCTTTTGTGGAGAGTGTTTTTTCTGCAAACATGGATATGTAAATAATTGTGAGGATCCTGATGGCGGCTGGGCATTGGGATGTCGTATTGATGGTGGACAGACGGAGTATGTTCGTGTTCCTCATGCAAATATGGGACTGAACAGGATACCTGACGGAGTTACTGACGAGCAGGCACTCTTCGTAGGGGATATTCTTGCCACTGGCTTTTGGGCGGCACGTATATCGGAAATCAAGGATGATGATACTGTTCTCATTATCGGTGCCGGACCTACAGGAGTATGTACATTGATATGTGCTATGCTGAAATGTCCACGCAGAATAATTGTGTGTGAGAAATCGGAAGAAAGAGTATCGTTCATACGTAAGCATTATCCGGATATACTGGTGGTTGGACCTGATGAGTGCAAGGATTTTGTAATGAATCATTCCGAACATGGAGGTGCCGATGTGGTTATTGAGGTGGCTGGAGCTGATGACACTTTCAGGCTGGCATGGGAGTGTGCGCGCCCTAATGCCACTGTTACGGTGGTGGCACTATATGATAAGCCTCAGTCGCTGCCATTGCCTGATATGTATGGCAAGAATCTGACTTTCAAGACTGGAGGTGTGGATGGATGTGACTGCGAAGAGATTCTGCGTCTGATTTCAGAAGGTAAAATTGATACAACACCTCTTATAACACACCGTTTTGCACTTGATGAGATAGAAGAGGCTTACCGTATCTTTGAAAACCGCCTTGAGGGGGTTATAAAGATTGCTGTAACAGGAATATGCAAAAATTGACGGATAAATATAAAAACTTATTATACTTTAGAGTGTTATTAAATCTATTTTTTACCTTTGCGTGCGAAAAAATATTAATTAAAAGATATGGAACGTAAATTAAAGGATTACGCAACACTGGTATTGAAAGGTATGGGAATGGGCGCTGCGGATGTTGTGCCTGGTGTGTCTGGCGGAACGATAGCTTTTATCGTGGGCATATACGACGAACTGATCAATTCTATCAAGAGTATTAATTTGAAAAACCTGAAATTGCTTTTTACCGGTAAGGTGGCAGATTTCTGGAAGGGAATAAACGGTAATTTTCTGCTTTCTATAATTCTGGGAGTAGGTATTAGTGTATTTTCACTGGCTAAAATCATTACATGGTTATTGACAGATCACCCTGTTTTGGTGTGGTCGTTTTTCTTCGGACTGGTTTTGGCGTCTACATGGTTTGTTTCGAAGGATATTAAGGAGTGGAATTGGAAAACTATATTGTCTTTTATAGTAGGGGCTGGTATCGCTTATTATATAACGGTTGCTACACCCGCAGAAACGCCTTCAAACTATCTGTTTATTTTCCTTTGTGGAGCTATCGCAATTTGTGCTATGATATTGCCGGGTATTTCCGGTAGCTTTATTCTGGTACTTCTGGGTAAATATTTCTATATAATGGAAGCGGTGAAAACTCTGGATATTGTAATTCTGATGATTTTCGGATGTGGCGCATTTATCGGAATTACGTCTTTTTCCAGAATCTTGTCGTATGCTCTGAAATATTTCAGAAACATTACACTTTCTGTCTTGACAGGTTTTATGCTGGGTTCTCTAAACAAGGTATGGCCTTGGAAAAGGGTGGTGGAATATTACACCGACAGTCATGGAGTGGCTAAACCTTTGATAGAGGAGAATATCTATCCTAATCAGTATGTGGTTGAAGCTGTGGTTTTGATGATTGTTGGCTTCCTGCTGGTATATTTCCTTGAGAAACTGTCAACAAAAAAACAAATAGAATCATAATAAATTATTGGTACAGAGATTTTTAATCTGACAGATTGGCAAATGACGGCTATATATACTTTAGAGGGGTATATATAGCCGTATTTTTTTTGTATTATTAATGTAATTTATTATGTTTTATTCAGTATTTAGACCGTTTTCAATGTAAAAAATGTTTGGATTTTTTGATTTTATGTATGTTTTCTGTATCTTTGCAAAAAATAAAGTTAAACTTATACGATGATGAAACAGCTTTTAACTCCTGATTATATTTTTGAGTCTAGTTGGGAAGTGTGTAATAAAGTTGGAGGCATTTACACCGTCTTATCCACAAGGGCAAAAACCTTGCAGGAAGCATTTAAGGATAAGATTTTTTTCATAGGACCTGATGTATGGTTGGGAAAAGAAAATCCTTTGTTTGTTGAGGATGAAAAACTGCTCAAAGACTGGCGCGAACATGCTTTGAGCTCGGAGAATTTAAGTTTTAGAGTAGGAAGATGGAATATCCCAGGAAATCCAATCGCTATTTTAGTGGATTTTACTCCTTTCTATGAACGGAAAAATGAAATCTATACTCAGGCTTGGATAGACTATCAGGTGGATTCATTACATGCATACGGCGATTATGACGAGGCTTCTATGTTCTCGTATGCGGCAGGAAAAGTAGTGGAAAGCTACTACAGATTCTTCCTTGGAGCGGACAAAAAGGTTATATATCAGGCTCATGAGTGGATGACCGGACTGGGAGCGCTTTACATTCAAAAGAATGTTCCGGAAATAGCTACAATTTTTACCACTCATGCCACTTCCATAGGACGTTCTATAGCCGGAAACAATAAACCTTTGTATGACTATCTGTTTGCTTATAATGGTGATCAAATGGCTAGAGAACTTAATATGGAGTCGAAACACTCTATTGAAAAGCAGACTGCACATCATGTAGATTGCTTCACTACTGTAAGCGAAATTACTAATAATGAATGCAAGGAATTGCTTGAAAAACCTGCTGACGTTGTTCTTATGAATGGTTTTGAGGATGATTTTGTGCCTCAGGGACGTTCTTTCACAGCTAAACGTAAAAAAGCAAGACAGGTAATGCTGAACCTTGCAAACAAACTGCTTGGTACTTCACTGGGTGATGACACTCTAATAATAGGTACGAGCGGAAGATATGAATTCAAGAATAAAGGAATCAATGTTTACCTTGAAACTCTAAATCGTCTGACAAGAGACAAGAATCTGAAAAAGGATGTCTTGGCCTTCATAAATGTTCCTGGTTGGGTAGGTGATGCCAGACAGGATCTTATCGACAGATTAAAAAGCAAGGAAAATTTCAATACTCCGCTTGAAGTTCCATTCGTTACACATTGGTTGCATAATATGAGTCACGACCAGGTGCTGGATATGCTCAAATACCTTAATATGTCGAATTCGGCAGATTCTAAGGTTAAGGTTATTTTCGTACCATGTTATCTTGACGGAAAAGACGGCATACTGAACATGACGTATTATGATCTGGTTTTGGGTAATGACCTTAGCGTATATCCTTCATATTACGAACCATGGGGCTATACTCCTCTGGAGAGTGTGGCATTCAAAGTGCCTACCATTACTTCCGACCTTGCTGGTTTCGGATTGTGGGTTAATTCGGTAGTGGGACACAATGGAGAATTAGCCGACGGAGTGAAGGTGATACACCGTACTGATTATAATTATTCTGAAGTGGCCGATGCCATAAAAGATACTATCAGCGAATTCTCGTCTTTTGATCAGAAACAGATAGACAAGATACGCAAGAATGCTGCCGCTATAGCTGAAAAAGCGTTATGGAAGCATTTCATCAAATATTATTACGAAGCATACGACGTGGCTTTGCGCAATGCTTCGATAAGACTGGAGAAAAATAAAAAAGAGAATTAATAATTTTAAGTATTTGAGAGATATGAAAATTAAAACAAATTATGCTAATGCTCCTGTATGGAAAGAGGTTACTGTAAAATCTCGTATTCCTGATTCACTGAAGATGTTACAGGAAATGGCCCGCAACATTTGGTGGTCATGGAATTATGAAGCAACAGATATGTTTAAGTCTCTTGATCCTGAATTATGGAGTGTAGTGGGACAGAACCCTGTTGCCTTTTTGGAACGCTTGAGTTATGAAAAACTTGAAGCTCTTTCAAACGATAAGAAAGTTCTTGATAAAATAAATAAAGTATATAAGAAGTTTACTGATTACATGAGCGTAGCTCCTAACAAGGAACGCCCATCTGTAGCATATTTCTGTATGGAATATGGTATGACTCACGTTCTGAAAATATATTCAGGAGGTCTTGGTATCCTTGCCGGTGACTATCTGAAAGAAGCTTCAGACAGCAACGTTGATATGTGTGCAGTAGGTTTCTTGTATCGTTACGGATATTTTACTCAGAGCCTTTCAATGGATGGACAGCAGGTGGCAAACTACGAAGCTCAGAACTTCGGTAGCCTTCCTCTGGACCGTGTAATCGGTGAAGATGGCAAGCCATTGGTAGTGGACGTTCCTTATCTTGACTACTATGTACATGCATACGTTTGGAGAGTAAACGTAGGTCGTGTGCCATTGTATCTGCTTGATACAGACAATGAAATGAACAGCGAGTTCGACCGTCCTATCACTCACCAGCTTTATGGTGGCGACTGGGAAAACCGCTTGAAACAGGAAATTCTTCTTGGTATCGGTGGTGTTCTGTTGCTCGAAAAACTTGGCATAAAGAAAGATATTTACCACTGCAACGAAGGACATGCAGCATTGTGTAACGTACAGCGTCTGTGCGAATTCGTAGAAAGCGGAATGACATTCGATCAGGCTCTTGAAGTTGTACGTGCTTCTTCATTGTACACTGTTCATACTCCGGTTCCTGCAGGCCACGACTATTTCGACGAAGGTCTCTTCGGCAAGTATATGGGTGGTTATCCACAGCGTATGGGTATCTCATGGCAGGATCTGATGGATCTTGGACGTATCAATCCGGGTGACAACAACGAACGTTTCTGTATGTCAACATTCGCTTGCAACACTTGCCAGGAAGTTAACGGTGTGAGCTGGTTGCACGGAAAAGTTTCTCAGGATATGTTCTCAGGTATATGGAAAGGTTACTTCCCGGAAGAAAACCATGTAGGATATGTAACTAACGGTGTTCACTTCCCAACATGGTGTGCTTCTGAATGGCAGAAACTTTACAGCAAATACTTCGACGCGAACTTCCTGAACGACCAGTCTAATCCTAAGATCTGGGAAGCTATCTACAATGTTCCTGATGAAGAAATCTGGAATACTCGTGTAGCATTGAAGAATAAACTTACTGACTATATACGTAATCAGTTCCGCGATACATGGTTGAAGAACCAGGGTGATCCTTCACGTGTAGTTTCATTGATGGACAAGATCAATCCTAACGCACTGTTGATCGGTTTCGCTCGTCGTTTTGCTACTTACAAACGTGCTCATCTGTTGTTCACTGACCTTGACCGTCTGGCTAAGATCGTTAACAACCCTAATTATCCTGTACAGTTCCTGTTCGCAGGTAAGGCTCACCCACACGATGGTGCTGGTCAGGGATTGATCAAGAAGATTGTGGAAATATCTAAGCGTCCTGAATTCTTGGGTAAGATCATCTTCCTCGAGAACTACGATATGAAGCTTGCACGTCGTCTTGTTTCAGGTGTTGATATCTGGATGAACACTCCGACACGTCCTCTTGAAGCATCTGGTACATCAGGTGAGAAGGCTTTGATGAACGGTGTAGTAAACTTCTCTGTACTCGATGGATGGTGGCTTGAAGGTTACCGTGAAGGTGCTGGATGGGCATTGACTGAAAAACGTACATACCAGAACCAGGAACATCAGGATCAGCTTGATGCTGCTACTATCTACAGTATCCTTGAAACTGAAATCCTTCCATTGTATTACGCTCGCAATAAGAAGGGCTATTCTGAAGGATGGGTTAGAACTATCAAGAACTCTATCGCACAGGTTGCTCCTCACTATACAATGAAGCGTCAGCTTGACGATTACTATTCTAAGTTCTATACTAAAGAAGCTAACCGTTATAAGATGCTTGCTGCAAACGACTATGCTAAGGCTAAGGAAATCGCAGCATGGAAAGAAGAAGTTGTTTCTAAGTGGGATTCAATTCAGGTTGTTTCATTCAGCAAGGATGAAGAACTTCGCGAAGGCAACGTAGAAAGCGGTAAGGATTACACAATCACTTGCGTAGTTGACGAGAAGGGATTGAAAGATGCTGTTGGTATCGAACTTGTTGTAACTTACAAGAATGCGGAAGGTAAGGAATACATATATTCAGTAACTCCTATGGAAGTTGTGAAAGTGGAAGGCGACTTGTACACATTCCAGCTTACTCACAGCTTGTCTAACGCAGGAAGCTTCAAGGTTTCATACCGTATGTATCCTAAGAATCCTGATTTGGCACATCGTCAGGACTTCTGCTACGTACGTTGGTTTAATGAATAATTAATACATTCTATTAATTAATATCGCCAATCATGTCGGTCTGGAGATCTTTTATAAGATTTTCAGACCGATTTTTTTATATTCTGTGTTTTTACTCTTATTTTTGTAGAAATACGATATTAATAAGACTGTATATGAAGATACTTGTAGTAGAAGACGATAAAGACTTGATGGAGATAATAACCAAGTCGCTTGAAAAGGAGAGGTATGTGGTTTCGCAGGCTCCTGATTACCGGACGGCAGTTATGAAGGCAGGTGATTATGATTACGACTGTATCCTGCTTGACATAATGCTTCCGGATGGAAACGGTCTTGATCTTCTGACCGAACTTCAGGACATGGGAAAGAAAGCCAATGTTATAATACTTTCGGCCAAGGACTCGATTGAGGATAAGGTAAAGGGGCTTGACTTGGGTGCCGATGATTATCTTCCCAAGCCTTTTCATCTGGCAGAGCTTCACGCACGCATCAAGAGTCTGCTAAGGAGAAATATGAGAGAAGGGGAAAAGAAAATTGTCTTCGGCAATATTGAAATTCAGCCTGAAAAGTTTGAAGTCCAGGTAGGAGGTAAGCCTATAGAGCTTAATCGCAAGGAATACGACATTTTGGTATATTTCATGCTCCGGCCTAACAGACTGGTGAATAAAAGCACTTTGGCAGAATCTGTTTGGGGAGATCATATTGATCAGGTTGATAATTTCGACTTTATTTATGCTCAGATAAAGAATCTTAGGAAAAGGCTTAAGGATGCCGGTTCCACTCCCGAGCTGAAAGCTGTTTATGGTATAGGATATAAATTCGTATTGGAATGAAACTGTTTCACAATGTGATGCTCCATGTGTCAGTGGCATCTGTATTCATAATGACTGCATGGGCCGTATTTTTCTATTGGGCTATAATAGACGAGGTGAACGATGAGGTGGATGATTCACTTGAGGATTATTCCGAGAGTCTTATCATCAGGTATCTTAACGGTGAGGACATGCCCTCGCTTAATAACGGCTCGAATAACCAGTTTTATATGTACGATGTGAGTCAGGAATATGCCGAGACATATTCTCAGATATCATATCGTGATGAAATGGTATATATTGATGAAAAGCTGGAGTATGAGCCGGCCAGAATCCTTATGACTATTTTTAAGACAGACACGGGATATAAGGAACTCGTGGTATATACGCCTACCATTGATAAACTTGATTTGCAAAGGTCTATTCTGGGATGGATAGTAGCGCTTTATGCAGGTATTCTGCTTATACTGCTGTTGCTGAACGTATGGATATTCCGTCGAAATATGAAACCGTTGTATGTCCTCTTGTCATGGTTTAATAACTACAAGATAGGCAGCGGATATAAGCCGTTATCGAATAAAACAAAAATCACGGAGTTCAAGGAACTGTATCATGCCGTTACTATGTCGGCACAGCGTAATGAGAAACTTTACGAACAGCAGAAAATGTTTATTGGCAACGCTTCTCATGAGATGCAGACGCCTCTTGCTATATGTCTTAACAGGCTTGAAATGCTGATGGAAGACGAAAATCTGACAGAAAAACAGATGGAAGAAATAGCAAAGACACATCAGACATTGGAGAATATTACCCGTATGAACAAATCGTTGTTACTGTTATGTAAGATTGAGAATGGCCAGTATGCTGATGTGAAGGAAGTGTCAGTCAATTCGTTGGTACGTCAGTATGTAGATACGTTCAATGACGTGTATTCTTATAAGAACATTACGGTCAAGGTAACTGAAATGTCATCTCTCAGCATGCAGATAAATGAATCGTTGGCCATAATACTGGTGTCAAATCTTCTGAAGAATGCCTATTTGCATAACTGTGAGAATGGTAAGATTGATGTAGTTATCTCCGAAAAGGATTTTACTGTTTCAAACACAGGTGAATCAGCTTTGGACTCTTCAAAAATATTCACCCGTTTTTATCAGGGAAGCAAGAAAGAGGGTTCTACAGGTTTGGGACTGGCATTGATACATACCATTTGCAGGGCTAATAACATCAGCATATCTTATGAATTTAGGGATAAGATGCATGTATTCAAGGTCTCTCTATAGAGAAAAGTGATATTATTTCAAAAAAAATCAGGAAAAGTGGATTTTTCCAGAATCTTTTCAGTATTGTGTATAATCTTTGCAATATAAAATTAAAGACAGTACTAACAATTAAAATTTTAAAGTTATGAAAAAGGTTATATTTTTATTCGTTTGTTTGTTTACAATGTCAATGATTGCTGTTGCAGATACAGATAAACCTATTCAGATTGGTCAGTTACCGCTAAAGGCTCAGACATTTATTTCAACTTATTTCAAGAATGCTAAAGTTGCGATGGCTAAGCAGGAAACGGATTTGTTCTACAAGAGTTATGATGTGATATTCACGTCGGGTGATAAAATAGAGTTCGATAAGTCTGGCGAATGGACAGAAGTAAAATGTATCAAGGATGGAGTTCCGTCGCAGATTATTCCTCAACAAATAAAGGATTATGTGAACACTAACTATCCTGATGACAAGATCTTGAAAATAGAGAAAAATTCAAGGGAATATGAAATCAAACTTTCCGGCAGATGGGAAATCAAATTCGACAAGCAGTTCAGAGTAATTGATATTGATGATTGATAATTGTAAATGATAAAAAAAAGCGGGACAATCAGATGAAAGTCTCGCTTTTTTATTTCTATTTTGTTTTGGGGTTATTCCCACTCTATTGTTGCAGGTGGTTTTGAAGAGATATCGTAGCAAACGCGGTTCACGCCTTTTACTTTGTTGATGATATCGTTTGAAACCTTTGCCATGAACTCGTATGGGAGATGAGCCCAATCGGCAGTCATCGCGTCAGTACTTGTTACGGCACGCAATGCAACGGCACGTTCGTATGTACGTTCGTCACCCATTACACCTACGCTCTGTACAGGCAACAGGATAACACCTGCCTGCCATACTTGGTGGTACAAAGATGTTTCGTTTCCTTCTGCATCCTTAGTCTTCCAGTCACGCAATCCCTGAATGAAGATATCGTCTGCATCCTGAAGGATACGTACTTTCTCGCGAGTGATATCGCCAAGGATACGTACTGCCAAACCAGGACCTGGGAAAGGATGACGTGTGATAAGATGTTCAGGCATTCCAAGTTCTCTACCTACACGGCGAACTTCATCCTTGAACAACAGACGCAATGGCTCGCAAAGTTTCAGGTTCATCTTTTCAGGCAGACCACCTACGTTGTGGTGACTCTTGATTACTGTACCTGTGATAGAAAGAGACTCGATGCAGTCAGGATAGATAGTACCCTGAGCCAACCATTTAACGTCCTGTATCTTGTGAGCTTCTTCGTCGAATACGTCGATGAAGCCTTTACCTATAATCTTACGTTTGCGTTCAGGTTCTGTAACACCGGCCAGTTCGCTGAAGAATTTCTCGCTTGCATCAACACCGATTACGTTAAGACCGAGGCATTCATAGTCGTGAAGCACGTTCTTGAATTCGTTCTTACGCAACATACCGTGGTCAACGAAGATACATGTTAAGTTCTTGCCGATAGCCTTGTTAAGAAGAACTGCTGCTACTGACGAGTCAACACCACCACTCAAACCAAGTACAACCTTGTCATCGCCAAGCTGAGCCTTAAGTTCGGCTACTGTAGTTTCGATGAATGAAGCTGCGCTCCAGTCCTGCTTACCGCCACAGATGTCAACAACAAAGTTTTTCAAGAGCAGAGTACCGTCTTCTGAGTGGAATACTTCAGGATGGAACTGCACTCCCCAAAGCTTTTCGTTCTTTGCCTGATAAGCTGCTACTGCTACCTTGTCGGTAGAAGCTATGATTTCGAAATTTTCAGGTATTGCTGTGATTGTGTCGCCATGACTCATCCATACCTGTGAATTCTCGCGGATTCCTTTGAGAAGAGGATTCTGATGATCGAACTTAGCCAGGTGTGCACGTCCGTATTCGCGTGTGTTGGCAGGTTCTACCTTACCTCCGTTGGTGTATGCCATGAACTGTGCGCCATAGCATATACCCAAGATAGGATATTTGCCACGGATGTCAGTAAGGTCTACCTTAAAGGCCTTTTCGTCATAAACAGAGAATGGACTACCTGAAAGGATTACACCAATAACAGACGGGTCATTGTGTGGGAACTTGTTGTAGGGAACAATCTCGCAATACATGTTCAGTTCGCGGACACGGCGACCGATGAGCTGTGTAGTCTGTGAACCGAAGTCGAGAATAATAATCTTTTCCTGCATATAAGTTTATTGGTTAAAATAATAACTTTTGCAAAGTTAATAAAAAGTAGGGATATTATTTTTATAAATCCCCATTAAATTGTGTTTAAGCCTGTATTATACCGGTTGGCATCACACTTTTCCCTCCAGCCATGCATCAATCATCTGTCTGGCTATACTGAGTTTCTTCGGAATTTCCGGCATATTGTCGCGAGAATAGAACTCTCCGGCGCTGAGTTCTTCGTCCTGAAGCTTGATTGTACCGCTTTCATAGTCGGCAATGAATCCAATCATTATACCGCTTGGATAAGGCCATGGCTGACTGCCGAAATATCTCAGATTCTTTATTTTCAGTTCTGTCTCTTCCATTACTTCACGGCGGATACATTCTTCCAGTGTCTCACCTGCCTCCAGAAATCCTGCTACCAGACCTTTGTATTGTCCTCTGAAGTTCTTTGCATGTACCAGCAGCACCTGGTCCTCCTTCTTTATGAGAACTATTACGGCTGGTGATATGCGCGGATAGAATTCCTGGCGGCATTCAGGGCAGCGCTTGGCGATAGGAGAGACTTGTACTGTAGGGACACCGCACATAGGACAGTAGCGGCTGTTCTTGTCCCAATTCAGTATCTGTGATGCCTTCCCGGCTCTGTAATATTCTTCAAACGGAAGTACGTCGTAAGATGCTCTCAGGTCTTTCATCATCATCTCACTGTCTTCATTCCCCGGAACCGGTGAATATATGGCATAAGTTTTTGCCGTGTGTCCGTAAATGTCTCCTATGGTATGTATTGTACTGCCTACCGGTACTGCTACAGGTGGTTCCTCGCCGTATGGTATATGATATTTACCCTCGGAATCTTTTACTATCAGAAGCTGTCCGGAGTTGAATACGAACCAGCCGAATTTTTCTTTTTTGTTTTGTTCCATTTTTTATTGAACTTTCTCTATAAATTCTGTAATCTGGTCATTAATCTGCTGCATACCTTTTATTGAAGGATGTCCCGATTGTTTATCAATGTCATGAAGTACGATGCATGGTACTGAATAGTGCCGGCAGATATTTTCTACAGATTCGTTTATTTCTTTTTTCAGGTCACAGTTCAGTATGAAATATATTTCAACATTAGGATATCTGTATTTTATATGTTCCAGCATGTATGCCATTGCTGGACGGAATGAATACAGGTCTTCTTTTGACCAATCAGAGTATTTATATTCTCCTATAGGTGCTCCTGCCCAGCTGTCATTTGTTCCACCAAATATGAATATAACGTCAGGACATCCCAGATTATTCATTCTTGTGATGAATGAACGGTCTGAAAAATCTTTTTTATTATATCCGGTGTTGCATATTGTAGCTCCGGAGAAAGAATTGTTCACGCAAAGTTTGTGTCCGTTTTCTTTTATGTACTTGTACCACCATGTTTGGCTTACAGACGAGACATCATTATTGGGCTTTGGCTTTTTGAAATACCACACAGCGTTTGTGTCCGGCTGCAAATAACTTTCGTATGTAGAATAAGAGTCCCCTAATATGGATATGGCTTTTCTGGTTTGTGATATACCTGTGCTAATTCCGATAAATAATGCAATGATAAATGTAAAAGTCTTTTTCATTTTCTTATTGAATTTGGTTATTATATGTTTATTCAGCAGTCACCAAGATTCACTTTTTCAAACTTATAACCCATTCTTTTGAGTTGTATTGCCGCTCCTGTTCTGTACATTACCCTTACGGCGCGTGCAAAAACATGGAAAGCTGTAGGACTTTGTGGCTCAATCTGTTCGTGACGGATAAGGTCTATTGCCTTTTGTGCGCATCTCCTGATTATTTCTTCAATATTTTTTGCGTCTTCACTCTCCAGAGGGATGCCTATGATATCGCGTATCAGATGTTCGTCCATGTCATCGAATCCCTGTTCGCCATAATAATCCTTGTATTTGGCTTTTGAGATAGTATTCCAGTCTATATCCCATCCGTAGGCTACTGCCATTCCCAGGTATGCTGCCCATGCCACTGAAACGGTAGGGTAGTCCTGAACCTGTTCTACTGCATCGGCTATGTATTCCGGAGCCAGTACCTCCCAGTAATTGTCTATATCGTCTGTTGCAAGCAATGTGCCGCCAAGAAACTTATAGTTTGTGCAGAGTCTCAGTATCTCCATTTGAAGTTTCTCTTCGAAACTGTCAAGATATTCTCTTAATTCCATGATTTATAATTTTTGTGTTATATTGTCTATTTGAAGAATTTCTTGTGATAATATGAATTTGCGGTATAAAGAGCAGCAACTGGATTATTGCCGGTTACGCGGTCTTTAGTGACAAGTGTCGTGACGTATGCGTCCGAATATTTATAGAACAGACTGTCGTGTCCCACACACAGACCGATTACTACGTTCAAGTCAGTCTTTGCATTGTTCAGTAGCCTGGCCTGCATTATCGGGTTACACATGGCAGGACCTATCTTCTCGCATTCTGCCGGTATTCCCATTGATGATTTGGCCTGACCGGCCACTTTACATATCACCGAGTAGACCTCGAAACCGTTGGCACGAAGTATTTTTGCGAAAATGCGTGCTTCGTTTATCAGACCGATGCAGTTGGCTATACCGATTCGTTTTGCGTTTATTTTCCGGGCAAATTCCATAATTTCCTGTACTCGTGTCCATTGGCAATAACCTTCGTATTCCACCTCGGCACTGGCAATCATTATTTCTCTGTTTCTGCCTTCGTCATATCTTTCCAGAGCCCATTCCTTATCTTCTTCTGTCAAAGAAGTGGTAAGGCAGAAATCGGGGTAGGTACGGTCCTTGAATTTGCAGTTCTGTGTGCCACAGTCCACACATGTGTGTATTGTTTCCTGTTCCATTATTATTCTAATTATGTTGTTATGATGTTGCAAAGATAATTATTTTTGTCTTAAAGGATATTGTTCTGAAACGCTTTGTCGTTTTGCTTAAAATGAACTGTCGTTTTGAATCGAATGACAGCTCATTTTATATATAACATTTAAGAGGTCGTATCACACTCTGTTTTGAGTAATGAAACGACCTCTTCTTTTATTATTTAGAATGTTCAAAAATCTATTTATTGATACGGCTCAGATACAAATAATATATGGTGGTCCATTTTTCCTTTTTCAATTAATGAGTTGTAGAATAGTATCAACTTTTCTTTTTCTTTATCGGACAGGCCTTCGCTACCAGCATTTTTTAAATATCTGCGAAGTGTTACCTGTTCGTAAGGATAAGGATAGTATAGACACATAGTCTCATAACCTTCAATAAAATTCAATGTTAAATATTTAATATTAGCATTATGATAGAACAAAGGCATTGTTAGATCTTCCCACCCAATACATTCATATTCGTAATTATAAGCCTGTTCATCATTGAATCTTAGATAAATAGTTCTTCCATTATCTAAATAACCAAGACTATATTGAAAGTTGGCTACTTGTTTAAAATTTTCTCCAGGCTTTTGTATCTGTATATCCACTGTTTCGTCAGCGTGGAAAGTTAATCCAATTGCGGCAGTTTCTTTTCCTACTCTGTCACAGATTTCATTCAATGTCTCTTCAACGAAATCCATTTTAGCAATAGTTTGCCCGTCCCACTCTAATGAGTCTACAGGAAAACTGATAAAATTCATACATCTATCATCAAATCTGAAAATATACTGATAATCTACTTTTAGCCAAAAGTCATTTATTTTATACTTACAGTTCAATTCTAATTCCCCAGGCTCTTCTAAATCCTCCGAAGGAGTATATACTCCTGTCACTTCCAAATCGTAAGGCTTTAGGTTTGAACTTCCTGAAAATACTATTTTATTATTATTAGATATAATGTTGGCTGTTAATTCCAAATCAATAGGACGGAATGCATTTAATCTCATATTCAACTTTGTACTGTCTGAGTTGTCAGGATAAAATCGTACTAACATACTATTCCCTTCTTTTTTAAAATCAACTGTGTCACCGTTCCATATTAAATTGATGTTGGGACTGTAAATATTCTTATCATAAAGTGTTTCCGTAGGTATGAACTTTATTGGATCAGGAGCACTATTTTTGTCGCATGAGATAATAGCAAAGCAAAAGATAATAAGCAATAAGGTATTAAATGTTTTCATGATTAAATTTATTTAGATATGAGTAGTTTCTCTGTCTTCTGTTTTCCAATCTTGCATTCGTGTTTTACTTTTACTTAGATTCCAGTAAAATTATAACATAGAATAATTTGTTTTTCATAATCGTTTATATTAATCTTTCTGCAATTTACAACTTTTATTCGATAAAACAAAGGGAAGTGTTATAAAATAAATGTTTGTTTTAGGAAATAAGTAAATTTTGAAACCTATTCCTACAAAATAATATCGATATATGATTATATAAAATAAAGAAGAGTTCATGAAAATAATAAACAAGATTTATTTTCATGAACTCTTCTTATGTGAATGTTTTTTTATCTCATTCCTTTCATAGTAAGCTGTACACGCTTTCTTTCATGGTCTATCCCAAGAACCTTGACACGTACATGCTGATGTATGCTGACTACCGTAGTAGGATCACTCACGAACTTGTCGGCTAGCTGGGAGATGTGCACAAGACCATTTTCCTTTATACCTATATCGACGAAACATCCGAAGTTGGTGATGTTTGTCACTATACCCGGTAGTTCCATACCTTCACGGAGATCGTCAAGTGTCTTTACGTTCTTGTCGAACTCGAATACCTGAATCTGCTGACGAGGGTCTCTACCAGGTTTGTCGAGCTCCTTCATTATGTCGTTCAGTGTAGGGAGACCTACGGTGTCGGTGACATATTTCTCTATATTGATTTTGCTTCTCAGCTCCTTATCCTTGATAAGGTCGGCTACAGTGCATTTCATGTCCTTTGCCATTTTTTCCACTATGGCGTAGCTTTCAGGATGCACGGCTGAATTGTCGAGAGGATTGTTCGCTCCCGGTATTCTAAGGAAACCGGCACACTGTTCGAAAGCCTTAGCTCCCATGCGGGGAACTTTCAAGAGTTCTTTTCTTGACGAGAAAGGTCCGTTTTCGGTTCTGTAGTCCACAATGTTCTGAGCCAGTGAAGGGCCCAGTCCAGAAACGTATGTCAGAAGATGCTTGCTGGCAGTATTGAGGTTAACTCCGACAAGGTTTACACAACTTTCCACTGTACGGTCAAGAGACTCTTTCAACTTGGTCTGGTCAACATCGTGCTGATATTGTCCCACACCGATAGATTTTGCGTCAATCTTTACAAGTTCTGCCAACGGGTCCATCAAACGGCGGCCTATGGATACTGCTCCACGCACAGTTACATCGTAGTCAGGGAATTCCTCACGCGCTGTTTTCGAAGCCGAATAGATTGAAGCACCGTCCTCGCTTACTACGAATACCTGTACCTCACGGTCGTATCTTTGGGAAGTTACGAAACGCTCTGTCTCACGGCTTGCTGTTCCGTTTCCTATGGCGATTGCCTCTATCTTGTATTGTTCAACGAGTTTTACAATCTTTCTTGCAGCCAGTGCCTCTTCCGATTTAGGCGGATGAGGGTATATGGCTTCGTTGTGAAGCAATGTTCCCTGAGCGTCCAGACATACCACTTTACAGCCTGTTCTGAATCCCGGATCGATACCCATCACACGTTTCTGTCCCAATGGGGGAGCAAGAAGCAGCTGTCTCAGGTTTTCGGCAAATACACGGATTGCCTCCTCGTCGGCTTTCTCTTTGCTGAGAGCTGAGAACTCTGTTTCTATAGCCGGTTTAAGCAGGCGTTTGTAAGCATCCTTTACCGCTTCCGCCACTTGCGAGGAGCATTCGCCATTACCTCTTACGAACTGACGCTCCAGTCGGTCGGTACATTCATCGTCTTCTTCAGGTGAGATTGTAACTTTCAGAATTCCTTCGGCTTCACCACGGCGGATTGCCAGCAGACGGTGTGATGTACAGCGTTTCAGTGGCTCGCTGAAATCGAAATAGTCGCGATACTTTGCAGCATCCTCTTCCTTCTCTTTGCCTTTCACCACTTTGGCCGTAATGATAGCCTGACGTGTAAATATATTTCTTACCTGATTTCTGGCTCTTTCATCTTCGTTCACCTGTTCGGCAATGATGTCGCGTGCACCTTTCAATGCGTCTTCCTCGTCCTTTACCTCACCCTTTACGAACTGAGCGGCCTTTGCCATAAGGTTGTTTTCGCGCTGCATCATCAGGATGATTGCCAGTGGTTCAAGTCCTTTCTGGCGAGCGGCTTCGGCCCTCGTTTTTCTTTTAGGTTTGAAAGGAAGATATATGTCTTCCAGCTCTGTAGAGTCCCAGCAGTTGTCTATTCTGTTCCTCAGTTCGGCAGTCATTTTGCCCTGCTCCTCTATAGTGGAAATGATGGTTTCCTTGCGTTTTGCAAGTTCGCACAGTTTCTCGTATCTGTCGTTTATTTCGCTTATCTGCACCTCGTCCATACCTCCTGTAGCCTCTTTTCTGTATCGGCTGATGAACGGTATGGTTGCCCCGCCCTGAAGAAGTTTCAGAGTGTTTTCCACTCTGTGTTCCTGTAGCTTCATGGCGGCAGCTATCATCTTGCTGAATTGTTCCATGTAATTGTGTGTGGATATTAGTTTAAGTTTATTCTTTTACAAGACATGAGTCAAGCTCTTTTATGAGCTGTTCCTTGTCCATATTTTTTCCTATGAATACTATTTTCTGCATTCTGTCGCCGTACTTTTCGTCCCAGTCTCTCATCAGGCCAGGTTCCTGTTCCAGCAGTCTTTTGATGTCTGCTTCCGGCAGGGTGGCATACCACAGTCCGGCTTCGGAAATCTGTTTCTGCTTGCCTGCCTGTTCAAACAGGTACGACATTTCAGGCTGGTCGCTGAAGTAGCATACGCCTTTGGCGCGTATTACGCTTTTCGGCCATCTTGACGAAATGAAGTAATCGAAACGGTTCATGTCGAATGCTGCACGTCTGAAGTAGAGTAGTGTGCTTATGCCATATTCTTCTGTTTCGCCACCTTCGTGGTGATGATGGTGTCCGCACGAACATTCTTCTTCGTGGTGATGATGTCCGCATGAACACTCTTCCCCGTTTTCGTGATGATGATGCTCGTCATGATTGCAGTGGCATTCCTCATCGTGATGGCAATGGCTGTCTGTGTCTTCTTCAGTTACATGCTTGCCAAGTTCCTGTACCCATCCTGCAGATGCTGCTACGTGTTCGTATCTGAACATTGAAGTTGATATTATCCTGTCAAGGTCAATATCTGCATAGTCGCATTCTATAATCTCTGCAGCAGGCTGGAGTGTCTTTACTATACGGTGTATGGTTTCAAGCTCTTCTGAACTTACTTCAGATGCTTTATTCAGTAAAACTATATTACAGAATTCAATCTGATGTATAAGCAGATTTTCAATATCGTCTTCAGAAAGATTTTTCTCTGTAAGGCTTTCAGCACAGCAGAATTCATCTTTCATTCGAAGAGCGTCAACCACTGTTACCACAGAGTCAAGGCGTGTGATGCCATATTTGGTATATGCACCTCCCAGTTGAGGTATCGAGCATATAGTGTTCGCTATGGATTCCGGCTCACATATTCCGCTTGCCTCTATAACTATATAGTCGAATTTCTCTGTTTTGAGGATTCCTAGAATCTGTTCTATGAGGTCAGTTCTCAGTGTGCAGCAGATACATCCGTTCTGCAGAGCCACAAGGCTGTCGTCGTTCATACCGACAACTCCCTGACGCTGTATCAGTTCGGCATCAATGTTCACTTCGCCGATGTCGTTTACAATGACAGCAAATCTGATGCCCTTTTTGTTGGAAAGAATTCTGTTGACGAGAGTGGTTTTTCCACTTCCCAGATATCCTGTAAGCAACAGTACAGGTATTTCTTTAATTTTATCCATCTATATTCTGATATAAGAATCTCTTGATGCTCTTCTTGGCAGTCTTTTCAAATTCTTCAGGATATAGTTTGACTTTTGAAATCTGCGAGAATGCAGGAAGAGTTTTGTTAAGTTCTATTCTGTTTTGCTCTATGGCTTCTTCCAGTTGTGTTAATGACAGTCCGTGCGCAAAAGCGTCATCGCTGTCAGGATATACCAGTGCGACAAGTTTCTCGCCCTTCAGTATGATAAGCGATTCGTTGACGTACGGCATATTGTTCAGCTTGGCCTCTATTTCTTCTGGATAGATGTTTTGTCCTGTAGATGTGAGTAGCATGTTCTTGCATCTTCCTTTTATGAAGATGTTGCCTTCCGCATCTTTTATAGCCATGTCGCCAGTGTGCAGCCATCCTTCATTGTCTATGGCCTGTGATGTAGCTTCCTCGTTCTTGTAATATCCCAACATCACGTTTGCGCCACGGCAGACAAGTTCGCCAGGCACTGTTTCCGGATTATCGGAAAGGACTTTGGTCTCCATATTTGCTACAGTCTTTCCGCATGACTGGTATTTTATTTCGTCCCAACGGCTGTGGCATATCAAAGGCGCACATTCCGTCATACCGTATGCAATGGTGTAAGGGAAGTTTATTTTTCTGAGGAAGGCCTCTACTTCGGCATTGAACGGAGCACCGCCTATGACTATCTCAATGAAATTGCCTCCGAATGCCTGCATTGCGTGATGACGTATCTGTTCTTTAATCTTGTCGCTGATGATAGGCAGATTAAGAAGCAGTTTTCCCAGTTTGTTGTCAACGTGCGGCAATATGTTCTTCTTTATAATCTTTTCTACTATAAGCGGAACACATGCGATAACTCTAGGTCTTATTTCTGAAAAAGACTCTGCTATAATCTTAGGACTTGGCATACGTGTCAGGAACCACAAGTGTGCTCCTACTGTGATGCCGTATAGAAAATCGAACACAAGACCGAATATATGTCCCAACGGCAACATTGAAACGATGTTGTCACCGGCCATAAGTCCTACTTTCTCGTGTATGTGGATGATGTTCGATTGAATAGCCCTGTACGGGAGCATTACACCTTTAGAATATCCCGTAGTGCCGGAAGTGTAATTGATTACTGCGAGCTCTTCCGGTTCCTCTTTTCTGTAGGAAACTTGTTCGGCTCTGAAACGGCACGGATATTTCTTTCCGAATTCCTCGTTAAGATGCTCTCTGGCGTATGTCAGCTGTTCTGAACGTGAAACCACCAGATCGAAATTCTTCAATTCTATAATACCTTCAAGCAGAGGCATACACGCTTCGTTCAGGTTCTCCCATATCTGGTCGCCGGCAAACAGCATTCTTGCTCCAGAGTGGTTTACTATGTGGTGTATGTTGTCAGGCTTGAATTCATGAAGGATTGGCACTGCCACACCGCCGTATGTGATTATTGCCAGAAACATTGCAGTCCAGTTTGCACTGTTGCGTCCGCACAATGCTATCTTGTCTCCCGGTTTTATTCCTGCATGTTGGAGCAGAATATGCATTTTCTCAATCTTTCTTGCTACATCCTTATATTGGAGTGTTATTCCCTTATAGTCAGTTAGCGCATTTCTGTCCCAGTTTTGTTTTATGCTTTTTTCTATTAATTCTATAAAGCTGTTGTTTAATTCCATGTCAAACAAAATATGTACACATTTCGTGATAATGTGTGCAAAAATAGTAAAAGTTAATTTAACGTAGGCATGGTATGTTTATTTATTTTTAATTATTCCTGCCATTTCTGTATAAATCCTTATATTTGCAGTGTTAAAGATTTACATTTATGCTTATTTACAATACTACATTTCATGTTGAGATGAATGATGCCAGAAATTTCGTAATCTGGTTGAACGAGTGTTATATCCCTGAAGCAGAGAAAACCGGGGAGTTGAAAAATCCGCGTATCTTGCGTATCCTGAGCCATAAGGAACAGGACAGCGAGTGTTTCTCGCTCCAGTGGGAGGTAGAAGACAGTGCAGCTCTTCACAGCTGGCATACCAAGTGTGGTGCCCGTATGAACGAGGAGATGGCAAAGATTTTCAAAGATAAGGTTATAGGTTTCCCTACTTTGATGGAGGTTATAAAGTGATTTGTCCCGTTAAGGAAAAGATAATATTAGGTATCGACCCAGGAACCAATATCATGGGTTATGGCGTAATAAAGGTTGTGGGTACCAAAGCTGAGGTTGTCACTCTTGGGGTGATAGACATGCGTAAGTTCACAGATCCGTATCTGAAACTGAAACATATCTACGAGCGTGTGCAGGGAGTGATAAACTCATATCTTCCGGACGAGCTTGCCATTGAGGCTCCTTTCTTCGGTAAGAATGTGCAGTCTATGCTCAAACTGGGCAGGGCTCAGGGTGTGGCTATAGTGGCGGCATTGTGCAGGGATATACCTGTAACTGAATATGCCCCGCTAAAGATTAAGATGGCCATTACCGGCAATGGGCAGGCAAGCAAGGAACAGGTTGCAGATATGTTGCGGCGCATGCTTAAAATCAGGAAAGAGGACATCGGACCTTTTATGGATGCCACAGACGCCTTGGGAGCGGCATATTGCCATTATCTGCAGATGGGACGGCCTGAAACCCATAAGGCCTATTCGGGATGGAAAGATTTTATAGCAAAGAATCCTGATAAGGTGGTGAAGTAGTTCTTAATTAATAATTAAAAATTAATAGTTAAGAATTGCTGCTAAGAACTAAAAGCTAACAACCAACAACTAAAAAAATGCAACAACGAGTTATTTCAGTATCAAATGGCGTTACCCGTCATCCTCTGTACAGAATGGGTAAGCCTGTGGACTTCTGCCTGAATGCAGGCGAGCAATTGGCTGTGGTAGGTCCTAACGGAGGAGGTAAAAGTATTCTTATTGATATCATTACAGGAAAATATCCTCTGTTGATGAATGAGGTGGCATACGATTTTTCACCTTCAAGTTCAGATCTTGTTTCGGATAATCTCAGATACATAACATTCCGCGATTCGTATGGCGATGCAGATGGCAGCTATTACTATCAGCAGAGATGGAACTCGCAGGATATGGATAATATTCCTGTAGTGGGCGATCTTCTTCCCCAGTGCAAGGATGAAAAGCTGAAAGAAAGTCTTTACACTCTGTTCAGAATAGAAGAAATGCTGCAGAAGCCTATCATACTTCTTTCCAGTGGAGAGTTGAGAAAGTTCCAGCTGACCAAGACACTGCTTTCTGGACCAAGAGTCCTCATCATGGATAATCCTTTCATCGGACTTGATGCCCGTACACGCGATTTGCTTAAGTCGCTTCTTTCAGAGCTTATAAAGGTTATAGGTCTTCAGGTTATCCTTGTACTTTCCAAATCGGACGATATTCCTGACTTCATCACTCATGTGATAACTGTTGAGAATATGATATGTGGCGAGAAACTTCCACGCTCCGAGTATCAGGGTGTCTGTGTACCGGAAAAGATGCTTTCCGACGAAAAGGTTCAGGCTATACTTGATATGCCTTATAAGGATAATCTGTATAAGGCAGCCAATGTGGTGAAACTGAATAAGGTAAGTATCCGCTATGGCGAAAGAACTATTCTCCGTGAACTTGACTGGACAGTGAAGTGTGGCGAGAAATGGGCCTTGAGCGGCGAGAACGGTGCCGGTAAATCAACACTTCTGAGCCTGGTTTGTGCCGACAATCCACAGAGCTATGCATGCGACATCACTCTGTTCGACCGCAAGCGAGGCAGCGGCGAGAGTATATGGGAAATCAAGAAACATATCGGTTACGTCAGCCCTGAGATGCACAGAGCCTATCTGAAGAATATTCCTGCCATAGATATTGTGGCAAGCGGACTTCACGATTCTATAGGACTCTACAAGCGTCCGAAAGAAGAGGACAGGGAAGTGTGTCTGTTCTGGATGGATATATTCGGAGTGAAGCAGTTGGCAGACAAGAGTTTCCTGCAGTTGTCGAGCGGCGAGCAGCGACTTGTCCTTCTGGCACGTGCATTCGTTAAAGACCCAGAGCTTCTGATACTCGACGAGCCGCTTCACGGACTTGACCTTTACAACCGTCGTCTGGTGAAAGATGTAATAGAAACATTCTGCCGCCGAAACGACAAGACCATGATTATGGTTACACATTATAAGGAAGAGCTTCCTGCCTGCATTACCGATTCATTGTATTTGGTGAGAAACTAAGATTTCTTTCTGAACCAGCGGTCTATAATGACAGCCAGCGCACCGTCGCCTGTCACATTGCAGGCTGTGCCGAAGCTGTCCATTGCAATATAAAGTGCTATCATCAGTGCTTGGGCGTTATCATCGAATCCAAGCATTGATGACAGTATTCCCAATGATGCCATAATCGCTCCGCCGGGTACACCCGGAGCGGCAACCATGGTTATTCCCAGCATGAATATGAATCCCGACATCATCTTGAAGTCGTAAGGTATGTCTTGCATCATCATCAGTGCAAGGGCACATGCCACAATCTTCATTGTACTTCCAGAGAGGTGTATCGTGGCACACAGAGGTATCACAAATCCTGCGGTATCTTCGTTCACTCCGTTCTTTACTGTCTGTTTCAGCGTTACCGGTATGGTGGCGGCAGATGACTGTGTACCCAGTGCTGTGAAATAAGCAGGCATCATGTTCGCAAGCATCCTGAAAGGGTTCTTGCCTGCTATCAGTCCTGCTATCACATATTGGAATATCAACAGAAGTATATGAAGGATGAAGATTATTCCGATAATCTTGATGAACACACTCAACACGTGGAACACCTGTCCCGAGTGCGTCATATTGAAGAATATTCCGAAGATATATATCGGCAGCAGCGGAAGGATAACCTTCTGGATGGTCTTTACGATAATATCCTTGAAATCGACGAAAGCATTTTTCAGATAGTTCGTATTGAGGTTAGCCATTCCCAGTCCAAGGGTGAAAGCCATGACGAGCGCCGTCATCACATTCAGCGGTTCGGGAATGTCGATGGTGAAGAACGGTACCACCCCGTTTGCCTCACTGATTTCCGAAAGCGGAATATCCCTTGTTATGAGCATCGGGAAGAAAGTCTCACCCACAGCGTATGAAGTAAACCCGGAGAAAAGTGTAGCTCCGTAAGCCAGCAGTGCAGTTACGGCAAGCATCTTTCCTGCTCCCTTGCCGATGTCAGCAATGGCGGGAGCCACAAGTCCCACTATTATAAGAGGAATGATGAATGCCAGAAATTCGCTGAACAGTCCGTTGAATGTAACGAAAAATCTTACAGGCAGGGCAGGTGATATGATTCCAGCTCCGATACCTAATACTATGGCTATTATAATCTGAGTAAGTAGTCCGGGTCTTTTAAGTTTCATGTTGTTGTGGTTTTAAGTTTAGAACATAGCTTTGCTTTTTCCGCTGATGCTTTCTATATCCAGTCTGATAATCTCTGTGCGGTGGAAAGATTTGTTGGCGTATTCCATACCCATAATCTTATGGTCGGGACAATACTTGCTTATGAACAGTGAAAGTGCCGACATACGTTCCGCTTCGTGCAGACTGTGATGTGCGGTACATTTCATCACTACACTCTCATAGCCGGTGGTAAATTTGTCGGGATGAATCTTAGTCTTTCCAACTACACAGAATGACACGTTAGGGTTCGCATCAATACATTTCAGCTTTCTGCCTACAGGAGCACAATGAATGTATATCGAGTTCCCTCTGTCCCAGACATAACTCAACGGTATACCGTAAGCACCGTCTGCGTCTTCACTCACCATTGACAAAATGCCATATTCACCATCTTTAATTATCTCCATTGCACGCTTTTCGTCAAGCAATCTGTCCTGACGGCGGACTTCTTTATTACTAAATTCCATAATTAGTGTATATTACTTTGTTGTTTCATTCACAAATATAAAGTTTTTTTTCTTACCTTTGCAAACATCTAAAAATAAGAATATGAAATCAGATATAGAAATCGCACGCAGTATTGAGTTAACCAAAATCAAACAGGTTGCAGCAAATTTCGGTATGCCATTGGAACACGTTACACATTACGGACGTTACATGGCTAAAGTTTCGGAAGAAATAATAGATGAAGAGAAAGTAAAAAACAGTAACCTAATTCTTGTTACAGCCATTACTCCTACAAAGGCAGGTATCGGTAAGACTACAGTGTCAATAGGTCTGGCATTGGGACTTAACAAGATAGGCAAGAAAGCTATCTGTGCCTTGCGCGAGCCGTCACTCGGACCATGTTTCGGTATGAAGGGTGGTGCAGCTGGAGGTGGTTATGCACAGGTCCTCCCTATGGAGAAAATCAATCTTCATTTCACTGGCGACTTTCACGCCATCACTTCTGCACATAACATGATAGCAGCACTTCTTGACAACTACATGTATCAGAACCAGGACAACGGTTTTGCCATGAAGGAAGTGTTGTGGAACAGAGTGCTCGACGTAAACGACCGTGGATTGAGATATATCGTTACAGGTCTTGGCGGCAAGACAAACGGTATCACACGCGAATCAAGTTTTGATATCACTCCTGCATCGGAAATCATGGCTATCCTTTGTCTTGCAAAGGATGAGGCTGACCTTCGCCGCAGAATAGAGAATATTCTCCTTGGCTTTACTATCGACAACAAGCCTTTCACAGTGAAAGATCTTGGAGTGGCTGGTGCCATAACAGTGTTGCTGAAGGATGCCCTTTCTCCAAACCTTGTACAGACTACAGAGGCTACTCCTGCATTCGTTCACGGAGGTCCGTTCGCCAATATCGCACACGGATGTAACTCTGTTCTTGCTACCAAGCTTGCAATGACTTTCGGTGACTATGTAATTACAGAAGCCGGATTCGGTGCCGATCTGGGTGCAGAAAAATTCTATGACATCAAGTGCCGCAAGGCAGGTCTGCAGCCTAAGCTTACAGTGATTGTTGCAACTGCTCAGGGACTGAAGATGCATGGTGGAGTTGAGATTGACAAGATTAAGGAACCTAACCTTGAAGGATTGCGCGAGGGAGTGAAGAACCTCGACAAGCATATCGAGAACCTTCAGTCGTTCGGACAGACTGTAGTTGTGGCATTCAACCGTTATGCAAACGACACAGAGGAAGAAATCAACTTCGTTCGTCAGCACTGCGAGGAAATGGGAGTAGGATTTGCCGTTAACAATGCATTTGCCGAAGGTGGCGCAGGTGCCGTTGAACTTGCAAACCTTGTAGTTGATACTATTGAGAACAAGCCGTCTGCTCCTCTCTCATTTGCGTACGATGAAGAAGACTCAGTAGAGGTTAAGGTCACTAAGGTGGCATGCGAACTTTACGGTGCTAAACAGGTATTGTTCGGACCTGCGGCAAGAAAGAAACTCAAGATGATAGAAGAACTCGGATTCAGTCACTTCCCTATATGTATTGCCAAGACACAGTATTCGTTCTCTACAGATCCGAAATTGTATGGAGTGGCATCAGGATTTAACTTTACAGTACGCGATATAGTAATCAATGCCGGTGCCGAGATGTTGGTAATCGTTGCCGGTGAAATGATGCGTATGCCTGGATTGCCTAAGGAACCACAGGCACTTCACATTGATATTGTTAACGGTGAAATAGAAGGCTTGTCTTAATCCGATAATATATAGTTAGAATATCATAGATTGTCTGCCATGGATGTTATGTCCGTGGCAGATTTTTTTTGTCTTATAAAAAATAAAGTATCGTATCTTGTTATACTTAAAATAAAATGATAATTTTAAGACACTAATTAATATTATGTTATAGAATGAAAAGACTATGTACTACCGCCATTGCAGTAGCCTTATCTGCATTGTGCTTCGGACAGACGAGTATAACCATCGAGGAGTGTTACAGCAAAGCCAGGGAGAATTATCCTCTAATCAGAAAGCTTGGTCTGGTGGAGAAGACTAAGGAATATAATATTGATAATCTCAACAAGGGTTATCTTCCTCAGCTGATGTTCTCATCTAAAGCCACATATCAGTCCGACGTTACAAAGATACCTATTGATCTTGAGGCTATGGGTTTTAAGGGAGTGGAGATTCCGCATCTCAGCCGGGATCAGTATGGTATATCGCTCGACCTTAATCAGACTATCTGGGATGGTGGGGCAATCAAATCATCTAAAGAAGCCGTGAAATCATCTTCCGAAGTGGAAAAGAACAATATTGAGGTCAGTCTCTATGCCGTGAATGAAAGGATTAACCAGATATATTTCGGAATATTGCTTGCCGATGCCCAGATAGAACAGAACAGACTACTGAAAAAAATCCTTACAGACAACTATTCTCAGGTGGAGACTTACGCTAAGAACGGAATTGCCAACCAGTCAGATCTGGATGCCATCAAGGTAGATATGATTAAAGCCGAGCAGAACGAAATAGACTTTGTGACGGCAAGGAACACATATATAACCATTCTAGCTAAACTGACAGGTATGGAGATAGATGGCGACACCAGATTAGTGAAACCTTTGCCGGAACGTCCAACGCAGAGCGATGCTTTAGGACGACCGGAGATGAGACTGTTCGATGCACAGGTAATGAAGTACAGAAACGATTATAACCGTATCAATTCAGGGCTATATCCCCGCCTGAGTGTTTTTGCCACAGGAGGATATGGCAAACCGGGACTTGATATGTTCGAAAATAAGTTTGCTCCATACTACATAGCCGGAATAAAGCTGAACTGGAATATAGGCAACTTCTATTCCCTGAAAAGTCAGAGAAAGCTGATACGCAACAATATTGATATGGTGGAAAACCAGCGTGAACTCTTTCTTTTCAATACCGATATAGACAAGACGCAGAAAGAGCTTGCAATAGACAAATACATGGATCAGATAAAGTACGATGACGAGATTATCCGCCTGAAGACTTCAATCAGAAAAGCATCTGAGGCAAAGATAGCCAACGGGACCATATCCGGTACCGATCTTATGCGTGACATCAATTCGGAGCATGCAGCCATACAGACAAAGATTCTGCATGAGATACAGCTTCTGCTTGCCATCTATGATTTCAAATATGTGATGAACGACTTTTAAATACCATTTAAACACCATTTAAATATCATTTAAACACTGTTTAAAAGCCTTTTAAAATACTTTGCAAAAACTTTTCAATTCATAAAAACAGGGAAATATGAGAAACATTCTTTCTATTATATCAGTAATGGCTATCCTTACAGCATGTTCGGGAAGCGACAGTAAGTACGATGCTTCAGGAGTATTCGAAGTGACAGAAGTAATGGTATCGGCAAGAGTGGCCGGTGAGATTATGGAACTTGATATAGACGAAGGTACGGAAGTTACGGCAGGTAAGCCTGTGGGATATATTGATACCGTACAGCTTTATCTTCAGAGGATTCAGCTTGAGGCCAATGTCAAGGCTACAGAAAGCCGTATATGCGATGTGGAGAAACAGACAGCAGCCATACGTCAGCAGATTGCCACACAGAAAAAGGAGCAGACCCGATTCGAAAATCTTGTAAACGCCAATGCCGGAAACCGCAAGCAATTAGACGATATCACTGCTGCCATCAATCTGTTGGAGAAACAGTTGGATGCACAGACCGAAACATTGATAAACGGCAATGCCAATGCCAAGGCTCAGGCAGAAGCCTTGAAGGCTCAGATAGCACTTATGAATGATATGATAAGCAAAAGTACTATAGCATCACCGGTTGACGGAACAGTTATGGCCAAGTATGTAGAAAAAGGAGAACTTGCCGTACAGGGACGTACTCTGTTTAAGGTGGCAAATATCAACGATATGTATCTGAAAGCTTATATTACATCAGGACAGATTACCGGTCTGAAGATTGGTCAGGAAGTAAAGGTGTTTGCCGACAGCGGTGATTCCGACAGAAAGGAGTATCGCGGGGTAATTTCATGGATTTCAGACAAGGCAGAGTTTACGCCGAAGACCATTCAGACACGGGATGAGCGTGCAAACCTGGTATATGCCGTCAAGATTAAGGTGCAGAACGACGGATATATCAAGCGCGGAATGTATGGGGAGGTTAGTTTTTAATTTTTAATTTTTAATTCTTAATTCAAAAAATGCCCTCAGTATCAGTAACACAATTATCAAAATCATATAGCTCAATCAAGGCTCTCGACGATGTCAGCTTTGATGTTCCGAAAGGCGAACTCTTCGGTATCATAGGTCCGGACGGAGCGGGGAAGACTACACTCTTCCGTCTCCTCACCACACTGATATTGCCGGACGGTGGCAGTGCCGTGATTGAAGGTCTTGATGTGGTGAAGGACTATGCATCCGTGCGAAGTATAATAGGGTATATGCCCGGAAAATTCTCGCTGTATCAGGATCTGACAGTAGAGGAAAATCTGAATTTCTTTGCTACGGTTTTCAATACTACTGTAAAGGAAAATTACCATCTGATAGAAGATATCTACAAACATATCGAACCGTTCAAGACTCGCCGCGCCGGGAAACTATCAGGTGGTATGAAGCAGAAACTGGCATTGAGCTGTGCCCTTATCCATAAACCGAAAGTCCTATTCCTTGACGAGCCTACAACAGGAGTAGACCCTGTATCAAGAAAGGAATTCTGGGAAATGCTCCTGAAACTGAAGAGCCAGGGTATAACAATTATAGTATCAACGCCGTATATGGACGAAGCCAGACTTTGTGACAGGATAGCACTGATGCAGAACGGAAAGTTCCTTAGGATAGACTCGCCTGAGAATATCATAGCATCCTATCCCCAAAGACTGTGGTCTGTCACAGCAGACAATATGCACGAACTGCTGAACGACCTGCGTTCCTGTCCATATGTGAAATCATCATTCTCATTCGGAGCAAGCTATCATGTCACTATGGTTGAAAGTGCTACTGCCGCTATGCTTGACGAATATCTGATTAATAAGGGATACGGAAATATTGAGATTACAGAGATTAAGCCTACAGTGGAAGACTGTTTCATGTTGATGTTAAAGGAGGAAGAGCAATGAAAGAAGAATACGTTATACAGGCCGAGAACCTTACCAAAAGCTTTGGCAATTTTACTGCAGTCGATCATATTACTTTCAACGTAAGGAAAGGAGAGATCTTCGGTTTTCTTGGTGCCAACGGGGCGGGCAAGACTACAGCTATGCGTATGCTTTGCGGATTGAGCCGTCCTACGGAGGGTAAAGGAACAGTGGCAGGTTTCGACATAGACAGGGAACCCGAAAAGGTAAAGCGCAATATCGGCTATATGAGTCAGAAATTCTCTTTGTACGAAGATCTGAAAGTATGGGAGAACCTGCGCCTGTACGGAGGCATTTACGGTATGAAAGATAAGGAAATAGCCGAAAAGACAGATGCTGTTCTCCGCAGCATAGATATGGAAACTGAACGCGATACCATGGTGTGCGACCTTCCTTTGGGCTGGAAACAGAAACTTGCATTTGCCGTATCCACTTTCCATAATCCCAAGATAGTATTTCTTGACGAGCCGACAGGTGGGGTAGATCCTATCACGCGCCGCCGTTTCTGGGAACAGATATACGGTGCGGCGTCAAGCGGTATCACGGTGTTTGTCACCACTCACTATATGGATGAGGCCGAATACTGCGACCGCGTTTCCATTATGGTGGACGGCAGGATAAAGGCGCTGGACAGCCCTATGGCGCTGCGTAATAAATTTGGCGTGTCGGACATGGACGAAGTATTCCGCATGTTGGCACGCGAAGCTACACGAAAAGGAGATTGACATTTATGAAACAGTTTATTACATTTGTCCGAAAGGAATTTCTTCACATATTCCGTGATTCCAGAACCATGCTTATCCTCCTGGGTATGCCCATGGTGCAGATGCTTCTCTTTGGTTTTGCCATTACCACCGAAGTGCGAAACACCAAGGTGGCAGTGTTCGACCCTTCACAAAGCATGGAGACCAGAGCCATAAAGGAACGTTTCGATGCCAGTGAATATTTTACCATTGCCGAGGAAATTCGGGATGTATCGCGTATAAACGATGTGTTCAAGTATGGCGAGATAGGCCTTGTCATGGTGTTCAGCGATGATTTCGAAAATGAACTCCATCAGGGAGGAGATGCCGCTGTGCAGCTTATTACCGACGGTACGGAGCCGAATCAGGCATCAATGATAACAGGCTATGCATCCAATATCCTCGCACAGAGCATGCAGGAATTGTCCGAAAGTAGCAGTGCCCCGTGCCGTATAATACCCGAGATAAGGATGCTTTACAATCCTCAGGCAGAGAGCGCATACAACTTCGTTCCCGGAGTAATGGGAATGATACTCATGCTTATCTGTGCCATGATGACCTCAATAGCCATAGTGCGCGAAAAGGAGAACGGTACAATGGAGATTCTCCTTGTCTCACCAATGAAACCGATATATATCATTCTTTCTAAGGTAACACCATATTTCACACTGTCACTGGTAAACCTTATAACCATACTACTGCTTTCGGTCTATGTACTCGGAGTACCGATTGCCGGCAGTCTGTCTCTGCTGTTTTTCGTATCGGTGATATTTATCTTCCTTGCATTGTCTCTCGGACTGCTGATCTCCAATGTGGTGAATACTCAGGTAGCAGCCATGCTCGTATCAGGAATGGGACTTATGATGCCGGTCATGCTCCTTTCCGGTCTGATATTTCCGGTAGAAAGCATGCCCATTCCGCTACAGTGCCTTTCTGCCATAGTTCCCGCAAGATGGTATGTCGATGCTATCAGAAAGATAATGATTCAGGGAGCAGAGATACAGTTCGTCCTGAAGGAGATAGGAATACTGCTTTTTGTCACAGTAGCCCTAGTGGCACTGAGTCTGAAAACATTCAAGAACCGTTTAAACTGAAACGTCTATGCTGAAATATTTGTTGGAAAAGGAATTCAAACAGATAATGAGGAACAAGTTCATTCCTAAGATGATAATAGCCATGCCTCTTTTCATGATGCTTATCATGCCATGGGCTGCAAATCAGGAAGTGACGAATATCCGTCTTACTGTGGTTGACAACGACCACAGCGTGACATCAGACGAACTGGTACGCAAGGTGGTTTCGTCAGGATATTTTATCTTCCAGTCGGTGTCCGACGGTAGTGAGGAAGCCCTCAGAGACGTTGATGCAGGAAAGGCAGATATAATACTCGACATTCCGGACGGATTCGAGAAAGATCTACAGACTGATAGAGTAGCAGGTGTGATGATTTCGTCAAACTCCGTAAACGGAACCAAGGGAATTCTAGGCAGTAGCTATCTTTCTAAGATAGTCAATGATTTCGCGACATCTATGTCCGAGGAAATGATGATGTCTCAACCGGCTGTAATAAGTTCCGTGGGAAAGTCATTCAGGATTATGCCCCAATACAAGTTCAATCCGCATCTCGACTATAAAGTATTCATGGTACCTGCCATAATGGTTATGCTTCTTACCATGATAACCGGATTTCTCCCTGCATTCAATATCGTGGGCGAGAAGGAAGCAGGCACAATAGAGCAGATAAACGTGACTCCTGCAAGCCGTATGCAGTTCATACTTGCCAAGCTGATACCTTACTGGTGTATAGGTCTTATAGTCTTTACCCTCTGTATGCTCTTGGCTGTGTTTGTGTATTCGCTTATACCTGTTGGCAGCCTTCTGACGATATATCTCTTTGCTGTGGTATATATTGTTGCCGTATCAGGTATGGGACTTGTAGTGTCCAATTATTCGGACACCATGCAGCAGGCCATGTTCGTTATGTTCTTTTTCATAATGATATTCCTGCTTATGAGCGGACTTCTCACTCCCGTAGCCAGTATGCCGGACTGGGCACAGTATATAACCATATTCAATCCGTTGAAATATTTTATCAGCGTCATGCGTATGGTATATCTCAAAGGCAGCGGTTTTGCCGAACTCGTCCCATATTTCCTGTCTCTATGCGGTTTTGCCGTGGTGTTCAATGCGTGGGCGATATTGGGGTACAGGAAGAGGAGTTGAGTATTAGTTGTTAGTTCTTGGTTGTTAGTTTTTAGAGAAAATTTGAAGTAAAATAATTATACAATTAAATAAAAAATGGCGAGACTATAATCCCGCCATTTTTTATTATTAATTATTCATTATTAATTCATTCAAACGACCCATACCGTGTTGGTAACAGCTTGCGGTCGCCCAGTGTATTGTCTATTCTTGCCACATTTATCCAGAACTTGTTCTGTCTTACGCTTTCCAGCGGATATACAGCTTTTGCGCGTGTGTAAGGATGATCCCATTCACCTTCCACCACTTCATATTCCGGATGAGGCGCGTTCTTCAGAACATTGTCTTCTGCAGAAGCGGTTCCGTTCTTCACTTCCTCAATTTCATTCCAGATACTCAGCATAGTATCTACGAAGTTGTCAAGCTCTGCAAGGCTTTCACTTTCTGTCGGTTCAATCATCAGAGTGCCGTGAACAGGGAATGAAAGGGTAGGAGCATGATAACCGTAGTCCATCAGACGTTTGGAGATATCGTTTTCGTCGATACCGCTTTCCTCATGTAGCCTTCTGCAGTCAAGTATCATTTCGTGTCCCACAAATCCGTTCTTTCCTCTATATACTATTCCGTAAGTGTCGTTCAGGCATGCAGCCAGGTAGTTGGCATTGAGGATAGCAGCCTTAGTCGCGTTCTCCAGACCTTCTGCACCCATCATGCAGATATATGCGTATGTGATAGGCAGGATTCCGGCACTGCCGTAAGGAGCTGCCGAAACCTCGTTCAGAGCATTGCCGGTTGAAGCATGTCCCGGAAGGAAAGGAACCAGATGCGATTTCACGCATACAGGACCAACACCCGGACCGCCACCACCATGAGGGCTGGCAAATGTCTTGTGCAGATTAAGATGACATACGTCTGCACCGATAGTACCAGGATTGGTAAGTCCCACCTGAGCATTCATGTTCGCACCGTCCATATAGACCTGTGCGCCGCAGTTATGTATGATATTGCAGATTTCCACTATATCGGCCTCAAAGATTCCGTGAGTGGAAGGATAAGTAATCATCAGTGCAGCCAGATGATCCTTGTTTTCCTCAGCCTTGCGTTTCAGGTCCTCCACATCCACATTGCCATGCTCGTCGCATGCACAAGTCACAGTGGTAAATCCGGCCTGAATAGCCGATGCAGGATTTGTTCCGTGAGCCGATGCAGGAATGAGAATGATATCCCTGTCGCCCTGACCTATGCTGTTCAGATAAGCCGCAATGACGCGCAGACCTGTATATTCGCCTGCAGCACCTGAGTTAGGTTGCAGAGTCACCCCGTCCATACCAGTGATAATAGCCAGCTGTTCCGACAGATTTGTTATCAGTTCCATATAACCTTCAGCCTGGTCAGCCGGAGCCAGAGGATGCATGTTCATCCAGCCCGCATTGCTGAGAGGGAGCATTTCGGAAGCCGCATTCAGCTTCATTGTACAAGAACCCAGTGAAATCATGGAATGAGCCAGAGAAATATCCTTACGCTCAAGACGCTTGATATACCTCATCATTTCAGTCTCAGTGTGATATTTGCAGAACACCTCGTGAGTGAGATATCCGCTCTGACGTTTCATATCCTTCTTGATAACCGATCCTTCAGGAATTTCAGCTGTTTCGGTGAAAGGTTTTTCTGCGGCAATGGTAAAAATACTTAACAGGAGATTTGCTTCGGTTACAGATGTAGTCTCGTTTACGCTCAGTCCCACATCACCATTGTCAAAATATCTCAGATTGACACCTTTGCCGACAGATATCGTCTTTATTTCGTCAGTCTTTACATGATCAGGCATCTGCAGTCTCAGAGTGTCGAAATAAACGGTATTCTTCTGTACATAACCAAGTTTTGAAAGCTGTTTAGCAAGCCATACCGTAGTGCTGTGAATACCCGAAGCAATATTCTTTATACCTTCCTGGCCATGATATACGGCATAGAATCCCGCCATTGTAGCCAGCAAAGCCTGAGCTGTACAGATGTTCGATGTAGCCTTTTCGCGTTTGATATGCTGTTCGCGTGTCTGCAATGCCATACGATAGCACAGATGTCCGTACTTGTCTTTCGACAGACCTATGATACGTCCCGGCATATTTCTTTTATATTCGTCCCTTGTGGCAAAATAAGCAGCCGACGGGCCTCCGTAGAACATAGGAATACCTAGTCTCTGAGTGCTACCGAACACGATGTCGGCACCCCATTCACCCGGCGGAACGAGCAGAGCCAACGACATGATGTCCGCATCCACAGCCACCTTACATTCAGCCTGATGAGCCTTTTCTGTGAACTCCCTGTAGTCTTCCGCGCTACCGCTGTTGTTAGGATATTGCACGATGCAGCCGAACACATCTGGAGTAAATTCGAAATCCTTGTATGAGCCGGTCTTCACGTTCATACCCTGAGGAATGGCCCTTGTCATGATAACGGCAAGGTTCTGTGGGAAAATTTCCTCATCCACAAACAGAGTACATGCCCCTTCCTTCTGCTGCTTGCGGCTTCTCAGCGCAAACATCATAGTGGCAGCCTCGGCAGCGGCAGTAGCCTCGTCAAGCAGAGAGCAGTTGGCAAGCGGCATAGCCGTAAGGTCGCACACTGCTGTCTGGAAGTTGATAAGAGCCTCAAGTCGTCCCTGAGAAATTTCAGCCTGATAAGGAGTGTATGAAGTGTACCACACAGGATTTTCGAATACATTTCTCTGTATCACGGCAGGAGTGGCAGTGTCATACCAGCCCTGACCGATATACGATTTGAATCTTGTGTTTTTCGCTGCCATGCGGTTTATATGGTCGGCAAACTCATATTCGCTCATGGCAGGTTTAAGTGGCAGTCTCTCTTTAAGTCTTATTTCAGACGGGATGGTCTTTTCTATAAGTTCATCCACAGACTTTACTCCGATTTTATTGAGCATAACAGGAATGTCCTGTTCCGAAATACCGATATGGCGGTCGGCAAATGAGAAACTTTTCATGGTAATATTAGTTTTAAGTTTTGATTTTTTTATCTGAAAAACGGATTATTCATCTTTTCGTTTCCTATTGTAGTAGGTTCGCTGTGTCCCGTATATACTTTTGTTGCGTCAGGCAGGGTGAACAGGCGGTTGCTTATACTGTCTATCAACTGTTTGTAGTTGCCACCGTCAAGGTCAGTTCTTCCTATACTTCCTCTGAACAGTACATCACCGCAGAACAGACAACCATCCTTCTCGTTATAATAGACAAGGCTTCCAGGCGAATGTCCCGGAGCCTGAATCACTTTCAGCGTTGTGCTTCCGAAGTGAACCTCATCGCCGTCAGCCAACTGCTTTCCAAGTGCAGGAACATCCTCGTTCATCGCTATTCCGAACATGCGGCAATAATCTTTTGTCTTAGGCAGCAGAAATTCATCGTCAGCTGAAGCTTCCGGCATAACGTCATACGTCCTACTTACAAAAGCATTTCCGAATATATGATCCAGATGTAGATGAGTATTAAGCAGATGCTTCACTCTGAGTCCGTTTCTTTCGATATACTGCTTCAGCATCTCCTGTTCGTCCTCGTAATAACATCCGGCATCTATTATCACCGCTTCGTTAGTCTCGTCCGAAAGCACATACGTGTTTACCGGAAACATATTGAATTCAAAGCATTTTATAGTCATAGATTATTTGTTTATAGTTACGTAAACCACTTTTTTGGTTTCAAAAAATTCCTCTTCGAAATAATCTTTCAGATCATACATCACTGTCTGGTGTTTCACCGGCATAACCTCGTTCTGAAGCTCACCGCCTTTCAGACAGATAAGTCCGTTAGGCAAAGCGTTTTTCTGCTCCTTCTTGATATTCTTTCTGATGATTTTCAGAAGATCAGTAAGTGGCATTACGGCACGGCTCACAACGAAGTCGAACAACTGTTTCTCCTCCTCAGCCCTGCAGTGGCGTGTAGTGACATTCTTCAGTCCTATGGCTGAAGCAATCTCAGTAGCCACTTTCACCTTTTTACCTATGCTGTCCACCAGATGGAAATGAGTGTCCGGAAACATGATAGCCAACGGAATTCCCGGGAAACCGCCGCCCGTTCCGAGGTCCATAATCTCAGTGCCCGGTCGGAAATTAATCACCTTGGCGATACCCAGCGAGTGAAGTACATGGTGTTCGTACAGGTTTGTAATGTCTTTTCTGGAAATCACGTTAATCTTGCTGTTCCAGTCGGTATATAAATCGTATAAAGCCATGAACTGTTCCTTCTGTGTGTCGGTCAGTTCCGGAAAATATTTCTGTATAATCTCCATTTATTGAGTTAATAATTAAGAATTAAAAAATTAAGAGCTATTCTCTGTTCAACATCGTTTCAATTTCTGCGTAAGGCACGTCGATTATGAATTCGCCCATAGAATAAGGAGCTATGTCATATCTGTTGTAAAGGAACGAAACTCTGTCTTCAAGCAGCAGGAAGTTGTCCGGGATATAAAGCTCCACATCAAGCAGTGCGCCGTTCTGTTTCAGTCCCTCCAGCGAAGTTATCGTATCAGTCTCCAGTCTCTGGTTAACCTCGTCAATCAGATGCTTCAAAATCAGATCGATGATTTCCTTTTCCTTATCTTTTCTGAACACTACATTCTTGGTGAGCACCTTACCCGATTTTGCCAGCAGGTTAGCCCATTTTATTGTAGTGTTAGGATGAGCTCCGCCCGTATCTGTGAAAGTAGAAACAGAGAAGTTCCAGATGCTGTCATTATTGAGCGACAGTTCCGAAGTTATCTCATATTCATAGTTATACCATGCAGGGATATCCTCCGGCTTGACTCCGTTATGAATGTCTGCCTCATAGAATTTAGTAAGTTTGTCTCTGTAGTCCTTAGTATATTTGCCCACAACTGCAGGGATAGCTTCTTTCGGGCTCATCTTTCCGTATGAATCACCAAAAGCAATACTCTGTATTCTGGAATTTATGATAGCTGAAATGGAATCTTTTTCGTCCCCCGCTTCGAGATACATATAATCTATAGAGACTTTACATTTCGGCGATGCCTTGTCCCCGTCTTTCAGGGCAACCAAAGTATCGGCCTGTATGCTTGACACCTTTGCAGGCTTAGCAGTTTCGGTGTTCTGACAAGACTGTATCGAAAGGCACGCAACCGCTCCACAAGCCAAGGCAGCATTAAGAATCGTTCTTTTTTTCATAATCTGTTTTTGTGATATTTCTATTTAATACAAATATAAACAAAGTTCTTGAAAGAGTTAAACGCAGTATTGCATTTTAATAGTTTTTTACTGTATCAGTGTCACCCATTATGCCATACATCTTGCAATATTAAGATAAAACCTGTATTTTTGTTATAAATAAAACCCATAACCATGAAAATAGAAAACTGGAAACACATCCCTTATTCCGAAGCCTGGGAACGGCAGACGGAATTGTTTGATTCGATAATTAAAGCCCGCAGAGAGGGACAAGCATACGAAAACCGTATAATCTTCTGTACTCATCCGCACGTATATACAATAGGCAAACACGGCAAGCAGGAAAACATGCTGATAAGCGATGATATGCTTTCGCGCATAGGAGCCGAAGTGTTCCGTATCGACCGTGGAGGCGACATTACGTATCATGGTCCCGGCCAGCAGGTGTGCTATCCCATACTCTGCCTGGAGGATTTCAAATTAGGTCTGAAAGGATATCTGCATCAACTGGAGGAAGTTGTAATCCGTACCTGTTCGCATTACGGCATAAAGTCCGGCAGGGTAGACGGTGCTACAGGGGTATGGATAGATATAGGTACTTCGCGCGAGAGGAAGATTTGCGCAATGGGAGTCAGGAGCAGCCATTTTGTAACCATGCACGGTCTGGCACTTAATGTAAACACCGACCTGAGATACTTCGATTACATCAATCCGTGTGGTTTTACCAATAAAGGAGTGACCTCGATAGAGAAGGAAACGGGGGTGCAGGTTTCTATGGATGAAGTACGTCAAATCTTGACTGAAGAGCTCCTGAAACTGTTCTGACACGTATCATGTATAACTTTTTTGTTAAAACATCATTTCCATTCGTAAATCGGTTTATCTGCTGATAATGTGTGTTTTGCATAGTCCAAGCAGGCTTTATAGATAATAAAAAGGATAAAATGCGGATAAAAATGTGCATGAAATGTTTTGTTAATTCAAATAAAAGTCATACATTTGCACCCGCAATCGAAAATGATGCACTCTTAGCTCAGTTGGTAGAGCAACTGACTCTTAATCAGTGGGTCCAGGGTTCGAATCCCTGAGGGTGTACGTGCACTGACGGTTTTTTGGATTGGGGAATCCATTGGCCGGAAAAAACGAATAAGGAGTCCTTTAGATTGTGAAGATTTGAAGGACTTTTTTATTTTCTGTCTTATTATGATTCTATAATGGTCAATTGGTGTTCTGCCGTATGTTAATTGTCATTTTGACAAATTGTAATTATTGGCTTCCGAGAATGGCTGTTTCGCCTGCAGTGGTGCGGCTGGTGGTGAAAATCGCAACTATGAGGATTTGTGTATTAATAAAGTGGCATTTGTTTTGATTATAATCTTTGCATATGTAAGTGATGTTGGTCTATTTTGAGAATAAGTTTTTCTAAATGATGTATTTATCTATTATTATGATGTTTTGTACAACCTTTCTCTTGTTGGTGAAATAGAATAAAATTTCCTGTTTTGCAATGAATTTTCAAATGTTTTGCAAGCCTTCTGAAAATGCTTTGTCATTTAAATTAAGATGTCAAAGCGTTTTGGTTGAAATTCCTTGTCGTTTTCTCTTGACTTTTTTGGCGAGTTAGTGTTAATTTATTTTGGGTGTTTAAGAATGTCGTTGGTTTTAGTTGATGATTTGTTGGGTATATGTGTTTGTGGGTTTAACTTTTCTTTCCGGAATGATGATTATTTTGATTTGTGGAGTAAGAGATGATTGTGGATTTGTGACAAAAAGTAATGTTTATACTGTGTTTGTTGACTGTTTAGTGAGTGTTTGCTGAAATAATAAAATATGAACTATCCTGAAAATCCGGATAGTTCAAACTTAATGTAGCGAGTTGTTTGGAATTACTGGACAACTCGATTTTTATTTATTAAAAGATGAATTCTCTATTCTTTTTATAACATAATAATAGATATCTTTATTAAGGAATTTTTATTATCTTTGCGATTAAGTGAAGTGTAAAATCACAAGAAAATGAGCAGTAACTTTATAACGAACAGAGATAAATTCTTATCAGATATTATAAACGGTATATTACCAAAGACTGACGCAGTAGATATATTAGTTGGATATTTCTATTATTCCGGTTATGTGCAATTGTCTGAAAAACTGAAGGATAAGCAGATTAGGATTTTGGTTGGACTGGATATTGACTTGCATATATCAAAGCGTATAAGCGAGGTGGAAAATGTCAGAAAAGGTTTTATTTCCCGCAATATCGTAAAAGAGGATTATTACAAACAATTCATAAATCTGTTCAATAATTCTGATTTCCTTGATTCGGCTGAGAAGTTGGAACAGTTCGGTATGTTTTATAAAAAGATACTTGATGGAACATTGGAAATCCGCAAAACACTCGACCCTTGCCATTCTAAGATGTATTTGTTCGCATACAATGATATGATGAACGAAAGTGGAGAACTGCCGGGAGTTCTTATTACAGGTTCAAGTAATCTTTCTTATCAGGGATTGAAAGGACGTCTGGAACTCAATGCACGTTTCAATGACAAACAGGATTATGAGGAAGGTAAAAGGCTGTTTGACGAACTTTGGGACAGTTCTGTAGTTATTGCAAGTAAAGACAATCTTGATGAATGGAACAACAAGGTTATGGCTCACACGTGGTATGAAAAGATATATTCCCCATATCTGATGTACGTCAGAGTGTTGAAGGAATACTTCAATATACCCACAAATAAAAATATCCTTACACCGCATGACATAACAGAAGGCAAATACTCAAATCTTAAGTATCAGACAGATGCCGTCCAGATGGCTCTTAATGCTTTGAACAATCATAACGGTGCGATAGTGGCAGATGTAGTAGGCTTGGGAAAGAGTGTCATTGCTTCTACCATAGCCCGTAATCTGAGATTAAGGACGATAGTAATTTGTCCGCCACACCTTTACAAACAATGGGAAGGGTATAGGGATGAATTCGGATTCACTGCAACGGTATTCAGTGCCGGAAAAATAGAAGATGCCCTGTTGCATTATCAGGAACTTGTAAAGGTTGATGAACAGTTCCTTATAATTATTGACGAGGCTCACCGTTTCCGCAATGAATACACTCAGGATTATGCCATGTTGCATAACCTCTGTTCAGGCAACAAGGTTTTGCTATTGACAGCCACACCGTTTAATAACCAGCCTGCCGATATTTACGCGCTGATAAAACTGTTTCAGATACCTACAAAATCAACCCTTAAAACAGTAGAAAATTTAGGGGCATCATTCAAGGACCTGATAGATAAATATAAGACATTACGTGATGACCAAAGGGCCGGAAAAGCATCAGAGAGCGAAGTAAAAGCTGAGGTAAACAGTATTGCAAAGAAGATACGTTCCATTATCAGCCCTTTGGTAGTGCGTCGTTCCAGACTTGACTTACAGGATATTCCGGAATATGCCGATGACCTGAAACAGCAGAATATACAGCTTGTACTTCCAAATGACCCGGAAGAATTGGAATACGATTTGAGCGGTTTGGAAGGACTATATCGTTCTACTCTTGAACGAATCAGCCCTTTGGAAGAAACAGACAACGCCACATACCATTTCAAGGCAGCACGTTATTCTCCTGTATCGTATATACATGAAGATTTGCAGGATAAATTAGCCAATGAACTTGAAGAAAAGACAGGAGTAAAACTTAATCTTTTGTTAGGACGACAGGTTAATATCGCAAAATTCATGCGCCGTTTGCTTGTGGCACGTTTTGAAAGTTCTGTAGCTGCATTCCGTGCTTCACTCGACTATATGATAAAGTCATCCGAGCATCTCTTGCGATGGATTGGAAAGAGAAACAAGATTCCTGTATTCAAGAAAGGAAATCTTCCTGATGTGGAAGCCTTTTATGATTCAAGCGAGGACGGAATGGGTGAAATAGAAGAACTCTTTGAAAAATACGAATCGAGAGGATTCTTCGAGATAGACATGAAATATGTTAAAAACGAGTTCGTCTCTGATGTTGAGGCAGATATTCGTCTGCTACAGAATCTCCGTGAGGAGTGGTTCGGAAAAGAAAATATTATCAAGTTCGACCCCAAACTGGATTCTTTTGTAAACATCATATGTGAGAAGATGGAAAAAGAACCGGACAGAAAGCTGATAGTATTTTCAGAGTATGCCGATACTGTCAACTATCTTGGTGAGGCACTTGCAAAAGCAGGATTGCCTGTAATGAAATATACTTCGGCAGACGCTACTCCAGCCAATAAAGACATTATCAGGGCAAATTTCGATGCCGGACTTAAACAACCGTTACAGCAGAATGACTATCATATCCTTGTTGCCACAGATGCCATATCCGAAGGTTACAACCTTCACCGTGCAGGAGCGATATTCAATTACGACATACCATATAACCCAACCCGCGTCATACAGCGAATAGGGCGTATAAACCGTATAAACAAGAAAGTCTTTGATGAACTCTACATCTATAATTATTTCCCTACAGATGTGGGCGAAGCCGAGACAAGAACCAAGGAAATATCAACCCTTAAAATGGCAATGATACATGCCATAATGGGTGAAGATACCAAAGCCCTGACAAAGGAAGAAGAAGTAAAGGCATTCTTCAAGGAACGCTACCGCAAAGAGTTTGCCCGAAGTGAAGAAGCCTCATGGGACACGCCTTACAGGAAACTGATAAACTCTATGAAAGGAACCAAAGATTACGATGCTGCAATGGATATGCCACATCGTGCCCGTACTGCAAGAAATATAGAAAAAACGAAGAAAGGAGTATTGATGTTTGGCAGAAAAGGCGATGATTTCGTTTTCAAGATTGGCGATACAGTAAATCCTCCGCTAATGATTTCGGCAGAAGAAGCCTTATCACTGTTTGAGGCAGATATAAATGAGGAGCCTGTTGCTTTGAGCAAGGATTTCGATTACGTTTATCAGAGAGTCAAATCATCACTGTTTAGTAGTGATGTAAAAGACAGAAACGAGAAAGACCAGATAAACGCGCAGGCGAAAATAAAGGTATTGATGAACAGACAGGCATTACCGAAAGACTATCTTGAAGATTTGATGCAGGTGGTAAAAGCCGACGCTTTGTCCGGATATGAAATAAGATTCATCAACCAGCTTGTAGTAAAGGATGCCGAAAAACTCCTAAAGAAAATCCCGATAGATTATATAGAACGTATAATCAATACCCAGAACAGGGTGGGTGATGGTGATGAAACATTGATTTTAAGTGAAGAACTTCAATAAAAGACTACTGATGGAAAGCAATATAATTTTATATACAAGCAATAACGGTGATGTAAGTATTCAGGTGCAGTATGAGGATGGAACATTCTGGCTTACTCAAAAAAGAATGGCGGAGTTATTTGGCGTTAATGTCAATACTATAAATTATCATCTGAAAGAATTATATAATAGTGCTGAAATACAGGAGGATCGAACTATTCGAAAAATTCGAATAGTTCAAAAAGAAGGTAAAAGAGAAGTTGAACGTGAAGTAACTTTCTATCATCTTGATGCAATAATTGCAGTAGGATATAAAGTCAACTCAGCTGAGGCGGTACAATTCAGACAGTGGGCGACAAGGACGCTTAATGAGTTTATCACTAAAGGATATGTATTGGATAAGGACAGACTGAAACAAGGCACTCAGTTCGGTCATGATTATTTTAAGGAATTGCTTGAGGATATCCGTGAAATCCGTGCAAGCGAACGTCGTTTCTATCAGAAAATAACGGATATATATGCTTTGTCCATAGACTATGATAAAGACGCTCCTGAAACAAAACAGTTTTTTGCAACTGTGCAGAACAAACTTCATTGGGCTATTTCCGGAAAGACAGCAGCCGAAATCATATACCATAACGCTGATGCGGAAAAACCACACATGGGACTTACTACATGGCGACATGCGCCTGATGGAAAGATAATGAAGTCAGATGTAAGTATAGCCAAGAATTATCTGGACGAGAAACACCTTAAAGCCATAAACAGACTTGTATCTGCCTATCTTGATTTGGCAGAAGACCGTGCAGAACAGGAAATCCCTACAACGATGAAGGAATGGAGCAAAATACTTGACGGATTCCTTACAGTAGCAGGTCGTCCGTTGCTTGAAGGTCCAGGAAGTATTTCAGCCTTGGAGGCGAAACTAAAAGCTGAACGTGAATATGAAATATTCCGTAAGAGACAGGACATTGAGTATGTTTCAGACTTTGATAGAGAGATTAAACGTTTAAAAGGGGAATAACCTTAGAATTAAAAAGAAAATAATTTAGTAGTATGGAATTTAACAAAGCATATAACCGACAGGATTTTGTAAAGTTTTTGCAGAACAGTTTTTTGCCTAATGATTATATCCCATCTGAGGAAGAAGTATTATTCAGAACCCAGATGAAATATTCCACTGAGGCAGTGAAATTAGGTACATGTGAATCACTTGATTTGGTAGTATATGAAGTAAAGCACAGTTCAAAAAATGATGCGCGTGTTTCACTTTCCAAAGAGGCTTTCAGAATGCTTGCAGATGAATCGAAAGACAGGGCATTGGTAGTATTCGTACCGGAAGACAGTAATGCCAATTATCGTTTTTCATTTATAGAGATAACGCTTGATATTAAGGAAGATTCTTCCAAAGTATCATACAATTACAGTAACCCACGCAGATACAGTTATTTCTTAGGTGAAGGAATAGCCTATTATACGCCAAACAAATATCTGAATGAAAAAGGCAGAGTGGTAAGCAAGGAAGACTTGTTAAGCCGTTTTTCTGTGGAAGTTCTGACTAAAGAGTTCTATCAGGAACTTAGCGACTGGTACGCTTGGGCTATCAAGATTATACGTTTCCCGAATGATATCAACGATAAGGAAGATGATGCCAAGTTCAATAATGAGGGTGCAATTCGTCTTATTACACGTCTTATATTCGTGTGGTTCTTAAAGCAGCGTAACCTTATCCCGAATGAATTTTTTGATGAAAAATATATTGCTGATAATCTACTGAATGATTTCGCTCCAAACAGGCAGACAGGGCTGTTTATGCAGAAGTCATTGGAAAGTAAATATTATAAGGCCATACTTCAGAATTTGTTTTTTGCTATGCTCAACAGTCCTATAACGGCAGAAGGAAGTAAAGAAATGTCTGAACGCCATTTCAGAAAAGGACAGGGTGACTATGACAATAACAAATTGATGCGCTATGAATATTATTTTCAGAATCCACAGCTGTTTGTTGACTTGGCTAACACAACTGTCCCGTTCTTGAATGGCGGTCTGTTTGACTGTCTTGATGATAAGGATAACGGTATGTATTACGATGGCTTTAGCGACCGTGAGACAGTCAGAAAATCGCTTGTAGTTCCTGATTTCCTTTTCTTCGGTGAAGAAGCTGGTAAAAACATAGACCTTTCAGAATGGTATGGTGATAAGAAAAAGAAGAAAGTTTCTGCCCGTGGTATCATAGATATATTGAAGCGTTATAACTTCACTGTAGAAGAAAATACACCTTTCGATAAGGAAGTTTCGCTTGACCCTGAATTGCTTGGAAAAGTATTCGAGAATCTTCTTGCATCATTCAATCCTGAAACACAGACCACGGCACGTAAGCAGACAGGCTCATTCTATACTCCACGCGAGATAGTGCAATACATGGTGGATGAAAGTCTTATAGCACACCTTAAACGTACTGTAGGTGAAGAACTTGAACCTCAGTACCGTCAGTTAATGCAATATTCTGATGATGAAGTGGAACTTTCTTCCGAACAGCGTAAAAACATTATGCAGTCATTGTATAACTGTAAGATACTTGACCCTGCATGTGGTTCCGGTGCTTTCCCAATGGGAATACTGCAACAGATGGTACATATTCTTAACCGCATAGACTCGAATAATGAAATGTGGAGGGAAATGATGTATCAGAGAGCTATCAGTGATACTTCTGATGCATATCGTAATTCTTCCGATGAAGAACGTAAAGAGTTGGTAAAAGATATTGAACGTAGTTTTGACGAAAGCATAAACCGTCCTGATTATGCCCGAAAACTATATCTGATAGAAAACTGTATATACGGAGTTGATATCCAGCCTATAGCTATACAGATAAGTAAGTTACGTTTCTTTATATCGTTGGTAGTTGACCAGAATACTAATACAGACCCTACAGATAATTTTGGCATACGTCCGCTTCCGAATCTTGAAGCGAAATTTGTAGCGGCCAATACTCTTATTGGATTGCAGAAAAAGGATGCTTCTCTGTTTGATAGTGAAGCTATAAAAGCAAAGGAGAATGAATTGAAGATTGCCAAACATAAGATATTTGGAGCAAAGACAGTCCGTACCAAGCGTAAATATCGCCAGATAGTAAATGATTTACGTCTTGAAATAGCCACTCTGTTAAAAGAAAATGGGGCTGTTGGAAATGATGAGGCAAGAGAATTGGCTTCATGGGATATGTTCGACCAGAATTCATCATCGCCTTTCTTTGATCCTGAATGGATGTTTGGGGTGAAGGATGGGTTTGATATTGTAATTGGTAATCCGCCGTATGTTCAATTACAGGCAAATGATGGAGCTCTTGGAACAATGTATGAAAAACTGAATTATGAAACATTTGTTAGAACAGGTGATATTTATTCACTTTTTTATGAAAGAGGATACCAACTTTTGGTCTGTAAAGGACATTTGTGTTATATTACATCAAACAAATGGATGAGAGCTGCATACGGAGAGAAAACGAGAAAGTTTTTTGCAGAGAAAACAAATCCAAAAGTATTAATAGATTTTGCCGGAGTAAAAATCTTTGAAAGTGCTACTGTTGATACAAATATATTGTTGTTTTCAAAGGAAAAGAATGAGGGTAAAACTATTGGTGTTTTAGCTAATAAGTTATCTAAAAATAGTATAAATAATTTGAGCGTTTTTGTTCAGCAGAATGCTTCTGAATACAATTTTAACAGTTTAGACTCATGGGTGATTTTATCTCCTATAGAACAAAGTATCAAGCGTAAGATTGAGGCTATAGGTACACCACTAAAAGACTGGGACATTAATATATATCGTGGAATTCTTACCGGTTATAATGACGCTTTTATTATTTCTACAGAAAAACGAAATGAAATATTAGATAATTGTCAGACAGAAGACGAACGAACTCGTACTGCTGAACTTATACGACCGATTTTAAGAGGACGTGATATCAAACGATATGGTTACGATTGGGCAGATTTATGGATTATCAATACCCATAACGGCATCAAAGGGAAATTGACACGAGTTGATGTTAATGAATATCCAGCTATAAAGGCACATTTAGACCAATATTGGGACAAAATTTCCAAACGTACTGACAAAGGTGATACTCCCTATAATCTGCGTAACTGCGCTTATATGGAGGATTTTTTTAAGCCCAAAATTATATTTCAAGAGATAGTACAGAGTAGTCAATTCTTTTATGATGAACACACTAATTATATGTGCAATGATACTGGAAGAATTATCGTAGGTGAACATTTACCTTTTATTCTTGGAATCCTTAATAGTAAGATTTTCTTTTATGCGGTAAAAAAGTATTATGGAGGAGGAATCTTAGGAGAACATGGTATAAGAATGAAACATACATTCTTTGGCAATTTCCCCTGTTTACCATATAATAAGAATATTGAGGATATTGCCAAAGAACTTTCGATACAATATAATAGTAGTCTTGCTGATAAATTAGAGGATATTATAAATTCTGCTTATTCTTTTACAAAAGATGAAATATTAGAAATACAAGATGAAATTATATAATATCCACAAAGCCAATCGCTTCTCGTTCTTCAGTAGTGAGGTTATATAAGTTAAAAAGCCGTTCATCTATTTGGATGGCTTTTTCTTTTGAGTACTCCCTTTGAATATCATAAACAAGCTCTACAAATTTTTCATTATCTTCATCATTAACCTGCAGAACAGGAATTCTGTCAAAAAAGATCTTACTCATTTCACGAGTTCCACCTTGTAATTCTGGGAATGATTCACGGAAGCAGAATTTAAATAATGAAGAGTTGAAAAAAGCTGTAAGATATGCTAGACTTTGACCTGTGATAATAAAACACTTTTGATTAGTATAATAGGCTTTGTTGTCATATACAAACGGCATATACTTTGTCATGTTTGGATAAATAATTTTTGGTTTCAAGAAATCCTCCCAATAGTTTGCACCCCATCTTTGCATAGCATACCATTCGTAACGAATACCCGTTTCTGCTTTATTACGTTTGGATAAAGGTTCTTTGTATTGAAGCATGTGTGTATAAACTGCAGGATATTGTTCCTTGAATGCTTCTTCTGCTTTCTCTGAAGCACCAGTTATTGTAGTGTCAAATTGAAGAGGGAAATGCCAAGGGATATATATAATATACAATCCTACCCATTCGTATGAATAGCGTTTTATATCCCTACCACGCAAAATCGGTCGTATAAGTTCAGCCGTACGACTGCGTTCCTCTTCAGTTTGGCAGTTGGCAAGAATTTCGTTCCTCTTTTCAGCACTAATGATAAACGCATCATTAAATCCAGTTTTAATACCATAATTGATTTGAATATTCCAGTCTTTAAGAGGTGTACCCACCGTCTCAATTTTCCGTTTTATACTTAGTTCTATTGGTGACAATATGACCCATGAATTGGAGTTACTGAAGATACATTCCACGCAATTCTGCTGAACAAAAACGCTCGTATAATATGGTATAATAAATCATATAATATTATTTGATGTATTTTTATATGATAAAGTTTATAATTAATAATTAGAGATATGATATACGGATACATTAGAGTAAGTAGTGACAAGCAGACAGTAGAGAATCAAAGATTTGAAATTAATAATTTCTGTAAGAAATCAAATCTGGAAATTGATGGATGGATTGAGGAAACAATCAGTGGTACAAAGAACTATAATAAAAGAGAACTTGGACGATTACTAAAGAGAATACAAAAGAATGATTTGATTATATGTGCAGAGCTTTCTCGTTTAGGTAGAAACCTGTTTATGATAATGGAAATTTTAAATATTTGTATGACTAAAGAATGTAGGGTATGGACTATTAAAGATAATTATAGATTAGGGGATGATATTCAAAGTAAAGTTCTTGCATTTGCTTTTGGCTTGTCTGCGGAAATTGAAAGAAATTTGATAAGTCAAAGAACAAAAGAAGCATTAGCAAGAAAAAGGTCGGAAGGTGTTGTTTTGGGAAGGCCTAAAGGTAGGAAAACTCAGCCGGAAAAGTATAAACTTTTTACAAAACACAATCTTATTCGTGAATTATTGGCAGCTCATGTCTCAAAACGAAAAATAGCAGATATATGTAAGGTCGATAGAAATACTCTGGCAAGATATATAGAGTGTTTTATGTGATATTTAAAGTTTATTTTTTATTGGATGTAATGATAATGTTGTATGTTAAAATGGTTTGTAAAATAAATATCTTTACAGTTTGGATATAAAGTAAAATGGAATATAATTAATACATAAAAATATATTATGATTGATTCCTCATAACTTTTATAGTATATTTGTGAATAATTATTTTGTTAAAAGTTGAAACTTTATTAATAATTTGAGAAATGCTTTTATAATGAAAGAATATAGTACAGATAACGAAAATATTATAGATCAGATTTCTGAGCCTTTGTCAAGATGGGGCGGACAATGGACTGAAGATAAACTTGATACATTTGCTAAATATGTTAATGCATATTTGACAATAATGAACAATAATCGCTATAGGTATAATTGGAAACTGATTTATTTTGATGGATTTGCCGGCAGTGGTTCAAGATATGAAGAAACAAATTCGACATCGGAATTGTTATTGGATTTGTTTGACGATGATGCTATAAACTGTGATGAAATTAATTTGTATCAAGGGGCTGAGGAACGTATTCTTTCTATAGAACAAGAAGGCTTTGATTATTACTATTTTATAGATAAAGATAAATCATGAATTAAAAGAAGCAGGATTTTTTAAATAAAAAATGGGGGTGCACTGTAAAAGGAACTTATTAATTCTGTCTATATGGCAAACCTCTTTTAATTTTTAAGATATTGAAAAATATAAAAGTATGAATGAATACATTTTGCAAATGTTTTTAATGACTATTGCAAAGTGTTTGCATATTGGCTGATAGGTGCTTAACGAACATATAAGTTCTATACCTTATAATCGGTTATTATAAGTTGTATTGCTTATAATATTTACATATGCAGATAGGGCTGATATATATGAATTGAAATGATAAACTATAAAAAAATAATATGACAGATATTTATATAAACAATAGAATCCGTCTGGATAGATTTGGATTAAGAGTAAAGGATTTGTCAAATCATTTGACGGAGTTACATAAAAGACAGGGTGATATTGATGGCGCGTGTGTAGTGTATAGCGTTATTATGTCTTTGTTATGCTTGGGGTATATAAACGGTAGTGATATTGATGTTTATGATTCATCTGCAAAGAATGGCAAGGAGGACAAAGATAAATTCCTAAATCATTTATTGAGAGAGCAAGGTTTTATTATTGATGGATATTATTTGTCTACAATGGCAAAGGAAATCAGAAAGTTTCTGCCGGACTTGAATGTTATGTACCATAGAAAGAAAAGTAATTTTATGGAACATATCTTTAATTATGTAGAAGAGGATAATCCAGTGATAATAACCGTTGTTAATTCTCAAATGAATCATGCTGTATTGGTAATTGGTGTGGAATGTGATGAGAATGATGATTTGACGAAATTGTTTTGCCTTGACCCAAGCGAACCATTGGATGGTATATCATACTGGAATTGTATAATAGATACGAGTAAAGGGATAGATGAAAATTCTGTTTGTTGGTACATTACGAATAGTGTAAAGAGTAAAGTGGAGATAAAAGAGATTATGGCATTGGAGGAGGGATTTCTCTATTAAAAGGTGTTTCAGATTTATTCTTCGAACGGCGTTTAAACGATGTTTAAATGTTATTTAAATGCTGTTTAAATAGCAAAGCCGGTCATTCGGAAAATCCGAACAACCGGCTCATTTTAAAGTAGAGAATGTATGAAAAAACTAATCTTAAATGATTGAAGTGGTATGTTAGTATGTTTAGAATTTGAAGCTTACACCGGCAGTTACGAATCCTTTAGTTCCAAGACCTGCTTCTACGAAACCGCCTACACGGTTGTTACCTACTCTAAGTGCGATAGGGTTTACCTGATATGCAAAGTCGGTGTTGAAGGTTGATTTGCCAGCTGTTGTACCCTTGGCAAGGGCTGTTTCTGTATGTCTTGACATGTTTACGCCTGCTGCAGCTGAACCGTAGAGTTCAACGAGTCTGCGCTTGAAGTAAACAAACTCAGCGGTAGGGAGAACCAGGAAACGCAAATCTTTCTCTTTTATCGAAGGTGACTTTTCACCTGCCAATGCGAGTTTGCTTGTTGTCATTCCGAATCCGAGGTCGGCACCCAATCTGAATCGGTTGATGCTGTAACGGTAGCCAAAACCGTATGTGAGGCTTGTTTTACTGTCTGAACGTTTTGTACCTAATACGGCATCAGCGATACCCATTCCCAAGATGTCTGATGTTCCTTGTGTGAGTCCGTCGCTTACTGACAGGCGGATATCATGCTTTCTGTCTTCGGATACGAAATCATTTGTAGAGTTCTGTGCGTTTACCATATTTACACCTGCTACCATTAATAAAGACAATGCTAAAAATTTCAGTTTCATAATTCAAATAGTTTAGTTAAGTTAGTATTTAATTTTTCTTCATTTCTTTGTTTCTTTCACTGGTATAACGCAGGTAAATGGAAAAACCCCTATCCGGTGAAGAAAAAAATTATTTTTCATGGTAATGGTATCAGACATATTGCATAAACGGAATTCTTTGTCTATTTTTGGCACTGTCATAATCGATGGATTAAAATACCTTGTTTACTATTTTTCACTTGCTAAACTTGATTAAATAAGCTTATATGTTATTACAGTTATTGATTGTTTTGATCGCAATAATTATCGGAGCCAGGCTGGGAGGTATAGGCTTGGGAGTGATGGGTGGTGTAGGTCTGGCCTTTTTGATATTCGTGTTTGGCCTTCAGCCTACGGCTCCTCCTATTGACGTAATGCTGATGATTGTAGCGGTTATTTCGGCTGCTTCTTGTATGCAGGCTGCCGGTGGGTTGGACTATATGGTGAAGCTGGCCGAAAAGGTTTTGCGTAAGAATCCTTCACACGTAACTATTCTGAGTCCGATTGTTACGTATCTCTTTACTTTCATTGCGGGGACAGGGCATGTGGCTTATTCTGTTCTTCCTGTGATAGCAGAAGTGGCGCGTGAAACCAAGATTCGTCCGGAACGTCCGTTGGGTATCGCTGTCATAGCTTCGCAGCAGGCCATTACTGCCAGTCCTATTTCGGCGGCTACCGTGGCCCTGTTGGGGCTTCTGCATGGTGTGACACTTTTTGATATTATGATAATTACTGTGCCGGCTACTCTTGTTGGTGTGCTGGTAGGGGCGTTCTGCTCTATGAAAGTAGGTAAGGAACTGCTGGATGATCCTGAATACCTGCGCAGAGTGAAAGAGGGGCTTATCAGTGATGAAAGTGTTAAGACTGCTGATGTGGCTAATGTGAACAAGGCTAAATGGTCTGTTATCATATTCTTGTTGGCTACGTTGCTGATTGTGCTTTTCGGCTCTATCAGTGAGATGCGCCCTACGTTCATGGTAGAAGGAAAGGCTGTATCAATGGATATGCCGGCTATTATCGAAATACTGATGCTGAGTGCTGCTGCACTGATTCTACTGGTTCTGCGTATTGATGGTATAAAGGCTGTGAGTGGTAGTGTGTTTCCTGCCGGTATGCAGGCTGTGATTGCTATATTCGGTATTGCATGGATGGGAGATACTTTTATTAAAGGTAACATCGGGCAGCTTACAGGTTCTATTGAAAGTATTGTGCAGAGTATGCCATGGTTATTTGGACTGGCTTTGTTTGTCATGTCTATTCTTCTTTACAGTCAGGCAGCTACTGTGCGTGCCATTGTTCCGTTAGGACTGGCATTGGGTATTTCGCCGTATCTGCTTATTGCACTGTTTCCTGCAGTAAACGGATATTTCTTCATACCGAATTATCCTACTGTGGTGGCTGCTATCAACTTTGACCGAACCGGTACTACCGGCATTGGAAAGTATGTATTGAACCACTCGTTCATGATGCCTGGATTGGTGGCTACAGGGGTAGCAATAGCTACGGGTATGCTGCTTGTTTCTGTCTATTTCTGACTTTGTCTTTTACGTGAGTATAACGCAGACTTATGGAAAAAACTCTATGGGGTGAATAAAAAAATATATGTTATGGCAATAGTATTATAAAAAGAAGTATTTTTGCGCCCGTAATGATAAAGTGATAGGTAAATAGTAATAAACTAGACAAAAGATTAAAAAGAAACAGTTTTTATGATAACATTAGACAGTATTTACAGAGCATCGTTTGCCCTAAAGAATATAATAAGAAGAACTGATCTTATATATGCGCCTCAGATAAATCCTGAAAGTCAGATATATCTGAAACCGGAGAATCTACAGTATACAGGTTCTTTCAAGCTGAGGGGCGCATGCTATAAAATTGCTTGCCTGACTGAGGAGGAGAAGAAGAAGGGAGTGATAGCATGTTCGGCTGGAAACCATGCACAGGGAGTCGCTTTGGGGGCGACCAAGAATGGGATAGACTCGCTTATATGTTTGCCGGCAGGAGCTCCAATATCGAAGGTGGAAGCTACGAAAAGGTATGGCGCAAAGGTTTGTCTTGTGCCTGGAGTGTATGACGACGCTTATCAGAAGGCTCTTGAACTGAAGGAGGAGAAAGGATATACGTTTATTCATCCGTTTGACGATGAGTGTGTGATAGCAGGACAGGGTACTATCGGTCTGGAACTGTTGAACCAGTTGCCGGATGTGGAAGCTGTGGTGGTTCCAATCGGTGGAGGTGGACTTATTTCGGGTATTGCATACGCTCTGAAATCATTGAATCCGGATGTGAAGGTTTATGGTGTGCAGGCTCAGGGTGCGGCAAGTATGCTTCGTTCTATTGAGAAGGCGCACCGTGAGTGTCTGCCTTCTGTCTCGACTGTGGCAGACGGTATAGCGGTGAAGGAACCGGGAGAACATACGTTTGAGATTTGCAGCAAGTATGTGGATGGAATAGTGACTGTGACCGAGGATGAGATCTGTGCTGCTATTCTTGCATTGATGGAGCAGCAGAAGCTTATCGCTGAAGGGGCGGGGGCTGTAGCTGTAGCGGCTGCTATGTTTAATAAGGTGCCTGTGGCAGGAAAGAAGACTATCTGTGTGGTGTCGGGCGGAAATATTGATGTTACTATCCTTAGCCGTGTAATCAGCAGAGGGTTGGATATGTCGGGACGTACTTATACTGTGACACTCGACTTGCACGACAAGCCGGGTGAGCTGAAGGGTGTGGCAGAAATTATTGCAAATCTTGGAGGGAATATCATTTCCGTGCTTCATGAGAGAAACAACAATACAAGTAATGTCACTGCTTGTTTCCTGCGTCTGGTAATGGAGACACGTAACGCAGAACATATAGCACTGATAAGGGGCGCACTGGAACAGGCGGGATATTCTATTGTGGGTTAACGGTTGTTTTATGGCAAAGAAAACTGTATATTTGCCGGACATTGACAACTCAAAATAAACTGGATATTATGAAAAGAATTTTTTGTAAAGCAGGTGTCCTACTGCTGAAGTTTGTAGGTGTAGTGTTTTTTATAGCTCTGTTTGCTATTGTTGTGACCAGCGTCAGTCCTGTGTATAACTTCAGCGAGGCGAGACCTTTCAGCGGACCGGATATTTTCAATCCATACGCATCGTTGGAAGGAGTGGATTCTATTCCCTGGAAGAGGGCAAACTTTCATACTCATACGCGTGTGAAGGGGATTTTCAACGAGTGTGAGTATTGGCCAGACCAGACTGACAGTGCATACAGAAAGTTCGGGTATGATATTGTTACTTTTTCAAATCATAATGAACTGACGGTACATCCGTATGACACCGCACTGCAGGTGAATGTGTATGAGCATGGGATTAACCTGTTCAAATATCACAAGCTTGTGTTCGGATGCGATAGGGTGAACCGATTTGACAATCTGCTGCCCCTGTTCGTGTTTCAGAAACAGTTTCAGCTGGATTTGCTTGGAAAGGAATCTGATTTCATGCAGATGAATCATCCTTTAAGAACGGGAGGTACTTCCAAATTCCAGATGAGAAGGCTGGAGGGATACAGACTTATGGAGCTGGATAGCGGAAAGAGTACGGAGAATGAGTATTGGGACTGGGCTTTGAGCGCAGGCAGATATAGTTTTGGACTTGCAAACGATGATTTACATTATCCGGACAGGTCAAGTAGAATGGCTGTGAGATGTAATTTCCTGTATTGTCCGTCAGCAAGGTATGAGGATATCAGGGAGACATTGCTTAGTGGTGGATATTATGCTATGCGTGTTCCTGATTATGGCCATGGAGACTGGGCGGTGAAATATGCCAGAAACAGAAATTTGCCTTCTGTGAAGGAAATCGGTCTGGACAGTACTACTGTATATATTTCTCTGTCGCAGAAAGCTGACAGTATTAAATTCACAGGGCAGAATCATACTACTCTTGCTCTGAACAGGAATGCAATGAAGGCTGAATATGATATGAAGCCGGACGATCCGTATGTGAGAATTACTGCATATTTCCCTGACGGTGAGGTGATATATTCAAATCCGTTTGCAAGATATGATGCTTCTGTTTCGGAGACTCCATACAGAGAACCGGCAAATACTGTGAACATTCCGCTTACTGTACTTTTTAATCTTGTTGTTCTGGTATTGAGTGGCGGGGTAATTGTATTGTTTTATAAAGTGTATTTTAAATGAGAAATTTTTTTAAGGAAAGAGTGTCTCTGGCTCGTGCGGCAGGAGAATTGAGTGTTTTTACGCTTATTGCGTATCACTGGCCGTTTTTCAGCCATGTGGTTGAAAATATCAAGGCGGATTTTAATGGGGTTCTGATAACTGTCGGACTTGTATTGATAATGCTTGGCTTGAATTATTTTTTCTATTATCTCGTGCTGTTTCTCGGACGTGTGGTGGGGAAATGTATTCTTGGTTTCCTTTTCTTGGGAAATGCTCTGTGTCTTTATTTTATAAATACTTATCAGGTGCTTGTCACGGACAAGATGATGGGGAATGTTTTCAACACACAATACTCTGAGGCTTCTGGGTTCTTCTCATGTCAGGCATTGCTGTATATTCTTCTGCTGGGTGTTTTGCCGTGCATTTATCTGTATAAAAGAAAGTTAGATTATGGCAAGCCGAAACGTTTCTTTGCAAATATCGGTGGTTCGCTTGGCATTGCCATTATTATCGCTCTTGTGAATATTCAAAACTGGCCATGGATTGACCGTCATGCAACGCAGTTGGGTAGTTTGCTGATGCCTTGGTCGTACACGGTGAACTCGATACGTTTCTATAATGCGGAGAAGAAGAGAAACCGCAAGGCTATTCAGTTGCCAGACGCAAAGATTGCAACGACTTCAAAGGATGTATGTGTGCTTATAATAGGCGAGTCGGCAAGAAGGGAGAATTTCTCGCTGTACGGATATGACAGACCTACAAATCCTTTGCTGGAGAAGGATAGTGTGACGGCGCTGGTGGCTAATTCTGCAGCTACTTATACTACGGCTGGTGTTAAAGCTATTCTGGACCATAAAGAAACAAACAAGCTTTATGAGATTCTTCCTAACTACCTGTTCCGCAATGGCGTTGATGTGGTGTGGCGTACAGCCAACTGGGGTGAACCTCCTGTACATATTGATAAGTATTATAAAATCAAGGATATAAAGAAAATGTATCCTGAAGCGGACGATAAATATGACGGTGCATTGCTTGCCGGACTGAAGGAGGATATACTTTCGTGCGATAAAGACAAGATGTTGGTGATTCTGCATACCAGCACAAGTCATGGTCCGACGTATAATAAGAAATATCCAGCAGAGTTTGAGGTATTCACTCCGGTGTGTACCACTGTGGAGATGGCAAAGGCGGACAAGCAGGAGCTGATGAATGCTTATGACAATACTATTGTGTATACGGACTATCTGGTGCATTCGGTGATAGATATTCTTCGCGGAATACCGGAAAGACGCGGATGTGTGATGTTCGTATCTGATCATGGTGAGTCTCTGGGTGAAGGAAATCTGTATATGCACGGTGTTCCAATGGCTGTGGCTCCTAAGGAGCAGGTGGAAATTCCTTTCATCGTGTGGACTACGGACAAGAATATGAAGATTGATGCAAGCCGTGAGGTGGGACAGTATCATGTTTTCCATAGTGTATTGTCTTTCCTTGGTATTGAAAGTCCGATATATGACAAGGAGAAGGATATTTTTTTCAAACGGCAGTAAACGGGTAGGGTAATAAGTTTATTTGAAATATGAAAAAAGAGTGCAAAAACGGGATTAGGTTATTCGGTTTTTGCACTCTTTTGTATTTTTATAATTATGAATCTGGATTAATCTTCATTCATGAATTTCTCTATGGCATACGCTGCACCATCTTCTTCATTGGTAAGTGTGATAAAGTCGGCGTTGTCTTTTACTATCTGCTGTGCATTGCCCATGGCTATTCCCATACCGGCATATTTTATCATTGAAAGATCGTTGAACCCGTCGCCTATAGCTATCATTTCGTCTTTTGTCATACCAAGCTCCTTTAGCAGTACGGCAAGCGACTGTGCCTTGTCTATTCCTTTAGGAACAAGCTCAAGAAAATATGGTTCTGAACGGAACACGCCCATACGGTCTTTCAGATGTTCATACATCTCTTTTTCGAGTTCAGCAAGGCGGGTTGGCTCGCCAACGATAAGGCATTTGGCTATAGGATGTTTTACCGCTTCGAGGAAATTGTCTACCTTCTTGATCTTCATTACATTCAAGAGGGCTTCCTTAAGTACATATTCATCGTCAGGATGTTCAGTAAGTACGTATTCGCCATCGTATGTCACTATGGCAAAATTGTTGTCCTTTGCGCATTGGTATAGGTATGGAAGAATTTCCTGGTCCAAAAGGTTTTTATACATAAGTTCGCCGGTCTTCCAGTCGATAATTTCACCTCCGTTGTAAGCCAGTATATAACCTTCATATTTTGAAAGCTGCAGTTTTTCTGCCAAAGGAACAATTCCGTAGGTTGGACGTCCTGATGCCAGAACAACTTTTATTCCCTGTTCCTGTGCGCGGATAAGGACTTCAAGCGTGTGAGGGGTTATTTCTTTTTTTGTGTTGGTGAGTGTACCGTCAAGGTCTAAAACGATGATTTTGTATTTCATAAAATGTTATTTGGTGTTTTGTTCTGATTTTGTTGCAAAGGTACAAATTTTGACATTAAATAAAAAGCCTCGTACGAAACTTAGCGTTCTGTACGAGGCGTGGAATTAAACTATTGACTGTATATCATCCAATGTAAACATTAACGTTCAGAAATAGTGTGTCGTGCTGATCGCTGATGTCAAAATCAATCTTGTCTTCTCTGGCCAGCCAGCCAATAGCAGCATTTAAATCTCTGTCTGTTAAACCTGTTGCTGCTTTCAGCTGTTTGTAATCCCAATGTGCATTGTCTTTCAATTTGTTCCAGACAATTCCGGCATTTCTGCCGATTTGATACTTGTCCATTTTGGTATGTTTTAAATTGTTATTAGAATAAGGTTATGACCTTTGATTACAAATATAGACTTATTGTATCAGAATAAAAAGATTTGTTCTTCTTTTGTTACTGTGTTAATTGTATTTTTAGCATTTTTTAATATAGAGGGAGAAAACTATTACATAATGGTTTCCTGTCTAAGTTGATTTTTACTAACTTTGCAATGCATTTTCAATATTGATTTTATGATAAGGAACAAAATAAACTGGAGGGTGCCTAAAGGCGCCGAACTGACTGAACTGGATAAGAAAGTTCTTTATTTTCAGAATAAAGGGCATCTGGTTCCTTCGAGAAAGCTGATTAAAACTCCTGAACAGATTGAAGGTATACGCCGAAGCGGACTTATTAACACTGCGGTTCTTGACCTGGTGGCAAGCGAGATTAAGGCTGGTATGAGTACGGCTGAAATTGACAAAATGGTGTATGATTTTACTGTTTCGCATGGGGCAATTCCTGCTCCTTTGAATTATGAAGGATTTCCAAAAAGTGTTTGTACTTCCATTAATGAGGTGGTGTGTCACGGTATACCGTCGGAAGATGAGATTCTTGAGGAGGGCGACATAATAAATGTGGATGTTTCTACTATCCTTGACGGGTATTATTCTGACGCTTCGCGTATGTTCATCATTGGGAAAACATCTCCGGAAAAAGAAAAACTGGTGAAAGTGGCTAAGGAATGTCTTGAAATAGGTATGCAGGCGGCTACTCCTTTCGGATTTGTTGGTGATATAGGTAATGCCATTGAGAAACATGCCAAGAAGAACGGTTTTTCTGTGGTGAGAGACCTGTGCGGTCATGGTGTGGGACTTGAGTTCCATGAAGAACCGGATGTGGAACACTTCGGAAGAAAGGGTACAGGAATGCTGTTGGTGCCGGGAATGGTATTTACAATAGAGCCTATGATTAATATGGGTACATATAAGGTTTTTGTTGATGAGGAGGATGACTGGACTGTGGTGACCGAGGATGAACTTCCGTCTGCACAGTGGGAACATACTTTCCTGATGACAGAAAACGGACTGGAGATACTTACTTATTGATTTCAAACTTTAATATTATAGATTATAATGGATAATGTCGTTATATTAGGTATAGAGTCGTCGTGTGATGATACTTCGGCTGCTGTGATACGTGACGGTGTGTTGCTGTCGAGTGTGATTGCCAGTCAGGCTGTACATGAAGCATACGGTGGGGTGGTTCCGGAGCTGGCTTCGAGGGCTCATCAGCAGAACATCGTGCCTGTAGTGCATGAGGCTTTGAAAAGGGCCGGGGTGCAGAAAGAGGAATTGAGTGCGGTGGCTTTCACCCGTGGACCGGGTCTTATGGGTTCGTTGTTGGTTGGAGTTTCTTTCGCTAAAGGTCTTGCCAGGTCGCTTGATATTCCTATGGTGGAGGTAAACCATTTACAGGGACATGTGCTTGCACATTTTATTAAGGAGTCTGGCGAGGATAATAACCAACCTAAGTATCCTTTCCTATGCCTGCTCGTTTCTGGTGGTAATTCGCAGATTATTCGTGTGAATGCTTACAATGATATGGAGGTGCTCGGTCAGACCATTGATGATGCTGCGGGAGAGGCTATCGACAAGTGTTCGAAGGTTATGGGGCTCGGTTATCCTGGAGGTCCGATAATTGACAGGCTGGCGAGACAGGGTAATGCTTCGGCTTATTCATTCAGCAAGCCTCATATCCCTGGATATGACTATAGTTTCAGCGGACTGAAGACTTCTTTCCTTTATTCGTTAAGGGAATGGCTTAAGGATGATCCTGACTTTATAGAACATCATAAGGAAGATCTGGCAGCTTCGCTTGAGAAAACTATCGTAGATATTCTTATGGATAAACTTCGTAAGGCCGTGAAGGATACAGGTATAAACGAAGTGGCTGTGGCAGGCGGAGTGTCGGCAAATAACGGACTGAGAAATGCATTCCGCGAACATGCAGCAAAATATGGCTGGAACATTTATATACCTAAATTCGGTTATACTACGGATAATGCAGCCATGATTGCCATTACAGGATATTATAAATTCCTGGATAAGGATTTCTGTTCTATAGATAAGCCTGCTTATTCAAGAGTGACAATAAAATAAATGTAACAATATAAAATATAAAGAGATTATGTCAGTAGAGGGAAAAATGTTAAGTCGAGATATAAGCGAAATTTTCTGGAGAGAGGAATTTTCGCTTGCAACTGCGGAAAGTTGTACGGCAGGTAATGTGGCGGCAAATATTACATCTATTCCGGGAAGCTCGAAATTTTATAAAGGAGGTATCGTGGCTTATTCAAATGAAGCTAAGCAGAATCTGCTGGGGGTAAGTGCCGAGACCTTGGAAACTCACGGTGCCGTGAGTGAAGAAACTGTTGTGGAAATGGTGCAAGGGGCTTTGAAAGCATTCAATGCAGACTATGCTATCGCTACATCGGGTATTGCAGGACCTACAGGTGGAACTCCGGAGAAGCCGATAGGTACGGTATGGATTGCTGCCGGAAATAAAGATAAGGTTATTACAGAAAAAATCTGCGAAGACAACGGAAGAGAGCAAAATGTACATAATGCGAGCATAAAAGCACTGTATTTATTGCGTGAATTGTGTCAAAATCAAGAAAATAACGAAGAAAAATAGAAAATGTCGCTCAAAAGTTTGCATGTTTGAAATAAAAACGCTTACTTTGCACTCCGTTTTAAAGAATGAACGAATTGAAACTATAAAAACTAGATAGAAATGTCAAAAATTTGTCAAATTACCGGAAAGAAAGCCATGATTGGCAACAACGTTTCACACTCAAAGAGAAGAACTAAAAGAACATTTGATGTGAACTTGTTTACAAAGAAATTCTACTATGTAGAACAAGATTGCTGGATTAGCCTGAATATCTGCGCTAACGGCTTGAGAGTTATTAACAAGAAGGGACTGGACGCTGCATTGAACGAAGCTGTAGCTAACGGTTACTGTGATTGGAAGAGTATCAAAATTATTGGTTAATTAAAAGGAGAGAAAGACTATGGCTAAGAAAGCTAAAGGTAACAGAGTACAGGTAATCCTTGAGTGCACAGAAATGAAGGAAAGTGGTTTGCCGGGAACTTCTCGCTATATCACTACAAAGAATAGAAAGAATACAACTGAAAGATTGGAACTTAAGAAATATAACCCAATCTTGAAGAGAGTAACAGTACATAAAGAAATTAAATAATAAGAGTAAACCATGGCAAAGAAAACAGTCGCAACCCTTCAGACAGGTAAAGAAGGACGTTCTTATACTAAGGTTATCAAAATGGTTAAGTCACCTAAGACTGGTGCTTACATCTTTGACGAACAGATGGTTCCAAACGAAAAAGTTCAGGACTTCTTTAAGAAATAATTTTAGCATTACAGCTATTAAATGATATTTTGAAAGTTCCCGCCAATAATAAACGGTGGGAACTTTTTTTATATCTAAGAAAATAGTTATATCTTTGTGTCATAAATAGATAAATATACAAGTATGGGAATTTTTAGCTTTTTCTCTAAAGAAAAGAAGGAAACTCTGGACAAGGGATTGTCTAAAACTAAAGAAAGTGTATTCGGAAAGATTGCCCGCGCCGTGGCAGGGAAGTCTAAGGTGGACGACGAAGTGTTGGATAACCTTGAAGAAGTGCTGGTGACTTCGGATGTAGGTGTAGAGACTACGCTTAATATTATAAAGCGCATCGAAGCAAGAGTGGCAAAAGACAAGTACGTAAACACTCAGGAGCTCAATAATATTCTTAGAGAGGAAATAGCAGCTCTGCTTACTGAAAATAATACGGTTGATACTGAGGATTTTACTTTGCCTGCAGACAAGAAACCGTATGTGATTATGGTAGTAGGGGTAAATGGTGTAGGAAAAACTACAACTATAGGTAAACTGGCATATCAGTTCAAGAAAGCTGGAAATTCTGTGTATCTTGGTGCGGCTGACACGTTCCGTGCTGCTGCAGTGGAACAACTTGATATATGGGGCGAAAGAGTAGGAGTGCCGGTAATAAAACAGAAGATGGGAGCCGACCCTGCATCCGTGGCTTTTGATACATTGAGCTCAGCTGTGGCGAATAATGCTGATGTGGTGATTATTGATACGGCAGGACGTTTGCATAATAAAGTAGGACTGATGAATGAGTTGACCAAGATTAAGAATGTAATGAAGAAAGTTGTGCCTGATGCTCCGCATGAAGTGTTGCTGGTGCTTGATGGCTCTACCGGACAGAATGCTTTCGAACAGGCGAAACAGTTCACTTTGGCCACTGAAGTTAATGCCATGGCAATCACCAAGTTGGATGGTACTGCCAAAGGTGGTGTGGTGATAGGTATCTCTGACCAGTTCAAGATTCCTGTGAAATATATTGGATTGGGTGAAGGTATGGAGGATCTTCAGGTGTTCCGCCGTCGTGAGTTTGTTGATTCGTTGTTTGGTACTGAAGGAAAATAAATGAAGAAAAATACAATAGATATTATAACTCTTGGCTGTTCGAAGAATCTGGTGGATTCTGAGAAGCTGATGAGACAGCTTGAGGCTAATGGATACAAGGTGACGCATGACACAGAAAAACCGCAGGGAGAGATTGCAGTGATAAATACTTGCGGATTCATTGGTGATGCAAAAGAGGAATCCATTAACATGATTCTGGAATTCTGTCAGGCTAAGGAGGAAGGAAAGCTGAAGAAGCTTTATGTGATGGGTTGTCTGTCTGAACGCTATCTTAATGAATTGAAGGTTGAAATTCCGCAGGTTGATAAGTTTTATGGTAAATTCAACTGGAATGAACTTCTTGATGATCTGGGAAAGATCTATCATTCGGAATATGCTATAGAAAGACATCTTACTACTCCTAAACATTATGCATATCTGAAAATTTCTGAAGGATGCGACAGAAAGTGTTCTTACTGTGCTATTCCTATTATTACAGGACGTCATGTGTCAAGACCTATGGAAGAAATTCTGGATGAGGTGAGACTGCTTGTGTCTGAAGGTGTAAAAGAGTTTCAGGTTATAGCTCAGGAACTTACATACTATGGTGTGGATCTGTATAAGAAACAGATGTTGCCAGAACTGATTGATGCTATGGCAAAGATTCAGGGTGTGGAATGGATTCGTCTGCATTATGCATATCCTGCAAAATTCCCTAGAAACTTGTTTCGTGTGATGAGGGAAAATGATAATGTCTGTAAGTATATGGACATTGCTCTTCAGCATATAAGTGATAATATGTTGACAAGAATGAGACGACACGTAACAAAAGAGGAAACATACAAATTGATTGAGGAATTCCGTAAGGAGGTTCCAGGTGTACATCTGCGTACGACATTAATGGTTGGTTATCCTGGTGAAACCGAAGATGATTTTGAACAGTTGAAGGATTTTGTCAGAATTGCCAAATTTGACCGTATGGGGGCTTTTGCCTATTCAGAGGAGGAAGGAACTTATTCTGCGGAAAATTATGAGGACGATGTGCCTGAAGAAGTCAAACAGAAAAGACTGGACGAGCTTATGGCTTTGCAGCAGGAGATTTCTGCCGAACTGAGTCACAGGAAAATAGGACAAACTCTGAAAGTTATTATTGACAGAAAAGAAGGCGATTATTATATTGGACGTACTGAGTTTGATTCTCCTGAGGTAGACCCTGAAGTACTTATAAAGTATGAGGGGAAAAAATTGAAAGAAGGCAGTTTCTATAATGTAACAATAGAAGATGCTGATGATTTCGACCTTTATGGGAGGATTGCAGAATGAATGGAGAAGAGTTTCTGAATTTATTGTCGGAGAAAATCAAATGTGATGGAAAGAAAACAGCACGGTTGGTTTCCTCTTTGACCGAGGTGATTATCGGAGAACTGCAGGACGGTAAAAGTGTGTCATTGCATGGCTTGGGTGCTTTTGAGGTTAGGAAAAAGCTTGAACGGATAGTAGTCAATCCAGTTACAGGAAAACGTACATTGTTTCCGCCTAAACTAGTTGTGGGATTCAGACCATCGGTAACTCTCAAAGATAAAGTTGGTATTTCCGGTGATAAAAAGTGACTAATGGATGATAAACTTACAATAGAAAAAATTGCTGCCTGTTTGGCAGCCAAATTAAATATGGAACAGACAGATGCGCAAGCATTTGTCTGTAGCTTTATAGCATTGATAGAAGAAGGACTCAGAAGGGATAAATATGTAAGGGTTAAGGGCTTTGGAACTTTTAAACTTATTGATACAGACTTGAATGAAGGTAGAATAGTATTTGTTCCTGAGGCTTCCATAAGAGATGCTGTGAATAAACCGTTTTCGCATTTTGAACCTGTTGAATTGGGGGAGAGTGTGCATTTTGATGATGTTGAGGAAGAAGAATCTATTTCTGTTGCGGAAGAAATAACAACAGCGACAGATAATGTAGAGGTTCATGATGAACCTGTTAGTGAAAAGCAATGTGAAGTGCAATGTGAAGTGAAATCTTCTGGTGACATTGTTGAAAATAATACTGCTGAGAAAACTGATGTGGTAGAGGAGATTTCGCAAAATGATGAGAAATCATTTCAGAGAAAAGGAGGTATGCATTGGTATTTGCTGGCTGCTATACTTCTTGTTGGAATTGTAATAGGATGCGGAATTATGTGGGGAGTTTTATCGCATAAGGTGAAATCTGCAAAAGTTATGGAAGTTGGAAATAATGTAACAGAAATAGAACCAGTTATTGGCATTATTGATACAATAGAAAAAGATTCGTCTCTCGTGATAAATGAAGAGATGCGTGATACGGCTTCGGCGACTAGAAAAACTATAGATTCCATTATAAAGGTTACTACTGAAAACAAGAATGAGATAAAATATTTAAGTGATGAAGTGCCCTATAAAATAAGTGGAACAATTGAAGAGTATACAATATCTAAAGGTAGTACTCTGTCGAAAGTAGCTTACCGTTATTACAAGAATAGAAAGTTGTGGCCATATATTGTTATGCACAATAAAGATGTTATACAGGATCCTAATAATGTTCCGATTGGAACAGTGTTGCGTATACCTGTACTTACTCCCGTAGATTAAGAATGTTATATGGATACAGCATCTGATGGATAAATGTCCTTCGTGATGCTGTTTCTTTGTTTTATATATTCTATTTGTTTTTAAATTCGGCAGAATAAGATAAAAAAGACTTAAATAGATACACTGGTATGATTTTTTAATAAATATTAGTTGTAGCTGTTAACTTAAAAACGTAATTTTGGGTGCACTAAAAAGGGGTTGGCCTTGATTAGTGTATAAAATATAGAGAATGAAATTAATAAAATAAACAAGAAGTTATGGCTGAAGCTATTGATATTCGTGCATTGAACGAATTGATTGAACGCCAGAGCGCGTTCGTTACAAACCTGATGACGGGTATGGATCAGGTTATCGTGGGACAAAAACATTTGGTTGAATCATTGCTGATTGGCTTGTTGGCAGACGGACATATATTGTTGGAAGGTGTGCCTGGTTTGGCTAAGACATTGGCTATTAAGACAATGGCATCGCTTATTGATTCAAAATATAGTCGTGTTCAGTTTACTCCGGACTTGCTGCCTGCCGACGTTATCGGTACAATGATTTATAGCCAGAAGGATGAGCAGTTTATCGCTAAGAAAGGTCCTATTTTTGCCAACTTTGTATTGGCTGATGAAATTAACCGTGCTCCGGCTAAAGTGCAGAGTGCTTTGCTGGAAGCGATGCAGGAACGTCAGGTGACATTAAGTAAGGAAACATTCCGTTTGCCAGAACCTTTCCTTGTTATGGCAACACAGAATCCTATTGAGCAGGAAGGTACATATCCGCTGCCTGAAGCTCAGGTGGACCGTTTTATGCTGAAGGTTATTATTGATTATCCGAAACTTGAAGAAGAAAAGAAGATTATCCGTCAGAATATCTCTGGAGAAAAAGTAGAAGTTAAACCTATTTTGAAAGCTGAGGATATCATTGAGGCACGTAAGGTTGTAAGACAGGTTTATCTGGATGAAAAGATTGAACAGTATATAGCTGATATAGTATTTGCTACACGTTATCCTGAAAAATATGATTTGAAGGAACTTAAGAGTCTTATTGGGTTCGGTGGTTCGCCTCGTGCTTCTATCAATCTGGCTCTTGCCGCACGCAGCTATGCGTTTATCAAACGCAGAGGTTATGTTATTCCGGAAGATGTCCGTGCTGTGGCTCACGATGTATTGCGCCATCGTATTGGTCTTACTTACGAAGCTGAAGCTACAAACGTTACTTCGGATGAGATAGTAAGTAAGATACTAAACAAAGTTGAAGTGCCTTAATCAGAAACCTTTTTGAAGAATGGAAACTACTGAATTATTAAAGCGTGTACGACAGATAGAAATCAAAACCCGTGGGTTGTCAAGCAATATTTTTGCAGGACAGTATCATTCTGCCTTTAAAGGTAGGGGTATGGCTTTCTCAGAGGTGAGAGAGTATCAGTACGGGGATGATGTGCGCGATATAGACTGGAACGTTACGGCACGCTTTGACAAGCCATTCGTAAAGGTATTCGAGGAGGAACGCGAACTGACAGTGATGCTGCTTGTGGATGTATCTAACAGTCTTGACTTCGGAACATCAAAGCAGATGAAAAAGGATATGGTGACGGAGATAGCTGCTACTATAGCTTTCTCCGCTATACAGAACAACGATAAGATCGGGGTAATATTTTTTTCTGATAAAATAGAGAAATTCATCCCGCCCAAAAAGGGACGCAAACATATTCTGTATATTATACGCGAATTGCTGGATTTCGAACCGGAGAGTTCGCGTACTGATTTGCAATGCGCAATTGAGTATCTTACGAATGTATTGAAGAAGCGTTGTACCGCATTTATGTTGAGCGACTTTATTGATGACAAGGATTTCAAAAATGCATTGACAGTGGCAAACAGAAAACATGATGTGGTAGCCGTTCAGGTTTATGATCGCCGAATGGAAGAACTGCCCGATGTGGGACTTATGTTGGTGCGTGATGCGGAAACAGGTCATGAAGAATGGATTGACACATCGTCAAAATCGTTAAGAAAAGCTCATCATGAATGGTGGATGGAACAGCAGAAAAAGTTGAACAATATATTCAACTTGTGTAATGTGGATTCTGTTTCTGTACGTACAGACCAGGACTATGTAAGAGCTTTGCTTAATTTGTTTGCTAAAAGAAACTAGTGGTCAGATGAAGAATATTTTATTTAAATACGGAAGGTTGATGCTTGGGGCTTTATGCTTAGCTTCTATGTCGCTGGTATCTCCACAGATCAAAGCGCAGCAGGTTACGGTAAGGGCAAGCATCGACTCTTTGCAATTGCTTGTAGGAGAACAGACAAAGGTGCACCTAGAAGTGAGCATGGATGCTGACAGAAAGTTGCAACTGCCTGTTATTAAAGATACATTGGTGAGAGGTGTTGAAGTGTTGGATATAGCAAAGCCTGATACCCAGAAACTTAATGATGACAAGAGATGGGTTATAAGTCAGGAATATACAATTACTTCGTTTGATTCGGCTCTGTACTATCTTCCTCCACTTGAGGTTATGGTGGATGACGAGAAGTACCGTTCGGAATCATTGGCACTGAAGGTGTATTCTATTCCGGTTGATACCCTACATCCTGACCAGTTCTTCGGACCTAAGACTGTAGTGGAAGTGCCAATAGAATGGCAGGATATAGACGGTATGGTTTATTCTATAATTCTTATGTTGCTTTTCGGAGCTGCATGTGTTTTCCTGGTAGTGAGATTGAAGAACAACAAGCCTATTATCAGGATTATAAAGATTGAACCTAAATTGCCGCCACATCAGGAAGCAATGAAGCATATTGAGGAAATAAAAGCCAACAAGAATGTGCAGAGAGAAGATCCTAAGTTGTATTATACCGAGTTGACAGATGTTATCCGTACATATATTATGGAAAGATTCGGTTTCAATGCCATGGAAATGACATCGTCCGAGATCATAGAACATCTGCTTCAGGTAAAAGACAAGGACTCGCTGAAGGATTTGAAATATCTTTTTGAAACAGCCGACTTGGTGAAGTTTGCGAAACATGCACCTATGATGAATGAAAATGACATGAATCTTGTGAATGCTGTGGACTTTATCAATGAAACGAAACAGGAAGAAGATGTCAATGCGAAGAAAGAACCTACAGAGATAAAGGTGGAGGAAAAACGTTCGAAACAAGGACGAATTGCATTGATGTGCAGTATTGGGGCTACGGGTGTTGGTGCGGCCGTATGTCTGTATATTGCAGTTAGATGCATTATTGATCTCTTCTTTTAATGTTTAAATGAATGAAGTTATGATTTTTGCTAATATTGAATATCTGTTTTTATTGATTCTGCTAATACCGTATATTGTATGGTATATTATGCGCAGAAAACGAACAGAAGCTACTCTGCAGGTATCAACTACGCGAATGTACATGAATGTGCGTAAAAGCTGGAAAGTGTATCTTATTCATGCACCATTTTTGCTCCGTTTGTGTGCTTTCGTTATGATAGTTCTTGTTCTGGCAAGACCTCAGACTACTGACAACTGGCAGAATACGGAGATTGAAGGTATTGACATTATGCTGGCTGTGGATATTTCTACAAGTATGCTGGCTGAGGATTTGAAACCGAACCGTCTGGAGGCTGCGAAACAGGTAGCTGCTGAGTTTATCAACGGTCGTCCTAATGATAATATCGGTTTGACGATTTTTGCCGGTGAAGCTTTTACTCAATGTCCTCTTACTGTAGACCACGGTGTCTTGCTTAACTTGTTTCACAGTGTTAGCTGTGATATGATATACCGTGGCATGATAGAAGACGGAACTGCTATCGGTATGGGACTGGCTAATGCTGTAACAAGATTGAAAGACAGTAAGGCTAAATCAAAGGTTGTCATCCTGCTTACTGATGGTGTGAATAACCGTGGTGAACTTTCGCCATTAACAGCCGCTGAGATAGCAAAACAGTTCGGTATAAGAGTATATACTATCGGTGTGGGAACTAACGGTACAGCTCCATATCCTATGCAGACATACGCCGGTGTTCAGTATATACAGACACCTGTTGAGATAGACGAACAGACTCTGACACAGATAGCTGCTGAAACTAACGGTAATTATTTCCGTGCAACAAGCAATTCCAAGCTGAAAGAGGTGTATCAGGAAATAGACAAATTGGAGAAAACAAAACTGAATGTAAAGGAATTCAGCAAGAGAGAAGAGGAATATGAGATTTTTGCTCTCGTTGCTTTCTTTTGTATCCTGCTTGAATTGATTTTACGTAACACGGTTTTGAAGAAAATACCTTAAAAGTGATTTGCTATGTTTAGATTTGGAGAACCGATATATTTATATTTGTTATTGATAATTCCTTTGCTGGTAGTATTCTATATATATACCAATTATAGAAGGAGGAAAAAATTACGCCAGTATGGAGATCCGGAATTGATGGCACATCTTATGCCTAATGTTTCAAAATACAGACCTGACGTAAAGTTTTGGCTGGTAACTGTAGCATTAGTTATGGTGATTTTCATGTTGGCACGTCCTCAGTTTGGCTCTAAGATGGAAACCGTGAAACGTCAGGGAGTTGAAACTGTGGTAGCACTTGATATTTCAAACTCAATGCTTGCGCAGGATGTCACGCCGAGCCGTCTTGAAAAATCAAAGAAACTGGTTTCAAGGCTTGTGGAGACTTTCAATAATGATAAGGTTGCTATGATAGTCTTTGCAGGGGAGGCTTTTACCCAACTTCCAATTACAAGCGACTATATATCTGCCAAAATGTTTCTTGAAACTATTTCGCCTTCACTTATAACTACACAGGGTACGGATATTCGTGGAGCCATAGATTTGGCGATGAAGAGTTTTACTCCAAATGAGGGAGTGGGACGTGCCATAGTCCTTATTACTGATGGTGAGAACCATGAGGGAGGAGCCGTAGAAGCAGCACAACAGGCTGCTGAAAAAGGAGTGAGGGTATTTGTTCTTGGAGTGGGTTCGCCTGACGGTTCGCCTATTCCAGTTGAGGGAACAAACGATTTCCGTCGCGATAAGGATGGTAATGTGGTTGTGACAAAGCTCAATGAACAGATGTGTCAAGAGATAGCAAAAGCCGGTAACGGTATGTATGTTAGAGTAGATAATACCAACAACGCAGAACGTGCTCTTAATGCGGAGATAAACAAACTGGCAAAGGCTGATGTAGAGACTCAGGTGTATACCGAGTTTGATGAGCAATTTGATGTTCTTGCATGGCTGGCTTTGATTCTGTTGGCTATAGACGTTATGTTGCTCAACAGGAAGAATCCTTTATTTAAGAATGTGAAACTTTTCAAACAGGATTGATTTATGTGGTGTAGTAAATTATATTTATTCGGAGTATTGCTCTTTACTTCATCAGTGGCATACGCGCAGAAAACAGAGAGAGATTATCTCAGAAGCGGAAATAAACTTTATAACGATAGTCTTTTTGTAAAGGCAGAGGTTGATTATAGAAAGGCTTTGGAGATTAATCCGAAATCTGCTGACGCCATGTTCAATCTTGGAAACTCGCTTCTTATGCAACAAAAGGCTAAGGAGGCTATGGAGCAGTTTGAGGCTGCATCACGTCTGGAAAAAGATAAGTCTAAGTTGGCTCATATATATCATAATATGGGGGTGATACTGCAGTCGTCAAAACAGCTTCCACAGTGTATAGAGGCCTACAAGGAATCTTTGAGAAATAATCCGAAGGATGATGAAACTCGTTATAATCTTGTTCTTGCTCAGAAACAGCTGAAAGATCAGCAGCAACAGCAGCAAAATCAGGATCAGCAGAAAGATCAGAAACAGGATCAGAAACAAGACGAGAAAGAACAGAACAAAGATCAGCAGGATCAGCAACAGCAACAACAAAACCAGAACCAACAACAACAGCAACAGAATAAAGATGAAATGTCAAAAGAAAATGCTGAACAATTGTTGAGGGCTGCAATGCAGGATGAAAAGGACGTACAGGACAAAGTGAAGAAGCAGATGCAAGTGAGCGGAAAGAAACTTGAAAAAGACTGGTAAAAATATGTCCTTATTTGACTTGATGTGTTTAATTAGTTGAAAAAAAATAAATTATATAATGATGAGAAAATATATTTTCTTGATATTGATGATAACCGTATCGTTAAAAATGTTTGCCGAGGAGGAGGTGACATTGAGGGCTGCTGCACCTGACGTGGTGGTTAACGGTGATCAGTTCAGACTTACATACACTGTGAACTCGCAGGATGTTAAGGATTTTCTTGCTCCCCAGGCCAAGGGGTTTGACGTACTTATGGGACCTAGCCGTTCGCAGCAGAGTAGTACACAGATTATTAATGGTAAGGTGTCTTCCAGCCGTTCCATTACGTATACTTATATTTTAATGGCTGTATCGGAAGGTACGTTTAATATCCCGGCTGCAAGTATTGAGGTGGACGGTAAAAAGATTTTTTCAAATCCACTTACTATAAAGGTCCTTCCAAAGGATAAGGAAGATGCTAATTCTAATCAAGGTCAGGGAAATAGTGGAATATCTTCCAGAAACCAGAAATCAAGCGGAAGAATTACAGACAAGGATTTGTTTGTACTGGCTACTGCAAGCAAGACTAAGGTTCATGAACAGGAAGCTATATTGGTGACATACAAGGCATATACTACAGTTGACTTACGACAGTTGCTTGGAAAGATGCCTGATCAGCAAGGTTTCTATGTTCAAGAGGTAGAATTGCCTACTCAGAAAACTTTCAAATTAGAACATTATAAGGGAAGAAACTATAACACAGTGGTTTACAGACAGTATGTATTATTTCCACAGAAATCAGGAAAACTCGAAATACCTGCTGTAACTTTTGATGCTGTTGTAGCACAGAGAGTTGCTGTTTCTGACGATCCATTTGAAGCTTTCTTTAACGGAGGAGGTTACGTAGAGGTTAACAAGAAAATTGTAGCTCCTAAGCTGGTTATCAATGTTGATCCGCTTCCTGCAAAACCGGAAGGATTCTCAGGTGGAGTAGGTACTTTCTCTTTGAAATCGGATATAAGCACTACTGAACTTAAGGCTAACGAGGCAGTAACCATTAAACTGACTATCAGCGGAACCGGTAATATGAAGCTTGTAAGTGCTCCTGAAGTCAAGTTCCCTCATGATTTTGAAATCTATGATCCTAAAATTGAAGATAATTATGAGTTGACAGCCAATGGTTTGAGTGGAACAAAAACTATTGAGTATCTAGCCATTCCTCGTCATGCTGGTAATTTTACCGTTCCTGCAATTGAGTTTAAATATTTTGATATTGCATCGGAAAAATATAAGACGCTTACTACTGAGGCATATGAACTGAAAGTTGCCAAAGGTGATGGAAGTGCTGCCAGCCAGCAGGTTATAGCAAATTTCACTAATAAGGAAAATGTTAAGGTCCTAGGTACTGATATTCTGTTTATTAAAACAGGAGATACAGCACTCAGACAGAAAGGCAATTATTTCTTTGGTACAACTTCTTACTATTTATGGTATATCATTCCTTTCCTTTTGTTTATTGTGTTTGTAGTGATATATAGAAAACAGGCTGTTGAAAGTGCCAATGTTGCTAAGGTTAAAACTAAAAAAGCCAATAAAGTTGCTACCAAGCGTATGAAACTTGCTGGTAAATTACTTTCTGAGAATAAGGTCAACGAATTCTATGATGAAGTCCTTAAGGCTTTGTGGGGATACATTAGTGACAAACTAAATATCCCGGTATCAAAATTGTCAAGAGACAATATAGAAGCAGAGTTGTCAAGTCATGGTGTTTCTGAGGATTTGATTAAAGAATTTATCAGTGCACTGTCTGAATGTGAGTTTGCAAGATACGCTCCCGGAAATCAGAATGAGGCGATGGATAAAGTTTATTCTGCATCTGTAGATGTGATAAGCAAGATGGAAAACTGTATTAAACGTTAAAACATATAGGAGATATATACAATGAATAGAATGTATGTTTTGGTAATGCTTCTGGCATGTATCCTGTTGCCAGCCAATGCTTCTTTAAAAACTGAAGCAGACAAGGCTTATCAGGAGAATGATTTTAAGGGGGCAATTGAGAAATATGAAGCTATTTTGGCTACTGGTCAGGAATCTGCTGATGTATATTATAATCTGGGAAACAGTTATTATAAGGATAAAAATATAGCAAAAGCTGTGCTGAACTATGAACGTGCATTGCTTCTTTCGCCTGGTGACGATGATATAAGATATAATCTGGACATGGCGAAAAGCAAAACAATAGATAAAGTAACTCCTAAAAGTGAAATTTTTATTGTGACATGGGGAAATTCCATTCGTGATATGATGAGTGAATCTTCTTGGGCTGCATTTGCTGTGACATGTTTTATACTGTTTCTGTTGGGGACATCGGCATATATTTTTTGTAGTAAGATAGTCATTAAGAAGACAGGCTTTTCACTGGCTGTTGTTTTTTTGGTTTTGACTATTGTTGCAAATATGTTTGCTGATTCGCAGAAAGATAAATTGGTCAATCGTACTGGGGCAATTGTAATGCAACCATCTGTTACAGTAAAGAGTACACCTGATGATAGTGGAACAGACTTGTTTGTTTTGCATGAAGGCACGAAAGTTTATATTAATGACAATTCCATGAAAGGGTGGAAGGAAGTCAGTCTTGAAGATGGAACCAGAGGTTGGCTTCCTACTGAAAGTATTGAGGTAATTTAATATTTAATATATATATAGTATGGACATACAGCAATTAATAGATGTTGATAAGCTACTGTTGTTAAAACTTAATGGCAGTGATTCTCTTTTCTGGGATGGTTTTATGTATATTGTTACTAAGACCCAAACCTGGATACCTGCAGCTATTGCATTGCTGTATGTTATTTTCAAGAATAATAATATAAGACGTAGTATTACTATTTTATGTCTTATTGCTGTTGTCATTACTCTTGCAGACCAGACTGCTTCAGGTTTGTGTAAACCTCTGTTTGAAAGATTCAGGCCAACTAAAGATCCTGAGTTTATGTATATGGTAGATGTGGTAAATAATTACCGTGCTGGAGGTATGTATGGCTTTATTTCGAGTCATGCAGCAAATACATTTGCTGTTGCTACATTCATTTCATTGCTGGTTAGAAATGGTATAATGACGTTTATGATGTACATTTGGGCTTTGATACCAACATATTCACGTGTGTATTTGGGAGTTCATTATCCGGGTGATGTATTCTTTGGTTTGATTGACGGTATTCTGTGTGGCGCTTTAGTGTATTTTATATATAAATTAGTATTAAAGAAATTGTCGTTAAAACAGCGTTTTATATCTAACCAGTATACTGAAAGCGGTTATGATGTGCAAAGCATAAATGTAGTAGTTCTTGTGCTGTTACTGACGTATTTTTATGCTGTAATATGCGGTATGGTTGTATCTAAGTCACTATATTTCTAGGAATACTGTTATAATCTGATGATTTTAAAATAAAAAACATTTGTTTCTTGCTCGTTATGTAATTTTTATATATATTTATCATCGAGATAATAAACATATTGTGAAATTCTTAAAACATGATTACTATGACACGAACAATTACATTTAACGAATTAAGAAATATAAAAGATTCTTTACCTGAAGGAAGTATGCATCGTATTGCCGATGAATTAAATATATCAGTAGAAACAGTTAGAAACTTTTTCGGTGGACAGAATTTCAAGGATGGCAAGTGTGTAGGAATACATTTGGAGCCCGGTCCTGACGGAGGTTTGGTAATGCTTGATGATACTGTAGTTCTGGACAAAGCTTTAGATATTCTTAGGGAGGCTTCCGATAGATAACTTTAGTTGAATAGCTATAATAGTTATGCAGATATGAATGGTAACTATTATAGCTATTATTGTTTATAATAGGATCATATCACTTATATCTGCGTTATATATTTACTAAAAACATTTATAGTATGGAAGAAGAAAAACTTGTTACTCTGGCAATCTTGACTTATTCTAAAGCTCAGATACTGAAGAACGTATTGGAGAATGAAGGAATTGAGTCTTATATACACAATGTGAATCTTATCCAACCTGTGATATCTTCAGGAGTAAGGATACGTATTAAGGAAAGTGATTTGCCACGTGCTCTGAGCATAATCGAAAGTTCAGCATGGTTGGCGGAAGACGTTGTTAAAGAGCATGTGAAAGAAACGGATAAGGAACGCAAAAAACCGATAATTCTTGTACCTATAGATTTTTCCGATAATTCATTAAAAGCTTGTAAGTTCGGTCTGAACTTTGCAGCACAGATTAAAGTAGAGGTGGTGTTGATGCATGTTTATTTCAGTCCTGTATATATGCCTAGCTTGCAGTATGCGACTGAAGGTTATGGCATGCCTTACGAAGCAGAATTGGGAATAAAAAGTATGTTGGATAATGTCCATAACCGCCTGAAGGAACTGACAGATTCTATAGACAAAATGATGGCTGAAGGAGAGATACCTACTGTAAAATATACATGTTTGCTTCGTGAAGGAATTCCTGAAGAGGAAATTCTGTCTTTCGCACGTGAAGAATCTCCATTGATGATAGTGATGGGAACGCGTGGAGAGAATATGACGGAATATGGATTGATGGGAAGTGTTACAGCTGAGGTCATAGAGCGTAGTCCGGTGTTTGTATATTCCATACCGGAAGAAGCTAAGCTGACAAACTTCAAGGAAATTCATAAAGTTGCTTTTATAACAAATTTTGACCAGCGCGATTTGATTGCATTTGATTCTCTTATCACTACATTCAAGGATTATAACTTTGAAATTTATTTTATCCATATTAATTCAAACGAAGAAAGAAGAATGTGGAATGAAATAAAATTGTCTGGTATAAAAGAATATTTCCATAAGCAATATCCAGACTTAAATATAAATTACAGTCTCGTGACGGATGACAGTTTCTTTAATAATCTTGATGATTATGTCAAGAGTGAGGAAATAGATGTGTTGTGCGTGTCGAATTATAAACGTAATGTTTTTGCACGTCTTTTCAATCCAAGTATAGCGAAGAAGATGATTTTTCACTCAAGGACACCTATTCTTGTTATTAAATGATATTCAAGTATAAAAAAATAGATGATGAATAAAATTCATCATCTATTTTTGTGACCGCGACAGGATTCAAACCTGTAACCGGCTGATCCGTAGTCAGCTACTCTATTCAGTTGAGCTACGCGGCCTTCTCTTTTTCTTAACGGGTGCAAAGGTATGGATTATTTTTTAATTGTGCAAGCTTTTCGGATAACTTTTTTAGTTTTTAGTAAAAAAGTTATTATCGCATGAACCTTTCTCCAAATATTTGCCATCCAAGTGATATTCCTGCATTCCAGTTCTTATCAGGAGAACTATAATAGTTCAGATAAGCGCTAATCGATCCAAAAGGTAATCTGACCACTACAGATAAATCGCCTAAATATTCAAACTTTGTGAACATTCTACCATAAGTTGCTTTATTCAACTCGTTGCAGTTTATGGGGAAGAACGGAACAAAACCATAAATGCCAAGCCTTGCATGTATCATACTGTTAAACTTGTATATAGGAATAATTCCTGCTCCTACGAACTGGTTTGCCCTGAAAGCTTCATTATATGTTATTTTACTATGAGTTGTTGGTGAAAACTCGCCAGCCTGCATCATAGTTGCACGGTAGTTGTTACTGAAATTACGTGACGAATAATAGGCATTCAGGTATGAACCTAAAGAAACTTTTTTTGCGATACGGAAATATTTTTCAAGTTCGTACGAAATCTGGAGCCAGGCCTGTGTATATTTGAATTCACCGTTATATGGATCTGTACCCATCCCCTGGCGAAATTTTTCAGTACCAAAATAAATATTTGCAGCAAGCCTTTCTTTTTTGCCGCTTACAGAATATAGTTTGCTGTCAAGGGTGTTCCCTTCAAGTGCAACCGACCCTCCGAGTATGTTGTATGTACTTTTGTCTCTGGCACTGTTTGTGAAATCTATTACGTTTGTCTGAAAATAGAGATCTGTAAGAGTTGCTGCCCCTAATCCGAATTCGGCTTTATGTTTGCTCAGAAAAGGCATGTTTATATATGCCTTAATGAACTTTTCATCTTTCTTGTTGAATACAGGGCTGTTTATTTGATTTATGAAATTTTTTGTTTGTCCTTTATAGTCAAATGATGATAATGACAGTATCATCTTATATGAGGTAGGAACTTCGGTTGGCAAATCAATTCTTCCTGTGACTTGCAAATTATTGTAAATCTGTCCTAATTGTCCTTCTATGGCAAATTCTTTAGAGTATTTTCCAAGATTGTGATATGATGCACCAAGATATATTTGGTTTGCACCATTTGAGCCTACATTACCACCTACTCTTACAGAGATGTCTTCTGCTATTTTTACATTAAGCACAAGTGTAAAAGTGCTATCGTTATAATCATATACAGCATGAGGAATAATTTCAGAAATCATATTGTCTGATAATAATCTGAAATATCCTTTCCTGAGGTCTTCCAATGTGAAAATATCATTTTCATTTGCATGAAATCCTCTCATTATATATTTTTTCTGCTGTTCGTTTGTTCCGTGGATTATAATCTTTCTGAATTTAAATTCAGGCATATCCCTTTTAAAATCGATACGTTTCTTTTCAAGAATCCTATAGTTTGTTCTTCTTGAAATCCTTTGTTTGATTGAGTCCATAATCTGTATGGTACGATTGTAACCTATATCATGAAGTTCATCATATCTGTCAAAATCCATAAGTCCGACATCAGTATATTTAAAAGTCATCATGATACCCAATGAGTCTGGAATAGAATAATCAGTTTTTTGCATTATCATATTTTCCAGTTGACTCATGATATCCCCTTCTTTAGGTTTACTTGGATTTGAGCTGACAACGCTTCCGATGATTATGTCTGGATTGAAATCCTTAATCATTGTAGAAACTGGGAAATTATCATAAATGCCACCGTCGTATGCAAGAACAGAATCTATCTCAATTGGTTTGAACATGCCGGGAAAACTCATAGATGCTCTTACTGCGTCTCCAAGGTCACCACTATTCATAATTAGAGGTTTTTTGTTATATACATCTGATGCCACACATCTGAAGGGAACAAACAGTTGGTCAAAATTTCCACGACATTTGGCCGTTGCTTGTGCATATAGTTCCACAAACACTATGTTCATGTGCATAGGATCTACTACACTCGATGGCAGAAATCTCGTCTTCACTTTCTTTGCCATCTTCATTTTTGAAAGTTGGATGTTTATGAATTCAGGTGTAGGAGGATTCATTTTGAAGTAATACATGTATTCTTCTTCTATTCCACCTGAAGAGTACCATTTTTTGAAGTCTGGTGACTTTATCATTTTCTCCATGTCGTCTGGCGAGTACCCCATGGCATATAGTGATCCAACTATGGCTCCCATTGATGTTCCGGTGATATAGTCTATTGGGATGTTATTTTCTTCCAATGCACGTATTATCCCTATATGTGTCATACCTTTTGCACCGCCACCACTTAGCACAAGACCTACTTTTTGGGCACTAGAAGGGAATATCATGTAAAAAATAAAGGATAATATCAGTACAAATGTTTTTTTCATACAATTTATTTGGGCTTTGTGATTGTCAGACTACCAAAGATAGTCAAAATTTATATCTGTATCTAATTTAATGATGATTTTTTCTTTTACCTGTTTATTTTCTTGATTCTATTAAAAAAACAAGGGCAATGTCAGCTCGTTTCCAGAGTGACATTGCCCTATATCTATGAATAATTAATATTATCTTTAAATCATTTCGATGCTTCTCTTTACAAAGTTAGTAAGAGCTTCACCTTTCAGCATTCCGTTTTGTAGTAATGCCAGGTCTATAAGCTGATGCACAACTTTGTTTCCGGCCGCATATTCGTTCAAAATGCTGTTCTTCTGATTTTTCTGTTCATCAAGTTTCTTCTCGACATCTTTCAGCTCGTCTTTTTCGGCAACAGGGATTTCTTCGTCTTTCTTGCCTTCGTGAGCTTTACGCAGTTCACTTTCTCTGAGTGACAGTATAGCTATTTCAGATTCTACAGGAACTAATTTCTCGGCGCATGCTGTTTCTGTGTCGCTCAAAACCTGTTTGATCAGTTTATGGTCGCTGTTCAGCACAAGGTTGTACATATCAGGCATTTCTCCATAGAAACTCATTCCCGGCTGAATGTTTGCCATTTCCTTCATACGGCGCATATATTCGGCCTGAGTGATGATTATCGGAGAACCGTTTTCGCCCATTGCCTGAGTTTCTACATGGAATTCAGTCTTCTGCAGTTTTGGCATCTGGCCGTTGAATACTGTAGAAAGTATGCTGCGCTTGTCTTCTTTCAACTCTTCGCCTTTCTGTTCGTCTTTTACAATCAGACGGTCTATAACATCGCTGTCAACACGTGTGAAACGGCTCTTTTCCAGTTTCTGTTCCAGCATGTTTATCATCGGAACGTCAAGCTGTCCGTCCATCATCAGTACGTTGTAACCTTTGTTTACGGCTGCATCAATATAAGCATACTGCTCGTCACGGTTGTTTGCATATAGGTAAATCAGGTTACCATCTTTGTCGGTCTGGTTTCCGCTGATAAGAGTCTTGTATTCTTCCTGAGTGTAATATTTGCCTTCTGTATCTTTGAAGAGTGCAAATTTGTCTGCTTTAGAATAGAAGTCCTCTTGAGTCAACATTCCGTAGTTGATGAAAATCTTCAGGTCATCCCATTTGTTTTCAAATTCTTTACGGTCGTTCTTGAAGATTGACTGAAGTCTGTCTGCTACTTTCTTTGTTATGTATGTAGAAATCTTCTTTACGTTAGAGTCGCTCTGCAGGTACGAACGTGATACGTTAAGCGGAATATCCGGAGAATCGATTACACCGTGAAGCAATGTCAGGAAGTCAGGAACGATACCTTCTACCGAGTCTGTTACATAAACCTGATTGCAGTATAACTGTATCTTGTTTTTCTGCAAGTCGATGTTGCTCTTTATTTTCGGGAAGTAGAGCACACCGGTCAGATTGAACGGATAGTCAACATTCAAATGTATCCAGAACAAAGGCTCGTCTGACATTGGGTAGAGGTCTCTGTAGAATTTCTTGTAGTCCTCGTCCTTAAGTTCGCTTGGCTTCTTTGTCCATATAGGGCATGTGTCGTTTATGATGTTGTCTTCGTCAGTATCTACCTGTTTGCCGTCTTTCCATTCTTTTTTCTTCCCGAATGCTACAGGCACAGCCAGGAAACGGCAATATTTGTTCAACAATCCTTTCAAGCGGTTTTCTTCAAGGAATTCCTTGCAGTCATCATCTACATAAAGTATGATGTCTGTACCACGGTCAGCCTTTTCAGTTTCCTCAAGAGTGAATTCAGGACTTCCGTCGCAAGTCCATTTTACAGCCTGTGCACCTTCCTGATATGATTTGGTTACGATTTCCACCTTCTTTGCTACCATGAAAGCAGAATAGAATCCTAAACCGAAATGACCGATGATTGCGTTTGCGTCGTCTTTATATTTCGCTAGGAAGTCATTTGCACCTGAAAATGCAATCTGGTTGATATATCTGTCTATTTCTTCAGCAGTAAGACCAAGTCCGCGGTCTGAAATTACGATAGTATCGTTTTCAGCTTTTACTCTAATGGTAAGGTCTCCCAATTCACCCTTAAATTCACCTTTCGAAGCAAGAGTTTTCAACTTCTGTGTTGCGTCAACAGCGTTTGAAACAAGTTCGCGCAAGAAAATTTCATGGTCACTGTATAAGAACTTCTTAATGATGGGGAATATGTTTTCTGTAGTTACCCCGATATTACCTTTTTGCATATCTGTTATGTTTTTTATTAATAAATCGTGATTTTATGATATTCGGAAATATCGACGTGAATTCTATAAGCAAAATAAATGCCATACGTTTGATAACTGACATTATGTCATGACTGTTTAGACGAATTGTGGATTGTTATTGGTGTATTTATAGCCTTATCAAAGGCTGAATTTATTAAAAATAAAATGCTTTGTCATTTTAGGTAAAACAACAAAGCATTTTAAGTAAAACGTCAAAGCGTTTTTTATGTCATTTCAACAGGAAATCGTTAATTGCTTTTTCCAGGTCCTCCTTAGGCAGTGCTCCTTGTGCAACCTGAGGCATTTTGTCCATTGGAATAAACAGCAGGGTAGGAAGGCTAGTTATGCAAAAAGCTGCAGCAAGTTCGCGCTCCTTGTCTGTATTCACCTTATATATAATAATTTTATCTTTATATTTTTTTGCAAGGCTTTCCAGGGTTGGAGACAGCATACGGCAAGGTCCGCACCAATCGGCATAGAAATCTATAATGGCAGGTTTATTACCGCCATAAATCCATTTGTCAGGATTCTTTTCATAATCGTATATTTTTTCTAAGAATTCAGTTTTTCCAATATGGATGACTTTGCCGCTATTGTCAGATATACTTGATTGGGCATTAGTGGAAAGTGTTATGATAACGACAGATGCCATAAAAAATAATAGTCTTTTCATATTCAATAAATGTTTTTAGTATGAATAATTTGTTTAATCAAATGATTTATTTTTTGCAAAAGTATCTGTTTTGTAATTGTTATACAACAGTCTTTATCTATTGACTTATAGATAAAAACTATAATGAAGATAAGTTCAGACACAATAAAAGATACATGTTTCTGATTAAATAAGCAAATGTTTATAATGTATCTTTTAAATAAGGAAAAAATTCCTTATTTATATGGCAAAAAAGTTCTTTTTTACTTATTTTTTCTTTAATTTTGCGGCAAAAATTAAAAACCATTTTTTATAACCCGATATGGCAAATGTAATTAAATTACGTAAAGGCCTGGACATCAACTTGAAAGGTAAGGCAGCTGCAGAAGTTGTGGCTGTAAAGGCACCTGGTTTCTATGCTTTAGTACCGGATGACTTTACAGGAGTAACTCCTAAGGTAGTCGTTAAGGAACAAGAGTATGTAATGGCCGGAGGACCCTTGTTTATTGACAAGAATCATCCTGAACTGAAATTTGTTTCGCCTGTAAGTGGCGTAGTGACAAGCGTAGAGCGTGGAGCTAGACGTAAGGTAATGAGTATTACTGTAGAGGCAGCGGCCGAACAGGATTACGAAGAATTCGGTAAGCAGAATGTGTCTGCCATGAGTGCAGAAGCTGTTAAGGAACTTCTTCTTAATTCAGGTATGTTCGCTTTCTTCAGACAACGTCCTTACGATGTTATAGCAGATCCGACAGTGGCTCCAAGAGCTATCTTCGTTTCAACTTTCGACACAAATCCGCTTGCTCCGGATTTTGAAGTAGCTCTGAAAGGCGAAGAAAACAACTTCCAGACAGGACTTGATGCTTTGGCTAAAATGGCCAAGACTTATTTAAGTATTAGTGTTAACCAGAAGTCAGCAGCTCTTACACAGGCTAAGAACGTTACAGTAACTGCTTTCGACGGACCTCATCCAGCAGGTAATGTCGGTGTACAGATCAATCACATTGCTCCTGTAAACAAAGGTGAAACAGTTTGGACTATCGATCCACAGGCTGTAATCTTCATCGGACGTCTGATGAATACAGGTCGTGTTGATATGACTCGTACAGTAGCTATCACAGGCTCAGAAGTTAAGAAACCGGCTTATTGCAAACTGAAAGTAGGTGCTCTGCTTACAGACATCCTTGCAAATAATGTAAACAAGGATAAGGAACTTCGCTACATCAGCGGTAATCCTTTGACAGGAAAACAGATTCCTGCTAACGGTTTCCTTGGCGCATTCCACAGTCAGGTAACTGTAATCCCTGAAGGTAACGATGTTCACGAAATGTTGGGATGGATCATGCCTCGTTTCAACGAGTTCAGTACAAGCCACTCATATTTCAGCTGGTTGATGGGCAAGAAAGAATATACTCTTGACGCTCGTATCAAAGGTGGAGAACGTCATATGATTATGTCAAACGAATACGACCGCGTACTTCCTATGGATATTCTTCCTGAATATCTTATTAAGGCTATCATTGCCGGTGATATCGACCGCATGGAACAGCTTGGTATCTACGAAGTAGCTCCTGAAGATTTCGCTATCTGCGAGTTCGTATGTTCTTCGAAGATGGAACTTCAGCGTATTGTCCGCGAAGGTCTTGACATGCTCCGTCGTGAAATGTGTTAATATATATAATGTGTATATAAGAATATAAATAATAATGAAAGCGTTAAGAAATTATATCGATAAGATAAAGCCAAACTTTGAAGAGGGCGGCAAATACCAGGCTTTCCGTTCTGTATTCGACGGTTTCGAAACATTCCTTTTCGTTCCGAATACAACATCTAAGACTGGTACGCACATCCACGACGCTATAGACAGCAAACGTATCATGTCTATCGTGGTTATTGCGCTTATACCGGCATTGCTGTTCGGTATGTATAACGTAGGTTACCAGCACTATGCTTTTGCAGGCATCGAAGGTAGCTTCATTCAGAAATTCGGTTACGGTTTTCTTGCCGTATTGCCAAAAATCATCGTTTCATACGTTGTAGGTCTTGGAATCGAGTTCGTTGTAGCTCAGTGGAAGAAGGAAGAAATTCAGGAAGGTTTCCTTGTTTCAGGTATGTTGATTCCTATGATTGTTCCTGTTGACTGTCCGTTGTGGATGCTTGCCGTAGCAACAGCCTTCTCTGTAATCTTCGCTAAGGAAGTATTCGGTGGTACAGGTATGAACATCTTCAACCCTGCATTGATTACACGTGCATTCCTGTTCTTCGCTTATCCTACTAAGATGTCTGGTGACACTGTATGGGTTGCTAGCAACAGCATCTTCGGTCTCGGTAAAGACATCGATGCTTTGACTGCTGCAACTCCTCTTGGTCAGGCTGCTACTGAAACTCCTATATCAGCTTCTTTGAGCGATATGATTTTCGGTTTCATCCCTGGTTCAATCGGTGAAACTTCAGTTATCGCAATTGCTATCGGTGCTGTTATTCTGTTGTGGACAGGTGTAGCAAGCTGGAAGACAATGATTTCAGTATTCGTAGGTGGTGCATTGATGGCTTGGATATTCAATGTTGCAGGTCCTGATACAGCTATGGCTAACATGCCTTGGTACATGCACTTGTGTGCAGGTGGTTTCTGCTTCGGTGCAGTGTTCATGGCTACAGACCCTGTTACATCTTCACGTACTGAGAACGGTAAGTTCATCTACGGTCTGCTTATCGGTATGATGGCAATCATCATCCGTGTGTTGAACCCTGGTTATCCAGAAGGTATGATGCTTGCTATCCTGCTGATGAACATCTTCGCTCCGCTGATTGACTATGTAATCGTTGAGAACAATATTTCACGTCGTGCAAAACGTGCTATGTCTAACAAATAAAAACCGAAAACAATGAATACTAATAGTAACTCATATACTATAATTTATGCTTCGGTAATGGTTGTTATCGTAGCATTCCTGCTGGCTTTCGTAAACTCATCTTTGCGTGACCTTCAGGGCAAGAACGTAGAACTTGATACAAAAAAACAGATTCTTTCTTCTTTAGGTATCACAGAAGTTAAGGATGCTGATGCTGAGTTCAGCAAAGTGGTTAAGTCTGATATGATTGTTGCAGAAGACGGTTCTTTGAAAGAATACGATGGCAAATTCGTAACAGCTTACGAAAAAGAATTTAAGGAAAACGGTCGTGCTCACGTGTTTGTATGTGAAATCGACGGTAAAACTAAATACGTGGTTCCTGTTTACGGTGCCGGACTTTGGGGCGCTATTTGGGGTTATGTAGCTCTAGATGAAGACAAGAACACTGTATTCGGTACATACTTCTCTCATGCATCTGAAACTCCGGGTCTTGGTGCAGAAATCGCTACTCCTCATTTCCAGACATCATTCATCGGAAAACATGTTATGGAAGGTGAAAGTGTTGCACTGAGCGTTGTTAAGAACGGTAAGGTGGCAAATCCTGAATTTGAAGTTGACGGTATCTCAGGTGGTACAATCACTTCAAACGGTGTAGATGCCATGCTTAAGAACTGCATGGGCCAGTACACTAAATTTTTAACTACTAAATAATAGGAGGGAAACGAACAATGGGAAAATTATTTTCAGCTAAGAATAAGGAAGTATTTTCTACTCCTTTAAACATGAACAACCCTGTGACTGTACAGGTTTTGGGTATCTGTTCAGCATTGGCCGTTACCTCTAAACTGGAACCGGCTATTGTTATGGGTCTTTCTGTAACTATCATTACAGCTTTTTCAAACGTTGTGATTTCTTTGTTGCGTAAGACTATTCCTAACCGTATCCGTATCATCGTTCAGCTGGTGGTTGTTGCCGCTTTGGTAACTATCGTTAGTGAAATGTTGAAGGCTTTTGCATACGACGTAAGCGTACAGCTTTCTGTGTATGTAGGTCTTATCATTACTAACTGTATCCTTATGGGACGTCTTGAAGCATTCGCTATGGCAAACGGTCCTTGGGAATCATGTCTTGACGGTATAGGTAACGGTCTTGGATATGCTAAGATCCTTATCATCGTAGCTTTCTTCCGTGAACTTCTTGGCTCTGGAACACTTCTTGGCTTCAATATCCTGAACTATCAGTGGCTTAAGGATGCAGGCTATGTAAACAACGGTATGATGTTGATGCCTCCTATGGCTCTGATTATCGTAGCATGCCTTATCTGGTATCAGCGTGCTAAACATAAAGAGTTGCAGGAAAAATAATAGGGTGTTGAATAAAAAATATTAATTGTATAATATGGAACATTTATTAAGTTTATTCGTCCGCTCTATATTTGTGGACAATATGATATTCGCGTTCTTCCTTGGTATGTGTTCATACCTTGCTGTTTCGAAGAATGTGAAGACTGCGCTCGGACTTGGTATTGCCGTAACATTCGTGCTTGTAGTTACACTTCCTGTGAACTATCTGCTTCAGACTAAGGTTTTGGCTGCCGACGGTATCCTTGGTATTGACTTGAGCTTCCTTAGCTTTATTCTCTTCATTGCCGTAATCGCTGCTATCGTACAGTTGGTGGAAATGATTGTGGAAAAATTCAGTCCTTCGCTTTATGCATCATTGGGTATCTTCCTTCCACTTATCGCTGTAAACTGTGCTATTATGGGTGCTTCACTTTTCATGCAGCAGCGTATTACTCTTGCACCATCTGATCCTAAGTTCATCGGTGGAGTAGCAGACGCTATCTCTTATGCGCTTGGTTCTGGTCTTGGATGGTTGCTTGCTATCGTAGGTCTTGCCGCTATACGCGAAAAGATGGCTTACTCTGATGTACCTGCTCCACTTAGAGGTTTGGGTATCACATTCATCGTTGTAGGTCTGATGGCAATGGCATTTATGTGTTTCTCTGGTTTGAACATCTAATAAAGAAAGGAATAAAACAATGGATATGAATTTTATTTTAGCAAGCATTGGAGTATTCCTCGTGACTATTCTGGTGTTGGTAATAATCCTTCTGGTTGCAAAGAACTTCCTCGTTGCCTCAGGTAAGGTGAAAGTAACTGTAAACGGTGAAAACCAGTTGGAAGTTGAATCTGGTTCTACACTGCTGAATACACTGGCTGTGAACAACGTGTTCCTTCCTTCAGCATGTGGTGGTAAAGGTTCTTGCGGACAGTGCAAATGTCAGGTTGTAGAAGGCGGTGGCGAAATTCTTCCTTCAGAAGTCAGCCACTTCAGCCGTAAGCAGCAGAAAGATCACTGGCGTCTTGGTTGTCAGGTTAAGGTTAAGGGTGATATGTCAATCAAGGTTCCTGAATCTGTAATGGGTGTTAAGGAATACGAATGTACAGTTATCTCTAACAAAAACGTGGCAACATTTATCAAGGAATTCAAGGTGCAGCTTCCTGCAGGTGCTCATATGGACTTCATTCCTGGTTCATACGCACAGATTAAGATTCCTAAATTTGAAATGGATTACAACAAGGATATCGACAAGAGCCTTATCGGTGATGAATATCTTCCTGCATGGGAAAAATTCGGTTTGTTCGGCTTGAAATGTAAGAACGAAGAAGAAACTATCCGTGCTTACTCTATGGCCAACTATCCTGCAGAAGGTGACGTGTTCATGCTGACTGTGCGTATTGCAACTCCTCCATTTAAGCCAGATCGCAGTGGTTTCATGGACGTAAATCCTGGTATCGCTTCTTCTTATATCTTCACTCTCAAACCGGGTGATAAGGTATTGATGAGTGGTCCTTACGGTGACTTCCACCCAATCTTCGATTCTAAGAAGGAAATGATTTGGGTAGGTGGTGGTGCCGGTATGGCTCCGTTGCGTGCACAGATTATGCACATGACACGTACTCTGCACACTACAGACCGTGAACTTCACTACTTCTATGGTGCACGTGCATTGAACGAAGTATTCTATCTTGAAGACTTCCTGGGACTTGAAAAAGACTTCCCTAACTTCCACTTCCACCTTGCACTTGACCGTCCTGATCCAGCTGCTGATGCTGCAGGAGTTAAATATACTTCAGGATTCGTTCATCAGGTAATGCTTGAAACATACTTGAAAAATCACGAAGCTCCTGAAGATATTGAATACTACATGTGTGGTCCTGGTCCGATGTCAAATGCTGTTGTCAAGATGCTTGACAGTCTCGGTGTTGAACCATCTTCAATTATGTACGATAACTTTGGAGGATAGTATTCTAAGAGTTATATATGGAGAAGAGCCCGATATGCTAATGTATCGGGCTCTTTTATTATTTATGTATTACATTAACAATAAAAATATATTATTGTTCAACTTTCTGTTAAAATATTGATTCATGTCAACAAATGACGGGTATTTTGAATATTTACTGTCATTTGTTTTTTCGTTACCGATAACATGCTTATCTTTGTATCGGTAAAAAGAAAAGGGCTTAAGCTAAATGAATGGTAGGCATATAAAAAACTACCAAAATGAGATTAAATTTAGGCAATCAAAGAAGATTGTATTTTAGGTAACAACAAAAATTAAACTTAGGTATTATGAAATCAGGATTAACATTTATTGCCGCTTTGGCATTTTCTGCAACTGTATTTGCAAACGGTAACCAAACAACTACTACAGAAAAATGGAATGGTTCTATTAACAAGACTCAGTTAGGAAAGTATCTTAAACTGTCTTCTGATCAAAGTAAAGAGGTAGCTGATATTTGTGATTACTTTGAAGCAGAGATGAAGATGGCGAATAGAGCTAAAGAGGGTCAGAACGAGAAGGTTCGTAAAGCTGTGTATGGTAATTTGAAGTTAATGAAAAATACTTTGAATGAAAAGCAGTACGCTGATTATTTGAAACTCATGGGTATGACTCTTCGTAACAAAGGAATTGATATCGAAAAAAAGTAATTTAAGATTAAAACTATATGAAGTCTCCGCAGCATTTTGTTTTGTTGCGGAGACTTTTTGTTGTACTTACGAAAAAATATATTTACTTTGCATTCCCGTAAAATTTAAGGAGAGTTGGTTTGATATGAGTTTTGGGAAGGAGGATCTGATAAACGGAAACATATTAGGGGCTATGTTGCGTTTTGCTTTTCCTTTGATGTTGGGAAACCTTTTACAACAGTGTTACAATATAGCTGATACGTTGATTGTTGGACGTGTCCTCGGCGCTGAAGCTTTAGCGGCTGTAGGCTCATCGTATGCTCTTATAATTTTCGTTACGTCGGTTTTTATCGGTTTGTGTATGGGGTGTAGCGCGGTATTCTCCATGCAGTATGGTTCTAATGATTTCAAAGAAATGCGCCGGAGTATATTTTCATCCATGGTGCAAGTAGGTATCATAACATTATTTATTAATGTTTGTTCCGTAGTTTTTCTTTTTCCTATAATACATATTTTGCAGATACCTTCCGAACTAGAGCAAATGGTGTATGATTATCTTCTCATAATTTTTTTAGGGATGATTCCGGTCAGTGTGTACAATTTTTATGCTTTTCTTCTTCGTGCGGTTGGAAATTCTGTAGTTCCGTTGGTGTTTTTAATTGTTTCGGTTGTCCTGAATATTGCCCTTGATGTCTTGATGATGGTTACACTGGATATGGGCGTTAAAGGAGCAGCTTTAGCTACGGTGATTTCTCAAACTATAGGTGCTTTAGGACTTTGTTTATATACATACAAACATTTTCCTGAATTGCGTCTGAAACGTACAGACTGTATTATCAGCAAACAGTCATTGGCTAGGATTACATCATATTCATTTTTAACTGGTGTACAACAGTCAGTTATGAATTTCGGCATTCTCATGGTTCAAGGTCTTGTAAACAGTTTCGGAACAGCCGTTATGGCAGCATTTGCGGCTGCTGTAAAGATAGATTCATTTGCCTATATGCCTGTGCAGGATTTCGGGAATGCCTTTTCTACATTTGTAGCACAAAATTTTGGGGCAGGACGTGTGGAACGCATCCGTAAAGGAATTCGTATTGCTGTGTGTATTACCACAGTGTTTTCTATATTTGTTTCATTCTTGGTATTTATTCTGTCCCCTTGGCTAATGGCTTTCTTTGTTTCGTCTGAAGAAATTGAAATTATTAATATCGGTGTGGAGTATCTTCGTATTGAAGGAAGTTTCTATGTAGGCATAGGCTATTTGTTCCTTCTTTATGGTTATTATAGGGCTGTAGCTTTGCCGTCAATGTCTGTTGTTTTGACCATTATTTCCTTAGGAACCCGTGTAGCGTTGGCATATTTCCTTGCTTCTTTCCCTTCCATCGGTTATACGGGTATATGGTGGTCTGTTCCTATTGGTTGGGTTTTGGCCGATATCATTGGAGGTTGGTTTTATCAGTACAAACACAAGAAAAGATTGATGACTTATAGGGCATAATTATGTGTCTCTGCATATTTTAGTTTGAAAAACTGTGTTTTTCGCTTGACTCAGCTCTCACCTTTGCGTATATTTGCAAACGAAAAATTCATTATGTAAATAAATATTATTTTTTGACATTAAAAAATAGAGAGATGAGAGTAAGAAACTTGACATTTGTAACATTAATGGCAGCAGCATCTGCCGTTATGGCACAGGAGGGTAATGGGTATCAGTTTACAGACATAGTTTCAAACAAGGCTACTTCAGTAAAGAATCAGGCAGCAACAGGAACATGCTGGTGTTTTGCAACTACATCTTTTATGGAGTCAGAGTTGCTTAGAATGGGGAAAGGTGAGTATGATCTGTCGGAAATGTTTATTGTCAGACAAAAGTATATGAATCAATTGGCTGATAACTATCTTCGTCGTGGAAGAGGAAATATAGGACAGGGTAGTATTTCACCAAGCTGGATGACCGCTTTCCAGCAGGTTGGTATTGTTCCAGAAGATGTTTATAGTGGAATAAATTACAACTCAAAGACTCATAATCATACTGAGCTTGAAGCTTATATGTCTGCAATAGCAGGTCAGGCTGTAAAAATGAAACACCGTAGTCCAGAATATAACGAGCTTATGAATACTTTGTTCGATATTTATATGGGTAAACTTCCTGAAACATTTACATATAATGGTAAGGAATATACTCCGAAAAGTTTTGCTGAGAGCCTCGGACTGAATATGGATAATTATGTTATGCTTACAAGTTTCATGCATAAACCTTATTATGAGAAGTTTGAACTTGAAATTCCGGACAACTGGGAACATGCTAAAATGTATAATCTTCCACTCGATGAGATGATGGATGCTACAGACAATGCCTTGAAGAACGGATATACTGTATGCTGGGACGGTGATGTAAGCGAGAAAGGGTTTTCATTTACCAATGGTGTAGCCATTAATCCAGAGGTTACAAAAATGGATGATTACAGTCAGACAGACAGGGCGCGTTTTGAGAATATGAAAACCGGTGAAAGACTTGAGGAGGTGTACAAATTTGAACATCCTTATCCTGAAGTTAATGTTACTCCTGAAATAAGACAAGAAGGTTACGAGTCATTTGTTACTACAGACGATCATCTGATGCACATTACTGGGTTGACAAAAGATCAGAATGGCACTAAGTATTATATAACAAAGAACTCATGGGGTACTGAAAGGAACCGTTTTGGTGGATATATTAATATGTCAGAAAGTTTTGTGCGTGCGAAGACTGTTTATGTAATGATGCATAAGGATGCTTTGAGTAAAGAACTGAAGAAAAAACTTGGAATAAAATGAGCAATTCGGAAGTGATAAACAATAGTAAAGGACATCCGAAAGGATTGTATCTTCTTTTTGTGACTGAAATGTGGGAACGTTTCAGTTACTATGGTATGCGTGCCCTGTTTATGCTTTATATGGTTCAGGCGTTGCTTTTCGATAAAGAGTTCGCCTCTCAGGTTTATGGCAGTTACACAGGGCTTGTTTATCTGACTCCTCTTATTGGAGGATATATTGCCGATAAATACTGGGGAAACAGAAGATCTATTGTGGTTGGTGCGTTGGTAATGGCTTTAGGGCAGTTTCTACTTTTTCTGAGTGCATGCTATTTTCATCAGGTTGATATGGCTAAATGGCTTATGTTCTGTGGGTTGGGATTGCTGATAATGGGTAACGGCTTTTTCAAACCCAATATATCTACCATGGTTGGCCGTCTGTATTCTGATGATGACAAGCGTAAGGACTCGGCTTTCACTATATTCTATATGGGAGTAAATGTTGGCTCTACTCTTGCTCCACTTATTTGCGGACTGATAGGAAACACTGGACATCCTGAAGATTTTAAATGGGGGTTTCTTGCAGCGTGTATCGGTATGATATTAGGAGCTGTTGTTTTTCAGTTATTCAAGAACAAATATATCTGCGATCCTAATGGAAATCCTGTAGGAATATCACCTAAAAATAAAGATGACAATTCGCAACCGGAGAAAACAGAAGGTGGATGGTTTTCAGTTAGAAGCATAGTAGCTATAATTGCAACATTTGCGCTGACATTTGTATTTTCTGTAAATTGGGATTGGATAACCTCTAGTCTGGCTTCTACAGGAGGGAGTATCTTTTCTGGAGCTGATTGGATAGGTTCACTTATATATGCTACTGTAATAGTGATGCCTATATTAATAATTACAGATTATAGTCTAAGTCGTAATGAAAAGATAAAGATTGGAATTATCTATATTATCGCGTTTTTTGTGATTTTCTTTTGGGCCGCATACGAGCAGGCTGGAGCTTCATTGACTTTTTTTGCAGATGAGCAGACTGATCGTAATATTGGTGGATGGGAGATGCCTGCAGCATATTTCCAATCATTCAACCCTATTATGCTGGTGATTTTGGCACCTGCCTTTGCCGGTTTGTGGTCTTTTTTGGGCAAGAATGGAATAGAACCTAGTTCTGTAAGGAAGCAAGCTATTGGACTTTTTCTTTTGTCAATGGGGTATCTGTTTATTGCCTTTGGTGTTAAGGATGTTGAGCCTGGAGTAAAAGTAAGTATGATATGGCTTACAGGTTTATATTTTATTCATACGATGGGTGAGTTGTGTCTTGCTCCCATAGGGTTGTCTTTAGTATATAAACTCTCTCCGGCACGATTTTCTTCACTTCTGATGGGAGTTTGGTATCTTAGCACATCTGCTGCAAATAAAATGGCTGGAATGTTGAGTGGATATTACCCTGAAGGTGGGGTTGCAAAAAGTTTTATGGGATATCATGTGGAGAATTTATATGATTTCTTTCTTTTATTCGTTTTTATGAGTGGTACTGCAGCTGTAGTGTTGTTCCTTCTATCCGGAAAACTGCAAGGTCTTATGCAGGAAAAATAAAAATATTCAGCCACAAAAGGATTCATTAATTTTGCTTTATGAATGTCATTTGTGGCTGTTTTTTATCAATATGAAGTCTTCGAAGTAAATTCGTTTTTTTTACTTGAATAATTCATCAAGTTTCTTGTACATCTCTTCAGATTCTCCTACGAAGACTTCAACTATTTTTCCTTCCGGGTCGACAAGAACTTTAGTCGGGTATCCTGATACAGCATAATCAATGACAATTTTATCGGAATTTCCGTTGTACAGGTTTGTCCATGGCAGTTCCAAATTCTTTACCCCTTTGCGCCATTTGTCCTCCGTATCTCTACAGCATATACCAACTATTTCCATTTTGTTCTTGTACTTGGCATAATACTTTTTCATGTTTGGCATCCCTTTTATGCACCAGCCGCACCATGTTCCCCAGAAGTCGAGCAAGGCGTATTTGCCTTTAAATGAATCCAGACTCATTTCTTCACCTTTCAAGTTTTTAAGTTTGAAATCAGGTGCAGCTTTGCCGGGTTTGATGTTTTCTGCAGCTTTTCTCATAGCTTCGAATTTTTTGTAATTGTTTGCTGTGGTCGAAATCAAACCTCCCAAAGCACCGTTCTTGACGTTTTCTCCAAGTAGTTTCTCAGCTTCGATTCCGTCTGAACTTTTCAATCCCTGGAACAAATATCCTGAAAGAATAGAGTTAGGATTGTTTTTTATGTAGTTTAGTTTCAAACTCCCCAACTGTGCATTCAGACTTCTGATAATCGTATTCAGAGAATCTATAGCAACTTTGTCCTGTACTTTATAAGCTTTACTGAGTTGTTCTATTATGCTCTTTATTTCGTTTTCCTTGTCTGTAATGTCTGTAGTTTCTCTGAGTTTGTCATATATCTCTGTTCCGGATGCATAAAGATTATCTATATTTCCTGAAATTCTCATTCTTTCACCCGGAAGGAGTATAAATGGTGGATTGGCAGACATCCTTATAGCGCCATTACCTGTAGGCTTCTCTATTATAGATAAAGCTATTAGTGATGAGTCAGGAATATTGACTGCAAATTTGTTTCCTTTAAGGGCTAAAGTGTCAATACCTAATGACTTTCTTGTAGTTGGATCACTTTTTATTACTAATATGGTATCGTTTTTTGTACCATTGATCTCACCTGTAAGATTGTAGTTGGATTGGTTTGTGCATCCGCAAACTAATAGTGATAATAGAATCAGTTTACTCTTATTTTTCATTTTTTGTCTTTGGTTAGTTTGTATGTATTTATTTTATAATATTTTTATTTTGTTTTCAGCATATCTTCTAGCTTGATAAGTTCATCTCTGTATTGTGCAGCTTCTATGAAATCTAGATTTTTTGCGGCATCCTGCATAAGTTTCCTTGTACGTTCGATGCTTTTCTTAAGCTGTTCTTTCGACATATACTGTACGATAGGATCCGCTGCAGCAAATAATGTTTCTGCTTGCTCTGTGTAAGCTTTAGGTACATTGTTTATATTCTCTGTACTATTATCTTTATCTACGAGAATTTGAGTTCTTACTTTCTTTATCTGTTGAGGGGTTATTCCATGTTCCTCGTTGTAGGCTAGCTGTTTTTCTCGTCGACGATTTGTCTCGTCTATTGTAAGCTGCATACTTTCAGTAATCTTGTCGGCATACATTATCACTTTTCCGTTTACGTTTCTTGCTGCACGTCCGGCAGTCTGTGTAAGTGAACGGTGTGAACGAAGGAAGCCTTCCTTGTCAGCGTCGAGTATGGCAACAAGTGATACCTCAGGTAGGTCAAGACCCTCACGAAGAAGGTTTACGCCAATAAGTACATCGTGAATTCCTTGCCTTAGTTCGTCCATAATCTTAACTCGTTCCAGTGTGTCAACATCACTGTGGATATAACTGCATTTTATTCCGTTGTTCAGAAGATACTCGGATAGTTCTTCTGCCATTCGTTTTGTCAGTGTTGTGACGAGTACACGTTCGTTTGCCTCAATCCTTTGTTGAATTTCTTCCATAAGGTCGTCTATCTGGTTCAGACTTGGACGTATCTCTATTATTGGGTCAAGCAATCCTGTAGGGCGTATTACCTGATCGACCACTATACCTTCGCTCTGTACAAGTTCATAATCGGCTGGTGTTGCACTGACGTATATAACCTGATTTATCATTTCCTCAAATTCCTCGAATTTGAGCGGTCTGTTATCCATGGCTGCAGGAAGTCTGAAGCCATATTCCACAAGGTTTTTCTTTCTGGCTCTGTCGCCTCCGTACATTGCCCTGATTTGTGGTACACTGACATGACTTTCGTCTATAACCAGGAGAAAGTCTTTTGGAAAAAAGTCAAGCAGACAGTAGGGGCGGGTACCGGCCTCACGTCCGTCAAAATATCTGGAATAATTCTCTATACCTGAACAGTGTCCAAGTTCTCTGATCATCTCCATGTCATACGTCACTCTTTCATATATTCTTTTGGCTTCCAGGAATTTACCGGACTCTTCGAAAAAAGCCACTTGTCTGGTCAGATCGTCTTCTATCTGATGAATAGCTCTTAAAGTACTTTCCTTGGTGGTCATAAACAAATTGGCAGGATAAATTTTGTACTCATCAAAGTCAGCCATTTTATGCCCGGAAACAGGATCGATTTCCTCTATAGCATCTATTTCGTCGTCCCAGAACATTACTCTTAGGATATTATCAGAGTATGCCAGATATATATCTATAGTGTCACCTTTTACTCTGAAGTTTCCACGGTTCAATTCTATATCATTCCTAACATAAAGGCTATCTACAAGACGTCGTAGAAAAACATTTCTGTCTATCAGCTTTCCACGCTTTATTTCTATCACATTGTCGTAGAAGTCAGACGGATTTCCCATACCATATATACATGACACTGATGAAACTACTATTACGTCTTTTCTTCCTGAGAGAAGTGCTGATGTGGCTGCAAGTCTAAGTTTGTCTATTTCGTCATTTATTGCAAGATCTTTTTCAATATATGTATCTGTTGATGGAAGATAGGCTTCCGGCTGGTAATAATCATAGTATGATACATAATACTCAACCGCATTGTTTGGGAAGAAATGTTTGAATTCACCATACAATTGCGCCGCTAATGTTTTGTTATGACTTAATATAAGTGTAGGTTTGTTTATTTCCTTTATGACATTGGCTATGGTAAATGTTTTTCCTGATCCGGTTACTCCAAGCAATGTTTGTGCTTTAGTACCGTTATTCAGGCCTTCTGTCAATTGTTTTATAGCTTCCGGCTGGTCGCCGGTAGGTTTATATTCTGATATAAGTTCGAAATTCATAGTTTGAATTATATTTATTGTGTAAAAGTACATAAATATTTGCTTTATCTGTCTGTTGTAGCTAAAAATATCATTAAAATTGAATTTCATGTTGTATTATTCGCAATAAAACAGTAATTTTGCACAACTATTTTTTATAAATATGAAAAAGTATATTGTAATGGTTCTTCTTTCCGCGGGGCTATTAAGTTCTTGTGGAGAGTATAATAACGTACTTAAGAGTACGGATTATGAATATAAATATGAAGCTGCAAAAGCTTATTTTGCCAAAGGACAGAATAGTAAGGCTGCTACTGTTCTGGAAGAACTTATTCCTATAATGAAGGGAACAAGATTTGGCGAAGAGTCTTTGTATATGTTGGCAATGACATATTTTAATCAGGGTGACTACGTTACTGCATCACATTATTTCAATACATATTACACAACTTATCCTCGTGGAACATATACTGAACTGGCAAGATTTAATTCAGGAAAGGCTCTTTATTTGGATACTCCAGAACCAAGACTTGATCAGAGCAGTACATATAAGGCTATACAGGAATTGCAGATGTATATGGAGTATTTTCCTGGTACAGAACGTCAAGAAATAGCGCAGAATATGATATTTGAATTACAGGACAAGTTGGTGGAGAAGGAATATCTATCTGCAAAGCTTTACTATGATCTTGGATCGTACACAGGAAATATGTCGCAGACAAGCACAGGTAATAATTATCTAGCTGCAGTAGTTACTGCACAAAATATTCTTAAAGAATATCCGTACACCAAACTTCGTGAGGATTTGTCCATACTTATTCTTCGTGCCAAATATGATATGGCCCGAGAAAGTGTGCTTGAGAAGAAGGAAGAACGTATGCGTGAAACTATTGATGAGTATTATGCATTTAAAAATGAGTTTCCTGAAAGTAAATACATAAAGGAAGTAGAGAATATATTTAAGGAAGCCAGCAAATTTGTAGGCTCTGTTGAAGAAGAATATTAAAAACATTTATAATTAAATATCGAATTATGGATTACAAAAAATCAAATGCTCCTACCAACACCGTAACACGTAACATGATGGAACTGTGTGAAGACACAGGTAATGTATATGAAACTGTTGCAATTATAGGCAAGCGCGCTAACCAGATTGCGGTTGAAATGAAGAATGATCTCTCAAAGAAACTTCAGGAGTTCGCATCTTATAATGATAATCTTGAAGAAGTTTTTGAGAACAGAGAGCAAATTGAGATTTCCCGTTATTATGAGAAACTTCCTAAGCCAACATTGATTGCAACTCAGGAGTATATAGAGGGAAAGGTTTACTACAGAAATCCTGCCAAGGAAATTGAAAAACTTAAATAAGAGCCGCGCGTAGTATTTCTGAGAGAATATAAGGCCGTTTCGAATAGGAGCGGCTTTTTTATTGTTAATCTGATAATTAATTGACTTATGATACAACGTATTCAATCAGTGTATTTATTGATAGTAGCAATTCTTTCAATAATTGTCATTTCAAATCCTATTGGAAGTTTTGTTGGAACTGATAATTCTATAACAGAATTTACGAACCTTTCTTTGGTTGCAATGGATGGCACAGAGGATTATAAGCCATGGGCTTTATTTGCAATACAGATTATTTCGGCTGTTATATCAATCATTACTGTATTCTTGTATAAAAAGAGAATGTTGCAGATAAGATTTACTCTTTTCAATATTATCCTGAAGATAGGTTACTATGTAGCAATGGTGTCATTTGTATTTATGTTGAAAGGAGAGTCTACATTTGTTCCTTCATGGATAGTGTGTCTGCCGTTTATAGGTATAATTCTTGATTGGTTGGCTATCCGTGCAATAGGAAAAGATGAAATGCTTGTAAAAGCATACGAGAGATTGAGATAAGAACCAGATAGAAATGTCATATCTAACCGACGGATCTAATACAGATCTGTCGGTTTTTTTATAGTATCGCACTTGTATATTTATAATATTTTTATTACATTGCATAAACTAATATGAAGGAGGCTTTATGCATGATACAAGTGTTCTTGATAAATTTAATTACGGTAGGACATCTGTAAGTGGGTTTTATGCAATAAGTATGGCTACAGATTTCAGACCATATTATGCTTTGTGGCGACTGTTTCCTAATGAGGAACCATTGTTTGTGAGGACTTTAGCAGTTACGTTTCAGACTGCTGCTGAACGAGCTATGGTAATGCTTCAAAATTGTAATATACGCTTGATTTGTTCTGATAATTCAGAATTTGAAAGTTGTTATGGGCGTACTGATGATATTATACCTTTTGGTAAGTATAGAGGAAAACGTTTGGCAGAAATTTATTACGTTGAGCCTTCGTATGTGTTATGGCTGGCTAATAAGTTTAGGCCTGAGACTGATCGCTTTGATAAGTTGATATCTTTGGCAAGACTGTTTTCTATAGTTCATTTTGAAATCACAGTTCATAAAAATAGAGTATCGTCAGTAAGTCAGTATGTAGGAGAAAAAGGAGAGAAGCTTAAAGGATTTTTTCTTAAAGTTATAAATGTAAGGAAACAAGTTGATGTATATAAAGCAGATTTTTATGTTGACCAAAATGTGCTGGCTGCCGATTTGGATGGTAACAGATATGTTTTTTTAATTAAAGCTGCAGGAAAAAGTCTCTCTCCCAACGAATTGAGTTGTCATTCTAAGGTGATTGAAATAGGTGAGGAATTGCATATTCTGTCGGCTAAAGTCATGTCTCATTATGAAAGTAAAGGCGTAAGATATACTAGGCTGGGTTATGTGAAACTTCAGAAGTAATGGGCGGTAGGCCGCCCTAATTTTTATTTTATTGGAAGTATTTCTATCCAGTAGTCGTCTGGGTCATTAATAAAATATAACCCCATAGATTCGTTTTCAAAACAAACGCATCCCATTTCTTTGTGGAATTTTCTTACTTCATCATAATCGCCCTCGACTCTGATACAAAGATGACTTTCGTTTTCTCCTAATTCGTATGCTTCTGTATGGTCTCTTAGCCATGTAAGCTCAAGTAAAAAGCTAGAGCATTTATCTGTAAGATAGACTAGAATAAATGATCCGTCTGAAGCTGTTTTTCTGCTTGTTTCGGTTAGACCTAATGCTTCTTCGTAGAATTTGAGACTTTTTTCCAGATTGGTTACGTTGATGTTAAAATGGTCAAAATGTCCTTTTACTTTCATATTCGTTTTTATTTATTGGTTATAATATATTGTGGAGTATTTGCCCTTTATGATTAATCTCAGGTGATTTTATTCCTTGTGAAATTACGTATTGCTGGAATCTGTTTGCTGATGTAAAGTCATTCCAGAAATGCATAGGTATGAATACTGATGTTTTTATTAAATCTATGAATTGTTTTCCGCCTCTCATATACTCATGTCCAAGACGAGGATCAATAGGAAAAAGTACGAGATCTATATTTCTATAATCCTTCGATATTGTTTCTACTTCTTTGAGAAATCTTTTTTCGTCTCTTCTCCATTCAATCTCAGGACTTTCATCCATCCAATGCCAATTATTAAGATCACCAGCATGGAAAATTGTTTTTCCTTCAGTCTCTATAAGGAAAGAAATACCTACATCCGTAGATCCGTAAGCTTTTACTTTAATAATGTTGTCATTATATTCTTCTCCCTTTTTCAGCCATATAGCCATATCCTTAACAATTCTCCGTTTTCTGTGTATGTCATTTGAAAGTATGTATGTAATGTTGTCATTTGTATTCTTCCATTCCAAGATCTGTTTATTGAAATGGTCTGAATGAAAATGGCTCGACAGTACATATATTTTACAATCTCTCTGTAATACTTTGTCATGTAAAATACCTGTATTTTCAGATAATGAGTCTTCGAAGTAATCTATGACAATTGCAGCATTGTTTGTCAAGATAACGAAACCACTATGGTGTAAATATATTAATTCCATACACAGAGTATATTATTTTCACTTTTTAGTGCAAAAGTAACATTTTAGGAAAAAAAATACCCATACTGACTAAAATTTATTGTCAGGATGGGTAACATTAGTACTTATATTTAGATTATGTCATTCCAATATTATTCCTTTTTCGTTGATGTATACTGTGTACTCAAAATTTTCAATGTCCAATAAAGTAATCTTATATATTTTTACTCCATTATATATTTTAACGTCGGCAGATTTTACAATATAATCTTTAAATTCAAAAAACAGGAGTTCTTGTACTTCTGATGGTAGCTCGTCAATATCTATGCTGGTGAAAACTTTATAAGTTTTTTCAGTTGTAGCTTTCTCGTTTTTATTTGGAGTGTTGTATGCAAATGTATTGCCTATTCCCAATACTATCATTATTACAGCTAATGTCATTTTCATATTTGTATAAATTTAATTTGTTATTATGCCAAATAATATTCAAATAACATGCCATAATATTGTATCCTGTTTAATATGTTGATTATTAATTAATTATAGGTTTCTTGTTAGAAGGCAGAAAAGTAATGTATGTGGAATTATTCTACAACGTATGTGGATTTATTAAACAATAAAAGCTTCTCAGTTTCTAATACCGGAAGCTTTTTCATTTTAATATATTGTTCTTATTATCTGAATATCCTGCCAAATAACCCACTTTTCTTTTTGTGGGGTTCATCATATTGGTTGTTTTGTTCGTTATATATGTCTTCGAATGATAGTTTTTCTTTTACCATTCTGTATATAGTACCCCAATCTGGCAAACCACCCAAATTCCTGTCATCTATGAACAAATCTGCTTTAAGCTTTCTGGAAAAATGGTCATGTGTTTTCTGTTCTTCAGGGTAATTGCTGTTTACAGCATAAAACTCCAATCCTCTTTCTTTGCAGAAATTTATTGCTTCATCAAGGAGCTTACCTTCTCTGACAGTCCAAAGAATTAGTGTATGTCTTTCTTCTTTTAGTCTTTTGAGCGTTTCTATAGCAAATGGTATTTCTTTTCCTATGTGCGGATATTTGTGTTCTACAATTGTACCGTCAAAATCTACTGCTATTATCATGGGCTACTTTTATTTTTCGTTTGAAGTTTTATTGTTATTTCTTATGTTATTTCTCTTATTATTATTTTTTCCTATTATTCTTTTCCCATTTCGTTTCTTTCTGTTCTTATTGTTGTTCGCGGTTTTTGGGGCATACTCAGGGCCTTCACCGATTTGGTCAGGGATTTGTAATTTGTATATTGTTTTATCAAGGAATCTTTCTATTTGATAGAATTTTGTTTGTTCAGTTTCACTGACAAATGTTATTGCACAACCGTCATTATTGGCTCTTGCTGTACGTCCTATACGATGCACATAGTCTTCACAATCATGAGGTACATCATAGTTGATTACCAATCGTATGTCGTCAATATCAATACCTCTTGCCACAATGTCTGTTGCCACAAGAATATTTACTTTTCCATTTCTAAATTCGTGAAGTATTTCTTCTCTCTGTAACTGTTCCAAATCGGAATGCATTTCTCCTACATTGAGTTTCATTCTCAATAAAGCTTTAGTGACTTCCTTAACTTTAACCTTTGAAGAGGCGAATATAATAACTCTTTCAGGCTGCTGTGATGAGAATAAGTCTTTAATTATTTCCAGTTTTTGTGATTCGTAACAGATGTATGCAGCTTGAATTATTTTATCTGCAGGTTTTGATACCGCAAGTTTTATTTCGACAGGATTGTTTAGAATATTATCTGCCAGTTGTCTGATTTTTTCAGGCATTGTAGCAGAAAACATTATTGTTTGTCTTTCTTTTGGTAAATATTTTACTATTTGCAGAATGTCGTCATAGAATCCCATATCTAGCATTCTGTCTGCCTCGTCAAGAATGAAGAATGAAACTTTTGACAAATCAACATAACCTAGGCTGAGATGACTAATTAAACGTCCTGGAGTTGCTATTACTACATCAGCTCCAAGAGTTAATCCTTTTTTCTCTTGCTCAAAACGTACTCCATCGTTTCCTCCGTATACGGCAACTCCAGAAACTGGCATGAAATACGAGAATGCTTCCATTTGCCTGTCAATCTGTATAGCCAACTCTCTCGTAGGAGACATTATTATGCAGTTTATGGAATCTTCAGGATATTCGCCACTACAGAGTTTGCTCAACACAGGCAACAGGTATGCTGCTGTCTTGCCTGTTCCGGTTTGTGCAACTCCTATCAAATCATGACCTTCTAAAAGAACAGGGATAGTGTGTTCTTGTACTGGGGTGCATTCTTTGAAGTTCATGGCGTCAAGTGCGCTTAAAACACTTTCATCTAAATTTAATTCTGAAAAATCCATTATGGTAATTATTCTTTTAATGAAAATTTATCATTTGAGTAATTTCACGCAAAGTTAATCAAAATATGCTTTACAAGCCATATAAACATGATTATTTATGTATTTATATATGTTTGGAAATATTTTATTTACATGGTTATTAGATAAAAATATGTTGAATAACATAAAAAGTGAAGTGATTTTTATCCTGTTTAGTAAAAAATACTTATCTTTGCATCGATTTCAAATTTATAGTATGCTGATTATAAGTAATCCGTGATGGATGCTCAGCGTAAAAAAAGTAATGTTCCGAGGTGAAATCACTGTAAAGGACAGTCTCGGATAGTATTAACCAAAATCACATTACATGATTAAAAGTGTAAAGCCGATTTTTGTTGTATTAGTATTCAGTTCCTTGATTTCTTTCTCTTTTATAGAGAAGAAAGATCCTACAGAGAAGTTGGTGCCTGGTGATGAAACACCGATGCCAGTTCTTGAATTTAAGACGCAGACACTCAACCTGCGTGCCGAGGATGGCAAATATACATTGTTGAGTTTTTGGGCGGGTTATGACGCCAAGTCTAGAATGAAGAATGCTGAGTTATGTCATGCATTACAGAATTCAGACCGTATAAAGATGATTTCTGTTTCAATGGACCGTTATGAGTCTGTTTTTCGTGCGGCTGTAGAGCAAGACCAGTTGAAGTCGGAGCTTTGTTATATTGAAACAGACGGTAGAACTTCGGAAATCTTTAAGGAATTTGGACTTAGAGATGGATTTGCCAATTATCTTATTGATAGTAACGGAGTGATAGTGGCAAAGAATGTTACTGCTGGAGAATTAACCTCTTATATTAATTGATTTATTACAATTGAGAGGCTTAAAGATGAAATAATTGAATACAACAAAAAGCAAAAGAGGCTGTCTTCAAAGGTTTTACCTTGAGACAGCCTCTAATTTTATTATTTTATGATTTCAAGTTCTTTGAAACATTTAAGCAGCTTGTCAATTGCAAAATCAATTTGTTCTTTGGTATGAGTTGCCATGAGTGCAAATCTTACCAGCGTGTCCTGAGGGGCACATGCTGGAGGTATTACAGGATTAATGAATACTCCTTCATCAAAAGCCATTTTTGTTACAAGGAATGTCTTATCTGTATCGCGAACGTACAAAGGAATGATAGGACTTTCAGTATCACCAATTTCAAAACCACACTCACGGAAACGCTTTAAGGCGTAGTTCGTAATTTTCCAAAGATTTTCCTGGCGTTCAGGTTCTGTCTTCAAAATGTGAAGTGCCTCGATTGCAGCTGCAGTAGCAGCAGGAGTACTGCTGGCCTGGAATATGTACGAACGTGCATTATGACGTAACCAGTTGATAATGTCTTTATCTGCCGCTACGAATCCACCGATTGATGCCAATGATTTACTGAAAGTACCCATTATTATATCCACTTCGTCTGTCAATCCGAAATGATCGCACACACCACGTCCGTTACGTCCGAACACACCAACTCCATGAGCTTCGTCAACATATACAGTGGCATTGTATTTTTTCTTAAGGCGGATTATTTCAGGTAGGTTTGCTAAGTCTCCTTCCATTGAGAATACACTGTCGACTACTATTAGCTTTATGGCATCCGGTTCGCATTTTTGAAGCTCTTTTTCCAATGCTTCCATGTCGTTGTGCTTATACTTCAACTGAGTAGCAAATGTCAGACGTCTTCCGTCTACAATTGATGCATGGTCACGGTCATCGCATATAATGTAGTCGCCGCGTCCAACAAGTTGAGGTATTACACCTTCATTAACAGTGAAACCTGTAGAGAAGCATAGAGCCTCGTCTTTGCCTATAAATTCAGCAAGCTCTTTTTCAAGCTGTACATGAATGTCAAGAGTTCCGTTAAGAAGTCTGGAACCCGCACATCCGGTACCGTACTTGCGTGTTGCTGCTATTGCCGCATCAATTATTCTTTGGTCGTATGTCAGACCCATATATGAGTTTGACCCGAACATTAACACCTTCTTGCCGTCCATCATCACCTCTGTGTCCTGGTGACTGTCTATTTCACGGAAATAAGGATAAACCCCCTTCTCCATATACATTTGCGGGAGTCTGAATTTACTTAACTTTTCTTGTAATAATCCCATATTTTGTTATTGATATATTTCTTTTTGCTTAACAGCCTGCAAAGATAGTAAAAAAACAAAAGAAGGTTACAATGTGGAACATTTTTTATCCTGAAGAATAAGATTTTGCATAACAAGCATATTTTTATATTCAAATATATATTACATTTGCGTAGACAACTAATCTATATAAATATGGACAATAGAGAGGATATAATATTCATTGTTAATCCTATTTCGGGTACTCAAGATAAAGAAGCTATATTGGAATATGTTGAGTCTAATATAAATCGTAATATATTCAATCCTAAAATTATAAAAACAGAATATGCAGGTCATGGCTATGATATAGCAGTAAAAGCTGTAGAAAATAAAGTTTCGTTTGTTGTTGCTATAGGTGGAGATGGTACTATTAATGAGATAGGACGTGCTCTTGTTCATTCTGATACTGCGCTGGGTATTATACCTTGTGGTTCCGGGAATGGACTTGCAAGACATCTGCATATCCCTATGAGTTATCAGAAAGCCCTTCAAGTAATTAATAAGGCGAACGTTCGTTCCATAGACTATGGTATGATTGCGGGGCATCCATTTTTCTGTACTTGTGGCGTCGGGTTCGATGCTTTTGTCAGTTTGAAGTTTGCCGGTTCAAAACGTAGAGGGCTAATAACATATCTTGAAAATACTCTTCAGGAGAGTCTTCATTATGAGCCTGAAACTTATGAAATAGAAAATTCGGAAGGAACTGTAAAATATAAGGCTTTTCTAATAGCCTGTGGTAATGCTTCACAATATGGTAACAATGCCTATATAGCTCCGCAGGCGTCACTTTCGGATGGTATGATGGATATTACAGTTCTCGAACCGTTTACGGTGCTTGATGTGCCTTCGCTTTCATTTCAGCTGTTTACCAAAACAATTGACATGAACAGTCGCATTAAAACCATGAAGGATAAAAAAATAACTATCCATAGGGCTAATGAGGGCGTTTTTCACTTTGACGGTGATCCTATGATGGGGCCTAAGGATCTTACGGTTGAGATTATTCCGTCTGCTCTGAAAGTTGTTTGTCCTCCAAAACCTAATCGTAGTATTTACGAACCACATAATATATTACAGCATATTACAGATTTTATTGAAGCTAAACCAGTTTCTGCCTCGATAGCTGAAAAACATAGGCAATTGTTGGAGATGAATCGTAATATAATGAAGAAGCTCGTCAAGAAGAATAGTGAAAAACAATAATAAGTATTAGAGCTCCTGTAAATACTTTTGAATTATTGCAATACGGTCAAGTAATGTCATCGGTTTTACTTGGCCGTATTGTTTTGTCTCTTAGTATTATAAATAGAAATCTGAAGTAAGGTTAAGATAATCTTGGCTCTTCATTCCATTTTCAGAAAGTATCAGAATTGAACTCTTTGTTGTATTAAAGCCAAAGGTATTTTTGCTGAATTCCATTATCACTCTTTTTGCCGGTGCTCCAGGTTTGGTTATTATATCGGTTCTTATGGTAAGGTTAAGTTTGTGCTTAATTGCTTCTGATATGAATTCTGTGGCTGATGTTGCCGGGATGATAACACAAAATCTTCCATTCTCTTTCAGCATAAACGACGCAGCTCGGGTTAGTGTGTCGAAGCCTAATCCTTCAGTATGTCGTGCTATATTCCTTCTTTCTGAATATCCTTTAGTGTTTTCCTTGAAAAATGGAGGATTTGAAACAATCAGGTCAAATTCCGATTTATGATTCAGATAATAGTTTTTTATATCATCTTGTACTACGGTCAATCTGTCTTTCCATAATGTACTGCTCATGTTCTCTTTTGCCTGCATTGCTGAATCACTGTCAATTTCTATTCCAATAATTGAAGCTTTGGATTTTTGTGCCAGCATTATTGCTATCAATCCAGTACCGGTTCCTATATCTGCAATCTTTAATGCGTTTCCTGTTTCGGTCCATGCGCCAAGCAATACTCCATCAGTACCTACTTTCATGGCACATTTGTCCTGATTTATAGTAAAAAACTTAAATCTAAAAAAATCATTACCCATATTGTGTTCTGTAAAGTTTGTGCAAAGATATGTAATTCGTGCGATAGGAACATGTCTGTGTGTAACATTTGAGATAAAATGTTTTATTATTATGTGTATAATCATTAACTTTGTAGCCGTTTGTTTAAACACATAATTCACGATAGAATATGCCGGAAGATAAAAAGAAAAAGAAGATTAAAGGTGATGAAGTGGCTTTAATAGCAAAAATAGATATAGATCAGGCAAGTATGCCTTTAGAGGAACTTGAAGGTGAAATGCCTGTATTGCCATTGCGTAATATGATTATTTTCCCCGAAATAGTCATGCCTGTTGCAATAGGTAGAAGAAGTACTTTGGAATTGATAAAATCCGCATATAAGAGAAAAATTCCTGTAATAATGGCAACCCAAAAGGATGCTATGGTGGAAGAACCGGAACTCAATGATTTATATCCACTTGGTGTAGTGGGAAGGGTAGTTCGTATATTGGAGCTTCCGGGTGGAACGACAAATGCTCTTATACATACTTGCGGTCCCAAAGTAAAACTTGACAGTATAATTTCAACCGACCCGTATCTGGTTGGTACGGCAACTCCTATAGAAGAAAATAATGTAGTTCCACGGACTAATGAGTTCAAGGCTATAATGAGTACATGCTTTGATGTTATGAAGAAGCTTCATGATAGCATGGAAGAGTTGGGGAATGATTTCCTCATGGCATTGAGAGATATGGAGGGAGATGCTGTCAGGATTAATTTTATCTGTTCTAATTTTCCTTTGGAGATAACATCCAAATACGAACTCCTTAAACATGATTCGATCAAGGATAGAGCGATACATCTTATTGGGTATTTGAATGAACAGTTGGAAATTGCCAAATTGAAACAGAATATTCAGATGCGTACGCGTGAGGAACTTGATAAGCAGCAGCGTGAGTATTTCTTACAACAGCAACTGAAAAATATCCAGGATGAATTAGGTAATGGCGCAGAGAGTGAGATAGACAATTTGAGAGCTCAAGGCAAGAAAAAACAGTGGTCTAAAGAGGTGGCCGATATTTTTGAAAAGGAACTTACAAAACTGGAGCGTATTAATCCTCAGTCTCCTGACTATAATGTTCAGTTCTCATATTTGCAAAATCTGTTGGCTTTGCCTTGGAATGTCTTTACTCCTCAGTCTTTTAATCTTAAGACAGCTGAGAAAACTCTCAATCATGACCACTATGGCCTTGAAAAAGTTAAAGAACGTATCCTTGAACATTTGGCAGTACTGAAATTAAAAGGTGATATGAAGTCGCCTATTTTGTGTCTCTATGGCCCTCCGGGAGTAGGTAAAACATCTTTGGGACGTTCCATAGCTTCGGCTCTTAAAAGGAAATATGTCAGAATGTCTTTGGGAGGTGTACATGATGAGGCTGAAATACGAGGTCATAGAAAAACATATATAGGAGCGATGCCTGGCCGTATAATCAAGAGTTTGATAAAGGCCGGCTCGTCTAATCCTGTGATAATTCTAGACGAGATAGACAAACTTGGAGCCAGTCATCAGGGTGATCCTTCGTCTGCAATGTTGGAAGTTCTTGATCCTGAACAGAACAGTACATTTCATGATAACTATATAGACATTGATTATGACTTGTCTAATGTAATGTTTATTGCTACAGCCAATAACCTTGGCAGTATACCTGCGCCCCTGCTTGACCGAATGGAATTGATAGAAGTGAGTGGGTATATCACTGAAGAAAAGATAGAAATTGCCAAAAGGCATCTTATCCCTAAGGCAATGGAAGCTAACGGACTGACAAAGGACAATATAAAGTTGTCGAAAGGAGCTATAGAGTTCATAATTGAAAACTATACGCGTGAAAGCGGCGTACGTGAGCTTGAAAAGAAAATAAACAAGGTGATGAGACGTACTGCCTTTAATATTGCTTCCGGTAAAGATATTCCAACGAGTGAATTGAAAGCAGAAGATATACCTGCTTGCCTTGGCCCAGTAGAGTATTCAAGAGATAAATATCAGGGAAATGAATATGCCGGAGTTGTTACCGGATTGGCGTGGACTGCTGTTGGAGGCGAGATACTGTTTGTTGAAACCAGCCTTAGCAGAGGAAAAGGAAGCCGTCTGACCTTGACTGGTAATTTGGGAGATGTGATGAAGGAGTCTGCCATGCTTGCGTTGGAATATCTCAAAGCACATAATGATTTGTTGGATATTCCTGATGAAGTGTTTGAAAACTGGAATATACACATACATGTGCCTGAAGGTGCTATACCAAAGGATGGTCCATCTGCAGGTATAACTATGGTAACATCATTGGCATCTGCTCTTACAAGAAGAAAAGTGAAGAACCGCCTGGCCATGACCGGTGAAATAACACTGCGTGGAAAAGTATTGCCTGTAGGAGGTATAAAGGAAAAAATACTTGCGGCAAAACGAGCCGGTATAGAGGAAATCATTTTGTGTAAGGAGAATAAAAAAGACATCGACAACATTCCGGAAATATATCTAAAGGGATTAACTTTCCATTACGTAAGTGATATTCGTGAGGTTTTAGCAATAGCATTGACTGATGAAGTAGTAGCTAACGCTCCAAAACTAACTGTACCTGAGACAAAGAAAGATAATGAGAATAATTAAAAACTGCTTATCAAAATATAAAAATGAAATTTGAATTACAATATACAGATTCCAAAACCAATGCCAGAGCAGGTCTTATCACCACTGATCACGGTCAGATAGAAACACCTATTTTTATGCCCGTTGGAACTTTGGGTACGGTTAAAGGTGTGCAGCTGCCGGAACTTAAAGATGACATAAAGGCACAGATTATACTTGGTAATACATATCATCTTTATCTCAGGCCTGGACTTGATGTGATTGAAGGAGCCGGTGGATTACATAAATTCAATGGTTTCGACCGCCCTATGCTTACCGACAGTGGAGGTTTTCAGGTTTTTTCTCTTTCTGGAATCAGAAAAATGCGCGAAGAAGGTGTGGAATTCCGTTCGCATATTGATGGTTCAAAACATTTGTTTACTCCAGAGAGGGTTATGGATATTGAGCGTACTATAGGTGCTGACATAATGATGGCTTTCGACGAATGTGCACCCGGTACTTCAGATTATAACTATGCCAAGAAATCAATGGAACTGACCCACAGATGGTTGGACAGATGTATAACGCGATTCAATGAAACAGAACCAAAGTACGGATATAACCAGTCTTTGTTCCCTATTGTGCAAGGATGTGTATATCCAGATCTGAGAAAACGTTCGGCTGAATATATTGCTTCAAAAGGTGCTGATGGCAATGCTATTGGTGGACTTGCTGTAGGTGAGCCTACTGAGAAAATGTACGAAATGATAGAAGTGGTTAACGAGATTCTTCCTACAGACAAGCCTAGATACCTTATGGGAGTAGGTACACCGGTGAATATACTAGAAGGTATAGAGCGTGGAGTTGATATGTTTGATTGTGTTATGCCGACCCGTAACGGTAGAAACGGAATGTTGTTTACCAAAAATGGTATAATGAATATGCGTAATAAAAAGTGGGAGAAGGATTATTCTCCTATTGAGGCAGATGGAGCATCGTATGTAGATACTCTTTACAGCCGTGCATATCTTCGCCATTTATTTCATGCAGAAGAACTGCTTGCATTGCAGATTGCTTCAATTCATAATCTGGCCTTCTATCTATGGCTTGTTAAGGAAGCCAGAGCACATATCATCGCCGGTGATTTCTCTACATGGAAACCTGCTATGGTAGAGCGTCTTTCCACACGCCTTTGATTAATGGCCTCGTGAATCCCATTAGAAACTCTATTTAATAATTATGAAGGAGAAACTGATAAAGCTTAGAGATAAATATCTGAAACGTTTTTGGTTGAGGCGTATAGATATATATATAATGAAAAAGTTCCTGGGCACTTTCTTTTTTGCTCTGGCTCTCATTCTGTCTATATCTGTGGTGTTCGACATAAACGAAAATATTGATAAATTTATCAATAACAATGCGCCTGTAGAGGCTATTATTTTCGATTACTACATGAACTTTGTTCCATATTATGCCAATCTTTTCAGTCCTCTGTTCATTTTTATTTCAGTGATATTCTTTACCAGTAAGTTGGCTGAGAATTCAGAGATAATAGCAATGTTTTCCACTGGTATGAGCTTCAAACGACTGCTTGTTCCGTATTTCCTGTCGGCTACCATAATCGCAATCGGCAGTTACATTCTTAGTTCTCAGTATATACCTAAAGGCAGTATCACGCGAATAGATTTTGAGGCTAAATACAAGAATAAGAAGAAGGTGAATTATGCAAGGAACATTCAGCTTGTGGTTGATACCGGTACTATAGCATATATGGAAAGATACGAAAACTATAATCTTACCGGATATAGGTTTTCTCTAGACAAATTCGAAGATAACAAACTTGTTTCTCATCTCACTGCAAAGCGTGTTACATACGATACAACGATGTTACACAAATGGATAGTCAGAGATTATATGATAAGGGAAATGAAGGGTATGAAGGAGGTTATAACAAAAGGTGACAGACTTGACACTATCATAAATATGGAACCTCAGGATTTTCTTATTACTCAAAGCCAATATGAGACACTTACAAGTCCTGAACTGAAAACATATATTGACAATCAGAAAAGACGCGGATTTGCCAATATTAAGGAATTTGAGGTTGAGTACTACAAACGAATCGCAACTCCGTTTGCAGCCTTTATTCTGACTCTTATAGGTGCGTCACTTTCTTCCAAGAAAGTCAAGGGTGGAATGGGTATGAATCTTGGAGTAGGTTTAGGCTTGAGTGCATCTTACATACTTTTCCAGACTATCTCTTCTACTTTTGCCATTAGTGGAAATGTTCCGCCTTTGGTTGCGGTCTGGATACCCAATATTTTATTCTTGTTTATTGCAATATATTTGTACATAAAGGCACCAAAATAACAGAATCTTATTTTTGAAATAAATTTGATGGCGCTTCGTAAAACGAAAAAAGTTTTATGAAGCGCCATTTTTAGTAAGTGTCTTATGCGAAGTTATATTTTTTTAACACTAAATCCTGTGTCAGTAAATATTGCTATAGATTCTCAGATTTGTGTAAGAAAATTTTATGTTATAAAATTACAATAACTCTATATTGAAATCTATCTGTATTTATAATGTAAATTCCTGTAAAATAAATAATTTCATGTAATTCCAGATATTGGTTGCCATGAGTGAATGTTTCAGTAAAATACATATTGTGTGTTATACGAAAAGGTTGTGGTGTGATATTGTAGTATTTATGATATGTATTTATCTGATAATTAGATATATAATGACGATTATTTTTGTTATTTATTTCTTGTTTAATAAAGAAAAATATCTTTTATTTGTATTCGGAAACAAAAAAACTTATAATTGATATGGAACATAAAATGCCTTTGGCCAACAATCATATTTCTGTTGACTGCGTTGTTGTGGGGTTCGATGGTGAACAGCTTAGAGTCCTTCTTCTCAGGCGAATAGGCGAGGATAGTGGCGAAGTTTTCCATGATATGAAATTGCCCGGTAGTCTTATATATATGGATGAGGATCTTGATGGTGCTGCATTAAGAGTGTTGAATGAACTTACCGGACTGAAAAACGTAAATCTTATGCAGTTCAAGGCATTCGGCTCTAAAGACAGAACAAAGAATCCAAAAGATGTTAGATGGCTTGAAAGAGCAGAAAAGGCGAAGGTAGAAAGGATTGTTACTATAGCATATCTTTCCCTTGTGAAGATAGACAGGGCATTGAATAAAAACCTGGAAGACTATCAGGCAGAATGGGTTCCGTTGAATGAAGTAAAAGACCTGGCATTCGACCATAATCTTATAATAGAAGAAGCCATGAAGTTTATACGTCAGTATGTGGAATTCAATCCTTCCTGTTTGTTTGACTTGTTGCCAAGAAAATTCACGGCTTTGCAGTTGAGGGTTCTTTACGAAGTACTGTATGGAAAACAGATTGATGTCAGGAACTTCCATAAAAAGATTATGATGATGGAATACGTTATTCCTATGGATGAATTCCAGCAAGGAGTCTCACACAGGGCAGCAAGATATTACAGATTTGACAAGAAAATATATAATAAAACAAGAAGATAATCTAAAACCATAATAACATGTATTTATTAGGATATGATATTGGTAGCTCGTCAGTCAAGGCGAGTCTGGTAAATGCCGTTACCGGTAAGTGTGTAGCTTCTGCTTTTTATCCTAAAACAGAAGCTGCTATTATAGCAGTTAGACAGGGATGGGCAGAACAGGAACCTGCAAACTGGTGGGAAAACCTCAAACTTTCCACTAAGGCAATAATGTCAGAGTCCGGAGTTAAGGCTGAAGATATCAAGGCGATTGGTATTTCTTATCAGATGCACGGACTTGTATGTGTAGATAAAAATCACAATGTTCTTCGTCCTGCTATTATATGGTGCGACTCAAGAGCTGTTCCATACGGACAAAAGGCATTCGAAACAATAGGCGAGGAGAGATGTCTGTCTCATTTGCTGAACTCTCCAGGTAACTTTACTGCATCCAAGCTTGCATGGATAAAAGAAAACGAACCGGAAATATTCGAGAAGATATATAAGATAATGCTTCCGGGCGATTACATCGCAATGCGACTGACAGGAGAGATTTGTACTACAGTATCAGGATTGTCAGAAGGAATGTTCTGGGATTTCAAGAACAACCGTGTGGCCGACTTACTTATGGATTATTACGGCTTCGACAAGTCAATCATTGCAGACATCAAACCAACTTTCTCAGAACAGGGCAGAGTGACTGCAGCTGCAGCACAGGAATTGGGACTGAAAGAAGGTATTCCTGTTACATATCGTGCCGGAGACCAACCTAACAATGCATTGTCACTGAATGTATTCAATCCTGGTGAGATAGCATCTACAGCAGGTACTTCAGGAGTTGTATATGGCGTAAACGGTAAAGTGAACTACGATCCTAAATCAAGAGTAAACACTTTCGCTCATGTCAACCATACAGAAGAACAGACTCGTCTTGGTGTGTTGCTGTGTATCAACGGTACAGGTATCTTGAACTCATGGATTAAGCGTACTGTTGTTCCTGAAGGAGTTTCATACGCAGAGATGAATAACCTGGCAGCCCAGGTTCCTATAGGATCGGGTGGTGTTAGTATATTACCTTTCGGTAATGGCGCTGAACGTATGCTTCAGAACAAGGAAACAGGATGCTCTATCAATGGTGTAAACTTTAATCTTCATACACGCAGCCATATTATACGTGCAGCTCAAGAAGGAATTGTGTTCTCTTTCAAATATGGTATAGATATTATGAAGGGCATGGGTATGGATGTACAGAAAATCCATGCAGGACATGCCAATATGTTCCTCAGCCCTATATTCCGTGAGACATTGGCTGGAGTGACAGGCGCTACAATTGAATTGTATGATACTGACGGTTCTGTAGGTGCAGCCAAAGGTGCCGGTATGGGAGTTGGTATCTATACTGATAATAACGAAGCATTTGCAACACTCGAAAAACTTCAGGTGATAGAGCCTAAGGTACAGGATGCCGCCGCATACGCTGAAGCATACGGACGTTGGGTGGAATATCTTGAGAAAATCTGAATAATTAAATAGAACGAAATAAATTTCAATTTAAATATTAACTTTATAAATATTGAATATTATGGCAACAAAAGAGTACTTCCCTGGTATTGGAAAAATCAAGTTTGAAGGTGTAGAAAGCAAAAATCCTATGGCTTTCCGTTACTATGATCCTGAAAAGGTAATTATGGGTAAGAAAATGAAAGACTGGTTGAAATTCTCTATGGCATGGTGGCACACACTTTGTGCTGAAGGTGCAGATCAGTTTGGAGTTGGTACAAAACAATTTCCATGGAAGACTAGTCAGGATAAAATTCAGGCTGCAAAAGATAAGATTGATGCCGGTTTTGAATTTATGCAGAAAATAGGTATCGAATACTACTGTTTCCACGATGTAGACCTTTGTGATGAAGCAGAAACAATTGAAGAATATGAAGCAAATCTGAAAGAAGTAGTGGCATACGCTAAACAGAAACAGGCTGAAACCGGAATCAAATTGTTGTGGGGTACTGCAAACGTATTCGGACACGCACGTTACATGAATGGTGCCGCTACAAATCCGGATTTCGATGTTGTAGCTCGTGCTGCTGTTCAGATTAAGAACGCTATTGATGCTACTATCGAACTTGGTGGTATGAACTATGTATTCTGGGGTGGACGTGAAGGTTATATGTCACTTCTAAATACAGACCAGAAACGTGAAAAAGAACATTTGGCTCAGATGTTGACCATTGCCCGCGATTATGCCCGTTCAAAAGGCTTTACAGGTACTTTCTTGGTAGAACCAAAGCCAATGGAACCTACTAAACATCAGTATGATGTTGACACCGAAACTGTTATCGGCTTTTTGAAAGCTCATAATCTTGACAAAGATTTCAAAGTTAATATCGAAGTAAACCATGCTACTCTTGCAGGTCACACATTTGAACATGAACTTGCAGTAGCAGTTGACAACGGTATGCTAGGTTCTATTGATGCTAACCGCGGTGACTATCAGAACGGCTGGGATACAGACCAGTTCCCAATCGACAATTATGAACTTATCCAGGCTATGATGCAGATTATCCGTGGCGGTGGTCTTGGAAACGGTGGTACTAACTTTGATGCGAAGACTCGTCGTAACTCTACAGACCTTGAAGATATTTTCATCGCTCACATCGCTGGTATGGATGCTATGGCTCGTGCTCTTGAAAATGCAGCTCGCTTGCTTGAAGAATCTCCATACAAGAAGATGCTTGCAGACAGATACGCTTCATTCGACAGTGGTAAGGGTAAAGAATTTGAGGAAGGAAAACTTACTCTTGAAGATGTTGTTGCATACGCTAAGTCTAACGGCGAACCAAAACAGACAAGTGGTAAGCAGGAACTTTATGAAGCTATTGTAAATATGTATTGCTAATATCTGATTGAGGAATAATCAGAATCTTGTTGGCGCATTGCTGTTGGCGATATTTGACTTAAGGCAGTGGTGTGCCGACTTCTTTTCCTTTTCTTAATTTATAAAATCTTGTTATTATGAATAATACAGAAAAAGGCAGTAAAGCCTATCTTTTTTCCATAGTCCTGGTTGCAGTTTTGGGAGGGCTTTTATTTGGATATGACACTGCTGTTATTTCCGGAGCAGAGAAAGGACTTCAAGCATTCTTTATGGGGGCAGGTGATTTTACATATACCGATGCCTGGCATGGCATTACTTCATCCAGTGCGCTTATAGGTTGTATCATTGGTAGTGCCATATCAGGTTTATTTGCTTCAAGGTTTGGACGTAAGAATTCATTGTTCATGGCAGGCGTTATGTTCTTCCTTTCAGCTTTAGGCTCATACTGGCCTGAATTCCTTTTCTTCGATTATGGAAAACCTACTTATTCTTTATTGCTTGCCTTTAATTTTTATCGTATCTTAGGGGGAGTTGGTGTTGGTCTGGCTTCGGCTATCTGTCCTATGTATATAGCGGAGATTGCTCCAAGCAATATTCGTGGTACATTGGTTTCATGGAACCAGTTTGCAATCATATTTGGTCAGCTGGTAGTGTATTTTGTTAATTTCCTCATTTTGGGGGATAATATAAATCCAGTAATCAAAGCCGTTGATGGTGTCAATCAGATTATTAACCCCGGAGAGTCGGTATGGGCAATCGAGACAGGTTGGAGATTGATGTTTGTTAGCGAGGCTGTTCCGGCTGGACTATTTACATTGTTGGTATTGCTTGTTCCTGAAACACCGAGATATCTTGCAATGGTTGGTAAAGATGAGAAAGCATTATCGGTACTTAGCAGAATTAATGGTATGAGTCAGGCAGAAATAATACTTCAAGAAATCAAGGCTACTGCTGAAGAAAAGACAGAAAAGTTGTTTACGTATGGTTGGACTGTGATTTTTGTAGGTATTATGCTCAGTGTGTTCCAGCAGGCAGTAGGTATCAACGCAGTGTTGTATTTCGCGCCTCGTATATTTGAAAGTATGGGTATGAGTAATCCAATGGTTCAGACAGTATTTATGGGTGTTGTAAACATATTGTTTACTCTGTTTGCCATATTCACAGTTGAACGTCTTGGAAGAAAGCCTCTTCTTATTTGGGGATCTATAGGTATGGCAATAGGAGCACTTGGTGTGGCATTAAGTAATGCGGTTACAGGTCTTCCTGCTATTGTTCCTGTTGTCAGTATCATGATATACAGTGCTTCGTTCATGTTCAGTTGGGGACCTATATGCTGGGTACTTATTGCAGAAATTTTCCCTAATACGATACGTGGTGGAGCTGTAGCGATAGCTGTAGCATTTCAATGGATATTCAATTTTATCGTTTCTTCTACATTCCTACCTATGTATAACATGAGTGCAGGTGATATGGGGGTTAAATTCGGTCACATGTTTGTGTATGGTTTATATGGAGTCATCTGTGTGGTTGCTGCTATATTTGTTTGGAGAATAGTACCTGAAACCAAAGGAAAGACTCTTGAGGATATGACTAGACTTTGGAGAAAGGACAGATAATAGTAATTAGTTGATGAATAAAAAATCCGCTTTGACAATGCCATAGCGGATTTTTTTATTCGTTTTCTATATTGCTGGAGTAACTTAGAGTTGTAAAAAAATATCCCTTTGCGAGATGCTCTGTCGTTTGAGATAAAATGTCTTGTTGTTTTATCTTTAATGCTTTGTCGTTTTATATTTCATAATTTCTGGCAATATCTTTTTTATTTCAGATATTCGGTGAGCATCGCTGGGATGTGTACTCATAAATTCTGGAATATTTCCTCCAGAACCTGCCGACATCTTTTGCCAGAAGTTGACAGCTACCTCAGGATTATATCCGGCAATTGTCATCAGTATAAGTCCCATGTAGTCTGCTTCCAATTCGTGTGTTCTAGAGAATGGCAACATTACTCCATATTGAGCTCCAATGCCGTAAACTGTTCCTGCTATGTTCTGTAACATTACACTTTTTTCTGATAATGCGGCAGAAAGAATTTGTGAGCCATATTGTGCCGCTATTTGTTGGCTCATTCTTTCATTGCTGTGTTTGGCTACAGCATGTGCCACTTCATGACCTATCACAACTGCCAGCTCATCGTCAGATGCTACGAGCTTCATAAGCCCTTCGTAAACTACAATTTTTCCACCCGGCATGCAGAAAGCGTTGACCTGCTTGTCGGCTACAAGATTGAATTCCCAGGAAAAGTTCTTGATTTCACCTGTCATACCGGCCTGTCTGAGGTACTCCTCTGTGGCTGTGGCTATTCTTTGGCCTACACGTTTGACCATAGCTGTTTGCGATGAAGACGTTGATTTCTTGGCAGTCTTGATATAATCATTGTATTGTGTAAGGCTTGATGACAGAACTTCTGAATCAGAGACAAGCAATAATTGTTTTCTGCCGGTCAGTGGAACAGAACCACAGCTTGTGAGCAGACACAATAAAGCATATATAAAGATGTTTCTTTTCTTCATAAGATTGGATTTTTAATATTTATAGGCAAATATCATAAAAAAAAACGATTATTCAAACTGTATGGATTGGAAACAGATTATCTATAATCATTCTAATTAGAACCTTTAGCTTACATATTGCTGGCTTTATTCTTCAAAAATATTCTTATTTTTTTCTACTTTTGTGTGAATGTATATAAATGACATTATTGTATTATGTTGAGAAAAGTTAGACAGATTCTAGCATTGGTGTTTTTCCTATGTATAACACTATTGTTCCTTGACTTTACCGGGACTGTGCATGCCTGGTTGGGTTGGATGGCAAAAATTCAGTTTATGCCGGCTTTATTTGCTGTAAATACAGTTGTATTGGTTTTCTTATTCCTGCTTACACTTATTTTGGGACGTGTATATTGTTCCGTTATATGTCCTCTTGGAGTTATGCAGGATGTTTTCTCCCGTTTTGGCGGAATGCGCAAGAATAAGAAAAATCGGTTTACCTATTCGCCGGCACTCTTTTATCTGAGATATGTAGTTCTGGCAATATTTATCGCCGCATTTTTTCTTGGAGCAGGTTCGGTGGTAGCTTTGCTGTCACCATACAGCTCATACGGAAGGATAGCTTCAAATATGTTTGCTCCTATATGGCAGTTTGGTAATAATATTCTGGCATATTTTGCAGAGCGTGCTGATAGTTATGCTTTTTATTCAACAGAGGTTTGGGTAAAGAGCCTTCCTACGTTTATTATAGCAATAGTTACTTTTATTGTAATATTTATTCTGGCATGGCGTAACGGGCGTACTTACTGCAATACTATCTGTCCTGTAGGTACAATATTGGGATTTATCTCACGATTCTCTATTTTCAGAATAGAGATAGATAAAGATAAGTGTAAAAACTGTCGTCTTTGTGCACGTCAGTGTAAGTCGTCATGTATTGACATTAAAAATCATAACATAGATTATACTCGTTGTGTGGCATGTATGAATTGTCTTGATTCATGTAAGCATGATGCTATACATTATGTATCGCGTTTCCGAAAGAATAAAGAAAACGAGGTGAAGAAAACAAGTCATACGGAAACAGATAAATCCAGAAGGGCATTTCTTACTACTGCCGCTGTGATTACAGCAGGAAGTGCGTTGAAGGCTCAGGAGATGAAGGTTGACGGAGGATTGGCAGAAATCATAGATAAGAAAGTTCCTCATAGGAATACTCCGATACTTCCTCCCGGAGCATTGAGCAAGAACAGTTTTGCCAAGCAGTGTACCGGATGTCAGTTATGTGTTTCTGTATGTCCTAATCAGGTGCTGCGTCCTTCAACTGATTTGATGCGACTCATGCAGCCTGAAATGTCGTATGAGAAAGGTTATTGTCGCCCGGAGTGTACCAAGTGTTCCGAGGTATGTCCTACAGGTGCAATAAATCTTATTTCACTTGCTGACAAGGCTTCCACGCAGATAGGGCATGCTGTATTTATTATGGAGAATTGTGTAGCGATTAGAGATGGAGTGGAATGTGGTAACTGTGAGCGTCATTGTCCTACAGCTGCCATCAAGATGATACACAGCAAAAAGGGTGATAAAACTTCACCTAGAATACCGTCGGTTAATGTTGAAAGATGTATAGGTTGTGGAGCGTGCGAGAACCTTTGTCCGTCACGTCCTTTCAGCGCAATCTATGTAGAAGGCCATGAACGCCATAGAATGATTTAATAATTAAGATTGTAGTATGGAAAAGAAAAATATAAATCGAAGGGATTTTATAAAGATAGTAGGGATAAGTACAGCTACGGTTAGCGGACTGTTTTATGGATGTGGAAAAGGTAAATCTGATGAAAATGTCTCTTCAGGCCCTACATCACCGGTTCCTGTGGATAAGATGACATATCGTACATCCGAACGTGGTGACAAGGTTTCATTGTTAGGATATGGCTGTATGCGCTGGCCTACACTTCCTTCTCCTGCTGGTGACGGTAATGTCATAGACCAGGATGCCGTAAATGAACTTATCGACTATGCAATGGCTCATGGTGTGAACTATTATGACACGTCTCCGGTTTATGTACAGGGATGGTCGGAAAAATCGACTGGTATAGCTCTCAAACGTCATCCGAGGGATAAGTTCTATGTCGCTACTAAACTGTCTAATTTTTCTAATTACACGCGTGAAAATTCCATAAAGATGTATAAGAGGTCGTTCGAGGAACTTCAGGTGGATTATATCGACTATTATCTGCTTCATTCTATCGGTAATGGAGGAATGAAGACTTTCCGTGCCAGATATATTGATAATGGGATGCTTGATTATCTGATAGAAGAAAGAAAGGCCGGAAGAATTCGCAATTTGGGATTTTCGTTCCATGGTACACAGGATGTGTTCGATGAGGTGCTAGCCATGCATGATAAGGTACATTGGGATTTTGTGCAGATACAGTTGAATTATGTTGACTGGCGCCATGCATCAGGCCGTAATGTAAATGCCGAATATCTGTATGCGGAGCTTGAAAAACGTAACATTCAGGCTATTATAATGGAACCGCTTTTGGGAGGACGATTGTCGAATGTACCTCAGCATATTGTTGACAGATTCAAGCAGCAACGTCCTTCGGACAGTGTCGCGTCTTGGGCTTTCCGATTTGCCGGGACTTGGGATAAGGTGCTTACTGTCCTGAGCGGTATGACATATATGGAACATTTGCAGGACAATATCCGTACATACTCTCCATTAGTCCGTCTTACTGATGAGGACAAGGAATTCCTTGAAGAGACAGCACAGCTTATAAAGAAATATCCTACAGTGCCTTGCAATGACTGCAAATACTGTATGCCATGTCCGTACGGTATAGATATTCCTGCCATATTGGTTCACTACAACAAATGTGTCAACGAAGGTAATGTACCGAAGTCAAGTAAGGACGAGAACTATGACAAGGCACGCAGGGCATATCTTGTAGGTTACGACAGAAGTGTTCCGAAACTGAGACAGGCAAGCCATTGCATAGGCTGCAAACAGTGTATAGAGCATTGTCCTCAGGATATAAATATTCCTCGTGAGTTGCATCGTATAGACAGTTTTGTAGAGTCATTAAAGCAAAATAAGTTATGATTCAATCTTGGGATGGTGAGATGTCGTCATTGAAAGACGAGTTGCAGAAAGGCGGCTGGTCGTGCGTCATAGGCAATGGCGCTGAGATGCGGACGTTCTCACGCAGAGGTGTAGCAGATTTGTATGATGTACTTATGACCGAGCCTGCATTACTTGAAAGGGCTTCAATAGCCGATAAGGTAGTAGGGAAGGGAGCTGCTGCACTTATGGTTTTGGGGAAAGTTTCAAGACTTCATACACATATAATAAGTACTCCGGCATTAGCATTATTGCGCAGTGCCGGAGTAATTACCCATTTTGATATAGAGACAGATTATATTATTAATCGTGACGGGACAGGACGATGCCCTGTCGAGACTTTGTGCGACGGATTGTCTGAACCGGAGAAAATGCTGCCTCTTATATCGGATTTCCTTTCTAAGGTACGTTCCTGAGACATTTACAGTTCAAATATTCCTGTAGGTGACATTCTTCTTAAAGGAACTACTTCCAAATCCCTGCCAACAATTATATCTTTTGATTTTAAAGCGGTTTCTACAGTTTTCAAAGCCAGCTCGGGATGATTGTTGTCTTTGCTTAAATGGCATAGCCACAGGTATTTCAGTCGTGAAGGGAAATTACATGAAATAAACTCTGCCAGTTCCTTGTTACATAAATGTCCGTTGCCGCTTGCAATTCTTTCCTTCAGGTGAGTAGGATAAGGACCAGTGTCAAGCATAGTCTTATCGTAGTTCGCTTCCATTACCAGATAGTCAGAAATGCTTACAAACTTAGCTACAGTAGGAGTGATGCGTCCTATGTCAGTTATGAACGTAAATATCTTGTCGCAAATCTTTATGCTATATCCGACATTGTCAGTCGAGTCGTGAGGAACCTCAAAACATGTAATTTCCAGATCATCCAGCTGAACAGTCTCTCCTTTGCTGATAAATCTTTTCATACTGTCTGCCAACTTTTCGGTCATGCAATAACTTCTTTTAATGCCTTCATGTACCTCGGCTGTCGCATATACCGGGATATTATGTTTTCCTGCAAGATGTCCTACTGCTTTTATGTGGTCTGCATGATCGTGTGTTACGAATACAGCCTTCACGTCACCCAGATTCAGACAGTGATCCTTGAAAATTTTCTTTACGGTACGTATTCCCAATCCACCATCGATGAGAATAGAAGTATTGCCGTTGCTCAGGTAATAACAGTTTCCGCTACTTCCACTTGCAAGGCTTAAAAACTTTATATTCATATTGTTAATTCGTATTTTGTGTTTCAGCTTTTCCCATTTTTGGAAAAGTTGTGCGAAATTACAAAAAATAGCTCTAAAAAACTATTTCTACTATGATTTTGTAGGCATAGATATCATTCAATACTATGCTGAAAGAATATTTTTTGTACTTTTGTATCCGCATTTTAAAGACTGTAATAACAAAATGAAACCACAATTTCTTATAGGAGGAGCCACATCAGGAAGCGGAAAGACAGTTTTCGCTTTAGGTCTGCTTCGTGCCTTGAAGAAACGTGGAATAAAGGTTCAGCCATACAAGTGTGGTCCCGGATTTATGGATACTCAGTTGCATGCCATATCTTCTGGAGTCGACTCTGTAAATCTTGATTCCTGGTTTGCGGGACGTACTCATTTGCAATATGTGTATAATAAGTATGGTGAGAAGGCAGATGTATGTATGATAGAAGGCAATTCTGCATTGTTCGATGGTTACAAAAGGATGCAGGGTAGCAGTGCTGAGATGTCACAATTACTTTCGGTTCCAGTAATATTGGTTGTCAATGCCCGTTCTGCCGCCTATTCTGTCGCTCCAATGCTTTATGGTTATAAGTTATTCCGTCCGCAGGTTAAAATTGTTGGAGTGGTATTTACTCATGTTTCTTCGCCTACACATTTCTCATACCTTAAAGATGCCTGTAATGATGCAGGTTTAAATAGCCTTGGTTATATACCTTACGACGAGAATCTTAAGCTCCCCCAGAGACATAGTGCCCTTACTCAGTCTGTCCGTTCGGAGATAGAGGGAGTGGCAGAAAAAGTTTCTGAATACGTAGAACAGAATGTGGATATTGATCGTATTATAAAGATGTGTACACGTATATTTCCGTGTAAATATACACTTCCTTATACATCAGATTTAGAGGAAACTGAAACGGAACTTGTTATCTCGGAAAAAAGATTTCGCATAGCTATTGCAAAAGATAGTGCATTTAATTTTTTGTATAAGGAGAATCTTGATAAATTATCATCTTTGGGAAATATTATGTTTTTCAGCCCGTTATATGCTAAGGAACTTCCGGAGGCTGATCTGATATATTTCCCCGGAGGTTTTCCAGAACTTTTTGCACGACAACTATACAGGAGAAAAGAATTTTTGCATTATCTTAAATCTTATGCAGAGAATGGAGGTAAAATTTTGGCAGAGGGGGGAGCTGTATTGCTATTGGCCCAAACTTTTACTGCTAGAGATGGAGGTACACCATACGAAATGAGTGGGGCTTTGCCTATACACTGTTTCGTAAACAAGTCTGGTGTTATTTCCGGATATAGGATGCTTCCACTTGATACCGCTAAATTTAAAGGATATGAGTCACGCTATTTGTCACTTGAAAGTGCTGATATGGATAATTATGATTCAGTTGTCTCAAAAGTAATTATAGAGAATACCAGAGGAGTGGATTCTGGCACTCCTCTGTTAAGATATAAAAATGTAATAGCAAGTTTTACTCATTTTTATTGGGGAGACACTGATATAATAAGATTATGGGATTGAGATTTCCGGAACTTCCAGAAAATCAGCTTCAGGAAACTCTTTTGAAATAATTTTCTTTATGTAGTCCTTGGTATCTTCTCTTATTATTTTGTCGTCACATTCAGGATATAGATTATAGATAAATGTGTGTAGTTTAATTCCTTTTTTTTTGATAGCTTCCAGACTCAGCAGTATGTGGTTAATGCTACCCAATCTGCCTGAAGCTACAAATACCAGCATATAATTTTTCTTTGCGATATAGTCAATAGTCAATAACTCTCGTGTGAGTGGCACCATCAGTCCGCCTGCACCTTCCACAAGGACAGCATCGTATTTTTCGCTCAGAGTATTTGTAGCCTTCTCTATTTTGTCAAAGTCAATTTCTCTTTTGTCAATCTCTGCAGCCAGATGCGGAGAACATGGGTATGTGAATATTTCGGGCATGGTCAGTCCGTTCAAGTCCTCTTCAAGGAGTCCAGTACACATTATTTTCCTGTGCAGTTCTATGTCTTCCGACATATCAGTATTGCCGGTCTGTATGAACTTCTGGGTAATAGTTCTGATACCTTTAGTATTCCATAACTTAGCCAAGAATCCGGTTGCATAACTCTTGCCTATATTGGTGTCTATACCGCTTACAAAATAAATGTTATTCTTTTTCATGATTTTTCTTTTTACAGATTATGTATATAGGATTATATGTCAGTGTTACCATGTCATTCTCAGTCGAGAACAGTTCCTTATATCTGGTGATAAAACTGTTCAGTTCCTTTCGTGTCCATTTTTCTTTCTTAATGCCATTCACGCCTGTTTTTTTGAGATGCCTCAAGACATCCTCAGGAGAGTTGAAATACAGACATATTTTTTCTTCTCCAGAGTATATTATATCGTAGTGTTCTGTCAGAGCATCTCGGATAGTTTCCACATCAATGTATCTTAACATTGAGGAATTGACCGAAGCTATTTCCCTGAAATTATCCGGAGCAAATGTACTTATTGCAAGAATACCGGAATCTGTAAGCTTTTTTCTGCATCCGTTCAGGAAGTCTATAGGATTTTCAAACCATTGGATGGCAGAACATGAAATAATCATATCCTGATTCTCTGGCAAATCTATACTTTCAGCATCACCGGGCAAGAAACTGCTGTTTTCATTCAACAGTTCATGTATCTGATACTCCATCTCCTCACATATATCGTTCATTATAAGTTTCTCTACAGCATTCTCCTTAAGGAAAATACGTGTGAACAGTCCTGTCCCACAGCCTATTTCCAGTACATTATTTTTCCTTGTTTGTGGGGCGAATCTCTTTATAATGTTGTTCATTTGCTCGGCAATGTGTCTTTGTATTACAGCATTGTCAGAGTAAGTATATCTTGCCTTTGAGAAACGTTGTCTGACCAGATCTTTATCAATGTAATTATTCATATTGGTAAAAATTTGATTTTTCGGGATTCAGAAGAAAGTGATTGAAAAACTCAGAGCAATAATGTTCCATATCTTCTAGGGTTACAACCTGTGTTTCTGTATCTTTCCACGATGCAATCTGGTTTTCCGGCGGAAATATCTTGTCAGACATACCTATTATAGCCATATCCCATTTCAGTGATTTTTCCTTCTCATCCTCGTGAACCATATTCCATAAACTCAAAAGTTCTTGTTTAAGGCTCTCTATGTCACGATATGGCATGTGTGAAAGGAATTCTTTTGTATTATCCGTGCTTCCACATATTCTTCTTCTGAATCTTGTTAGAGTCTTTTCGGAGAAATTTTCCATTGTGCCTTTGAAGATTTCTACAGGAATGCCATAAGTATCGTTTATTGGATTAGTGGTTCCATTGAAAGCCGTCTTTTGTCTTATTTTCAGATGACAGGCTTCTTCCCTTGAAAGAATATCTGTGGCAACCCATACACCCATTGACCATGCTAATACAGTAATACCTTTATATTGCATGACTGATGTATAGTCGAATTCAAGATTGCTGTAGTCAAAGCACAGCATATAGTCGTATCCCTCATTGATATCTCTGTTGAAGAGGTTCTCATCAGAGCCCCATCCGGCAAAGAACAATATAAGTTCAGGATTATTTTCTTTCTTTATGAATACTTGTTTCATATACTTTGTATTATGATTTCTATTTTTTCGTTCAGACGATTGATTTCATCCTCAGTAACAGCTGCAGTAAGCGAAAATCTCAGTCTTTCCGAACCGGCAGGTACTGTGGGTTGACGTATAGGCAGGACATAATATCCTTCCTTCTGCATCAGCTCTGAAGCCGCTATGGCCTTTTCATTGCTTCCGAGCATAAAAGGAATGATGTGACTGTCCGAAATACAGTCTATTCCCATGGACATGATTTTATCTTTGACCATACGCGATATGAGTGACAGATGTTTTCTTCTGTCATTCCATTCCTCCAGGCGACTGAATATATATCTGGTCCAGGCAATATTGACAGGAGGCAATGCTGTTGTAAATATAAACGGACGCATCTTGTTTATCAGATATTTCCTTACATCAGACGAACATACCACATAAGCACCTGCAGAAGCAAGAGCCTTACCTAAAGTGCCGCAAAGAAAGTCTATATTGTTTATGCAGCCTTGTTCTTCGGCCACACCGAGCCCTTTTTCTCCTCTTACACCTATGCCATGGGCCTCGTCTACGTAAAGCATTACGATAGGGTATTTCCTCTTTATTTCGCTTAACAGCTTTAAGTCAGCCACATCTCCATCCATACTGAAGATACTTTCTGTAACTATAATAATGCTACTGTAAGAATTGTAATATTTTTTTACAAGCATTTCCAGCTGTTCATAGTCCTGATGCCTGAATCTTATGCATTGGGAGCCTGTGAGTCTGATTCCGTCTATTATGCTGGCATGAACCAGTTTGTCTGCCAGAACAAGTGTGTTTTTATCTGTTACGGCAGGCAATATCCCAGTATTCATCTGATACCCGCTTCCGAAGAGGAGTGAAGACTCTCTCTCAAACTTCTTTGCTATCAGGTTTTCCGTTTCCTGATAAATCTGATAATTACCTGAAAGAAGCCTTGAGGAAGAAGAAGTGAACGGAATATCTTCAATTCTGCATTTTGTCAGGAAATCTTCCTGTATTTCTTTTTCGGATGCTATACCCAGATAGTCGTTTGACGACAGATTAAGCATAGGACTACTGTATTTGCCGTCTTTTATGGTCACAAATTTGCCGTCATGTATAATGTCCGGCAATTTTCTCAAACCTCCGGACCTTTCCAGTTCCTGAAGCTCGTTATGTATTCTTGTCTCTATATGATTCATGGTCAGTTCATTATGATTTTCAGAAGTGATGATGTAAGCTTGCTTAACTCTTCGGCGGTGATAATGAACGGAGGCATGATATAAACCAGTTTTCCGAAAGGACGTACCCAAATGCCTTCTTCCACAAAGCGTTTCTGGAGATAAGCCATGTCCACCTCTTTCTTCATCTCTATTACACCTATTGCGCCCAATACTCTTACATCCTCCACTTCAGGACATTCCTTTGCCGGTGCAAGTTCTATCTTCATCTGTTTCTCTATCATTTCAACTTTCTCTTTCCAGCCTGAAGATAGAAGCAGTTCGACTGAAGCCTTGGCTACAGCACACGCCAACGGATTCCCCATAAATGTAGGGCCGTGCATAAATACTCCAGGCGATGCGGAAGATATTCCGTGAGCTATCTTCTCGTTTGTAGCCACAGCAGAGAATGTCATGTATCCTCCTGTCAATGCCTTGCCGATACACATAATGTCCGGTACTATTCCTGCATGTTCGTAAGCGAAAAGTTTGCCTGTCCTGCCGAATCCTGTAGCAATCTCATCGAAGATTAATACCAGACCGTATTTTTTGCACAGTTCAGATGCTTCGATAAGATATTGCGGATGATAGAACCGCATACCTCCTGCACCCTGCACTACTGGTTCCAGTATCAGCCCTGCTATTTCATGGTGATGATTCTCGATAATATTTTTCAATGGCTCGATATCATCTGTCAGCCATTCTCCTCCGAAACGTGATTTTGGGGAAGGAGCAAAGAATCTCACCGGAAGTGAACTGCCGAACAGACTGTGCATACCGGTTACTGGGTCGCATACCGACATGGCATTCCATGTATCGCCATGATATCCCGAACGTATGGTGACGAAATTCGTCTTCTCTTTGTTGCCTTGCGAGTGCTGGTACTGTACTGCCATCTTCAATGCAACTTCCACAGCCACAGAACCACTGTCGGCATAGAATATATGTTCCATTTTATCCGGCAATATATCGAGAAGAAGTTTTCCAAGGTCTATTGCAGGCTGGTGTGTGAATCCGCCGAACATTATATGCGACATATTTTTCAGCTGGTTTTCTATAGCACTGTTCAGTACCGGGTGGTTGTAACCATGCACTGCACACCACCATGACGACATCCCGTCAATCAGTTCCGTACCGTCTTCCAGATAAATTCTGCATCCTTCCGCCCTTTTCACCTTATAAGTGGGTAGGGGATTGTTGGTTGATGTGTAAGGATGCCACAAATGCTTTCTGTCGAAAGAGTCGAAGTTTATATTTTCATTAGAGTTCATATCCGCTTTCTTTTATTCTTTTTATATCTTCATCTATACCTGAACCTATTGTAGTCAACAGATTGCCTACAATGGCCGAGTTTATTCCTGTGTAAAGAGCCTGCTTTACACCTTCTTCACTGATCTGACTTCTTCCACCCGCAAATCTGAGATATGCTTTAGGGTTTACCATACGGAATAAAGCTATAGTCCTCAGAATTTCCTCTTCAGTGAGCTTTTCTGTATTTTCAAGAGGAGTTCCCTTTATGGGCTGCAGAAGATTGATAGGAATAGACAATATGCCCAGGTCTCTCAGTATCAGGGCCATTTCAGCTCTGTCCTCCATACTCTCACCCATACCTATTATACCACCGCTACACACAGTCATTCCACATTTCTGTGCAGCCTTTATCGTCTCTATCTTTTGTTCCTGAGAATGTGTGCTACACAGTTTCCCGAACATTCCCGGTGATGTTTCAAGATTGCAATGGTATCTTTCTACTCCTGATTCATGGAGTTTTTGCAGTTGCTGGTAGTTGACAAGGCCAAGTGAGGCACATAACTTTATATTACAGTTCTCTTTTATTTTCCGATATATGCTGCATATCTTGTCCAGTTCTCTGTCGTTAGGTTTTTTCCCGCTTGTGACAAGAGAGAATCTTGACACTCCGTATCTTTCGTTCTCAGCAGCATGTTTCACACAAATATCTTCTGAAACTACTCCGTATTCTTCTATGTTTGTGGAGTAATGAACCGATTGTGCGCACCATTTGCAGTTTTCGGGACATCTTCCGGATTTTGCATTTATAATGGAGCACATGTCAAATTTGTTTGAGGCAAACTTCAATGTTATCTGGTGTGCTAACTCTATCACCTCGCTCAGAGGATAATGCTTCACTATATGAAGAATGTCTTCAACATTTACATAGTCTCCGTTTAGAATTTTTTGTCGAATTTCAGCTATCATATATCAATTGTAATAAAAAAAGAAGACCTTCAGCCAAAAAGGGTTATTTCTTTTTGGCTGAAGGTCTTCCTGTCAGTTTTATAATAATCTAGATTTTCAGGATTACAGTCCAGAGTTATAACAGAAGGTATATAGTTTCGTACAGACACATTTATCCCAAGAATATCGGACTGAATATCTATTTGCACTTCCTTATCGTTATACTCATCTGCTTCTTTCTTCTGGTTTATTTTAGGCAAACTTTCCCTATATTCTTTCTTGTCAAGTGCAGAATCTGCAATATCCTTACTTACATGTCCTATGTTCACCTGACAGCGAATACTTGCAAAAACAGCATAAGCTTTACGGCTCCATTTACGGAAACGTACACTTTTCTTGAAATAATATTTACTGTCTTTAAAGTTCATATTGTTTGGGAATTGCGTTGCAAACTTAAATAAAAAGATTTACAAATCAAAATATTCTTTTCAGAACCACTCTTTGAACTCTGAAGCCTTTGCCTTGCTTATGATAATCTTATCTTTCAGTTCGAACGGAATATTAAGGTTTATAACAAGCCGTCCGTTGAACCACAGGCTTATATCCTTTATGGCTTTTCTTGATATAAGGAACTGTCTGTTTGCTCTGAAAAAGAGTTTTGGATTAAGCATATCGGTAAGATCATCAAGAGACATTGTAAACGGATGTTGTTTTCCGTCTTCATCAACGGCTTTTACCATTCCGTCTGATATGTAGAAGAACAATATCGAATTGACGGACAAAGGAACGAACTTATCTCCTTTCACTGGAATCAGGAAGTGTGATTTATAGTTTTCTTCCTTGTTTAGCTTTTTTACTATTTCATTGATTATGTCGCTTTGTTTTTCGCTTTCACTTTTATGTGATACAAGCAAGTCCAGTTTTGCAAAAGCCTTTTTCAGATCTTCTGCATTAATAGGCTTCAGAAGGTAATCAATACTGTTTACCTTGAATGCCTTTAGTGCATATTCATCGTATGCGGTTGTAAAAATGATAGGGCAGAAGATTTTTATATGGTCGAATATTTCGAATGCGGAGCCATCTGCCAGATGTATATCCATGAAAACAAGTTCCGGCATCCCGTTGTTTTCCAGCCACTCTATACTTTCGTTTATGCTGTCTGCCTCACCAACTATTTCCGCTTCGGGACATACTTCGGCAAGTATTGCCTTAAGGTTTCTTAGTGCTGCCTTTTCGTCTTCTATGATAAATATTCTCATCTTGCCTGTAGTTTTATATAAGTGGTAGTATGACTGAAAATCGTTTCTCTGTTTCTATTATTTCTATATCTTTCTTATATAGAAGTTTATATCTGGTGCTTAGATTGTTCAGCCCTATTCCTGTACTGCTTACTGTTCCTCTTCGTAATTGTAAGTTGTTTGAAACCTCTATAAAGTCACTTTTGGTTGTGATGTCAATTTTCAAAGGATGACGGTTGCTTATCTCATTGTGTTTCACAGCATTTTCTATAAGCATTTGTATTGCCATCTTCGGTATTTGTCTGTTTACTGCGGTCTCGTCAATATTGAAATTGAATATCAAATTATCCTCATACCTCATTTTCAGAAGATATATGTATGAATGTACTAATTCCATTTCTTCGTTTAGTGTAATAGAATGCGAGTCGTTGTCCTTCTGTAAGGTATATCTCATGACTTTTGAGAGTTCGCTCAGATATTCCTGGGCTTTTTCGGGTGATTCCCTTATCAGTGAATATAGTGTGTTGAGAGAATTGAAAAGCATGTGTGGGTTCAACTGGTTCCTTAGTGCCTCAAACTGGTTGGCTATGTTCTCTATCTTCAGTTGTTGCATTTCCATCATCACTTTTCTGCTTTTCAGGCTTCTGTTCATCAGATAACAGCTCAGGGTGATTATTCCTGCTAGAAGGAAATCTCTCAGTGGATGTGTATATACGTGTACACTGGCTTCTATGGCCGGTATGCCGTATGTCCTGTGAAGAAGTACGAAACACTTTCCCATGATTCCGTTAAGCAACAGATCCAGGAAAAACATGATAAATACTTTTTTGGTACTTAATTCTATGCTTTCGCCATTGAATCTGAAAATTATTCTGTTGAGCCAGAACAATATGATAATGGACAGATAGGTGAACAGGACTTCACTGCCAACCTGTGTCCAGTCTAACCCGGGATATCCAGTGTTGGCCTCTTCGGGACTGAATAACGCTATCAGTTCCGGAAAATTCATGGTAAATGCCACGGTTATCCCAATGGCATTTACCAGCAAGTGATATTTGTTTCTGCTGAAATATTTCATTCCGCAAAGTTACATATTTTTATTCAGTTGCGCATTTACATACATGCCCGGGCGGAATAATTTGTTTGTTTCCTTCACCTTGGCATATACGTTTATTGATCGGTTTTCTGTGTTTACAGTCTGGTCGATAGATGTGATTTCTGCATTGAACGTCGTATCTTTTATACCATTTACTGTAAATGTAAGAGTTTCAGCGATGTTCAGATGTGCAAGGTCTTTTTCGTATGCTGTAAGGAGAAGCATTATTTCCGATTTGTTTATGATTTTACATACCGATTCTCCTTCACCTACATATGTTCCAAGATTTACATTCATATTTGTGACATATCCGCTTATCGGAGCCTTTACCTCAAGATACGTTTTGATACCGTTCTTCAGAAGTTCGTCCGTGTCAACATCCAGCAGTGTAAGTTTAGCTTTCGATGCTTCCAGCTGGCTCTTCATGGAAAGATATTCTGCCTTGCTCTGTTCGAATTTCTTTTCAGATGCAGCTTCTTCCGAGACAAGTTTTTCCTGTCTTTTGTATTCTTTTTCCAGGAATTCTGTCTGTGCATTGGCAGTCAGGAATTCCTGCTGCAGAAGAATGAAATCCGGATTTTTTAGCGAGGCTATTATTTCTCCTTTTTTCACGTAGTCGCCTTCAAATACGGATATTTCGTGTATTGAGCCGCCCATAGTCAGTGTAAGTGTGGAACTCATTTTAGGAGGCATTATTATTACTCCGTTGAATGACACAGGAGGCATTACCTGTGTAGCTCCGGTATTGGCGTCTGTTTCTTCTGATTCCGCATTGATATTTGCTGTTGTGTCTTCAATAGTGATGTTTTCACTTACTGTTTCATTTGATGAACCGTTTTCTCCCGAACAACCTATTATGATAAAGGCTGAGAATATGCTAATCGGTAAAAATATCTTTTTCATGTCTTGATGTTATTTATCTGTGTATAGTTCAAGTTCGAGTACTGATACGTTGTAGTTATATACAGTCTCAATATATGATTTCTTTATGTCTCTTGCTGAATTGATGCTCTGTACAAATTCAGTGATGTCTATCTCGTTTGCACCGTAACGTGACACTGCGCTGTTTTGTAACGACTCTGCTTCATTCAATGCTGCTTCGGTGAAGTACTGAAGACTTTCTTTCTGCTGTCTCAGTCTGCCTTTCAGTTCTTCCACCTTATTGTTGAGCATGGTCTTGTTGTTGTCAGCTTCCCATTCCGCTATCCTCAGACTGATTTTAGCCTGCTTGCTTCTGCTTTTCTGAGGAAAAAACAGTATAGGGAATGAAACTCCCACCATCCACGAATTAAGGTTTTTCAGAGGAGCGATTTTCTGTCGTGTATATCCGAATGAAAATTCTGGGAAGAACTTGCTCCTTTCTATCTGCAGGAGTTTCTTCTGTTCATCCACTTTTCCCAGGAAATAGTTCAGATGGTCTGCCGATGGCAATAAATCAGTGTCATTACTTTGGAATATTGCAAGAGAATCGTCAGAAGGCAATATCCGGGTGTCTGAATAGCATACCCATGTCAGCCTTTTCTTTGCCAATGAAACCTCTTCCTGCCAGTGGAGCAGCATTGTACGCATATTTGCCGCCATAGCAGAAATTATGTTTTTCTTTGTCAGGTCGATGTCTCCCTGCGAATAGCGCAAATCTCCACTCTGTTTCAACTTTCCTGCTATCTCGTCCTGATGCTTGTACAGACTGTATATGCTGTTGGCATACTGGTAATATGTCCATGCACGCTTAACTTCGGCTATGATTTCCTTTTTAACCATATTACGGTAGTATTCTCCTGTACTGACCTGCGATTTTACAAGGGAATTCTTATAGAAAGGCGTAAGGAATGAGCCGAGCGACTGCTCTATGCTCATTTCGTTGTCTTTGTTGAACTCACCGTTCAACTGTCCCCAGGCATAACTGAAGGAAGTGCTTCCTCCGTCCCATATTTCTCCTCTTGTTGCTCTCGATTTTTCTATCTCGGCAGTAGCGACTTTCAGTCTTGGGTGGTTCTGTAATGCAATCTCTATAGCTTCCTCCATGCTTACTCGTTTAGCCTCACTGTTCTGGGCATTGGCATCTACGGCAAATGACAGGATTATAGCTGTCATTGCTATGGTTCGTGCTGTACCGCTCGCTTTTCTGTTATTCTTTCTTCTCATAATAGAGTGTGAAATATTATTTACAAGTTTATAGAACACAGGAATGATAATCAGTGTCAGAACAGTAGATACAATCAGTCCGCCTATAACCACTGTAGCCAATGGTCTTTGTACTTCCGCACCAGCTGACGTAGCTATTGCCATAGGCACAAATCCCAACGAAGCCACAAGTCCGGTAAGGAATACAGGTCTCAGCAGATGTGGACATCCGTGTCTGATTATACTTCCCGTACACATGGTGTATTCGTTCTTCTTTCTTAAATCGTTGAAATGGTTTATCATAAGAATACCGTTTAATACAGCCACACCGAACAGAGCGATGAATCCTACTCCGGCAGAGATACTGAACGGCAATCCTCTAAGCCATAAAGCCACGATACCACCAATCAGTGACAACGGAACGGTAGAGAACACCACAAGCGAATAAATAACGCTTCTGAACGCAAAGAACAGCAACAGAAGTATGAGCAGCAATGCGATAGGTATAACCACAGTAAGAGTATCAATGGCATTCTGCAGATTTTCAAACTGTCCGCCATATTCAAAGTAGTATCCCGGCTTGAGTTTCACGTTCTTGTCCAGTGACTCCTGGATTTTTGAAACCACCTGCTTTATGTCGGCATTTCTTACGTTTACACCAATTACCACACGTCGTTTTGTGGCGTCACGGTTTATCTGGAGAGGACCGTTCTGGAAAGAAATCTCGGCTACTTCACTCAGAGGAATGCGTATTCCTTCGGCAGTACGCACAAACAGTCTGTTTATGTTCAGATCCTTCACCTTCTCGTTGTCAAGACGAACTACAAGGTCGAAACGTCTTTCGTTTTCGAATACCACTCCAGCAGTTTCTCCTGCGTATGCAGTACGGATAATAGTATTTAACTCTTCTATGTCTATACCATAACGCGCTATCTTGGCTCTGTCATAGTTCACCAAAAGCTGTGGCAATCCCATAGCCTGTTCCACAAGTACATCAGATGCTCCCGGAACCTGCTCAACGTATTTTGCTGCTTCCTTGGCTTTGTTGTATAGTTCCTCCATATCCTCACCATATAGCTTAATGGCAATATCGGCTTTAGCCCCTGTCATAAGTTCGTTGAAACGGAGCTGTATCGGCTGGCTGAAGTTGAATTCCACATTCTCAATACCTTCGAGTGCAGCTTTCATCTTCTCAACCATCTCAGATCTGCTGCTTGCTGATGTCCATTCAGAGAAAGGCTTCATCACAATCATTATGTCCGCATCTTCCACTGCCATAGGGTCTGTAGGAACTTCCGCTGTACCTATTTTTGCCACTACATGCTTTATCTCAGGGAATTTCTCTTTAAGAATCTTCTCTGCTTCAAGCGAAACCTGAATACTTCTGCTTAGAGAACTTCCGGCTGGCAGTGTCATCTGCATGGCAAAGTCTCCTTCGTCAAGCGTAGGGATGAACTCTGCTCCAAGTCTTGTAAACAGGAACAGCGATGCTATAAGAGCTACAAACGATGTCGCTATAGTTCCCCAGATGTGTTTCAGACAGTAATTCAATGTCTTGTGATAGTAGATGTTCAGGCCGGAGAAAAAGCGGTCGGCAAGTGTAGGCTTTACCGAAACAGTCTTTTTAAGGAACAGTGATGCCATCATCGGCACGTATGTGAGTGACAGCAGCAATGCGCCTATGATACAGAACACCAGTGTCTTTGCCATAGGGGTGAAGTACTTGCCTTCTATTCCTGTAAGTGTGAGGATAGGGAAGAACACTATCAGTATTATCAGCACGGCGAAAGTGGCACTTCTCACCACATTGTCCGCACCTTTTTCCACTTCTGCATCCATCTCTTCCTTGGTGAATGTCCTGCCCATCATGTTCTTGCCGTAGATATGTGCCAGGATTCCTTCAAGTATCACTATCGAACCATCCACCACAATACCGAAGTCTATCGCTCCAAGACTCATCAGATTGGCTGATACGCCGAATATCCTCATCATAATGAATCCGAAAAGCATGGCAAGAGGAATGACTGATGCCACGATAAGTCCTGCCCTGACATTTCCGAGGAATATGATAAGCACCAGGAATACTATTATGGCACCTTCTATAAGGTTCTTTATTACGGTAGATATGTTTCTGTTTACGAGTTCCGAACGGTTCAGATATGGCTCTACTGTTACACCTTCAGGCAACATCTTCTGTACCTTGGCTACACGTTTTTCAAGTTCTCCCGTCACGACATTGGCGTTTGCACCTTTGAGCATCATCGCTATACCGCCCACACATTCGCCTTCGCCGTCCTTTGTCATCGCTCCGAAACGCTTTGGAGCACCGAATCTCACCTTGCCTATATCTCCGACGTGTACCGGAATACCGCCACGGTTGGTTATAACTATCTGTTCTATATCCTTCACGTCCTTAATCATACCTTCCGAACGGATATAGTACGCGCGGTTCACCTTCTCTATATAGCTGCCACCGGTGTTCTGATTGTTCTTACTGAGTGCAGAGAACACTTCGCCGATAGTGATATTCAGTGAATACAGAGCGTCAGGGTCAACAGCCACTTCATACTGTTTCAGGTATCCTCCGAAACTGTTTATCTCCACTATACCTGGTATTCCTGAAAGCTGTCTTTTTACTATCCAGTCCTGAATGGTTCGCAGTTCCATTGCATCGTATTTGTCTTCATATCCCGGTTCAACCTTCAGCACGTACTGATATATCTCGCCCAGTCCGGTGGTGATAGGCATCATCTCCGGTGTACCCAGTTCGGGGGGAATCTCGCCTGCAACGGTCTGAATCTGTTCGTTAATCAACTGTCTTGCATCCAGAGTCGGTACGTTTTCCTTGAAAACCACTGTAACGAGCGAAAGTCCGAATCTTGACACAGATCTGATTTCTTCCACATTCATGATATTGCTCATGGCAATCTCTATCGGGAATGTGATGAGCTGTTCCACTTCCTGTGGAGCAAGGGTAGGTGATACAGTAACTATCTGCACCTGATTGTTTGTTATGTCCGGCACGGCATCTATAGGCAGTGTAAGCATGGAGTATATACCCCCTGCCAACAGCATTATTGTAGCCATTGCCACAAACAGTTTTTTTCTGATTGAGAAATGAACGATTTTCTTAAACATAGTTTTTGCGTGATTATGTTATTTCTGATAATAACGCAAAAATATGTATTATGTCAGTGTTCTGGTGTCGCTATCTTATGAGGCTGATTAAAACGGAGGTGAAGTGGCTTATTATGGAGGTGAAATATTATTCTGTTTTCACTGAAAAAAAACCGTGCCCGCATTCGAAATCAAATGCGGGCACGGTTAAAGTCAAACACGGGCACGTTTTGAATTAAACGTGGGTTATCCTTTAAGTATATCCTTAATGCCTCCCAAAGAGCCAAGTAGGGAAGTAGCTTCGTACGGTATATAGACTGTCTTGTTATCTTTTCCGCTTGTCATTTCTTTAAGCGTTTCGATATATTTCAGTGCAATCTGATATGATGCCGGATCAGAGCTTGTTCCCTTGATAGCCTCTGCCAGTTTCTCAATGGCCTCAGCCTCAGCTTTTGCCTGAAGGATTTTAGCTTCCGCTTCACCTTGTGCCATCAGAATCTGTGATTCTTTCTGTGCCTTTGCCTGGTTTATCTGCGCTTCCTTTTCGCCTTCGGAATAAAGAATCTTCGATGTCTTGTCTCCTTCAGCCTTCAGAATCTTTGCACGGCGTTCGCGTTCTGCCTGCATCTGCTGTTCCATGGCACGGCGTACACTTTCAGGAGGAGTGATGTCCTGCAGTTCCACACGGTTTACTTTAACTCCCCATTTGTTTGTTGCCTCGTCAAGAACCTCACGAAGACGGGAGTTGATTGTGTCGCGCGATGTCAGGGTTTCGTCCAGTTCCAGTTCACCGATAATGTTACGTAGAGTTGTCTGCGTAAGTTTTTCTATTGCGTTAGGCAGGTTTTCTATTTCATATACCGACTTGAACGGGTCTGTAATCTGGAAATACAGCAATGCGTTAATGCTGGTGGTTACATTGTCTTTAGTAATCACGCTCTGTTCCGGGAAATCGTAAACCTGCTCACGAAGGTCTATCACGTCCGACATCCTTATCAGAGTCTGTGTAGCTCCGTTCATTCTGGTTACCACATATCGTGTGTAAACTTTTCTTGGCCTGTCTAGTATCGGCCATATTATGTTTATACCGGAAGACAATGTGCTGTGATATCTTCCCAGTCTCTCAATTACTTTTGTTTCCCCCTGTCGGATAATCTTAAGCCCTTGCACTGCGAAAACTATTACAACAAGTGCCACAAGCCCTACAATAATCAAAGCTCCCATAATGAATGTGTGTTTTTAAGAAGTTTATAATAAAGATATTTATCATGCTTTTCTGACGGTGAGTATAATGCTGTCCACTTTAAGTACGACGACTTTCTCGCCTTTCATAATATTGTTTCCGTCTTCCGATACAGCCTTCCACCTGTCTCCGTCAATGGCTATGCGTCCGCTGTTTGTTTCCGGTACGATATCTTCCTCTACAATGGCGGTTCGTCCGATAAGGGCTTCCACTCCGCTTTTCGGCGAATCTTTCTTCCTTGAAAGAAACTTAAGCATGAACGGGCGTACATAGATGAATGATATTAAGGTGAAAACAGCAAATACCGTAATCTGCCAAACCAGAGAGTCGGTGAAACAAGATGCCACTGCTGCGCCTACTGCTCCAATAGCTAGACAGATTGCAGCAAAACCTACGGTGATTATTTCTATTATTACCAGTGCCAGTGCTATGGCAAGCCATATTTGCCAGATTTCCATAATTGATTAATTTAAGAGTTATTGATGTGAAATTATGAAAAGTTTTTCTGTTTTCAAAGCGTGAAAAGATGATTTTTCTTAATTTTGTAAATAAAAAGAAATTGTACTACAATTCTGATGATATGGAAATTTCAAAAGTTTATTCGGTTTTCTTCAGCGCTACATTTTCTACAAGGAAAATAATAAGGGAAATAGTGAAGAAATTGGGTTATGATAGTATTGAATATGATATAACTGATAATGCTCCAGAAGGAACTCTACAGCTTGGATCTGACGAGCTGCTGGTGGTTGGTGTTCCTGTATATTCCGGCCGTGTACCTGAGATGGCAATTGAAAGACTGAACCGTATTAAGGGAAATAATACTCCTGCCGTGATAGTATGCGTATTTGGCAACAGAGATTTTGACGACGCATTAATAGAATTAAGAAATATAGTCCGCGCTAATGGTTTTATTCCTTTCTCAGGAGCTGCTGTAATAGCACAGCATTCCATGTTGCCGCAAATAGCTGAGAACAGACCGGATGAAAAGGATATGCTTTTGATTGATGATTTTGCCGCTAAGGTTAAAGATATGATTGTTTCACTTGCTTCAGTAGATGCGTCTTTGAATTTACATGTAAAAGGAAACGAACCGTACAGGCAAAGACAGAATATACCAATACATCCTTCAGCCAATAATCTGTGCAATAAGTGCGGAACATGCGCCAGATTATGTCCAACCGGCGCGATATCCTCAGAATTGCCACAGAAGACAGACAAGAACAAATGTATTTCATGCGGTCGATGTATTGCGGTATGTCCGAAAAAAGCAAGAAACTTCAGAGGACTATTGTATAAATTGGCTTCATGGAAGTTCAAGAAGAGTTTTTCGGCAAGGAAAGAACCTTCTTTCTTTTATTTGAAATAGGTAATATCGCTTTAACTGCCAATAAAGATTTATATACATTGAATTAATATAATAACTCATTAAAAACATTACGATTATGATTATCGACAAACTAGAAAACATTGGAATGTATGCCTCTGTAAATCCGCTGTTTGCTCAGGCTATTGAATTTTTGAAATCAACAGACCTTAATGCTCACGAACTTGGTAAGGTCGTGCTGAAAGAAGGCGAACTGTTCGTTAACTTTGCAGCTGCAAGGCCAAAGACTAAGGATGATGCAAAAATCGAGACACACAATAATTTCATCGACATCCAGATTCCTCTTACAGGTACTGAACTAATGGGATATATGCCAAGAACAGACCTCGCTGAGGCTGAATACAATGCTGAAAAGGATGTAACTTTCTATCCTGGACATGCAACTGACTATCTGACAGTTAAGCCTGGTATGTTCGCTATTTTCTTCCCTGAAGATGCTCATGCTCCTGGCGTTACTGAAGTGGAACTGAAGAAAGTTATTGTTAAGGTTAGAGTGAAATAAGATATCGGTTTATATTAACTGATATTAGATAACGGAAGAATAGGCGGACATTTCTGTGGTCTGTCTATTCTTCCGTTTCTGTTTATAAAGATGTAAGGATTTTTCCTGTATCAAAAAGCAGATTTTTCGCCCAGCGTATTATTACGGCAGAACATACAACAGCCACCAGTGTGTCAATCCACGTAATATCCCATATCATCGCACATATCAGTCCGAATATAGCCCCAAGGCTTGTCAGTGCGTCAGCTACTACGTGCAGGTATGCCGAATGGCGGTTATAGTCTTCGTTCTGATGTCCCTTGCTGTCGTACAATACGAATGCGCATATTATATTTACCACCATTCCTATGGCTGCCACAATCATGGCTTCCGTATATTTTATCTCAATGGCAGGAGTGAAGAAACGTTCTGCCGCCTCTATTATGATGAAAATAGCGAACATCAATAAAAGAATTCCGCTTGTATAGGCCGAAAGCGACAGAACCTTGTCATTGTCAACATTATTTACCTGTTTCTTCTGTAATTTGCGTACTAATGCGTTTGCACCCCAGCTAAGACCTATTGCCAGTACGTGCGAGCCCATGTGAATGCCGTCGGCAAGCAGTGCCATTGAGTTTGAGAACAGTCCGAATATTATTTCAAGCACCATTGTCGTTGCCGAGAATATTACTACAAACGCCGTTCGTTTTTCACCTTGTGATTTTTCCGGTGATACTGATTCATGTTTATGTCCCATAACTTTATTGTTTTTATTTTGATGCAAAGATATGGAACGTATATAGTGATAGAATTACATAAAATATCTCATTTTTGGTACATTTTATTCATCATGTTTCTGAATTCTTGCGGTGTAGAGCCTGTATGTCGCTTGAAAAAGCGTGAGAAATAGGATAATTCATTAAATCCTAATCTATATGCTATTTCTGAAATGTCATTGTCAGTGCGGAGCAAGAGTCTTTTTATTTCTAATATCAAGCGTTCGTTTATCATCTCCAATGCGGATTTGTTAAAATGCTTCTTTGTCAGGATATTCAGATAGTTGGCACTGACTCCCAATTCCCCGGCATAATATTTTACCTGGTGCTCTTTTGCGAATGAACGTTCTATAAACGATTTATATCTGCTCAGAATCTCCGGAATGATTGATGAAGCAGAATTGTTAATACCTATTCTTTCAAGCTCCAATAGCAGTGTATGTATTTCCGACTGGATTATAGCTGTTGAGTTTACGAGATTCGATACAGACTCATTATATAACAGATTAAATAGAGTACGGATACGGATTTTTTCATCTTCGTTCAAATCTTTACAGACTGGAATCAGCTTTTGTAAATCAGTATAGTATGGTATCATGAAATCTTCTGTGAACTGTAATGCAGAATATTTCATCTTTCCTTCGGTACATAGAAAATGGACTTGCTCCGGTCTTATGAAGAAAATCCTGTCAGGTATTATCTGATACTCCTCAAAGTCTATGGTATGCGTTCCGTTTCCTTCGTGTATCCAGTAAACGGCATAAAAGAAATGACGGTGTGAGAATGTAACCTCAACTTTTTCGTCGTCCATTATCTCACGTTTAATATTGAATTCTTTATACTTCACGTGAGAATGTCCTATCTCCAGACTTCCTATTTTATCCATGCTAATTATCCTTATGTTTCTTGCCGCACTCGGGACATTCGCCCTTTATTACAAATGATACGGAATGCATGGTAAATCCTTGTTTCAGTTCAAACGCTGGAAACGGAATATCATCCATGCAGAATGATTTTCTGCACGACTCACAGTAGAAATGTATATGTGCGTCAGATTGGTTACAAACAGTTTCGCTTGTGCATAGCTCATAGTTCAGTATTCCCCTTCCGTCCTCGAATGAATGTACTATGTCATGCTCCAGAAACAGTGTCAGAACACGGAATATACTCGATTTGTCTATTGTGGCAAGAATAGCCTCAAGGTCTGTCATACTCAATGGATTAGCCTGTTCTTTGAGTGCTTTCAATACAAGGATCCTGTTTGCCGTGGGTTTTACACCTTTCAATTCTAAGCTTGTAGCCAAATCTTTAGATTCCATTGCTCTTTCTTATTTATCAGTTCGTTTTGCCACAAAGGTACGAAAAAATAAATCCACTTGTACATGTGTATGTTTTTATGCAACCTGGTTGCATTTTGAGCTTTAAGGTTGTTAATCGTATCACTTTCTCGCCAACTGGTAGTGGTAATAATCGTTTTTTTCGGAAATTTGCAGTGGATTTATATACGTAATTAAAATTGTGATATGATAAAAGCTATATTCTTCGATATCGACGGAACCTTAGTAAGTTTCAATACTCATCGTATTCCGCAGTCTGCTGTAAATGCTATTTCTATGGCGAAAGAAAAAGGTATTAAAATCTATATCTCCACCGGACGCCCTTTCTCGCTGATAAATAATCTTGACGAGATAAAGCATATGATAGACGGATATATCACTGCCAATGGAGCATTGTGCTTTTCTGGTGACAAGGTAATATCATGTACACCTATCTCTAAAGAAGATGTATTGACGGTGTTGAGGTTTTCAGATGATATGAAATTCCCGTGTATGGTGGTAGGAGAGAAAGACCTTACCATGTATAACAGTGATGATAGAACAGACCGGATATTCCGTCAGATGCTTAATGTCCATAATCTTAGGGAAGATAATAACGTGGAACTGATTCTACAGCAAAGAATACTGCAGCTTACGCCTGTCATTTCTGTAGCAGAGGAAGAACAGATTATGCCTCGCCTGGCTGGATGTGTTTCGTCACGTTGGTGTCCTGACTTTGCAGACATTACTGCAACTAATGCCAATAAAGGTAACGGGCTTCTGGAAGTTATATCGCATGAAGGTATCAACATAAATGAAACAATGGCATTTGGTGATGGAGGAAATGATTTGTCAATAATAGAAAAGGCAGGATTAGGTGTAGCAATGGGAAATGCTAATCAGGTCCTGAAAGAAGTGGCTGATTATGTTACCTCATCTGTAGATGAAGACGGGGTGTATAATGCTATTAAAAGTTTTGTACTTTAAGCCGGAATGAAATCCTGAACGACTTGACATTTTCTCTAAATACAGATTGTGTTTTTATAAATATAGATTGTTGATATAAAAATATAGCTTGTATTTATATAGATAATGTGTTATATTTAGAGAAAATGAAAGAGCTTTTGATATTTATTTTACATAGAGATAACACTTACCATAAAAAAATAACATATTTCCAATAATATTTCGTATCTTTGACCACATATATCATTAAAATTAAATCTCACCTTATGGAAAAAAACACTTTTCGTCTTGGACTGATTTCTGCTGCGGCATTGCTTGGAGCATGTTCAGGAGGTACAAAAAATCAATCTGAAACTAAACAGAAAAATCCTAATGTAGTATTTCTGATAGCTGATGACTTGGGAATTGGCGATCTCAGTTGCTATGGAGCGACTAAAATACAGACTCCAAACATCGACCGTCTGGCAAGTCAGGGACTGCAGTTTGCAAATGCTTATACAACTTCGTCTATAAGTACACCGTCTCGTTTCGGAATCCTTACAGGGATGTATCCTTGGCGTCAGGAAAATACAGGTATCGCACCGGGTAATTCTGAATTGATTATCAATACAGAGTGTACTACTATGGCCGATATGTTCAAGGCTGAGGGTTATGCCACAGCTGCCATAGGCAAATGGCACTTGGGACTTGGCCCAAAAGGCGGAACAGACTTCAATACTCTTATCAAGCCAAACACTCAGGATATAGGTTTCGACTATGAATATATAATTCCTGCGACAGTTGACCGTGTGCCGTGTGTGTTTGTAGAAAACGGTCGTGTTGACGGGCTTGATCCAAATGATCCCATCACTGTAAGTTATAAAGAAAAGGTAGGTGACTGGCCTACAGGTAAGGAAAATCCTGAACTTGTAAAATTAAGACCAAGTCAGGGACACGATAATACTATCATCAACGGTATTCCGCGTATCGGATGGATGACAGGTGGTAAGTCTGCGCTTTGGGATGATGAAATGATTGCTGATGTCATTACCCAGAAGGCCAAGGATTTTATAGTAAGCAACAAGGATACAACATTCTTCCTTTATATGGGAACTCAGGATGTACATGTCCCTCGTGTTCCTCATCCTAGATTTGCTGGAAAGAGCGGTATGGGCGACCGTGGCGACGTAATACTTCAGTTGGACTGGACAGTAGGCGAGATAATGAACACTCTAGACAGTCTGAATATTGCCGACAATACTATCTTCGTATTCCTGAGCGACAATGGTGCCGTGATTGACGATGGTTATCATGACCGTGCGGCAGAGCTACTGAACGGACATACTCCTATGCTTCACTACCGTGGCGGAAAGTATAGTGCGTTCGAGGCTGGTACACGTACACCGCTGCTCGTCAGATGGCCTGAAAAGATTAAGCCTGCCGTACAGGAAGGTATGTATTCAGCTATTGACTTCTTCGCATCGTTTGCCGGTCTGTTGGGCTATGAAATACCTGAAGGACAGGCGCCTGACAGCCGTAATTATCTGAATACTCTTATTGGAACAGATACCAAAGGATGCGACTATGTAATACAGCAGAATCTTAACAATACTCTTTCAATCGTTAAGGACGGTTGGAAATACATTGAAACAAGTGATAAACCTGCCATTGAGTACTGGACCAAGACTGAACTCGGCAACAATAAGGAGGAACAACTATACAATATAGTGGACGATCCTTCTGAAAAGAAGAATGTGGCTAAGGATAATCCTGAGAAGACACAGGAACTTGAAAAACTGCTAATGGCCGAAAAAAACAAAATTGAGAAGACAAAGATGTAAAATAATCTTTTAATTTCGAAGAAAATAACGCCCGATAAACGTTCATTATACGTTTGTCGGGCGTTTGCTACATATAAGAACTATATTGTAAGAAACAGTGAGATTATTTATTTTTGTATCGGATTTGAATATTGATATTATAAATGAAACGCATCACCTGGAAAAAACATCATAAATGGTTCGGCTTAATATTTGCATTCTTCATGCTTATGTTCTGTCTGAGCGGAATAGTTCTAAATCATCGTGAGCTGGTAGCAGATATAAATGTAGGTAGAGATTACCTACCAGATGATTACAGCTACCAGAACTGGAATCTTGGACTTCTTCGTGGCTCTGTCAGATGCAATGATAATAATGTATTTATCTATGGAAACGGCGGAATCTGGAAAACTGATTCAACCGGACAGTATATCTCAGATTTCAATGCAGGGCTACCAATAGGTGCAGACCTCCGCAATATCAAGGCTATGGTTCAGACTCCTGACGGCTCTCTTTTTGCAGCAGGACAGTTTGGCCTGTACAGGAACGATGGAAAAGGTTGGGAGAGTACTTCTCTGATGCTTTCGTCTCACGAACGTATATCTGATCTGGTATTAAAGGGAGATACTCTGGTGGTAGTAGGACGTTCGTATCTATACACTTCTGTGAGCCCGTACAAAGAATTTCACAGATTGCAGATAAAGGCTCCTGCCGGATATGATAGCAAAGTTTCACTTTTCCGTACCGTATGGCTGATGCATAGCGGAGAGATGTTTGGAACAGTTGGAAAACTGGTTATGGATGCTGTGGCAGTGATACTTATAGTGTTGTGTTTTACAGGGATTGTCTACTGGATTCTTCCTAAATATATCAAAAGAATCCGTAGGAGCGGTAAAACAGCCAAAGGAAGTACTCTATTAATGAAGTCATCACTTAACTGGCATGATAAACTTGGTAGATATACTTTTATCATACTTATGTTCGTTGCTTTGACAGGTTGGTGTCTCCGTCCGCCTGTGCTTATAGCGCTCGTTTCTTTCCATACTCCGGCTATACCTTTTACAACTGCTCATAGTGATAATGCCTGGAACGACAGATTGCGCATGCTTCGTTATGATACTGAATTTGGAGACTGGCTCCTTTCTTCCTCCGAAGGTCTTTTCTCTTTGACTACATTGGAATCTGTTCCTGTAAAATTAGAAAATACTCCTCCTGTAAGTGTCATGGGGCTTAATGTGTGGCAGAAAGATACCTGTGGTAATTGGCTTACCGGTTCTTTCAGCGGAATGTATGTGTGGGATAGAAGCAAACAGTTTTCTACTGATTATTTCACAGGTGAGAGGGCAGAAAATGTGGCAGGTCCTCCGTTTGGGAAGTATGCCGTATCTGGCTATTGCGATAATATCGGTAAAGCCCCTTTCGTTGTGGAGTACTATAAGGGTACATCTGTTTTAAGTATGCCGGAAAATCTTTCTTCTTTGCCTATGTCTTTATGGAATTTTGCGCAGGAGATACATACGGGACGTATATATACTATCCTCGGACAAGGAACTCTAGTCTATATCTTTTTTGCCGGACTGGCAGCACTGTGGTGCATTTATACAGGCTTCGTTATAAGGAGGAAAAAGCATGGATAGATAATAGTTTCTGGAGCATATATATAGTGTGTTGTAATGAAAAATCTAAAATTTTATTTGTATGTTTGAATATTATTCGTAATTTTGCGAACAATATTCAAACATACAAATAATGGCGAACAAAAACTATACAGAAGAGCAGGAGAGAATGGCACGTTTTGCCAAGGCCATGGGGCATCCTGCACGTATGGCTATCCTGGAGTTTCTTTTGCGTCAGGAGACATGTTTCTTTGGTGATATCCACGAAGAACTACCTATAGCCAAGGCCACAGTGTCACAGCATCTTAAGGAGCTTAAGGAAGCAGGTCTGATACAGGGAGAGATAGAAACTCCGAAGGTGAAATATTGCATAAACAGAGAGAACTGGGAACTTGCCGGAAAGATGTTTTCTGCGTTCTTCGGTCAGTCTGTTTGTAAGAAAGAGAGTTGCTGCGGATGAGCAGCATCTTTTTTTGATTTCTTTGTTCGTAGTTTGACGAAATACTAATAACATCGATAAACTAAAAGATATATGAAGAAAATTGTATTAATGGCCGTTGCCTGTCTGGCTTTGGTATCGTGCGGAATGGGCACAAAGAATGAATCGTCTGCACAGGGAATGGAAGTGGGAGTTCCTGCCAGCGATTGTGTAGAAGTGTTGTACTTTCATGGCAAGCAGAGATGTGCCACATGTATGGCGATTGAGAAGAATGCTTCAGAAGCAGTATCAAAAGAGTTTGCCGAAGAGATTAAGAAAGGCGATGTGGTATTCAGGGTGATAGATATCACAAAAGAAGAGAATGAGGCTATAGCCGAGAAGTATGAAGTCACATGGTCATCACTCTTCGTGGTAGGACATAAAAATGGCAAGGAAAATGTGGAGAATATGACAGACTTCGCATTCAAGAATGCCAGACAGTCGCCGGATGAGTTCAAGAGCGGAGTAATAGCCAAAGTAAGTGAAATGCTTAAATAACCTGTCATTATGGATTGGCTTCAGAATTTGCTTGATAATAGTTCCACTCCTGTTCTTACGGCTTTCCTTTTAGGATTGCTAACTGCCATTTCTCCTTGTCCGCTAGCTACAAACATAGCGGCTGTTGGTTTTATAGGCAGAAATATCGAAAACAGGAGGCGGGTATTCATTAACGGACTACTATATACTTTGGGGCGAGTACTTTCATACACTCTCCTCGGAGTAGTACTGATAATGATTCTCAAAGAAGGTTCCAGCATGTTCGGCATTCAGAAGACTATTGCTACGTGGGGGGAGCTCCTTATCGGACCGATGCTTCTCATAATAGGAATGTTCATGCTTTTCGGTGACAAACTCAATCTGCCTAAGTTCGGTTTCAACGGTAATGCCGAAGGGCTTGCCAGGAAGGGTGGAGCAGGGGCATTGCTCATTGGGGTATTGTTTGCCCTGGCTTTTTGTCCTACAAGTGGTGTGTTCTATTTCGGGATGCTTATACCTATGTCTGCCACAGCTACCGCAGGCTATCTGCTTCCTGCCGTATTTGCCGTTGCTACAGCCATTCCGGTGCTAATTGTGGCTTGGATACTGGCTTTCAGTGTACAGCAGATGAGCAGCTTTTACGGACATATAAAGACCGTACAGAAATGGTTGAACGTGATAGTTGGGATACTCTTTATCGTAATAGGAATATATTATTGTTTTGTAATGTTTTTTTAATTAATAAATTTATAGAATTATGGAAATTAAAGTATTAGGACCGGGTTGCAGCAAGTGCAAGACAACCTATCAGGTAGTAGAGAAAGTAATCAAGGAAAACAATCTGGATGTGAAACTTACCAAGGTGGATGATATCATGGAAATGATGAACTACAACATCATGACCACTCCTGCCATAGTAGTGGATGAAGTAGTAAAGATAAAGGGTAAGGTTCCTACAGAAAGTGAAGTAAAAGAACTTTTAGGCATCTAAGTATATGATACAGGATTTTGCCGACTGGCTGGTTTATGGCATATTCGGTCTTGATGCCGGAACATCTCTTGGAGTTGCCGTAAACTTCTTCTTTTACGATACGATAAAGATTCTGATACTGCTGTTTTTTATCAGTGTTCTGATGGGAATAATCAACGCTTATTTTCCTATCGAACGTTTGAGAAACTATCTTGTCACACACAAGATGTACGGACTTCAGTATCTGCTAGCCTCAGTATTTGGAGCCATAACTCCTTTCTGTTCCTGCTCGTCTATACCACTTTTTATCGGTTTCGTTAAAGGAGGAATACCTTTGGGAGTGACATTTGCCTTTCTGATAACTTCACCGTTAGTCAATGAGGTGGCAGTTGCCATGTTCTTAGGCTCATTCGGCCTGAAAGTTACTTTGATTTATGTTATCAGCGGTATATTGCTGGGTGTGATAGGCGGTTTCGTATTGGGAAAGATGAACCTTTCTCCATACCTTAGTGATTGGGTAAGGCAGATACAGGCCAACTCGTCCGTACAGGCTGAGGAGTGGGAGAAAGAACATACTACGTTCCTCAAACGCTTGCCTTCAATCGTACGCGATGCCTGGAAAATAGTTAGCGGTGTACTAATCTATATCATCATAGGTATCGGAATAGGAGCCTTTATGCACGGTTTCGTACCCGAAGGTTTCTTCGAGCAGTACATGTCGAAAGACAATTGGTATGCAGTTCCACTTTCAGTGATTCTGGCAGTGCCTATGTATGCCAATGCCGCAGGTATAGTTCCGGTGATAGAGGTGTTTGTGGCAAAGGGAGTGCCTATGGGAACAGCAATAGCATTTATGATGGCCGTAGTTGGTCTGTCATTACCTGAAGCTACACTTCTTAAGAAAGTTATGACATGGCGATTGATAGGTATATTTTTCGGAACTGTAGCCTTTTTTATAATTTTGTCAGGTTATCTGTTTAACTATTTACTATAGAATATAATATGAGAATACTTATACTTTGTACAGGAAACAGCTGCCGTAGCCAGATGGCTCACGGTTTCCTGCAATCGTTCGATGAAACTCTGGAGGTTTATTCCGGAGGAACAGAACCTGCCGCTCAGGTCAACCCTAAGGCTGTAGAAGTGATGAAAGAAGTAGGAATAGACATAAGCAACCACATTCCAACGCATGTAAATACATATCTTGACAGTGAATGGGACTATGTGATAACCGTATGCGGAGGAGCCAACGAGAGTTGTCCGGCATTTACTGGCAAGGTAGGGAAACGCCTTCATATAGGTTTCGATGATCCGTCGCATGCCACAGGCACTGAGGAGTTCATCAACTCAGAATTCCGCAGAGTACGCGACGAGATAAAGAACGGTTTCGCCCGTTTTTATATCACAGAGATAAAGAAACAGGAACTTCCAAAATGTTCTTGCGGTGGTAAGTGCTGATAAAAGATAAAATATGGTGTTACGATGCAGATGTATTACGATTTGTGTCGTAACACTTTTTCTGTAGTATTATTTCAAATAAAATTCAGAACACAGTTCTATCTCCTTATAATTACCGTTACCAAAATTGTCATAGAAAGTCTTTTTTATTCTATATCTACCTGACGTAATCTCATAAATATGTATTGGAAAGCTGAATACCATATATTCAGGGATATTGATTGGCAGAAACTCATCGTCGAATTTCAATACAGGTTTTTTATTTCTGGCTTTAATCCATACGCTGTCTTTCATATACTCCAGTTCCCAGTCGCGTCCGAAACTTAGTTGCCGCTTTTGAGGGTTAAAGACTATGGCATAGACTTCTTTAGTCGATGAATAATAATTCCCTTGAATTGTTTCCATTCTTACTTCCTGTCCTATGCTGTCGCTTATCAGGATTGTAGCATCGCCTGTTGTGCCCTGATATTCAGTTGCTTCCTGGTATTTATTATCTTTACATCCAATGGATAAAAAGGTAATCAAAGTTATTATGAACAGAAAAAATAAATTACAGTTTTTCATATAAAAATATTATTTGATTATTCTAACTTGAATTCTGCCGACATATACCATTCTTTCCTGCTGCCGTCAAAACCTATTCTCTTATAGACCTTATATGTCCCTGGCTTGTTGTCGTTAACCAAGTTGTACATATGAGCCTTGAAATTGTAGTCACGACCTTTCTGTATAAGGATACCAACGGAATTCCAGACGGTGGAAGTGTTCAGAACAAGCCATTCGTCCCCTTCCTTTCGGGCAATTCCATAGTCAAGACCAAAAAATAGCATCCGGTCGTTATTGTTGGATATTTTTACCGGAATTTCTTCTGTACCAACAGGGTAAACAGGCTTTTCCGTTCTCATGCTGATGTCCATAGTGTCCGATGTCGTAGTGAAAGTGAGAGGTTGAGTTGGAGTTATCTTTCCGAAATCAAGGGCAGAGTAGTTCAGTATTCTTCTTCTGAACAATTTCTGATACGGCATGGCATTATTTATCAGACCAACCGATATCGTATCGCCGTCATAGAGCTGACATGCGGTTGAGATGTTTTCACGTATTGTATCTGTGCGTGGAAGGCTCGTAACTTTCTTCCACATACTGTCCATTAGTTTGCGGACACCCTTGTTGTCAACCATTTCAAACTCCGCAAATGCGACTTCCGTATCGTCGTTGAACGGCTTGTATATACGATATTTTCCCGGACTGTTGGGAACGATGTCGGTATAGATGTGTATGGTCTGCATTCTGACATTATGGTATGGCGATATTATCCAGAGCATATCCTCACTAATAGGATTTATAGGTAACGGTTCCCAGGTTTTGTCTTTCTCGTTATAATAGGCTATGCTGTACTCGTCTCCGCAAGTGTACTCCCTGCCTGATTTGTTGGTTATGAACACTGTTATTTCATTTGTCGGGAGAGGGTAGTAGTCGAATTCTGTGCGCAAACTTAAAAGGGTAGGGCTGATTTCCTTGCCTTTGGGGATGTCATTGCAGTAAGGCACGATGACGGGTATGAAAACTTCAGCACTGTCATGTCTGGCGGTATCGGCAAGGATAGTGTCCGCTACAGTTTCTTTCTGCAGCATAACGGTATCTGCTCGCAGTGTGACGGAATCTGCATGGCAGGATTCTGTTTGTCTTTTCCCTGCATTGTTGCAACCTGTCAGTAGCATTATGAGGACAAAGAGTAATGTGGTTGTATTTTTCATCTGGCAACGGATTTTATCTCTTCTAAGATAGATGAAATTTATGATAAATGCAAGATATATATCAAAATGTTACTATCTTTGTCGTTAGAATGATAAAAGAACAAGTGAAATGATTATTATGGAACATACTTTTAGAAATCTCACGGAGGCTGAGATTGATACACTTATTGTACAAGGGTGTTGTGCTGAGAACTGGTCGGATGTAACTGTAGCCGAAAGCTTTGACGCTTCAAAAGTTTGGCATGTAAGGATGTCCGGCAAGATAAGGATAGGGGAGTTGAACGGCGAGTTTACCCTTGCCGGTGGAGTAAAGAAGTCATCTGGAATAAGAAATGCTACTCTGCATAATGTAACTGTAGGCAACGGCTGTTGCATAGAGAATGTAAAGAACTATATCGCGAATTATGTCATTTCGGACAGAGTCTTCATCGAGAATGTTGATTGCATGATTGTGGATAAGCGTTCCACTTTCGGAAACGGTACCGAAGTATCCGTGCTGAGTGAAACCGGTGGTCGTGAGGTTATAATTCACGACAAATTATCAGCTCACGAGGCTTATATAGCGGCCATGTACAGACATCGTCCTGACCTGGCTGCAAAGATGAAGTCACTGGTCATGAAATATGCCGATGAGATAGCTTCGGAATATGGCTATGTAGGCAATGACGCGATGATTGTAGATACAGGATATATCAAGAACGTACGTATCGGAAGTTTCTGCAAGATTGAGAGTGCGGGAAGATTGAAGAACGGTAGCCTTAACAGTAACGAGAGTGCGCCTATTCATATCGGTTTCGGCGTAATCTGTGATGATTTCATCATTTCCAGCGGTTCGCATATCGAAGACGGTACTATGCTGACAAGATGTTTTGTAGGTCAGTCATGCCACATGGGACATAACTATTCTGCATCCGATTCTCTGTTCTTCTGCAACTGTCAGGAAGAAAACGGCGAGGCTTGTGCCATCTTTGCGGGTCCTTTCACCGTTACACATCATAAGTCAACACTTCTCATAGCCGGAATGTTCTCATTCATGAATGCCGGTTCCGGCTCAAACCAGAGCAACCACATGTATAAGTTGGGACCTATCCACCAGGGTATTATGGAGAGAGGCGCCAAGACCGCTTCCGACTCTTATATCCTATGGCCTGCACGTATCGGAGCCTTCTCCCTCGTTATGGGACGCCACGTGGCTCATCCTGACACTACCAACCTGCCTTTCTCATATCTTATAGAAGAGAAGAATACCACATACCTAATGCCAGGTGTAAACCTCCGCAGTGTGGGTACTATCCGCGATGCCCAGAAGTGGCCTAAGCGTGATAACAGGAAGGATCCTTGCCGTATGGATAAGGTGAACTACAATCTTCTGAGTCCATATACCATACAGAAGATGTTCAAGGGACGTGATATTCTGAAAGATCTTGCAAGGGTATCGGGCGAGACATCGGAGACATATTCATATCAGAGTGCCAAGATAAAAAATTCGTCTCTAAATAAAGGTATAAAGTTCTATGAGACAGGTATAACCAAGTTCCTTGGAAACTCTGTGATAAAACGTCTTGAGATAACCGAATTCAAGACAGACGAGGAAATTCGCGAAAGACTCAAGCCTGATACTGCTATTGGTACGGGAGAATGGGTTGACGTTTCCGGACTTATCGCCCCTCGTAGCGAGATAGACCGTCTGATGGCTGATATAGAAAACGGAGTGCTTGATTCTGTAGAAAAGATTGATGCCCGTCTGACAGAGATGCACAATAACTACTATACATACGAGTGGACTTGGGCATACGGCAAGATGCTTGAATTCTTTGGTCTGGATGCCGATAAAATAACAAAAGAAGATATTATAAGTATCGTAGAAAAGTGGAAAGAGGCAGTAATCGGTCTTGACAGAATGGTTTACGAAGATGCCAAGAAAGAATTCTCTCTTTCAGCCATGACTGGATTCGGCGCTGACGGAACCAGAGAGGAACAAAGGCTTGATTTTGAACAGGTGAGAGGCGATTTTGAAAGTAATCCTTTCGTAAAAGCTGTATTGGAGCATATAAAGATAAAGGGCGAGCTTGGAGATGAACTGATAGCCAGAATGAACAAGGTGAAATGAAGGGTTGACTGACCTGTTTCTTGTTTTTTTCATAAACAATGTTTATATTTGTGTATAAGCATTTTGGATTATGGAAATGTACACAGAATTTATTTTAAGGTTGGTTGTAGCCAGCCTTATGGGAGTTATAATAGGTCTGGAGAGGGAATACCGTTCAAAGGAGGCTGGATATAGAACTCATTTTCTTGTAGCCTTGGGAAGTGCGCTGATGATGATTGTCTCGCAATATGGTTTTTCTGATGTGCTTGAGGCTGATCTCGTGAGGCTCGATCCTAGTCGTCTTGCTGCCCAGGTAGTGAGTGGAATAGGTTTTATAGGTGCAGGTACTATAATACTGCTACAGAAGCAGATTGTGCGTGGCCTGACTACTGCTGCAGGGATATGGGCTACATCTGGAATCGGGCTTGCCATTGGTGCCGGTATGTACACTATAGGAATAACCGCCACAGTGCTTTTCCTTATTGGTGTGGAAGTTCTGAATTATTTCTTCAAAGGTATAAGCCTGAGGAGCATGATTGTGGAATTCTCTACACACGATCAGGATTCTCTGAAAAAGATTTCCGCATTGTTCAGCTCCCGTAATTTCATTATCAGTTCGTATGAAATGGAAGATAGGACAGACGGCAGCGGTAACCCCATACATTATGTTACTATGGTCGTAAAAGCCAAAAACATGAATGAGGAAGGCGTATTGCTGATGCTGCTCCATGATTTTCCTGAAATTACAGTTCATAGGATTATATAAACAAGAAAAGTCCGGATTTTCCGGACTTTTCTTGTTTATTGTTTGTTTGAAATGTAAAGTTTTGTTTTACCTTTTTCTGATACTGATGGAGGTATGTCTGACGGCTTAGTGCCTCTCTTGAAATTCGCCTTGTCGCTCATTATAAAATGAACTGTTATTCCATCTTTAATGTCCTCATATTTTAAGTAAGACTTGGTGTATTTTTTTCCGTTGACAAACATTTCCTTGATATAGACATTTTTTTCTGACCAGTTTTCTGTTGTCATCTTGATGTATTTGTCATTACTCAGTTTTACAGTAAGTCCCTTTACGCAAGGTGAACCGATATTGTAAATATTGCTTGACGGTGCTACGGGGTAGAATCCGAGACAGTTGAACATGTACCATGCTGACATTTGTCCGCAGTCGTCGTTTCCACTCAAAGATCCCGGTTCAGTTCCATAGAACCGTCTGGCTATTTCTCTTATCCATTTTTGACAGTTCCATGGCTCGCCAAGGTAATTATAAAGGTATGTCACATGGTGACATGGCTCATTCCCGTGCCAGTATCCTCCTATACGTCCCTGTATGTCGTGTGCACCAGGAATATCATCAGGTAGTTCCAGTGTGAATAAATTGTCAAGGTTTTTCTTAAATGTTTTTTTACCAGCGAGGTTAATATACCCCTGAATGTCATGAGGTACAGTCCATGTGTATTGCATTGTAAATCCTTCCGTGATATCTCCCCAGCCGTTTTCTGAGCCGGGTCCCTGATAGGCTACAGGCGCAAAAGGTGTACGCCATTTGCCATTGATGTCTTTTCCGCGCATGAATTTTGTATCAGGGTCTATCAGTGTCTGATATCCCATAGACCTGTTAAGGAAATATTCGTAATCTTCTGTCTTTCCCAATGCTTTTGCAGCCTGTGCTATGCAATAGTCATCGTAAGCATATTCCAAAGTTTTTGATACCGATTCTGCTTCTTTGTCGAAAGGAACATATCCGTTCATTCTGTATTCTGGCAGGCAGTCATAGTTGTTATTCATGGCTGTAGTTCTCATTGCTTCGTAAGCTCTTTCGTAGTCAAATCCTTTCACGCCTTTCACAATCATGTCCGCAAGTACAGATACTGCATGGTAGCCGATCATGCACCATGTCTCGTTTCCATAGAAAGACCATATTGGGAGCATCTTCTCTACACTTTTGTCGTAGTGTGCCAGCATGGAATTTGCTATGTTTGCATTAAGTTCCTGGTTTACGAGGTTTAGCCATGGGTGAAATGCCCTGTATGTATCCCACAAAGACAGCACTGTATAGTTGGTAAATCCGTCTGCTTTTTCAATGTTCTTGTCCAGTCCTCTGAATTTGCCGTCCGAATCCTGGAATATAAACGGATGCATGGCAGCCCTGTATGCGGCAGTGTAGAATGTGATTTTATCATCTTTTGTTCCGTCAACCATATATTTCGAAAGCTCCTTTTCCCACAGGTCAACACCTTTTTGTCTCAATTCGTCGAAACTTACTCCGTCAAGTTCCCTGAGGTTTTCTTTTGCTCCGTCAGTGCTTACGGCAGAAATTGCTGTTTTCACTGTTACGGTTTCATTTTCTTCTGTTTCGAAAGAGATACATGCCATAAGGTTCTTTCCCCATGCTTCATAACTGCTTCTGAACCTCATGGTATTGTATATCACGGGCTTCTTGTCCTGCATTATTCTGAAGTTCTTCAGCTTTTTCGAGAACACAGCAGTGAAATATATATGTCTTTCAGGTCCCCATCCTTTTACCAACTTATATCCGGTAATTGTAGAGTCATTTTCCATTCTCAGGTTTGACCATTCGCAGTTTTGCCACAGTGTATGGTTCATGTCTATCATTATGAACGATTTGTCGGATTTGGGATATGTAAATCTGAAAATTCCGCTTCTTACTCCCGATGTCATTTCAGCCTTGACATTATAGTCCAGCAGGTTTACCGCATAATAGTTGGGTGATGCCCATTCCTGTTCATGCGAATACCTTGAACGGTAGCTTCCTTTCATGTTTTCCCTCGTTCCCGGATCAAGTTTCATCTCTCCGGTACCCGGTATGAACAGGAAATCTCCAAGATCAGGTATTCCGGTTCCACTCAAATGTGTAAGGCTGAATCCCAGTATTGACGTGTGGTTATATTTATATCCTGCCGCAGCATCATAAAATTTTGCGTCTGTATCCGGGCTTATCTGTATTCCCCCGAATGGAATTTGTGCTCCGGGATATACATTGCCGTAGCCGTCTGTTCCGATGAAAGGATTTACGTAGTCCACCAACTTTTTCGCGCTCATAAGTCCCGGACTGATTGTAAGGATTAAGGTTAGAATTTTTTTTGATAGGTTCATGATAAAGAGGTTTAATGCAGCAAGCTGCGTTCTACATTTTTGTTATTAAGGTTTGTGCAAATATATATAATGTATGGTCATTTATTGTTCTCATGAGTGACAGATTGAAGCTCTGGATAACAACGTCGCATTTGTGTAGTATATCATAAATGTAAAGTTTTGATTATTAAATATTTATATTGTAATATATAAACCCTTGGCATAAAAGAGTACACTAAAATGCATAAATGGATAATAAAATATGCCCAAAAGTTGTATGTTATTTATAAAAATATTAATATTGTACATATTAACCTATAATAACCTTGAAATCATAATGGGAAGAAAAATATTTATATTTGTAGTCTGCTTGGTGTTTACATCATTTGTTTATTCGAATAATAAATATGTAATAAACAGTATAGCCTCTGAAAAAGGACTTTCAAACAGTGCGGTTCTGACGATATTTCAAGATTCCAAAGGTTTGATGTGGTTTGGTACTTATGACGGATTAAATTGTTATGACAGCAATAATATGGAGGTCTTTCGTTCTAAAAGTCCGTATAATGAAGAATTTACTTTCAAGAGTAATATAATCCAAAAGATATCACAGGCAGATAACGAATGTCTTTGGGTCAAGACATTTTTAGGAGTGGCCAGGTTTTCTATTTCCGAGAAAAGCATAAAGGATATTTATCCTAATTCAGAATATTATTCTGTGTATTCCAATTCGAATGGTGACACTTGGATCATAAATTCGTCAGAACTTCTGTATTATAATACTTTCCATAAAGAGTTTGTTTCTTTGGGAGAGATTGTTCCAGATGCAAATAAGATAAGCAACTCGATAGTAACCGGGAGCGGTGAACTGTGGATAATGTATTCCGGAGCATCAGATATAATATCATTCAGGCTTCCATCCTTTAATAATCCGGATAAAGAAACAAATGTCCGAAAGGATATCATACCCTTGCATGGCATGTGTATAGACGAATATTTTGTACAGCCTGACAATACTTTCAGTTTCATCGACGCAGACAAAAATCTTTATTTGTATGATATTGCATCTAACACCAAAGTGTTTGTCAGGAATATTTCTGCTGTGATACAGAAATATGGAAAGATAGAAAATATTGTATCTTTTGATGATGATGTGATATTGGCATTCCATTTGAATGGCCTTGTCAGACTGGACTTCATGTCCGGTTATAGTGAAGAGGCAATTGACAGGAGCATTAGAGTCTTTTCTATGACAAAGGATAGAAATTCTAATATTGCATGGGTTGGAACTGATGGTCAGGGCGTTCTGATGCTTTATAAGAACAATTCAATAGCCAGCACCCTTGAATTGTCTTCTCTTTCTCCATTATTGAAACGTCAGGTCAGAAGTATATCAACAGACAGATATGGAGGCTTATGGATAGGAACCAAAGGTGATGGACTTATTCATTTGCCGGATTACGAAGAAAACTGGAATAAGAAAACGGCTGTAGAAATCTATTCAGGGGCGTCAAGGCAGTCTTTGTCGGATTACGTGCCATGGAAACATGACAAGAGAGTGTTTAGTATTAATGAAAGTAGATTTCATGACGGTATGTGGATTGGCGGAACAAACTCCAATTTGCTTTATTTTTATTCTTTTGCTTTATCAAAGATGATTGAAGTGTCAGGATTTGATACAAAGGGTAAAACAGTAGAAATAAAAGGTGTTTATGAAGAAAATGAGAATACATTATGGGTATCTTCTACATTGCTGGGACTTGTAAGGATAGAGCTGGATATGGAACGTTCTGGGGCTATAAATATTTCAAAACAGGAAGTAAAGGAAATAATAAATGATGATAGGGACACATTATCTGTATTTTATTCGATGATTAATCAGGGAGATTCCATATTATGGTTGGGTGACAGAGGTAAAGGATTGATTATGTATAATATGAAGAATAATACATATAAGGTATTTTCTTTTCAAAAGATTCTGGGACGTCCTGTTGATGATATATTGGCTATTTGTCGATACGATGACTATAAGTTCTATATAGGGACTTCTACTGGTATGGTTTCGATGAAATACATCAATGATAGTGTAAAGAATATAACTTATATAGGTCAGGAACATGGCTTATCTAATGATATGCTTCACGGAATTCTGTCCGATAAGAATGGTTTTCTTTGGATAAGCAGCAATAGGGGATTAAACAAGTATAATCCTATGAACGGCAGGATACATACATTTTATGGAAATGGTATAAATATAAGTGAATTTAGTGATGGGGCATTTTATAAATGTCCATACACAGGTCGGTTATTTTTCGGTGGAGTAAATGGCCTGCTGTATTTGTCAGATAATACAGCAGTTCAGAATGCTCAATTTCAGGATATTGTTTTAAGGGATTTCTGGATTGAAAATGAACGTATTTCTGCTCCCGATTATTCATATGATGGAATGAAAGGCTTTAAACTGGATGTGAGAAAAGGTTATTTCAGACTCAAGTTTATTGTACCTGATTATGTAGGTGGTGAAAATATAGAGTATTCATATCTTCTTGAAGGATATGATACTGACTGGTCACTTTTCAGTAAGAATAATGATGTTACATATTCAAATGTTCCTTCTGGAAAGTATTTATTTAAAGTCAGGTATAAAAAGGATATTAATGAGAATAATGAGAAAATCTTAACTGTACCTATATATATAACCCGTCCCTGGTATATGTCGCCATATACATATATTGTACTCTTGATTATAGTTTTATTATTAGGTGGGCGTTGGTTTTATATGTATTTTCCAATAGAGAAAATGCCAATAGGTTTATTCAACAAACGAAGACGCTCTAATGAAGTATTGTCAGAGAATTTATATAACGATGTGGCTCATTACGGAATAAGGTTCGGCATCAATAACGATGAACAGTATAAGTTCGTTGCGAAACTCGTGTCAATAATTGAGGCTAATTTGAATAATGAATCTTTGGGTATACCATATCTGGCATCAGAATTGAATATGAGTACAAGACAGTTTTATCGTAAGTTCAATGACGTTTCTGCCGATGTTTCTCCTAATGAATTTATTAAAATATGTCGTTTGGAAAAAGCAGCAGATTTGCTGAAAAATTCTGATTTGTCTATTCAGGATATAATATCAAGTGTGGGTATTAATAGTCGTTCGTATTTTTACAAGGAATTTACCAAAAGGTATGGAAATACTCCAAAAGATTTCAGAAAGACTACAGAATAATCATTACTCATCTGTCTGTTATGGATTTTATTGCGACATATATCTGTATGAAGTCATGTCTTAATTCAGCATAAGCTGTGCTTTATTGCGACAAAAGTCTGTATTCTCCTGATAATCAGATGTTGAATTAAGAACATATTATTTTGCTTTCTCATATTACGACTTTCTTTTGCAAGTGTTTCATTTGGCATTATGCGGGACATTTCAGTCGTAGTTTTTTTATTTCTTTGCATTGTCCGAAAGATGTTTCGGATTAGTAACACAAAGAAATGATTTAACTTTAAATTCAGTAGTATGAGAACCATCCTAAAAACAGCAGTTCTGGCTTTGGGTACATGCATAACGGTATCCTGTGCAGACCTCCAGACTAATACTGAAAAGAGTATTATCCCTTTACCAGTTGAGGTAGCCAAAACCGGTGGCGTGTTTACCTTCGAAAATGGAATGTCTCTATACATTAATAATGAGTTGCTGTCGCCTTTACGTTTGCTTATACAGGAAGTGACAGGCAAAATATTCAATTTCTCAAATGACGAAAATACTTCAGAAATAAAAATCTACATTACAGAGAATATTAAAGAAGAAGGCGGATACCGTCTTGATATCAGTAAAGATAATATAGTTATCGAAGCATCCGATTATAATGGTGCTGTATCTGCACTATCTACAATTCGTCAACTTCTTCCTGTTTCAGTACATGATAAAGCCGTAGTTCCATGTGTGGAGATTAATGACTATCCCGAATATCATTGGAGAGGGATGCATCTTGACGTTTCACGTCATTTCTACAATAAAGGAGAAGTAATGAAGCTTCTTGACCTCATGTCGTTATACAAGTTTAATAAGTTTCATTGGCATTTAACTGATGATCAGGGCTGGAGAATAGAGATAAAGAAATATCCTCTTCTTACTGAAAAAGGTGCTTGGCGTAAATTCAATGATCAGGACCGCACATGCATGCGTCTTGAAAAAGAACAGTTTAATCCGGACTATAAAATACCTGAAGATAAGTTATCTGTAATAGAGGGCGACACTATTTATGGTGGATTTTACACTCAGGAAGATATAAGAGAAGTTGTTAAATATGCAGCCGACAGGGGCATTGACATCATACCTGAAATAGATATGCCCGGACATTTCCTTGCCGCTATCAGTCAATATCCTGATGTTGCATGTAACGATTTGATAGGCTGGGGGGAAGTTTTTTCTTCTCCTATATGTGTAGGCAAGGATTCTACACTCGAATTCTGTAAGAATGTATGGCGTGAGGTATTCCAACTCTTTCCTTACGAGTATGTTCATTTGGGTGGAGACGAAGTAGAGAAAGTAAACTGGACAAAATGCAAGTACTGTCAGAAAAGAATTAAAGATGAGGAATTGAAATCTGCTGAAGAACTTCAGGCATGGTTTGTCAGGGATATGGAAGAATTCTTTCATCAGAATGGGAAGTTGATGATTGGTTGGGACGAAGTTGTAGAAGACGGTTTGTCGGACAGAAGTGTTATATCTTGGTGGAGAAGCTGGTGTCCTGACGCAGTGGCAAAGGCTACTGGCAATGGAATGAAAGCCATTATATGTCCTAATTCGTATCTGTATTTCGATTATGAACAGAAATCTGATTATCTCAAAAATATATATAATATGAATGTAATACCAGACGGACTGTCGGGCAAACAGAAAGAACTTGTTTGGGGAGTTCAATGTAATATTTGGACAGAATGGATTCCTACGATTGACAAGCTGGAATATATGGTTTTTCCTCGAATGATGGCAGTAAGCGAAATAGCCTGGTGTGATAAATCAAGATTGAATGATTTCAATGGTTTTGATGACAGGGTTATGGAACATTTCGTTAGGTTGGATAATATGGACGTAAACTATCGCATTCCAGATCTTACAGGTTTCTATGAAAAAAACGTGTTTATAGAAGATGCTATGTTAAATATAGAGTGTGCTTTGGAAAATGTTCAAATAAGATATACCACTGACGGTACCATTCCAGATTCATTTTCTCAACTTTACACGCAACCAATTATAGTGACAAAAGACACTGAGTTCAAATTTAGAGCATTCCGACCTGACGGATCATACGGAAAGTTATATAATGCAGTGTACACTAAGGATGACTATTCTCCTTCTGTTCAGCCGGAAAAAACATTGGAAAAAGGCCTCATGGCTTCATTGTTTGATTTCTCTGGTAATAAATGTAGTGATATCTTTTCTTCTAAACTACACAGCACATATATAAGTGAGAAAATAACTTATCCAGATAAATGTAAAGGTAATCTGGCTGTCGTATATAGAGGATATATTGACATACCTGCAGATGGAATTTATACTTTTTCTTTATTGTCCGATGACGGAAGTCTTTTAAGAATAGATGGTGAAATAATTATTGATAATGACGGATTACATTCGGCTGACGAGAAGAATGCCCAAAAAGCTTTGCGTAAGGGATTACATGAACTTGAAATATCTTATTTCGATTATTATGGGGGCATTTTGAAACTATTTATCATTGACGGAAATGGAGAAAAGACCGAATGTCCAGCTGAGTGGCTTAAACATTAACAAAATAGATTTAACGGTAAACTGGTGACTAATTTTAAAACATTGTATTATGAAAAAACTCGCTAAAGATTTTCTCAGGGAAATGAGAATAGGTGCTTTATCGCTAACGGCTATCGCTGCACCATTTTCTTTTTCTGAACTTAGGGCGGATGTTTTGGAAGTTGATTCTGAGATAGCCCAACAGAGTAATATCACGGTACAAGGTACTGTGATTGATGAGCATGGTGATCCTGTGATTGGTGCTAATGTTCTGATTAAAGGTGTAACAGGTGTAGGTTCTATAACCGATATGGATGGAAAGTTCACTATTGTAGTCCCTTATGCCAATGCTACTCTTAACATTTCATTTATTGGTTACACACCCGTGGAATTGCCATTGAAAGGTGAAACAGTAGTAAAAGTGACTCTTAAGGAGGATACAAAAACTCTTGAAGAAGTTGTAGTAGTAGGTTTCGGTACACAGAAGAAACAGACAGTAACAGGCTCTATGACTTCAGTGTCTGTTAAGGAACTTAGCCAGAGTCCATCGGCTAATGTATCAAATGCTTTGGCAGGACGTTTGCCTGGTCTTACAGTAACACAGTATGGTGGTGGCGAACCTGGTAAGGATGTTGGTTCGTTGACAATTCGTGGATTGTCTACATATAATGGTGGTGCACAAGCTCCCATTGTCATTGTAGATGGTGTAGAACGATCGTTTACAAACCTATCTCCTGATGAAATAGAAACATTCTCCATATTGAAAGATGCTTCCGCTACAGCTGTATATGGTGTAAGAGGTGCTAACGGTGTAATTATAGTAACCACCAAGCGTGGTAATAATTCTGAAAAGCCAACCGTAGAATTCAAGGCACAGATGGGTATAACCCAACCTGTAAAATTCTCTGAATATCTTGGTTCTGCCGATTATGCAATGTTGTATAATCAAGCCTTGAAGAACGATAACCCAGGGTGGGCTACTGATCCTTCAGTACAGGCTAAGATGTTTCCACAGGCAATGATTGACAATTGGCGGAAGGCAAAAGGTGACAATTCTGATGGTTTAGGTTATAACATGAATTTATTCGATTTTGCATTCAAGCCTGCATTACAGCAAGATTATAGTCTTTCTGTCCGTGGGGGTAATGAAAGAGCACGTTATTTTGCCATGATTGGTTTCTTTGATCAGGGCGGTAACTATAAATACACAGACTTAAATCCTACCTACAGTACAAATGGTGGATATACACGTTATAATCTGCGTTCAAATATCGACGTTGATATTACTAAGAATTTCTATGTACGTTTGGGGTTGGGCGGACGTATTACCAAGACAAATGAGTCTGGTGGTGGTTCAGGCAATATCATATTTACTGCAAACACAGTTCCTCCAATGTATCCGGTGGTTTTGGAGTATAATGGTTATCCTTCTAATGATGACTACTATATAGACAATTCAAGAGGACTTCTTTTCGGTGATACACAGTTCAGAAAGAATATTCTTGGTGAAATTGCCTTTATGGGTTATAAAATGGGGCAGCAGACTAATTTCGACGGTACATTTACTATCGGACATAAATTGGATTTCATTACAGAGGGATTGAAGATTGAAGGATTGTTCTCGTATGATATGGCTGAATCGCAGTACACATCACGTGTTCCTGGACGTCCTACGGTTAACAATGAAGAATATGGAGGTTATGCGACGTTCTATCCTGTGTCTGGTAGTTCTGCATTTTGGAATCCTGATCAACCTCATTATATGGGAGCATACGTTCCTGCTGTAAACAATCATACTGTAAATACACCTATTGGAAATGCTTTCAGTCATGGCAGTTCTACTGGAAAAACATATTATCAGATAAAACTTGATTATGCCCGTAAGTTCGGTTTGCACAATGTGGCTGCAATGGTTATGGCAAACAGGTCTGAAACAAGAATAGACAATCAGGTTCCATATCGTTATCAGGGTCTTGCTGCACGTGTTACATACGATTATCTTAATAAATATCTTTTTGAGACCAATCTTGGCGTAAACGGTTCGGAAAACTTCTCAAAAAAACATCGTTATGGTATATTCCCGTCAGTGTCGGTAGGTTGGATCGTAACAGAAGAATCTTTCATGATGGGTACACAACATTGGCTTGACCACTTGAAACTGCGTGCTTCGGCAGGTATCTCTGGTAATGATCAGGGTATCGGACGTTTCCTTTATGCCCAGTATTACAATAATACCAACGGAAATGGTTGGGGATTAGGTCCAAACCTCGATCAGGGTATGGGCGGTGGTCTTGAAGAAGGCGATCTTGCAAATCCTGACTTGACATGGGAAAAAGGTCAGAAGGTAAACGTAGGTATCGATATGGATATGTTTAATAACCGTTTGTCTTTTACCGCTGATGCTTTTTATGAAAGACGATATGATATTATAACCAATACCGGTGGTTCCGACGTAATCGGTATTCCTGATGTGTTAGGCAAAGTGTCTTCATGGGTAAATGCCGGTGAGGTTATAAACAGAGGTATTGATGTTGAAGTTAGCTGGAACGACCGAATCAACAGAGACTTCTCTTACTATGTAAAATTTAATGGTGGTTTTGCCAGAAACAAGATTATTGATATGATGGAAATAGATAGAGAGGTACCTTGGATGCAGCGTACAGGACATAGAATAGGTGAAAACTATGTATATGAGGTAGACCATTTTGTAAAAGATCAGGCTGAAGCCGACCGCCTGAATGCAATGAACAATGGTACCGGATTCCAGAAATGGGGTAAGTTGGTTCCAGGAGATGTAGTTTATAAAGACTTGAACAATGATGGTATTATTGACGAGCTGCATGATATGCGTCCTATGGGTAATCCTAAGATACCTGAGTTCCAGTTCGGTATTCCTATGGGCTTTTCATACAAGAATTTCGATGTCAGTCTCTTATGGCAGGGTGCGGCATTGACATCAATGATGCTTAACGGTCCTGCAGTATTTGATTTCCCTGTAATGGGTGCTCAGGGTAATGATATGGGTAAGGTAAAACCAATGCACCTTGACTCGTGGACACCTGAGAATCCTGATGCCAAATATCCGGCACTTCACTTAGGTAATCATCCAAACAATAAGAATGCAAGTAGCAGCCTCTTCCTGTACAATGCTTCTTACGTAAGACTGAAGAATATCGAGATAGGTTATAGCCTTCCTCTCAAATGGATAAAGAACGCATACCTGCAGAGGGTAAGAATATATGCCCAAGGACTTAACCTTCTTACATTCGACGGTCTGGGAGATGTTGATGTTGACCCGGAGACAAAAGATGGTGACGGTACATGGTATCCGATACAGAGAGTTATTAATTTTGGTATTAATGTGACATTCTAAAATATACGATATATATGAAATTACTGCATAAAATATCAACAATAGCGTTGTCTGTCTTTATAACCGGAGCTATGGCTTCATGCAGCGATTTTCTTGACAGACAGGACGACGGTAAACTGCAGGAGGCGGAAGTCTTTAATAAGTTTACAGAAGTAGAAAAACTTGTGACTCAGCTTTACACTGATATGTATGACCGTTCAAGAGGTCTTGAACTTCTATATTCTCATAATATAGGTACTATTTGTGATGAATTGGATTTTAATAAAGCCGATTCTGATGCCCCATATAAAATTCTGAATGGTGAGCTTAGTGCAGATCCTAGTTCTATATCTCAGGTTAATGGTGGTGGATGGTGGTGGCAACAGTATCAATCTATTAGAAAAGCCAACAAGATTATTTGGGGTGCTGAGAATTATAATACTCCAGATCATCCTTCCAAGCCTGGCCTTTTGAAACAACGTGTTGCCGAAGCCAAATTCTTCCGGGCATATTTCCATTATATGCTTTTGAGATGGCATGGTGAGATGGTTTATATGGACAGATTGGCTAGTCCTGATGAGGATCCAGCTACATATGCTGTGCGCGAATCTGTACACGCAAGTGTGGAAAAAATATGCAAGGATCTTGATGAGGCTGCAGCTGATTTGCCGGTACAACAGTCTGGTATGGAAATAGGACGTATTGACAAAGGTACATGTCTTGCGGTCAAGGCAATTGTAAGGTATATTGCTGCACAGCCATTATATAATGGTGGTGAATCTGGAGTTTCTCCATTGGGTAACAATGATACCAGAGTCGGCGCCGAAGAATACAGGGAGTTCAAGCCTGAAAGATGGAATGCAGTGCTTCAGGCAGCCGAAGAGTTCTTCACTGAATGCGGAAACAGATATTCGCTCTATTCCAAATATTCTGAGACAGATTTCGTGGACGACTTGAATGACAAGTCTAAATCCGACAGAAAGGTTTACACACGTTTGAGCAAGATGTTTTCTGATGTTGACTTCTATCTTACAGAGTCAATTCTTACTCTGAAAGGAGGTAAGGATACCCGTTGGATACAGGACAACTTGCCAGACAGAAACGATTTCGGAGGCCAGACCCGTAACCAGCCTACACAGGAACAGGTCGACCAGTATGAATACATTGTAGGTGATTACGGATACAGCATATTCAGCAACGAAGCTAAAGATGGAGGTTATGATGATGAAAATCCTTATGTGAACCGTGACCCACGTTTCTATCGTGACATTATATATGCAGGAGCAAAATTTCAGTCAATAACATACTCTCCGCAAGTAGGTGGCGAAGATGAAATAAATCATTCCACATTACGCGACGGTAAAGATACACGTACCGGTTATGCACTGAGAAAATTTGTTTATGAGGATTACGATAAGGAAGGTTCCGTTACAGCGATGTTCTTCCCTCTGATACGTCTTCCTGAAATGATGCTCATATATGCCGAAGCTCTTAATGAGACAGATAATTCTGAGGCTGGTCAGAAAGTCTATGATCTGTTGAATCAGATAAGAAACCGTTCTTTCATGAAGAAAGTTCCTGAAGCAGTAAAGGATAATAAGGAATTGCGCCGTGAGTATATACAGCGTGAGCGCCGTGTGGAATTGTTCTTTGAAAATAACAGATACTTCAATCTTCGCTATAAAGGTATTCCTACATCGTCAGAAGAACTCCTGAAGGAAGGAAGATATCTCAGTCTCTCATCCGACGGTGACGAAAGAGCACAGAAATGGGTGGAAAACGGCAATGGTGAGTATCCTCAGACACAACATTACGTGCATGGTATGATACCTGTATCCGATCCGAATGGAAAGGTTACTATCGGTAGTGGCAAATATAAGATGAAACGAATAGAAGGAAAACAAATGGTAAGACAGTTCACTTACAGAAACTATTTCTTCCCGATCAACAGTAATGAAATAGCCAAGACTCCTTCTTTGAAACAGAATCCAGGTTGGTAAAATTATATATAAACATAGATATATGATGAGATTAAAATTCATATTGATGACAGCAGGCTGTCTGGCTATAAGTAACATTATAGCCCAGACAGAATATGTCAACCCTATGATTGGCACAAATGGAATGGGGCATACTTTCCCGGGGGCATGTGCTCCTTTCGGATTGGTACAGCTCAGTCCTGATACTGATACCTTGTCACACAATGTCGGTGGTGTCTATAATAAGGATGTTTATGCCTATTGTGCCGGTTATCAGTACGATGATCCTACTATTGTAGGTTTCAGCCATACACATCTTAGCGGTACAGGACATTCTGATTTGGGTGATATACTGATAATGCCTACTGTAGGCGAACTGAAATTGAATCCCGGTCGTGCCTTAAATCCTGACGAAGGCTACAGGTCACGCTTCAGTCATGATACTGAAATTTCAAGTCCGGGCTATTATGAAGTGATGCTTGCCGATTACAACATCAAGGCACAGCTGACTGCAACACAGCGTACAGGTGTACATAAATACACTTTTCCAGAAGGAACTAAGGAGGGCCGTATAATTCTTGACCTCATACATGGAATATATAATTATGATGGCAAGACATTGTGGGCATCATTGAGAGTGGAAAACGATACTCTTGTTACCGGCTACAGGATTACGAACGGTTGGGCACGTACCAATTATACTTATTTTGCCATGTCTCTTTCCAAACCTATAAAGAATTATGGCTATAGGGACATGGAGGAAGTCAAATATAACGGTTTCTGGAGAAGATTCGATATCAACCGTAACTTCCCTGAAATGGCAGGCAGAAAGGTTGTGTCATATTTCGAATTCGACTTTACTGATGATAAATCCCTTGAGGTTAAGGTAGCTCTCTCAGGAGTCAGCACGGAAGGTGCCTTGAAGAATCTTATGGCAGAAACTGGTGGAAAAAATTTTGACACTATTTCATCACAGACACTCGACAAATGGGAAAACGAGCTTTCTACTATCAAGGTAGAAGGAACAGCCGATCAGAAGACAATGTTCTACACCTCGTACTACCACACTATGATAAACCCTTCGGTTTATACAGATGTTGACGGCTGTTACAGAGGTCTGGACGGAAATATCCATAAGGCAGAAGGATTTGTCAATTATACAATCTTTTCCCTTTGGGATACATATCGTGCAGAACATCCGTTCCTCAATCTGATGAAGTCGGACAGAAACAGAGATATGGTTGTTTCCATGATACGACATCAGCAGCAGAGTGCACATGGCATGCTACCAATATGGAGTCACATGGCGAACGAAAACTGGTGTATGAGTGGTTATCATGCAGTATCAGCACTCGCAGATGCAATATCTAAGGGAGCCGATATAGATAGGGTAGAAGCTTTGAAAGCTATGATAAGGACTTCAAAAGTTCCTTATTATGATGGACTCGACGATTACATGTGGTTGCATTATGTACCGTTCGACCATTCATCCACTTCTGCATCCACCACTTTGGAATATGCCTACGACGACTGGTGTATATATAATGTAGCAAAGCAGGCTGGCGAAGAACGTATAGCCGAAGAATATCGTAGGAGAGCATTGAACTACCGCAATCTGTTCGACACCTCGATAGGTTTTATCCGTCCCCGATATGCGAATGGTTCTTTCAAGAGCGATTTCGATCCGCTACAGACACACGGAGAAGGTTTTATAGAGGGTAATTCATGGAATTTCTCTTTCCACGCTCCTCATGATGTCAATGGTCTTATCACATTGATGGGAGGTGACAGAAAATTCATCAAACGTCTTGATGATTTGTTCGAAATGGAACTTCCTGCATCATATTATGAGAAGAACGAAGACATAACAAAAGACTGTCTCCTCGGAGGATATGTTCATGGCAACGAACCAAGCCATCACGTGCCATATCTGTATGCCTGGACATCACAGCCGTGGAAAACACAGTATTGGATACGTGAGATAATGAATCGCATGTACAAGAACGATATAAAGGGTCTGAGTGGCAACGATGACTGCGGACAGATGTCAGCATGGTACCTGTTCTCTTCTCTTGGCTTTTATCCTGTATGTCCCGGAACAGACCAGTATGTGCTTGGAGCTCCATACATGCCATATCAGGAACTATCGTTGCCTAATGGCAGAAAATTCGTCATCAAAGCTCCCGGAGTAAACGATAAGAGACGATACGTCCGTTCTGTCAAACTTAATGGTAAACCTTACTCAAAGATGTATATCACCCACGCAGACATATTGGCAGGAGGAGAACTTGAGTTTGTTATGTCTTCCAGTCCGAACAAGTCCCGTGGTTGCCAGTTGGCAGACAAACCTTATTCTCTCACAGAGGGCAAGATAGAAGATAGACTGGCTGCATGGAAAGACTATAATGTAGGTGAAATAGAGTTCTTCGACAAGTCACCAGAAACAAAAGGCTCTGAAATCTATAAAAAGATTGTTCCTGAACCTGAAAAATATATAGCCGACAAGGCACGTAAGGTTCTGGCTACATTATATTTCTCTCCTGAAGACAGTATAACTCCTGTACGCAAGTTGGACTACACTGTTGAAAAGGTCGACGGAGTATCGGCAAAGGGTGGTGGAAACGGTGAGATAGCCATATGGTATAGCACCAACCATATTGAGAAGTCATTTGCAAAGAACGATACAGCCAGACTTGATTATGAAACCCGCGGAGTCCTGTTCCATGAGCTTACACATGCCTATCAGCTGGAACCGCAAGGCATAGGAACATACGGTACCAACAAGACATTCTGGGCATTTATAGAAGGAATGGCAGATGCCTGTAGGGTAGCCAACGGATGCTTCACAGCCGACGATCGTCCACGAGGTGGAACATACATGGATGGATACCGCACAACAGGCTTCTTCATAGCATGGTTACAGAACACTAAAGATCCGGATTTCATCAGGAAGTTCAATAAGTCTGCGCTCACTGTAGTACCATGGTCATTCGACGGAGCTATAAAATATGTGTTGGGAGATGAATTCAGTGTAGATGAGTTGTGGGAAGAATACCAGAAAGAAGTAGGAGACAAGTGATTTTATTATATTAAAAACATTAAAGTAAAACAATTATGAAAAAGTTATTTTATATATGTGTTATGGCTGTTTTGGGACTTATCTCATGCAATGATGGCGATCCTTTCAATGGTCAGGGCATGCGTCCTTCGCTTCCTGGCGTAAGTGATGCGCAGATAGTAGAGATAGCAGAAGCCAAATACGAGCCGACATTTAAGGAATTGTACCTTTACTGGAAACCGGTTTCAGATGAGCTGAAGGCAAATTTCCTTGGAACAGAGGTTACTTTTACTACACATTCCGGTAAGCCTTTGACAACAAATATCATGCGCGACAAGAACTTTCCTCAGGCATACGAGAGAGTTGCCATTGCTACAAAAGATTTTTCATCAGTTATCTACAGAAGTATATGGCGTAATGAAAAAGGTGAACAGATTTTCAGTGATTATTGTAAGCTTAAAGACCTTGGCCTTGATATTAAGAATGTGAATATAGGTCCTGAAGAAACATTTAAGGATATGCATATGCCGGAATGGAAGGAAACCAACGATTTCCCGGGAACAGACGCAAGTAACCTTTATTATCAGGTTGTAGGTACTCCTCCTTATTCGTATTATGAAAATTCTCTTAAGACAGTTTGTGGAGCGATGTGGTTTAATGAGAATGACCCTTACAGAGAGCTGGTAGAGATCGATTGTTGGTTTAAGAAGACAAATGATCCGGGTATAGTAGCCTATGTGACAGGGGCTGGAAATACCACAATAGTATGTATAGGTCAGGAAGCTGTGTCAAATCTCATAACTAAACCTGTAGCTGAAGCAAAAGCAGAGATAGACGGTGTTTGTTATCATGAATTGACTCACACAATGCAGGTAAACAATCTGAATGCGGGTGACACCCACAACCATTATTGCTTCGTCGAGGGAGGAGCAGATGCTTCCAGATTGATTTGTGGAGGTTTCAGCGACAAAGAAAGAATGGCTAGAGCAAAAGTTGCAGTGGCAAAAGCTGAGGATCAGACTGAAGATCCTAAACGAGCACCTCATCCATGGCTCGAACAGTATGATCCTTCAGGATTTTTTATCGCGTGGCTTAGAAGATACGACGGTGATTTCTGGAGAAAATTCAATTATTCAACTCAAATTATAACATCAGGATGGACTTTCGAGGCTGCTGTGAAACTTATATTTGCTGACAATACGGCTGTTGCAGCCGATATTGCTGCAAAAGACTGCAAGAGTGACATCCTCCGTGGATTATGGAGAGTATATAAGGAAGATGTATTGTCAGAACAGATAACAGAGTAAAATAACCTTGAAACTGATATACTTATGAAATCTAATATTTTAAACAAATGGAAGAATATATGTCTGGCAGCCGGATTGGTGGCTGCCGGAGCATGTACTCCCGAGGAATACATTCCTGGAGTAAAGATGATGGACATACCTGTGAGCCAGTCCAATGTAGATCCTGACGTTAAGGCACAGTGGAAAGTCGGCGATTCAGTCTCTGTATTTTTCGATGGTATTAAGACTCCGAAATATTTCACAGTTACATCAGTAAGTGCTGATCTGGAAAGTGCGACCATACGTGGCGATTATCCTTACGGTTTAAAGGAGGGAACTAAAGTAACGGCAGTATATCCTCATAGAGCCATAAGCACAGACATATCTGCGATACCTGTTGATTTGACGGATCTCATATATAAGAATGGTGCCATTGATTTGTCTTCTATGGTATATTCGTCTTCAGGCATTTACAATAATGATCAGATAACAACACTCGGATTTAATGCAGAAACATCTAGATTGACGATTGATCTGGAACCTTTCGAAGGTTTTGATCCAGCTTTGTTAAGTAGAGTTGATATTGTGGCTCCGTCTCTTACGACGTCTGCCAGTCTGAATTTGTTGGCAGGTGAGGATGAAGACAGGTGGAGACTGAGGGTGAACAACGGATTGTCTGTCACTCTGAAAGAACCTGTAACGGCTACAGCACGTACTGAAAATGGAGGGGTCAGGATAGACCTTATATGTATCCCTACTGAAGAAGGTAAAAAAGTTGACAAGCTGAATGTATATCTTACAGCCGGCGATGACATGTTCTATGCCGAAGTGAATGAAGGTTTCGACATAAAGCAGAACATGCACATCACATCGCAGAAAACAGATATGCTGAATAAGTCTGAAAGCGGAGCATTGATATTCTGGCGAAAGCTTGAGGAAAAACAGATGACCTCGGGTGTTATACGCGATTCTGAAGGAGTTTTCAGGGCATATTATGATATAAATTATGCTGATAGGAAAGTTAAGTTCATACAGTTGTCTAAAGAAGATTTTGAGCAATATAAACCGGCTGAAATCACAGAACAGGATCTTACCACAGGTTACTATTCATTGGATTGGCAGATTCCCGTTTGTGGAGTCAAAGGAATGAAATATGATACTGCTACAGGTACAATTTCCCTTACAATGGACGAAGGTGCTTCCTCAGCCTCAATTGACGGTAATACTACGGCTGCAACGGAATTCCTTAAGGGAAACGGTGTGCATTACGAAATAAAGCTAAACCGTGGACAACAACCTTCATACGGTAGGGGAGCCATGTCCAGAGCATTATGGGAGGGAGCTATGTCACAAGGTTTCATGAATGTGATAGAACTTAACTCAGGAAATGGCTGGACATTTGTAACTTATCCTAATAATTATACATCATATCAGTCGAAATATACTGTTCTTTCCAAGGATATGATAAAGGCTGAATGGACTGGAAGTTTTTTGCCAGACAATTTTACAACAGATAAGGATTTGAATGAGCAGACTATTCGTCAGACCATTTTGGACACTTATTATTCCGAAAATCTGTTTATTCCTGCAATGGAAGGTTCGCATATCTTCTTTGTAATAAATTTGTCAAGCGGAGAGTGGTTCAAATTCCAGCCTCAGAATGAGGACGACTATAGTGTTGTAGAAGGTTCTTCAATAGAAAAACGTATTTTGCTTGGTAAATTTGATTCTGGAGTATTCCGTAAGAATGGCGAATTTGCCGCATATTATGATATGGATCTGAATGCTGGCACTGTAAACTTTTATTCCTTGAATAATGGAGAAATCGAATTCAAACAAGGTGTAGCTTTAAATAAGTCTGATAGATCGATTTCATGGACAGAACCCGTACAGGGGATAACAGGAATAGAACTTGATGACAATAATAATCTTGTATTGAGCGGAGATAATTCATTGTCATTAGATAATAATCCTACAGCATCAACTGAGTTTCTTGATAAGAATTCAGGGCATCATTATACTATAGTAATCGATAGGAATTCGGGAAAGTGCAGTCGTGGTAATATGCCTGCCAAATTCCTGGAAATGGTAAAACAGCATCCTAAAATGACTACCATTGAAATAAATAAGGATTGGAATTGGGACTTTGTCATATATCCTGCAGGCCCTAATGGTTATGCATTCTATAAGACTGTGTATGAGTCCATATCAAATGATGAGATTCGTTTCACAAACAATGGTTTTGATTCAGGCTTTACAGACGATGAAAACGGTAAGAATGCCATACAAGGTATCTTGGACAGTTTCTACGACGTAAATATAGTTGTTCGTCAAAAAGTTGGCGGTTATAAACCGTTCTATGTAATCAATAAGTCTGGTAAAGGATGGTTCTTGTTTGAACGAGATTGATAGATAATGCTAACGGTGTTCATCTTTGGTTTCAAGAGATGAACACCGTTAAACTTTATTATTACGGATATCACCTTTATTGCAAATCTCACTGGAAATGACTATATTTATAGTTTTATTTTTCTGTCCCTGATTTTTATATAATCAGTATTATGTTTAATTAGAAATATGGAAATACGCCAGGGGCTTCCCTTTCTCATAAAACTTGTTTGATTTCTATTTTTATTTCAAATTGCTGAGAATCCGATTTTTTGGATGAAATGAAATCTTGTCTGAAAATATTGAATCTACAGAAAACGAAAAATGCTTTATCCTTCGGTTTGAACGATAAAGCATTTTTCCTGTATTATTGATTTATTGTTGTTCTAGCATTTCACTTTCAATCCTTCCAGAACCTTACGCATTTCTTCGTAAGTAGTGATTCTTGTAGGAACCAATGGAAGTCTCAGTTTGTTTTCTATCATGCCCATCATGCTGAGCATCGCTTTCACTCCTGCAGGATTTCCGTCCACGAACAGAAGTTTGAATAGTTCCGTAAACTGATGATGTATTGTCAGTGCGCTGTTGTAGTCGCCAGCCAATGCAAGTCTTGTCATACGGCTGAATTCTCTTGGGAACGCATTACCTATTACAGAGATTACACCTACAGCTCCCAAAGTTATCAACGGGAATGTTATTCCGTCATCTCCGGAGATTACATCGAAGTTCTCAGGTTTCTTCTTGATTATTTCGTCCATCTGCGAGATATCGCCCGATGCTTCTTTTATGGCTACTATATTGTCGAAATCATGTGCGAGTCTTAATGTTGTGGCTGCTGTCATGTTTACTCCCGTACGTCCAGGAACGTTGTAAAGTACGATAGGAAGCTTGGTTGACTGTGCAATAGCCTTATAGTGCTGATATATGCCTTCCTGCGAAGGTTTGTTGTAATATGGTACAGCTATCAGCAATGCGTCAACACCGGTCATGTCGTCATTCTTGATAGTGTCTATTACAGTCTGTGTACAGTTGCTGCCCACACCGAGAAGTATAGGAACACGTCCGTTAACTCTCTCTATTACAAGCGATTTTATCTTCTTTTTTTCTTCAGCTGTCAGTGTTGGAGTCTCTGCTGTTGTACCCAGTACACAGAGAAAATCTATACCGTTCTGCACCTGATATTCCACCAGTCTGAGTAGTGCATCGTAATCAACGCTTCCGTCTTCTTTGAATGGTGTGATTAGTGCCACTCCCATTCCTTTCAATCTTTTTCGTATCATAAATTAATGAATTCCTCGTTTGTGAATTACAAAAGTACTAATATTTTCATTTAAAACTATATTTCTATCACTTTTTTTGGTTAAGTTGGTAAAATTTTGAATTAAAATAATTCCAACTGTATGTTCCCTTTTGCTTTTTGGGGTTTTTCTTCCACCGTTTCCGTAGCTACAGGTTCTGCTGGCTTTTCTTCCTTTACTGTAGTCTTTTCCGCATTTTCTATCAGCTCCAGAAATTCTTTTTCATCCATAATCTTTATTCCCAGTTTCTGTGCCTTTTCCAGTTTGCTGGGACCCATATTCTCACCTGCCAGAATGAAACTTGTCTTCTTTGAGATACTTCCCACATTCTTTCCGCCGTGCTTCTCTATTATGTCCTTGTATTCGTCCCTAGAATGAACGGCAAATACTCCGCTTATCACTATCGACTGCCCCTCAAGGACGTTCGATACAGCTGCTGTTTCTTCGGCTTCCATTTCCATTTTCAGCCCTGCAGCTTTCAGTCTGGCCACCAGTTCACGGTTCTTTTCGCTGCTGAAGAAATGTATTATACTCTCCGCTATTTTCTCTCCTATCTCGTCTATGGCCATAAGTTCTTCCTTGGTGGCCGACATCAGAGTGTCAATATTTTTTATTGAACGTGCAAGCTTTTTCGCCACTGTCTCACCCACGAATCTTATGCCCAGAGCAAACAATACCCTTTCGAAACTTACCTGTCTCGAAGCTTCCAGACCTGCCATTATGTTTTGTGCCGATTTCTCTCCGAATCGTTCCAGACGTGCAATATCCTGCTCGTGCAGATTATACAGGTCGGCTGCATTGCCTATCATTCCTTCCTGATAGAACAGGTCAACCGTTTCAGGTCCCAGTCCTTCTATGTTCATGGCCTTACGGCTTATGAAATGCTCTATCTTGCCCTTGATTTGCGGAGGACATGAATCCTCGTTCGTGCAATAATGTGCCGCTTCATCTTCAAATCTGGTCAGCGGTTCTCCGCATTCCGGACAGTGTGTGATGAATTTCACAGGCATGCTGCCGGGAGTTCTCGAAGCAATATCTACACCAGTTATTTTCGGGATAATTTCGCCTCCCTTTTCCACATAAACCATGTCCCCCTCGTGCAGATCCAGACTCTCTATAATGTCCGCATTGTGCAGCGATGCTCTTTTCACTACCGTACCCGACAGCTGTACCGGATCAAGATTTGCCACCGGTGTTATGGCTCCCGTACGTCCCACCTGGTATGTCACCTTCTGTAGCTTCGTCAGAGCCTTTTCCGCCTGAAACTTATACGCTATTGCCCAACGAGGCGATTTCGCCGTATATCCCAGGTTCTTCTGCTGTCTGATAGAGTTCACTTTCAGTACAATTCCGTCGGTAGCCACAGGCAGGTTCTTTCTTTCCGTATCCCAGTATTTTATGAAGTCGAACACCTCCTGCAGAGTCTTCACCTTGCGTGTAGTGTCCGAAATCTTGAATCCCCATTTGCGTGCTTCCTGCAGATTTTCGTAATGTCCGTCACATGGCAGGTTGTCGCCCAGAAGATAATAAAGATATGCGTCAAGCTTTCTCGATGCCACTACAGACGAGTTTTGCAGTTTCAGCGTACCCGAAGCCGCGTTTCTCGGGTTGGCAAACAGAGGTTCCTCACGTGCCTCACGTTCCTTGTTCAGTTTCTCGAACACTTCCCACGGCATAAGTATCTCACCTCGTATCTCGAATTCCTTCGGATAGTTGTCACCTTTCAGAACCAGAGGAATGGTACGTATAGTCTTCACGTTGTTTGTCACATCGTCACCTTTCACTCCGTCTCCACGTGTCACTGCTCGCACCAGCTTGCCGTTCTCGTAAGTAAGTGATATCGAAGTGCCGTCGAATTTCATTTCACAGCAAATTTCGAAGTCCTCGTTAAGCGATTTTCTAACCCTCTCGTAGAAGTCCGTAACCTCCTCCTCAGAGTATGTGTTACCCAGCGAAAGCATAGGATATTTGTGTTCCACCTGCACGAAATCCTTGTTGATATCGCTTCCCACCCTCATCGTAGGCGAGTTCTCGTCATACGTTTCCGGATATTTGGCTTCCAGATCCTGCAGTTCGCGCATCATGCGGTCAAACTCGATGTCGCTTATCACAGGCGAATTCAGTACATAGTAATTATAATTATGCGTGTGAAGTTCTTCACGCAGCTGATATATTCTTTCAATTTCAGGATTTGTCATAATATTTACGATGTTAGCAATGCAAATTTAGCAAAAAAACTCATCCTGCCGCCATAAGTACGGAGGATAATGTGTATTTTTGCAACTACTAACAACTAAAAACAAAAAACTCCCAAACTATATATGAGAATAGACATTATAACAGTATTGCCTGAGATGATTGAGGGCTTTTTCAACTGCTCGATAATGAGCCGTGCGCAGAAAAAAGGTATTGCAGAGATTCACATCCACAATCTTCGCGACTATACTCTCGACAAATACCGTCGTGTTGACGATTATCCTTTCGGCGGTTGTGCCGGTATGGTGATGAAGATAGAGCCTATCGACCGTTGCATCACAGCCCTGAAAGAACAGCGTCATTACGATGAAATAATCTTTACAAGTCCCGACGGCGAGAAGTTCGACCAGCCTATGGCCAACACTCTTTCCCTGAAGGAAAATCTCATGATTCTTTGCGGACATTTCAAGGGAATCGACTACCGTATCCGTGAGCATTTCATCACCAAGGAAATAAGCATAGGCGATTATGTCCTCACCGGTGGCGAGCTTGCAGCAGCTGTCATCACCGACGCTATCGTACGTATCATTCCGGGAGTGATTTCCGACGAGCAGTCAGCCTTGTCCGATTCTTTCCAGGACAATCTTCTGGCTCCTCCCGTATATACCCGCCCTGCCGAATACAAAGGCTGGAAAGTTCCTGATATCCTTCTTTCAGGTCATGAAGCGAAGATACGTGAATGGGAATTCCAGCAGTCGCTCGAACGTACTAAACGTCTTCGTCCGGACTTGCTTGGGGAGTAAGTCTTTTATAAGTATTATGGTAGTAATATAATATATAATAAGGTATAAAAAACAGAAATCCCGTGGAGCCTGAGTTCCACGGGATTTCGTATTTAATATGAGAAGGCAAGTAACCTTATACTTCCAGTGCCCCGATAATATCGCGTACCGATGAATATCCGTGACGTTCCAGATAGTCGTTGATACCTTCAGCCACTTTCACTGTAATGGCAGGATCGATAAAGTTTGCGGTACCAATCTGAATGGCAGTTGCACCTGCAAGCATGAATTCTACAGCGTCCCTCCAGTTCATGATACCTCCCAGTCCGATTACAGGAATCTTTACAGCCTTAGCCACCTGCCAAACCATTCTCAGTGCGATAGGTTTCACTGCGGCACCGCTCATACCTCCTGTTATAGTCGAAAGTACCGGTTTGCGCTTTTCTGCATTGATAGCCATACCCAGCAGAGTATTGATAAGCGACACGCTGTCCGCACCCGCACCTTCAGCCGCACGTGCTATTTCAGTTATGTCAGTCACGTTAGGCGAGAGCTTCACGATAAGAGTCTTCTTGTAAACATCTCTTACTGCTTTTACCACCTCTTCGGCCCCCTTTGCAGTCACTCCGAAAGCCATACCTCCCTGTTTCACGTTAGGGCAAGAGATGTTCAGCTCGATAGCCGGAATGTTCTCCAGTTCGTTGATGATACGTGCAGTTTCCGCATAGTCTTCAATCTGCGAACCCGACACGTTCACTATCATGTTAGTCTTGATATCCTTGATCTTCGGATAGATGTTTTCCACGAAATAATGTACACCCTTGTTCTGCAGTCCCACAGCGTTCAGCATACCCATCGGAGTTTCTGCCATACGCGGATAAGGGTTACCTTCGCGGTGATGCAGTGTAGTACCTTTCACTATGATACCGCCAATCTTTTCCAGGTCCACGAAATCTTCGAATTCCAGACCGTAGCCGAAAGTTCCCGATGCAGTCATCACCGGGTTAGCCATGTTCAGCTTTCCTATGTTTACGCTTAAATCTGCCATAATAATTTCTTATAATTAAATACCGGACCCTCTTTACATACACACACGTGACCTTCCTGAGTGTTTTCCACGCAACACAGACATGCACCTACACCGCACGCCATTGTATTTTCCAATGACACCTCACATTCAATGTCGTTCTCCTTCGCATATTTTGCCACAGCCATCATCATAGGTTTCGGACCGCATGTATAAATCATGTCGAACTTCACATTCTTCAATACACTGTGCATTGTCACATAACCCTTTTCGCCGGCCGAACCGTCTTCGGTAGTGGTATAAACCTCACCCAAAGCCTTGAACTCGTCAAGTTGCAGAAGGTCGTTTGCCGAACGTGCTCCCAACAGGAATACAGGCTTGCAACCCATCTTCTTCAGAGCCTCGCCCATGTACAGCATAGGAGCGGTACCAACACCTCCGCCCACAAGCAGAAGCTTCTTATCTGTACTTTCAGGCATTGTGAATCCGTTGCCCAGCGGAAGAACCACGTTTACAGTATCGCCCTTTTCCACAGTGGCAAGCTTTCTTGTTCCGTCGCCTACCAGTTGTACAAGGAACCACACTTCGTTATTCGCGCGGTCAACATAGTTTATTGAAATCGGACGTCGCAGGAAAGTCGTGTTCGAACCGTCGATACGTATTTCCGCAAATTGTCCGGGAAGCATTTCAGGAAGCGGTTTGTCCTGTGTCAGCTTTATGAGAACATAGTTGTTGTGCAGACGTATGTTCTCTGTTACAGTCAAATCTAAAATGTATTTTTTCATAAAAAACCGGATAAAATCGTTTTGTAATGCAAAGATAGTGCAAACCGAGTGAAGTACAAAGTGAAAACTCCGTTTTCAACTTTTAATTCCGAGGTGCCGCCTATCTTATCTAAAGATAGTGCAAACCGAGTGAAGTACAAAGTGAAAACACTGTTTTCAACTTTTAATTCCGAGGTGCCTATATATAAGGTGTAGTCCCTCTGCAAATCGGCATTTTTTTCTTTAAAGTTCGGCCCCGCGTTTACTTGCTTTCCGGTTTGAACACCTCAAAAGTACCGTTATCGTAGAAAATTCTTATTTCAGTGATTTTCGGAGCAGGTTTTTCTATATATCTAACCACCTCTTTTTCAGATTCTTTAGGTGCATAAACAGGCGTTTCCGACGGCTTCTCCTTGCGAAAATCGAAATAAAACTGTCCGCTGCCCGTGTTTTCCGGATTCTCGGCGTTTTCAAACAGAGGCATACTGCCTGTTCTTTCCTGGCTGTCGTCAGCTGACCTGTTGTCGTTATTGTCCGTTGCGCTTTTACCGGCTTCGTTTTCGTACATGCTTCCTTCGCCGTACATTATCCAGTTCAGGCTTATGTCGGGGAAAGACTTGTGCAGTCGCTTTACCATGTCCAGACTCGGATTGTTCCTTCCGCTGAAAATATGCGATAGCGACGATGTGGAAATTCCTATCTTTTCAGCAAAATCAGCGTTGCTCAGACCCGTCGAACGCATGATTTGGATTATTCTGTCCTTCATTTACAAATGGAATTATCAGTTTAAACAACGTTACAAAGGTAAACATAAGATTTTACAAAAGCAAATTTACATTCATAAATGTAACAGATACAAATGTAAATACAAATGTAAACAATTTACATATTGTATCATTTACAGTTGTAATTCATTTAAACAATACATTTGTATAATTCATATAATATATTGATTATAAGTGTATTATTCATGCCTATATTCATACAGACCTGTATTTGTCCCCCTTTTCCCTCTTTATCCGCATATTTATTCTAGTAAATTCTAGATATATTCCTTTAAATACCTAGAATATAAGTATATAGCCTTCTATATACCACACGGAATAATATACATTTACAAGTATAAACACTGAACCTGAATTTTCATTACAACCGTATCTTCTCCCCTATTACATTTGTATATCCAGTTATAAATGTAAAATTTTGCCATCTGCTTTGTACTTATGTAATTAGATTACAATTGTAATTTACAAATATAAACCTATTGTCTACTTACATATGTAAACTAAATTCCTGTTTTTTCCCAAAATCGCTGAGAATTGAAAATTTTCGTCCAAATGTACAGTTGCCTGTAAATTTTAAAATCTCGTGCCATTTGCCTTTTGTATGTTTACTGGCACAAAAAAAGCCCCATCCTCTTACGGATAGAGCTGTTTATATGTGTTTTTCCTGTTGTTTATCCCGTCTGTATGCCGGAAACATCAGTGTAGAATGAAATAGATGAGTTCTCTGAGTATTTCTCCTTGCGTAAGTGTTACGTTATCTATTCCTTTCGATCGTGCGTCAGAGAGCCTTATTTGCGATATTATGTTCATTACCTTCACTCCCGAATATGCTTTCATTCCCAGCATATACTCTTTAGCCTGCCATGGAGATTTCAGTCCCAGGTATGCCGCCACTCCGTTTTCCGTTCTTTCCGGAGCGTAGAAAGCCACCATCAGGTTCGAAAAGTAGTTGAACAGTAAAGTCAGTGTCGGCTGTATAGGATTGTTTTTCGGGTTGTCGTTGAAATATTTCACAATCTTGTTTGCCTTCAGCAGATCCTTTGCTATTATGGCGTTCTTCAGTTCGAAGTTGTTGTAATCCTTGCTTATTCCGATGTTCTTTTCTATCTCCACCGGAGTGATCCTGTTCTTTCCCTTAGGCATTGTAATTATCAGCTTCTCCAGTTCGCCTGCCATTCTGTTCAGGTCGTTGCCCACGAATTCGGCCAGCAGTTCAGCCGCGTTGTCCTCAATCTCCATTTTTCTTCTTTTCAGATATGCCGAAATGAATCCTGGAAGCATGTTTTCCTTCAGTTTTTTCGATTCGAACACCACGCCCTTCTTTTCTATCTCTGCCACAATTTTCTTCCTTCTGTCCAGATTACCGTGCTTGTAGCATATCACCAGTATCGTACTTTCCAGCGGTTTCTGCATGTAGAATCCCAGTTCATCCCATCCCCTGAGGTTTTGCGCCTCCTTCACCAGCACTACCTGGCGTTCCGACATCATCGGATACCGTTTCGCGTTGTTCACTATAGTTGCCGGTTCCGTATCCAGTCCGTACATCACCGTCAGGTTGAACTCCCTTTCATTTTCGTCCAGGGCCTTTTCCACTATATAGTCCGCTATTCTGTCTATGTAGTAGTCCTCTTCACCCATTAGCAGATATACCGGTGCGAATTTCCCGTTTTTTATGTCCTTGGCTATCTCTTCGTATGTCATTGTGCCTGTTGTTTCTTTAATTTGTTTGTTATAGGTTTTCCCGTTTCCGTCTGTTTTACTAATTTTGTTCCTGATAAATTTCCGTTACAAAATCCAGACGGAACAACTTTAAATGCAAATATACGAAATGTTATCATTAAACCTGCCATCAGCGTCTCTTAAAATTGCCGATGTAAGCGGCAAGAAACAAGTGTTCGATATTCTGAGGAAGAAATATGTGGCCCTCACTCCCGAAGAATGGGTACGCCAGCATTTTGTCCATTACCTCATCCGTCATCTCGGTTATCCTTCCGGACTTCTGGCCAATGAGGTAGGCATAACCCTCAACGGATGTTCCCGACGTTGCGACACCGTTCTTTACGACACCTCTCTTTCTCCCCGTATGATAGTCGAGTACAAGGCATCCGATGTTCCCATTACACGCAAAGTTTTCAGTCAGATCCTCCGCTACAACATCGTCCTCCGTGTCGATTATCTCATAGTCAGCAACGGACTCAACCATTATTGTTGCAAGGTCGATTATACCACCGGCACCACCACCTTTCTTACCTCCGTTCCCCATTACTCCGAATTATAGTGAAAAAGAAGGCGGGGCTGTTGAAAATCTTTTACAGAAAAAAATTCCAGCAGTCCCGCCTTCATGATAATTGACTTGTTTTTTATTCTGCCGAGCTTGAAAGTCTCGATCTTCTTGTTTTTGTTTCTTTTGGAGCTTCAGTTTCTGCAGGAGCCACACCGGCCAGTTCCTGGTCAACCATAATTCTACCGCAGTATTCGCACACTATGATTTTCTTTCTCATTCTGATGTCCAACTGTCTCTGTGCCGGAATCTTGTTGAAGCAACCGCCGCACGCGCCTCTCTGCACGTAAGTGATTCCCAATCCGTTTCTTGAGTTTGATCTGATACGTTTGAAAGCCTGCAGCAGTCTTGGTTCAATTGTGCTTTCAATGCTTTTCGCGTTTTCTCTCAGTCTTTCCTCTTCCTGTTTTGTTTCAGCTACAATCTCATCCAGTTCGTTCTTCTTGTCTTCCAGATCCTTTGTTCTTTCTTCCAGCAGATTTTCGCTTTTAACTATTTCTTCTTCCTTCGCCTTGATTGAAGCGTTAGCCTCTTTTATTCTCTTTTCGTTCAGTTCCACTTCCAGCGACTGGAATTCTATTTCCTTAGTCAGCACGTCATATTCGCGGTTGTTTCTCACGTTGTCCTGCTGTGCCTTGTATTTTTCTATAGAAGCCTTGGCCGATTCTATGTCAATCTTTCTTGTTGCCACATTCTGCTTCAGTTCTTCTATTTCGTTTTTGATTTTCTCGATACGTGTGTGCAAACCTGTTATTTCGTCTTCCAGGTCTCTCACTTCAAGTGGCAACTCTCCTCTGAGAGTCTTGATTTTATCCATTTCCGAAAGGATAGTCTGCAGTTTGTACAGAGCTGAAAGTTTCTGTTCTACGCTAATTTCCGGAACGTCTTTTTTTACTTCTTTAACCATAGTTTTTATAAATATTTTATAGGGTTCGTATTAATTCTTGTAATTTCAATTCTCAGGTTAGGGAACTTTCTGTTCAATACCTCCTTTATGATATCTTTCGTATACTGTTCGCTTTCGTAGTGACCTATTTCCGCTGCCAGAATGCTGTCCTCATAGTAGAAATAGTCGTGGTATTTTATCTCACCCGTCACGAAAGCGTCAGCATGTTCCTTCACCGCCTTTTCCATTAGGAATGCTCCGGCGCCTCCACAAAGTGCCACTTTCGAGATCAGTCTTCCTGTCAGTCTCGTGTGTTTCACGCATCCTGCCTCGAAAGTTTTCTTCACATGTCTCAGAAAATCTGTTTCGGTCATCGGCTCTTCCAGTTCTCCAATGGCCCCCGCTCCTGCGGTCAGCCATTCGGCCATATTGTTCTTGTCGCCACCTTCATCCGTTGGTGTCTCCTGCTGCATATACTCCTTCGGATCTAGCACCCTCACGTTTTTCAGACCTATCTTTTCAGCTATCTTATAGTTCACTCCGTTCGGTGCGTTGTCCAGGTTCGTATGCATGGCATACACAGTAATCTCGTTTCTTATGGCATTCATTATACACCTTTCCGTATAATCCTTGCCCGTAATCGATTTATATCCTCTGAACATCAGCGGATGATGCGAGATAATCAGGTTAATACCCTGGTTTATAGCTTCTTCCACCACGTCTTCAGTAACGTCCAGACACAACAAAGCCCCTGTAGCTTCCACGTCTGTCAATCCCACTTGCAGTCCGGCATTGTCGAATCCGTCTTGCAGGGGCAGAGGCGCGAATATCTCAAGGGCGTCAATAATTTCCTTAATTTTCATATTTGCGAATAAAATCACTGCAAAAATACAAACAAACTGCGTTGAATAAATTATGGCGATGAAAAAATTAAGATTTTTTTGCACGTGCTTATGAAAAAAGCGTATGGTTCATATAACCACACGCTTTTTCTATGCTGTTTTATATAAAATCAATAAGCTCTTGCGAACAATACTCTTCTTGCCGAAGGCTTTCCTGTCACCATATCCACACCCGGAGTCAGGCTTTCCTCGTCAGCTTCGAAAGGCAGACATCTGATAGTAGCCTTAGTTTCATCCTTGATGCGTTCCTCTGTTTCTGTAGTACCGTCCCAGTGAGCCAGGATGAATCCGCCCTTCTCAATCTGTTCCTTGAACTCATCGTAAGTATCCACCTTCACGATATGCTCGTTTCTGTACTTCAGAGCCTTCTGGTAGATGTTGTTCTGGATGTCCTCAAGCAGGTTCTTTACATATTCTTCTATGCCGTCGCATGAGCGTGTTTCTTTCTCCAGAGTATCACGGCGCATAACCTCCATAGTGTTGTTTTCCAGGTCGCGTCCGCCCATTACCAGTCTCACAGGCACACCCTTCAACTCGTAGTCAGCGAATTTGAATCCCGGACGCTTGTTGTCAGCGTTGTCATATTTCACAGAGATACCCATGCTTCTCAGCTTGTTCACAATGCCGTCAACTTTCTCGTTTATCTGGTTCAGCTGTTCCTCGTTCTTGTAGATAGGAACGATAACCACCTGTATAGGAGCCAGATGTGGAGGCAATACCAGACCGTTGTCATCAGAGTGAGTCATGATAAGCGCACCCATCAGACGTGTAGATACACCCCATGAAGTAGCCCAAACGTAATCCAGTTTGTTGTTCTTGTCCACGAACTGCACGTTGAACGCCTTCGCGAAGTTCTGTCCCAGGAAGTGAGAAGTACCGCACTGCAGTGCCTTACCGTCCTGCATCAAACCTTCTATAGTGTAAGTGTCAAGAGCACCCGCAAAACGTTCGTTGGCCGATTTCACACCCTTTATAACAGGCACAGCCATGAATTTCTCAGCAAAGTCGCCATACACGTGCAGCATCTTCTGAGCTTCAGCTTCAGCTTCTTCTCTTGTAGCGTGAGCAGTGTGACCTTCCTGCCACAGGAACTCTGCTGTACGCAGGAACAGGCGAGTACGCATTTCCCATCTCATTACGTTTGCCCACTGGTTGCACAGTATAGGCAGGTCTCTGTACGAGTTGATCCAGTTTTTGTAAGTACTCCATATGATAGTTTCCGAAGTAGGTCTGATGATAAGTTCCTCTTCCAGTTTTGCGTTAGGGTCTACTATCACTCCCGATCCGTCTTCGGCATTCTTCAGTCTGTAGTGTGTCACCACTGCGCATTCCTTTGCGAATCCTTCCACATGTTCAGCCTCGCGGCTCAGGTATGATTTAGGGATAAGCAGCGGGAAGTAAGCGTTCACGTGTCCGGTAGCCTTGAACATGTCGTCCAGCTGTCTCTGCATTTTTTCCCAGATAGCATATCCGTAAGGTTTTATCACCATACATCCTCTCACAGGCGACTGTTCTGCCAGGTCAGCCTTAACCACCAGGTCGTTATACCATTGTGAATAGTTCTCACTTCTTTTGGTAAGTTCTTTAAGTTCTTTAGCCATAGCTGTTTTTATTATTTAGATAGCTTTATGTTATTTGTTTTTATGAGAGTGCAAAATTAATAAAAAAAGCGTACAGTGTCATTCTGTACGCCAAAAAAGTTATTGCTGATAGTCATAATACCACCAGAAAGTATCTCCGAAGTCCCGCCTCATGATGTTTCTCTCCTCGTCCTCCGACTTGTATCTTTCCTTTTTCCTTTCCAGATACCTCAATCTGGCGTTGTGGCATGCGCTGTCTCTGTCAGCTATTTCATAATCCCATTTAGGGTTCATCCCCTTGTACATTATTGCCGCCTCCTTGAAATACCTTTGCAGCGAGTCGCTTCCCGTTCCGTATTCCGTCAGCGCCTTTGCGAATCCTTCCAGATCCTTGTCCAGCATCAGTCCCGTCAGGTAGTACGTTCTGGCATATCTGCAACTGTCCTCCTGTGCGGCCATTCTCTTCAGATACTCCATTCTCTTTTCTCCGTATTGCGGTTTCCCGCCCAGCATGCAGTAAATAGAGTCGTTTGTAAATCTCAGTGTCTTGGTCGAGTCTGAGTCGAAAAACATCCCCTCCACCTTATAGTATTGCGGATATCTGAACACCGCTTCTCCGGCTTTGCCTTCCCTGGTCATGGCCATCATCCTCAGTGCGGTCATCGTTCTGGTGGTTCTGAGCGATTTTTCCGCCACTCTCATGGCCTCTGCGTTGTTTCCTTTGGCTATATGGCTTTCCATTCTCAGCTCGTTATGGAAATATCTGTCAGAGTTTCCCAGACACACCGTGGCTACACTCATCAGTGTCATCAGTGCCACATTCCATATCACAGTCGATATTGCATCCGGCTTTTCCGTACCGGCGGTCCTGAATTTTTTCGTTGCCGTCACCAGTGTCACGAATATGGCCGTAATCGCCGGCATCAGCCACCACCATGCGTGATAGAACTCCCCCATGTACACATCTCTTCCGAATCCGGTCAGTGTCACCAGCCCCATGAACGAAGGCAGATACGCCAGTGCGTGTGTCTTGCCTCTCAGTCTCATCAGCAGGTTCAGTCCCCACTTCAGTATCATCAGTATCACCAGTGTGATAATAGTTGCCGGAATAATCTTGAACACCGTGTTGCCTTTCGACATCGACAGGTGTATAGCCTCCAGCAAGTCCTTCTGGAACACCGCCAGATACACGGCAGCGAATATAATAAACATCAGGCTGCACACCACCGATGCGAGGCGTGCAGTCTTTCTGTTATTGCTATTATATCTGTTATAGTAATATCTGTTATTGTTCCATCCCATAACTATTTGCTCACTCTTTTCAGGACAACAGCAGTTCTTGCCGGCAGATAAAGTTTAAGCCATTCCTTTCTTTCCTTGGCATACAGAGGATCGTAGCATGTAAAGTGTCTCACAGTGTCATCGTTGAATCCGAAACCTCCGAAGTCCTTGCTGTCAGTGTTCAGAACCACCTCATACTCACCCTTCGGCACCAGGAATCCATAGTCGGTGAACGATCTTGTCGGGTTGAAGTTGAACACGAACACCAGATCCTTTCTTCTGTACGCCAGAACCTGGTCACCGTCATTGTGCCATACTTCCACCACATCCGTCTTCTGGATGTTCTTCACGCTTCTTATCAGTGCCACCATCTTTTCGTCGAAGTCTCCCAGATAGTGATAGCACAGTTCCTTGTCATCCACCAGGTGCCACTGTCTTCTGGCATATTTGTGCGACCATCCGTTACCTTCCCTCGGGAAGTCAATCCATTCCGGATGACCGAATTCGTTACCCATAAAGTTCAGGTATCCGCCGTTAATAGTCGAAGCGGTGAGCAGTCTTATCATCTTGTGCAGTGCCATACCTCTCTGTACCACACCGTTCTCGTCGCCTTTCTTGAAGTGCCAGTACATATCGGCGTCACACAGTCTGAAAATGATTGTCTTGTCTCCCACCAGAGCCTGGTCGTGGCTTTCGCAGTAAGAAATTGTCTTTTCGTCCTTTCTTCTGTTTGTCACCTCCCATAGCAGGCTCGACGGTTTCCAGTCTTCATCTCTTCTCTCTTTGATAATCTTAATCCAGTAGTCAGGAATGTTCATTGCCATTCTGTAGTCGAAACCGTATCCTCCGTCCTGGAACGGTGCGGCCAGTCCCGGCATACCCGACACCTCTTCGGCTATTGTTATCGCTCTTGGATTTACAGTATGTATCAGCTTGTTTGCCAGTGTCAGATAGCAGATTGCGTTGTCGTCCTGATGTCCGTTATAATAGTCTGCATAGTTGCAGAAGGCCTCTCCCAGTCCGTGGCTGTAGTACAGCATCGATGTCACCCCGTCGAATCTGAATCCGTCGAACTTGTATTCTTCCAGCCAGTATCTGCAGTTCGACAGCAGGAAGTGCAGCACCTGGTTCTTGCCGTAGTCGAAACACAGCGAATCCCATGCCGGATGTTCTCTTCTGTCACCCTGGTAGAAATACTGGTTAGGGTCACCTGCAAAGTTGCCCAGTCCTTCCACTTCGTTTTTCACCGCATGCGAGTGCACAATATCCATTATCACCGCAATACCCATCTGGTGTGCTGTGTCGATAAGCTGTTTCAGTTCGTCCGGTGTACCGAATCTTGACGACGGAGCGAAGAAGCTCGACACGTGATATCCGAAGCTTCCGTAGTACGGATGTTCCTGAATTGCCATAATCTGTATGCAGTTATATCCGTCCTTGGCTATTCTGGGCAGAATGTTTTCTCTGAATTCGTTGTAAGTGCCCACCTTTTCCGCATCCTGTGCCATACCGATGTGACATTCGTATATCATCAGCGGTCCCACATTAGGCATGAACACCTTTTTCTTGAATTTATATGGTTTTGCCGGATCCCACACCTGGGCGCTGAAAATCTTTGTATTTTCGTCCTGTACCACTCTTGTAGCCCAAGCCGGTATACGTTCTCCGCATCCGTTGCTCCAGTACACTTTCAGTTTGAACAGGTCTCCGTGTTTCATCGCCTTTGCCGGCAGTTCTATTTCCCAGTTCTCTGTTTTTTTGATTTTATTCAGTTTGAACGCCGGAGTCTCCTTCCATCCGTTGAAGTCTCCTATCAGATAAATGGCTGTGGCATTCGGAGCCCATTCCCTGAGCACCCATTTGAAGTCCTTTCCTTCTTTTACTTTATGTAGTCCGAAGTACAGATGTCCCGAAGCGAAATCTTCCAGCGAGCATCTTTTGGTAAGTTCCTTTTCTTTTCTTTCCACCATTTCATGCCTTCCGTTTATCGCGTTGGCGAACGGTTCCAGCCATGGGTCATTCTTGATTATGTTCAAAACTTTCTCCATATTTTTTAGGTTTTTAAGTTTACAAAATCCACTTGTTACAAAAATACATTATATTTTTAAGAAAAGGAAGAAAAAAGTATAAAAAAAGCTTTTTTTATTTCATTTCCCGTTATTCCGGATTTTTTTTGTCATCCAATAGTCTTCCGTTTTTGAAAGAGCCCTGTCTGATTATTTTCCCCGTCTGGTCCTTTTCCACGAACTCACCGTCCTTCTGTCCGTTCTTGAATTCCCCTTCGAACACAGTTCCGTCTTTTTCCCTTATCACTCCTTTGCCGTGTTCTTTTCCTCTTTCGAAGCTTCCTTCATACACCGATCCGTCCGTCATCGTCAGTCGTCCCTGACCTTCGGCCATATTGTTCTTCCACTCGCCTTCGTACACATCCCCGTTGGCCCATACATATTTACCCTGTCCGTTTCTCATGTTGTCTTTCCATGCTCCCACGTACACGGCACCGTTGGCCCATTTGAATGTTCCGTGTCCTTCCTGCTTTCCGTTTCTGAAGTGTCCCTCATACACGTCCCCGTTCGGGTATGTATACACCCCTTTTCCGGTTCTTTCGCTGTTTGAATACTCTCCTGTATATTTCTCTCCGTTATGGAAGTAGTACACACCTTTTCCGTCCTGCACATCCTCTTTCCATTCGCCTGTATACTTGTCTCCGTTAGTATATACGAAAGTACCTTTGCCGTGTCTCAGTCCGTTTTTCCATTGTCCTTCGTACGTCGATCCGTCCTCCCATGTCATCTTTCCCGTGCCGTCCTTCAGGTCGTTTTTCCATTCACCATCGTATGTAGCTCCTCCTGCCCAGACATATTTTCCCTGTCCGTTCCTCTTGTTTCTGCTCCATTCGCCGTTGTAAGTGTCACCGTTGAAGTAGTCCATCATTCCCTTTCCTTCCTGCATGTCCTGCTCCCACTGTCCTATATACATATTGTTGTTGGTGAAGTAATACGTTCCCTCACCCTGCTTCATGTCCTCACTCCACTGTCCTATATATCTTTCGCCGATGTTCAGCATCATCGTTCCCTGGCCGTCTCTTTTTCCTTTTATGTACTCACCCTCGTACATGTCCCCGTTCGGATACACGGTCCTTCCCATTCCGTTCGGTCTTCTTCTTTTCAGCTGTCCGGAGTATTCGGCTCCGTTCTTGAATTTATAGTATCCCACTGATAGTTGCGCTTCAGCAACTCCCCAAATCATCATGGCGCATACAGCCAGTCCGTATTTCATTCCATTCATTATTCTCTACCCGGTTATAAATTGGTTAAACATTACCTGCCACTACCTTCACCATACTGTTCCAGTCCAGATACCTGTCGGCAAGTTCCATTATTCTTTTTCCCGAAATGTTTCTGATTGATTCTATTGATTTGTCGAAGAAATCCATGTCCAGCCCTGCGGTCATCACATATATCCATGCCTCCGACACCGACAGCGCGTTCTCGTACGCCCTGCAGATGTCTCCCATCATATAGTTTTTCACCATATTCAGTTCCTCTTCGTCGGGCATTTCCGTTTTCAGCCTGTCTATCTCCACCTTCATTTCCTTCATCACCTCTTCCACATATTCGTTGGCCGTTTCCGTACTGATAATCATCATGCTGCTTCCCGGATAAGCCACTATCCCCGAAGCCACACCGTACGTGTATCCCTTGTCCTCTCTGATGTTCTTCATCAGTCTGCTGCCGAAGTATCCTCCCAGCATAGTGTTCATCACCTTCAGGTCCTGAAAGTCCTCATGCTTTCTGTCCGGCATGAAGGCTCCCACCTTCACCGAGCTCTGCATGGCGTCCTTCTTCTCCACCTTCACAGTCACTCCGGTGTTCCCTTTCGGCTCAGGGATAGTCTTTTCGGCGTTTCTTCCGCAAGTGCCCCATTTCTCTTTTCCAAGGCACTCCTCTATTCTCTCCAGCACCCTGTCCGTCACCATTCCTGCCACGAACAGCGTACAGTTGTCGCTCGAGTAATTCTCTTCATAGAATCCCCTCAGCATCTCCGTCGAGAGGTTGTCATAGTCCTGTTCCTCGGCAAATCTTCCCAGCGGATGATCCGCTCCGTACATCTCTCTGCCCAGTCTTTTTCTGGCCATAACGTCCACCCTCTGCGCGTTCACCATATACATCTGCTTGTTTGTGTCCGCCACTATTCTGAGTTCCCTGTCCGGGAATACCGGACATTTCACCATGTCTGCCAGCACCTCAATGGTTTTGTCGAAGAATTTTCCCAGCGAGTACAGTGTTATGAATCCGCAGTTCACTGACGACGACAAGTCCAGCCATGCCCCGTAGAAGTCCAGTTTTTCGGCAATCTGTGCCGATGTCATATTCCTCGTACCTTCCCTGAGCATCCTGTTGGTCATCATGGCCTGCAGCGGAAATTTCTGGTTCAGCTGTCCGCTTCCTATCACCAGGTCCAGTCTGATCACATCTTCCTTTCCTGTCTTTATCACGTTCATAATCATGCCGTTAGGCATAATCATTTTTTCTGGTCTCTCTATGTTAAGTTCGGCGATACCGCTGATAGCCGGAATAATCTTTCTGTCCACTTTCAAAAACTATAAATAATCATTTATATGCAAATTTACGAAGAAATTCATAAATTTGTATGCAAAATAATGCAAAAGAATACAATTCCTTTTCAAACCCACCGACAAAATGAAAACATGCGTCATCTGTATCGGGTCCAATCATAACCCGTCCGTCAATATCACAAAGGCTGTAGAAACGCTCTCCGGCATGTTTCCCGGTATACTTTGGGGCGAAACGGTAGTCACCCCGGCCGAAGGTTTGTCCTTTCCCGTGCCCGACTATCATAACCGTGCAGCCGTTTTCAGTACAGACATTGACATTGCCGGTCTCAGGCAGCGTTTCAAGGAAATAGAAAAAGCCTGCGGACGCGGTTCAGATTCCAAGTCCACAGGCATTGTTCCCCTCGACATTGATTTGCTCAAGTACGACGGTCAAATTCTCAAACCCCAAGATATGCAGACTGACTATGTCCGTCAGTCACTGTTTTCTTTATTTCCTTTCCTTTAATTCTTCAATCACCTTCAGCAGATACTGTCCGTACTGGTTCTTCAGCATAGGTTCCGCGTTCTTTCTCATCTGTTCTTCAGTAATCCAGCCCTTGCGGTATGCGATACCCTCCAGACATGCTATTTTCAGTCCCGTACGCTTCTCCAGTACCTCAATGAATGTCGAAGCCTCGCTCAGCGAGTCATGCGTACCCGTATCCAGCCATGCGAAACCTCTTCCCAGAGTCTGCACTTTCAGTTCCCCGTCCTCCAGGAAACGCTGGTTTACGGTAGTAATTTCCAGTTCGCCTCTGGCCGACGGTTTGATATTCTTGGCCACATCCACCACCTTGTTCGGGTAGAAGTACAGACCCACCACCGCATAGTTCGATTTCGGTTTCGCCGGTTTTTCCTCAATGCTCAGGCAGTTGCCCTCCTTGTCGAATTCAGCCACGCCATATCGCTCAGGATCGTTCACCCAATAGCCGAATACGGTAGCCTTCTTTTCTTCCTCTGCAGTGCGTACAGCCTCTTTCAGCATACCGCTGAATCCGGCTCCGTGGAATATATTGTCACCCAGAACCATACATACTGAGTCATCACCTATAAATTTCTCGCCTATGATGAAAGCCTGTGCCAGTCCGTCCGGACTAGGCTGTTCCGCATATTGGAATTTCACTCCGAATTCCGCCCCGTCGCCCAGCAGACGTTTGAATCCCGGCAAGTCATGCGGAGTGGATATTATCAGAATATCCCTTATTCCTGCCAGCATCAGCACGGAAACAGGATAATAAATCATCGGTTTGTCAAAGATAGGGAGCATCTGTTTGCTCACTCCCTTGGTGATAGGATACAGTCTCGTTCCGCTACCACCGGCCAGTACGATTCCTTTCATATTATTATGAGTTTGTGAGTTTTTAATTTTTAATTTTTAACTCAATAAAGTTCTTCATTATAGTCAAACAGCCATTCCGCGTCCTTCAGTCTCGGATGATGTTTGTCCTTTTCGCTTAGTATAACCTTGTCTGCCGGTATTCCCCAGTCTATTCCCAGATCCGGATCATCCCAAGCAATAGCCCCTTCTGCCTGCGGAGCATAGAAGTTGTCACATTTATACTGGAAAATCACTTCCGGAGTAAGCACGGCGAACCCGTGTGCGAATCCTCTCGGCACAAAGAACTGCCTGTGGTTATCCTCTGTCAGTTCCACAGCCACATACTTGCCGAATGTAGGCGATCCCTTTCTGATGTCCACAGCCACATCCAGCACTGCACCCTTTATCACCCTCACCAGCTTGCTCTGGCAGTAAGGCGGTTTCTGGAAATGCAGTCCCCTGAGCACCCCATATTGCGATTTGCTTTCATTGTCCTGCACGAATTTCACTTCCCTTACCTCTTTGCTGAAGTCTCTTTCAGAGAACGATTCGAAGAAATATCCCCTCTCGTCGTTGAATATACGGGGTTCTATAATCACTGCTTCTTCTATATCAGTCTTTATAACGTTCATATTAATCTATGAAGATTTCTTTTCTACAGACACAAAAGTAACCCAAAAAAACTTAATCCCCAAGGAATATCAATAAAAAGCGGCAGTAATTCCCCTCTTTGAACATTTATCAGTATATTTACCCGCAAAAATAAATACCGATGAAAAACATATCCATTATAACAATATTTCTCCTTTTGTCTTTTGCATCCTCTTTTTCGCAGACACAAGGCATATCACGCAATCTGTCATACGGTTTCGGTTTCGAGCGCGGCAGTCTCATTCCCGGCGACAAGTTCGGCAAAGAGCTTATCCGTGAGAACGGCTTCGGCAGTATGGTTTTCAGTCTCACCTACCGTGCCGACAGTACCAGTGCCACTCCCTACGACCTTACGTTCGGCTGTCCGGGTCTCGAGGCCGGTTTTGTCATATCCGACTATACACGTTCCTCCCTGTCACGTCCCGGACGCGAACATCTCTCCCGTATAGGCCATATCTTCGGTCTGTACGGCAAGTTCAACCGCGACCTTCTCAACACCGGCGAGTTCCGTCTGGGCTATTCCATAGCAAACGGCATAGGCTATTGCACCCATCCGTATTCCTATCCCGACAATATCGACAACGAGTTCATCGGTTCACCTCTGTCCATATACTTTGCTTCCGGACTATATGCCGCCTACAGGTTTCATCCCCGTTTTGAGCTGATAGCCGAAGGCGGTCTCCGTCATTTCTCCAATTCTGCTCTCGGACGTCCCAATAAGGGCGCCAACACCGTAGGCGTATCAATAGGAGTGAAATACTACCCTTCGGCCAAAGAAATCCCCGTCTATAGACTCTACAACCGTACCGAACCAGTCAGTGATATATATTTCGACCTCAGTGCAGGCTGCAATCTCCACACCATGATCGAGACATGGTATCTCCACCAGTCATCACCCGCCACCGTACCTGCCAGCTTCCCTGTGCGTCCATCCTTTGCCACCTCCCTGTCAGCCATGTACCGCTATCATCTCAAGTTCAGTTCCGGTATAAGCTTCGACTATATGTATGCCGGCTATTATGCCGAAGCATCCCGTATCGACCATGACAAAGGCGTTACCGGCTACAGCTACAGCCCCCATGTCCTCGGCCTCTCCCTCCGCCACGAAGTCCGCTACCACCGCATAGGTTTCAATGTCGGTTTCGGCTGGTATCTCCACCGTCACCTCGGCGAATTGGGCAAGATAATGGCCAAACCCTATTACGAGACAATAGGTCTGCGTTATTACATCCCGTCCACTCCCCTGTATCTCAGCTATAATGTCCATGCCCACCTTCTCCGTGCCGATGCCATGCAGTTCAATCTCGGTATAATACTGTAATACACAAAAAAATCCCCCATGCCGTCACTCAGCATGGAGGATAAATTCATATTGTCGGCCTAGTAGCCGTTTTCCAGCCATTCCTTTACGTCGAAACACGGACACTCCTTGATCCATTCCTCCGGTTCTATAGTCCCGTCCCCGTCCAGGTCAGGGCTGAAATCCCTGTGTCCGCCGATATGTTTTATGTCGAACTCCCTTTTCAGACATTCCACGAGCCATCTCATCGCCTTCTTCTGCTCCGCTGTCCTTGTGTCCGCCGGTGTTCCCGTCGCATCCAGTCCCCCTTCGTAGCAGATACCTATACTCCCCTCGTTATGTCCTTTGCAGTGCGCCCCCACCTTCTCTATCGGCCTCATGTCGCAAATCTCGCCCGTTCTTCTGATGTAGAAGTGATAACCACATCCGTTGAACCCCCTCTTTCTGTGCATTCTTGTCAGTTCAGCAGGTTCCAGTCTTCTGTTCTTCTGCGTGGCCGAACAATGAATGATTATGGTGTCAACATGCCGCATTGTCACCTCCGTTTTTCCTGTTAGCAAAACCACCGGTGAGAAAGCATATTACGCATTTCAGAATTCGTACGATAATGTTTTTCATTTTAATCATAATATTAATACTTTTAAAAACCTCCCACACCCGGTTTCCGTTCCGGCGTATGGGAGGTTACAGTTCAAAATTCTGATCAGCCAGTCACATTAAGGGATCGGTTCACCTTCCTCTTCCTTTTTGTACTTCTGTTCCACCTTCTCATATTTCAGTGTGGTGAGTGTGTTCGACAGAGTCTTGCCTCCCCTGAACAGGATTCTCGCCTTCTTTATCAGTCCGTCGTGGTAATCCTCTTTTGCTTCACTTCCTTCACCGCTCAGGCTCACCTGCAATGATCCCAGTTCACCAAGTCGTACTATTTCGCCGTTTGCAAGCGAGTCTGCCACCACGTCCTCCAGTGCAATAAGCACCGCCATAACGTCCGCTCTGGTCACCGTACACATCTGCTGTATTCTTTGCGAAAGCTCTCTGATTCCCGCTTCTCCTCGGGCCTGAGCCTGTGCGTAATACTTACCCTCCACATCAGGGTTCTTAGGGTCTTTGCGTTCCACTACCGAATAAGTCAAATACTTGTCCATAAAATTTACCTTTCCTTTTTAAATCATTAATACTAAGTTTATTTGATATTCGGTCCGGTATCACGACCTTCGGCACGTCTGTCGGGCCCTGTGTCAGCACACCTCGTATCGTCCTACCTTTCCGATTACGATACAAAGGTATATCCCTTTCCCCACTCACAGTTCCTCTTAGTCCTTTCCGGTACGGACAAGTATATATTTATTTCAATTTATTCCTTCACAATCCACCTCTCCACATTTCTCTTCTCATAGCTGAAGTTCACACCCACCTTCACCAGCTTCCTTCCGTCACATTCGAAAGGCAGCGCATATTCCTTACTTTCAATCTGCTGCATAGCTTCTTCCGCCGTACCGTCCAGTTTGAACTCCATCACGTATATGTAGTCCTTTGTCTTCACTACCATGTCTATTCTTCCCTCCGAGGTATGATACTCCGCCTGCGTATAGAATCCCAGCAGCTTGAACAGAATGAACATCACGTTCTGGTAGTGCAGTTCCAGGTCACGAGCCAGTTCGTACGGAGTGTCCGCAAAGAAAGTTGTCAGGCGTTTCATGAAAGACTCCGTATCACCGTTACGAACATCTCTGACGAAATTCACAATCTCGAACGTAGCCTCCGAATTGTCCATTTCCGTATAGCTCGGCAACAGGAATCTTATGAAACCGTTCTCCACCTCCATGTTCGGGAACCCCAGTATATAAGTCTTGAATTCCTTGTCATAATCCTTGATTGTCAGATAGCCGCTCTGATACAAAATCGGCACCGGGTTCTTCCTGAAAGTCTCCAGCCCGTTCAGCGAATCAGCCGTGGCATACTCCCTCATCAGTTTCTTCAGGCTATATCCGCACTCCTTCATCAGCTCCACTAGGAAAGTAGGCGTACCCGTCTCGAACCAATAATCACCGAACTCGTTACTTGCAAACGTATTCAGTATGCTGAACGGATTATATATATCCACACATCTGTCGTTGAAGTGATACCCGTCGTACAGTTCCTTCAGTTTCGCTTTCGTCTCCTCCACAGACATATCATTTGCTGCCCCCAGCTCCTTTACTCCATCTTTGAATACAGAGTGCAGCTCCTCCTCTGTGATACCGCAAATCCTTTCGTAAGCCTTAAGCATCGATATATCCCTCAAGTTATTCAGGTCGCTGAACACGCTCACCTTTCCGAACTTCGTCACCCCCGTCAGCAGGGCGAAACGTATATACCTGTCCATCGACTTCAGCGCTCCGTAGAAAGCCTTCAGCGTGTCTCTGTATTCATTCTGCAGTTCATTATTGTCTATGGCCTGCAGCATCGGCTTGTCATATTCGTCCACCAGGATAACAGTGTTCCTTCCCGTCTTTTCCGCCGCCCTGCGTATCACCCCCTCAAATCTTGTCGCCAGCGAATACTCATCCGGATTCTTGCCATAAAGAGCTTCACACTGTTTCAGAAACAAGTCAAGTTTGTTCTCCAGATCCTTTGGAGTGGCATATCTTTCCGTGTTCAGATCCAGATGCAATATCGGATATTCCGTCCATTCCTTTTCCAGTTCCGCAATCTTCAGCCCCTCAAACATCTCCCTCTTTCCGCTGAAATAAGTCTCCAGCGTAGAAATAAGCAGACTCTTACCGAACCTGCGCGGACGGCTCAGGAAGTAATACACACCATTCTTTACCAGATCATATATCATGTCCGTCTTGTCAATATACAGATACCCGCTTTCGCGTATCTTTTCAAAATTCTGTATTCCTATAGGGTATTTCATTCTTTTTAGAAGTTATAGAAGTAATGAAGTTGGGCTTCGAATACAAAATTACGTAAAAGTTTCCGAAATACCAATCTTATAAACACTGAAATTCCCCCACACCTGGCTTCACTCTGCCGGATATGGAGGAATCCCCTATATTCTAAAATTATTCTTATTCTGCATATTGGCATTGTGGGTATTCATAATAATAACTAATGCTATTATAGAATTTCTGTGAAGAACTATGTTCACCCCATAATGTAAATCCGTTATTATTACGACTCTTATGTATTCGAGATCTAAATATTACTAATGTAATATAGTTTCCATGAGCCTCCACACTACTTTGATCTGAATACATTTTTGATAAATCGAGAGTGGTGATTTTATTGTCTTTACAAGACAACCACGTTAAACTATAATTATTCGGAATCTCAATGGATGTTAATAGATTGTTATCACAATATAAACTACTAAGTTTATTCAATGTAGAAACATTCAAAGTTGTCAATTGATTCCAACCACAATAAAGTTCCTGCAATGACTTACACTGATTTATATCTAAAGAAGTCAATTGGTTACCTGTGCAATATAATTTATATAGCAAAGGCAATTCACCTAACTTCAATGATGTCAATCGATTATTATCACAATAAAGCTGTTCCAATTTATTACATGATGAAACATCTAACTCTGTTAATTCACAAGAAGTACAATATAATGTATTCAGTTCAGTACAACCTGTCAAGTAAATCTTGCTTAATACCATTCTTTCGTCTGACTTATTGATTTCTATTTTCTTCAGTCTCGAACAGCCAGAAACATCAAGTTCTTTTAAATTAATATTAATCGCAGATTTATTAATATATTCCAATGCAGTACATCCAGATAGATTTAATGTTTCCATATGTTCATAGATACCAAAAGATCCGGCCAAACTTATACATCCCGACAGATTGGTATTTTTCCCATAATTAAATGGAATTCCTAACCCCCAATCAGATGTATTTGTATAATTTTTGCAACCGGCAAGGTTTACATAATCTATGGAGCTTGTTCCGTTTACAGAACTTGATTTTGAATAATCTTCAATGCATTTTAAGCGCATTAGTCCGGACACATCCAGACTTTTCAAATGCACACCGTTTATCTCCAAAGTGGTAAGACTATCCAATCTTTGCAAATTGATATTCTCTACCTTTTCAGAAAATTCAGGGAAAGTCAGTTTTGTCACTCTCATATTACCATCTAAAATAGATGTTGTTACATTGGCCCATTCACTGATTGGCTTATCCGTACACCAGTTCGTTCTGGCATCAGCATTCCAATTATCTCCGTCAGCTTGATAATAATAATCAATCAAGGCTTCTCTATCCATTTCTGCTCCGGTCGTAAACTCACATACGTTACCATAGTAATATTTTGCTCCATATTTAAAGCCTAAGGTAAATTGATAATCCGTTTCTGGATCCAGATCATATATATTTAATGTAAGATTGCCTTCCTGATCCAATGGCTTCGGATAGGCGTACTCACCAAAGGTTGCGAATTCTACATCAGGGTCAGATGGGATAAATTCAGAATTGTCCTTTTTACGATAAAAGACTCCATATTGTATACCTTGCTTTTTCAAATTGTTATATCCATTAAATTTACCAGTGACTTTTACTCCACCAAATACCCCATCCATATGTTTTACAGGATTCGTCGTAATGCTGAAATAACGTTGTTTCTTATGCTTATCAGAAGATACTAACTCACACATATGCCTATCATCAAATGGCCACCACTTAATATTAAATTCACGTTTTTCAACATTCGCAACAGCATCCACATGAGTTGCTCCATTAAACAGATAACCAAAATACTCTTTGGACATCTGTACATTATTTTTGTCACCAGTCATACATTTATAACCACAGAAACTTGGAGTAATATGTTTTTCCAGTCCATAACTCCAACAATAATTTCCGTAAATAAAATAAGTAGAGTCCCATTGATAATTATCAAAATATTCAGGTTTAACAAAATATGAATCTTTAAATCTACCGTATTCCTCTTGACCTGGCAAAATCAGATAAGCAATATTTGGTAAGACACTCTCTCCAAATTTCTTAATAATATCAAGCTGTAAATTATCTTTACACATAATTCCAAATCCTCCCTGAGCATTACCTGAACCATGTGTACCGGAAATAAGAATTGCACTATAGTTTTTCAACCTGTTTAACACAAAAATATCATCAGAAACTTTTTCCATTTTAGCATCAACAGGAGATTCATCTATTATTCTACTATTATTTTCAAATTCTTTTGTATATTTATCCTTTAAGAAATTAAACTGGTCCTCAATAAACTGATCATAGTCCATTCCATACAAATATAAAACCGGACCTGCTACCGCTATAGTTTCTCCGTCTATCGAAGCAACATTATATGTTGTAGATTCATTCGGCATGTCATTTGTCGCTACTTTTGTTTCAACCTCATCAGCCGAACTTGCAATATAGACAAAAGATACCATAGACTGTAACCCATTTTGATAAGTTATAGTTATATAATCTTTTCTATCATCGTATTCTATATCAGAAACGTAAGATTGTTGTTCAAGCCATGAAATAAGTCCCTCCTTCACAATCTCCACATCATTTTGGGAATCTTCCATCAATTTCGAAATATACATCCGAATTGTTTGCAAATATTCTTCTAACATCCCTTCTTCATTCAGAACAGGTACTTCCGGCATATTTAAAATCACCCCTCTTTTAATTTTGCAATCCGAGATTGTCTTTTTAAAATATACACTATCTTCCGTATTATATGATACTGAGATTTGTGAATATTCACCTACCGGCAATGGTATATAGAACGTTTTATCTGACACTTCCTTTGCATCAACATTCACTGCTACTGTATCCAAGCCTTCTTCACTAATTGTAAGAATAGCATTTTCCTCCTTTATATCTGTTACTATAGCCTGACCGGAAATTCCTTTTGCATTCTCACCTTCTGACCGGATTACGAGTTTTGATTCCCCAACCGGAATACCTTTTAAAGTCAGTTTCATTAATCCACAAAGATGCTTGAACAGGAAATTTCCATTTTCCTGTTTCACTCCTATCATAGGTGCATTACTGCATTCTGTATACTCATATTCCGATGGAAGAGTAAAAGATAGTTTGTCATCAATCAAGGATGCTTCCATTCTATAAGGATAATAAGCATCAACCGGTTGCTCATCATCTTTAAGTGTTCCTTTAAAAGAAGCTGTCGAACCGTCATCTGACATTCCGTTATACATAAAACATGTATTAACAGAACCTTTATTCCCCCAAACACCTATTTGATCATTCTCTACCCACATCACACGATTCTCACTGTCAACAGCTGTACGGGTATCACTTCCATTCTCAATCTCTACTTTCAGTGTATAATTACCTTTTATACTTCCATTGCCTGAGAATTCCTCTTCTGTACACCCGGTAATCGCAATGAAAGCTGCTATTGCATAGTAACCAATCTTCCTCATAACCAATCCAATACATTAGTCCCAAAAGCCTTGTTCTTCATCGTAACTTTCAAGGCCACTGGTTGATATTAAGTAACTATTTTCCGTATCCATTTCTATACATTCTACAACTGGTGCTTCATACGGCACTTTTATTTCACTTTTTTTTTCATCATTAAACGTTTTCATAACTATATCATTTTATTAAACATGTTTACAAATATTCTATTTAATTCTAAAGCCTAAGAATTCACACGTCCAGTTTGAAATCCTTGATTGTCAGATACCTGCTCTGATACAAAATTACGTAAAAGTTTCCGAAATATCAATCTTATAAACACTGAAATTCCCCCACACCCGGCTTCACTTTGCCGGATATGGAGGAATCCCCTATAAAACATAGTCAACTGGAATCCAGTAACTATTCCCTTTTTATATGCAGCTCAATCGCCTCGCTGTGGCCGTTCAGGTATTCCTTGGCATCCTTCACCACTAGAGCCAGATATCCGCCAGAGCCTTCACCTTCTTCGGCCAGAAATTATTGTCATAATAGTGTCTGCACAGTCCCGGCACACCTTACAAGTATTTTTTATCTATATCATCAGCTTCTTCTATATCTTTTTCAGCCTCGTCAATATGTCGTTTCACTTCATCATCATAGCCCAACTTATTTCTTTTTTCTGCTTCCTCCAGTTCTTTTTCAGCCCTTCTCAAAGCATCCTCTTTCTCATGCTTCCAGAAGTTTCTATCTTCCTCCTCCCTTCTTTCCTTTTCTTTTCTTTCTTGTTCCTCTCTTTCTCTTCTTTTCTGTTCCTTTCTTTCCTCTTCCTCATCATACGGTATAACCGGGCTTTCTTTTTTCTCATTACCAGATCTCACTTCACTGATAATTAGTGAATAATCACAGTTCGGACATTTTTCGTAATAAACATTGTTTTCCGCACTCACTTTCAGTTTACTGTCACACATCGGACAAGTGGTATCTCTGGTACGTGTTTCCTGTCTTACATATGTATTTTTATCCTCATATCCACATTCTTTACATGCGCCCACCATAATATATTCAATATCCATGGTGTATGTTTTCTCCGGAATTCTGATATTATATTCTGTTTTTCCTCTATTCCAGCTATAGCTGGTTTTCGCTATTGTCCGGCTGATAACCTTTTCCGTTGGCGCGTATGCTCCGTTTTTCAGGCACGACGGACATTTGTAAATACTCTTTGCCGCATCATCCGTACCTATGCCGAATGTTTCAATAATGATCGATAAGATATATAGCAGTACCAGAATCCACCAGCTGTGGTAGAAATCAAGAAGAGCCAGTGTATAAATATATATGAACGGTGAGCATATCACCCAAATGATAATTTTCACCGACCTTTTCACGTTGAAACTCTTTTCCCCCGCCCAGTACGATATCACGCTGGCAGTTCTTGCTACCATTAAAATTACAAATCCCATCAGGAAGAAATTCACAACAACAGCCAGCAGCCTTTCCCAGAAACTGTTGTCTCCCGTAATACCTGTAGACACGTATAAGTTCTTGCAGGCTATTGTTTCATAAAAAGGAAGCTTATTGAATATATTCGACGATTTTTCCTCTTCATTGTACAATATGCTCTGAATCACTCCTGCCATGTTAGTCAGCACCGTTACTCCCTGCACTCTCTCCCCGTTTCCAATGGCCACGAGGTATGGAAATTCGTACATCATTCCCACTCCGGTAACATAGCTTCCCACTTCGCGTGCAAATTGCAGTATATCCTTCCCCATGTATGAGTCCACTTTCTCCTTACTCACGTTATAGGTAAATTTCTCGTTCAGGTCACTCAGACTTTCCACTTTATTTTTCAATCCACCTGCAGGTACCACAAACTGATTATGGTATTCATCTCTTACAAGGTATTTATAACCGTCATAATGACACAATACATCCACTTCGCTATCCGTCGAAGGCTCAAATCCATCTATATCCATCTGTATTGCAATCATGTTTTTAGCTCTGGAATTCAGACTTGGCGGTGATGACGGATTATTCAGCAAAAATATCATCCATCCGAATATTGCCAGTGTTATAATAACATATAGCGCTGTTTTCAATTGTGACAACAGTCTTACATTGTTTTTCCTCAAATACTTATATCCCATATTCAATGCAATGCATAAGATAATGAAGTAAACAAAGTACTGCACCACTCCCCATATATCATACGTTCTTTTTACCAGTTCAAAGTCCGTTTTTTTCACATACAATGTTTGTCCGTCAACATGCATTTCATACGAGCTATACTCCCCAAACGGTTCAATTTTCACTACAGTATCAAAAGGTAGCACGTCAATGCTGTCTCCCGATACAAACACAGAGTTATACACATTTGCACCTTTCTCCATTGTCACTCTGTAATACCCGCTGTTATCGATGTAGAATATCCCAAAGACAAAAAAAACGAATATCAACACCATCAAAATAGTTGAACCATTGATTTTCATAATGTTTTCAGTTAAAAGTTCTTATATATTCTTTTCAATGTAAATAAAGACTTAAATCTATCTTTTAGCCATTGTTATAGGTATATTTTTCCTTATTGCTCAAAATTCATCATAAACTTGATATATCCAATACTGATTATTAGTTTATATAATACAAAATTACGTAAAAGTTCTGTAACATCAATTATATAAACGAAAATTCCCCCTTGCCTGTCAACTTTTCTGCATCTGCTATTCGCCATAATAGAAAAAAGGCAGAGCTAACCGTCACGGTGCCCTGCCATGAAAACATTTATTTATTTTTTTAGAGAAAATCTCTTGTCACAAAGTTACGAAAAATTTCGAAACTTCCAATGGTATAAAAAACTTTCTTAGCCATCTTTTTGATGTACTAATAATATTTTTATTCCCTTCTTATATGCAGCTCAATCGCCTCGCTGTGGCCGTTCAGGAATTCCTTGGCATCCTTCACCACCAGAGCCAGATATCCGCCACCGCCTGCACCGGCCAGCTTCCATGCCATTACCTCCGGCATTGCGCTGTAGTGCGCTATGGCATCACCGATAAAGCTGTTGTCCTGTTGTGGCTGACCTATATACGCAGGATTCAGCATTCCCGGGAACATCGCAGTCTGCGCTTCGAAGCTCGCTTTGTAAGCCGCTGCAAAGCCGTTCAGGTCACGTCCCATTATGGCACTCCAGCATGCGTCTGCCGCATCCGCCAGAGCCTTCACCTTCTCCACTGTGATATCCTTTCCCTCCACTACCGAGCATCCCGGTTTGCGTGGTTCCAGAGGAATCATCACCAGATGCTGTTCCAGGAATCTCAGTGTCATCTCGTCCCTGCATATCTCCACCTTCTGAGGCCAGAAATTATTGTCATAATAATGCCTGCACAGTCCCGGCACACAAATACCAATCGCATCCTGTGCTCCGGAGATATGTCCCTCTTCACGCTCAGGATTATTCTCGAAGCAGAACACCAGACGTGCCAGCATTTCCGGATCCATTTTAGGCAGTTTCACCGGCCATATCTTCTTTATTATGTTTCGTGTGCTGGTGCTCAGTCCACATCTGTCCCTCACCTCGAAAGTAGGTTCCAGCGATATAGTAATCGCCCATCCAGGATGATGCACGCTCACGTAAGGCTGGTCAATCCATGTACCCGCCAGATCCAGACGCGTCGGTATACCCTTACTCTCCTCGTTTCCTTCCTCCTGTTTCTGCATAGCCGCCTTCAGCGAGCTCGAGCTTCTTGCCTCCAGACCCTCGTGCGGAGTGCGCTGCAGCTCGATATATTCTATTCCACGTTCCTCACACAGTCTGCGTTTCTCTTCGCTTCCTCCTTCCGCGTTCACCACGAATATGTCCGGCTTCACGATGTCCAGAGTCGGAATGAAGTCAATCACCCCGCTACCCTCATTTATATAAGCCTCCTTCACCGCCTTTATGTTCTTCACCATGAACAGACGTTCCTCCTGCGGGAACATCGGTTTCCTGTGCTTATATTCCAGATAAGTGGCGTCCGAACCTATACCCACATACAGGTCTCCAAATTTCGAAGCCTGCTGGAAGAACTCCACGTGTCCGCTGTGCAGCAGGTCGTAACACCCGCTTACGAAAACTTTCTTGTTGCTCATTGTATATTAATCTTAATTATTATAAGTTTCCTCATAATACTTCTGATAATCCCCTGAAGTCACATTATCCATCCACTCCTGATTCTCCAGATACCATTTCACGGTCTTCTCTATACCCTCTTCAAACTGCAGGCTCGGTTCCCAGCCCAGCTCACGCTGCAGCTTCGTAGAGTCTATCGCATAGCGCATGTCATGTCCCAGTCGGTCAGTCACGTAAGTGATCAGGTCCGCAATATGTTTTTATAATTATATTTCTTTGAAAGATAATACTTTCTCAATAATCGGTGCCATATCATAATATTTATATTCAGCCAATCTGCCTCCGAAAATTACATTTTTTTCTTTTTCAGCCAATTCTTTATATTTTGCATAAAGTGTATTGTTTTTCTCATCATTTACAGGATAATAAGGTTCCATACCATTTTTCCATTCTGTTGAATATTCTTTTGATATTACTGTCTTAGGACAACTTTCCACTTCAGCTCCGAACATTTCAAAATGTTTATGTTCTATTATTCTGGTATATGGAACATCTTTTTCGGTATAGTTTACAACAGCATTGCCCTGATAATTGCTGCAATTATGAATTTCTTCTTCAAATCTTACAGTTCTGTATTCTAGTTTTCCAAACTGATAGCCATAGAACTCATCTATTTTTCCGGTAAAAACTATCTTTTTAGCAATACTCTCCCAGTATTCTCTGTTGTCAAAGAAATCCATTCCGGTTTTTACTTCAATACCTTCCAAAAGACCATCAATTAGTTTATTATATCCCCCAATAGGTATTCCTTGATACTTATCATTGAAATAATTGTTGTCATATACAAATCTTACAGGAAGACGTTTTATAATGAAAGCAGGAAGTTCTGTACATTTTCTTCCCCACTGTTTTTCTGTATATCCTTTGATAAGGGTTTCATAAATATCTGTTCCTATCAATGATATAGCTTGTTCCTCTAGATTGCGAGGTTCTGAAATACCAGCTTTTTTCATTTTTTCTACAGCAGCAGCTTTCTGTTGTTCAATTCTATCCTTTGCCTGTTGTGGAGTAATTATGCCCCACATCTGGTAGAAGGTATTCATATTGAAAGGAAGATTGTATAATTTCCCTTTATAGTTGGCTACAGGTGAATTGGTATATCTGTTAAATTCTACTATAGAATTTACAAAATCCCATACAACTTTATTTGATGTATGGAATATGTGTGCTCCATATTTATGTACATTAATACCTTCTATATTTTCACAATAAACATTTCCTCCAATATGCTGACGTTTATCTATTACCAGACATTTTTTTCCTACTTGTTTTGCCTTATAGGCAAATGTTGCTCCGAAAAGACCGGAACCTACTATTAAATAATCGTATTTTTCCATTATTTTCTATATTTGAAATAAGATATAAATGCCCAGCAAACAATATAATATACACAAGATAATATCGGAAGTTTTTCTACATTACGCAAAACATTCCACTGAGGGTAGATTACTTTCTTTTTATTTGCAGTAACAGAAGTTTTTCTCATTCTGTAGTAAACTAATTTCTTTTTATTTCCGTATGCATATTTTATTTCTTTAAGCATTGCAAGCCAATATACATAATCATCCCTCATACTTCCCATGCCTTCATTAAAAAAGTATTTTTTTACTTTAGATAGATCATATATTGCTGTAGATGGGAAAATCGGACATGTTTTAAGCAGAGACTTATATGTAACTTTCTCAGGAACAATAAATGGTGAGAGAATCTCTTCTTTAGTATTTTCATCAATTCTATAATATGATGAGAAAACTAAAGCTGCATCTTTTTCTTTCATAAACTTTAATTGTTCTTCAAGGAACGTAGGTAACCAAATATCATCCGAATCAAGAAAAGCTATATATTGTCCTTTAGCTTTTTCTAAAGCTATATTTCTTGAACCGGAAGAGCCTCTGTTTTTTTTACTTTCAATAAGTATTATTCTATTGTCTTTTTCAGCATACTTTTTTACTACATTTATTCCGGCACCATTATCTGGGGAACAATCATCAACAATAATCATTTCCCAATTTTTATAAGTCTGAGATTTGACAGATTCTATTGTTTCAGCAACAAAAGTCGCTCCTTTATACATAGGAGTTATTATAGAAACTAGTTCATTATTCATAATGTTATATTTAAGTTTTATACTATGATTTTTTTTCCTAACAATGTTGGAATATTCATTGATAACCATATAAAAATAGAACTTCGCCCTAATAAAGACATTATTCTATGCTTTTTACTCATAAGTTTTCTTATCATATAATTATTCCACTTCTTGTAGTCTGTTGTCTTTGTATATTCATTGTAAAAATCTCTAAATATTTTATAATTAACTTTTAACGCCAAATGATAAAGTTCATAGTTACTAAAACGTACAAACCATGCCTTATAATAATCTTTGTATTCATCCCATAAATTATTTTTCTTTAAAAACTCTTCTACATTTGGTCTTTTCTTTTTCTTGTCAAGTTCATGAATGCTATTTCTTGTAACGCTAGATGCCCTTACCAAAACATGATAAAAATGCTCTTCACGAACAATAATTTTTTTGGCAAAAGCCATAAAATTAATAGTGAAAAATACATCTTCTGCATATTTTATTTCTGGAGCAAAGTATATATTGTTTTTAACAATTGTTTCCAAAAGATATATTCCCCCCCAAACACTACTCCAAATGTAGTTCCCTACTAAATAGTTTTTTAAAATTTCTTTACCTTCGAATAAAACTTGTGTAAATCCATCAGGCGAACATCTCTTTTTATTATTTTCTAAATCCTCAAAAATAAAACCGGCACCAACGAAATCACTTTGAGTTTTTTCGGCAGTTTCAACAAGTTTTTCTATCATGTCACAATCAATCCAATCATCACCGTCAACAAACATAATATACTTACCGTTAGCCTTATTAATGCCTTCATTTCTAGCGACAGATACTCCTTCATTTTTTTTATCTATAACGATAAATCTTTTATCTTGCTCCGCATACTTATTAATAATAGAAATAGATTTGTCTTTAGATCCGTCATTTACTACAATTATTTCTATGTTATTATAAGTTTGATGTATTAAACTATCCAAACATCTATGTAAATATAATTCAAGATTAAATACAGGTACTATAATTGAAACTTTAGGATTCATATCTTAGAACTTAATAAATCATTAAACAAATTAACCCATATATTCATTATTCTATCTTTTGAGAAATCTTTTGCACGTTTTAAAGATTGATTCCTCAAATATAATCTTTTTTCTTTACTTTCTATTAGCATTATAATAGAATTGGCTAATTCTTCAATATTATTTGGCTTTACCAATATCCCATATTCTTTATCTATTAAATCCTTAGGACCACATGGACATGAGAATGATATTATTGGAAGCCCGTATGACATTGCTTCAATAAGAACCATTGGAAGTCCCTCATATCTAGAACTCATAACATATATTGAAGCGTTAACATATTCATGTTCTATATTGTGGGTTGGTGGTTTTAACTCAATATTATTATTTAATCCTAATTTACAAATTTTTTTTCTAATGCTTTCTTTTTCTCCTCCACCAACTATTGTAAGTTTCCATTCAGGATGTATTTTAATAACTTTCTGCCATGCTTGAACAAGCATATCAAAACCTTTTTGATACGACATTCGTCCTATACTTAAAACATTCTTTTTATTGATATCTGAATGATTTGAAGTATTGATTTCCATACTATTGGGTATTACGTTTATATTCTTAATATTTCCCCAATGTTTTTTGTCTTCATCTGTTAATACTACAAATCTATCATATTTAGATACAATATTTTCCCAACCTTTTATTCTTAAAAATTGAATTAGCTTCATCATGGGGTTTTTTTGCTCTAGAACTTTCATCTTTTTACAAAAATGGAATTCTAAGATTTTTTTACTTCCATCTTTTATCTTATGTAAAATATTGAAATCTCTATCAAACATTGAAATACAAATATCAGGTTTTTCTTGATATATAATTCTTTCTAAGAATCTTTTATGTAATTTCCTTTTTTTTCTTTCTCTAAAAAATCTTATTACTCTATTTGTATTTAAATCATCATCATAGTTAATTGCTAAATCTATAAACTTTATTTTTTGATCAAAAGAAAAGAAATTTTCTCTGTTTTTCTGTTCCGTTGTGATAATGATAACGTCAAATCCTAATTCCTTACAGAAATAATTCACTTTATTACATAAAACTTTTTCCATTCCACCACTATTGTATGTAGAATTTATAGTATATATAATCTTCATATTGTTATTATTATGATTTTATTACATATCAAATAAAGACTTATATGGTATAACACCATGTAAATTTGTATCTCTGGTTATTAAAAATAAGTAGAAAACAATTGAAGCTAAAATCACATTAATTCCATGCTGTTTACTATTTATACAGTATTTGCTGATAATATAAATAATTACGTAGAAACAGTACATCGAAAGTCTTTGTAGCAAATGATATTCGATAAAAATTATATACATACTTAACCCAATAAGATAAAGATTTAAATTAATCCTATTTTGTGGATTGTAATATATTAATATATAAACAGTAATTATAATATAAAAAAGAAATACAGGAGAGAATCCTATTTCTTCGGCAAGAACTCTATCTGAGTTTATAAAATGCATATAATTTTCAGGTATAGGAAGCGAGGTCAACACTATATTCCCTAAGTTCCTAAATACTCCTGCTAATTGTAAAATATATAAAACAACAATAATTATTATCCATTTATGATTTGAAAATTTGATATTTTGAGCTAATGGAATTATAAGAAATAAAATAAAAGCTGATGTATGACATAGTAAAACATCCAATACAAGTATAGGAATCCATATTTTATATTTTTTTTTCTCAATATACTCTAAAGCAAATAAAAAAACTGCTATTGCTAAAGCTTGTCTAATTTGATTTGATGCCATAAACTGATACTGAAGAACAATGGAAAAAAATATTCCCTGACATAAAATATTATTTCTATAAAGAGAAGCTATAAGGAAAAAATACGTAATAGCACTCATTAATGAGATAGTAAAAAATTCACCACCATTAAATTGAAATAACATTGAAGCCAAATGATAAACTGGTTCTACGTAGCTATCATATCCATTTCGTATTTCTTTCGATATATCAATATATGAATCATAATCAAATCCTATGCCATATCTTAAACTCCAAAAAGTGACAATAAAAATATATGTTACAATTAGAAATGCAATACTATTGATTCTCTTCTTGCACAATTGCGACATCAGAGCTAAAACTGACGAAACTAACAAAAAAACTGTATATATTAAAAAACTTCTAAAATCCATAATTATATATCAAAAGGAATTTTTTACCTATTTATAATGCCTCTAAAATTCCTTTAATAATATTGAAATTATTTTTATCCTTAGTTTCTAATGAAGTTAAATATGTATAAATGTACTGTTCTCTATATTCTTCTGTAATCGTATTAGTATCCAATTTATCAAGATCATCTTTATCTATATTGATAGTTTCTTTACCTAATGTTTTGCATAATAAATTCATATATTGAATAGACTCCTTTAACTCTTTCATGTCTTCTGTAATAAAAAAGATGACTGGTTTATTGGCTAATATACAATACGAAACCGAATTACTAAAATGTTGTAAGACCAATGAAGAATTGATAACTAAATTACCTGTATTATATTTTATAATCTTTCGATATCCAAATTCATCTCCATCATAATTAGACTTTGGATGTGCAGCAATAATTACTGGCATCTTATATTTCTTCTCCAAAAAATCAAAAAAAATGTTCAATGATTTTCTATATTTAATAGCCGATGGCCTTTTTTTATATAAAGAAACAAATTCTGGATGATCAGGAAATGATATATCACAAAAAACGATATAATTACCTTCAACTATAGGTTTATCATTCATTTCTTGAATATAAGATTCATAATCAGGATGATTTATTTTATCAGTTCTGTATACTATAGATGATGAAGACAATATTTTATCAAAAGATTTAATTTTATAGACCTTTTTGTATATTGATAAAAATGTATATTTAATCTTGTTGTTGATTATAGAAAAAAAAGTACTTGAAAAAAGACGAGATATTTTTTCCTTATAAGTTTCTTTTAATACTGTATTTGCATACAGATCAATCTTTATTGTATAACAATTATATTCAGATAATAGTCTATAGATTTTTCTATTATCCCATATATCTAAACATTCAACGATAAATATTGTATCCTTAATATTACATAATGATAATCTTTTATTTAAATCATCAATATTTAATAATTTCTTAACTATTTCATCTTTTTGTTCATCCGGATATTTTATATTAGGATAAACAATATTTGATATGTCCCAAATCTCAACATTGAAACCAGACTTTATAAAAGCATCAATCATGAAAATCTCTTTTCTTCTTTTTGTGTACAATTCATGATCAATCAAAATTAGTTTTTTCATTATTCGTGTATAACAAATTTCGATAATATTTTTTCGAGATAATTATTATATATGCAAATATATTTTATTTTTGATTTTAAATCCAATTTCTTAAAAACGTCTTTTTTGTATAAAGATAATATTCTTGATTTTATTCTATGTTTCTTATTAATATCTGTGCAATAATAATAAGAAGATAACAATTTAGAAAGTAAAATTGGTAGAAACTCATTTTTATATACTGTTATACTATATTGCAATTCATATAGTTTAACAATATAATTTATATCAATATCTTTTGTATGTGTTACTGAATCATTCCTTTGGGTGTAATGATAAAAAACATAATCTGTAATGAAAATACTATTTACATTATTAAGAATTCCAAGTAATGTTGAAGAATCTTCACCTCTAAATATATTTCTGTGTATATTAAAAATATCTTCATTGATAATTTCTCTTTTAAATATCCCAATACATATAGAAGGTATACATTCAAGTTTGTTTACAGATATAGTAATATATTGGGAAACAGAAATTTCACCTATGGGGTATAATTTCTTTATATGTTCAATCTTTCCATTATCATATATAATGTCATAACTTCCTGCTATAAAATCATATTCTTTTTTTGACAAAATATTTATAAAATATTCTATAGCTTCCAATTGAATGCTATCATCTGCATCTATAAATAAACAATATTTGCCAGTTGAATTTTGCCAACCTCTTTTTCTTGCTAAAGTAACACCGCCATTTTCTTGGCTTATAACTTTAATTCGTTTGTCTCCTTTCGCATACTTTTGTATAATATTTAAAGAGGAATCAGTTGAACCATCATTAACCAATATAATCTCAATATTCTTATATGTTTGATTAATTAAACTATCTATACATGTATGTATATAATTACCAGTATTGTATATAGGAACAATAATTGATACTAGTGGATTCATATTACTTAATTATAAAGCGTTTTACAATGTTTCTGAAATATTTATTGCATGAGAAAAAAATCAAAAAACTTATAAATATATATGTAGTCATTATTTCAATAGATTTTAAAATCCAATCTATATAATCATTACATGGGGATTTAAAATAATTATTTGTTATAAATAAGCCTAATAAAAAAGAGGTAAGAATAAAAGTTAAATATTTAGCATTTTCTACTAGGTATTCTGATATTTTGTCCTTAAATCCATAAGTATATAAATAAAATGGCTTCCATATATGTATTACAAGAAAAGTACTAATTAAACCACCTAATATTATACCAGATAATCCCCATACAAGTCCTAATAATATTGATATTGATAAATTTAAAATTGACTCAATTATAGGTGCCCATATGTCACCAAATAAGCCGTATGCATTAATAAACAAATCATTATTCCTTGTTGAATTTAGATATGTTAAACAGATAAGGATTATTAATGTTTCTCGAGGTAAAATAAAGTCCTTACCCACCCATAAAATAATAAAATCTTCGCTCAAAGTATATATACCAAAACAAATAAATGAAGCTATCCAAACTCTAAAAACAGTAGTTTCCCAAAAAACTCTTTTTATATTCTTTTTATTGCCCTCAGCAACTAAATTTCCTACACTGCTATTCACTCCATTATAAATAGCAGTTAACAGCGTTGTTATACCATTAATAATTAAGATATAATTCCCATATATAGCAACCATAGTTAACGTTGAAAATGCATATATAATAATAGGTGTGGTCTGGGTTAAAACAAAACTACCTATCTTATGAAAAAACAGTTGTTTTGTCTTTGTCAAAATATTAGGATATTTTTTTCTTAAGACATTCCCTTTTGATATATCCGTTTTAAGCCATTTATACTCTTTGTTTATTTCTTTATTTAAAACTATAGAGGTAACAAATGACATTAGAATTTCTATTATTATCCACCATAGATAACCAACTAATAAATATCTAATAGCTAATATTTGTATGCATACTTTCAGTAATTTTAAACCTTGTACAACTATTGTTATTTTATACTCTTTTTGGTCAGCAGAAAGAACAATCTGCTTATAGTTTATAAAATATCCAAGTAATGAACTTGTAAGTAATGCTATAAATGATCCATAAGTATACCAAAAAGGGATATCTACCTTTTTAAAAATTAAAGGGAAAAAAAGCATTAAAAATAATGATGATATTATAACAATATAAGCTATTCTTCTGTATAACCAACCTTGAATAGAAACTATTTCGTTAACCTCATTATAATTACTATTATATAATGGCTTATAAAGACTATATGCTATAGCACTACCTATTCCAAGTTCAGCTAAATTTAAGAAACCTAACAGATTTTGTGCAGTAGTATTCAATCCTAAAACTTCACTACCTAAATAAGTAATAAAAATTTTTCTGGATAAAAATTGAATTAATATATTAAAAACATAGAATACTAACGCTATTTTAGCATTTCTTATACTATTATTAATCCTACTAGTTGCACCCATATAATGCTTTTTCAAATCAAATAAAAATTAACTATAAAAAAACGAAGTGAGGTATCTAATGTTATTCATATATAAAACTTCTATTTACAACTTAATATTTTTTATACAATTAAAAATTGTTAAGCTGTAAATAGAAGTTTTAAGAACAAATATTTTATATAGCTTACTCACTCTATACTTACCATTAGAGTGTTTTTTATTATACAATTCGTATCATCTATACTTCATGTATTAACACTTTTATTACTTTATTGAATGAATAAAAGACTGAACCTTTAAAGATAAAAAACATAACCTTTTTTATTTTAAAACCCATCTTCCATAATTATCTTTCTTGAATATATCACGATTATAATGGCTATCAATAATATCCCAAAACTCTTTTTCAGAATATCCAAGAAAATCACAGAAATCTCTAACACACAAAGGGTCTAAAGCATGGTCATGTTCTTTGACAAGTTTAAAAGCTTCATCTCTGTTAATCATTCCATATCTTACCATTCTTGCAGCATAGTCAGTTGCGGACGCATGACCAAATTTTGGATATTTCAACCAAGAATGAACTAAGTATGCTCGACTATCGACCTGATCCATTTGTTCAACATGGTGAGTTCTATTCCATTCATGGGTAAGATCGTGAAATCCAAAATGCTTTGCTATTTCATAGTTCTTAAAACTGTTCCATTCGACGAAATAACTTAAATATATTGGATCTAATTTATTTATTTCATCAATTGTAGGAGGTTCAAAAAAGTTTAAATCTTTTAAAGTAACGCCATCTCCTAATAACTCTTCAGTTGGAATCCCATAACCAACCCCATTATATATTTGATCCTTTGCAGAATAAGTTTCTACAGCACCATTACCACCATATTCATAGCTAACATTCTCTCCATAAACCAATAAAGGAGTATTAAATTTTAAAGCCATGTGTAATGGATACGTGTATATGTATCGATCAATAAAATATGTTGGCTTTCCATATTTCTCAAAAGTTTTACGCATTATTATTTTTTGAGCTTTGATATTAGGCTTCATACTAATAATATCGCAACCAAAAGCTTCTGAAATGTTTTTAAGATTATGCTTGCCTGCCTCTGTCATTGGAAAATTATCTTCAACAGAAACTAATAGAGGATTCATGTGAAGAATTTCTTTCATAACATAAGTTTGGTAATGGCTATCCTTACCACCACTAACAGCAATCATACAATCATAACCGTTTGGCCCATTCATTCCTCTGTATTTATCACATAGGATTTTGAGCTCTTCAAAACGCTTATCATAATTAACATTTTTCCTATTTTCGTATGCTTGACATGCAGAACATACTCCTTCTTCATTGAAAGTAATTCCAGGTCTTGTATCTGGCATTACACATTTAGTACAATATTTCATAATTCTTTTATTAATATATATGTTTTACAATTTCTTTGGCTCTTTCTAATTCATCATGTTGACCTATATCAATCCAATATCCGGAAATAGGATATCTAATAACATTATATCCACCTTGAATCAGAGAATCCATAAAATCTGTTGCATTATAGAACTTATTTTTAGGAATGAGTTGTAATAAGTTTTTCTTTATAAGATATATTCCTGCATTAGCATAATAACTTATAGTAGGTTTCTCTGTTACACCTTTAATATTTCTCCCTTCAAGATTAAATACACCGTAAGGAACTTTTACTACGTAAGGGACTGCTGCGACACTCATATCTGCATTATGTTCTTTGAAATGTAAATAAAAATCTTCATAATCTATATTTGTAAATAAATCAGAGTTCATTACAAGAATAGTATCATTATGGAATACATCAACGAATTTTATACTACCTATTGTACCTAAGAATTTAGGTTCCCTCACAGTGTTTATTTTTATACCGTCTCTTGGTTCTGCAAAATGCTCTTCCAATTGTTCTCCTAAATAGTTTACTGTAACTGATATATTTTTGATACCGAATGATATTAGATTGTCGATATTGTAATCAATAATACATTTTTCTCCTATTTTTATTAATGGTTTAGGAGTTTTTTCCGTTAAAGGTCTTAATCTTTCACCCTTACCTCCAGCCATTAACACAGCATCAATAGGTAATTTTGTCTTATATTTTTCAAGATTGATTATTTCTACTATATGGTTTTCATCATCTAATGTCGGAATCAACCTCATTTTCATTTCTCTTTGCCTATGAATATTGGCAACATCATCATTTTTATCTTTACGTAGGAAATTAAAATTTCTGTTTATGGCCTTAGTTATGGAATCTTCAACTTTTATACCTCGTATTAAAGCACGTCTGATGTCTCCATCAGTAAGTGTTCCTATCATTCTATTTTCCTCATCGGTTACAAATAAAACTAATGGATCGGATACAAAACTATTAATTTTAACTAAGGCGTCTATAATCCTACTGTTACTGCTTAAGATATGCAAACTTTCCATTATATTATTCTTTTATAATAGCTTCTGCTATTTTCCAATCTAGCATTGTATCTAAATCAATTGAATATTTTCTATCCATTACATATTTTACTTTCTTGGTAAACATATTTAATGGCATTTTTTTTAAACTTTCAGGATTAATAATATAAATAGCTCCATTATATTCCCAGCATTTGGGAACATCTTGACGTCTAGTATATTTCCCGTCTCCTTTGCAAATATTTAAATATCCATTCTCTCCATCCTCAAAACAATTGTAGTATGGATTTGATGAAACTTCACAGACCGATACCACCATATCAATTTCTGAATTATATAATTCCAAAGCTTCTTTTACATGATTTATTGTTCTAAATGGAGATGTATTTTGTAATAAAATTATATTATCAAATTTATGTCCCTGATTTTCATAAAAGTTTAGTGCATGTAATAATACCTCATAAGTGCCTGCAGTATCTGTTGCAAGTTCTGCAGGACGCACAAAAGGAACTTTCAATCCATAATTCTCTACTATACTAATAATTTCTTGCGAGTCTGTAGATACACATATATTGGAATCTGCAACTATACCTCTGGCCACATCTATTGTATATTCTATCAAAGGTTTACCATTTAATGGCTTTATATTCTTACCAGGAATACCTTTACTACCTCCTCTGGCAGGAATAATAACTAATGAATTCATTATTGTTGTATATTATAAAATGTTTTCTGTATCAATCCTTCAAGAGGATAAGTCATTATTACGTGCAGAATATCTGCTGTTGTATTTTTACCTTCGTAAGGATTATGTATCTCTCTATGTCCTGAGTTTAATACTTTGTCAAGACCTTCCAAAATATCTTTTTTGCTTGTACCACAATTAATCACACTGTCTGCTGCAATACGGCCCTTTTGTCTGTCACCTATATTTAGTGTCGGTATTCCGAAACTAGGAACCTCTATAATACCACTTGATGAGTTTCCTACAACAGCTTTAACAAACTGAAGCGCAGAAAGATATCGTTTCAACCCTAAAGAAGGATATGCTATTGCTTTTTCCTGATGCTTAGAAACGTACTCATTTATCAGTCTGATAATAACACGACCATCTGTGTCAGAGTTTGGAAGAGTAAAAATAATCTTTATATCGGAATATTCATCTAGAGCTGATAACAGACTATGTATCTGTTCTTCTGCTGTCGAATTCTCAAGAGTTACCGGATGATATGTTATTAAAATGGTCTTGTCATTAAATGTAAAGCCATCAAGTGTTGATTCAAGTTCCTTTTTGTTCATTAAAGGAACTTTCTTTATATTTTCAATACCTGGAGCACCTACATTAAACACTCTTTTAGGATCTTCTCCTAATTGTATTACACGCTGGCGATATTCTTCAGTACTTGTAAAGTGCAAATGACTCATTTTTGTGATGGCATGACGTATGCAATCATCATATGCACCTTCGGTTATTTCTCCACCATGAAGATGTGCCACAGGTATTTTATAAAATAATGCGGCAGTAACTGCAGCTAGAATTTCATATCTGTCACCCAATACAACAATCATATCAGGTTTTAAATCTTCGTATGCGTCAGCAAAACCTATGGTAGCTAAGCCTACGGATTTTGTCGTTGCATTTGCAGTATCACTTGATAAAAGCATTTCAACTTTCTTATTTATAAAGAACCCGTCCCGTTCAATTTCTTTATATGTCAAGCCGAATTCAGGAGACAAGTGCATGTTTGTTGCAATAACTTGCAACTCTAAACTTTCATCTTCCTTTATGGCTTTCATCAAACCGCTTAAAAGGCCATACTCAGCTCTACTGCCTGTAATGACACATATCTTTCTCATAATTCTATCAATTCTTCTTCCTGAAAATCGCGTTTTGCAGCTTTACCGATAACATTTTCCCACTCCATTGGGCTGATACCATTTCCAGGGCGTTTTACTGTAATATTATCTTCCGTAAAGATTTCGCCTTCTTTGATATCTTTTGCAGCTACAATACTCTTTCTCGCTATTTCAATATTTTTTCTTTCAGATTCGGATACAGTTTTATGTCCGGATCCTAAAGCTTGTTCAATATTTCTGATTGACTTAACCATGGCTTTCAGCTCATTTGGCTCTAAAGAAGCTTTATGGTCAGGACCTTCCATATTCTTGTCAAGAGTAAAATGTTTCTCTATAACTGTCGCACCAAGTGCAACTGCCGCTATAGGAACTTCTATTCCTTCAGTATGGTCAGAATATCCTATTTTTACTCCAAATTTTTCTTTTATCTCGAACATGGCTTTAAGATTTACATCTTTCATAGGTGTCGGATATTCTGTATTACAATGCAACACTGTTATTTTATCTTTAGAAACTCCGTTTGCGACAAGGACGTAGATTGCATTTTCTATATCACTAAGTTCACACATCCCTGTAGATAATATCACAGGTTCTTTATAAGAAGCAATTTTCTTCAGGTATGGATAATTTGTTATTTCTCCTGATGGGATTTTCCATAAACCCAAATTCAATGAATGAAGATAGTCAATGCTATCCATATCAAAAGCGGTAGAGAAAAAACGAATATTCTTTAAGTTACAGTAAGCTATTAACTCTTCATGCTGCTTATTACTGAGCTCCAGTTTTTTGAGCATTGCGTATTGAGTTTCCTCTCCTTTTCCTATATTTTTTTTCTGATATTCAGCTTGTTTGGCTGCTTTTGATACCAGTTTCTCCGCTTTGAAAGTTTGGAACTTTATAATATCAACTCCGGCAGAAGATGCTTCATCAACAAGGCGTTTTGCAATCTCAAGTGAACCGTTATGATTAACACCTGCTTCAGCAATTATTAATACTTTATCTCTCATTTTTTAATCTTTAAGATTGCAGGGTTACCCGAATATATACCGGGTTTAAGAATATTTTTTCTAACCAAACTACCTGCGCCGACTATTACATCATCGCAAATGCTTATTCCATTTGCCAGGACAGATTGACTGCCAATAAAACACATCTTACCAACTTTACAATCACCATTAACCATGGTACCTGTAGAAATATGGCATTGGTCTCCAATTACGGCGTCGTGTTCTATATTGCAGAATGTATTTATAATACAATTTTCTCCAATCTTGGCACCCGCATTAACTACAGCCTGATGCATTACAACAGTACCTTCACCTAAACTTGCATATCGTGAGACATGTGCGGTAGATGCTATTATAGTTGCCAGTTTACCTCCTGCCTCTCTTACCTTATCATAAATACGCATACGGATGGCAGGACTCTTGATAAATCCCACTGTAATTATGAATTCAGCTTTGTCAGCAAACTGAGGTATATCATCATCAGTCCCGATTACTTTATAATCCAAAACAGATTTACCAATATCTTCCGGCATATCCAATATACCAATTATATTATATCCTGCCGACTCGGCAACGTCAATGACTGATTTGCAATGACCGCCACCTCCAATCAATATGAGATTTTTCTGACTCATCACAATCTGACTGAACTAGGAATATTAACTACTCTGTCTGCAAACCAGATAGTATTTTTCAAACCATCATTCTCGCATTTCTCAAACATTGGCAATCGGTTCATCAACTCCCAAATAGGGCGTGTCATAACTCCGTTATCGTTGGTTTGCTGCAAGAATTCCAGCTGTGCATCTTTATCTTTCAAGATTACTACGTTCAGCCAATAATTTGAGTAACAGTTTTCAGGTTCTGTAAAGAAATCAATATCATCTACGTTCTTAAAGAATTCGGCATATTCGGCTGCAACCTGACGTTTACTTTCAACGAATTTGTCCAGATTCTCCAACTGTGCACAACCAAGTGCCGCATTAATATTAGGCATACGGTAGTTATAACCGATATGGTCATGACGGAATTCCCAACGGTGAGGAATTTTAGCCTGTGTAGTAAGATGTTTTGCAAATGCACCTAACTCTTCGTCGTTAAACAGCATCATACCGCCACCTCCGGTTGTTATTGTCTTATTCCCGTTGAAGGAAATAGCGCCCACTTTACCGAAAGTACCTGTGTGTTTACCTTTATAAAGAGATCCGATAGATTCAGCAGCATCTTCTACCAATTCGATATGATATTCTTCACATATTTGGGCAATCTCCTCAATCCGCACTGGATGTCCGAATGTATGCATAGGTACACAAGCCTTTACACGTCTTCCTGTATTCTTATTGTAACACTGTCCGTTACGAATCTCTGCATTTTTAACCAGCCATTCCTTTATAGCGTCAGGCGATAAACCCATAGTAGTCTTATCCACATCAATAAATACCGGATGTGCGCCAATATAAGAAAGAGCATTACAAGTGGCAATAAACGTAAGTGCCTGTGTAAGAACTTCATCATCGCGTTCTACACCAGCAAGCATAAGTGACATGTGAAGAGCATTCGTACCGCTTACGCAAACCACGGCACGCTTACATCCAGTATAAGCTGCCATATCTTTTTCAAATCTGTCAACAAACTGACCTACAGACGAAACAAATGTAGTGTCAATACATTCTTCTAGATATTTCTTTTCATTACCTGCAAATACAGGGACGGCAAGAGGAGTAAACTCTTTATTGCCATATACTTCTTTTATGAAGTTTATTGTTTTAGAATAGTCTGCCATAATTCATTTACATTTTCTGATCCAAATTCTTACCTTTTTCTTCATGTTCAAAGTTTGGCAGGAACTCTTTAAGAGCCGCCACAATTTCCGCTTTGGTAAAATTCTCGTTGGCAAAAATTGTTTCCAGTTTATTATAAAATTCTTCTATTTCATTCATTGGCCGATGCTTCGATTCTTCTATCACTCCCAAAGAAGAGAATCTGTCCATATTTATTTTCTCTCCTGGTATATAGAACTCTTCGTAATCCTTTTCTCCTGTCGTATCGCTCTTGAAATATACTACAGGATACTCCTTGTCACCTTCTTTCCTTTCAAAAGCAAACTTCTTTGCTTCCTCGTCTGAACTGCACTGATGCTGTTTGTAGCCTAATGTTTCAATGAATTTATCACAGAAACTGCTGAAAGTAATCATCTGTTCCTCTCCCAGTTTAGGGAAGAACACTTCACCACTGTTTCCAAGGATACATGCTAGCATACATATCTGTCCGCTTTCTTCAGGAGAAACGAAATATCGTCTTACGTCGCTTGGTGAAGCCAAAGGCTGTTGTTTCATTATTCGTGCCACCCATCCGTCAGGCAATGAGCCGTTTGAAAATGCCACGTTTGCGAAACGTGCAGTGGTTACAGGGAATTTCTTCGAATATGCCATAATCATATCTTCCATAACACGTTTGCTGGCTCCCATAATATTTACAGGGTTGGCAGCCTTGTCAGTACTTACACAGAAGAAATGCTTTGGCGGAAATTCACACAAGAGATCCATCAGTTTCTTAGCCTTGATATCATTGTTCTCAATTAAAGCCTGAACTGAATATTTGTCCTTTTCACTCCTTACATGCTTATGTGCCGAAAAGTTTGCAACAATGTCAAATCCCTTTTCTTCACGGAATATTCTGGCAAATATTGGGTCTGCAAAATTTAATGTATATGCTCTGTAGTCGGCAGGTACATACATTCCGTATGTTGATCTCAAATCTCTAGTGAGTTCTGCCAACCCATTTTCATTTAAGTCTATTACTACTAATTTAGAAGGCTTAAATCTTAATATTGCACGTATGAATGATGAACCGATAGATCCTGCTCCACCTATTACACACACGCTTTTGTTATAAATTTCTTCTGAAAGCTTCTCTTTGTTTGCTTCAATATCCTGAGCAAACATACTTATGTCACGCTTTGTGACATATTGAGAAATGAATTTACTTATATTTATCATATTCTTAATTAATAGTACAAATCTATACCTTTAGGCACGCTTCGCGGCTACCCCCCACATCCTCCGTTTCCGCCCAGATGTACAAGATAGTCCGCATTTAGTCTATAATTATTCACAAAAGTAAGTTTTATTCCCGATATAGCCAACTTAAACCATGTTTTTTTAGACAAAAGAGCATAATGAGATACTTTTACTGTGGTTTTAATAGCTTGTAATTTACTATTGTCAAAAAAATATTGTATTTCAGGTGATAAAACTAATTGTAATAAAAACAGAGATCTCGGTAGATACTGTTTTATTGGTTAAATGCAAAAATTAATGATATACTTACTGTGGAGTGATGAATAGTTTTGTTGTTTAATATATTTTAACAATATAGGCTGGATTTTATGCAAAAAAATAAGCATCCGGGAGCCGTCAGTACGGTTCTCCCAGATGCTTCACTATTACTTCCACCTCTGCCTTTAGCAGATACTGGCGGTTCTTGTCGTATCCCATGGCTTCAAGTTCCTGCATCATCGGATGGCAATTCCTTATCCAGCGCCTGAAATTCTTTGAAGCGGCCGCCTTGGTTACGTCGGGGAAATACATCATTGCCAGCTCACTCTTCTTGTAGGTCTTGAGTCTGAACTCCTGTTCTGTCTGTAGATTTTTCATCGCTCTTTCGTTTTATTTCTACGTAAAGATACTAATAATCAGCCTATAAATCAAATCTTGAAAGAGGAATGTTGTCAGTTTGTCCCCCATTGTATGTGTTTGGGTTAATTACAGAACGGGCTGTCATTCGACTTTAAATGACAGCTCGTTTTACATCGAATGACAGCCCGTTTTTTTTAAACGTATCAGACGCCTGTTTCAGGTTCACTAGGTTCATTTTTCGCCCATGTACCCTTTCCGCCCTAACGATGTCTTTCTGTATCCTGTGGAAGTCCTTGATATCAAGCCTGTTTCCAGATATTTTTTCAAGGCTCTTTTTGCCGCGCTTTCGTTCAGTCCGGAGTTTATGGCCTCGTTTTTGAAGTCGGAATATCTGAATTCGTTTTTCATCTTCATCAGTACCGGCATCAGCTTGTAATAGTTGGTCAGCCTGTGCCTTTTTACTACTTCGTTCATCATGGTGGATATGTTGGCGGAATGTCCCATGCAGACCAGTGTGATACAGACGGCATTGTCGAAATCCTCGTCCGTACATGTGTATTCGGTGACGTTCCATCCGGCCTCCATTATCCTGTAGCCGCAGAACACCATTGCCACTCTCAAGGCGATGAGCCCCGAACGGAAGACAATGGCGACCACGTTCGGATTGCTCTCCGCGGCAGCCAGTCCGAGCTCTTCCTGGAAGATGCTTGCGTGGTGGTCCCATTGCTCGCGCGTGAAGTTTATCATTATCTCTTTCCCCAGACTTCTGAAGAAGTTCGCTTTCAGCTTCGCTCCCGTATCACCGAACAGTGTCTTCACGTCTATATTGCCGTTGCCGTCCAGTGGCGACTGCGATTTCCATTTGTAGTTCGAGCTCATGGTGTAGAACATGAATCGGCTGTACATACCGTCTTCAAGTGTCTTTATGAAATTCACGAGCTGTTCCGGTGTACCCATAAGCATGAGCGCGAGCATCGGGAAGGCTATTGATATGGGCTCCTTGTCGGTCTTGAAGCTCTGGCCCACACTTTCATGGTGGAAGAACATTCTTATTTCGGCGGCGTGTTTCCCGAAGTCAGTATTCAGGGATTCGGCAAAGGCGTCTATCTCCGATGTGGCAAGGATATTTCCGAAAGCTTGCGCATCGGCCATCTCGTGCATCATCTGGCTCTTCGAGGTGTTCACCTGCAGGAGGAGTGTTTTTCTCACGGGCTCTTCGGGCTTGAGGTTTATGTCCGGCAGGCGTTTCTCCCTGAAGGCCGTCTTCAGCTCCATTTCCCACACCAGAAGTTTCTTTTCGTATTCTTTCTTTTCTTCCCTGTATATCCTGTCCAGCTCATCCTGGATCTGTCGGGCGAGAATCAATGCGAACATTGCGATACCCTTACCCGAACCGGCTCTGGCCAGAAAGCACATATAGAGATGTGGTGAGTTTTTCTGATTGCCGTACATGGTTCGCAGTGCCGGAAACAGTCCGCTAGACACGGCTATGCATGAAAGCAGTATTATATCCCTTTCGCGTTTGTCCTTCGCTATGACAAGCAGTTTCCGGAGTTCGTCGGGAAGGGTGTCGAACACTTCGTCCGGAATAGGTGCGCAAAATTCGTTGATGATGTCTTCCTCGTCCTCCTCGGAGTTTTCCGATTGCTGATTGTCAGGCTTTTGCCGCATTCCTTCAGGAGAAAAAGGGTACATAGGCGTTTTTTGAACCTTTTGAACCTTGTATGTCTTTGTATTCGGGTCTTCTTTGCCATGATTATATCCCCATAATATGGCCGTTCTTATCTCCTTTTCGGTGATGCCGGGTTGTACCGCTCTTCTGCATGCTGTGGCTATCGCTTCGTCCAGTTGCCATGATTGTATTCCATACCAGCGTAAGTATTTTCCCAGGAAGAGCATGGTGTTGTTCCGGCTGCCTTCCACGTATGGATTGGTGGAGAAGAAACGGTCAATGACAGAATTTATATCCGCGTCGGCGCCCATGGCAAAGGCCTGTGTGACGGGGTTGTTGAGAAAGCGGAAGTCCTCCGAGGTGTCGGGGCCTGTGGCAGGTACATAGTTGAGCGGATTGCTGTCCGCATCGTAGGGGAATACTGTGGCGGCGGGATTGAAATAGATGTCAGGATCGTACGAAGCGAGGCTGGCACGTGCAAAGTCCTTGCATGCCATGTCCGCTTCTAGACCGGTGATGTCATGAAGACGTTGTGCCACAGTCTCGTAGGCTGTACGGTATACATCTATGTGGACAATGCCGATGTTGGCTATCACACGCAGTCCCCTGCCCGATGCCGTGATGTGGACTGTCACTATCCACGGAAAGACCTCCAGGAGTTGTCGTGCCGCAAGTATCTGCTTCTCCTCCAGATTGTCAAAATCGAACACGGCACATCCCGTCCTGTCCTTGGTGTTCTTATAGAATCGCCCCGTGCGGCAGTCGCCTGCCCAGACTGAAGCCGCAAGCTTCATCTTCCAGTCGCGCGCCTTATCCTTGTCGCCCAGCTTGATCATGGAGCGTACCCGGTCGACTGTCGGTTTATACATGCCATCCCTGATAGCTCTTACCCACTCCGCCGCGTCAATTATGCCTTGAGCCTCTTTCTTTGTCAGACTCTCGAAAATTGTGATTTTCATGATACTTAAAATTTTAATTCGTCTGGACAAATGTAAATCATGTTTCAAAAACGGTAATTGTTAAAAAATGGCTGAGCTTTTACTCTTTGTCCCCTATTGTCCCGTTTTTGGTAAATGAATCTGTCCATAAAAACGCCCTGAATTTTAACGTTGTCTAATTTATTTTAAAATCACATTTTTTATATATTTGTCGATTATTGGGGAATTTTAGTAACATATTTTATACCTTAAAATCATGAGCAAAAAAAATTTCTGTTGCCGAAATGGCAATGTATGTGGAGATTTTCAGAACAATTGTGAGTAACCGTTTCAGTGAGGGACGCTTGCGCTATGACGAATTTCTTGAACTGCGCCGTCAGATAGTGCTGGCGGATTATGAGTTCAGTGAAATGGATGAGTCGTTTAAAGGTAAAAGAAAAAAGAGGTGATAATTTACTATTATACAAAATGACAGCTTCTCATATTGATAAAAACATGTTTTGATGATTAATTGGGCTGAAAATATTTGGCTTCATCATTTAAATATCATAATTTTGCAATCACTTGCCTTGGCAAGAATGAAGAACAAAAGGATTTAACGATTTATTTTTATGGCGAATGTTTATATTTTAATAGGAGCCTTTTTGGCGGCAATAATCCTGGGGAGGATTATTATTCCTAACATTCTTATTATTTCTTTGCGTAAAAGACTGTTCGACGTGCCTGACGCACGAAAAGTTCATAACCGTCCAATCCCCCGTCTGGGAGGAGTGACATTTTTCCCTGTAATAGTGTTTACCTTTGCTACGGTGACTGCACTGAGGGTGATGCTGAATGAAATAGAGTATGAGGTATTCACCGCAAAAATGGCATGCGAGTTCCTTTTTCTTATTGCGGGACTGACGCTATTGTATATTATAGGTATAGGTGATGACCTTGTCGGTGTGCGTTATCGTAAGAAATTTCTTGTCCAGATTATTTCCGCATCGTTATTTCCCATAGCGGGTCTGTACATCAATAATTTCTACGGGGTGTTCGGAATCAGCGACATTCCTGTATGGATAGGTATGCCGTTTACTGTGTTGCTTGTGGTGTTCATCACCAATGCCATTAACCTTATCGACGGTATCGACGGTCTTGCCTCAGGACTCAGTATGGTGGCTCTGGTCATTTTCGGAACTATATTCATGCATTATCAGCTGTGGAATTTTGCAATTCTGGCATTTATTTGTGTGGGAGTGATTATTCCGTTCTTTGCATATAATGTGTTCGGTAATGCCGACAAAGGGCGCAAGATATTTATGGGAGATACGGGCAGTCTTACACTTGGTTATATCATCAGTTTCTTTGTAATCAAATATTGTATGTATGTTCCCGGTGAGGATATGCAGGCGTATGGCGCTCCTGTTGTTGTGGCATTCAGCGTTCTTCTGGTTCCGTGTCTTGATGTAATCAGAGTGGTTCTGAAACGTGCACGAACAGGTAATGCTTTATTTATGCCGGATAAGAATCATATTCATCATAAGTTCCTGGATATGGGATTCACTCCCCGCCGTGCCCTCATCACTATCCAGATTATGTCGGCATGTTTCTGCGCATTCTCTTTCATTGCCGTGAAGCATCTTGACAATACTTTGGTGTTTGTGATAGATATTGTGGTTTGGACATTACTTAATATGTGGTTTAACAGGGTTATTAATAAAAGGAAGAATTCTGCAAACTAACAACTCACATGAAACTATATACATTATTACTTCCTCTCCTTCCGTTATGCGGTTATGCCGCGAATGACAGCATTTCTGTCAGAGTGGAGTCGGAAGCTACTTTTTCGGGGGGCGACTTTGCTCCCCTTTGGCTTTCTACCAATAAGTATGGTATGGGAAGTGCGGAGAAGAACAGCTTTTATTTGCGTGCAGGCGCGGACTGGAACAGAGAATTCCGCAGAGAATGGAAAGTCAGTGTGGGCCTTGATATTGCAGGTGGAGTCGGTACTGTCTCAAATTTCTGGGTGCAGCAGGCATATTTCGATGTGTCGTGGTGCATGCTGGGGCTGAGTATAGGCAGTAAGGAACGAATAGGCTCGCCATTGGAAAAGAATGCGGAACTTACTTCAGGCTGGATGACTGAGGGTATGAATACCCGCCCCATACCACAGGTGCGTATTGAGATACGTGACTTCTACAGTCTGTCGTTCACGGGGAACTGGCTTGCACTGAAAGGACATCTTGCATACGGGGCTTTTCTTGACGGGAAATGGCAGGAGGATTTTGCGGCTCCCGGAACGCTTTATGGAAAGGGTATAAAGTATCACAGCAAGGCTCTGATGTTCCGTTTGGGAAATAAGGGAAAAATGCCGTTGGAGTTTGAGTTCGGCCTCCACATGGCCACACAGTTCTGTGGTGACCAGATGCGAAAACTGGAGGATGGAAACAGTGAACTTGTATTGGATATGCCGGACGGATTCCGCAACTATATCAATGCCTTTTTCCCTACTGCCGGTGGCAGTGATACCACATGGGGAGAACAGGTTAATGTGGAGGGCAATATGCTTGGAAGCTGGAATTTTGCCCTGAACTATTATTTCCGTGACTGGAAGTTCCGTCTTTATCTTGACCATTACTTTGAAGATGAGTCGCAGATGTTCTGGCAGTACGGCCGTTGGAAGGACGGACAGATAGGTCTGGATATAACCCTTCCTGATAACAGATGGGTGAATCGGGTACTTTGGGAGGGCATATCTACCAAGGATCAGACAGGACCTTTGCTTTATGATGGTTTTGCTGGTTCTTTCGGAGACTTGCAGATGAGCGGTTGTGACAATTATTTCAATCATAGCATATACCAGGCATGGCAATACTACGGCCAGGGAATCGGTTCACCTCTCCTGCCAGGTCCGTCATATAATAATGATCATAGCATAACTTTCCGAAGCAACCGTATGAAGGCTCATCACTTCGGCTTGCAGGGTGAACCTGCAGATGAATGGAGCTGGAGGCTTCTGGTTTCCTTCGTGCGTCACTGGGGTACATACTATAATCCTTTCGATGAAGTAAAACATCAGTTCAGCGGTATGGCAGAAGTGAGATTCTCCCCTATTAAATTAAAACCCTGGAGCTTTAAAGCTGCTTTGGGAGTGGATAATGGAGATTATATCGGGAACTCTGTGGGAGGAACAGTTTCTGTTAATTATAAATTATAAATTAATAGTTAAGAATGAAACAATTGACAACTATATTAATTTTATTCATACTTCTCTTTGCCGGTTGTGAAAAAGCTCCTATACGTACAGACGTAGAAGGATTCTGGAGGCTGGAGAGATACACTGTTCTTTCCACGGATGAGACTGTGGAATGCAATCGTCTGTATTACAGTATTACACGTATGGTGACAGAGGTCTCTGATAAGGGTGACAACGGCTTTTATTCATATATTGCACGTACTGGATATGAGGATAATGAAAATACGCTTGTGCTTAAGGATTTCAAGGTTCGTGGCGGGACTGCCGACACCAGAGAGAACGCCCCAGTAGAGGGACTGCATAATTACGGAATAAATTCTCAGGAGGAAACTAAATTCCGTATTGTCAGTTGCGACGGTAAAACAATGACACTAGAATCGGACTATGCACATCTCGAACTTAGTAAGTTTTAGGGAAATAGAGTATTCATTTACTTTGTGTTCTAGTGTATTATAATTACTTTTGCAATCAAAATTATCTGATAATAACATTATATTAGAATATTTACATGAGGAAACAATTCATTTATGCGGCGCTTACATTCTTTATGATAGGAGCGCTACCTATAATGGCACAGTCGGTAATGACTGACTCGCAGGTTATTCAGTATGTACAGGAAGGTACAAAGCAGGGGAAGAGCCAGCAGCAGCTTATGGTGGAACTTTCAGCCAAAGGTATGACTCGCGAACAGGCTTTGAGACTGAAGAGAATGTATGAATCCGGACAGATTAGTTCCGGAACAGGAGGTGTAAATAGCGCCAATCCTGACAGCAGAATGAGAAAACAGGGATATTTCGCAGGAAATGCCAATACAGGGGTCATGATGAACGACTCTACTGCTATGCCATTAGACCGGTACGGACGCCCAATCAGACAGATTATTCCTGAAGACCAGGTATTCGGACGCAATATATTCACCAACGAGAACCTTACTTTCGAACCGGACGTTAATGTGGCTACACCTCAGGACTACCGCCTGGGTCCGGGCGACGAGATTATCATCGATATATGGGGCGCCAGCGAGAACTCGATACGTCAGGAAATCTCTCCAGACGGATGTATCACTATCCCCGGACTGGGAATGATTTCTCTCAACGGGATGAACATTGCCGATGCCAGGGAATATCTGAAGAGCGAGCTTAGCAGAATATATGCCGACGAAGGTAATCAGATTCAGGTGACTCTGGGAAATACACGAAGCATCAGGGTGAACGTAATGGGTGAAGTAATGGTGCCCGGTACATACACAATGTCGGCTTTCGCTTCGGTATTCCACGCTCTCTACAACGCCGGAGGTATCACAGACCTGGGAAGCCTGCGTGATATCAGAGTGGCGAGAAACGGCAAGACCGTGGCAAACGTCGACGTGTACGAATATATCCTTCAGGGAAAGACAGATACGAATATCAGTCTTCAGGAAGGCGACGTGATTATCGTTCCTACATACGAGGCTATCGTGAAGGTGGAAGGAAAGGTGAAACGTCCTATGAAATACGAGATGAAGGGCGACGAGACAATCTCTACCCTATTGAAATATGCTGGATTCTTCGCGTCGAACGCCTATAAGAACAGCGTGCGTGTGGTACGTCAGGAAGGCAGACAGCTTTCTGTGGCTACGGTGGAAAGAGACAACTTCGGATCATTCAAGGTAATGGACGGCGATGTGGTGAGCGCCGACTCTATCTCAAACAGATATTCAAACCGTCTGGAGGTTGTTGGTGCCGTATACAGACCAGGTGTCTATGAGTTCGGCGACAAGATTAAGACAGTGAAACAGCTACTCACTCAGGCTGACGGACTTCTGGGCGACGCCTTTACAAACCGTGCCGTGCTCTACCGACAGAGAGAGAACCTTACAAGCGAGGTATTGCCTGTAGATGTGAAGGGCATCATGGAAGGTACTGCTGCCGATGTAGAATTAAGAAACAACGACCTACTCTATATTCCAAGCATCCACGACCTGAAAAATGAAGGTGATGTATATATCTCGGGAGAAATAAACAAGCCGGGCACTTATCCGTATGCCGACAATATGACTCTTGAGGACTTTGTAATTACTGCAGGAGGACTTAAGGAGACCGCTTCACTGGTAAGAGTTGATGTGGCAAGACGTATCAAGGACAACAAGGGAACCGAGGCATCCAAGACTGTGAGCCAGAACTTTACCTTCGGTCTGAAGGACGGTTTCATTGTTGACGGCGAACCGGGATTCGTGCTTGAACCATACGACCAGGTATTCGTAAGAAGAAGTCCGGGCTACAGAATACAGAAACTGGTAACAGTAAAGGGCGAGGTACTCTATGCCGGTGAATACAGCATGAATACCAAGAATGAAAGACTGAGCAGCCTGATAGAGCGTGCCGGAGGTGTAACAGCATTCGGATATACCAAGGGCGCTAAGTTGACACGTGTGGCAAACGAGGACGAAAAGAAAAGAATGGAAGACGTTCTTGATATTATGAGAAGAGAACTTGGTGAGAAACTTACAGATTCTCTAAAACTTGAACTCGACAGTGTGTTTACTGTAGGAATTGATCTCGAGGCAGCTTTGGCCAAGCCGGGAAGCAGTGCCGATATAGTCCTAAGAGAGGGAGACGTAATCAGCGTTCCTGAAATGACAACTACAGTTAAGATTAACGGTGCGGTTATGATGCCTAACACAGTGACATATCTTGACGGCAAGAATGTAGGTTACTACCTGAACCAGGCCGGAGGATATTCGCAGAATGCCAAGAAGAGCAAGAAGTTCATTATATATATGAACGGACAGGTAGAGAAAGTGAAATCAAGAAGCAAGAAGGTAGAACCCGGATGCGAGATTGTGGTGCCTAACAAGATTAAGAAGAACAATTTCGCCAATGTAATGGGATATACCACTTCCCTAGCCTCTCTCGCCATGATGGTAGCTTCAATTGCGAATCTAGTCAAGTAGTTTCTAATTAACTACGTTGACCGTTGGTTATTAATTATTAATTATTAATCGAACTGACTTATGGAAAATATACAGAAACAACAGATCATTCAGAAAGATGAAATAGACCTGCTGGAATTGGCTAAGAGACTTTGGCTTGAGAAGAAGCTTATACTGAAAACTTGCGGTTGGGCTGCCTTGGTCGGATTAGTTGTAGGATTCAGTATACCTAAAGAATATTCGGCTTCAGTCACACTTGCTCCAGAAAGAACAGGAGGTAAATCCGTCAGTGGAGGTCTTTCTGCCCTTGCAGGAATGGCAGGGATAAACCTTGGTTCCTCTTCGTCGAGTGATGCTCTCTCCCCTGAACTTTATCCCGATATTGTAAAATCCGTACCATTCTCTATTGAGATGTTTGACGTCAAGGTGAAGGACAAGGATGGAGAATTGGATACTACCCTTTATGCATATCTTAAGGAACATCAGAAACAGCCGTGGTGGGGATATATTACTGCCGCTCCTTTTCAGGCTCTTGGTTGGGTGATAAAGACCATAAAGGACGAGGATGAAGAAAAAGAAGGAGAAGATTCTAGTGTTGATTCATTCAGACTTACTCAGGACCAGAGTGGCATTATTAGTGCACTCGGTAAAAGAATCTCTGTGTCAGTAGACAAGAAAACTTTTGTAATCAGTATAACTACCACCATGCAGGATCCTCTGATAGCCGCTACAGTTACAAACGAAGTAATGGAGAAACTGCAGGAATATATTACAACCTACAGAACGAACAAGGCACGCAAGGACTTGGAATTCACCCAAAAACTGTATGAGGAAAACATGGAAACATACCATAAGGCCCAGCAGGAATATGCTGCATATATGGACAGGAACCAGAATGTATCTTTACGCAGCGCCCAGACCCAACAGGAGAGATTGAGAAACGAAATGGAGCTTGCCTTCAATGTATATAACCAGACAGCACAGCAGCTTCAAGTGGCAAAAGCAAAGGTGCAGGAAGACACTCCTGTATTCACAGTAGTGGAAGCCGCAACAGTGCCTCTCAGAGCCTCTAAACCTTCAAAGCCGATGATTCTGATAGGACTCGTATTTCTGGCAGGTGTGGGTGCCTGCGGCTGGATTCTTTTCGGGAAAGACCTCATTAATCAGTTTAAAGCCAAGAATTAAAAATATTCATCTAAATATGAAGGAGCATCTGAAATGATGCTCCTTTTTATATATAAAACGTAAAAAGTATTTGTTATATTTGAATAATCTTAAATTTGTGGGGGGGATAAAATATGAATTATAACATTATGACAGCTCAGGAAGCTGCATGTATGATAAAAAACAATGACGTAATAGGTATAGGAGGATTTTCATCTGTAGGAACTCCTAAGGCAGTTCCGGCAGCATTGGCAGAACGCGCTAAATCGGAGCATGAGCTCGGCAGGGAATTCAAGGTAGGCCTGATTACAGGTGGAGCTACTGGCGATACGGTTGATGGAGCATTGGCAAAGGAAAATGCGGTCTTGTTCCGTACTCCTTTCCAGTCGAACAAGGATATGAGAAATTCTATCAATGAAAAGAATACGGCCTATTTTGATTTGCATCTTTCTCATATAGGTCAGGATGTCAGATACGGATTTCTACCTAAAATAGACATAGCCATTGTTGAAGCTTCTGAAATTACAGACAGCGGTGAAATTACTTTAACCACCTCGGTGGGCATTTCTCCTACGCTGGTACAGCAGGCAGACAGGGTGATTATAGAATTGAACTCTGCCCATTATGGAAAGCTGAACGGGATGCATGACATCTATATACCTTCTACCCCTCCATACAGAAAAGAGATACCGATATATCACGTGAACGACCGTATCGGTGTTTCTACCTTAAAAACTGACCCTAAAAAGATTGTGGCAGTTGTTGAGACCAACGGAAGAGACAATATCGCTCCCTTTACACCATTGAATGAAACTACCCGACAGATAGGCTGCAATGTAGCGGACTTCTTGATTGGTGAATGGAAAAACGGCGGTATTCCAAAGGAGTTTCTTCCTGTCCAGTCGGGTGTAGGGAATATAGCCAATGCCGTGTTGGGAGCATTGGGCACCGGTGAGAATATTCCGCCATTCTCCATGTATACTGAGGTTATCCAGAATTCTGTAATCGATCTGATGGAAAAAGGCATCATCAGGTTTGCCACAGGAAGTTCACTTACTCTTTCCGAGGATCGTCTGGATACGATATATAATAATCCGGACTTTTTCAGGGAAAGGATATTATTGCGTCCTCAGGAAATAACAAATCATCCTGAAATAATCAGACGACTGGGAGTGATTGCCATTAACACGGCCTTGGAGGCCGATTTGTTCGGTAATATAAACAGTACTCATGTGCTGGGAAGCAAAATAATGAACGGTATTGGCGGATCAGCCGATTTCTCAAGAAATGCCTATCTGTCAATCTTCACGACACCTTCTACGGCAAAGAACGGACTTATATCCTCCATAGTGCCGCAAGTGGCCCATGTAGACAGTACTGAACACGACGTGAGAATCCTGGTGACAGAACAGGGAGTGGCAGACCTCAGAGGTAAGTCTCCATATCAGCGGGCGCAATGCATTATTGAGAACTGTGTACATCCCGACTACAGGCAATTGTTGTGGGACTATCTGAAACTGTCGGATAAGAAAGCATGCCATACTCCGTTCGACCTGAAGAATGCATTCCGTATGCATCTGGCTTTCGAGGAAACCGGAGATATGAGAAATACAAAATATCTGTATTAAAACAGATTCAGATTATTAAATGACATTTGACCGTATATCGAAAACGGAGACTATCTCAGTATAAACGGGAATAGTCTCCATTTTTATTTATGATTTACATTAAAATGTTTGCTAATATTTTTCAAATGTCCTAATTTTGCAATGAAATTCAATTATTATGAAGAAATATATAGCTATATCATTATTTGCTGCCATGTTTCTGGGCAGCTGCTCCTCATATAAGAATGTACCTTATATGCAGGATATAGAGACTGTAAACAACTACGGAAAGGTAATTCCATTGTACGATGCAAAGATAATGCCCAAGGATCTTCTCAGTATTACTGTAAATACCACAGACCCTCTGGCTGCAGCACCTTTTAATCTGACGGTTCAGACAGAACTTACTTCTTCTCTGGCTCAGAATCTGCGTACTACGGCTACCCCTATGCTTCAGCAATATCTGGTAAACAACGAAGGGGAAATAGATTTTCCGGTAGTAGGACGTCTTAAGGTGGGAGGTCTGACCAAGAACGAAGCTGAGGATCTTATACGAGGCAAGCTTATGCCTTATCTAAAGGAGACACCGATAGTGACTGTACGTATGGCAAACTACAAGATATCCGTTCTTGGCGAAGTGGCACGTCCGGGTACATTCAATGTAAACAATGAAAAGGTAAATATACTTGAAGCCCTTGCCATGGCTGGCGATATGACTGTCTACGGAGTTCGTACCAACGTGAAGCTCATACGTGAGGATGCCGATGGCAAACGTGAAATTAAGGAGCTTGATCTGACAAAGAGCGACCTTGTCCTCTCCCCTTATTTCTATCTCAGACAGAATGACATCATTTATGTCACTCCAAACTCAACAAAGGCAAAGAGCTCAGATATAGGTACCACTACAACCACATGGATATCCGCTACATCCATTATGGTATCTATAGCCAGCTTATTAGTAAATATTCTGAGATAAGAGATTAATTGTTAATTATTAATTAATTAAATAACGTGGAAAAAGAGATTTTCAATGAAATGGAAGAGGCTCAGGAAAAGCCTTTTAACATTTATGAGATAGTGTTCAAGTATCTGGTCTATTGGCCGTGGTTCATCATCAGTGTAATTTTCTGTATGGTTTTCGCATTTATATATCTGCGTTATTCCACACCAGTATATACTGTTGATTCTAAAGTATTAATAAAGGAGACAGACTCACGTTCCCAATCGGCTGGTAGTGCCCTTATGGCACTTCAGGACATGGGCGGTTTCTCCATGACAAGCAATTTCGACAATGAGGTTGAAATTCTGAAATCAGTTACACTTGCCCAAAAGGTGGTTACAGATATGGGACTCTATATCAGTACATACCTCTGCCGTACATTCGGTTATGATATGCCACTTTATAATAAGAATACCCCGTTGAATGTATATATGAATCCTCTTGAGGCGGAGAAGCTTAAAGGGAGTGTCAGTCTTGATATAAAATACACAGTATCAGGACAATTGTCTGTAAAAGGAAAATATAATATAATTGACGAGGAATACAAAATAGAAGAGCAGAGTTTCTCTACTCTCCCTGCAGTACTTACTACTCCTGTAGGTGTCATTACCATTAGCAAGAATGAAACTTATATTGAAGAGGAAGAAGATAATTCGGAAGATGTACATCTTCGTTCTGTTATTGTAAAACCATTAGTTGCGGCACAGTCATATTCAAAGAATCTTACTGTAGATCCTACTTCCAAAACCACGACAATAGCCGCCATTACATTACAGACCGGCAATACACTTTTGGGAATAGACTATATCAATAACCTTATCCGCCAATATAATAATGACGCCAACGATGAGAAAAACCAGGTGGCAAGCAAGACTGCAGAGTTTATTGATGAACGTCTGGCGATAATAAATAAGGAACTGGGAAGTACAGAAACAGAAATGGCAGAGTTCAAGCAGCGTGCCGGAGTGACCGATGTGAAGACAGACGCTCAGCTTGTTCTTGAAGAAAACACAAGATACGAGCAGCAGCGCATTCAGAACTCCACACAGATAAACCTTGTGGAATTCCTGAAGAGCTATATCAACAATCCTGCCAATGCCAACGAAGTTATTCCTGCCAATGTAGGACTGGAAGATCAGGGACTGACATCAGTTATATCCCAGTATAATACCATGCTTATTGAGCGCAAGAGACTGCTCCGCACATCATCAGAAAGTAATCCTGCTGTAATCAATCTCAATACTGGAATTGAAGCTATGCGTACAAGTGTCCAGACTAGTGTGGAAAGTGTTCTCGAAGGATTGAAGATAACCAAGGCAGACCTTGACCGTAAAGCTAATCGCTTGGAGTCACGAATCAGCAATGCACCTCAATACGAAAAGGAATTCCTCAATATATCACGCCAGCAGGAGATAAAGGCACAGCTCTACACTATCCTTCTTCAGAAACGTGAAGAAAATGCCATTACTCTGGCTGCTACAGCCAATAATGGCCGTATTGTTGAAAACCCGTTACCTTCACGTGAACCGGTATCACCTAAGAAAGCTATTATAGCCCTTGCAGCACTTGTACTGGGTTTGGGACTTCCTGTATCATTCATCTATCTGCGTGAGCTGTTGAAATATAAGATAGAAGACCGTACCGATATAGAACGAATCACAGATGTCGGTATATTGGCAGAAATACCAAAGACATCAGTCCCGAGTAAGGGGGCCATAGTAGTACGTGAGAACCATAACAACATGATGGAAGAGGTGTTCCGTGGATTACGTACAAACCTCCTCTTTATGCTTGAAAAAGGCCAGAAAGTAATAATGGTATCTTCCACACAGCCCGGTGAAGGAAAATCTTTTGTAGCAGGTAATCTGGCTACAAGTCTTGCATTCTTAGGTAAAAAAGTAGTTATAGTAGGTATGGACATACGCAAACCCGGACTGAACAGAGTCTTCAACCTTAGTGCCCGTGTATACGGTATCACCAACTACCTGAGCAATCCTGAAGAAGTCAAACTTATGGATATGATCCAGCACTCAGATGTAAGTCCAAATCTGGACATCCTCCCTGGTGGACCTGTACCCCCCAATCCTACCGAGCTTGTAACACGTGATATACTTGATTCCGCTATTTCACAGCTATGCGAGAAATATGACTACGTTATACTCGATACCGCCCCTATCGGTATGGTACCGGATTCGGCAATTATAGGCCGTGTGGCAGACATCCTTGTATACGTATGCCGTGCCGACTTCACCCCTAAATCGGGATTTGAATATATCAATGTATTGAAAGCAGACAAGAAGTTCCCTAAACTAGCCACTGTCCTTAACGGTATAGATATGTCTCAGCGCAAGCACAGCTATGGCTATGGCTACGGCCGCAAGTATGGCTATGGCAGAGGTTATGGCTATGGCTATGGTTATGGGGAGGCAGACAGTAAGAAATAAATAAGAGGGGCTCATTCAATTCCCTCAAATATATATAAACAATAGGGCTTGGAAAATTCCAAGCCCTATTGTTTTAATGAGAAAATATCGTTTCCTCTCTAATCCTGCTTGTGCGTCTTGTCTATTTGTCTATAAGTTTGGAGAGCCTTTTACCGGCATGCCGTATATGCCGTATGTCGCTTTTGTTTATCAAATAGTTTTCAAGGAGCATGTAAAACAGGTTTATTGTCCTTTCCATCGCTTCACACAGTGAATGGATAAAGGAATGTCCCTGCTTCGATGTAAAGGCCGAGGGCTACATGGACTCCCCAGTCCGGAGATAGCCCCTCCCCTCTTTTGATTGGAATCCGCAAGTTTTCCCACAAATAAGGCGAGGGCTTGCGGATTTTTTTATTGTTTATTCACATGAATGCGGTATACACCGTTAAATTCAATACTGAAAAGCATAAAAATCTCCGAATTAATTTGAATTATCGTTATTAAGGCTTACTTTTGTGACGATTTAAGGATTAATGCGGACTATCTAGCGCAGCTTTTCAGGGATGGGAAGATGTGGGAGGTAGCCGCGAAGCGTGCCTAGAAGGGAAAAAAGTCAAGCAAAGAGATGATAACACAAAATACGAATTTAATGGAAAGGAAAAGTGGTTCAGATTTTCATGTTAATTTAGTTGACATGGAAGGAAAATCTGCTGATGGGATAGCTGATTATATGAACACAATAGGTTTATCAGAAGTATTAACCGGTAGAGATTCAAATCTGGATAGAGGCAATTTATATTGTGGTATAACCAACGATATAGAACGTAGAATGAAAGAACATACTGACAATGACTTCCAGATAGAAGGCAACAGAATCTTTGCTTGCAAATGCGACAATACTGAAATAGCCAAAGAAGTAGAACGTTTAATGAGTAATAAAAATTACGACACGGGTAGAAATCCGAAAGCAGGAGGTTGTGATGATTCTGTATATGTTTACCTGTTTAAAAAGGTAATAAATTATTAAAGGGAAAGATTGAGATGCCAAGCAGCTCAAGTAGAAGAAAAGAAAAAATAATGGACTCTACTTCAGATAATAACAAGAGGATAGCGAAAAATACAATATTCCTGTATTTTCGTCAGATATTGTTGATGTTGGTAAGTCTCTATACTGTTCGTGTAGTACTTGCCGCATTGGGTGAAGAAGATTATGGTATATACAATGTCGTGGGTGGTTTTGTTTCCATGTTTAATATTCTTTCAGGCGCTTTGTCTATAGCCATAAGCAGATTTATTACCTATGAAATGGGGCAACCTGATGTTACTGTTAAAAGATTACAATGTATATTCTCTTCATCGCTTATTATACAGATAGTTATGGGATTGATTATCTGTTTGCTGATAGGTACTTTTGGCGTATGGTTTATTGAGAATAAAATGGTAATTCCTTCCGAACGTTTAGACGTTGCGCTTTACGTAATGCTGTTTTCTGCTATAGCATTTTTTATTAATTTGCTCAGTGTCCCATATAACGCATTAATTATTGCCCATGAGCAAATGAAAGCGTTTGCATACATTAGTATTGTAGAAGCTGTTTTGAGGTTGTTAATGGCTTATTTATTATTGGTCTCTTCAACCGACAAATTATTGCTCTATGCACTTTGTATGGTGCTTGTTTCATTGATTGTTCGCAGTGTCTATGCCATTTATTGTAAACGCCATTACATGGAATGTCGTTTTGTTCTGGGATTTGACAAACAACTCTTATCTAAAATGTTTGTTTTTTCAGGATGGGCATTTCTAGGAAACGGTTCTTTCGTATTAAAAGAACACGGTGTAAATATCTTGCTAAACATTTTTTGTGGTCCAGTAGTGAATGCGGCGAGAGGTATCACTTCTCAAGTAACCCATGCGGTCACTATATTTGTTTCAAACTTCATGCAAGCCGTCAATCCTCAGATAACAAAGTTATTTTCTTCAGGTAAGTTGGATGAGATGCACCGTCTTATATTCAGAAGTTCACGCTTTTCATTTTATTTGATGTTACTGTTAGGACTTCCTTTGATGAAAAATATTGATTATGCACTTGGATTCTGGCTTGTTTCAGTTCCTGAGCATACGGCACTCTTCATTCAGTTGCTGATGGTGTTCTGTTTAATGGATTGTCTGGTACAACCGTTGATGACAGGTTTGTTGGCAGAGGGGAATATACGTGTGTACGAATTTGTATTAGTTGTATTGAATGTAGGTAACGTACTCTTATCGTACTTAGCTCTTCGGATGGACTATGCCCCAGAAAGCGTTTATATAGTTTCTATAGTGATAGAGGTTGGTATTATGTGGTCACGCATCTATTTATCTGGTAAAGCCTATCAGTTGCCAGTCAAGCGTTATTGTATAGATGTACTGGGTAATACAGCAGTGGTAGCTACATTGTCGGGGGTATTTGCTTGGTGGATTCAACTGCCCATATCACATCCTTTTGTCCATTTCGTGACAGTAGTATTTACGGTGATAGTTTTTACCGGAATTATGATATACCTGTTCGGATTAAATCGTAGTGAACGAGCCTTGTTTGTTAATGCCTTAACAAAAATATTATATAAAATAGTTCGTAAATGATAGTTTATGTGAATCTTTTCGTCATGTAAAGACTAGATTAATATAACCAAAAAAGATTACTATTTTATGTTTTAGAAGACTAAATTGAATAAAATTATTTGTTACAAATAGATAAAATCCAATGAGAATTTTAATTTTAGGAGGAACAGGAGCTATGGGGTTACATTTAGTAGACTTATTGTCTAAGAATAGTGATAACCAGCTTACTGTTAGTAGTCGTCGGAAACAAATAGGGAAAGATAATTTGACTTATGTACAGGGAAATGCTCATGAAATGACCTTTCTTTCTCAGATTTTGAAAGAAAGATATGATGTGATTGTTGACTTTATGAATTACCACACGGATGAATTTAAGGAACGGTATCAATTATTATTGTCTTCTTGTGACCAGTACATATATTTAAGTTCTTCACGTGTGTATGCCAATTCGGATACTCCAATAACAGAAGATTCTCCTCGCTTATTAGATGTTGTGCAAGACCATGAATATTTATCAATGGATGAGTATGCATTAGCAAAAGCTCGTCAGGAAAATTTGTTACGTGATTCAGGCTATAAAAATTGGACTATTATACGCCCTTATATTACCTATAGTGAAAACCGTCTTCAATTGGGTGTGCTGGAAAAAGAGCAATGGTTATATCGAGCTTTGCACGGACGTTCTATTGTTTTTTCGGAAGATATTGCATCACATGAAACAACATTGACTTATGGGTTAGATGTAGCCAGGGGTATGGTTGCTCTTATCGGCCGTGAAGAAGCAAAGGGAGAGGCCTTTCACATCACTTGCCCCTATTCAATTAATTGGAATGACGTGCTTTCACTTTATCAAAAAGTATTAGAAAAAAAACTGGTAGATGCTCCCCGAATTTTCATGACAGAAAAAGCGCTGAACCTTAACTATAGTTGGGGTAAATATCAAGTTAAATACGACCGTTTGTTTAATCGCAGCTTTGATAATACAAAGATAAATCGGTTTATTGATGTACATACGTTTGTAAAGCCTCAAGAAGGGTTAGCTTTTTGTTTAGAATATCTATGTGACCATCCTTCTTTTCGAGCAATTAATTGGAAAATAGAAGGTAAATATGATAGACTTGTTCATGAATCTGTTTCTTTACGAAAAATACAAGGGAAGAAGAATATATTAAAATATTTTTTGTTTAGATACATAATTAAATAGTATAATTTTATGGAAGGGAAATACTACACTAGCGAGCGTAGCTTGCAGATTTTAATATCTTTATTAAAGCAACATAAGGTAAAAAAATGTGTATTATCGCCAGGGGCTACAAATTTATCGCTTGTAGCGAGTTTACAGCAAGATTCCTGGTTTGAGTGCTATTCATCAGTAGACGAGCGTAGTGCAGCTTATATAGCTTGTGGTATGGCTGCTGAAAGTGGAGAGCCTGTCATGTTGAGCTGTACAGGTGCTACTGCCTCACGCAATTATATACCAGGTTTGACAGAAGCCTATTATCGTAAATTGCCTATATTGGCAGTCACCAGCACGCAGCCAATAAACCGCATTGGGCATCACATAGCTCAGGTTATTGACCGTCGTTCAATACAGAACGATATAGCTTTACTGAGCGAGCATATACCTGTAACAGATAGCGATGATGAAGCGTGGAGTAACACCGTAAAGATAAACCGTGCTTTATTGGAGTTACGTCATCGCGGAGGAGGACCTGTACATCTTAATGTGGAAACAACCTATAGTCGAGACTATTCAGTAAAAGAATTGCCCAAGGCACGCATGATTAATCGTATAATTCCGGGAGACATATTTCCTGAATTACCCAAAGGACGCATTGCAGTTTTTATTGGTGCCCACCGGAAATTTACAGAAGCTGAGACAACTGTTCTAGATGATTTTTGTGCAGCTCATGATGCTGTTGTGTTTGTAGACCATACTAGTGGATATAAAGGAAAGTACCGAGTGCCGATTTTGTTGCTTACGTTGCAGGAAAAAGATTACTGTACTTTGAAAGAGGTGGATTTACTGATCCATATAGGCGAAGTGTCCGGTGCATACATCCCCTTGCGTCCAAAGTCTGTATGGCGCGTCAACCCCGATGGAGAATTGAGAGATCATTATCGAAAGTTGAGTTACATTTTCGAAATGGGAGAACAGGTGTTTTTTGAGCATTATATTGGTACCGTCTCAGCTCCAATGCATTCATATCTCGATACATGTTGGAACAAGTTGCAAAACACTTGGGCAAATGTGCCTGACATACTTCCTTTTTCCAACGTTTGGATAGCCCAACAAACTGCGCATCGCTTGCCGGAAGATAGTGTACTTTTCCTCGGTATACTGAACTCACTTCGTACATGGAACTTCTTCGACATTCCTGAATCCGTCTATGGTTATGCTAACACAGGTGGTTTTGGTATTGATGGCTATATTTCATCGTTTATTGGCGCCTCATTAGCTTATCCTGATAAACTTTATTTTTGCGTAGCTGGTGATTTAGCTTTTTTCTACGACATGAATGTCATAGGTAATCGGCATGTGGGTAGAAATATTCGTATCTTATTGGTTAATAACGGAAAGGGAACTGAGTTCCGGAATTATATGCACCCTGGTGCTGTTTTTGGAGATGAAGCCGATAAGTTTATTGCTGCAGGTGGTCATTATGGCAACAAATCACACAAACTAGTAAAACACTATGCGGAAGATTTAGGTTATGAATACCTTTCGGCAAATGATAAAGAAGAATATATAAAGAATGTAGAGCGTTTCCTTACCCCCCATGTTACTGATAGACCTATGTTATTTGAGGTATTTGTAGATAACAATGATGAAAGCGAGGCTATTCGTATGATATTAAATGTGAATCAATCGACGGAAGGTATATTAAAAAATGTAGTAAGGGAGACATTTGGCGAGAATGGAATTAAAACGATTAAAAAGATGTTAGGTAAGTAAAGACATAGTATATATGAAATTTGAGCTTGTAGTTTTTCGTTTCCTACTTTCAGTAACTATCCAAAATTAATTTATTGACTAGCATGGTTCTTTCCAATACCTTCGTGCAAAACATAAAACTCGAAAGATTATGTTTAGTGAAAAAGATTTTGAAAGACTGTAGTTTCTCTACAAGACCGAGGGCGAATCCAAAGGAGTTTCAAACAACTCATTCTGCATTAGCAACAACATTCCATATACGGTATTCTATGACTTGTTCAAGAAGAGAAATAAGAAATACTTTTATAAAAAATTGGAATCTCATTCAGGGATTACTTTTGCAGGCTTCTCAGAGAATTAAAAAAGGGAACACTAAAAAATTGGATTCTTACTTTATAAACCGGAATGTTAAATTAAACAGATATTTTATTTTATCGGCTGTTTTTCAGCCGGAAAAATTGTAATAATTGAAAATATAATGATTGCAGCTAATACTATATATTACGTAAAAGCAATATAAAAAAATAGAATAATGAAAATAGGAATCTTAACACTACCCATAAAAAGTAACTATGGTGGAATATTACAAGCATATGCATTACTTGCTTTTCTTAAGAAACAAGGATATGATGCATGGTCTGTAAGACGCCGATGGAACAGTGAAAATCAAAGCATACTTCATAAGCTATTTAAGCAGATGTACCATGCATTAATTATTCAGAAATTCAACAAATTCATTAAGCAATATATACAACCACAAACAGAAATAATAGATACAAAAGATAAAATCAATGCGTTAATTTCTAAAGGATTTGATGCTTTTATTGTGGGAAGCGATCAGGTATGGCGTATGCGTCATGTCTATGGTGCGGATTACAACTATTTTCTTGATTTTACAAAAGATTTTAATGTAAAACGTATATCTTACGCGGCATCTTTTGGAGTAGACTACTGGGATGATCCAAACGCAGAGGAATCAATTCCTATTGTAAAAGAGTTTATGCAAAAATTTGATGCCATATCTGTAAGAGAAGATTCTGGAATAGAATTATGTAAAACATTATTTGGAGTAAAAGCCCAACATGTACTAGATCCTACACTCCTGCTTGATAAGGAATACTATATTGACCAATTTAAGCTTCATATTAATCAAGGAGAATATATTGCTGTTTATGTTTTGGATATGACTAAGGAAAAGCAACAGCTAATAAATGCTTATTCTAAAATGTTAAATTTACCCGTAAAATACATCAACCAAACAAAACTATCATCTTTGTCCGAACGAGGATTCTGGAAAGAGCTATGCAAGCCAGGAGTTGAATCATGGCTTGAAAATATAGCTAATGCGAGTTTTGTAATTACAGATTCGTTTCATGGCACAGCATTCTCTATAAATTTTGAACGTCAGTTTATAAGTATTGCCAATGAGAAAAGAGGGCTGGACCGATTCTTGTCCTTATTAAATCAATTGGGACTAAAGGACAGGCTGTTAAAGGATTCATGTATACAACCGGATAATATTAATGAGATTAATTACAAGTTGATAAAAGAACGTATGAACAAAGAACGCGAACAATCTATAAATTTCTTAATAAAAAGCCTTCAATGAAGTTTAGTATATCCCAACTTAAACTTAGTAAACCTATAAACCAGTTCTTGATAATTCAAGCAATAGGTATAGTTTGGATGGCATATCTACATGCTTCCGGACAAATGTTCCCAGCTTCTGTATTACTTACAATCAACTGTCTGCTATTTATTTTCAGATATGGGCAATTAAGTTTCTTTTCTGAAACCGGACTTAATAGAATATTCATTCTTTTAACAATTACATCCGTTATATCTTTTACAAATTACTTATATTACGAACGATATACAGGAGGATTATTTTTTAATTGTACCCTGTTTCAATTATTCTGCTACTCTCTGTTATGGGTTAATATATATATTTTCTTCTATATTTATGTTAGAAGAAATAATAATTATGATATAGTCTATATTTTTGCTATTCTATTTTTTATTGCAGGCATTATAAACAACTTCAGATCATACCAATATTTTAGAGTTGTAAATGATACCCTTGCGCAACATCATTATTATTATTTCACGTTGCAATGTCTTCCATTACTTTTAATGCGAGTCCACTCATGGAAGAAATATATTTTAATCCTAATCGTAACATTATGTAGTATATATGCTTTTAAGCGTGCAGGTATTATTGTATGTGGTGGTATATTGCTTGCTAATATAATAATAGATACTCATTATAAATTCCATCGTTTAGTTGGACTTCTATTTATAGTTTCTGGAATATTTTATGGAACTTATTATTTCATGAAAGGAAATGAAAATATAGATCGTATAATTCAAAGGATTGAAAATATTCAAGATGATAAAGGTAGTGGTAGAGGTGAAAATTTTGTTGATGTTTATAATGAAATAAGTCATGCTCCTATTGAAAATAAGATTTTAGGATATGGATTCATGTCAATGCTTTCTAAACATAAACACATGGTTGATGTAGAAATTGCTTCTATGTATTACTACTATGGGATAATAGGTTTAATATTGTATTTATTGTTCCATTGTTTTATGATATTCAGATTTTTTTCAATAATAAAATCAAAGAACAAAGAGATAATAAATTTATCAGCTTCTTTTGCAAGCTGTTATATGATATTTTTAATATATTCTATAGCAGGCGAAGTGTTTACATATCATTATTTATTTATAATGGTTTTCGTATATTTAGGAACAATAGAAGGATTGTATTACAATAAAAAACAGTTTGTCATTAATGACAAGCGGAACAATAAAATGAAAATTTAATTAGTATGAATATACTATATCTATATTCTTCATCAATTAATCCGACACGTGGCGGCATACAAAGAGTGACATATGTGCTTTCAGAGTTTTTCCGTAAGAATGGACATAAGGTTTTGTATCTTGGATTAGAAAAAGGAGAATCTCCTTTTCAATATACTTTCCCTGATCCCCAAAAAGCGTGTAGCAAACAAAATTTGAAATTTCTAAAGGAATTTATTCAAAGTGAAAGCATAGACATAACTGTTTTTCAGGAAGGTGTTTCTCCCCTACATACAGCTTGGCTTGCTACCGTCAGACAAACTGATTCCAAATTAGTTTCATGTATTCATAACAGTCTACTTGGAGGTGTTGTCAATATGGAACTGTCTTCAAGAAACAGATTAAAAAAATACCATCTCCAATCTTTAGTCCATTTGCTTAAAATACCATTCATGCCTCCGTTGGTAAAATGGGGATATTGCTTAATGATGCATCCTCACTTCAAGAATTTATGTAATATAAGTAACAGAGTCGTATTGCTTTCTGAATCTTTTTTAAAAGAGCTTAGTCTATTTATTGATGTTCGGAAATATAATAATATAACAGCTATTCCAAATCCTGTCTCATTTATAACGAACCCCGTTTTATCTAAAAAGAAAAAAGTTCTTTATGTAGGTCGTATTGATTTCAAACACAAAAGAGTTGATTTGTTAGTTAAAATATGGGAGAAGATTTGGGAAAGATATCCAGATTGGATTTTAGATATTGTAGGAGACGGTACGGAACTAATGTCACTAAAAGATTACGTAAAAAATAATTCTATCAAGAATGTAAACTTTCATGGTTTTAAGGATCCTCTACCTTTTTATAATGAAGCCTCTATTTTTTGTATGACTTCCTCATCTGAAGGTTTTGGTATTGTATTAGTAGAAGCAATGCAAAATGGTGTGGTACCTATAGCTTTCGATAGTTATTTATCAGTAAAAGATATTATAACAGACGAAACAGACGGCATTTTAGTTACACCAATGGACATTAATGAATATGCAGATAAACTATCCAGATTAATAGAAAATGACGCATTCCGAAATAAAATGGCAAGTAAGTGTATACAAAAAGCCAAAACTTTCTCTATTGAAGAAATAGGCCGTCAATGGATTCGTTTATTTGAAGAATTAATAAAGAATAAATAATTTAATAGTAAGCCGTAACCATTCTATTTTCCGCCTTGACGCACATCGTAGCCTAACATATCTTTGCGCCGTAACCTTTAACAACAATGATTATGGCAAAAGAAAAAGTAAACTACCAGGAGGTATATGACCTCTATCAGTTATGCAGCGAGACCAAGGATCTTCGGGATTATGGAGTGAATTACGACAAGTTCATGAACTGGTAACTTCACCAGCTGTAGATCAACTTGAATTCAGCTTGTAATATTAATAATGAGAAAGAAAAATTCTATAGCCATACTCCAGCCTGAAGTTCCTCATTACAGGCAGGAGTTTTTTGATTTACTGCGTCAAAAATGTGACACCTCTGATGTGTATGTTTACAATTCCTTTGAGAATACCAAGAGTCAGGGATTTAATATAGATACTACAGGGATCTCGTATATTCCCAACAAACAGATAAAAGGATTCTTGATATATAATCCGTTTACACTGCTATCAAAGAAATATGATACACTGATACTGATGCTGCATTTTGCGCATATCACTACATGGTTGCTGCTGCTGACAAAGTTCATCCATAGAAAGAAAATCATTCTCTGGGGACAGGGTATCTCAGTGAAGCGATATCTGGCAGAGGAGAAAAAACCGGACTGGAAACTGAAATGGCAAATGGCTTTGGCAGATTGTGTATGGCTGTATATGCAGAAGGAACTGGAGCAGTGGAAAAAGATTTTTCCCAATAAAAGGATGGTCGCACTGAACAATACTCTTACGGGAGTAAAGGAAATGACGGAATATGTTACAACAGATGGTATATATGAATTGAAAGAGAAATATGGTATAAAGGAGGAGATAATACTGATTTTCTGTGCCAGATTTGAGTCGAACTACAGGAGAACGGATCTGTTGGTGGAAACTATAAAGAGGCTGGACAGTAAGAAGTATGGTTTTGTAATAATAGGTAGTGGTAAAAATAAGCCGGACTTTACACCATACAGTAATGTGCATGATTTTGGGGCCGTGTATGACACTACCATAAAACGTGAACTGTTTGCACTGGCTGATATATATTTCCAACCTGGATGGTTAGGACTTTCGATAGTGGAGGCTATGGCATATGGGAAACCTATATTTACATTCGTAAGGAGTGAAGAAACTAAGCAATGCGTGGAATACAGTTATATTAAGCCGGGATTTAATGGGATTATATTCGAAAATGTGGATGATTGTTATAGCTTTATTACCAATTCAGAGAAGAATGTATTTCTTGAAATGGGAAACAACGCACGTGCTTTTGTAAAAAACAATCTTTCTATGGAACAGATGGTAGAAAATGCGATAAGTATATTATGAGAATTATTCACTACATACCTACAATAGGACGTAATTGGGGCGGCACAACGGCTTATATGCAGCTGTTAGGGAATGAACTGGGAAAGTTGGTAGAACTGCATATATTCACTCATTCATCGGAAAATCCCGTAGAGATAAAGAATTGCGAGATTCATAATTTGCCTACAATAAAGAAATATGGTGAGTTTAAGAAAGAGTTCTGCAAACTGATGAAAGAAATTAATCCTGATGTATTTCATGTGAACGGATGCTGGACTCCCGGATGTGCGATAACACAGAAATGGGCACAGAAACTAGGGTATAGTGTGGTTCTTACTCCTCACGGTATGCTGGAGCCATGGATCATGACAAGACATTACTGGACAAGGAAAATACCTGCTCTCCTGCTCTATCAGAAAGGAGCTGTAGTTAAAGCTGATTGCATTCATGCCACTGCCGAGAGTGAAAAAGAGAATCTTTTAAAGTTAGGTTATAATAATAAGATTGAGGTTATAGCAAACGGCATTGATATTGACAGCATAACGATGAAAAAAAGCTGGGAAAGGAATAAGAATATACTATTCCTGTCAAGAATTCATGTAAAAAAAGGTATTGAATTTCTGTTGGAAGCGGTATCGGCAATTAAAGGGCAACTTATCGGATATAGCATAAATATAGCAGGTGAAGGAGATGAGGATTATATACTATCTCTAAAAAAGAAAGCAAAAGAATTAGGAATATCAGATATGGTATGCTTTTGTGGAGGTGTATATGGTGAGAAGAAATGGGAACTATTCAGACAAGCGGATGTGTTTGTGTTACCTACATATTCGGAGAACTTTGGGATTGTAGTAGCTGAAGCTCTTGCAAGCGGAACTCCAGTTATTACAACTAAAGGAACTCCATGGGAGGAACTTAATACCGAAAATTGCGGTTGGTGGATAGAAATAGGAAGTGAATCTACTAAGAATGCATTAACAGATTTTCTTAGTTTATCTTCAGATGAATTGAAAGGAATGGGAATGAACGGAAGAAGATTAGTAGAAAAGAAGTATTCAACTAAAAAAATCGCTCTTGATATGTTTAACCTGTATGGTAGGATAATCAACACGCCATCGAGGATAAACAAAAGGAAATAGAAGTTTCACAAATATTTGGCTTGATGCGTAAACATGAGATTAATTTATAAAGTATGATAAACCGTTATTTAAGCGACAAGATAAAGTTGTTATCTTTATTTTCAATGTTTTTAGTATTATATATTCATTCCGGATTTCATAATTATCCGCATGAGATTCTTGGTATGAAGTTCAATAACGTTTTGCAGAGCTGCATTTCTGGAAAAATAGGAAGGTGTGCTGTACCTATTTTTTATATGATTTCGGGATTCCTTTTCTTTCAGAATATTGAGAATGGAATAAGTTCAATATTCATTAAAATGAAAAAAAGAATAAGAACTCTTTTTATTCCATACATAATAGGTTGTTTGTTCTTTCCGTTATTTTTTATTATTCTAATATTCATACCTGGGTGTAATAAATTTATGAATGGAGGTAATGACATCCTTTCGTTATTCGAACAGCCTTTTTATGAGATAATCTCTTCTATTTTTTATAAAAAGCCTGACGGGACATCACCGCTGGCATTTCAATTATGGTTTCTTCGTGACCTAATAATTATTGTACTTATATCACCAGTTATATATTTATTAAGAAAGCATATCAACAAATATGTGCTGATTTTGTGTACATTATGTTTGAGTTGTTTTGAAGGAATTAATGCATATTTCCCATTTTTATCTTTATTTTGGTTCTTGTTGGGAGACTGTCTTTTTAATAAAATCAGCAATTCTATCTTTCTTTACGTATATATGATAATCAGCAGTATAGAAGTGTATTTTAGTATCACATTCCCTACATATATTAATACTTTAGTTACAATTATAGGTGTATTTGGTATCTTGAGTATTTATAATATTATTGTTCCGCAAAACTATATTCTAAAGCATAATAAATATCTGCTTTTGGCTTGTAATACTACTTTTTTTGTATATTTATTCCATGAACCAACTCTGAATTTAATAAGGAAGTTATTGGTGGTAATCTTAGGTCAATCATCGGTTGGTTTTGCTTTCTCGTATTTATTGTCGCCATGGGTCTTTACAGTTGCCGCCATATTTATTTCATTATTAATGAAAAGATACATTCCAAAGGCCTATTCAGTATTAGCTGGTGGAAGGTAAGTCTACTCACTATCATAGGTTTTAGATGAAATTGTACGGACAAAAAATAAAAAAAACAAATAACCACCACATAGTGTTTTACAACAAATAGAAATAAAATTTGTGGATAACTATAATATGATTACAAGTAAATGGTAAAAAACATTAGTATAAGAAACTTCAAAGAAAGTTGTTTTTTAGAAATGTTATAATAATTGGTATGAATAATAATACAATAGAGTTCGTATCTCCTTATTCTACTTCTGACAGAATAAAGAGATATATATGGAATATTTGCTGGACACTGTTTGCACGTCCTTTCCCTAGAAGTATGTGCAATAAGTGGAAAATTTTCATCTTAAGATGTTTTGGAGCGAAAGTTTCATATAAGGCAAATGTATATTCATCTGCAAAGATATTTATGCCATGTAATTTGGTAATGGAGGATTATTCCTGTTTAGCGTCAGGAGTAGATTGCTATAATGCCGCGAAGATAACATTAAAAGCTAACGCAATAGTTTCACAAAGAAGTTATCTTTGTACGGCATCGCATAACATTTCATCTCTAAGGCATGAACAGATAGAAAAACCTATAGTAATAGAAGAAAGAGCTTGGGTAGCAGCCGAAGCATTTATAGGACCCAGAGTAACAATAGGTGAAGGGGCTGTAGTAGGTGCAAGAGGTGTTGTATTCAAGAATGTCGAACCGTGGACTGTTGTTGGCGGTAATCCGGCTAAAACTATAAAAATTAGAAGAATAAATGAATAACAATACCATTGCAGCTATTATTCTGACAAAAAATGAGGAGAAACACATTGCTCGGTGTATAAACTTGCTGAAAGGGATTTGCGAAGAGATAATAGTGGTTGACTCGTTAAGTACTGACAGAACATGCGAAGTAGCAGAAGAACTTGGTGCCAAGGTTTATAAAAATCCTTGTAAGAATTATGCCACTCAATTTAATTATGGTGTATATAACTGTGAGATTAATTCGGAATGGATATGGAGAATAGATGCTGATGAGTTTTTAGAAGGCGGATTGGGTGATGCAATGAAAAAGGCTCTCAGTGAATGTGACCTGGATACAAATGGTGTCTATGTAAGAAAAAGGATTGATTTCATGGGGAAACCACTTCTTCATGGCGGATGTTATCCATCGTATCACCTGAAGGTTTTCAGAAAAGGACACGGAGACTGTGAGAACAGATGGATGGATGAGCATATCCGTTTGTTTGACGGTAAGACTATAACTGTTGAGACAGGCAATCAGGTGGATGCGAATCTTAATAACCTTACTTGGTGTACAGAGAAGCATAACGGATATGCGATCCGTAAAATGGTGGATATGCTTATGATGGAGTATGGTATGGACGCGAAAGCCGAAGAGGTTATTCCTAAATTTCTCGGTACAGAAGAACAACGTAAAAGATGGCTTAAAATTAAATATATAAAGTCTCCATTATTTATAAGACCGTTCATAAACTTCTTTATCAGATACATACTGAAAGGTGGATTGGATGGTAAAGAGGGATTTGTATGGCATATTCTTCAAGGTTTCTGGTACAGAATGCTTGTTGACGCCAAGGTTTTTGAGATAAAGAAACAGTTTAATTATGATGCAGAGAAAATTAAGGAGTATCTGAGGAATAATTATTTAACGACAGTTAACAAATGGGAGGTAAAATGTAATACTTCATTCCGCATACAGCTGATTCCTGACATGAAGGGAGGTTTGTATGCGGCGTAATGATAGTTCTCAAAAGCCTATAGCCAATCTTGCAATTTTTACTACTGGTAACTTTAGCAAGAGGGCAACTCCTTTGAAGATTACTTTATGGTATTTCGTGAACGCACTAATTGTACGCGCCTCATGGAATCCGTTTATGGGAATAAAGATAGCTCTGTTAAAAGCATTCGGAGCCAAGATAGGTAAAGGGTTAATAATAAAAAATAATGTATGTGTCAAATTTCCATGGAAACTGACTGTTGGAGACAATGTTTGGTTGGGTGAGAATTGTTGGATAGATAATCTGGATTACGTTACTATAGGTAACAATGTGTGTATATCGCAAGGAGCTTTATTACTAACAGGAAATCATGATTATACTCTTACTTCGTTTGATTATAGAAACGCTCCTATTATCATAGAAGATGGGGCATGGGTTGGAGCAAAATCAGTGGTTTGTCCCGGAGTTACTGTTCATAGTCATGCAATACTGACTGTAGGCTCTATAGCAACAAAGGATATGGAGGAATATAGTATTTATCAGGGGAATCCCGCTAAACAGATAAGAAAAAGAATTATCAGATGAAAAAATTAAAAATACTTTTGGCTATTCCAATAATTTTGTTAGGGGGGGGGGAAATCGCCCTAAGGATTTACGGATTATGCAATGCCCCACTCTATCAGGCAAGCGACAAATATGAATATATGGCTTGTCCTAATCAGGAGGGCTCGAGATTTTTCAATCATTACAAGTATAACAGCTATTCGCAACGCAGTGACGAGCCGGATAGCACCAAGACCATAATTTTAGGTCTTGGAGACTCGGTGATATTCGGAGGAGTACAGACGGATCAGAAGGACCTGGCAACGTCTATATTCACAGCAGAAACGGGGATGCAGATGCTGAACATTTCTGCCGGCAGCTGGGGACCGGATAACTGTGTGGCGTATCTGAAGGAGAAAGGCTTGTTCGGGGCAAAAGCTATGTTTCTGCTTGTGAGCAGCCACGACGCACACGACAATATGGACTTTCAGCCTGTGGTGGGCATTCATCCTTCCTACCCCGACAAACAGTATAAACTGGCTCTATGGGAACTGATAGACAGATATGTGATGCCACGAGTGTTCAAGAAAAAGAATGTGGAGCCAGATCCTGACCAGAAAGTGGCTCAAGGTGTGGGGATAAAGAAAGGCGGAAGAGTGTTCAATCCGGGATTTAACGAGCTGAAAGCTATAGCGGACAGTGCGAATATTCCGCTGGTGGTGTATCTTCATGCGGATATTGAGGAACTTAGAAATGGATGTTATAACGAACAGGGCAAGGAAATAATAGACTGGGCTGAAAAGAACTGTGTTACTCTTATTAAGGAATTGAACTATAAATTTACTGAAGAGGATTATAGGGACGGTATTCATATCAATGCTAAGGGACAAAGGAAACAGGCGGAGATTATGAAAAGGGTTATGCCTAAATATATAAAAAATAATAATTAATGAAAGTTTCAATAATAACATCATGTTTCAACCGTGAAGCTACCATAGCACAGGCGATTGAGAGTGTATTGGCGCAGGACTATCCGGATATAGAGTATATAGTGGTGGACGGTGCGAGCAAAGATAATTCGCTGAAGGTGATAAATGGTTATAAGGACCGGATAGCGAAAATAATATCGGAACCGGATCATGGGATGTACGAGGGGATAAATAAGGGTATCAGAGTTGCTACGGGGGATATAGTAGGGCTTCTGCATAGTGACGATTTTCTCTTTTCTACTGACATAATATCGAAGATAGTGGAAAGATTTAAACAGACGAATGCTGACTTTGTGTATGGCGATGGGCTATTTGTGGATTTCAATAATACAGAGAAGGTAGTGCGTAACTGGATAGGTGGTTCATACTCAAAATGGAAGGTACGCAACGGTTGGCTGCCGCTGCACCCAACCTGCTATATCAAGCGCGCGGCGATTGAGATATATGGATTGTACGACGAAAGCTATAAAATTGCTGCAGACTCGGATTTCCTATTCCGATATCTTTACGAGGCGGATCTGAAGGTGGAGTATCTGAAGGAATATATAGTAAGAATGCGTATGGGTGGACTAAGTACGGACAGCAAAAGGAGGAAACAGATGTGGGACGAAGATATACGCATGTACCGTAGCCATGGACTTAATCCTACGCTGACAAAACTAGAGAAAATGGCATGGAAAATACCACAGTTTATACATCTTTAATATGGAAAGTTATAATAAATCTTACAGGAATATTGCTTTTACCACAATCATGGTATGTGAAACCGTGATGTGTGGTTTGCTGTTTTATGGGTTTTCGTATTTCACAGACAATACTGTTTGGGAAAAGGCTATGAACGCACCAAAGATTCAGGTCACAGTACTGATCATGATGATTTATGCTCTTAGTGTGGTACTGAACGGTGTAGTTGTGTACGACAGAAAGACGTACCTATATGAGGTGATAAAAAAGGTAATCTCTACAAATGTATGCTTCGCTCTTGCGGGATACATAATCCTTACAGTGGGGCAGTTTATGGATTCGTGGTCGTATATGTTTGTAGGATTTCTTGTCTCTACATGTGTAGCGAGTACTCTATTCCGTATAGCAGTAAGAAAAACGATAAAGAATTACAGGAGCAAGGGTGGAAACCTGAGGTTCTCGGTTCTTGTGGGTGGAAGTAAAAGCATGGCGGAGCTTTATGAGGAACTGACTATACAGAAATGGGCCGGATATAGGGTAAAAGGCTATTTCGACTTTGAGCCTTCGGAACTGATGCCGAAGGACTGTCCTTACCTGGGAAGACCTGAGCAGGTGAAAGGGTATATGGAGAAATATGGTAACAGTCATTACCTGTTCTGCGGACTAGACAGCAGGCATAGCGAACTGATAAGGGAAATAATGAGGTATTGCGAGAACCACATAATAAGATTCTACTCTATTCCTGACCTTTATGAATATACGCAAAGCAGGATGGTAATGGAGAATGTGGGAAATGTGCCGGTGATGTGTATAAGAAGGGAGCCTCTCTCCTACCTGTCGAACAAGATTATGAAGAGAACTATGGATCTGGTGATATCGACGATTTTTCTGTGTACGCTCTTTCCTATAATACTGATTATAGTGACTGTAATTACAAAAATAACGATGCCGGGACCTGTGTTCTTCAAGCAGAAGAGAAACGGACTGGATGATGTGGAGTTCTACTGCTTGAAATTCAGAAGCATGAAGGTGAATGCGGATGCTGACAGGGTACAGGCTACGAAGAATGACCCGAGAAAGACAAAATGGGGGAACATAATGAGAAAAACGAATATAGACGAGCTGCCGCAATTCATAAATGTGTTTATGGGGGATATGAGCCTTGTGGGACCAAGACCGCACATGGTGAAGCATACGGAGGAATACTCGAAGCTGATTGACAAATATATGGTGAGACACTGGGTGAAACCGGGAATTACGGGGTGGAGCCAGGTGACAGGCTTCAGGGGTGAGACCAAGGAACTGAAGGATATGGAGAACAGAATAAAGGGTGATATATGGTATATAGAGCACTGGTCGATATGGCTGGATCTGTATATAATGTATAAAACTGTAGCAAATATGATAGGCGGAGAAAAGAATGCTTACTGATTTGGTACGGAAAAATAAAAAATATTTAGAATTTTATTTGACATTAAACATAAATAATGTAATTTTGCTACCGATTATATACTAAACAACTGACTAATGAAAAGATTTTTATACAGTTCCTTGTGTTCTTTACTGATGACAGTGCCGGGTATGGCCACCGCACAGGAGGCACAGAAGGCTGTAGACATGCTCACGGACTTGGGATTTGAGAATGTGGCATGGCATGAGTCAGAGAAGGAGTTGGTGTATGTGATAGAGAATACTGCTTACAAGCAGAACGGCAAAGGTATAGGTCTGGCGCTGGATATGTTGCAGAAGAACGGACTTCCGGAGAGCAAGCTCTGCCGTGTGGTGGTGATGGACAATAACGTGCCGCAGATATCGCTGACATACAGACAGGGATGTGACGCGGAATGGAACGCCGGATACGGCTTAGGTGAGGAATGGAAGAAGGCGGTGAAGAAGGGAGTGAAGAACAGTTCGCTGTTTAAGGTGGACGTGGTGATATACCCTGAGCTCTCGCTGAAGAACCTTATAATAAACCAGATTTATCAGGTGCTGTTCAACCTCTCTCCTACTGTGGAGATTTCGCTGTGGAAGGGAATGAAGCTGGCGGCACAGCTGGTGATTCCGGTGTATAACGACGGGTATGGAGACAGAGCCGGGAAGGTGCATCCGGGATTTATTACCGCAAGACAGAGCGTGAGGTTACCTTATAATATATGGGGGAACCTGACGGTAGGAACATTCAACAACAGCCGTTATGGAGCGGATCTGGAGCTGAAACATGTGTGTCTGTGGGATGAGAGATTCAGCATTGAAGGAAGAATTGGAATGACAGCGACATACAGGTGGGACGGATTTGAGTGCTCATACGGTACAAAGAGCCGATTCACGTGGAGCATAGGTGGCAGTTTCTACTGGCCGAAATATAATGTGCAGCTGACGGCAAAGGCTGAACAGTATCTGCTGGGGGAAAAGGGGGTGAGAATTGATGCTATAAGGCATTTCAGAAATGCAAGCATCGGTTTCTATGCGATGAAGGCCCAGTGGGCAAAGTCAAATGCCGGATTTAGGGTTCAGGTGCTGCTGCCGCCATACAAGTATAAACGGAGGGGATATATTCCGAGGGTGAACATTTCGAAGAATATGGGTATAGCGTATAACGCGGGAAACGAAAGGTTCTACTATCAGACGTATAAAACCATGCCGGGAGACAATATGATGCAGGCTAATATGTTTAATCCATATTATATAAAATCGCAATTGAGATAATTTATTTGTTTTTTTAATTTTTAATTTCATCATGAAAAAGAATTTTATTTCGAGTAAAGTTGTCATCAGAAGTATGGCATTTACTCTTCTTTTGACAAGCATGACCGGATGTTACAAGGACTCAAGACTGGACGTGAATGGTCCTGACTCCGGTACAGTGACTATCCCGGCTGCTGCATACTCAATTTCGGGAACTGTGACAGACGCAGAAACCGGAGCTGCGATAGAGAATGTTACAGTAACTTCTGACAGGGGTACATTGGAAGGTGGTAACGGAGCCTATAACGTTAAGCTTACAAAAGACGAAGTGGGAGAAGGTACTATCGTAACCCTTAAATTTGAGGCTGAGAACTATACCAGCACAACAAGATCTGTATACGTACAGAAAATCAATGACGGTTCTACTATCGTTTATCCTGTGTCTGTATCTCTTAAGAAAGAGTATGTTACAATCTCCGGTTACGTGACAGACGTAAATAACAAGATGGTTGCAGCAAGAAGAATCAGAGTGAATGATGACACTGTGGAACCTCTGTATAATTCCAGCACTTTCTCTTTCAAACTGGGAAAGAAAAGCGGAGTAAGTGAATATACAGTGGAAGCTATGGTTTTGGACGAAACAGGTAAAAAAGAAATCACTATTTCTGAAACAGTAAAAGCTGATGCTCAGATTATGTCAGTCAATCTTAAGTTCGGCTTCGCAATCAGTGACGACGGACAGGTAGATCCGGGTGACGGTACAACAGGTGTGCTTTCTCCTGAACTGAACGAAAATGGCGTGACTGTAAGTGAAGTAAACACTTCAATGACTGATGGTACTACAGTGACTATACCTCAAGGTACAAAAATTGAGAACCTTAACGGTCAAACAATCGTTGTCTTTAGCCATGCTGACAACAGCGCAAGTGAAGGTACTGACGAAGGTGAAAACAATGTAATATTGAAGACTTATACTGGTCTTCCTGACGGCGTGGTCTTCACTCCTTATCTAGAGGTGAAATTCAACGACAAATATGAAGGACAGCTTGGTAACGACTTCGTACTACAGTATCTGAACGCTACTGACAATACTTGGGCTACTGAAAGCAAAGGTGGTGTAGAATTGAAGGACGGTGCATATTCAATGTTTGTACCTCACTTCTCTACTTTCCGTGCTGCCTTGAACATGAAGTCTGAAGTAAAAATAGATACTGTAAGCGTAACAAAAACGGTTGACGTAAACTATGAAAATGCTGAAGAAAATCCTGTAAACAACTATAAGCTTACATATAAAGAAGGTAAGTCTGGTTCTCAGTATGCAGACAGTGAAGGATTGAAAAATGAAATATCAGCAAACTTCTCTAACGCTAATGCACAGGCTCTTGTACAAAGCAGCATAGATGCAATTTATCCTGCAGCCAGCAAGGGATATCAGGACGCAGAATATACAGGTTATGTAAATATTCCGGCATGGACTAAGTTGATTAATTATGATGTTACTACTGCTACTGAAAGAAGATCTTATACAGTTGAAGTAAACGGCAAGAAGATTTCGTTCGTAGTGGAAACTATCATTTCTGTTACAATCACTGTAGACGATGACAATATGACTAGCATCGGTCATGGTCATGGACATGGTGATGGTAATAATAATGAAGGTGGTGGTATAGTAACCGGTGAATAATTATAGCAGACATAGAGCAATAAAAAAATGGGCTGTAACGGCATTAATGGTATTATCGCCATTAATGCTTAAGGCCCAGCTTACATACGGTGTCACGGGGCTATTGCATGCTCCCTCGGGGGAAATGCAGGAAGACAAGACTGTGATGCTTGGAGCATTTTTCCTGAACAAGGAACTTACTCCGCCTCATTGGTACTATAATACGTACAGTTACTTTATGAATGTGACCATAATGCCGTGGATGGAGGTAACATATATGTGTACGCTGCACACTGCGGAATCTATGGGACTTGACAAATATGGCTACTCTGGATTTACAAACCAGGACAGAAACTTTGCGGCCAGATTCAGAATAGCAAAGGAAGGACAATGGTGGAAACACATGCCGGCTGTGGCTGTGGGTATTCAGGATCCATTCGCTTTCTCAAGCCGTAAAGTAAACGCTGAATCGGGTAACGGATATCTGAGCAGAATGTTTATAGCGGCTACAAAGCATGTGAAAATAGGAAGGGAAGAAATAGGTATTCATCTCTCCTATCTGTATAACACACGCAGGGACTATGATATGAACGGGATTGCAGGTGGCATTACTTACAGTCCGTCGTTTCATCCGCAACTGACACTGATAGCGGACTATGACACAAGGGATGTGGCCGTAGGAGCTTCTTACCTGCTGTTCAACCATATACACGCTATGTTCGAACTGCAAAGGATGAAGTATTTCTCGGGAGGCATAACGTTCAAATTTGTATTGTAACGAATGTATAAAATTTAAATCAACTGATAAAATGAAAAATAAAAGTGTAATTCTGACTGCAATACTGGCTGGTGCCTTATTGCAGGCTAACGCACAGGAAAAGGAACACAAGAATGTCTTCGTAAGTGTGGGAGCAGGTATACAGGGTAACTTCAACCCGGACTCTGACTTCGGAAAGACTATCACTCCGCTGATAAACGTTTCAGTAGGTAAGCTGTTCACTCCTGTGTGGGGAGTTAGAGGTCAGGTGTACGGCTGGAGCTCGAGAATGAAGACCAGCTATCCGTTCCCCGTAACCGCTGAAGAGGTAGTGAGAAAAGAAAACTACTTCGGACTGAACTTCGACGGTATGCTGAACCTGACTAACCTGTTCGGAGGTTATAAGGCTGACCGCAAATGGGAAGTGAACTTCTTTGCCGGTCCGTCTATCAACTTAGGAAAGAACTATGGAGGATGGAACGTAGCATACAAGACTACTGAGACTTCAGACGCTCAGGGAACTACTGTGGTAACAGAAATTGATACTGAAAAGACTGTTCCTGCCGACAGACGCATGAGATGCAATATCGGCGCTAGCCTTGGTCTTGGCGCAAAATATAACATCAACAAGGAATGGGCTATCGACATGGAAGTGCGCGGACAGGTTACTCCTTCTATCCTGGGTGCATACAGCAGCGCAAACAATGACGGATATATGTATCTGAACCTTGGCGCTACTTATACTTTCGGAGGCAAGGGATTCAAGACTGCGAAACTGACTCAGCAGGAAATGGACGAGATAAATGCCAAGATAAACGAATACAAACAGAAACTTGACACTGCTGAACAGCAGATCAGCCAGCTGAAAGCTAACGAGCAGGCTCTGAAATCGGAAGTGAAGACTGAAGTGAAAGAAGTGGAAGTGGCAGGACCTCGCTCTATATTCTTCCTGATTGGAAGCAGCAAGGTGGATGACTATGGCAACGTAAACATCAAACAGGCTGCGGAAATTATCAAGAAGAACCCTAACAAGACTTACAGAGTGGTTGGTTATGCGGACAAGGCTACAGGTTCGAAGAGAATTAATGCCAAACTGGCCAAGAAGAGAGCTGAAGAGGTTCGCGACATCCTGGTTAAAGAGGGTGTAAATGCTGACCAGCTGCAGATAGTTTCTATTCCTGACGGTGAAAACATGTTCGGAAGCAACAAGCTGAACCGTGTGGTTATTATCGAGTAAAAAAAGGTTTGTATAGACAACATACATTTATATGTAATTTCCAGAATTAAAGGCGGAGCAAATAACTGCTCCGCCTTTTTTGTTGGCTGTTTTCAAAATTATAGTTAATTTTGTGCGATATAAGTAATATTGACATTAACATCTAAAACTGTTTATTTATGAAAAAGAATATCGCTGTGGCTGGAACGGGCTATGTGGGCCTGTCGATAGCAACATTGCTGGCACAGCATCACAGGGTGATGGCTGTGGACGTGATTCCGGAAAAGGTGGAAAAGATAAACAAACGCATTTCTCCTATCCAGGACGACTATATAGAGATGTATCTGGCGGAAAAGGAACTGGACCTGACGGCGACACTGGACGGCAGGACGGCATACAGCGAAGCGGACTTCGTGGTGATAGCGGCTCCCACAAACTATGACCCGGTGAAGAACTATTTCGACACGAGCCATGTGGAGGAGGTGATTGACCTGGTAAGGGAGGTGAACCCGGAGGCGGTGATGGTGATAAAGAGTACAATCCCTGTGGGATACTGCGAGGGACTGTACCGCAAATATGGAAAGGGGCTGAAGCTGCTGTTCTCGCCTGAGTTCCTGAGGGAGAGCAAGGCGCTGTATGACAACCTCTACCCTAGCCGAATAATCGTGGGATGTCCGAAGGATACGGTGTGTGACCATGCGGAGGAACTGAGAAAAGACGCTGAGACTTTTGCGGGACTGCTGCATGAGGGAGCGCTGAAAGAAGATATAGATACCCTGTATATGGGACTGACGGAGGCAGAGGCGGTGAAGCTGTTTGCAAACACGTATCTGGCACTGAGGGTGAGCTACTTCAACGAGCTGGACACTTACGCTGAGATGAAGGGACTGAACACTGTGGACATAATAAACGGCATAAGCCTGGATCCGAGAATTGGAAACCACTATAACAATCCGTCGTTCGGATACGGGGGATACTGTCTGCCGAAGGATACCAAGCAGCTGCTGGCAAACTATGCGGATGTGCCGGAGAACCTGATTAACGCGATAGTGGAATCGAACCGCACAAGAAAGGACTTCATAGCGGACCAGGTATTGAAGAAAGCGGGGTATTACGACTATTATAACCGTGGAGACTACAGCCCGGAGAACGAGAAGGAATGCGTAATTGGTGTGTACAGGCTTACAATGAAATCGAACAGCGACAACTTCAGACAGAGCTCAATACAGGGGGTGATGAAGCGTATAAAGGCGAAGGGCGCAACGGTGATTATTTACGAACCTACACTGGAGGACGGAACAACTTTCTTCGGATCGAAGGTGGTGAACTGTCTGGAAGACTTCAAAAAACAGGCAAACGCCATTATCGCGAACAGATACGACAGCTGTCTGGACGATGTGAAGGATAAGGTATACACCAGGGACGTGTTCAGAAGAGACTGATTATATGGGCATAACGGATGCTTTCTTTGCGCTGCTGAGATCCGGTCTGGAAGGCACGGACGCGGAAAAGGACCTGCTGCGGGGACTTACAGCCGAACAGTGGTACGGCATATACAGAATGGCGGAGAGCCAGGCGCTGCTGGGTATTGTGTTCGACGGAATATCCTCGACCGACAGGGAGATGCGTCCGCCAAGGGAACTGATTCTGAGGTGGATGGAAAAGGTTGTGGGGATAGAGAAGATGAATGGAAGACTGAACAGCATGGTGGAGCGTCTGAACAGTGTGTATGCATCGGCCGGTATGAAACCTGTACTGCTTAAGGGACAGGGTGTGGCTGAGCTGTACAGGATTCCGGCGCACAGACAGTGTGGGGATATAGACATCTACCTCGGTAAGGCAGGACAGAAAACGGGCAACAGGATTCTGGAAGGAATCGGGGCTGAGAAAAAGGAGGAAGAATCGGAGAAACACGCTTCTTTCCTACTGGACGGGGTGATGATAGAGAATCACCGCATTATGTGCACCATGGATAATCCGCTACATAACAGAAGGTTACAGAAAATGGTGGAAACATGGTATCCGGATGGAGCTGTGAACAACGGGAGAATGGCTGTACCGCCGCCTACGTTCAATGCGATGTATGTCTTTATTCATGCTTTCACTCATTTCATGAATGGAGGTATAGGTTTGAGACAGCTGTGCGACTGGTACTGCATACTGAAAAACTGCAACAGGGATATAGACGGCGAGAAACTTACGGCTGACCTGAAAAGACTGGGACTGATGAAGGCGGCAAGGGCATTCGGGTATGTAATAGTAAACAAACTGGGACTTCCCGCGGAATTTATGCCTTTCGACACGAGAGGAAGCGAAAAGGATGGGGAGATGGTGCTGAAAGAGGTTCTGGCTTCTGGAAACTTCGGCAGATATGACACACGAATACCCGGGCGTCCGAAGGGGTACTGGAAAGGTAAATGGTTTTCTTATAGTAAAGGTATGGAACGTACTAAACGTTTCTTCAGGCTTGCTCCGACTGAGGTGATGTGGTACCCATATCATCTTATCAGTAATTTTATAAGAAGTATAGTAGGATTAAAAAGAATATAAGGATAAATATCTGACAAATATATATTAAAGAGAAGATTTATGAATGAGAAAAGAAATGTAGCATTGATTACAGGTATTACCGGACAGGACGGTTCGTACCTGGCGGAATTTCTGTTGGAAAAAGGATATGATGTTCACGGCACGATAAGACGCTCGTCGGTGGACTTCAGAGAAAGAATAGCACACCTGGAAGGAAAACCTAACTTCCACCTGCACTATGCGGACATGAGTGACTCGATGTCGCTGGTGAAACTGGTGGGAAAGGTACAGCCTACTGAGATATATAACCTGGCTGCACAAAGCCATGTGCAGGTGTCGTTCGACGCGCCTGAGTTTACTGCCGACGTGGATGCCGTGGGTGTGCTGAGAATACTTGAAGCTGTGCGTACAAATCATCTGGAGAATACATGCCGTATATATCAGGCTTCGACTTCGGAACTGTACGGTAAGGTGGAGGAAGTGCCTCAGAACGAGAATACACCGTTCCACCCCTACTCGCCTTATGCTGTGGCAAAACTGTACGGATTCTGGATAGTGAAGGAATATCGTGAGGCTTACAATATGTTCTGCTGCTCGGGTATTCTGTTCAATCACGAATCGGAACGAAGAGGTGAGACTTTCGTGACAAGAAAGATTACTCTGGCCGCGGCACGTATAGCTCAGGGCAAACAGGAGAAACTGTATCTGGGTAATCTGGACTCGCTGCGCGACTGGGGGTATGCGAAGGACTATGTGGAATGTATGTGGCTGATACTGCAGAACGACAAACCGGAAGACTTCGTTATCGCTACGGGTGTACAGCACAGTGTGCGCGAATTCTGCTATTATGCGTTCAAACGTGCGGGTATAGAACTGGAATTCAAGGGTGAAGGTATCAATGAAAAGGGATACGACAAGGCTACAGGCAAGTGTCTGGTGGAAGTGAGCGAGGATTTCTATCGCCCGACAGACGTAGTGAACCTATGGGGTGACCCAACAAAGGCTAAGGCGAAGCTGGGATGGAATCCGACGAAGACAAGCTTCGAGGAACTGGTGAACATTATGGTGGACGCCGACATGGCGAAAGTGGCTGTGGAAAGACATAGCGAGGTGGTGAGAACCAATCTGGCCGAGTATCTGGAAAAAGGAATAGTGAAGTAACATGGAAAAGAATGCAAAAATATATGTAGCAGGACATCGCGGACTGGTGGGGTCGGCTATCTGGAACAATCTGTTACAGAGGGGATATACGAACCTGGTGGGCAGGACTCACAAGGAACTGGACCTGCTGGACGGTGTGGCTGTAAAGAAATTCTTCGATGAGGAAAAACCGGATGCGGTGATTCTGGCTGCAGCCCATGTGGGTGGTATAATGGCCAACTCTATATACAGGGCTGACTTTATTTACAACAATCTGCAGATACAGCAGAACGTGATAGGCGAAAGTTTCCGTCACGGAGTGAAGAAGCTGCTGTTTCTGGGAAGTACATGTATCTACCCGAGGGATGCGGAACAGCCTATGAAGGAGGAGGTGCTCCTCACCTCGCCTCTTGAGTATACAAACGAACCGTATGCCATAGCCAAGATTGCGGGGCTGAAAATGTGTGAAAGCTTCAACCTGCAGTATGGCACTAACTATATAGCGGTGATGCCGACTAACCTGTACGGACCGAACGACAACTTTGATCTGGAAAGAAGTCATGTGCTGCCGGCCATGATAAGAAAGATTCATCTGGCCAAGTGTCTGATGAACGGCGACATGGAGGCTGTAAGGGCCGATCTGGACAAACGCCCGGTGGAAGGTGTGGACGGAAAGGCTGAGGAAGCGGATATCAGGGCTATTCTGGCTAAATACGGCATTCATGATGACCATGTTATGCTGTGGGGCACGGGAAAACCTATGAGAGAGTTCCTGTGGAGCGAGGAAATGGCTGACGCAAGTGTTCATGTGCTGCTGAACGTGGACTTCAAGGATACGTACAAGGAAGGTGACAAGGACATCAGAAACTGCCATATCAACGTGGGTACGGGAAAGGAACTGAGCATTCACGATGTGGCTATGCTGATAAAAAAGGAAATCGGTTTCGAAGGTGAAATAAGATGGGACGCAACGAAGCCGGACGGTACCATGCGCAAGCTGACGGATGTGACAAAGCTGCATAACCTGGGCTGGCACCACAAGGTGGAAATTGACGAAGGGGTGCACAGAATGTACCAATGGTATACAGGAAAATAAATATACTGTACAGAAATACGGGAAAGGGCGGACACTGCAATGGATGTGGTGGCCGCCCTTAATGTTTTAGAAACTGATTATACATATATTTACAATAAGATGTGATTTAACAGTGAAAAAGAATAGGTTTATTGATGTTTTTTATATATTTGTGCGGTTATAGGAATGAATAATAATATTTTTTGTGTATTCATAGTTTATTTATGTAAACAGAAAGATATGATAACGAAACCTTGAAATGAAAATAACATTAAATTCACATGTAAAAACATGATTGACATATTTGGGGAGTAGAGTGGCGTGGCATAATTAATTTAATTGCACAATTTTACGATTATACAAGTATTAGTATCAATATTATACTACCTTCGTACAGTTTAATAATATTCAATAAATTATGTATTCTAGAATGAAAAAAATTAAACGTTTAGGATTTACAGCGTTATTTGCATTGCCAATACTATGGGTGGCTTGTGAGGATATCGTTCCCGGGGACGACCTGAATGCTCCGGTTATTCTGGAGGGAAGCAGCAGCAATGCTACAAGAACTACGGTTACACTGACCGGGAATTTTCAAGGGATAAACAGTAAGGTTAAGGAAATGGGTGTGGTGTATTCAACATCAAGCGGTTTCCCTGAAGACAAGTCTAAAACGAAGACGGTGGAAAAGGGAACGGGTAATAGTGTTTCCGTTACACTGGAAAATCTGACTCCTAACGAACAGTATTATTACTACTGGTACGTTTCGTCGGGAAAAACCGAAGTGAGAGGTGTTACGGAAATGTTTAAAACAGCATCGACTTCGGCACCTGTATTCAGAGAATCTGTGGTGGACTCGCTGGATGAAAACGTGATAAGGGTGAAAACCTCTATTCAGGAAGTGGGTAACAACTGCCTGCTGGAATGCGGTCTGGAATACAGAAAGAAAATAGAGGGTGCGAAATTCATTCCTGTGGAATGTGAAGCATTGCCTACAAACGATACTCTGGGATACTCGGTAATGATTACAGAGCTGGAAGCCGACACCGAGTATGAAATAAGACCGTATGCAAAAAGCGCGGACTCGGAGGAAGCCGCAAACGGTACTATGGAAGGATACGGGGAAATAATCACTTCGAGGACACTGGACAAGGTATCGCCGGTGGTACAGACAAAAGAAGTGCTCAATGTGGGTATCTCGGCCGCTACACTGGTGGGAGTAATTGAAAGTATACCGGTGGAAGGCAGTGAAGTGACAGAAAAAGGATTCTGTATGAGCAGGGAAAGCAATAACCCTACGGTATATGACTCTACTCTGGTAGTAACAGACGCTACGGAGCTGAAGAAAGACTATCTGTATCAGCTGACAAATCTGGAATATAACACTACATATTACGTAAGAGCATACGCAAAGAATACGGTAAACGGATCGGAACGTGTGGGATACGGAAGCACAATGCAGTTCACTACTTCACAGATGGTGGCACCGGAAGTGGAATTCGGATACTGGGATGAGACTAACCAGATGAGACATACGGTAGAGATGACTTCATCATCCGCAAAATGTTATGCTACACTTAACAATCTGGAAACCAGTGTTCTGAAAGAAAGAGGATTCATCTGGAGTGAGGATAACCGTAACATCGAGCTGGAAGAGGCAAGGGAAAAAAAGCAGGTAGTGACTGCGGAGGGTACGAATTCCATATATTCTGCAACCATTGAGGGTCTGACTCCGAACAAGTATTATTATATAAGGGCATACGCGATTTATCAATCGGGAGATATCACTAATATAGGATACTCAAGTTATGAGTATGTAAACACTTCTTATAAAAAGGATTTTGAATTCAAGGATGTGACTATTGATACAGAAGCCGCTACAGCGATATCAATACCTGTCAAGACTGGTATAAATAAGATGGGTGACGGAGAAATTACGGAATACGGATTTATATGGCACTCAAACTATGACGGTACGCTGGAGAACTGTATAGGATACCAGGCTATAGAAAGTGAGGATGTAAGCGAATTCAGTTATGTGATAGAAAATCTGTCGCCAAATACAAGTTATTATGTGAAAGGATACGCGAAAGTGAAGTTCCAGGATAATGAATATGTATATTATTCGGGTTCGAAGAATCACTATACCAGGTCAATAGCAACTCCACGATTCTATGATATTGTGGTAGACCATGACAGCGTCACTACATCGGTTATACCGGTATCGGTGGTAGTGGAAGATTTCGGCGATGGAGAAGTTAAAGAAGCAGGATTCATATGGGGCGAAAACAGCGAGGTGAAACTGGAAGACTGCAAGGGAAAACAGATAAATGAAGGTACAGACTACAAGAACCTGAAGGCCAAATTCACAAATCTGGAATTTGACAAGAACCACTACATAAAGGCGTATATGACTATGGAATACAACGGAGAGACAAATACCTATTATTCCGGTTCGAGAAATGTATGGACAAAAAATATTCCGTCAATAGGATTCTATCATGTGGAGACTCAATCATCGTACGGATGGATTGCGGTGAAAACGGGTGTGGATATACCTGAAGGTATGACGGTGAAGGAAAAAGGGTTCTTATGGACGAACAGTGACACTGACTATCCTACAATAGACAAACATGACGGGAAGAGTGTGGTGACTGACGGAACGTTGACTCAATTTACAGACACAATCAGGAATCTGAAACCTAACAGCTCATACTCGATTACATCATATCTGAAAGTAGAGTATGACGGAAGGGAAGTAATAAAGACAGGAAACATCAGCACAACCAGCACATGGAACATAAATTCTCCTTCGTTCGAACAGTTTACGCAAGTAAGCTCTACAATGAATTCGGTGACTGTGAAGGGTAAAATAACAGCATCGGATATGGGTACGATTAAGGAAAAAGGATTTATATGGAAGATAGACGACAGCAATGTAAATCTGGAGAACTGCGACGGAAGAGTGAAGATGGATGCAGGACTGGAAGAAATACAGACCACTATAGAAAACCTGACGCCGAGAATTAATTATTATGTGAAAATGTACACTATATCGGACTATGAAGGAGAGGAATTCGTTCACTACGGCGGATACATGTATTGCAGAACTTCGGATCTGATGTTTGAGGTGAAAGAATCGGACGTGAGAAATACAACTGCTGATATAAAGGTATACGTGACACCTGATGTCTTGCCTAAGGAATATGAAGAAATAGGATATTTCTATACAGATAACAGAGACCAAAGTTTCGAGGAGGTAACCAACAAGGTTAAGGTTACACTGACGGATACCAATGAATTCACTATGTCGCTGAGCAACCTTAAAGAACTTACCACTTACTACTGGGGTATGTACATAAAACAGAACGGCGTGTACTATGACTACAGGAAATATGAATTCAAGACCAAGAGAAAACCTGATATGGGTGATATAGAATCGCCGGGTATTACTAATTAAACGTGAGATATGAAAAAGATTTGTTATTTACATATAGCGGCTCTGGCAGCTGTAATGGGCTGTCTGAGTAGCGGATGCCAGGACGAGTTTACGGCAGAATACGATATGGCGGAAACAGACGGGAAAGGAGAAAATGACGGATCGCGTACGCAACTGACAGAGAAAATCCTGACAGGCATAACTGCCGGAAACCTCTCTACCCTACTGACAGACGATGAGAAAGCAACTGTACAGAGACTGGTGCTGGACGGGGAACTGTGCGGAGCTGACATTCTGTTTATCAAAACCGGAATGCCGGCACTGGTGGAACTGGATATGGCCAAAGTGACTTTCAAGGTAATGGGTACGGACAGTGACTATTATGCAACAGACACAAACGGAAATTTCACTCATAAACTGGAAACGGAAAATGTGATAGGAAACAGGATGTTCTATGAAAATATAAACCTTAAGAAGATAGTGATACCGGATTGTGTGACAGAGATTATGAATGAAGCCTTCTACAGATGTGAAAATCTTAATGAGGTGGTGCTGCCGTATAAGTTAAAGAAAATCGGTACCTATGCTTTCTGCCGGTGTACTAACCTGAAAAATGTGGAATTTAATCCTTACCTGAAGGAAATAGACAGATATGCCTTCGACACAAGCGGACTGAAATCGGTGCATATACCGAAAAACGTCCAGTTTGTATGGTACTATGCTTTCAGCACTATTGACAGTCTGGAGTCGGTGGTGATTGACAACGGAAACGCAATGACCGGAGAGTATATCTTCTACAACTGCAAAAATCTGAAAAGAGTACAGCTGGATGACGAAATGGAAACCATTCCTAAATACTTCATGCAGAGCTGTAAGAGCCTGGAGGAGATAACTTTGCCAGCCAAACTAAAAACAATTGAAAGCGAAGCCTTCACGAATACATCGCTGAGAAAGATTACGATTCCGAAAGAGGTAATAAATGTGAGACAGAATGCTTTCAGCTCGAATGACAGCCTGAGGGAGGTGATATTCATGTCGGAAAAAACTGATCTGGAGAGTGGTGTCTTTTCTCAATGCAGAACATTGGAAAAAATCAATCTGCCTAATATTGATGAGATTCCAAACTATATGTTCAGGTGGTGTTATAAACTGAAGAATATTACTATACCCGAAACTGTGAAAAGAATCGGTCTATATGCATTTGAGAATACCGCTTTAACGGAATTCACAATTAATCCGGCTGTAACTACTCTAGAGGAAGGCTGTCTGGCAAATACCGACCTGAGAACTCTGACAGTGCCGGAGACTGTGACTTCTGTAGGAAGAAACATACTTGACAGGTGTAGCGATCTGGAGAATGTATACTGGAACTCGGGATGTGACGTAACAACATCATTAGGATATAACAATGCTTTCCTGTTTCTGAACTCAAAAAACGGATCGACAGTAAAGTGGGAAAGATATATAAAAAACGTGGTGATAGACGGAATGGCCGAAAAGGTGGAATGCAGTAACGATGCTTCCTTCAGATCTTTCGGATGTCCGCAAGACATAACAGTAAAGAAAGTTGAATTTACGAAATATTTCTCTGGCAGGACTTCTGTGAACAGTAGGGGTAACTGGTATACAATCAGTCTGCCTTTCAAACCTACAAAGATTATGACTGAAGACGGAAGAATACTGGCTCCATTCGGAAGCAGTATGGAAACGGAGGATACAAAACCTTTCTGGCTGAGAACCGCATCGGAAGAGGGATTTGTGAACGCAACGGATATAGAAGCCTATACACCGTATATTATATGTATGCCAAATGACCCTGATTATTATCTGCCGGAGTACAATATAAGCGGAGATGTGACATTCATAGGTGAAAACATTACAATGAAAGCTACTCCGGAGGTGATACAGGGTATTGAAGGTCCGGGATATAAATTTTATCCGGCTTTGGAATATATTGCTCCAACCGAAAACATTTTCACTGTCGGAACTTGGGGAAGTGATAACTTTATAAATAATTATGAAGTGAGACCTTTTGGCGCATATATGGTGGTGGAAAATCAAGGCAATGGAGAAACAGAGGCTGTTGACATGACCAGTGCAGGAAAAGCAAGCAGAACCGCTATGATGTATGAGAAAAAGCCGGGGGTTCCGCATATCAGCGATATGAAATAATTGTTTGTGACACTAATACAGAATGTTTATTATGAAGTATAATACAAAATATCCGGTTTGGGGCATAATGATGCTTGCCTGTTGTATGGCAGCATGTACTGAAAGCCAGGAACTGGCTTATGGGGAACAGGAACAGAACAACCAGAACGGCTCGAGAACGGAACTGGTGGAGAAGACTGTGACACTGACAGACACTGAAGGACTGGAAAGTCAGATAGGCTCTGAAAGAATTGAACTCCAGAAACTGACAGTGAATGGAGAGATGGATGCTTTCGACATTGAATTCCTGAAGAATGAACTGCCGCTACTGACTATATTGGATCTGAAAGGGGCGACACTGGAAAACAATACCATTCCGGAGTCATTTTTCAGTGACAACAATATGCTGGAAGAGGTGACTGTGCCTGACAATCTGGTGACTATTGACGCTAATGCTTTCAAGAATTGTAAGGCACTGAGAAAGGTGGTAATGAATGAAGGACTTACTACCATTAACAGCTATGCTTTCATGGACTGCATAAATCTTAAAGAGGTGAATCTGCCTGAGAGCCTGGTGACACTGGGAAGCGAATGTTTCTCTAGGGCTGGACTTGACAGCATAACACTGGGAAATTCAATAAAGACAATAGGCAGTTATGTTTTTTCTGAATCAGAACTGGTTTATGTGGATTTCAAATGCAATAATGTACAATCGTTTGGATACAAAATTTTCAGAGACTGTGAAAAACTGGACAGCATAACACTACATGAAGGAATGAGAACCATTCCGACCGAGTTTCTTTACAACTGTACGAAACTAAAAGGAATAAAGATCCCAAGTACAGTCACAGAGATAGGGAACAGAGCTTTTTACAATACCGGCATAAAAGAAGTAACTATCAACACCGGGATAACCATAATAAGACCGAGCGTTTTCGGTGAATGCAAAAACCTGAAAAAAGCGGTTATCAACTCAGTGCCGGAAACGTGGGAGAATTATATATTCAGCGGTTGCACCGCACTGGAGGATGTGACACTGAACAATGGTATTACGGTAATTCCTTATAGTACTTTCTATGGATGCAAAAATCTGAAATCAATTGACTTGCCGGACAATATCAAAAAGATTGGAGTAAATGCTTTTAATGGTTCAGGACTGAAAAGTATCGACCTGAAAAATGTACAGGAACTGGGAGAAGATTCTTTCTGTGATACTGACTTAAAAAATGTAACCGTACCAGAAAGCCTTACGCTGATAGGAAGCAACGTGTTTTCAGCTTGCGACAGTCTGGAATATGTGGTTTGGAAATCGGGAGCAAATATTCCAAGACTGTATTACAGCAACAGTAGATCTACCCTACTCTTTGTTGATACACAAAACGGAGTGACACCCGCTATTGACGATGAGATGAAAGGCAGGGCCATTATAGACAATCATATCGACTCGCTGTATATCGATATATCAAATAACAGCTCAGGAAATGTATTTAACTGTCCCAGACAGATTACATACAAGAAAATAGTGTTCAGAAAGGACTTCAGCAGGGCTTACAACGAAATTACAGAACCCGGGAAGGCGACCTGCTGGAAAACTATAACTCTGCCAGTAGTGCCGACAAAAATAGTAACTGTGGAAACAGAAGCAAAAGTGCTGGCTCCTTTCAATACTGATATGGCGACCGACTATTGCCCGTTCTGGCTGAGAAGACTTACGGCAAACGGATTTGAAAATACTGTGAACTTTGAGGCTTACAAGCCGTTTATAATCAGTATGCCATATAACCCGAATATGTATCTGCCGGAATATAACGTAGACTCGTATGTGGACTTCATTGCGGAAAACGGAACTTTGGAACCTACTCCTGTAACTACTGTACCGGACGAGGGAGCGGGACTCAGATTCCATGCCAACTATACAAAACTAAATCCGGACGGACTGAAATATGTGCTTAACGCCGAAGATCAGTTTGAAGGATATTATGGAAGTAGTTTCATAAGATCTTTATACGATGTCTATCCGTTCGAAGCTTATATCACAACAAGTGGTAATGCAGGAACAAACGAACTGAGAATGGACGATATATTCGGTAAAGGCTCTAAACCGGCTTCCAGAACCGCTAAAACAAGAAACAATACCGGTAAACCGCAAATAGATGATTTATAATAACTTTTATTCCAATAAGATTATGAAATACAGATTTTTACTGATAATGATAATGGCTGTGTGCGCGCTGGGAATGGTTAGGGCACAAGAGGTGAAAATTGTGAACTTCCAGAGACTGGACAGAGACCTGCTGGCAAGAACACAACAGAGAAATGACTTGAACGGAACTCCTTGTGCTGTACTGAGAGTGTCGGTGCCAAACGCCAGAGAATATTCTTTCCAGGGAAATATCATAGGCGACGTGATATACAAAATGGGAGAAGCAATAGTATATATGACCGAGGGGTCGAGAAACATTACTATCAGCAGTGACAAATTCGGATCGATGAAGTATGAATTCGATTCGCAGCTGGAAAAACAGGTGGTGTATAAACTGACTATGAAACTTATACAGAATGATGCCAACAAGACGAGAACGCTGTTGATGCCGGTGGCAGGTATCGGAGCGCCAATGTCGTATGGTGCAATGATAGGTGTAGTGAAGAAATGGGGTGTTTATGCCAAAGTGAAAACTAACCTGGGCAGTAATGATTACGAACTGGATTCTTCGTCGGCAGGTCTGGATGAGGAAGGCAACAGTGTATGGTTCGGTTCGGGTACGGAAAGCTACAGAATGTCGTTCACCGGTGGTCTGATGTTCAGAATGATTCTTCCACTCTATCTGTATGTGGGTGGCGGATACGGATACAAGACACTGAAATGGAGAACTGCAGATGACAAATGGGCAAGAATAACAGACAAATCGTTTGCCGGAGCTGAAGCTGAACTGGGACTTATATGGAGAATAAAGAATGTGGCTCTCAGTGCAGGCGCACAAAGCGTGAACTTCAAGCATTTTGAAGGTACTGTGGGTCTTGGTATCATGTTCTGATTAAATAAACTACTGATATGAACAGAAAGTTCTATAGATATCTGCTGACAACATGTGTGGTTGCAATTACACTTTGCAACCATGTATGGGGTCAGGAGACTATGAGGTTCAACAATAAAAGGCTGGAAGCAATTGTAACTGCACTGGACGACGCGAATGCCAGAAGGGATGTGGACAGACTGAAAAAGAAGGTCTACGTGAGCAGAGACAACAACGGTATGGTGAATGCCGCAGGAATACAGCTGTTTGACAAGAAGGTGCTGAACGGAATGGACGCACAGAACAGAATAATGTGTGAGTTCGTGGAAAGGTATCTGCTGGAACTGCTGGTGACAAGAATGCCGGGAACTTGCATGAAACTGCAGGAAGACAGAGTGAAGATTTTCCCCGGTGCCGACAATGATGAGAGACAGAGGAACCTGATTGTGGAAGCATTGAACAAATGTGACGACAATACGGGAATGAACATTGAGACCGTAAAGAATAATGGAAAGGTGACCATAAACAACAGTCAAGGTAAGGAATTGCTGGGACTGGAATTCACTATGGGATATGAACTGATGACGGGAATGACGAAGATTGAGGCGGAAAACGCGCTTTATGACAATCTGATGTATTTCTGCGCCAACAACAATAATGGAAACAGCACGAAGGTGGATGATAAGGCTCTGGAGAAATATAAGGGCAACATCATGAAAACCGCTGACAACAGGCTGGAAGATAAGGATTTGTTCGGGATGAAATACTACAGACGAAACGGAAAGACGCTGAAGCCTCTGTATGACAATATGTATCCGGTAGAATCGGCCTTTACGCTGATGAACGGTGCGTATAACGAAAATGACGTGATAGCCGAGGTTACTGTAAATATGTATGGTAACAGGAAAAAAGAATTCGAAATTCCTGTGAGGTTTCTGACAGACTTCTTCAAATACAACGGATGCGAACTTTATACGGGTATAAAGAAAGTGGACGAAGGAATGATAGAAGGGGCAATGGTGGCCAGCAACAGGATTATGAACTATAATCATATTGTTGAGTTTGAAATGAGCAGAAGTATCTTCCACAACAGGAAGAACAGACTGAAAGTGACTCTTTACGGATATGTTCCTATGCACAACGTTAAACTGTTATAATGGATATAGATATGAAAAGAAAAGATTTATTGTTTTGGATGATTGTGGGAGGATGCTTCTTCCCTACTCTGGCTTCGGCTCAAGATTCGGACGATGAGGAAGCCAGGAAAAAAGCGGAAATCAATGAAATAAAACTGAGCGAAAATACTATCTATGCTGATGTTGTAGAAATGGTGACTGACGATAATGAAGCTGTATCGCTGGCACAACAGAAGTCTATGAACATGCTGCAGATGCATGTGATAGAAATGTTCGCCAAAAGAATGAAAATGCCACCGGAAGATGTGCAGGAGATCTGGGATGTGATAGACGACAAATGCCAGAACATCGTGGTGAAGAAAGGTGACCTGTTCAGGGTGTTCACATATATAGTAAAGGATGCCGTAGGTCTGGGTAGAAAAAAACCTAAGAAGGGGGAAGTGGAGAAATATCTTACTCCAACGGAAGAAAAGGACCTGGCAGACGCACAGAAGACTCTTGCTGACATGGAGAAGGAAGTGAAACAGGAAGAAGATTCGATGAAAATGGTGGCAGAGGTTATTCCGCCTGCTGTGGTAGAACCTGTAGCAGCGATTCCGCCTGCTGAGGTGCCTGCTGAAACACCGGTTAAAGAAACTCCGATTAAAGAAGCTCCGGTTAAAGAAGCGGTAACAGCTGAGGTACCTGTAGAGAAGGTAGAGGCTGAAAAAGTGGAAGAGGCTCCTAAAACAGTGACTGTACCGGTTATTTCCGAGACTCCGAAACCGGTAGTGGCTGAAACTCCAAAGCCGGTAGTAACCGAGACACCTAAACCGGTGGTAGCAGAGACTCCAAAACCGGCAGTAACCGAAACTCCGAAACCGGTAGAAGCGCCTGCAGTGGCTGAAACCCAGAGCGTGCCTGAACTGGCAAGGATGCTTATGACACAAGGGGACATGAAATCACTCCTGCAATATCTTAAGGCTGAAAAAGATAAGCATACGCTGATGTACGGCAATATCAAGAATATGATATATAAGGACAAGTGTTATGTCGTGATTGTGAACAAATATACACAAAAGATTGAAACTGTACTGGGTAAGGGATTAGACGAGAGAATGAACTACAAGACTATGAAGACTGACGACCTGGACAATTATACAGGAAGTGGATTTTCTGCCGTTCTTGTGCAAGAGTATTAATATGATTTTTTAGAAAAACATTTTATTTATTATATGAAAAGTATGAGGAATTTTATGAAATTTTTTTGGGTGGTAATGATTGTATTGGGAATGGCTGCTGATTTTGTGAATGCCCAATATGTTACCAGATTTCACATCACAGACATGGATAATGAAACACTGAAAACAAAGGTGAACCAGAATATTACTAACCTGCTTACTACTTTCAACAGCCTGCAAGGCAGTGGAGCAGAACTTAACTTTCATGGTGTAGACATAACTCCGGAAGCTCTTAACAACGTGATAACATTATGGAAGGACTGTGCTTTCAGATGTGCGGAAACTGATGTGATAGAAAGATGTCTGAGTACATCGGACAATAACTATCAGGTGAGAAATATTCCTATCATCATGGTGCCTAAAGACTCGACTGACGTAATAGAAGACAAACTGAGAGAGGGAGTTGTGACTTTCGACAACAATGGTGTAATAACTGATTTCCACTTCGCTATTGACGTGAACATGTACTCGAATATACTGAAGAACGCCAAGGGTGTGGAAGACTTCGTACAGAGACAGCTTATACTGGAATATGTGGAAAGATTCAGAAACTCGTATAACCTGAAAGACATTAACTTCCTGCAACAGATATTCAGCGACGACGCTCTTATCATCACTGGTAAGGTGATTACAACAAAGAAATCGGATGTGAATATGGGAGGACTGGACAACAAAAAGATTATCTATTCAAAACAGTCGAAAAAAGAATATCTGACTAAACTGGAAAGAATATTCAAGCTGAACAAAAGAATTAATGTCACTTTTGACGAAATAAAGGTGGTGAGACATCCTGCAAAAGCTGATTTCTACGGTGTGACACTGAAACAGGGATACTCGTCGGATTATTATCACGACGAAGGTTATCTGTTCCTGCTTTGGGACTTCACAAACAAAGAAGCACCTCAGATTCATGTGAGAACATGGCAGCCGGACAAGATTGACGAAAATACTAAATTGCCGGAAGATGAGATTTTCGAAATCAATGACTTTGATATCTGATCTTGTCGACATGGATTAACTTATTACTGACAATTAATATATAGGCGGACATCGGAAAAATGCGGTGTACGCCTATTGTTTTATAATATTGTAACTTCATAACCGCAAAACAACAAAATATTAAATATTAATTCACAGTTCAAAGGATTTTAGTTGTAAATATGTCGGAATAATTGGGATATTTATATATCTTTGCATTAAAAGATTAATATTCTGATGTTAATATTTGTATATATGTAAAAACGCAATATTGATAGACTAATTTATCTGTTTATAATATTTAAATGAGAAGTATGAAAAAAAATCTAAAGTATCATGCAGTCGTAGGGGCATGTGCACTAGGACTGGTTGGGTTGAATTCTTGTCTGAGGGTTGATGACACTTACGATCTGGACAAGGATATAGACATGACTATTACTGTGGGGGGAGATCTGACTATTCCGGGAAGTAATACTGAGAAAATAAAACTGGCAGATCTGCTGGATATTGAAGAAGAAGGAGTTATACAACCTGACGAAAATGGAGACTATCATCTGTTGCAAAACGGCGAACAGACTGAAACTGACGTAATGGTTCCGAAAGTATTAGTGGATCTGAGTGGAGAATCATCGTTCTCGAAAGTTGAACAGACTATAACCATTCCGGCTAACCCTAGTGGTAGTGAAATGCCGGAACAAACAGTTGTTTTCGACAAGAATATCAATATCAACGTGAATCAGGGAGATATTACGTCGGATATCAAAAGTATAAATGACGCCGTGACAACTTGTTATAAAACCTATATGGTATTCTCGATGAACAGTAATATAGCCAATGCAACAATTGAACACGGTTATAAGATTGAATTCCCAGAATATATCACAGTAGAGTCAATGGACTATAACTGGAAGGTTAGCGAGGACGGACATGCGCTGGTGCTGGACAATGAAGCTGGAATGGAATTTACAGACGAGACGAAAGTGCAGTTCCAGATTGTAAGCATCAAATTTAATAATACTGACGCGGTCTTTACATATAATGACAACCAGAAAGACAAGAACTCAATATATCTGGGGGGAAACATAAAACTGAACGGTTCAATCACTGCCACCGCAAACAGTATTAGTGGAGGTAAGGTGACTATATCTGCCTTTGTGGAATCAAGGAGTATGAATATTGAATCGGTTACAGCGATAGTAAATCCTACTGTAAATATTACAGTGGACCCTATCACACTGAATGACATGCCCGAATTCCTGACTGACAATGAAGTGGTGATAGACCTGACCGACCCTAGAATATATATTACTCTGACCAACCCTAGTCCGGTTTCGGTTGACATGAGTGCTGATTTAATTTCATATAAAGGAAATAAAGTTGAGGAGGTTACTATTCCTAAGTTCAATATTCCGGCAAACAAACCTAAGGGATATACAATTTGTATAAACCAGATAGATGGAGTAACTGAAAATGGTGTGGACCAGTTTGTCACTGTACCGGGTTTAAGCGATATAATCAAATATATTCCGGAAAGAATAGAGATGAAGAACATTAATACTGAAGTAGTGGAAGAAAATGTAAAAGTAAATCTAGGAGAAAATTATATTATCACTACTAATTATAAGGTGGATACACCGCTGATGTTCGGCAATGAAACTAAAATCATATACGATGAGGTAATGGACGGTTGGAACTCTGACCTGGAAGACGTGGAGTTCAAGAGAGTGAAAGCTGCAATGGAAGTGACTAACGCAATCCCACTGGGAATAGAACTTACTGCCGTGGCTATTGACAAGTACGGAAATAAGCTTGAAAACGTAGATGTAGACCTGGATGTGAAAATCTTACCGGGCACAATTGACACTCCGTCAAAGAAAAATGTAGAATTCACTATGACAACCAAAGACGGCAGCATTAAAGGATTGGACGGTATAGACATAGCAGTGAAAGCCAACTCAAGTGAAAACGCAAGCAACGAAACGCTGAACGAAAAGCAGTACATGCAGTTTGATAAGATAAAACTGAGCCTTGAGGGTGGTATAACAATGGATTTGAACTAATAAACGGACAAACAAAATGAAGAATATAGCTAAATATATGATGGGGGCTGCAATGATATGTGCAGCTACAGGAGCTTCGGCACAGGCTCTTAACTCGGGATATTTTCTGGATGGATATCTGTTCAAACATCAGTTGAACCCGGCTCTGGAAAGTGACAAGTCGTATTTCAGTATCCCGGCACTGGGTAATATAAATATCGGAGCTATGGGTAACGTGGGAATGGCAAATTTCCTCTACCCTATGGGTAACGACAAACTGACTACTTTCATGAACAGCAGTGTGAGTGCCAATGAGTTTCTGGACGGACTGAAGAATGTTAACAAAATGTCGATGAACGTGAACATGTCTATTCTGTCCATGGGATTCAGGGGTTGGGGAGGCTTCAACACTTTGGATATTGGACTGAGATCAAGTACCTCAATATATTTACCTAAGGATCTCTTAGAGTTTATGAAAGTGGGACAGACAGGTCCTAACACCGTGTACGATCTGGGAAGTATGGGCGCGACATCGAGAAACTACCTGGAACTTGCATTTGGACACTCAAGACAAATTGACGACAAACTGAGAGTGGGCGCAAAATTCAAATTACTTTTTGGAGGTATGTATGCCAATTTTAACTTCAGCGATACTAAAATCACACTTAGTGAAGATAAGTGGGAAGTATTGGCGAACGGAGAGATGAACGTTGCAATGGCTGGTCTGAACGTTCCGACTAAAGAGGAAAGTGGCGCTGAATATGACAAGGGAGAAGGTACACTGGTGGATTTTGACAATATGGAAATAGATAATCCGGGACTTTGCGGATTCGGTATGGCTTTAGACCTGGGAGCTACTTATAAAGTAATGGATAATCTGACTGTTTCAGCAGCAATCAAAGATCTGGGATTTATGAGCTGGAACAATAATACGTATGCTTCTACTAACAATGAGCCTTGGAAATTTGAAGGTTTCAAAGATATTTCGATGGATGAGGATAGCGAAAACTCGTTGGATAACCAGCTGGATGATTTGGGTGACGATTTTGAAAACTTTGCAAACCTGCATAGAAAAAGTACCGGAGGAAGACTGGCAAGGGCGTTGGCCGCAACACTTAACATCGGAGCCGAATATCAGTTGCCTATGTACGACAAGCTGTCGTTCGGATTCCTTTCTTCTACAAGAATAAACGGCAAGTATTCGTGGAGTGAAGGACGTTTCTCTGCTAATGTGTCTCCACTGAGCTGGTTTGAAGCCGGCATCAACTATGGTATAACTTCGTACGGAAGTACCATGGGATGGATAGTGAACTTCCACCCGAGAGTGTTGAGCCTGTTTGTAGGTATGGATTACCTTGTGGGAAAAGTGAGCAAACAGTATATTCCGCTCAATAACATGAACATGAGCTTGAGTTTGGGTCTGAACGTGACTTTTTAATTAAAAAAACAATAAAAAAATTGCTCCTCAAATTTGGGGAGCAATTTTTTTGCATATACATATTCACTAAAAGCGTATTTGTTTTGTTGTTCTCTGTTTTTGGATTATTTTTGTGACATTAAAGAATTTCTGATATTCTGAAGATTTTTGTATTACCATGAATAAGAAGGAAAAAGACATTGCCCTATTCATAGCGTTCTGTATTGAAGAATATGCAGCAGACAAAGGAATGAGCGGTGAGGAGGTTCTCGATATGTTCACGAAGTATGGAGTGACTGATTATCTCAATAAATGCTTTGAACCGCTTCACACTCAAGGTCGCCAATGGCTGATAGATGAGATAGACGAGTTTATAGCAATTAGAAAGAACAAGGAAGGATGAAGATATATCACGGCAGTTTAGAGATAGTAGAGTATCCTATTATACTCCAGCCTAACCGTAAACTAGATTATGGTGAGGGCTTTTATACCACCACTTCGGAAAAACAATCCAAAGAATGGGTGGAAAGACGTATGATTGAAAAGCACTCTGAATGTGGCTATGTGAATATATATGAGTTTGATGAAACGAAATTGTCGGAACTAAAAAGCCTTATTTTCACCGAACCAAGTAAGGAGTGGGCTGAGTTCGTCATGGCAAACAGGACAAGGAAAGGTTTTACTCACGATTATGACATCGTGTATGGACCGGTAGCCAATGACAAGGTTTATCTTCAGTTTGGTCTATATGAAGCAGGAGCTATAAGCGTTGAAACGCTAATCCGTGAACTTAAGACATACAAGCTTGTAGACCAGTATCTTTTCCATACGGAGAAAGCACTGAGAACCTTGAATTTTATTGAAGCAATTAGAATAAGTTAACGATATGTTCCAGATTGATCAAAGTAATCTTCACTTGCTGCTGCCAGGAAAAATAAGCTGGCTGGTGGAATACCTGCATGATGACTATGGCTTCACGCTGCAGGAATGCCTGAACCGTATTTATCGTTCGAATCTCTATAAGAAACTGTCGACGGAAACTACTAAATATTGGCATTTGGGCCCTGTAGATTTATATGAAGAGCTGAAAAGTGAGCTGCGGATTTAACGTGACTTTCTAAAAGGAATGACAACTGAATATAAAAAAAACTCCCCAAACCGGGGAGTTTTTTTATTCTACATATAGTACCAGTCCCTTGAGGTATTCGCCTTCGGGATGATAGATATTGACAGGATGATCGGCAGGCTGAGTGAGCTGGTGCATGATGCGTACACTGCGACCACTCTGTGCTGCAGCGGTGAAGACTGCATTACGGAAATCCTGCTTGCTAACTACCTGTGAGCAGGAGAACGTAAAGAGGATACCGCCCGGACGGATTTTCTCGAATGCCTTGGCATTGAGCTTGGTATATCCGCGAAGGGCATTGCGAAGGGCTCCACGATGCTTGGCAAATGCAGGCGGGTCGAGAATGATAAGGTCGTACTCCCCTCCCATTCTGTCGAGATACTTGAAGGCGTCTTCGGCAAAGGCTTCATGACGCTTGTCGCCCGGAAAATTAAGCTCTACATTGGCACGGGTGAGGTCGATAGCTTTGGCCGAGCTGTCTACAGAATGGACAAGACGGGCTCCTCCACGCATGGCATAGAATGAGAATCCACCGGTGTAGCAGAACATATTAAGGACGTTGCGGCCTAGGGAGTAATGTTCGAGGAGAGCACGGTTGTCGCGCTGGTCGACAAAGAACCCTGTCTTCTGACCTTTGAGCCAGTCGACATGGAAGAGAAGTCCGTTCTCCATGGCAACATTTTCTGTGCTGCCGCCAAGAAGGAATCCGTTTTCGGTGGACTCGAGGTCGGCTTTGAAAGGAAGAGTTGTCTCACTCTTATAATAAATGTTCTGTACAGTATCGCCCATGACTTCCTTTAATGCTGACGCTATCTCATGACGATAGACATGCATTCCGGCAGAATGGGCCTGCATGACGGCTGTATGGTCGTAGAGGTCGATGATGAGACCTGGAAGATTATCGCCTTCGCCATGTACGAGACGGCAGGCGTTGTTCTTCTCGGTGTTGATAAGACGGAGTGCCTGGCGGAGATTGCGGGCTACGGTGAGACGGCGTACCCAGAACTCATGATTGATCTCTTCTTTTTTGAATGTAAGCACGCGTACGGCTATACTGCCTATCTGATAGTGTCCGGCTGCAATGTACTGTTTGTCGGATGTGTAAACTTCCACTACTTCTCCTTCTTCAGGATTACCTTCTACACGGGCTATTGCTCCGGAGAATACCCATGGATGGAAACGTAGAAGTGATTCTTCTTTTTTAGGTTTGAGATATACTTTGTTCATGTTATTCAATTAAGAAGTAAGAATTAAAAGTTAAAAACTAAAAACAGATGACATCATTCACCTATTATTAATTATTGATTGTTCATTCAGCTTCTGGTAGATTCTGAGTGTGGCCCAGGCATCGGTGGCAGCATATAGTTGCTGTGCCTCGGTGAGCACATCAGCTTCCCAGTTGGAGAGGCGCTGACTTTTGGATATCTTTTTACCGAAAAGGATAGCGTATATCTTCTGCAGGCTCTTCTCGGCTATTCCAAAGTGTGAGACAAAATCCTGAAGTTCAATCCAGTTGCCAACACGAGGGTCCTTGTTATTGGCACGACGGAGCATATTGAAATCGTCGCGCAGGGAAAGACCTATCTTGAGGACATCGTTCTGAAGAAACTCTTCAAGGAAATCGGGTATGCCGATACGGTTGAGCCTGAACAGGAAACAGGTGTCGGGAGTAGATATCTGAAGCAATGCCACGCTGTTGACCTTACCCTTGCGGAATGAAGGACGTGTCTCCGTGTCCACACCTACCACGCTGCATGTATTGAGATAGGACACTGCCTTGCGCGCTTCGTCTACTGTAAATATAATAATGATACGCCCGGGAAAGTGGTCCTTCTCCATTTCGGAAATTACTTTCTTATCGATTGTTGATTGATATTCTGTCATGTTTTTGTGTTGTGGTTACTGTTCGGACTCTTCGCCATGATACTTGACATTGTGGAGGGCACGCATGACATTGACAAGGGTACGTCCCCAATAGGAAGCAAACTGCTCACGACAACGCCATAGCGCATCGTTCATTGTCCTGTCAAGTCCGAGACTGTAGACACATACAAAGTCCTTGAGAGGCTGATATATATCGGCCAGGCCCTCGGAAATGTTCTGCTTGATAGGGGTATCGCTGAATGCCATATCATCAAGGAAGACCTCAAGATAGTCGTCGTCAGGACCCAACTGAACGGCTATCAGGCTACGAAGATGTTCGTAATCGGTCTCTGTGACGAATGTCTCAGGCTCGATGTCGTCGAGAGGTTCGCAATCGGGAAGCAAAGATGCTTTCAGATAAAGCAGCGGCAGAAGCTTGAGACTGCGGTCGACAAACTCATCGGGCTGCATTTCGGGAGTACGTTCCAAAAAACCGCAGAATTCGGCGGCTACGGTAACGAACTCGACTGTGTTCGCATCGAAAATTGGTTGATTTGATGATTTCATTTGATAAAAAATTGTATGATAATCTTAATTATTATAGTGCAAAGGTAGAAATTTTTTCTGTTTTATCCGTTTTTGGACATCAATTTAGTGTGGGATTTGCGTTAATCTTTATATATTTGCATGATAAAAACTCTGTAGTGATAACAATTTTACAAATGATATGGCAACTAAAAAAGAGGACAAGAATAAGAAAAAGATTGACGGAAAACCGGAAAAAATAAAAGCAGCTCTGAATGGAGAAACAGGACATTTTATTGGAGGACTGATATGCCTTATGTTCGGGGTGTATATGTTTCTGGCATTTACTTCCTTCCTTTCGGCAGGTGGAGCTGACCAGAGTGCAATGGGAGTAAACTCGGTGGGAGAAACAGAAGTGGTACAGAACCATACTGGACCGGCCGGAGCCAGACTGGCTGAATTCCTGATAAACGGATGCTTCGGAATTCCGGCATATCTAATTGTAGTAGTGCTGCTTATAGCCGGAACAAAACTTATGAAGGCATACGATTTTACGGTGTGGAAATGGTTTCTGGGATGTATGGCTGTGATGTACTGGCTGTCGGTGACACTGGGATTCGCATTCGGTGAAATAAACTCGTTCATACAGCCGGGAGGTATGCACGGATACAATGTGGCGATGTGGATTGAATCGTACATAGGTGTGCCAGGATTGATTCTGCTGCTGTTGTTCTGCGGAATAATAATAGGAATAGCTATTAGAAGACAGACTATGGAGGTGGTGAGAAAAGTACTGCATCCGAGCCTGGGAAAACAAAAAGAGAACAATGATGAAACCGATTTAGCTGAAAATGTAAAAGAACAGCAACCTGTGACTGTGGAAGAAGAGGTTGAGCCTAAGGAAGATAAGGCTGACGATGAAACAGTGAATGATGAAACAGATACTGATTCTGAAACTCAGGAAGATGAAAAGAACGGGAAAAGGAAATGGAGCGACAAACTTATGCCCAGTGGAATACTGGGACGAATGTTCGGAAAAAGACATAAGGATGAAGAAGCTGTAGAAGAGACTGATAAAACTGACGTGAAGGCTAATGAAGCGACTGAAGATGATATCAAGGATAATAGAGCAAGTGAGGAAGAAACTGATGAAAAAAATTATGATAATGATGACGTTAAAGCTGATACATACGCCGAAGAGGTTTACAGCGATGATGTGAACTATACGGACAACAGCATAGAACTTCCGATAGACGATTATCCTGAAACAGCCAGAAGAATAATTGACGCCGAGAATTTGTCACATCCTAAGGAAGATGAAAAGGACGAGGAGCCGGCATTCGAAATAGAAGAGAACAAAGAGGAGGAGACAGTGAGAGGTGACTTGAGTGTTCCTTATAACCCAAGACTGGATCTGGAACTGTATAAGTTCCCTACCCTGGATTTACTGAAGACATATCCTGACGAAGGTCCGAGCATCGACATGGAGGAGCAGAATGCCAACAAGAACAGAATCATTCAGGTGTTGAGAAGTTTCGGCATTGAGATTTCATCGATAAAGGCTAATGTTGGTCCTACGGTGACGCTGTATGAGATTACTCCGGCTGAGGGAGTGAGAATATCGAAAATCAGAAATCTGGAGGATGACATAGCACTGAGTCTTTCGGCACTGGGAATACGTATAATTGCCCCTATTCCGGGAAAAGGTACGATAGGTATAGAAGTGCCTAACGCAAGTCCGAAAATCGTTCCTATGAGCTCTGTGCTGGCCAGCAAGAAGTTCCAGGAGAGTACTTACGAGCTGCCTATAGCGCTGGGTAAGACTATCACGAACGAGGTGTTCATGGTGGACTTGGCAAAGGCTCCGCACATGCTGGTGGCTGGTGCTACGGGTCAGGGTAAGTCTGTGGGACTGAACGCTATTGTGACATCACTGCTGTATAAGAAACATCCTAGTGAGTTGAAATTCGTGATTATTGACCCTAAGAAGGTGGAATTTGCAATATATGCACCGATTGAGAAGCATTTCCTGGCCAAGCTGCCAGATGCGGAGGATGCGATAATCACTGACGTGACAAAGGTGGTGCAGACACTGAACTCGCTGTGTGTGGAAATGGATACCAGATATGACCTGCTGAAGAAGGCGGGATGCAGAAACATAAAGGAATATAACGCGAAGTTCATCAACCGACAGCTGAATCCGGCAAACGGACATAAGTTCATGCCTTACATCGTGATAATAATTGACGAGTTCGGTGACCTGATAATGACTGCGGGAAAAGAAGTGGAACTTCCTATATGCCGTATAGCTCAGTTGGCGCGTGCCGTAGGAATACATGCGATAATTGCGACTCAGAGACCGACAACGAACATCATTACCGGTACCATTAAGGCAAACTTCCCTGCCCGTGTGGCTTTCAGAGTGGCTTCGATGATGGACTCTAGAACTATTCTTGACAGACCGGGAGCACAACAGCTTATAGGTAAGGGTGATATGCTTTATCTGCAGGGTAATGATCCGGTACGTGTGCAGTGTGCATTTGTGGATACTCCGGAAGTGGAAAAAATTTCGGAATACATAAGCAAACAGCAAGGCTACCCTACCGCTTTCGAGCTGCCTGAATATGTGGACGAAAATGCAGAACCTAGCGGAGCTGCGGATGTGGACATGAACAGACTTGACCCTATGTTTGAGGAAGCTGCAAGACTGATTATTTATCATCAGCAGGGTTCTACTTCGCTTATACAGAGGAAGCTGTCGCTGGGATATAACAGGGCCGGACGTATCATGGACCAGCTGGAGAGAGCGGGTATCGTTGGTCAGGCCAACGGAAGCAAGGCAAGAGATGTACTATGTTTAGATGAGAATGACTTGCAGATGAGACTTAGTCAGTTGAGAGGTAATAACTAAGGACTAAAAAAATATTAGAATATGAGTTACAGGAATATCGGTTTGGGACACTTCGTCAATCCTTTTACGGACTTGGGTGCAAGGTATAAATTATCGACTGTATACGGTATTTTCCTGATGAATTTCAAAGAGCCTGGACTTGATGAAAAATTCCGCACGGATACTGTAATTGCCGACCGTGAAAACGGGAAGGTAATCAATACACACTTCAGACAGATTTATCTGCAGTTTCCGTATTTCACTAAGGAACTGGGAGAGTGTGAAACTTTATATGACAAACTTATTTATACTCTTAAAAATATGCAACATTGGAACAGAATGCCTGAAGCACTGAAAGAACAGGTATTTAACAGACTGAATGAGACTGAAATTGAAGAATTATAAGTTCTCCGGTCATGAGCCAACATTATTCATTATCAAATAACCAAACATGAGACACAAAATACTACTATTACTAATGATAATACTGCCAGTACAGGCTTTTACCCAGAAGGATGTTAGGGCAAGAGAGGTACTGGAAGGGATGACTGCCGTTTATAAGAAAGCTGAAGGTACGGAAATACTGTTTGGAGGCACAATGGAAGGGACATTGGCTCTGAAGGGCGAAATGTTTGTTCTGGACTGTGCGGGAATTAAAAGCTGGTTTGACGGCAAGACATTATGGAGCTATGTGAAGGACAGCGGAGAGGTGAATGTATCGACTCCTACCCCGGAAGAGGTACAGGCAATAAACCCATACAAAATGCTGGGGATGTACAGAAACGGATTCGACTATAAGTATACAGGGACAAAGAACAGAAACGGCAGGATCTGTAAAGAGGTTATACTGACTCCGGAAACCGAACAGGATATAAAAAGTATCACTGTGGGTGTGGACACCAGAATGGAACCCGTTTATATTGACATAGACAGTAACGGCGAGACACAAAGAATAGAAATAAAGAAATATACTGTCAGGAAGCTTGGGGACGAATTCTTCAGATTCAATCCGAAGGATTATCCGGGACTGGAAGTGATAGACTTGAGATAAACAATCAATTTTATTTTATCATAACAAAAGAACTGAACATTATGGCTACAGAACACGTGAAATGCCTGATCATCGGATCGGGACCGGCAGGATATACTGCCGCAATATATACAGGAAGAGCGAACCTCAATCCTGTACTTTATGAAGGACTCCAGCCTGGAGGACAATTGACAACTACAACTGAAGTGGAAAACTTTCCGGGTTATCCGGAAGGTGTAACAGGTCCGGTACTTATGGACGATCTGAGAAAGCAGGCTGAGAAATTCGGCGCTGAAATCAGAAACGGTATCGTGACAAAGGCTGATCTGAGCAAGGCTCCATATACTTTCGAGGTGGACGGAGAAAAAGAAATTACAGCCGATGCGGTAATCATCTCGACAGGTGCTACTGCAAAGTATCTGGGACTGGAAGATGAAAAGAAATATGCAGGTATGGGCGTGAGCGCATGTGCCACTTGCGACGGTTTCTTCTACAGAAAGAAGAAGGTTGCTGTAGTGGGCGGCGGTGATACAGCCTGCGAGGAAGCCCTCTATCTGGCAAGTCTGGCAAGTGAGGTGTATCTGGTGGTGAGAAAACCGTTCCTCAGAGCATCGCAGATTATGCAGGAAAGAGTGATGAATCATCCTAAGATTAAGGTGTTGTTCGAACACAATGCAGTGGGACTGTATGGCGACAACGGCGTGGAAGGTATGCACGTGGTGAAGAGAATGGGCGAAGCTGACGAGGAAAGATATGACGTGGCTATCGACGGTTTCTTCCTTGCAATAGGCCATAAGCCGAACTCTGACATCTTCAAGCCATGGGTGAAGACTGACGAGGTGGGCTATATCATCACTGAAGGCAATACACCATGTACTGGAGTTCCGGGTGTGTTTGCAGCTGGTGACGTGGCTGACCCTCATTACCGTCAGGCTATTACAGCTGCAGGAAGCGGATGTAAGGCTGCTATTGAGGCGGAGAGATATTTGAATAAATGAAGAATTAATAATTAAAAATTAAAAACGAGTGCATGTCATCAATTTTAATTTTTAATTTACCTCCAGTTCTAAATTATTAATTGTCAATTATTAATTACAAACATGAATTTATGGAAACGTTCTGCCGCCATGATAATATTCATAGGCGGTATGGCATCAGGCTTCGCACAGCAGATGCCGCCTATACCTACCGATCCGAATGTACGTATAGGAAAACTGGAAAACGGGCTTACTTATTACATCAGACACAACGAGCTGCCTGAGAACCAAGCCGATTTCTACATTGCACAGAAAGTAGGTTCTATTCTTGAAGAGGATAATCAGAGAGGACTGGCACACTTCCTGGAACACATGTGTTTCAACGGTACGACAAACTATCCGGGAAACCTGCTGAGAGAGTATCTTGAGACTATCGGTGTGAAATTCGGAGCTAACCTGAATGCATATACATCAATAGACGAGACTGTGTATAACATCTCGAATGTTCCTGTGGCAAGAGAAACAGTGATTGACTCATGTCTGCTGATACTGCACGACTGGGCCAACGACCTGACTCTGGATCATGAGGAAATAGACAAGGAACGTAAGGTGATACACGAAGAATGGAGAACCAGAACAGGTGCCATGATGCGTATGTACGAAAAGGTGTTCCCTATAATGTTCAAGGACAGCAAGTATGCTTACCGTCTGCCTATCGGTACAATGGAAGTGGTGGATAACTTCCCTTATCAGGCTCTGAAAGACTATTATGAAAAATGGTACAGACCGGACCAGCAGGGTATCATAGTAGTGGGCGACGTGGACGTGAACAAGGTGGAAGAGAAAATCAAGAAGATGTTCTCCCCTATCGAGATGCCTGCAAACGCTGCTGAAAGAGTATATTTCCCTGTACCTGACAATGACGAACCGCTGATTGCCGTGGCTAAGGACAAGGAACAGCAGGTGCCTATCATATATCTGTTCTACAAGCATGAGGTTGTGCCTGATGAAATGAAGAACAATATGGGATATCTGGCAATGAACTATATGACTTCGATGATAAGCAATATGCTGAATGCACGTCTGTCAGAGCTTACTCAGAAGCCACAGCCTCCATTCATCCAGGCTTTTGCAGATGACGGTATCTATCTGCTGGCAAAGACCAAGGGTGCCTTCATGGGACTGGCTGTAGCCAAGGAGGACGGTATCATGACTTCTACAGAAGCGTTGATGACTGAAATAGAAAGAGTGAGACAGTTCGGATTTACTGCAAGCGAATATGCAAGAGCAAAGGCTGACTATCTGAGAAGTCTGGAATCGGCTTACAACGAAAGGGAGAAGATGAGAAACTCACAGTATGTAAACGAATATGTGAGACACTTCATCGACAACGAACCTATCCCTGGCATAGAGAACGAATATGCGATAATGAACCAGATTGTGCCTAACATTCCTGTAGAGGCAATCAACCAGGTGGTAAAACAGATTATCGGAGAAAAGAACATCGTGCTGAGTGTGTTCTGCCCTGAGAAGGAAGGTATGAAATACCCTACAGAAGCTGAGCTGAAGGGAGTCATCGACAAGGTTAAGGCTGCAAAACTTGAAGCATACGTGGACAAGGTTTCAAACGAACCTCTGATGAAGGAACTTCCTGCAGGAGGAAAGGTTGTGAAATCGGAAGCAGGACCGTTCGACAGCAAGATCCTGACTCTGAGCAACGGTGTGAAGGTGGTGCTGAAGAAGACTGACTTCAAGGCTGACGAAGTGAGAATGCAGGCTTTCAGTACTGGTGGTACTTCAATGTTCGACGACAAGGATGTAATTCAGTTCAAACTGATCAACCAGGTGGTAAGCTTGGGAGGACTAGGTAACTTCAGTGCAGTGGATCTGGACAAGGTACTTGCTGGAAAGATGGCTTCGGCATCGGCATACGTAAACAGCCTGACTGAGGGTATAAGCGGTTCTTGCTCGCCTAAGGATATGGAAACAATGCTGCAGCTTACTTATCTGAGATTTACAGCTCCAAGAATGGATAAGGATGCTTTCGCATCGTTTATCAACAGAAACAAGGCTGCTCTGGCTAATGCTGAAGCTGACCCTAATACTGCGTTCAGCGACTCAATCAGTGTGGCTCTGTATAACAGACATCCTAGAGCTATAAGCGTGAAGGCTGAGACTCTTGACAAGATTGACTACAACAAGGTGATGGAACTGTATAAAGACAGATTTGCTGACGCAAGCGACTTCACTTTCATCATGGTGGGTAACATTGACGAGGCTACAGCTACTCCGCTGATAGAGAAATATCTGGGCAGTCTGCCTTCGACAAAACGTAACGAGAAATTCCGCGACGTGAACCCTGACATCAGAAAGGGACTGTATGAAAACAACTTCACAAGAGAAATGGAGACAGCCAAATCGTCAGTTCTTATGGTGGCAAGCGGAAAATGCAAGTATGACCAGAAGAATGTGGTGCTGATGAGCATGATGGGACAACTGCTGAACATTCTATATACACAGACTGTGAGAGAGGAAGCAGGAGGTACATACGGTGTGTCATGCAGCGGCTCTGTAAGCAAATATCCTGAAGCTGAAGGTGTGTTCCAGATATATTTCGACACTGATCCACAGCGCAGACCTCAGATGGTGGAACTGATAAACAAGGGTATCAGCGACTTCATCGCACAGGGTCCTAAGACTGAAGACCTGAACAAGGTGAAAGAATATATGCTTAAGACATATCAGCAGAACCAGAAGGAAAACTCTTACTGGATGGGAATACTGAACACCATGTTGTGGGAAGGTGTGGACATGAACAAAGGATATGAAAACACCGTGAACGGAATTTCAATTGATGACCTGAAGAAATTCGCAAAAGACTTCTTCGGACAGAAGAACATGATTGAAGTGAGCATGAACTCGCCGGTGAAATAAATACGAGTTTATAGGATTTAGATATTGGAGACGGTATACTGCGAAACGTGGTATATCGTCTCCTTTTTTTAAGTATAACAATACCATTCATTGTAAGAATAATGTTAAATAGTAACTAAATAGTGCAAACAGAGAACTTGCAGTAATGAACTATTAATTACATTTGTATTATGATGATAAATAAAATATAATGACAACAGGTTCTTTTCATATAATAATAAAATGGGCGGTTACGTGTCTGGCAACAATCGTTATGTCATCATGCGGAACCCATAGAATGAGTTATGACTTCAGAGACTTGGCTGTGGCAGCTATAAGACTGGATATGGACATAGAGATGAAAGATAATCATAAACTGTATCTGGAAGCTGCAGACTGGATAGGAACACCCTACAGATATGGTGGAACTAACAAGAAAGGAGTTGACTGCTCAGGATTGACATCAGCTATATACAAGAATGTATATAGAAAAAGACTTAGCCGAAACTCCGATGAACAGAGGAAGAAAGACTGCAGAAAGGTGACCAAAAGGAATCTAAAGGAAGGTGACCTGGTGTTTTTTCACAATGGCAAGAGGAAGAGAACAGCATCGCACGTAGGCATTTATCTGAAAAATGGAAAATTCATACATGCATCAACAAGTGTTGGAGTGGTAGTGAGCAGCCTGAATGAAAGATATTATGACAAGCACTGGCTGCAAGGAGGAAGAGTGAAATAAAATGAAAGATGAATATGCTTAATGACTATATACAGAATAGGGTATTTTTGATAGTCGGAATAATAATGATTGCAAACAATACATTGGCCCAGCATCTGAAGACAGACTTCCAGAAAGATTACAAGAAGCAAAACAATAAAGATAGTGAACTGAAGCTGAATGAAGAAGCAATTAAGCTGATAAAGTTTGACTTCATGCCGGAAATGGAGAGCGAAGTAAGCAAGCCAATGGAGGCTCCGCTGGAAAAATCATGGATGAAATTCAAGGCAGATCTTGATGTGCCGATAAGTCTGACGGACACTACGAAAGTGAGGAGACCCAAAGGTTACATAAGAATGTTACCCTACTCTATCTGGACAAAGTTCGGAGAAGACCCAGTGTATGACGTAATGGTATTCGGGAAGAAACAGAAGGATTATGAGATATCGTGGACAATCAATCCTTTCGGTGATTATGATGAGAATTTCGGACTCAGTATTGCTCCCTCAGCAGGAAGCATAAGTGACGGAATGAGGATAAGGGGAGCCGGAATAGCGATAGGAGGACTGGATATAATGGGATTTATATATGATAATCTGACTGCAAGAGGAAGAATGCTTAAACACAACAGGAAACATGCAAATGCGTGGAAAATATATCAGAATTATCAGCCTACACTGAGTGACAGCCTGAAGTTTCCTACATTTTATAATGGCATGACCTCTCCGATATTCGATTACAGCAAAACCGGAAGCGGAAGCACTGCAATTACAGAAGAATTCCCTGAAATGACAGATTCGATGAGAGCAGAGATAGAGAAAGTAATATCTATAAAAAAGGATTCTCTGAGAAACGAATATCTGGAAAAAGCAAATGAGGAAGCTGATAAAGACAGAAAACCGGACAAAGTGAAGAGAAGTTTCAGATGGGATGTAAGGAAAGCACGAGACGCACGCAAACGCAGAGATAAGGAGGAAGAACTCAAAGCAAAAGAGGAGAAGATGCTAAATGAACTGTCGGGAAGCATGGACAGTTTGTATATCTATATGAGAAAAAAAGAGCAGAGGGATGCACAGAAGAGGGCTGAACAGGAAAAGATAAGAAAAATGAGATTCGGAGAGGAATGATAAATTAATAAAATGAGAAAAGTGCCGGCAGGAATGAGACTTAGCTTGTCCTGCCGGCACTTTTAACTATCTAAAGAAAATCACTTCTTGAAAATGAAATACACAGCCAATATCAGACAGCAAAACGCCGCAAGATGATTCCATTTGAGTTCCATTTTGAATGCTATAACGGAGAAAACAGTGAAAACAACAAGTGTGATGACCTCCTGAATGACCTTAAGTTGCATAATGTCGAATGGTCCACCACTTTCACGAAATCCAAGACGGTTGGCAGGAACCTGAAGACAGTACTCAAAAAATGCTATAGCCCAGCTAAAAGCTATTACACCAATCAGAGGCAAAGATTCAAACCAGCTGTATTCACGCATTTTAAGATGACCATACCATGCGAATGTCATAAAAATATTTGACAAGACAAGCAGCAATACTGAAAAAATTCCTTGTGATAACATATTATTGTTTTTAAATTGTTGGTTATTTATTTTGTTGAAATACAATTATTCTTTTTTTGAGGAAGGAACAACTATCGGCAACATGTCTGTCTGTATATTATTCATGCTGCTCCACAAACTGTATCTGGCCTCCGGATTCATTTCTTCAAGCCGTCGCAACACTTCCTTCATATCTGAGCGATGAGAATCTTTCTCGTATGGACAGTTCTTTATTTGTTTTCGATAGCCACGAATACGAGCCATATCCATAAGATCTGACTCATGAAGAAGGCACATCGGACGAATAATAGTCATATCGAACTTACGCATAACCAAAGCTGGAGGCATAGTGCTTATGGCTCCCTGAAAGGTCATATTCATAAGCAGAGTCTCTAGTATATCATCCATGTGATGACCTAAAGCTATTTTATTACATCCGTACTCCTTTGCCACAGTGAACAGTGCCTTACGACGGTTCCAGGAACAGAGGAAACAAGGAGACTTGCGAGTATCGGTGGAGGGATCGAACGATGTGGCATAAGTATAGAAAGGAACTCCCAAAGAGCGTGCGAAGGACTCCAGATAAGCGGTGTCGGACTTATACTCGATATTTGACATTTCAACATGGACGGCAATGACTGAGAACCGTGGTTTGTATATACGCGAACGAAGAGCAAGAAGTTCGAGTAATGCCATAGAATCCTTACCTCCGGACAACCCTACAAGAATCTTGTCGCCGTCATCAATAAGACCATAATCGACTATCCCCTTAAGGAAACGTTTGTTGATACGATATATTATTTTGTCTTCTTCTGTCTGTTTAGCCATAATAATTATTAAATGCGCGTGCAAAAGTACAAGAAAAGAATGATTTATGGAAGAAAATGAAAAATTGAATGTTTGAAAAACAGTTATTATGAAGTTTTTTTGTATTTTTGATAACTAAAACTATTTAAAGAGACATAAGATTATTCGGAATATGACAAGACTTAAAATAAAAATAGCTGCAGTGGCTCTGTCAATGATTACAACAGGAGTTGGAGCTCAGACTCTGAGTCAGGCACAGAGATGGTTTACGCAAGGAGAATTCGAAAAAGCCAAGCCAGTGTTCAAGAAACTGGTAAAACAATCTCCATCGAACGCAAGCTATAATTTCTGGTATGGAGCCTGCTGCTATGAAACAGGCGAGATGCTGGAAGGACTACCCTATCTTGAAAAAAGTGCTTCAAGAAAGGTTATAAACGCATATCTGTATGTGAGCAAGGCTTATTATGACATGTACAGGTACGAAGATGCAATAGAAAATCTGGAACAACATATATACTGGCTGGAAAAAAAGAATAGAGACACTTCTGCTGCTGAAGAATTGATGACTAAATACAGGAAAGGAGAAAGACTGATAAGAAGTGTAGAAGATATAACTGTAGTGGACAGTTTCGTTGTAGATAAACAAAACTTTCTTGAAGCATACAAATTGGGAGGTCAGGCAGGTACATTAGGAATAACAACAGACAGTGTTGGCGGAGAGGATATATGTATAGAATTCATTAATGAGATGGGTGACAAAAAACTACTCTCGGTCAGAGACGAAAATGGAAATAAAAAATTATATTCCAGTGTAAAACTAATTGACAAATGGAGCAAACCTCAAAGACTGAAAGGAATAAATGATGATATGACTGAGTTGAACTATCCTTTTCTGGATTCGGACGGAACGACACTATATTTCTCTGCTAAGGGAGAGGAAAGTCTTGGGGGGTATGATATATATGTGACGAGAGCTGACTCAGAAGAGAATTCATATTTCAAACCTGACAATCTGGGATATCCATTCAACTCGGCATATAACGACTACATGTATGCCATAGACGACTATAACAACCTAGGTTGGTTTGCTTCGGACAGATATCAACCTGAAGGGAAAGTCTGTGTGTATGTATTTATACCAAATGATTCGAAAATTACATACGATTATGACGCTTTAGGAGCAGAAAAAATGATATCGCTAGCTAAACTAGACAATATTGCCATAACACAAGCCGATAAGGAAGCGGTGGTAAGAGCAAAGCAAAGGCTGGCTAAAGTAACATATTCTGGCAGCAACAAAAAGGAGCAAAAAACTGATTTTGAGTTTATTGTAAATGACAACAGAACGTACACTTCGTTAAATGACTTCAGAAACAAAGAAGCAAAAAAACTCTTTCAAGAGATGAATAAAATGAAAAAAGACTTGAAGGAACTTGAGAATGAACTGGATGGACTGAGAAAAAAATATTCAACATCAGGAAATGATATGAAAAAATCAATTGCTCCAGGAATAATCGACAAAGAGCAAAGAGTTGAAAGCCTGAGAAAAGAAATTGAAACAATGACTAGAAGAATAAGGAATCTTGAACTAAAATAGAAACTTATGAAAGAATATTTCGCACCTTCGGAACTGATTATTAATGAAGACGGATCTGTATTTCATTTGCATCTGAAGCCTGAGCAATTGGCTGACAAGGTTATATTGGTGGGAGATCCGGGAAGAGTGGCCCTAGTTGCATCGCATTTTGACAGTAGAGAATGTGAAGTGGAAAGCCGGGAATTCAAAAGTATAACAGGTACTTATAAGAACAAAAGAATTACAGTTATTTCAACCGGTATAGGGTGCGATAATATTGACATTGTGATGAACGAGATAGATGCTCTGGCAAATATTGATTTCAGAACCAGATACGAAAAAGAAAATTTGAAATCGCTGGAGATAGTAAGAATTGGTACATGTGGAGGACTTCAGCCATATACTCCGGTAGGAACTTTCATCTGTTCGGAAATATCTGTGGGATTTGACGGACTCCTAAACTTTTACGGAGGAAGGAATGCTGTATGTGATCTGCAATTGGAAAAAGCGCTTCTGAATCATTTGGGATGGTCCGGAAATATATGTGCACCTGCTCCATATGTAATACATGCTAATGAGGACTTAGTGGAACGTATAGCACAGAAGGATATGGTAAGGGGCATCACAGTGGCATGTGGAGGATTTTTCGGACCTCAGGGAAGGAAACTGCGTATTCCTCTGGCTGATCCTCATCAGAACGAAAAAATAGAGACTTTTGAGTATAGAAGCTGGAGAATAACAAACTTCGAAATGGAAAGTTCAGCACTGGCTGGATTGGCAAAGCTTTTGGGACATAAAGCTACAACTGTTTGCATGGTAATAGCAAACCGTGTAGCCAAGGAAGCAAACACAGGATATAAGAACCAAATAGATGATTTAATTAAACTAGTACTGGAAAGAATATAATGGAAGAGAGTTTCAAACAAACAGACAATAAAAGCAAAAAGGAAAAATACATATATTTCCTGGAACAATACTCACGATTAATAGAGGACGAAAAAAACATAGTCAGTGTGCTGGCAAATACTACTGCTGCACTGAAAGAGGCATTCGGTTTCTTTTGGATAGGTTTCTATCTGGTAGAAGAAGGAATACTGCATTTGGGACCATTTCAGGGAAATGTAGCATGTTATCGTATTAAAAAAGGAAGAGGCGTGTGTGGAACAGCATGGGCAGAGTCCAGGACACAGGTAGTGCCGGACGTTGACCACTTTCCGGGTCACATAGCATGCAGCTCGCTTTCGCGCTCGGAAATAGTAGTACCTATGATAAGCAACGGAAACGTTGTAGGAGTATTGGACATAGACAGTGATGAACTGAATACTTTCGACGATACAGACCGTATATATCTGGAAAAACTCGTTGAAATGATAGTAAAAAATTTATACTGATTCAAGAGTAATGAACATTCTTTATACAGACGATACAATATGTGCCATAGCTACGGCACAAGGAGGAGCCATTGGAACAATCAGAGTTTCTGGAAAAGAAGCTATATGTATTACAGACAAGATATTCACCCCTGCGAGTGGTTCTACCCTATCCGAACGCAAGCCATATACACTTACCTTCGGACACATCAATGGAGAAAACGGTGAGATAGTGGATGAGGTATTGGTAAGCCTTTTCCGTGGACCACATTCATACACCGGTGAAGATTCTACGGAAATTTCATGTCATGGTTCATCGTACATATTGCAACAGGTGATGCAACTGTTGATAAAGAACGGTTGTCGTGCAGCAGGTCCAGGAGAATTCACACAGAGGGCATTTTTGAACGGCAAGATGGATTTAAGTCAGGCAGAAGCTGTAGCAGACCTAATAGCATCTACATCAGTAGCATCACATCGTATGGCAATGAATCAGATGCGAGGAGGATTCAGCCGTGAATTGTCACAGTTAAGAGAAAAACTATTACATCTCACTTCTCTTATGGAATTGGAACTTGATTTCAGTGACCATGAGGAATTGGAATTTGCTGACCGTAGTGAACTTTCACAAATCGCATCACAAGTAGAAGAAGTCATAAACGGTCTTGTACAGTCATTCAGTGTTGGAAACGCAATAAAGAATGGTATTCCTGTAGCAATAATCGGCGAAACAAATGCAGGTAAATCTACCCTGCTCAATGCCTTGCTAAACGAAGAACGTGCCATAGTGAGCGACATCCATGGCACCACCCGTGATGTTATAGAAGACACAATGAACATAAAAGGAATTCTATTCCGATTTATAGACACCGCCGGAATCCGCGATACATCTGATACAATAGAAAGCATAGGTATAGAACGTAGTTTCCAGAAACTTGATCAGGCATCAATAGTTCTTTGGGTGATAGATAGTACTGAAATTGAAATGCAGATAAATGCATTGAAGGACAAAATAATTCCAAGATGTGAAGGAAAGAAGCTCATCTTAGTGATGAATAAATGCGATGTTACTTCAGTTTCTGAAACTATTTCTGACATCAAAACATATTTACGAGACAACAACAATGTAGAGACTATATACATTTCCGCAAAAAAACAAAATGGAATAACAGAATTACAAGAACTTTTAGTCAGAGCTGCTGCACTGCCTGAAGTGACACAAAATGATGTTGTAGTAAGTAATGTCCGTCACTACGAAGCACTATCACATGCTCTTGAGGCTATTAACCGCGTAATTGACGGTATTGAAATGCAACTGTCCGGTGATCTGGTAAGTCAAGATTTAAGGGAATGTCTATTCCATTTAGCGGAAATCGTAGGCGGAGAAATTACAAATGATGAGGTGCTGGGTAATATATTCAGGAATTTTTGCATCGGCAAGTAACTATCTGATTATCAATGAGTTAAATTGATTACAATCGATTGATATGGCGCTCTTTACGGGGCGCCTTTTTTGTTGCTCTACTGTCAATATTAGTCATTTATAAGCTTTGCACATCATCTTTTTGTACCGTTTTTGTACCACGAAGCAAAATTCCGGCATTTTACGCTGGACAGATTGTGGAGAAAGTTGACTATGGTTTACTAAGATTTACGATAGTTGACACATAACGGGAGAAATAAACATTTAAAATTTGAGTAATATGCCAGCAAGTAACACTAAAATTAAAAAGATTTGCGAATGGTGTGGAACACGATTCGAAGCACAAAAAATAAGTACAAAGTACTGCTCTCACAGGTGTGCAAATTTAGCTTACAAAAAAAGAGAAAGAGAGAAAAACATTAAGGCTACTGAAGAGAATACTCAAAATAGGATTGAGGAACTACCTATCATCACAATTAAGGATAAAGAGTTTCTATCTTTCTCAGAGGTTGGAATTCTTTTAGGTATTACCAGACAAGCAGTCTATAAGATGGTCTATAAAGGATACCTTCAAGCTTCAAAAATTAGCAGTAGATTATCTTTCGTCAAACGCTCTGATATAGATGAGATGTTAAAACGTCATCCTTATGAATTTAGAATGCCCAAGGACACTCTACCTATCAAAGAATTTTATACTACAGCCGAAATAATGAAAAAATTCAATGTAAGTGAATCATGGATTTTTGTTATGTCTAAGAAGAATAAAATTCCAAAGACATTCAACCGTGGTAAGACTTACTGGAGTAAAAAGCATGTTGATGCTTATTTTTCCTCGAAGGCTCCAGATGCAGACATTACAGAATGGTACAGTGTGCAAGAAGTTCAGGACAAATTTCAAATGAGCCTTAACGCTATATACTCTTTTGTTTATAAAAATGCCATTCCGAAAAAGAAAGTTGGTATTACCGTATATTATTCAAAAAAGCACTTCGATATAGCTAAGGGAATACGTCAGGCTGAAGAACCCAAATACTACACAGTTCAAGAGGCTATGGAAAAATTCAAAATAACAAGAGACCAGCTATACCATTATACCAAGTATCATCAAATTCCCAAGATTAAGAAGGGAAAGTATACTCTTATATCCAAAGCTGAGCTCGATAATTTGTTCGAAGATCCTATCATTGAATAATCCTGGTATAAGTTATTTTCCGGTGTGAGTATTCACCAAGAAAACACCAGTTTAATTTGTACCGATAATAATAATTTATCAACCAAAAACATTAATCTTATGGCACTTACATGTACTAACGTAACATTGAGACAAAGAGTTATCAGTAACGGCAGAATTTCTCTCTATTTGGACTATTATCCGGCTATTCGCAATCCGTACACAATGAAAATGAGTCGCAGGGAATATCTTGGCATTTATATCTATGCCCGTCCTAAAAATGAGATTGAACGTGATTTCAACAATGAAATGCTGAGTAAGGCTGAAGCCATTCGTTGTATCAGAGTACAAGCAATCGTCAATGAAGAATTTGGATTTCTTGACAAGCACAAAATGAAAGCTGACTTCCTTGCCTATTTTCGTGAAAAAGCAAAACTGAAGTATCACAAATGGGACTGCGTATGCCAGCATTTTGAGAAGTTTGTAAACGGCTATTGTACTTTCGGTGATGTAACGGTAGAACTTTGCCAAAAGTTTAGGCAGTATCTACTGAACTGTAAACAGATCCGTCATCCTAATATCAGCGTTTCGAGGAATTCGGCAGCTGGCTATTTTTCGACTTTCCGTGCATTACTGAAGATAGCTTATCAAGAGAAGATGCTACGTGAAAATCTGAATGACTTCATAGACAAGATTGAATGGAAAGAAGTCAAAAAGCAATATCTTACATTGGCAGAAGTCAAGAAACTGGCCGCTACACCATGCAAGATTCCTGTACTGAAACAAGCTTCATTATTCTCCTGTATGACCGGTCTTCGTATCAGCGATATTTTACAGCTTACATGGGATAATATTGAAGTCGGTCCTGACAATGGCTATTACATCAGAATTTGTACAGAAAAGACAGAGACGGAAGCCACTCTCCCCATCAGTAACGAAGCATTGGAACTATGTGGTATTTCTGGTTCAGGCCGAGTATTTAAAGGACTGACCAGAGCTATGACGAATCAACCTCTCAAGCAATGGATTTCGGAAGCCGGAATCAAAAAACACATAACCTTCCACTGCTTCCGTCATTCGTACGCCGTCATACAAATCTCTTTAGGCACAGACATTTACACAGTATCAAAAATGCTTACTCACAAAAATGTTTCGACCACACAGATTTATGCTGATTTGGTCAATTCGAAAAAACGAGAGACAGCGAATAAAATTTCGTTAAAATAATATAACTCTTATCTTATCTATAACAGGTTATATCTGATAAATCTATCGGATATGACCTGTTTTTATGTTTGCTTTATCTGACAGAATCGTTATCTTTGAAGAAAATTGAGTCTTTAAATGCATAACTACAGCTATGATAAAAATATATGGAATGGAAACTTGTCCGGATTGTACGTATGTAGAAGAGCAAGTAAAAGGTAATAACCAATATGAGGTCATCAATATTGGTCAACACGTAAGAGATTTGAAAGCATTCTTGAGATTACGGGATCATCATCCAGCCTTTAATGAAGCCAAAAGTGTTGGAGCCGTTGGAATTCCTTGCTTTGTATTGGAAGACGGTACGGTTACTTTGAATCCAGAAGATGCCGGATTACGTTCACGTCCTATCAATGAAGGAGCAACATGTAATATTGACGGAAGCGGTTGTTGATTATGGTACATAAAATTCTTTTCCTTCATGGTTTCTTTGCATCAGGTACATGTATCCCAGCTCTTGCCTTGAAAGAATATTTCAGCGGTAAGGCAACAGTCTTGAGTCCAGACTTACCCCTGCATCCACAGGAAGCTATCGACTTTATCCAAAGATTGTGCAACCAAGAACAACCTGATATATTGGTAGGAAACAGTAATGGCTCGTTTTTGGCACAGATAGTAGCATCTAAAAACAATATCCCTGCTTTACTCGGAAATCCTCATTTCGAAATGACACGCTTCCTGATGGAACGTATTGGTCCGCATGAATACAAATCACCACGAGCTAACGGGAATCAGCAGCTTGTCATTAACCAAACATTGATTGATGAATTCGCAGAACTTCAACAGCATCAATGGGACAATTGTCAGGTAGCTAACCAAGAAAATATATTGGGGATATTTGGTGAGAATGACCATCTGGCACACTTTGAGCCTTTATTTTTAATGCATTATAAATATTCATACCACTTTCCTGGCGGTCATACTCCAACAGCTGAAGAAGTACAAAAATATTATGCCCCACTGGCGGAACGATTATTGGAATTATAGCATAACTTATCATATAATATAGAAAGAATACCACTTTTGTTTATTATATGATAAGTTATAAATTCATGTCTTATATTCAATCCCATAAATTAATCCGCCCCTATTCCATCTGAACACTTCTTACTTTCCAATAATAATCAAACTATTTATGACAATTAGTGACCTTTGATGAAGTCTGATGTCACTCTTGTCATTTTCTGATAATACATAATCAGTAAACATTACCTTTGCTTACGAACAGTTAAACATATGGCTTATGTATTTGAAGAAATTTGAATATTTTATTTTAGATTCTAGTGTAGCTGGAACATTACTTCTTATAGCACTTGCTATACGCATTGAAGCAGTCAATGCAGGCTTTGATCAATTCAGCTCAAATATTATTTTTATATCGGTCTTTATAATATCTACAGGATTATATATATCAATGCAAATTGCATTATACGAGATAATTATATATTTATGTCATCATAGCAAATCTTTGTCTATCCATGAACATCTTAATGAATCTGTGATTGCACCAGAACAAACATTTATGGAATATGAAAAACTCCGTTCGAATACTATTACAGAACAGAAACGTACGAACGATAAAAAACTTGAGTTAGTACATACGTACATTCATCAAACGATGGCTGCTTATACAAGCCAAGAAAATCTTCAGCGTTTATGTATGTATATTTCGGACTTCTTTCAGGATAAAACTTCTACCAGTATTATTCCTATAAAAATAGATTCAAAATTGAAAGCTATAGATGTTATGCATTTGGGCTGGAACATAGGTAAAGCATTAGGTAAACGACGTTCATATACAGCAGAATTCATAAAAAAGGTATTTGCTGATACCATGAAAGAAAATGAAGTCAACACGATAATCAAAAAGATGTCTCACTCAGAAACAGAGTGCATAATTAAATTAAATCCACATATAATTCAATAAATCAGACTTTATATTCATAAATACTACATGAACAAGTATCAATCCCCAAAAGCAAAAACAGATTGTATGACAAAAGAACCTATCACATTCGACAAACTTCCGCAGGCTGTAAGCTATTTAACAGAACAAGTAGAGAAAATTTATCAATTAGTTGAAACCTTACAAGCACTGAAACCGGATAATCAGCATCAACTAATTGACATAGATAAGGCTAGCATACTTATCCAAAAATCAAAACCGACAATCTATAGACTTGCTCGTACAGGTCTCATCCCAGCCTATAAACGTGGTAAGAAATTATATTTCTATGAGGACGAACTCTTTAAATGGATAGAGGCTGGCAAAAAACAAAGCCAACCTCTATCATATCAGGAACAATCCGCACAAATACTTCGTGGGATGAAACGTAAACCTAAGAGTGGAATTAATATCTAAATTTTGTCCTTTTTAATATAGCAGGATATTATCGATTCAAATAGTATTTTTAAGTAAAGCTATAACACTATTCATCAGATGCTTATCTTTAATATGAACTGATATAAACTAAAATCTAGAACCTATTCTATTATTTATAATCATCAATGCTGTAATTTTACCCTTAGCATTATCCACTTAGCAACATGTAATTTTTCAAAATAATGCGCTACATGGTTTATTAATTCTATGAAATGAAATTTATCTTCTATACCTATTACTAGTATGAAATTTAAAAGTTAATCAAATTAATCTCTCATATCTATTTCCATATATCATGATTTCTTGTTTGAAAAGATAAAGATTCTTTATAATAGTTTCCTTATGCCTATTTTTATATGGAGAAAGAATCATCTTTTGAATTTCTTTAATTGTAAGCACTTTTATTAAAGAAACCATTTCTTCAACAGTATAGTTGTTCTGAATAGAAATATAAATACTTATTTTTAGGACTTTAGATATAATTCCTTTATATATAGCAATAGCTTTTAACGGAATATTTTTCCCAACAATAAAATCAGTTGGAATATCACCAAACCCAATAAAAGTTATTACACCTTTATTAATCGCATTTCGGGCAAGACTTTTTGTATCATTTCTATTTGAAAGACAAGAAATACTAAAAAAAATTCTTCCTTCGAATCTAGAAATATTATTTGAGTGAATAAAATATTCATTACGATAATATTCAGAATTCTCATGTATAGCGTCTTGAGAAATAAAATCTTGTGATTGTTTATTACAAGAACCAAATAAGCAATCACTTCTTCCATGTCCCATGAACAAAATAAGTTTAGCATTACTCTCTATTGCTTTTCTTATGCAAGCCTCATGATCCTCATTTGAGTACCTTATTTTATAGCAATGCCACTGTTCTTTAAGCATTCTACAAAGATATGTGTTTATTCTATTTAAGAACTTAGTAGACTCTTGTTTATCAGTAGGATATATACAAAAAATTTTCACCATATAATTAATTTCTAATTTAAATCATTAATAGATGACAAATAAGATATAATCTGTTCTATTAAATCTTTCTTAAACTCTATGCTATCAAGTGTATTTGATTGAAGACATAAGGCGATTTCCTCAAATTTTTTTCCTCTATATTTAGGAAACAAATAATTAAATGTATCTTCTTTTCGCAAGAAAAACCACTTAACTAATTCATCTTCAAAGTTAAACTCCTTTTCTTTTTTAATATGTTTAATAAGTTCTTGTTCATAATCATTATCACGTTTCCGAAAATCTATATTACAGTTAATCAGCGATTTAAGATTTTCTTTTTGTTTTTCAAAATCACCAGTGTTTATAATATCTTCAATAACATTTTCAATTTGTGCAGAATATAGAATTACCTGTTTTTTATAATTAGGGTTTATTGATTTTATTATTTTAACAATCTGGAATCCATCTATAATACCTGCAATCAGATTATAATCACAAACAATAGAATCAAGTTGATTGAAATACGGTAAAGCAAGTAAATCATCCTTAAAAGACTCAATATCAAATAAAATCTCCCCATTTTCTCTCCTTTGATAATTAATAGGGTTAAATTCTTTATATACTAATTCAACCCCATCATTTCTTAAAGTAGCTTTTATATTTTGCAGGACTGCACTTTGAGATTGTTCATCTATTAATATTAAATATTTTGAAATCATCTAAAAATAATTTTAAAGTTCATACCATTACCTACTTCAGATTTATCTATCATTATTTGAGCATTCATTTTTGAGAGAGACTCTGAAACTAGATATAACCCAAAACCAGTACCATTTTTTTTGGCAGTTTCTCTAAATTTAAAAATATCATTAGGGTTAGTTTTATATTTAGAAGATAATCCTTCCCCATCATCATATACATTTAAAATCAAAGAGTTACCATCCAATTTAGTCTTAAACCATATATTCTTAGCACCCCATTTTTCTGAATTATCTACAAAATTATCTATCATTAACGCTAAGTCAAGTTTACTTCCAATTATATAAAATATGCGAACATCATTAATTGAATGGACTTTTATTTTATACTTACTATTTTTAGAATATCCTGATATAAAATCCGGAAGATTAATCTTTTGTGCATCGGCTTTATCTAAATCACTTTCAAGAATTAAGTCTGTGGCTTTTAATGATTTATTTGCAAAATGTAAAATCTCATATAAAGACACTATAATTGACTCCTTTAATGAATCACCTAGCATTTCTTCAGATAATTTATTGATAATAAGTGAAATATTTTCTTTTATTTTTAGATTGTTATTTTTTACATGATGAATTAAGGCATCTGTCTCTGGAGTTGATTGTTTTTTATAAAATTCAACCTTCAACTTTTCCAATCGGATTTCTTTCTCTTTTTCTTTCGTTATTTCTTCTTTCTCCTTTTCTGCATTAATACGTTTCTTCACTTCATCTGCAGCTTTCTTTTCTGCTTGAAGTTTTTCTGCTTGAAGTTTTTCCAACTCTTGTAGATGCTTTTCATTTGTTTCTTTTTCATGTTCTAACTGAAGTTTTAAATCTTCTATAATTTGTGTTTGTTTGGCTATTGTATCTTTATAATACTGAAGTTCTGCAATAGCCTTAGCTGTCGCTTCATTAGTAGAATATTTTGAAAAATCAGCTATTTGTTTCTCTAAATCTTTATTTTCAATAGCTTTTCTTTGTAAAATTCGATTTAATGAATCTACATCTATTTTCTTTTTTTCAAAATCAGAAATTAGTTGTTCAAATTCACGCTCAGCATTCGCTTTCTCTTCCTCAATTTTATCAAGAATTAAATTCTCATTAATATACAATTCAATAACATCTCCAGCTTTAGCACCAATAATAGAATGAATACTAGAATAAATACGTCTTCGTTTTATAACCTCATCTTCACGAAAAATTAATTCATTCTCTTTTAACTGTCCTGAAATAATTTTTCTTTCAATTTCTCTTATCTTATCTTTATCTTCTTCTGGAATACTATCCCAATTTAAACCATCAACAACATACTTTTCTAACCTCTTGAAAGATTTATAAAAATAACCATCCTTATTAGTTAATTTCGAAAAACTTTCATTTCTAACTAGCCCTTCTCTACTTGATATTATTTGAAACGAATTCTCTGAGTCTAGAATCTCTATTCGTCCGACAATATCTCTTGAACTAAGAAATCTAGCATAACCTTGTGCCCTTCTTTGTTCCAAATTTAGCCAATCATCGCCTTCTTCACCATATGGAGGAATACGAAAACCATTTAAAAACAAATATATTGATCCATATTCTACAGGTCTAACACCTGTTTGTTTTGTAAAAAAAGCCTTAGAGTATGGATTTAAATAGTATAAATAGCACTTGGCATTTTTAATTTCCGGATAAAATTCATTTTTTTCTTTGATCCAAAAAATAATTTTACCTTTATCCTTTAGTGTTGATAAAATAATTTTACCATTTTCAATTATTTCACTCTCAATACTTGTTGTTTTAAAATCCAGTCTTTCAAAAATAGTATTGTCTATTTTTCCAATAAATTTTTGAAATTCGTCTTTATTATTATTTTCTGTTACAAATTCTGGAGCATTTAAATAGATGCCAAAATCGTTTTTTTCAAATGCCTGATTAGGATTAATCAGCTTTTCAAGATACTTCTTTAAATTTACAAGTTTTTCAGTATTCCAATCTACAATAATCCCTCTATCATTCTTAATTTCATAAACCCATTTGCTACGTAATTTTATTATTTCTAAAATGACTCCTTGGGTAAACGGTTTAATTTTTCTTTTAACTAAATCTTCTGTATCTAATTCTTTATAATCCAGAACAACACTTTGTATTTCTCGATTCTCATCTTCAACTTCAAACGCCTTCCAATCAATTTTCAGCTGTATGTAAGAATTTTCACTATATTTTTTAGCATATAGATTCAAAAATTCCCCCAATCTATCGCAGGAAAAACGACCAACACCTTTTGCACCTGCCATCATTCGATTATGCTGACGAGCATTTTGTTTTTTTTCAGAATAGGCAATATTTAGCCACTTATTCTTTATATCGTCCAAATTCATTCCCAAACCATCATCTTTGATAATTAGGCGCGAAGTTTTTTCAGAGTATGAATCAATGAACTTATCATCATTTTCTTTCAAATTAAAAAATGAAATATCTACACGCTTAGCATCAGCATCAAATGAATTTTTTACCAATTCAAGAATAGCAATATTATCATCATTAATAAGATCTTTACCAATAATACTTTTGAGTTGTATATTTGTTTTAAAATGTAAATCCATATCTATATCAATTCTTTTAAAATAATTCCGACTTGTTCTCCAAATAATGGTGGAATAGCATTACCTATTTGCGTATATCGAGGAGCTTCTTGCGTTCGTCTTTTTCCACCAGTTGTATATTTTCCTTGAAAAATATACCAATCAGGAAAGGATTGTATTCTTGCATATTCTCTTACTGTCAAAATTCTAGGTTCTGAATAATGGATATAATCGTCTGGAAGAGTTGTTATAGTTGGACTTTTTTTATGTTCATCTAACGGTATGACCGTATGCTTTTTTATATTAAACCGTTCTCTTGTATGCGAATCTATATCTTTATTCTTTTTGCATGTATTTAAAATTATTTGAAATTTATTTGATATATCTGGGCGATGTTTAGGAAAACGGTGGCTATCAGGGATACATTGATTTACTCCAACTCTCATTAATTGCTGATATGAACTTTTTATTGGAGAATACACCCCTGATTTAAATGACTTTGTATCAGGGGAATCTACTTCTCCATTTTCTCTTAATAAATCTGAAATAGCATCTCCTAACGTAGTTTCAATAGTTATATTTTTTTCAGCTAAAAAAGAATAGCGATTATTTTTTAGTAGACTGAAAAATTGTGAAACGATCCCTTTTGATACATTTGGTATATCTTTTCTTATTCCAACCAATATAAATCGTGTTCTTTTCTGAGGAACACCATATTCCCCAAAATTAACAAGTTCACCTTTTACAAAATATCCAGCTCTATTTAATGCACGCTCAACATAAGAAGAATACTTTTTACCATCGTCCTTATTTTTTTTAAACTCTAATGTAAATCCTTTTACATTCTCAAAGAAGATGATTTTAGGTTGTATTATTTTAATAAATCTAATATAAGATTTTATCAACATATTACGTTGATCATTTTCCTTTCTTCTTCCAGCCATAGAAAAACCTTGACATGGCGGTCCACCAACAACAAGATCTACTTTTCGTTGTAAGGTTAATAATTGCTCTTTATAATCTTTCAAGACCACATTTATGTCATGAGAAGTTTTTGGGAGCCAATCAGGCCACAAAAAGTGATTCATTTTTTTTATCAGATTATATTCAAGAGTTTTGAAAGCATCTGTATTCTTTTCAACAGCAAACAGGCCCTGCCATCCAGCATTGTGAAGTCCCAAGGATAATCCACCGCAACCTGCAAAAATATCAATATATATAGGATTCTTCATTATAGCTCAATTAATTTAAGATGTCCACAAACTTTCTGTAGTATTTCTGCGGGAGAGACACCAATAGCTAATGCTATTAAATAAATTTCATCTGCCTTTAATTTCGCAGTTTCTTTTCTACTTAATTCACTTAATCTAGATTTACTAATGCCTGTTTTACGAGATACATCTGCTTTATTAATTGACCTTTCTAAAAAAAACTTTCCTAATATAGTCATATTACTTCATATTAATTATAGACAAAGATAGATAAAAGTATAGAGAATCAATACAAAAATCTAGAATTTCTAAACAAAAAACATTTCATTATCTTCTTTCAATTATCCCAAAGAAACTCCTTTCAGAAAAGTAATTCTTAATACTTTATAAGTAGAGTCCTGCTTCTATTTTCATTTCTTACAGCAAATATCGCCCTTTGCCACTGACTATGCAAGGCGGCCCTATCGGGCTGGTTGGTTGGAAAAAAATCATCCTCGCTTCGCTCCGGTATTTTTTTCCGCCAAGCCTTGCACTGTTCATTGGCAAAGAACAGCCGGGCCAGTAAGAAATTGAAATACTGGCTCCACGGAGCCGGTCATGTCTAATTTAAATAAAAGAATATGACTGAAGAAGTTGGAAAGAAGGTATGTGAAGGTACAGTAGCAGACCTCATGAAGGACGAGACCGGAAAACAGACGGTTATCACGTTGACAAGAAAGAATGCTTACCGAGTGAAGAAGATCAGAGAACAAGGGACGGATGACGAATCCGTCCTTTTTCATTTCCGTAAACGCTGTACGGGAATGGGCTCCTATGTACACACCATCGAAACGGCAGACGGGGAAACAGAACTGCATCCCAATGAATTTGAAAAATGGGAAGCTGTGGAATTTCTGTATCCCGGCTATCTGGAAGACCTGCTTGATGCTGCATACAACGCATACAGATGGAGTTCCTTCGAACCTGAAGCAAGGGCGGAAACAGACATCATGCAATATGAAAAACAACTTGTAGAGGATCTGAAACAGATTCCGGAAGAAAAGCAGAACGAGTATGTCAGTGCATACCATAGTAAGTTCTCCGCCCTGTTGGGTAGTCTCTCACGATGTGCCAGTCCGATGGTGACAGGACCTGCCAAGTTCAACTGCCAACGCAACAACAAGGCACTAGACGCATACCAGAACAGATTTGATGAATTTCACGACTGGCGCAACCGCTTCAAGTCTGCCATGGAAAGAATGAAAGAGGCTGCCAAACCGGAAGAACAGAAGCAGGAAGAGGTATGGAACCGCCTGAAGCGTGACATTGCAAGCAGCGCACGGACTATTCATGATATTGATACCGGTAAAGCAAGAGGATACAGCCGTGCCTTGTTTGTCAGCAGTATCCTTAATAAGGTAAGCACCTATGCGGGAAAAGGAGAAGTGGAAATCGTACAGAAAGCAGTGGACTTCATTACAGACTTCAATGCGCAATGCAAGAAACCGGTTATCACTTCGCGGAACCGTTTCTTCCAACTGCCGGAAATGGCACGCCAGGCCAGACTGAAACTTCAGGAAATCAGAGAACGGGAAAACCGTGAACTGAAATTTGAAGGCGGAATGCTGGTATGGAACTATGAGGTAGACCGCCTTCAAATCCTGTTTGACAGTATTCCGGATGACCAGAGGCGCAAGGAACTGAAATCATACGGTTTCAAATGGTCGCCGAGATACCAGGCATGGCAACGGCAACTTACACAGAATGCCGTATATGCAGTCAAAAGAGTGTTGAACCTGCAAAACCTATAAGACATGAAAGACCGATTGAAATATGTAATCGATTCCCGCTACTTCGACGGAACATGCCTGACAAGTATGAGTGACGGATTCCACAATGACTATGGTGGGGAAACAATCGAAGAACTGCGCATACGGGAAAACAATCCCTATCTGAAAGCCGTAACACCTTCTGAGATGGATAAGAAACTGCGGCTATACCATCAGTCCCTGTCCGAACCGTTCAAGGAAATCACCGAAGAAGACTACTATGACTTGCTGGATGTACTGCCACCCTTGCGCATGAGACAAAACTCGTTCTTTGTGGGAGAACCGTATTACGGAAATATGTACTCTTTCTGCTTCACCTGTCAAGGAAGATATTTCAAGGGCCTACGCTTCGTACTTACTCCACAATCCGAACTGGACAGTCAGATAGACCGTCACATGGAAATCATCAACCGGAAAGCCGTGATCTCAAAAGAGGAAACAGGCAAAACGGTCACAACCGGAACCAGACTCATTCCCTATTATTTTTCACTGGACGGAAAACAGCCCGTATTCATCTGCAACCTTGTCATCCAATCAGATTCCAGACAAGCAAGGACGGACATGGCGAATACCCTGAAAAGTCTTCGCCGGAACCATTATCAGTTCTATAAAGGGAAAAGACATTACGAAACTCCGGACGAACTGATAGACCATATATCAGGAAAGAAGTTCACCCTTGTTTCCGACGGACATTTCTTTCAATATCCTCCCGGCAGGGAATCCGCAACTTTCATCGGACACATCAAGGAGACATCAGAGGAATTTCTTTTCCGGATCTATGACCGTGAATATTTCCTGTATCTCCTTAAAAGACTGAGGACCGTGAAAAAGGAGTCCGCACAGGAACAAATAAATATCAAATCATAACATTCGGGGGAATGCGGTAGAATAACTGCCGTATTCCCTCATAAAAACAATACAAGTATGAACAAATCAAACACTCTATACTGGAAAACAGCCACAGATCCGGCTGAACGCATTGAGTTCAGACTCGTCCTGAACAGTTATATCGACAATGACAATCTGTATGTAGGACTTGAATCCCAGTCTAAGGAGAATCCGAAATGCTGGGAATCCTACACGGACATCACCGTCAACCTCAATTCCCTTCCCCCGTTCCATGCCTATGTGGACAACCGGGACTGCAACAGACATGTACATGATTTCCTGACCAGTAACAGAATAGCGGAACCTGCCGGATTTGAATATCAGGGATTCAGAATGTTCCGCTTCAATCCTGACAGGTTGAAGGCACTCGCACCCGAACAGTTCAAGACAATCAGCGCCAAACTGCCACCACAAGATGACATGATAAAGGACATCATCTATCAGGAAAGACGTTTCCCTTTGAGAACTGTTCAAGACATTCACGGAATATATCTTGTTTCAAGCAAAGAACTGGAAGAATCTCTGATCGAAGGAGTACGGAACCTGGATGCTGCGGCATATGAACTGCTGAATGGCATCTGCCTGTTCTGCTCCACACAGGAACTGCGCTATCTTACGGATGCAGAACTGATAGAAACAATCTACGCACAATAAAAAGGAGGAACAAATATGAAAACCGGAGACATTGTATTTCTGAGACGTCCCTATAAGGGATACCGTACCGTCGAACTGATGGAAAGACTGGAATGCCGCTGGCTGGTCAGGATTGTCGAGAGCGGTCTTGAACTGGAGGTATATGAAGATGAACTTATATCAGAATTTTAATACGGATAAAGTGTTATGGAAAAATATCTGTTTGCATTCCATTCAGAAATAATCGGCTATACCTCTCCTCATATCGGCGAGGTCAGAAAAGCCATACACAGAAAAGTGGAAAAGGAAAAGTCTGCCGCCATAAAGAATGATATTGAGCTGCACATGTACAAGGTGCATGACGGCATACCGGTTCTCCTTAACACCTGCTACCTGTATGATGAAAAAGGATGTATGGTACACGGAAGTATCAAAGGAACCAAGGATTATCTGCTTGAGACATGGAGATACCATATAAACAGACATTCCAAAGGTTTCAGTTCCACAAGAATCAAGCCCTGTACGACAAGCAGGGCTTTTTCGTTTGTATAACTCTTAAAATCAGGAATCATGAACCAGACATTACAACTTACAAACTATATTCCACAGTATGTAAGCCTCTACTACGTGGACTACCGGGATGATCTTGATGAGCATGAAGACATTCAGGAGGAATGCATCCGTTCCAACAATATGGAAAAACTCTATGAAAAGGCATACGAATGGTATGAGGAACAGGAAAGTTCAAACATGCACGACTATCTAGAGGAGACAAGAAAGAATATGGAAACGGACAATTTAGCCGGAGAGTTTGAAGAGCATGAAGATGAAATCAGGGAACTTATCTACGACCGGAACGATTCCGACCCGGTAAAGGATCTGATACGCAACTCGTCCGTCACTAATTTCTTCTATTCGCTCGGAGTGGAAATCAGCGGATATCTGACCGGTTGTTCACTGCGGGGAGAATCAGTCGCCATAGCCTGCCATAAGGTACGTCGCGCACTGCATCTGAAAAAGGGGCAGTTTGACGAGAAGATTGAAGAACTGGTAGAGAATGCCACATACGGCGGAGAACTGCGCATCTACTTCAACGCCATGTTTGACAGGCTCATTAGCAAAGACCCTGAGAACGATTTCAAAAGCATCCGTTTCCACGGGAATGTAGTGGTGGCCATTGCCGACAGCCGGAACGGTTCCGGACATCATGTACGGATTCCGCTGGATATCACTTTTCCTTTCCGAAGGGAGAACCTGTTTGTCGATTCACAAGTACACTATTCCTATGCCAATGAAGTCTGCGGCATGACCAATGACTGGTGTGATTCCACAAAATGGGAAACGGGCATGAAACCTTTTACCGGATCTGTCCGAAAAAGCCGGATGGCTGAATACAAGAAACAGGAAGCCGCTTATGAGCAGACATTCCGAGACGGGAAATGCACCTTCGGTGACATGAACTACAAACGCCACCGTGACGTACGGTATTCGAATGAGTATCCTGCCGGATGCAGATGCCCTCATTGCGGCACTTTCTGGATTGACTGAAAAACATTTATTAGCCAATAAAATTATATCTAACAATTGAAACTTTTTCTCATATTTTCTTTTTATAAATTTACTAATTAGAAGATCCAAATAAAGCTTTAGATGATCTACGGAGCATAGTAACAAACTCCATCATTGCAAACCCTGCAAGGAAAGAAACGATTAGATATGTATTTAAATCTTTGCTACTAAAAAGCGATGAAAACATAGAAGTCCGGAATGCAACTATAAGAAAGGCGGTTATTGGCACACCAATTATAGGTCGAAAGACATACCAAGGCCACCATGTATCCATATTTTGTCCACCTTTATAACACTCCCAACCTATATAATCGTAAAACGTACGTGCACAACAACCTAGAAAAACTATACATAAAGTTAAAACAAAAAGTTGTTTTGTATTAGAGTAATTGTTATTAGACTTATAAATTAGTTCATTTACCTTTTTTATATACTCTTGCTTATGAGAATCATTTTTTATAGAATCAATCGGTTCCATACAATTGTATAATAATTCTTTTTCGGAATTATCTATAGCTTTATAAGTAGAAATAGAAGTATCAGAAATAGCAAACCATACAGGCGGTTCATCCTTAATTCTCAGATTTTTTGTTAAATTCTGAATAGGAATTTCTACATTTGATTTTGATAACACATCTGAATAATAGATCAATGTATAATGTAATGCTATAAAGCAAACTATAATAGTTAAACTGAGTATTATAATTTTTTTCCACATAAATTTTGTTATTTGCATTATTCTTTTAAACAAATTACATTCTTTAATAAATTGATTGTCAATTGCATTTACATACGGAAGAAAAACATCAAGTGGCTCTCTAATAGTATTATTAGGAGTATTAAAATTTGTATAAGGGGATAATCTAATATATCTAAACACAGCATAAAAGTCAAGTGTTTTTTTTACTTCAACATCTCTATCAATATTGTATTGTTCAAGGATAAGTCTTGTAAAAGGATGCGTAGGACTACTATGTGACAAGATATAACCAATACCCAAAAGTGGATCCCCCGACATCATTCCTTCAAAGTCAATAAATGCAGCTAAATGATTATCTTTAGATATTATTATATTATCAAAACTAAAATCACTCCATACTAAGCATGGTGATGGTTCTTTTATTTTATCAACATAGTCAAAGAGTCCATTACAGATTTTGATATATTTTAAATTTTTTGTCTGCTTAAAATATTTTCTAGACTTTTCTATTTCAGCCTTAAGAAAATGACTCCATGAATTATATTCATTGATTCTACCTCTATTGACACCACCATATTTATCGACTTTTATTTTGTTAATTTCTTGATAATTACTAATTACCTCAATACAAATATTCTTTAATTCATTCTCATTTAGAGTGGTGAATTTATCATTGAGTGTTTCACCTTCTACCCATTCATATATGAGATAAGCAATTTTACCTTCTGTTCTATTTATACAAATTGGCAATGGAACTTTTATACCTTTTTTTGCAAAATCTATAAGATATGAATATTCAACTTCAGCTAACCATCTTCTTGGATTTGGATAACAACGAACAACATACTTTTTAGTTTTTGTATACATCTTGTATGTATCAGTCATTACCCCTTTATTAATATACTCAAGTGTTATATCATTCCAACCTTCAGCCTTTAATTGTTTAAGAACTGCATTTATCGATGTAAACATTTGTTTATATATAAATTTAATTCCTTACTTATATTGGGAGTAAAAAAATATTTTTTAAACATTTCTATGTCTTTAATCCTGTAAGCATTTTCGATTACCCATTCCTTTGTTTGCTTTTCAAATTCAAAACCCAATTTATTTTGAAAATGAAGAAGCCGAAACCAAAAAACAGAAACAGCCGACAGAGGTATATCATTAGAAACAGGTTTTTCTGGAAAATCCAAACGAACAGCTCGCAAAACGCGATTATTTATATCTGTTATGCCATGTACAGGATCATAAATAGTGCCTGTTTTAATATTAACACCTATTGCATTGGCTGTAAAATCAAAATTTTTCAACAAATCATCAATTGTAAGAATTGGTTTAGGAGAAACTATAAAATTGTAAAATGGGACAATGTCGACATAATGCCCATCAATTGCATTGGGATAAAATCGAGGTGAACCATATTGTCCATATACAACACGGCCATATTTTTCTAAATATGTAATTAGCATATTCAGTTCTTCTATCGTACAGTTTATAAAAACATCAATATCCTTACCACTATTTCCATATAAGATATAGTCACGAATATACCCACCACATACATAAAAATTTTCTATGTCTTGATAATCAAATAAAAGATTCCATATTGGGTGCTTATTTAAAAATTGAAGACTAGTAAATTCATTCATCTTTTATTAATATTATATTGATTCTTCTTAATTCATTTACAAAACTAATAAAAGAATCTTTTTCTAGAAGATAGATTATCAATTATTCTTCATAGCATTTATCTTATTAAAGATGTCATTATATCTTCTATTTATAAATAAGTTACATAAAAGTCTAAAAATCATTTTTAATGATTAATTCAAAATAAAAGAATTATATCAAATAACATTATATATGAACACATTCTTTTTACAATTTTAATTTTTAACCACATATACGTTATAAATTCTCTATTTACTGTATATCAAGAATAAAAAAACAACTATAAAAATCCAATATAAATTTAATCATGTAAAAGCTTTATTCATATTAAGGAAGATATACAATAAAATATATTGATTTGATTAATAGTGCCTTACGGTGAAATACATTTGCTTTTCTGAGAAGACCTCAAAATACATCTCTTAAACTTGACTGCATCCTCATTTCTTGCTGCAAAAATATCTGTTTGCCGCGCAACTCCCGCAAGGCGGCCCTGCCGGGCTGGTTGTCTGGAAAAAAATCATCCTCGCTTCGCTCCGGTATTTTTTTCCGCCAAGCCTTGCAGGGATGCGGGCAAACAGACAACAGGGACAACAAGAAATAAGAATGCCTGTACCTTACAGGCAGACAATGTATAACAATAAATATCAGAAGTCATGATTACAGACCAGAAGACACAGAACAGGCTTCACGCGGAGACCGGAACGGAACTGTTCTCCATCAGACAAAGGAAGGAAGCCGTCACAAGGATGCTGGACATTCTGAAAGAAACTCCGGAATACCTGCAGGTTATGAACCATATACCGGCTTATGCCATGGATGACGATACGTCAGAATGGTGGAATTCGGAAGAATCGGAAAATTTCATGAACTCACTCCTGGAAGTGATGGAAAGCTATACTCCGGATGGATACAGGTTCGGACCGAAATCCGGCACGGCTGACCTTTACGGCTACTGGGAAAGCAAGACCGGACGGACAACCCTCTTCCATCTGCTTTTCAGTCTGGAAAGCGGATATGAATGGGGAAAAGGTCTTTCCCATGAGAAAACGGACGTATTCTACAAGGAAATAAAAGAGAAATTTCATGGAGAGGGATTCGACACGGACATAACCGGCTGTACATCACAGGCCATGTATCTTGTAAAAGGAAAGACACGCCTGTACGTGCATCCGATGGAAATAAGCGGCTACTGTGAGACACTGCATATTCCACAGATTACAGCCATACTGAAAAAAGGAGGCCGTACATTCCGTCTTGTAAAGGATACGATAGCGGAAGAGGTGTATTCCTTCACCGATGAAGAAGAAATGGAATATTACCGTGCCAGATACGGAACGTGCATCCACCGGAATATACTGGATGCCTTCAGCAACCGCCGGGCAGGGAAAGAGGACATACTTTCCATGATGGCATCACGGATAAATGTGGCGACGACATCACATCTTCACGGTATCGGATATGATTCGCCTGCATACAGGTTTGTACATGAGGCATACGACAGACTGGTAAACAACGGAAAGCTGAAGGAGAATGTCCGGGAAATCGGTTGCTGCAACATCATAATGGCCATTTCAAATACCAACGCAATATGAGACTGAATTACAATGACATGCTGCTTCTGGCAATATGGGAATACAATAGGAGACAGGACGAGGATCTGACCCTGGAACTGTTTCAGGAAACATTCGGACAGGTTCCCGGCGCACATTTCCATGACAAATGGGTGCATTATTACAACAAGAACCTGCTGATGATGGCCGCCTATTTCAGGGGTGAGGAAGAAAACGGCCAGAAATTCTGTGATATGATCACCCGACAGGTTGAACGCTATACACAAAACAGGAGGAGAACAGGATGAATACAAAGATACGATATGACCTTGACAGTCTTGAACTGGCAAACGGTGACTTCGGGTATCCCATTACAGAAAAGGAAGTACGGAAAGTGAACCGTATGCTGGAACTGATTGAGAATGTCCGAAGCAGGCAGATGTGCCCGACAGAAGGAGACTGCGTGGAATTTATCTCACGTTCGGGTGACTATTTCGGAAAAGCTCATATAGAACGGATAACAGGCAAATATGCGGATATATGCCTGATACCGGAAACGGTATTCTGTTTCGATGACATGGGAAAAGCCGCCTATGATACCACCGGAAGCCTCTGGACGCAGGTCAATATTCGGAACATGAAACCCGCAGGTACTGAAATCCGCATATTCAGGACATGGGGATTCGGGAAACGCAGCAATACGGGCAGTCTCAGGTTCGATGCTCCGGTCAGGAAATGGGAATACAGAGAACCGGATCCGTTGTATGACGGTTACACCACCCGTAACTGGTTCCGCTATCATATCATGAAACACCGGGATAGGGAAAGGACAGGTGAATACACCTTCCGCAGCGATTCATTCACGCTGTACAGCCGGAGCGAGCTGGACGAGTTGGCCGCAATCCTGAAAGGCAGACTCTACAAGGGAATCCTGCCTGACTCTCTTGTACTTTGGGGATACCGCATGGATATTAAGGAAATATCACGTGAGCAGTGGAACGGTATGGGACAGCACGGACAAATCCGCATGAAATTCATGGGATACGGTCCGGTCAGAATCCACACGGACAATGAAAACCATACCGTAACAGTATACAGAATCAACGACAGTCTATAACCAATTATAAAATAAAGGAATATGGCACGATATGAAATCTCCAACGAAGTCAGGCCACTCGACAGGCTAATCACAAGCTTTGCCTCCTCATGCGGCTATGAAATACAGACCGTATTCAACGACCTGCTGCGTTTCATCATCCACGGCTTCTCTCCTGGAGCACCGCCAATAAGCAACTGGAAATACAAGCGTCAGCAAAACGCCTCGTTCATGGAAATGACAGCCGAATGGACACGTATCATGCAGAAACAAATCGGCAGGTCGGGCTGGTTCGACGCTTTCGGTGAACTCCACATGGCCTACTGCTCAAAACCGGGACAGCAGGCAAACGGACAGTTCTTCACGCCGTCACATATCTGTGAACTCATGGTCATGTGCGCGGCAGGTAAAAAAGAGACCGGACAGAGGATGGGAGACCCTACATGCGGCAGCGGAAGGCTCCTGCTGGCATACCATGCGCACAATCCGGGAAACTATCTGGTCGGAGAAGACATCAGCCGAACCTGCTGCATGATGACCGTGTGCAACATGCTCGTCCACGGATGTGTCGGGGAAGTGATCTGTCATGACAGTCTCCAGCCGAAGGCATTCACCGACGGATGGAAAGTCAACCAGGCTCTGCCCTTGACGGGAATACCTTCTATAAGACGCATGAAGGAAGAGGAATACAGGAATCCTCTTCCGGAAAATATCGGACGCTTCAAAGAGGCAGTCCGTATCATCAACCTATTGGACAAATAATTACCAACCTTTTAAAAAATATAATTATGGAAGCTTTAGCAACATTGAACAATCAGAGACAGTTTGATTTCCAGAACAACGGAATCGAAGTAATGGACCTTGAAACACTCCAGCGTACCTACAAGGAGAACGACATCTACGGTAATCCGGTCAGGGGTATCTACCACTATCAGGTCATCCAGCGCATGACGGACATCTGCCGCCGTCACAACCTGAACTATGAGGTGGAGGAAATCTTCGCCGCCCAGAACAAGAACCGTACACAGCCCGGTGTGGTCATCCTGCCGCAGGTGGAACAGACCTATGGAGAGAAGGCGGTAGAGGCACATGTACTGCGCAGAATCTTCACCACCATCCGTATTCTGAACGGGGATACCGATGAACTGACAACTACACTCGTGGTAGCCTACCATCAGGACGGTATCCAGGCGGCAATAGGTCCCTGTGTACGTATCTGCCACAACCAGTGTATCCTTTCACCCGAACGAAGCGTTGCCAACTACGGCAAGGACAAGGTGACTACCGAGGAACTGTTCGGGAAGGTGGATGACTGGATGCGGAATTTTGAGCGTGACATGGATGCGGACAGAAGCCGAATCCAAAGGCTCAAGGAGAAGGTACTGACACCCGGTGAGTTGTACATGATCATAGGTATGCTGACGGCTCTGCGTGTATCCCATGACAGCGCAGACAAGAGACTGGCATCACAGGTGGACACCTATCCGCTCAACCAGGGACAGATTTCCGTGTTTACGGAAGAACTTCTCAAACTATCACTTGAACAGCCGCACATTACAGCGTGGGACGTCTACAATGTGGCAACAGAAATCTACAAACCAGGAAAGACTGATTTTCCTGCCATGATTCCACAGAACGGAGCAATGGCCGATTTCCTGCTTTCGTATAAATAAAAGAAATTACGTAATCCATTCAAAAAGGCTTCTTGGTTCAATTTTGTGAACCAAGAAGCCTTTTAACAATAAACTCACAACTAAGCAAATATAACTAGCCGATTTCAAGAGCTTTTAATAATTTTATGATCACTAGAATAATGATTAACTGATATTTATGAAGTGTATTTTTTATGTACTTCCAACAAATATGAACGTGCATTTAATGCAAACTTGTTAGAGGGTTCTACACTAAGCCAAAAATTAACTTTACCTATTAGAGTTTCCAAATAATTGACTTTTCTTATTTTCTTTTTCTTGATATGAGATTCATATCCATATTTAATTATGAAATGTAATTCTTGTCTCAAACTACGTCTATAATTTTTAGGTAGCTTCAATTCATTACCAATAACAGAAATACCTGTAACAATTCTTTTACCCCCATTTTTATAAAGTCTTGTTTTTTCCGTATTAATTACAAACCCTTCACTTTTTACAATTTCATTTATATATTCTAATAACTTTGCTGGGATAGAATCTCCAGAAAATGTTAAATCATCAGCATACCTAGTATAACGTAAATCATATCTTTTAGATAATCCAATAAGCCTCTTATCTAATTTTTTTGCTATAATATTACTTAAATAAGGACTTGTAGGAGCTCCTTGTGGTAAAGTTCCTTCATAACTACACAAAGATGCTAAATAAAATGCCACTTTATTAGTATATCCCAATGATTTAAAAACATATATAATACGATTAATAGTAATAGAAGGGAAAAAATCTTTCAAATCTAACTTTAAAAGTTCTTTTTGATTTAAATGAATTTTAGCATTTGTTATAATAGATTTTTTACATACAAATCCATGAGAATAAGAGCTTACAGGTATTTTTTTTAGAATATTATTGTATATCCAATATTGCATTTCTAACAATGCTGGATATGGAGCTAAAATTTCTCGAAAGCCTCCATTCCTTTTTCTCAATTTAAATGAACGATAATGATTTTCAGGAGAATTTATTACAGATGTAAAATATAAATTACTTCTCCCCATTAATAATCTTAAATGATTAAAATCAAAGATTATTGGAACATTATTTTGTTCCAAGACCTTGATATATTCAATGTATTTATCTTGTAAAGTTTTATCAATACCTTTACGTGAAAAAAAATCATTCCATTTTTCTATGCTCATATCAAGGTCATTTTATAATAAAGAAAAGGTGGAGAAAACTACTTTCTATTCGTAAGCTCGCTCAATAAATATAATTTTATTGGAGCACGCTCCAATAAAATTATATTTATTGAGAGCGAATCTTGGCTTTGCCAAGTGAGCCGTAGATAGTTCGAAGAACTATCTACTGAGGCTAAAGAAGACCTTAACCTTCGGAAGCGACACCACTTCCTAAATGCTAGTTTCTATTTCCACCTTTTCATATTTAAAATTAAAAATCTTCTATTTCAGGCAAATATAGTGAATTTATTTTTAATTTAATGTCTATAAATTCAGAAGGTATATTACTATATTTTCCATTTAACGCTCTTTTATGCTTTTTTACAAACTTAAATACTATATCTCGTCCTTTATTTGTTAATGATATTTTCCCATCTTCAAATATTATGAAATCTTGCTTCTTATATTTCTCAATGAACTCAAATACCAAACTAGGAGACATTTTATACCGAGAATAAAATGTAAATGCATATAATCCATCAACACTTTCATACAAGTCCCTAAATATTTTTTTGTAGCAATTATTCAAATCCGGTTTCATATCTAGTAAGTATTGTTTCTCTTTCATTACCATTTTTATCCTTTAACCACCAAAAAATTGGGAATACAGAATTTGGTGTATTACCATTCTCCAAAGAATACAATGCCTCTGCTTTTCCATATCCAAATGAATAATCTTCTAGTTTTTTTTCTTTAATTATTTTAGCTAGTTTAGATTCTAGATCAATCATATCATTTATAGCGAAGCCCAATTTATCTCCTTCAAAATATTCAGAAATTCCTTTTTCCAATTGTAAAGGACAAAATATATCAATAGAATCAGCTTTTAATTTCTCCACAGCATTTTTCATACCAGCCAAAAAACAACATTTTATTTCTACAGGTTCCCTAACATTTTTTTTCAACCATTCTATTCTCGTTCGTAAAGTACGTCCAGTTCCTAGAAATTCATCTACAATTATAATTTGGTTTTTCCCTTCTGATGACGCTTTAACTGCTTTTCCTATAACATTTACAGTTTTAATTTTTTTCCATCCTTTCTGAAATAATGGAACTTTGATCATATCCAAAATTTTCTGCCCACTATCAGCTTCATCGTCATAAGTACAAGCAACTAATTGAACACGATCCTTTTCAAATTCACAATTCACTATATAATCAGCCATTTGCTCAAGAAAAAGATTAGTTGTCTCTCCATTCAAATAGTGAAATCTTTCAAGCAATGAAAAAACTAATTTTTTTTGTTCTTTTGTATCACATGTTGAGATTAATGCTTCAAGACTAGATTCTTTTTTACTTAACCAACTTTGATGTGAATATAATTGCATAAATTTAATATAATCTTCTTTTTTATAGTCCATTGGATTAAGATGTATTAATCAAAATAATCGTTGTGAAGTTACAAAATATTTCTAATAAATGACTATTCAAATTTAATTTTATAGATATTTCTTATACAAAAAAGTTAATTGAGGTATTTATATTAGATAAAATAAGTCTATTACTCTTATTTGCGCTCTTAATATTTATTTTGTTCACCTTTTTACAGTGTATCTTATTGTTTTGATTAAAAGTTTGTTTTTAGTATTTATTATATGCTTTATTGTTCTTTATGGCATAAACAGTAATCTGTATTCTTCTTTTCTTCTCCTTTCTATTGACGGTATTTTCTTTCCCTTATAGTGACAATATTGTATGAAGTCCACATAAATGTCCCGGTTACCGGCTTCCAGTTTCCTTATCAACGTGCTTTGGGGCATCCTACCATAACCGAGCAACCTATATGGCCCCACCTGATAAGCAAGACAGGCTATCAGCAGCGAATCCTTTCCCAGATGTCGGAACAATACACACATTTCCTTCAAGTCTTTTCTCAGAATGCTGTCTCCCTCACTTTCTGTCAGCCTGGCAGGAAACTTTTCCCCTTTTCTGATACAGTGACCGTATGCAACATATGGATGATGTTCCGGGCCATGCCATCCTTCATATTTCTTGATACACCTGACAGCCATTTCCCAACGTGAGTCTTCCACATTCTCCTGTGCACGCAGGGAAGTTACCGTTATGGCCAATACCACCAATGGCAGTACTGACCTTAAAAGCCTTACGGTTATTATAGGACACCTCCTTCCTGAACTGACAATGAATCTTCCACAGCATCCGTCTCTTCATCACCTGCATTGTTGAAGTCAAATTCCATTTCTGTCATGTTTCCCCAGTTGTCCTCGACAACGACAATGAAGTTCTGCGCCTCGTCACATAGTGATGTATAATACAGCCTGAACTTCCGGTTCTCCAGCAGATAACGGTCATTCGGTTTGAATTCAAGACCGTTGTCCAGTTTCAGGGAACCTTCCCCGTCATACTGGAAATAACGGATCGTATAGACCGTTCCGTCAAAATCGCCCTCACTTTTGAGTCCACACCGTATTTCAGCTGTCTCATTCCTGTTCAGTTCCTTGGGAACCGGCATTGTTTCCACGGTAAACGGATAACTCTGCTGGATTTCCAGCTCGGATTCGCATGAGGTCAGTACAAGACTGACCAGACCTATGCAGAACATGACAATCTTGCCTGCCAGCCCAAATCCTTTTCTCATATTCTTTTCTGTCTTCATTTGTTTTCCTTTGTTTTTGTCAGATATTCATTCAAGTCCTTTAATCCATCATACAGACCGGAACAGTCCATAACCTTATTCCCGAAATGTATGTTCAAAGTCTCCAGTGCAGTAATCCCGGCCCGGTCACGGTCAAGAAAGCACCGGATTCTGCCGTAACCCTCCAGTACGGCATACGACCGTTCCAGATTGGATACAGAGTTCAGCACCAGGCAGTCCTCGTCCGTCACAGTCCGCAATACCAATGCCGAAAGAAAATCCACAAACCCTTCAAACACACAGCACGTATCCTGTTTCTTTCCGGACAGGGACACACAGGAAATGTCCTTGGGAGAGATGCATCCCTTGAACATCGGGTTACGGAGTTCATAACCGCCGCTCCGATTCATGAAGCCTATGGCAAAATACCGTTTGCCCCGTATTCCGTATGCCACTTCCTTGCAGAATCTCCCGGCTATGGCCGGATCAATTCCTCTCTCTTTCAGATAAGCTTTCAAAGCCTCATGACTCAGTTCCGTCACTTTCACGTCCTCGAATCCGGAAACGCGGGGTATCTTCTTACGTTCCTGTAAAGGCCGGAGGGGAAGGATGCCGGATTTCCCTGAAAGGAACTCCAGCTGTTCCATGAAACCGGTACTTCCGGTCAGTTCTCCGGCAAGATGGAAGATGTCACCTCCCTTTCCGAGGCCAAAATCAAACCAGACATTCCGCTGTGTATCCACCTTGAAGGATGCGGTTCTCTCATTCCTGAAAGGGGATCTGAACCAGACATCATTTCCTTTACGGGATACCGGTATATGCCCCAGATCTTCAAGAAAACCGACAAGGGAAATCCGTCTAATCTGTTCCAGTTCCATAACCCGCTAATTTATCATAAAACGAATGCCGATTCCATACTGGATATGGCAATGTCCGAGACTTCCGCCCCACAGGAAACGCTCACGCAAGGAAGCCGTCAATGCCACACGGTCGGCAAGGTACAGTTCCATCTCCAGCGTCAGGGCACAGCCGTACACAAAGGCATCGCCGTTTTTCAGAGTGGCCCCGTCATAGAGTTTTTTATCGGACCAGTTTACCGTCTCATATCCGGCCAGTGCCGATCCTCCAAGATTGAGGAAGAACACTTTTCCCGCATCGGAAAGGAAATTCAGGTAATATCCGCCTTCTGCCGTAAACTGCGCTGAAGGGATGGTCACATGACGGTAACCGTGTTTCATATGCAGGTATTCCGCTCCATATACCCATTTGTTCCCGCCTTTGGCATAACTTGAAAGTATCATTCCCATATAGTATCCGTTATCGGAAGCCATACCTCCACGCATTTCCACACCCTGCATCCTTGGCAGAATCCGCTGGGCTTCTGCCTGTCCTACGGAAAGGACAAGCAGCAATGCCAGCATATACAATACTTTCGTTCTCATCGTACCTTCAGTTCGTTGATGGTTTCCGCACGCACCAGGTCTTCGTTGACCACCTCAAAACTCTGGTGACGGCCGCCCTGTTTCTCATACATCTCCACAACCAGTTTCTTATCGTCCGGTATTGTAAACTTGGGAAGGGCAAATACCGTACATTCCGAATCCCTGCCGTTTACACGTGTCACATAATTGTAGGCACGCAGCGGATAAATCACCTGCTCCTGCATGGCCGTACGCTTCATCACCTTTTTGTCCACCACCTTGAACGTAATGAAATCCACGTCAAAGGGCACATTCGAGGAGTTCTTTATCTGGGTATGGAAATAAAGCAGGTCATTATGGGTGTACAGTCCTTTGAGCAGATACTGGATACCGAAACGCTTGCAGCCGATATGACGGATACGGCGCTTGTCATTCTCATACACGGATTTCATGATAAGACGTACCAGACGGGGTGACTCGTTATCCAGCTCGGTCAGATAGATTTCCATGGCATTGTTGGGACGGTTCACCGATTCTCCGTCATGGATGAAATCACACATCTCCACATTCAGCAGCAGCGGCTCATCGGCATACTTCACGTTGAAGGTATAGAAGTTCCCGTCTTCGGTTATTACAGACATATTGGTCTCCTCCCTGAAATTGCGTGTCGTGGCCTTTACTCGGATTACATTCTCGGCACCGTCGGCCTTGCCGGCTATCAGGTTTGTAGAACCGAGATCCACATACTTGACCGGAGCCGGGAAAATGACATGGACGGTCTTGTCATACGTTATTTCCAGTCCGTGCGGCGGAATCATCTGGCTGAAACCGATCTTGCGGGTCAGCCCCTCATAATAATCACCGCTACTCTGCTGCGCCCAGGCAGCCGATACGCCCAGTAAAAGGGCAAACATCATCAGAATCTTCTTCATGTGCTTTTGTTTAATGGTTGTCTTTTCTTTCATAGTTTCCTGTATTTCATTTCTCCGGTGAATGGAGCAGTACCCGGTGTCCGGCCTTCAAAGTAATCTTTACCGTACGCATCCGTTTGGATATGTACTGGGAAACGCCCTGTATTACACCTTTCCCCAGATCGGAGGCAATCTGCGCTCCGGCATCGGTGGAAATGTTGATGCTGCTGTTCATCGAGGTTCCCATATTGGCGGCAATCTCCCTGGCAGCGTCATATTCCAGTGAACCCGGCACCAGGATTCCCTGCTGTCCGTCCAGATCATAGACTTCCAGTTCCACCGGCAGGATAGTTCTCTTGTATTCCACGGCATTGACCATGATTTCCAGCCGTTCACCCTGTATGCGTGTGCCACCTACCAGTACGGTCCCTTTCGGTATGAAACGTCCGGCAAAGGCATGGGCTCGGTAAGCCGCAGGCGCAAAGCCTGTCCGTCGGATACGGTCTGCGTACCGTGTACACAGGCAGCAATGGTATTGCCTTCCGTTACGATCTTCCGGCCGACAGCCGTATTGAAACCGGCATTGCGTTCTCCCGAAAAGGAGGATATGAACTCTTCGTCGCTCATAGGTCTGGAAAGCGAGGATACCACCTCATTGTGAACCTGTTTCACCGGCATGGCTTTTTTGTCCTCCGCTTTTCTGACAGGAGAAGGAGTCTCCACAGCCTGACGGTTATTGTATTTGGCGGCCAGTTCGTAGGATTTTTCCATCAGAACCATTTTTTCCTCCATGCCTGACAGTGGCTCCTGCTTCTGCTGCTGTTGCTGCATACGCTCCAGTTCCTCAATCCTTTCCAGAAGCCTTTCCTTTTCCGGATCGGTCCGCGGTTCATAGATGCTTCCCAGCGTACGGTTCATCTCACGGTAGGCTCCGGCCGAGGAACTGACCGCTCCGACATTGCCTTTTTCTGTTTCCGTCCCCGTGTTTGTTTGCCTCTCCGGTGGAATGTTATCGGGAAGACGGACAACACTGTCTTTCCGTTCCTCTTTGGCAAACATGGACTCCGCAGCTTCAAAGAATGTCTTCCTTTTCCTGCTTTCCTGTTCCATCAGAGCCTTTTCATAAGCATCCTTCTTGTTCCCTTCCAGGCGGCTGTCCTCGGGAGAAGGGATTTCCGTATTGAATCCCTGTCCTTTATCCTGCCGCTCCCGTTCCTGCCCGGAAGGTGAGAATATCAGATAGAAACTTCCCAGACACAGCAGGAACATCAGCGGATACACCACAAATCCGGCGCGTTTGCGTTTTTGTTCCTCACTCAGCGGCTTCCTGTCCTTTGAGGACCGGAGCCTGAACGGTTTCATCAGCCGTTCCATTACTTTCTTGACTTTTTCTTTCTCCATTTCTTACAATAGATTGAATGAACTCCATACGGAGTGAATCCTTTTCCATAAATTCCATTCCGGACTCCCGGTTCTTACTGCCTATAAACGGTCTGTATGCCGTATAGACACATGCGGCGGCAAACGGGACAAACAGTATCCAGAGAACGGCCTTGCGCTGTTTAACGGTAAGTCTGTGGCAGAACCTCCTGAGTTGAAGGTCCGCCTGTCTCGTCAGGTTCCTTTTCATCGCTCTACACTCCTTATGTCCTTGTTTTCCAGTATGGTCAGATGTTCGATGATAAAGCCGTTGGGGTTGTCATCGGAACGGGACGTATTCTGAAGCTGGCAGTCAGTCACCAGCGAACGTTCCGTCACATTACTCTCACGGATAATCATCTGGCGGGCATACGTCCTGGCCCTGTAGGGGTATCCGGAAAAGTCGCAGACCACGCTGTCCACCCGTACCACCTGATTGATATTACCGGAAATGAGACGGTTATAATATCCTTTCTCGGCAAAATCCACATAGTAATGATAGGCGCTTTTGTCCGCCAGCTGCAAGGCACGGTTGATATTGTGCTCAATGGCATCCTTCTGTGGCGACAGCCCGAAAAAGAGCTCATGGAACCTTCTTACATGCTCCCTGGCTTCAGCCGGACGGTTCTGTGAAAGATCCTGCGAAAGGGCAAGCATCAGTGACTTGCCGCCATCGAGTACATAAATTTTCTCACGCTGTTTCTCCGCAAAGCGGTATGAGTTCCACAGGGCAAAGACGGTCACAAGCGTGCAGCATCCGACAAAGACCGCAAGCATCAGGCGTATCCGTCTGAAACTGCTTTCAATATTGGTCAGTGATTTGAATTCCATCTGTTTTCATGATTTTTATGTTCCAGTTCTGTTTATTTTCCACGCAGACGCCCTCCGATATTTCCCAGTCCGGAACCTGCGGCGCCGGCTGCAAAGCCTCCGGCCTTGGTCGCGGTACGGTTGATGTTGCGGTTATAGTTTCCAGCACCACCTGCCTGCACAATCCATCCGGCCACGGTCGGCACAGTAAAATATCCGATGATACCTATCAGCATGAAGATCACATATACTGAATTGGAGTTGTCCAGCGAATAATTCGGATTGTTCTGGAGCTCCAGGATGTCGTTCTGCAGCATAAGTACCTGAATCTTGGCCAGCATACAGCTGAAAAGGTCACTCACGGGAAGCCACAGATAGACGGAAATGTAACGTGTGAACCACTGGCTGAGCGTGGACTGGAAACCGTCCCACACACTGAAGGCAAAGGCAATGGGACCAAGGATGGACAATACAACCAGAAAAAAGGTCCTTACCGTATCTATAAGCAGGGATGCCGCGGCAAAAAGCAGTTCCAGCAGACTGCGGAAGGCGTCCCGGATATTCTTTTCCAGATTGTACATGCCCACTTCCATATACATGCCCATGCGGGTTGCCATGGCATCGGGCGACCATCCGAGCTCGTCCAGCTGACGGTCAAACTCCTCATCGCTGACCAGATAGGCCGTTTCCGGATTACGGAGCATGGCTTCACGTTCCAGCCTGTCCTTCTGCTCACGGTACTGCTGCATGTCCATCGTCTGCCCCTCAAGCATCTTGTGGGTTCCCTGCACAATCGGACTCAACACCGTATTCATCGTTCCGAGTACCAGGGTCGGGAAAAGCATGATGCAGATGCCTATCGCAAACGGACGCAGAAGCGGATACACGTCTATCGGTTCGGCACGGGCAAGCGACTGCCAGACACGGACGGCCACATAGAACAGGGCACCGAGTCCGGCAAGTCCCTTGGCCACATCCAGCATATCCTCACAAAGGGGCATCATTTCATTGTAAAGGCTCTCCAGAATGGTATGGAGATTCGAGAAATCCACGGATAACAATACCATAGGCTACCAGTATTTGGAGGTGTCATTGCCATAGAGTTTCAAGACACGGTCAAGATCATTCTTCTTGCGGGCACGCAGGAAACTCACGGCTATATTCCTGTTCGTATAGTAATTCACGAGATTGCGGTAACGGCGCATACTGGCATAACAGTCATCCACCACGTCCATACGGTCCTTGTCGGTCATGGAAAGGGTACTGACGTTAATTACCTGCTTGAGGTCCTGCAACACCCCGTTGCTCTCTTCCAGAAGTTTGGTATAACCGAAAGCGATGGCATCCAGCTCTTCGGGAGAAAAGTTTTCGTCACCCAGCATCTTTTGGAAATTGGTCACGTAGATTTCCGACACGTCACCGACCATCAGGATGATCTCACTGACCTTACGGGCATCTTTCACTAGATTGTTGACGGACTTCAGGGCATCATAGTATTTCTTGTACTGCTGGTATATCTTCACCGTCTCCGCAAAATTCTGAGCGGTACTTGTCGCAGTTGAAGAGGTATGCACGATATTGTCCGACATGTTGATGATACTCTGGGCAAGGTTTCCCGGATCGGTCACCACCCACTGTGCCCGTATCTGTCCGGCAAGAAAAAAGGTTCCTGCACAAAGCAGCAGCAGTCTTTTTCTCATGGACGTACCTCCTTCCTTACATAATCACCGTTCAGAGAAAAGGTCAATACGTCAGCCGCCTCATTGTAGGCGATGTCTATGCGGTAGCCGGTATTAATGAACAGGTTACCGTTTTCTTCCACCAGCAGATAGGTTTCCGGCTTCAGCTTCCGTGTCTTTCCGCTACGGGCGAAGACCGTCACCTTGTAGGCGTCCCCTTCCTTATATATAAGAACATCGGGCTTGCCTTCCACACTGCTCCATGAACCGCACAGGCGGTCACAGTCCTTGAACCTGCTCTCACTGCAGCTCTGCAGCAGTGATGCCGCCCCGATCAGGCAAGCGGCCAGTCTGTACAACTGTCTGTTTTTCATGTCTTGTTTTTTTAATGATGTTGTTCTTGTTTTACTGAATCTTTCAAAGTCCCATCTTGCGTCTCTTTGGCTTCGGACTGACCGGGATGCTGCCTCTTCCGACCAACCTGTCTTTGCAGACTGGCTTCCGGCATTCCTTGCGGATAGCATTGTCGTCCTTTTTGTTTGGGGACTTCAGGCCAACCATGGTTTCAAACCTGGCATAAAGTTCCTTATAGGCCTTTTCTGCCTGTTGCCGTCTGATTTCATCCGGGGAATTCCGGTCAATGCCGTATTTCATGAGAAAACCGGAATTAATGAAAGGGCTGTCAATATTCTTCGGGTTGGCGATGAAACCTCCCAGCTTTTCCAGTTCCCCGTACAGCTTGTCGAGATACTGTACGGGAGGAGGGGAACAAAGCCGCTCGAAGACCTTCTCCACAGCATGTGTCAGTCTTACATCGACCTCTACGGCATCAGGTATCTCGCCTCTGAGCCTTTTTTCCCTGTAATCTTCCGGTTCCATACTTTCAAGCCGGTGATACAGCTCATAATCTTCTGAAAATCCGTAATATTCACGGATCTCCTTCGGTATGTCCCATCCGTTCATCAGGGACCAGTAGAGACATTCGATTGTCTCCTTACGCTTTCTTTCATCCGATTCAAAACTGTCATTCATAACCGTCATGCTTTACCGTTTGATCTTTTCCTTTCCCTTCTCATTTCCGCAATGCGTTTCACGGCCAGTTCCAGATTTCCGCCCAGTTCCTTGGCCAGCTTCTGCAATTCCAGCTTTTCCGACTCTTCCGTGGTATATACGGCATATTCCTCATCGCTGACTTCCGTGGCATACACGGCCGAATGGGTACCGCCAAGACCGATCCAGACCTCACGGTAGAAACGTCCGGGATGGTTGGCCTGGTTAATGGACAGGATCTGTCCGCGTTCCTTGTCGGTCAGTCCGAGAAGCCGCTGGATATGGTCGAACTTGTTCATGTATTTCCGCTGGTCAAGAAGAATCTTGCAGTCACTGTTGTTGATGATAGCTTCCTTCACGACAGGGGAACTGATGATGTCATCCACTTCCTGGGTGACCACAACAGCCTCCCCGAAATATTTTCTGACGGTCTTAAATAAATACTTTATGTACTCACTCATATTGGCGGACATCAGGGCTTTCCAGCATTCCTCAATGAGTATCATCTTGCGGATACCTTTCAAACGGCGCATCTTGGCGATGAAGGTTTCCATGATTATCAGCGTGACCACGGGCAGAAGCACCTTGTTTCCGCTGATATTGTCCAGTTCAAATACGATAAAGCGCTTGTTGGTAAGATCCAGTTCCTTGTCCGAATTAAGCAGGAAATCATAATCACCGCCACGGTAGAACGGTTCCAGCACGTTCAGGAAACCGTCGATGTCAAAATCCTTCTCACGGACTTTCTTCTCCTCAATCATCCGGCGGTAGTCATCACGCACAAACTCGTAGAATCCGTTGAAATCGGGTCTGACATCCCTGTTTTCCGTTATCCTGCGGATGTATGCGTTCACCGCTCCCGAAAGGGCCACTTCTTCCGAACGCCTTGGGGCTTCATCCTCACGTTTCCAGAGTGTGAGTATCAGTGTCTTGATGCTTTCACGCTTTTCCACGTCAAATTCCCCGGAATCCGTATAGAACGGATTGAAGGCGATGGGATTGTCCTCCTCATAGGTGATATAGATACCGTCCTCGCCATGTGTCCGGTCATGAATCAGGCTGCAAAGTCCCTGATAGCTGTTTCCGGTATCCACCAGCAGGATATGGGTACCCTGTTCATAATACTGGCGGACAAGGTGGTTCGTAAAGAAGGATTTACCGCTGCCGGAGGGACCGAGTATGAACTTGTTGCGGTTGGTGATGATTCCCTTGCGCATGGGCAGGTCACTGATGTCCAGATGAAGCGGTACACCGCTCTGCCTGTCCGTCATACGGATACCGAACGGGCTGGGCGAACTGCGGTAATTCGTTTCCGAAGCAAACAGGCAGACAGCCTGTTCCAGAAAGGTATAGAAACTTTCCTCAGCCGGAAAATCGCCCGCATTGCCTGGAATACCAGACCAGTACAGCACCGGAGTATCTATCGTGTTGTAATGGGGTACGCATCCCATCAGAGCAAGCTGGCTGCCGGTATCGTTCTTGATACGCCTTAACTCTTCCTCGTCTTCCGCCCAGGCCAGTACGTTACAGTGGCACCGTACCGGAACAAGCCCTTTCGTATGCGCCTCGTCAAGATACATTTCTGCCCATTCATAGTTCACGGCATTGCTGCGGCTGTATTTCGACAGGGACAGCATGTTGCGTGATGTCTTTTCCATGCGTTGCAGGATTTCCTGCGCGTCATCGATGAATACGTACTGCGAATAGACATGGTTGCATGAAAGCAGGAGTCCTACCGGAGCCGCAAACGAAAGACGGCAGTCGCTACGGTCCGTGGATAAGCGCTCATAGCGCATGTCCGTGCCCACACTGCCGGGAAGATCTTCCGTATCGGAAAGCACATGCAGGCAAAGACGTTTGTCACCGATGCGCATACGTTCCGGATCAAGGCAGATGTCCTGTAATACGGGGTGCGTGTCCTCCATACCGAGAGTCAGGTATCTTTCAATCAGCCCGGGACATTCTTCCGTTCCGACCACCTCTTCCGTTCTGAGACGCTTCATCCTGACATGCCCCGAATCGTTCATGATACGCTCGAACTGCTCCACCGCCTCCAGGAATTTCACGACCGAATCCCAGTCCGTGATTTCCTTGGGAAGGATATAGCCGCGGCACAGGGTACTGAAATCACTGCGGCGACGGGCACGTTCGCGTGTGGTCTTTGTCAGATACAGGAAGCAGCGGTGTCTGAGATACGGGCGTTCGTTGAAATGACGCTCATAGCTGCGGGACAGGAAACTTTCCGTCCCGTCTCCTTCGCTCCGGTAGTTTTCCTTGACGAACCAGTCCTGCTTGTACACGACCGAATAATTTGGAAGTACCTTCATGGCCTTTACCCAGGTACCGTGAATGGCTTCATATTCCGCCGCCGTCACCGTGTACAGTTCAGGCAGCTCGACCTCGAAGGCTACCGTAATGTCCGCATCCTTGCTTACGATGCAGTTGTTTTCCACGGCCAAAATCGGGAATCTGTCTTCCAGATCACAGGCCCTCAATACACTTCTCATTTCTTTCTCTTCTTTTGGGTTAATGCTCTGAATATTCTGCGACGGGCTGACAGATAGCGCGGATGGCGTTTCTCGGCTAGCATCTTCATCAGCCCGTGCTCACCGTAGCGGGCATTCATGCGGAAGGTCAGCAATACGGCCAGAGAACCGGATACTGCTCCGAAAGACAGGCATACCAGCTGGCTGACACCGGCCATATACAGGACAACCACCGCAAGAAAGACCGATATAAGACCTCCGGCAAAAAAGAACAGGTACTGTGATTTCAAGCCCTTGAACTCAATCGGACGGCCTGCTCCTTTGTTGATACGGTAATCCATGGCTTACAGGAAGAAGGAACGGAGAATGGTGGCGGCCACAATCAGGAAGATGCAGGCGAAGAACCAGCTTGCCGCAGTCTTGGACGTATCCGGATCGCCGCTGCTGAACTTGCCATACGTCTTGATACCGCCGACCAGACCGAGTACCGCTCCGATGGCATAACACAATTTGGTGGCCGGATCAAAATACGAAGTCATAAGGCTGGTAGCCTCATTGATGCCGGCAAGACCCTGTCCCTGTGCGAATGCACCTGCCGCTGCCAGCACACACAATACTGAAAATAGGATTCTTCTCTTCATTGTCGAATCATTTTGGGGTTTGACATAAATTTTGAATTCGGCTGCAAATATATAAGGCTTAAACCGCTGTGATACAACACCGTCATCAGGTGTCACCAGATGTCATCAGATGTCATTCAGGAAGCCTTACAGACATAAAAAAAGCATCCCGAAAAGATTTCCGGGATGCCTGAATATATCGGTGTTAGATATATTTCCGCCACTCGTCAGACGGTTCATTCCCATCCTTTACTTTAAGCGGTCTGGGATTGCCGTCCTCATCAAGATACCTGTCTATCAGTTCCTCTACAATCGCGGAATTCTCCATATTGGAAAGGAACACGTCAATCAGGCTGGTCTGCCTGATGGAGAACAGGACACGGGCTGCTTGCATGGCCTTCTCATGGTCGGCTTCACCCTGATGTGTCAGATATTCGCCGAGTACTTCCATGTCCCTGCTGGACAGAACAGGTGATACGGATTCCACTTCGGGAGACTCCGCATCAAGGTCTTCCTGGACTTCCTGCAGGAGTTTCATCTTTTCCAGTTGAAGGTTGCATTCCACATCTTCCTGCTGCACATCCTCCTCTTCACCGATAAAATTCCTTTCAAGTGGCTGGCTCATGAAGGGAGCGGCAGTCTTTCCGGCATTCTCGTCCAAATAGACATAACGGGTACTTCCCATCACTTCTGCATCTGAAACCGCAGATTCCGTTACGGCAGCTTCTTCCCTCTCCTTTTGTGAAACAGGTTTCGCATAAAGCAAAGTACAAATAATTTCAATATGTTTTCTCCAGCCATACACGCTGTACAACAAATAACTTATACAGACAATTCGTACACAGAGGTATATTAGTTCTTCCATATCAGAATGGTTCTTGGGTTTTACGGCGAAACAGCTCGCCGAGCTCTTTACTGTAAGTCTCAAGATGGTGTGTCAGCACATTATCTAAAAAAGCAGGCACACTCATGTCATCACTTAAAAGAGGAAGGATACGTGCCAGCTTGCAATACATATCATAGCTGATATAGGTTTGTTTCCGGTGTACCGACCTTCTTTTGTCCAAAAACAATTCCCTATACATCTCCACCTTCTTTTCTAATCCAGGGTCAGCACGTATCGTTTTGCGGGACTTTTCCAGTTCCAGTTTCTCTACTTCCGGCACATTTTTCCCTTTTTCTGCAGCAAAAACAACATTTCCACCGACATCGCCCCCAGACTTGCCACAGGAGATGGATTCACTGGCCATCATGTCCTTTAGGACATCCTCATCCACTTTGAATATTTCTCTTTTCTTTGCCATAGTTCTTATCCCGGAAATATGATACGTTCCATCTCCTGAGCAAACGCTTCAAGGCGGCTGTCTTTCAATAATGATTCGGAAGGAGGAAGAAGGGTGCAGCGAAAATGCTGTCTGGAAGAAGGTGTCATTTCCTTGTTGAAGCGTTCAAGATCCGGAAGTACGGTTTCAAAGACCTTCAACCCCATACGTAGCACTATTGCATTATACATTACATACAGTTCTTTTGAAGTACGGCTGTCCATACGGTTCCAGAATAAACGTATGTCCTTCAGGGGAGCTTCCGGATGCTGTCCGATAAAATCCTGAACGGTCGATACAAAGGAAAGGCTGCTCTGCATGACCATACGGTCCTTTACAATGGGAGTGAAAATGAAATCCATGTTCATGACGGACTCGAATACACCACGGGAATTCACCGTTCCGGGAAGATCGAAGAATATCAGGTCATAGTCACCTTCCAATTTGCCTGGAATCTCTGCGGCTGCTTCTGGAGTAGAAGTGACAATTGGATAAGCCTTACGGGAGCCCTCTTCAAACTGGCGGCAGAAAAGTCGCTGATGATACTCGCTTTTTTCAATGTTCTTCAAATCTCTTCCCCTTAGTTTTTCCAGACTGAACTGGGGATAGTCACAGTCAACAACAGCAACTTTCAGACCTCTTACATAATTAAAATAACTGGCAAGTACTACTGTTACCGTGGACTTGCCCACACCGCCTTTCTGATTACTGAAGGCGACAAGAATCGGACGCTTGTTCATACTTTCTTTGTTTTGGGGTTAATATTCAGATTCATTTTCAGATATTGCATTCTTATGATTATACAGTATCACACGAATGTATCCTTATGTCATTATTTCCCTATAATGACACAGCATAGCAACAATGCATTTTTACATTAAAACATTAATCTACTGACATTATATGATAGGATTATAATGAGAGGACATTACAAGAACATAATACTACACAAACATATTCACGTATTGTTATAACATTATGTTGTTATTTCCTTATGTTGTTATGTTATCATATCAATATTTCAATACATCATTGCCATGTTATAACATGGTTTCCTTACAATCACATCTTATTATCGCAACACTTTGTTACAATAAAATCTATGTCAAAAATAAGGTCTTTCAATCATACAGGTAATATGTAACTGATACCATGACATCAGATGTCATCAGGCGTCGTTATATGTCATACAATCCACTATTTCACAACTGTTTACACGGCTATAATTTTGCAAAGTCAGAACCGATGAACGGCTTGGAACATCTTCCGACGGACAGCAACACGCCGCTCACGTCGCGCAGCAATCCGCCGGAGGTGGATTCTCTGTTCAAACGAACAGAGCAAGTTGTGTCTTTGTCCGACAGAAAGTATTCTGCCCGACAAAGACCAACTTGCCCTCCCTCACGGTCGGGGGATTTTCCTCCAAAGTCGGAAAATCTGACGGATAAAGCAAAACAACCCAAAAGCAGAAAAGCATGGAGAAAAAACAGGCTAAAAGGACAGGCAAAAGAACGAAGACTGATCCGGCGGACTACAAGTACAGTTTCCGCCTGAACTCGCAGGAGAAAAGCAAATTCGAGAAACTGTTTCTGGAATCCGGAGCAAGGGACAGGACAATCTTCATCAAGAAATCAATCTTTTCAGAACAGTTGAAGGTTATCAAGGTGGACAAGGCTTCCATAGACTATTACATCCGGCTCGGGGAATTTTACAGACAGTTCCAGGCAATAGGCAACAATTACAATCAGGTCGTAAGGGCCGTACAGAAAAACTTCGGGGAAAAAAGGGCGATGTCCCTGCTTTACAAACTTGAAAAAGCTACCCTGGAACTGATACTGCTCAACAAACAGATTATGGCCTTAACTAAAGAATATGAAAAGAAATGGTTGCAAAGATAAGTCACGGGGCAAGTCTTTACGGGGCACTGGCCTATAATCATGAAAAGGTATTTCAGGGGACGGCGGAAATCCTTTCCGGACACCGGATGATTTCCGACCGCCCGGGACTGCCGAGCGAGGACATGCGTCTGGCTCTCCTTTCATTTGAAAACCATCTGACGGCAAACAGGAGGACGGACAAGCCAGTCCTGCATATCGTCCTCAGTCCGGCACCGGAAGACAGGCTGGACAATGATAGGCTGGCGGAACTGGCAGAAAAATACATGCAGAAAATGGGATATGGTGACCAGCCGTTCATCGTGTACAGACATGGAGATACCTGCAACACGCACGTACATATCGTGAGTGTATGCATTGACGATGAAGGAAGGAAAATCAATGACTCCTATGAACACCGCCGTTCAATGACAGCCTGCCGGGAACTGGAACAGGAATTCGGACTGCGTAACAGTGCGGATACGGAAAGACGGAATCCGAAAGCGGAACTGAAAAAGGTGGATGTCTCACAGGGGGATATACGCCATCAGATAGGAAACACACTGAAAGCCGTACTGGAAAGCTACCGTTTCCAGACTTTCGGAGAGTATTCCGCACTGCTTTCCACACTGAACATTGAAGCCCGCCAGGTTCGGGGCGAATACAAGGGAACACCCTATACGGGTATCATCTATTCGGCTACAGATGATAGTGGGAAAGTGGTCAGCCCTCCGATAAAAAGTGCAAGGTTCGGCAAGCGTTTCGGAAATACGGGACTGTCCGAACGTATGTTACGGCATACACAGGACTTCAAGGAAGGCAGATGGGCTCCTGCCATATCCGGCAAGGTCGTATGGGCCATGCGTAACGCAAAATCGGAACAGGAATTCAGGGAACTGCTGAAACAGGAGCACATTGATGTGGTATTCAGAAGGAACGATACCGGACGTATCTATGGCGTCACATTCATAGACCATGAACGGCGCGAGGCGTTCAACGGTTCACGTATGGGAAAGGAGTTTTCCGCCAACGTATTCAACGATTTTGTCTGCTGGTGGGAAGGAATACCCTGGCAGGAGAGACAACAGTCCGGTCCGGAGGAACTTTGGAAACGGTACGGTCACCGTATGGAAGAAAACAGTGCGCTTGAACAGGTGGCAGGCATCTTCTCCTTTGAGGCAAATCCGGCAGTCGATTACGAGGAAGAAGCGTTCCGTCGCCGCATGAAACGGAAAAAGAAACCACAGAAACGCAAATCACGCGGTATCTGATCAATCAAAATGAGTCAACAACAGGGGGAACAACGGATTCCCCCACAATCATATACATTATTATGCAACAGGAAGACGATTTGAGAGCCCTTGCCAAGATTATGGAATTCGGCAGGGCAGTCAGTATTTTTATTCTGGTAGTCCACGTTTATGTGTACTGCTATCCCAGTATGAGTGCCTGGCATCTGAATCTGGACGTCATAGACCGGATACTGATGAACTTTGACAGGACAACCGGTATATTCGGCTGTATCCTTTGGACAAAACTGATGGCAGTGCTTCTGCTGGCCATATCCTGCATGGGTACCATCGGAGTCAAGGGTGAGAAGATTACATGGCAGCGTATATGGGCGGTACTTACTGCCGGGGCGGTTCTGTTTTTTATGAACTGGTGGTTGCTTGACCTGCCTTTTCCGCACGAAGCCGTCACGGCCTTGTATGTTGTAACACTCGCAGCCGGTTATCTATGCCTGCTCATGGCAGGACTGTGGATCAGCAGGCTTTACAGACATAACCTGATGGAGGATGTATTCAATATGGAAAACGAATCCTTCATGCAGGAGACAAGGCTGATGGAGAATGAATATTCGGTCAATCTGCCCACAAGATTCCAATACGGCGGCAAGCTCAATGACGGTTGGATCAACGTGGTCAATCCTTTCCGTGCGACCATCGTATTGGGAACACCGGGTTCCGGTAAATCATACGCAGTGGTAAACAACTACATCAAACAGATGATTTCCAAAGGTTTCAGTGTCTATATCTATGATTATAAATTTGATGACCTTTCCACCATTGCCTACAATACCTTGTTACACAATATGGACAAATACAAGGTAAAGCCACATTTCTACGTCATCAACTTCGATGATCCGCACCGTTCACACCGCTGCAATCCCATCAATCCGGAGTTCATGACGGACATCTCTGACGCATACGAAGCAAGCTATACCATCATGTTAAATTTGAACAAGACCTGGATTGAAAAACAGGGTGACTTCTTTGTAGAGTCTCCGATTATCCTACTGGCAGCTATAATCTGGTATTTGAAAATATACAAAAACGGTATCTATTGCAGCTTCCCTCATGCCGTGGAACTGCTGAACAAACCTTACTCTGATTTGTTTACCATATTGACTTCCTATCCGGAACTGGAGAACTACCTTTCTCCTTTCATGGATGCATGGAAAGGTGGGGCTCAGGATCAGCTCCAGGGCCAGATAGCTTCAGCGAAAATTCCGCTTACCAGAATGATTTCTCCACAGCTGTACTGGGTCATGACAGGCAATGATTTTTCTCTGGACATCAATAATCCGAAGGAGCCTAAAATCCTTTGTGTGGGCAATAATCCGGACCGACAGAACATCTATTCCGCTGCGCTCGGACTATATAATTCCAGAATCGTCAAACTGATAAACAAAAAAGGGCAGCTTAAAAGCACGGTCATTATAGATGAGCTTCCTACCATCTATTTCCGAGGGTTGGACAACCTGATAGCAACGGCACGTTCCAACAAGGTGGCGGTCTGTCTGGGATTTCAGGACTTCAGCCAGCTTAACCGTGACTACGGTGAAAAAGAAAGCAAGGTGATTCAAAATACAGTCGGCAACATATTCAGCGGTCAGGTGGTAGGTGAAACAGCCAAGACACTCTCCGAACGCTTCGGAAAGATTTTACAGAAACGGCAGTCCATATCCATCAACCGTCAGGATGTCTCTACATCTATCAACACCCAGCTGGACTCACTGATTCCAGCATCCAAAATTTCTAACCTTTCACAGGGTACGTTTGTCGGTTCCGTGTCGGACAATTTCGGGGAGAAAATAGACCAGAAGATTTTCCATGCGGAAATTATCGTGGACCATGCCAAAGTAAGTGCGGAAGAAAAGGCTTATAAAAAAATCCCGGTTATCAACACGTTCAAGGACAGTGAAGGAAATGACATCATGCTTCAGCAGATACAGCGTAATTATGACCAGATAAAGGCGGATGCCCAGGCGATCATCAACGATGAAATGGAACGTATCAAGAGTGATCCGGAACTATGTGAACGGCTGGGAATAGAAAGTGCAGAAGATGAGAAAAGAAAAGCTGAATAGATACAGAATGACAAATAAATCCTGAATCAGTTTGATTTTCAGGGAACATTCCTTATCTTTGAACTTGAAATAGAACATAACGGCGGATTACGGGATGTTTTCCGTCGATTATATACATAAGTCGCAAGAAGTCTCAGGTAGGAATCTGGTAAATTTCAAAAAACGATGACTATTGCGTGAGGCTTATGCTATACCCTATAGCGTGAGCCCATGCAAGTTATCGTTTGGGCTTTACCAGAGCCTCTACCTGAAACTACATGGGTTTCATGCTTTTTTACAGATAGAGGTATGGCAAAAGTACAGATTATTATGCCCGTCACATTGGACGGATTTCTACCGAATAAAAATGAGGAACTGATGGAATGGCTCAGGACAGACCGGAACGGTTTCCCTTATTGGGAGGAGCGGGCTACATTCAACATGTATCCGCATTACGGTATGCTTGATTTGATGGATGCAAAAGAGAGACGAGACAATAACTGTACCTTCTTTATGAAAGTACAAGACGAAAAAAGTGCCGAATATGCCGGTGGAGTATTTCTCTTTCGACTCGCAGATGAACTGGTCATTTACTTGCTTCCAATATCATACAAAAGCGGGAAAAACATAACCGGAAAGATTCAATTCGGACAATGGACTTTGCGTGAGTCCAAAACATTCCGAAACAATATATGCAGACTGGTATACCGCCTTAAAGAATAAAGATTACTTCAGACCAAGTTTCTTCATTTTCTTGTACAGGGCTGTACGACTGCAACCGAGTTCCGCTGCTGTCTTGCTGACATTACCATGATTTTTATCAAGCAGATTTCGTATCCTTTCCTTTTCCTGAATGATACGAATATCCGGATTGTCACTACAATCTACATTGTCCAGTCCCAAGTCACAAACATCCAATAATGCATTATCCGCAACAATTACCGCACGTTTGATCTTTGCGTTCAATTCCCGCACATTACCCGGCCAGTCATAATTCAACATACATGTTTTGGCTCCTTCCGTAAATCCCTCATTTTTGACATGAATTCTACCGGAATGTTCTTTTCTGAAGTATTCGGCAAGCGGAAGAATATCGTCTTTGCAATCTTTTAATGGCGGTTGAACAATTTCGAGTTCTGCAAGGCGATAATACAAATCCTCACGAAAGCGACCTTCCTCCACCGCTTTTTTCATATCCTCATTGGTAGCAGAAATAATACGTACATCCGTATGTTTCACTTTATCACTTCCTACCGGATTAAACTCCTTTTCCTGAAGGACACGCAGAAGAAGAATCTGCATGGAATACGGCATATTACCGACTTCATCCAGGAATAAGGTTCCTCCATTGGCCGTCTCAAAATGTCCTTTCCTATCAGCAACAGCTCCTGTAAAAGCTCCTTTGACTGCACCGAAAAATTCAGAAGCCTGCAAATCGTTAGGTATACTTCCACAATTGACGGCAACAAAAGGCTTCTCACGTCTGTCACTATAATGATGTATCATCTGGGCTATCACTTCCTTACCGCTTCCGCTCGGTCCAAGTATCATGACTGAAAGATCTGAAGGAGCTACACGACGGGCAAGTGAAGCGACTTTTTGGGCAGCTTCACTAGTACGTTCAACAAAAGAACGTTCTTTACGCACAATAACAGGTTGCTTAAGCATACTATACACTAATTCAAGTAGTTGTTCTTGATGAACAGGCTTTTGCAGATAATCCTTAGCACCGAGTTTGATAGCACGGACAGCATCCGTAATACAGGCATAATCTGTCATGACAATAAATGGGTGTTCCATCTTAGAACGCATCATCCATTCCAAAAGACTGATACCATTTCCTAATGGCAGGCGTACATCACTAAGTATAAGACTAATCTCATTTTTTTTGATAATATTACGTGCCCTAGGTTCATCTGTAGCTGTAACCACATCGTAACCTGCTTTCTTCAGCCATTTTTCAATCAAACCACAGAGTATCATATTATCTTCAACTATCAGTATTTTCATATTTTTTCAGTTCGTTTTCTGCTTCTTTAATTAATTTTCCAATCCATTCTATAATCTTAATGGCATGTTCACAAATAGTTTTATCACTACAGTTCGTATTATGTAACAATTCTAAAAAGTCACGTAACAGATATTCTTTTCCAAGAATATCCCATACAGGCATCATACGATGTAATGTTTTTCTCATAGATTCACGATCTAAAGTTTTTATAGCCAATTCTATTTCCTCAAGATCTTTTCCTGAACCTTTTACAACAAGAGAAAGCATAGAACCATAATCATCCGTACTCTCTATAAGGCGAGAGAAATCAAAACTTTCTTTATCAGACTGTTTGGTCTGTTGCATGACAGATGACAGAGAACCAAGCAATGTGCGGATATTAAAAGGCTTGTGAATATATCCAGAAAAGCCTTCTTTCTCGTAAATATCAGTATTAGTATCATCACGAGCTGTCATTACAACCACAGGAACTGTCCTCGAATTACCAATGTCCGAATTACGAAGCAGTTTAAGTAAACCAAAACCATCTATAATAGGCATCTGTACATCTGTAAGTATTATATCATAATCAGAATGTCCGAGAGCTGTTACTACCTCCCTTACATTCATACAGGTTGTACAGGATATTCCTCTACGGCCAAACATATCTTCAGTAATTTTAAGTAGTATCGGATCATCATCAACAACAAGTACTTTTTGCGGAAGAAGGATTAGCGGATTATTATCTGGAATATCCTTTTCCATAATTTCCTCCGTTACTGGCATAGGGAACTGAAGTCTGAAAATAGTCCCCTTACCGAGTGTACTTTCAACATCAATGGTGCCACCCAAGACATTGACAAGTCCCTTTGTAAGGTAAAGACCCAAACCGAAACCTTCAGAATTTATATTCTGAGCAGCACGTCCAAATGGAACAAATATTCTTTTCAGTGTCTCATTGTCCATACCTATACCTGTATCACAGATCTCAATATGTAGCTTTTCTTCATAATATTTTGTATAAAAACGGATAGAGCCGGACGGTGTAAATTTTATTGCATTTGTCAACAAATTATCAAGAATTTGTTCAAGTTTATCTGCATCTCCTTTTACTGTCAATTTTGAATTTTCATGAAGTGCATAAAGAATAAGGGCCTTAACATTTGCCTTACGGGAAAACTCATCTGAAATCCTCTGCAAGAAATGATCAAGATGAAATGGAATGTCATTACGTAATTCACCAGCTTCATTTATACGGTATGCATCCAATAGATTATTGACTAGATGCAGAATATGATGACATGAATGACGTATATCGTTTAAATATATCTCTCGCTTCTTCTTTTCTCTGGTCTCTGAAACCAAATCAGCACAATTATGAATGTTCCCAAGTGGGCCTCGTATATCATGAGAAACGGTCAGCATAATTTTTTTACGCATTTCAAGTAAATCTTCATTCTCATGAATTACCTGTTTTAATCGAGATTTAATTTCCTCTTCTTTACGTATATCAGAAAAAAAAATAAAAAAAGAAACAATAAATAATGCTATAATTAAAAACATTACTTTTACAAAAGAATTAAAATATTCCTGCTGCGCATTCGATATATTAGTTATACTTTTGTCAAATGTATCTTGTATCTGAATATCTAAAAAAGAAATAAAATCAGATAATTTATTATTCAATATCCTATTTTGCAATCTTATACTGTCAACATATATACCTACATTATAACCTGTTGTGTTACGAAAAGAAATCAAGTCCTCATTTAATTCCTTGAATTTATTAGTGTAATATGGTACTTGAACATTTTCTCTTTTACCAAATAAACCTGCCAAACCTTTTTTTTTACGCTGTACAGATTTTATTCGGACATATTTGTTCACATCAAGAGGAAAACTATTTATAAAAACGCTGTCTTTTTTCTTTTGTAATGCAATAGCTTTTTTTACGTTGTACAATTGGTATTCTTTGGATTCCAGTAGTAGACATAAAGAATCAATCTGATCAGGTCTTACAAAACTTTTAGGAACATACTTTGAAATATTTCTTAGCAAACTGTCTATTTTTGTACGTTTGACATGATACTTTTCCATGTCTATATCATTCCTTAAAATAATTGACTCACCATATGTTGCCAGTTTAGTAATCTCCAAATGGGCTTCACCAATTAATTTTCGAGCAACATTTATATCAGAAATCATCGTTTCCAACTTATTTACTCGCAAACGTTCATGAATTATCAGAGAAAAAAAACATCCTATCAGTAGTATTTCAATAACATAAAATATAAGTATTTTACTTGGTAAAGATAACAAGTTTAAACTCCAATTATAATATATTCTTCTCATATAAAAATTTAAATATCCTACGCATATTGTAGAAGACATCAACATAAATCAGGAATATTAAATACGCCATTTATAATACAGATACAAAGATTGAACATTTCAGATATTTATTAATTACCTGATGAATAATTGTTACTTTCAAATTACAAAATATACACTTCTGTTACACTAGGAAAAAGAGTAACAGAAGTGCATCAATTCATATTCTTATTAACGGAGCCGTTCGTTTAATACGTATATTGTATATATTTTACTTTCAGCTTTAATTATTTAAATAATAATCTAGAACAAATTGTAAATTACATTTTATTCATGTATTAATAAAACATCAAGTTTTTTATATAGTTCTTCAGATTCACCTATGAATACTTCAACAATCTTTCCCTCTGGATTTATCAAAACTTTTGTAGGATAACCAGATATGGCATAATTTGTTGTAATTTCCTTATCGATTCCATTATACAGGTTGGTCCATGGCAAATCCAATTCCTTTACTCCGTTTCTCCATTTTTCTTCTGTATCACCACAGCATATACCAACTATTTCCATCCTGTTTTTATATTTGGCATAGTATTTCTTCATCTCAGGTATTCCTTTGATACACCATCCGCACCATGTACCCCAAAAATCAAGCAAAGCATACTTGCCTCTGAATGAAGCTAATGTCACGTCTTCATTGTTCAGATTCTTTAATAGAAAATCAGGTGCATCCTTTCCTGGAACTATGTTTTCCTTTGCTTTTCTTTTGGCCATCTCTGTTTTATAAATGTCCTGAGTCTTATCTATCAGCTTACTCAATGGTCCATTATTAACACTCTTATCAAGATATCTTGAAGCCTCATCTATATGCTCTATCATCAGGCTGGTGTATAAAAATCCGGAAGCTAATGATTTCGGATTATTCTTAATATATTCTAGTTTTTTCAAACTAAGGTTCTTTGAGTTTTGTGCAAGTTCCTTTCTCAATGAATCAGCAACCTCTTTGTTATTATTTCTTATAGACTTTTGGAAGTCTGTTACCAATAATATGTTTTTCTCTTTTATCTCATTTATACTCTCAATTTTTGCCAATTCATCATAAATCTCAGTACCATATGCTTTTAAGTTGTTTATGTCACCTTTAATTTTTAATTTCTCTCCAGGCAGCAAAGTAAAGAACTCATTAGCTGACATTCTCAAGGCCCCATTCCCATATGACTTTTCATAAATTCCTATTGATAGAATTATGGAATCAGGAAGATTGGTTGAAAACTTGTTATCCTTAACTGGAATCGTATCAATACATACAGATTTGTTGATTACTGGATCATTAGCAAAAATAATCAAGGTATCATTTTTAAGTCCTGAAATTTCTCCGGTAACATTACATGTATCCTGAATAGAACAGGAAGTGACTATAAGCCCTAGAATTGATAATGTAATAATAAGTTTCATATTTAGATGTAAATAAATTGTTATATAGTAAATAGTGAGATATAAATTCTCACATTTACAATATATAGAAATCAAATTATAGTATTTTTCTTTTCTCACCGCCCTTAAGGGCTATTTTAGTTTTTTTACCATTGTACTTTAATACTGTTCTTGCATCAGTCCTTGCCTTAATATAAAGTGATGTGACTTTACCATCTTTCCATTCCATATCAATCACAAAACCTCCCCTGGCACATATTCCTTTCACATGTCCATTCTTCCACTCATCAGGTAAAGCCGGTAATAAATTAATTTCTTCCAAAGAAGACTGCATAATCATTTCAATTACTCCTGCACATCCCCCGAAGTTTCCGTCAATCTGAAAAGGTGAATGTGCATCAAGCAGATTAGGATAAGTTCCACCTCCCCTACGGGCATCATTGCCATTATATCCATCCGGACTTACATAGCGCAGCAGCCTCCTGTACATATTGTACGCTTTCTGAGCCTCATGCAGACGTGCATAAAGATTGATGCGCCATCCGGTACTCCAGCCTGTAGTCTCATCACCTTTAATCTCCAAAGTACGCCTGCATGCATCCATAAGTTCAGGAGTACCAACAGGCGATAAATGATGTCCTGGATAAAGACCAATCATATGCGACTGGTGACGATGTTTGGGATCCTCATCCTCCCAGTCATGATACCATTCCTGTAAATTCCCCTTTTTCCCCACTTGGTATGGTACAAGTCTTTCCAGAACCTCATTTATACGCTTAACTAAAACATTATCTGTCCCCAATTCCTTTGCTGCCTTTCTGGTATCAATAAGACATTCCCTGATTATTGCCATATCAGATGTATTGCCATAAGAAGTAGCACCTACATATCCGTCAGGTGTAACGTATTTATTCTCCGGCGATGTTCCTGGCGAAGTCATCAGAAAACCGTTCTTCTCTATTAGCCAGTTCATAGAGAATTCAGCAGCACCCTTTAATGCAGGATAATTCTCTTTCAGGAAATCCCTGTCTTTCGTAAACTGGTAATGCTCCCATATATGAGTCGAAAGCCATGCTCCTCCCATTGTCCAGCAAGCCCACGAAGGATCTCCTTTCTGCAAGCCTACAGGGCATGTCATGGCCCATATATCCGAGTTATGTCCAAGACACCACCCGTTATCAACACCATAAAAATCTTTTGCAGTATTTTTACCGTTGACACTCAGGTTGGATATGAATTCCAACAGAGGCCTGTGCATCTCACTCAGATTGGCACTTTCTGCTGCCCAGTAGTTTTCTTCCAGATTAATGTTTGTAGTATAATTACAGCTCCACGGAGGAAGTATGCTTTCATTCCATAATCCCTGAAGATTGGCAGGAACTCCAGGGGTGCGTGAACATGATATCAGCAAATAACGGCCATACTGGAAATACAGTTCTTCCAGATCAGGATTATATTGTTTCTCATCAGAGTAAAGCAGAAGCTGCCTGTCTGTTGTCAATTCAGATATTCGTTTTTCCGTTGAACCAAGTTCCAGTTCAACCCTGTCAAAATAGTATCTATAGTCCGAGACATGCCTGTCTCTCAACTCGTCGAATGATTTTTCATATGCAGCATCAATTCTGCGCTGTGCCATATTACAATAGTCACGACCCTCGGTTACTGGATCCTTGTCGAATCCATTGAAGCTGGTAACATTCGTTATATATATTACCACCTCAGAACATTTATCAAGCTTCAGGCATCCTGAAGGGAAACTTTTCACATCTCCACCGTAATGCTTGACCCTAATCTGTGTCCTGAAATGAATACCTCTGTCCGGATCGTATTTCATGCTCTTGTCCTCCCAGTAATTAGGGAATGAATGATATGCAGCATATCCATGTACCTTTATTTCATTATCAGAAGCCGAAGAAGAATGCGGCAACTGGGAATCGAATGAAATGATTGCGGATATTCCGGATTTACTGTCAGACTTCAGCCTTACTATAATTACAGAATCAGGAGCAGAAGCAAAATATGTCTTCTCTATACGGTCTGTTTTATTGACATAAGACACACTCGCTATAGCCTCACTGATATCAAGTTGTCTGTAATAATCTGTTACCGAGCCACAATCACCTGAATAATCAATTTTCAAAGTTCCCAGCGGCTGGTAGTTCTGACTGTAATGCCCCTGAAGCTTACGTTGTAACAGGTCTGCAGCCTGATAATCCCCTTTGTCAAGCAATGAACGTATCTCGGATAATGCTTCTCTGTCAACGTCTGCAGTGCCAGTATGTTCAGGCTCGCCTGTCCATAGTGTTATATCATTCAATGAAATACATTCCTTTTCTGTCTGACCATAAACTGTTGCTCCCAGATTTCCATTACCTATAACAAAGGCTTCTTCAAAATAGGTTGCAGGACGGTCATAATGCAGAGCCAGACTTCTATCATTACTCGAATAAGCGTTTTTTGGTGACATGAAAAGACATGCCGTCAATGATATTATGGACAAAGCGTTAGCCTTCATACTGTTTTAATTGAATTATTTGTTTGTTATTTTCTGATAATACCTTACATAATCTATCTCCATACGGACCGGGAAAATAGTTTCATCTATTCCCCATATACCACCCCATCCTCCTCCTACTGCAATATTCAGTATCAGATAGAAAGGCTGGTCAAAGGGCCATTTCTCCGGTGATGCTCCTTCATCACGTCTATATGTAAAGACGACATTATTGTCAAACAGGATTTCCATATAATCTTCATCCCAGACAAGAGAATATAAATGAAACTCCGAATCCAAAGTCTCCGATGATGCCAGCCCTGAACTGATATAGTTCTTGTTTACATCAATATCAGTGGTGTGCACTGTAGAGAAAACCTGGTTATGAATACTGTCTCCATATACATATTCCATAATATCAATTTCACCACTATGAGGCCAACCACCATACTTGTTATCCAATGGCATCATCCATATAGCTGGCCACACACCTCTTCCTATAGGAATTCTGGCAGAAACATCAATCCTGCCGTATTTCATAGGGATGGTCTTAAGTGATTTTACCTCGGCTGAAGAATATTCAAACTTGTATGGCTCACCAGTCCATTTATTCACACCCATGTGAGAATCTTTATGCGCCTCTATTACCAGCAGTCCGTTTTCAACTCTTGCATATTTGGAATCAGCCTTTTTATAATCCTGAAGTTCATTATTGCGGCAATACCCTTCATCATACCCCCAATAACGTTCATCCACTATTCCGTCCTTGTCGAACTCGTCAGACCAGACCAGTTCATATCCCTTATATTCTGTCACACTATTATCAGACTTCTTTTGAGAACATGCTGCAGCAACAAATGCCATCGAAAGGGCTAATACTACACTTTTCTTCATAAACAATTTCTTTTAAGTATAAATCAGTTATATGATATAATACATTTCTTAACATTATCAGAACTGTTACCTACCATGATTTCAAAATCTCCTGGCTCAACCACATATTTCAAATCCTTATTATAGAATCCCAGGTCTTCCTTTTCAAGGCTGAATCTTACTTCTTTCTGTTCACCCGGTTCGAGTGTTATCTGTTGGAAACCCCTAAGTTCTTTTACAGGTCTTGTTACAGAAGACACCAGATCACGTATATATAATTGTAAAGTTTCCTTACCTCTATATTTCCCGGTATTCTTTACAACAACCTTACATGAAACAGATTCACCCATCTTATAAGTGTTTCTGTCAGTAACAGGTTCGGATATCTCAAACGAGGTATAACTGAGTCCGTATCCGAAAGGATAAGCCGGACGATAGTCCTGATCCAGATAACCGCACGTATAACTCATAAAGCCTGACTGGCTAGGGCGTCCTGTATTCTTGTAGTTATAATAGATAGGCACCTGACCTATAGTAGCCGGGAATGTCATAGGCAATTTACCGGAAGGATTATAATCTCCGGCCAAGACATCTGCTATTGAATTACCGGCTTCCGTTCCAAGCCACCATGTCATAAGTATTGCATCGGCATAAGGTTCAAGTTCATTGAACACAAGCGGACGTCCTCCCATAACAAGAACAACAACTTTCTTACCCTTCTTCTTAAGATCCATTACAATCTTCTGATGCTCTTTTGGAACATCAATATGTGCCATAGAACGCGCCTCACCACTTTGATAGGCCCTTTCTCCAACTGCAACCACTACTACATCAGCATTGGCAGCTGCACGGTAAGCGTCATTAAGTTTCAGTTCATTTGTTTCAAGGTCATATCCTTCAGAATAAGTAACATTGCTGTTTTTGAACTTATTCTTTATACCTTCCACAACAGTAATTACCTCGTCCTTGACTCCTTCCATAGCCCAACTTCCCAACATATCAATCTTTGAGTCGGCCAGGGCTCCAATAACAGCAATATTTCGTGGTTTATCCAGAGGCAAAGCCTCTCCTTCATTTTTCAAGAGTACTATTGAAGATGCCCCGGCTTCTCGGGCCACCTGTCTCAACTCATCAGAAAGGACTGTCCTTTTTTCCCTTTCTTCGCTACAGTACTTGAAAGGATCATCAAACAAGCCAAGTTCAAATTTCTTAAGCAATATTCTCCTGACTGCATCATCAATATACGATTCGTCTACAACACCTTCCTTAACCAACTCCTCAAGATGAGATGTATAGGCACGTGACTCCATATCCATATCACATCCGGCAGTCACCCCATTATATGCAGCCCCTTTGAGGTCAGCTACAAAACCGTGATTGACCATCTCACCTACGGAATTCCAGTCTGACACTACAAATCCATTAAAACTCCAATCTCCTTTAAGGATATCACGCAAAAGATATGTATTCCCTGTAGCGGGTATTCCATCCATTTCATTAAAAGCATTCATGAAAGTAGACACTCCGGCATCCACTGCAGCACGGAACGGAGGAAGATACACCTCATGCAGTGTAATCTTGGATATATCAACGGTATTGTAATCTCTTCCACCAATGCAGGCTCCATAAGCTGCAAAATGTTTGGCACAAGCAAGTATAGTGGTTGTATCTGCCAATGATTCTCCCTGGAAACCACGTACACGGGCTTCTGCTACACGACAGCCATACCATGTGTCTTCTCCAGCACCTTCCATTACACGCCCCCAGCGTGCATCTCTACTCACATCAACCATAGGAGCAAACGTCCAATGTATGCCTTCGGAAGAAGCTTCTTTTGCAGCAGCTGCTGCTGTACGTTCCATGAGGTCAAGATTAAAACTCGCAGCTTCGGCCAACGGTATAGGGTAAATTGTACGCATTCCATGGATAACATCCAAACCAAATAGTAACGGAATTCGCAGACGCGATTCCATTGCAGCCTCCTGAAAATGTCGTGTATTTGATGCACCTTTCACATTCAGCATCGAACCGACTCTTCCTCGTCTTATCTGATCAAGTTTAGTAGAATCTTTTCTACTTGGACCTGTGGCCTGCAAATCTGAAGTATATTGGTTCATCTGACCTATCTTCTCTTCCAGTGTCATAAGTTTCAACACAGAATCTACTTTTTCTGCATAAGGGCCTACTACTCTATAACTCACAACAGGAGGCTGATTGCAACTTCCTGCAATCAGCCCCATTAATAACATCGTAAAAATACTATTCTTATTCATGGTCGTTATTTTTTTTGCAAAACTAAAATTTCATCTATAAAGACCATCTGTATATTATAGCAAACAATGCTAATATTCTTCCAAACTTAATTTTAAGAGCATTTTCACATTCAAAGAGAGAATTTTATCACTCCAATTCTATAGGAGACTTTCTAAATATATCATTTAACTTCTTAATATCAAACTTAGGTGTACGGTCATAATAATACAATCCGTTCTGTTCCTGTTCTACATCTGTCAACTGTGTATAACAATAACCACCTACAAAAGGATACATATTCAGCACTACATCCACCAATGAACAGACTTTCTTATAGAAATCCTCCTCACTGGACGATCCGCCATATCCCCAACCAGACTGTTTGGTATTAAACGATATTCCACCAAACTCATCAAACAGATAAGGGCATTTGCCATTGTATACCATCCAGCGAGTCTCATGCGTATCGTATCGGAAGTTAGATCCGGTATTATACAGGACTCTAGGGTCCTCATTGAAACGATGTCCCGGGAACAGTTTTCCGTCATTCCACAACTCCTTATGCAGTGAAGCAGAATCCTGGATATAAAGATGGGAAGACACTATATCAGTCTTGTAATGGGCACCACCGGAATTTGTAAGAACCGGACGAGTAGGATCTACAAGTTTGGTAGCATCGTAAAGCTGTGACGAGAAACGTGGAAAATTTACCTTATCTACATTGTTCTGCTCATTCAGAGGAACCCACATAATGATAGAAGGATGATTTCTGTCCCTTTTAACTATTTCCATCCATTCAGGAAGAAAGACAGTAGTGGCAATAGGCAGATTATAATCCAAACCCCAACTGTTCATTTCACCACAGGTAAGATAACCCAACTTGTCTGCCCAATAATGGAAACGTTCTTCAAAAACTTTCTGATGCAACCTTGCACCGTTGAAACCCACGGCCTTGGCAAGCATTATATCATTCCTCAAGGCTGAATCTGAAGGCGCAGTCCATTGGCTTTCGGGATAGTATCCCTGATCAAGTACCATCCTCAAATATAAAGGTTGGTTATTGAGGTACAGCCTGTTACCTTCATAATGAATTTTACGCATACCGGTGTATGAATGAACCTTATCAATAACTTTTCCTTCCTCATCCAGTACTTCATAATCCAGGTCATAAAGAAAAGGTGAATCAGGACTCCACAGTTTGGCTTTCCTGACTTTAAGTACCATAGGAGAGTTTTCTGTAGCCAGACTAGTTTCCTGGGCTGCAATCTTACCGTTCTCCTTTAACGTAACTCTCAATCTGGTCTTTCCCAAACCATAGAATTCAGGATGGATGACTACACGTGAATTATCAATGTCAGTTACAACCTGGGCAGTCTTTATCGCTTTTGGATGAACTGCTTCCATCCACACTGTCTGCCATATACCTGTAGTACGGGTATAGTTGCATACATGCGAATAATAGCGGGTAGACTGTTTACCAGCTGGCTGAATTCTGTTTCTCAAGTCGCTCTTTACATATACCACAAGTGAGTGTTCACTGTCTGGAGTGACAAAATCAGTCAGGTCTACAGAGAAGGAGGAGCTTCCACCAAAATGTCTGTCAATAAATTTACCGTCCACATAGATTTCAGATTCATAATATACTCCTCCGAAATTCAGCATTATTCTCTTGTCCTTCCATTCAGATGGAATGTCCAGCATTCGGTGATACCACAGATGCTCTATAAAATCAGTATATTCCACCCCCGACAATTTACTTTCAGGAGAAAAAGGAACAATTATCTTCTGGTCGAATCCCTTTGCTTCCTTATAGTTCTTCTCAATACCCACACCAGACGGATCAATCTTACATGTCCAGGTTCCATTTAGGTTTATCCATTCGGTACGCTCAAACTGAGGTCTTGGATATTCATTTCGCTGTCCCCAAGCTGAAGACAGAAAAAATACAGTAGCCAATACGACACAAATCAATACTCTTTTCATGAAAATTTATCAATTAGGGTTCTACATTCATTTCCTTGAACTTTGCAGCCGCATTCAGGAAATGGGCTGTAATCCAAAATACCGTCCATCCTTCAGAATAACCTCCTCGCAACTTATGTACATTGCTCATATCTCCACGTTGTGCAAAGTTTGTCTGCTGTAGTTGTTCTCCCTGTGAACCATATACATCTGTCAGTTGGAAGCATGAACGGTACATAACGCCAGCCAGTTTCTTAAGTCTGTCATCATTCAGATATATTCCCATCTTGTATACTTCCGGTGCAAAGAGAACGCCATATACATCAATATGCTGGTTTTGAGGAGAGACAACAGTCCAGCCTGTTGTGCGGAAATGGTAATCAGCCATCCTGCCTGCTGGCAATGGGATATCCCAAACCACTACATAACTCAGACATACATCCATGGCATGCTTGGCCCACTGGAGATATTTATCAGTACGTTCCAGTTCATACAATTCCAGGAATCCCTGAAAAGCAGCCCATGCACCTTCTTTATCCTCGCAAGTAGCATCCAGTGTTCCACCCCAGTAACAACCGTTCATAGTCAGATGTCTGTCGGCAAAAGTCTGTGCAGCCTTCTTTGCCGCATCCAAGTAGGTCTCATTGTCAAAGAGTCTGTAAGCCATGACAAGGGGAGCTATAAGAAAGGCTTCTGCCGTAGAACGCGGATTCCATCCATCATCCAGTATTCTGCGACTCTGTCCGTCACAACACTGACAAAGAAAGTCCTCCCACTTTTCTGTTTTGTAGTTCCCCGTCTGTCGTGCATATGTGATGGCTTTGGCAAAGTTATACATAGCCTGACCGCATGAAACTGGGTCTCCACCGAAGAACTCCTTTCCGTTGAAAACTACAGGGAACATTCCTGTTTCATCATTAACAGGATAAGTGGACAGAAAATCCATCGAACGTTGTATCTTATCGGAAATTCCATTGTCACCCAAATCATCTTCAAGCAACTGTAAGGCATATCCCGGTGAATCAGCCTGGCCACACCATCCCATAACTATGGATTTTCCTTGCGACAGGTCATACATGTTGAAGCCTTCATTTCCTTCTCCGAAATCTATCCAACGGTTCTTTGCGAAACGGTACTTTTCCTTTACAATAGTACTGAAGTCCGTAAAAGGTTCTGCATTATAAGGCTTGTAAAGGTCCAATGATGTGTACAATGGTCTCTGGAATCCTGTACCTTCAGCTTCAACAGAATATAATTCCACACAGAACTCCTTCTCTATAACGCGCCCTGGCTCCATGTCTATATAGGTATTTGTATAAGCCATAGGTGTTGCCTGCAAAGCCTTGGCTACACCATGTTTCATGTTATAACCAATAGGACCAGAGTAGAGTACGAAATCTGTATAACCCTTACCTGCCTCAACACCCATCGACCACCACTGGTCATCCAACACGGCTCCTCTGACAGGACTTGGTGTTGTATGCAGTGCAGCAGCATATTTTCCGTTAGAATTCTCCAGCATCGCAAATGGCATAGGGAAGCGATGATCCTCAAATATAGCGAACTCACCAGGTTTACCTGTATAGACAGGTATCACATTAGGGTTAACCTTAGCACCGTTCTTGTTTCCATAATACAATATGCCTGGCATAAAAGCCTGCATGGTCTCCCCTTTTAAACGGAGTCTTACCGACAAATTCACATGGGAAAGGGTATCATTACCTTGCCATTCAAATCGGCGTCTACATCTCACTCTTCCGCCTTCCTCCTCACGATATGCATCACGCAAAAATAAATTTCCATGAGGGAACACCATCTTTCCACTGACAATAATCCATTCTCCACTTTGCTCCATGGTCTCAGGCTGGGCATGTTTCCATCCACCCATCCAGTTATCATCCCATTCTGTTGCAATACTCCAAAGGCCATCTTCCGGTACTGATAGTAAATTCTTACCGTTCAGCATCCACACAGGATTCATCTTTCCCTTATCTATATAAAACTGTGCAAAGCACCATACAGGAAAAAATTGTATAAGAATTATCACAACAAGACTTCTAATATAACAATTGATTTTTCTCATATAATGAATATTCTATTCAGGTTAATAAGCATATAAATCAGAAACTGGCAGTACATTCCCTTCTCCATCTCTCACTTCCATTTTCAGTACTCCACCATTACTGTCGAAATATCTCAACTCTATAGGATGGTATCCCTTGGACATGGCCTTCTGGCCTACAACCTCACGAGGACTGTGGGGACCATCATTGTCCACAACCTTGTCACCATCTATGACCAATGTACTGCCATCGTCTGATGTAAGGGCAAAAGTATATATTCCATCAGCAGGAATATTTATGAATCCATTTATAACAAGGCCTATTCTTCCATTTACACCCTCAGGTATAGATACATCGGCAATGGAGTATTCGCCATTTCTTTCGGCTTTATCAATGTCAGAACACTTGTCTCCTGCGAAATTATACCAAACAGCCTTTAGCCCTTTATTTGATGGGGTGATGGATGCAGCAGGAGAAAATTCACCTTTAATGAACCTGGTCTTGAATACATCGCATGGCTTGCCATCAGGACGGAAAGTTCGGAAAACAAGATCTGTATTGTCTGTAATCTTCAGGTTACCGTCATACTTTGGAGATTCCAATGTAGGGATACTTCCATCAGTGGTATAATGTATCTGTGCATTAGGATCTATGCAAGTAACATCTACATTTGCCTCACCTACAAATACATTCGAGTCATAGAAACCTTCAAGGTCTGGAATGCGATAGTTTACATTCATCTCGTCAAGACGTTCAAAGTGATCAGTAAGTCTGTCTATGAATCCATTCCAGTCCTTATGTTCAGGATTACTCCATCCCACCTCAGCTATAGCCTGCATACGGGGAACTACCATATATTGCATACGCTCTCTGGAAGGAATCCATTCACACCATATGTTTCCTTGCACACCCAATACCTGATTAACAAGTTCAGGCTTGTCCGTGAATTCTGCAGCAGGGTCATAATTATAAATATTAGACAAAGTTTTCTTGTCCTGCTGATAGTCCAGATAGAAATGTGAATTTGGGGTAAATATGATGTTATTTCCCTGCGAGGTGGTCTTTTCAGGAGCATCCTTTACCCATGAGCGCCACCACATAACAGTTGCAGTCTTTGAAAGTCCACCTTCAAGTATCTCATCCCATCCTATCATCTCTTTTCCTTTAGAATTGAAGAATGCCTCCATCTCATGAATAAACCATGACTGCAACTCTTCCTCCGACTTCAGATTGTTTTCCCTTATACGTTTCTGGCAGTCAGGACATTTTTTCCAGTTTGTCTTCTCTACTTCATCACCTCCGATGTGTATATACTTATATGGGAATAGAGGGATTATTTCACTGTATACATTTTTGCAGAATTCCAGGGCAGAATCTTTTCCAGGGCATACCGGTGAAGAGAAAGTTTGTCCCCAACCTGTGGTCTTGAAACATGATACTCCATCATAATTGCTCACAGCTGCAAGCATGTGGCCCGGCATATCAATTTCCGGTATTACATCTATTCCCCTAACCTGAGCATACGATACAATATCCTTTATGTCATTCTGGGTATAGAATCCTCCATATAAAGTATCTCCATCCATTATAATAGTCTTTTCTTCCGGAATAAGATAATCTGTATTGTCATTCTGTCTGGCCAGACTCATGCAGGTCTTGTCATGTGAATTATATTTCCTCCATGCACCTTTTTTCGTAAGCATAGGATATTTCTTAATCTCAATACGCCAGTCCTGGTCATCAGTAAGATGCCAATGGAACTTGTTCATCTTATAAAGTGCCATAAGATCCAGAAGCTCCTTTACTTCATCTATGTCATAGAAATGGCGAGAAACATCAAGCATAAGTCCTCTCCATTGAAACCGTGGAGTATCATCAATATTCACTGTTGGAATAGTCCAGTCAATATCTTCAACCACTTTCTTACTTTCAATCTGATAAGGTAAAAGCTGTCTCAATGTAGCAATTCCATAAATTACACCAGCATATGAATTTCCTGAAATAGTAACTTCATCGCTTGTTGAAACCAGTCTATATCCATCACTTTCTTTTGAAATAGAAAGAGAAAGGTTTATGTCCCCTTTACCTTCCCTTATTACCAGCTTATATCCTGTTGATTTGTTCAGGATATCAACCAGATATTCTGCTGCAGGAATAAGAGATTTGTCAGAAACCCCAATTGTAGATTTCTCCGTGATAACGAACTCATCTTTTTCCACAACCATATTGTAAGGAAGAGGAATAATGGATATATTATCATGCTCTACAGATATGCCATTACATGCACTTAAAAAACCTGATCCGATAATGCCAAGTCCTATAACCAAACCTTTGTAATATTTTCTCATAAACATGTATTAAATTTTCAAACAAACTATTAATATCAACATCGTATCTAATTTATTATCTATTCATAAGCCGTACTTGTTCACCTTTCGATAAGGGAATCTCAAAAAACTCGTCTTTTAAACTTAATATTCTACCATCTTCATAATATACAAAACAAGTTTTTCCGGGCCAAGGATTCTGGATGTTACAAGGACGTCCCTGCTCGCTTTTAATCAAAACATATTCCACATTTCCAGCTTTACAACTTGCAGAAACAAGAAAAGCTCCATGAGTTCGCAATGTTTTGAAACTAGCTTCCATCTCTTTAGGCCATACAGGAAACACTCTAATAACCCCTTCATACCCCTGTAACAACATTTCATTAATACAAGAAGGAACAGCACTGAGAGATTCTATTCCACCACCATCTTGCGGTATCCAAAGATTTGGTAAAGCCGTTTTCTTAACTCGCTTCTTCAACTCGTCAAGCAAACGTTCACCATCATATCCTACTCTGGCAGCTGAAGTAAAATAAGTTTCTATACCATTACCAAGATTATCCCAACGGGCATCTCGAGGACCATTATATGGGATGGTATCAGTGTCCCAACGATAAATCTCTTCACGCAATATACGGGCAAAAGCAGAATCTGTAATTACACCACAAGTTCCCGAGGGGAATAATAACCCGTGCATCATCACACGTCCAAATCCTGGAGCAGTCCTACTGCCGGAGCCATTACCTCCCTCGCATGCCTTAATACGAATCTTTCCATCTATTTCAACAGTAGGTATTGCACTTAAATGAGTCAATATATGATTCCATTTCTCAACCTTATCCCGATCTGTTTGAAGGAACGAACTCATATCTATAATACCCTTAAACAACATACGACACAAACCAAGGGAAATTGTAGGATTAATATCTCCATAGTTGCGTTTATAATCTTTACCTTCCCATGGACCAACTTCCCAGAAATTGTCATTATAAATTACGTATCTGTCATTTTCAAAGACAAGATAATCTTCCCAAAAATCTGCAACCTCACGGATAAAAGGATATACCATCTGCGCATAGTTTCTGTCATAAGTATGATAAAAACGCATGAACATATTAGTTGCACAAAAGGCTGCATTACTCTTTTGTCCCAGAAACATATATCCACCTTCAATGTCATTGTCAGGAGTACCATACTGTTTCATCATAGCCTCAGAAGTTAGAGGGAACATACTTGAACAGAATCCTTTCGGACCAATACCTACAGGATAGTAAACACCATCATTATCTAATAGACTCTTTGCGTGTTCTCTGGCTTTAGGCATATAGTCCAGTATTGGCTGATCATAAGGTTCTGATAATTCCACATGATTGGAAGAATATACACCCCACCATGGTGCCATATAGTTATAATTGGTATGATAGTCTCCTGCCCAACCATTGGCTGTAGCATCCATGGTAAGAGATGTCCCCCATAACCCTGGAGCAAAATCTTTATCCCTGCTACAACAAGCCAATAGGTAATGAGATCCATAGTAATATTTTTCCAGCAATGAATCGTTCAACTCGACCTTTGATGCCTGCCAAAAGTCTGTCCACCATTTCTTGTGCTGCTCAAACAAACCGGATATTCCTTCTTTTTTGAGATCAGCAGTCATCTCAACAGCCTTCTGTATATAATCTGAGTTATCATGATTTGAGTATAGTGACAATATTAATGTTGTTTTTTCACCAGCTTCGAGAGAAAGGTTTGCATCTTTACCTTCTGTTGACGAAAGAGCTACAGCTACAGCAGAAGGCCACTCTAAATCTTGTCCTTCAAACTTACGTGTAAACCAGCTAACACCTTTATCTTCACCGGAACTGTTTTGTGAGTTCATTCCTTCAGCAAGAGAAAAAGAGTAGCTCAAATCCACTCTGCCTTTTATTGCTTCCAGTTCTATTACTACTATATTTTTTGTAGCGGCACACCATGCTTTCATACATAATGAAGAACCGTCATTACGAGTATAACGGGTTTTCACAACACCTTCTGACATCAATTGTCGAACTTCATAGGTAGCATCCTTCATGTCAGAAGCCTTAATATATAACTGTCCTACATAACACACTCCACCGTCCGGATAACCATTCTTTGCCTTCCAGAAATCATTCTTAGATAGATAAAAAACAGACTCTTCGGCATCTCCTCCTAGAACAAAACCAATATCACCATTCCCATTTATAGCTCCGTCTGGAACTTTACCGTTAGGAGTATGCTTAGGAGGCGAGTTCCAAACTCCCTCATAAGCAGGAACAAATAAGGCAGATTTATCAAGAATATTATCTGATAATGTCTGACATCCAATACAATCTGCACAAATTATAAAAGCTGAAATAATTACACTTTTTTTCATTACAAAATTAGTTGAATATTCATATAGAGTTTTTATTCACAAGTAGGGAAAGACGATATACGAAGTCTTGCTGCTCCCATAGGAACAAGTTCCAGCTTCTCCACTTCCTCTGACTTCATAACATTTTCATAAGGCAACACTCCACATAGTTTGTACTCGTCAACTTTCCAGTCAGGAACAAGTCTTCCACAGGCTTCAAATACAAGAGGTACATTATCTTGAGTAAAAGGATTCACATCATGTTTCAATGGTTTGCGTTCTTTCAGTTTTACACTTTCCACCTGTAATGCATAATTCCATGGACTGTCAGGATATATTTCATATGACGGCCATAATGAAGCATCTGCACCCTTTTGCCATTGAGAGTCCCAAATAGCTGTTTCAGTACTGTTCTTCTCAACATATTTCTCAGCTATACGAAGAGACAAAGTCAAAGGTCCATAATCTACACTTACACTGTTCTTGTTAACCTGCCATGTACGGTAAGATATTTCCATAGGAAAGTTCATTACTACAGTGTTCCCATCTTTCCATTCACGCTCTATACAAAGGTAACTGCCTGATTCCGGTTCCACCACAAACTCCTGTCCATTCACCTCACATGTAGCATTCTTCGTCCATTTAGGTATTCGTATATAAAACGGGAACTTTACTGACTCATCATTTGTATCAACAGTAAAACTGATTCTGGTGTCAAACGGATAGTCCGTCTTTTCTCTGATGACAATTTCCTTGCCTTCAGCCACCTTCATATGAGCTTCACATGTATTGAACAATACTGCGGCCGCTCCGTTATCTGGTGTTGCCAACATAAGATGTTCAGTATAATAAGGCCAGGCAAAGCCGTGATTATGCTGGCAACAACGGCTGCTAAATGGATTCATTGCAAGGAATGGACCGGCATTGTCAATACCCGGTTTATGGTTTTCACTATCACTAATCACCATATTTGGGGATGTAATATATCTTAGAGACTTATAGTCAGGCATGAAAGCTGCCGGATAGCTGTTGAACGCAATATCTTCACAGTTTTCTGCCCAATACGGATCACCGGTTATCAGTAACATTATTTCGTCTGAAGCCATCTGTTCTGCAAAGCCACAAGTTTCAGTACCCTGTCTTGGATCGAAAAACCCCATTCGCGCATTCTCATCGGCACCGAACATTCCACCCGGTACCTGTCCGAAAGTTCTTCTCACAAGACTCTGCACATTATAACTGGCCTCCAGAAATCTCCTGTCACCATTAAACAAGTAATAAGTTGCCGGTTCACGACATCCTTGTGCCACATTGACATTATGCCAGTTTGGCAATTCTGTTGATTTTGTCCAGTCTGCAGTATTTCTATGAATCTTGTCAGCCAATTCCAGCAGTTTAGAGTCTCCCGTACGGTTATATAGCCATACTACACTCCACAGATTATCACCACCGCGACTGTTTTCCCAATAGCTTTTCAGGAAATGTTCGTCAGGAACATTCAATTGGAAATGGAAATAGCGAGTCATGAAATCAATGACACGAACATCATTGGTATATTCATAATATGATTGCAGAATCCACAAGGCAATCATATTGGGCCAGAAATCCTGAGAGCCGTTCACTTCTGTGTAAGGTCCGAAGTTCCCGTCCTCACGCTGGCTTTTCAGAATAGCTTCAATCCATACCTTCGCCTCATCCATCATCTTTTCGTCTTCCATAAGATAGGCCAGACCGGCATATCCTCGAAGCCAGTAAGGGACTTCCTCCCACCCCCATTTACCACCTGCTGTCAACCAGGCATTGTCCTCCTTCTGGAGCCAGGCACTGATTTCTCCCAAATGTCCATTCAAACCGTCCTTTTGAAGCTGTAACTGAGTAAGCAGCCACCCACCCGGCTTAATGCTTCCTGACGGCAACTTTATGAATTGCTGAGGGAGCAATGGTTTCTTATTACTTACATAATTGGAATTGATTTCTTCAGTCGGGATCCTGTCTACCATGCATACTTCTTCAGTCAATCCGGAAGAACATGCTCCTGCCAATAACATAAAGGCTCCGCATAAAATACTTGTATTTTTCATGTTTATCAAAATATAGTTTCATTTGTATATTATTCTCTGATACAAATATAAAATGCGTTCCAGTGATATTCTGTCATTTTCCTTTCCAATACTATCAAAATACAATCATTTACCCCTCTATAAGCCTTATGGTACACATTTTACCAATTTCAGAATTATATTACCATTACTTTGAAAACAATGTGAAAGAGATTGTTTTAACGAATAAATATTTTTGCCTTATATCATTAAAAATAATTGAATTATGAAAACATGTTTTTATCTAGTACCAATTTTCTGTGCATTATGTGCATGCAACAACAAGACAAGTTCTTCAGATATAACAGGAATGCTGATGGACGAAACAAAATTCGACACAATTATAAACGGGAAGAAAAACAGTCTCTACACATTGAGGAACTCCCACATGGCTGTACAAATAACAAACTATGGAGGACGTATAGTAAGCATTGTAGTTCCCGACAAGGATGGCAAGGCTACAGATGTGGTATGGGGATTTGAAAGTATAAAGGATTATCTTAATGCAGAAGACGTATATGGAGGACCACTGGTTGGAAGATATGGAAACAGAATATCCAAAGGAAGGTTCTCAATAAACGACTCAATATACCAGCTCAGCATAAACAACGGTCCAAACCATCTGCATGGAGGTAAAGAAGGATTCTGGAACAAGATGTGGGAAGGAAAGACCATGAAAAACGGAAAAGGTGAGGAATGTCTGATCCTTTCATATCTTTCGCCTGACGGAGAAGACGGTTATCCTGGAAACATTATGACAAATGTCAAATATACGCTTAGAAGTGACAATGCCCTTCAGATTGACTACATGGCTACTACAGACAAGCCGACTCCTTACAATCCCACAATACACCCATACTTCAATCTGCATGGAACCACGTCAAAAAGCACAAACACCCATTATCTGCAGGTTGATGCATCATATTACACACCTACAGACAGCGTACTGATACCTACCGGAGAGATAGCAGAAGTAGAGAATACACCTGCCGATTTCAGGACCCCGAAACAGATAGGTGAAAGGACAAGCGAGGACGGCAACGACATGATGAAATTCGGAGGAGGAGGATACGATATAAACTTCGTACTTGACAAGAAAGAGAAAGAAACAGTACGCGTAGCAACACTTCATGAACCTTCCAACGGTATATCTATGGATATAATTACAGACCAGCCTGGACTACAGTTCTATAGCGGTGGATGCATAAACGGGACAGATATAGGAAAAAGAGGCGACCTACACAGAAGATACAGCGGACTGGCACTGGAAACACAGCATTTTCCGGATTCTCCAAACCATAACAACTTCCCTAATACAATCCTCTATCCTAGAGAAACATATACACATACGGTTATATTCAGATTCTATGTGGCAGACAGCCCAAAATAATATCACTGGAATGATAAAATTAAAGTAAGGTCTATACTGGGGAAAATAAATAACACCAGCATAGACCTTGACAATACATATCCCTACATATTTTTCCGTTTCTAGGCTTCCAGATAGTAGCAGTCTAATTAAGAGGTTTGTCCACTTCTGCATTATGAGGTATACTTCCTACCGAGTGCATCAGGATAAACCTACCGTTTTCTCCAAGCTTCGCAGTGTAACCGTCACTTGAAAGGCTTTCCATAATCCTGTCTGCATAATCCTTGAAAGATTGAGCTTCAGGAACATCATAAGTACTCATCTCATAAAGTGCAGAAGCTATGACAGCAACAGAAGAAACATCTCTCGGTTCATTTGGAATATTCGGAGCATCCATATCCCAGTATGGAATATAATCTTCCGGCATCCTGATATGATTTTTCATGAAGTTGAAAGTCCTGATTGCCTGATCAAGATATTTTCTGTCGGAGGTATATCTGTAAGACATTGAATATCCATATATGGCCCACGCCTGTCCACGCGACCATGCAGATTCATGTGAATATCCCTGTGCCGTATGGCGATGTCTGACATTACCGTCCGACAATATTCTTATGTGTCAATACTTGATATTGAATGTATAGCAGTCTTTAACTACTTTATTTTTTGCAGTGAAGCTCAGTCTGAAAATTCTGCTTCCCCATACGTCTGACAGTCTCTTGTCTGTAAGCTCTATTGTTTCTTTCTTTACAGAGAATTTGTCATTGTCAAACCTCAGCTGTGCCTTTACTCCATTCACTTCAATCAATACACTATCATCATATATTGTTATGTTACCCCACGTGAGGAAATTGATTACGTTCTCCCCTTTTGCTTCTGAAAGTTCGAATCTGTCCTTTATCACAAGTCCATTTCCTTTCACCGAATAAGAACGGATCCATTCCTTCACTTTTGCTTCTTCAGGATATGCCGTTGCAATGTTTGCCGAGAAACTGTTTCCTGAAACTTTTACATCAGTAGCTTTGTAGTTTCTTCCATACTTTTGAGGAACACCGTTTATCATTGGCAGGTTATGATAGTTGCTTTGCATAGTCCATATTGTATACCTTTCACTGCTGAATGTCTGTCTTGTATATGTCCCTACACCTGCATCAATCATAATGGGCGTATTGTCAACCCATAAAGAAAAAGTACCTGCGTCATTATGGTTGTGGCTTTCATCATTATATCCTCCTTTTGCAGCAAGAAATGTCCTTTTGTTTTTCAGATAGCAGAACTCTGTTTCAGGATACCATGTAAAGTCCTCTCCCCCGTATTCCTCCTTAAATCCTGAAAGCTCCCCAATGACTCTCATAGCCTCCAGCAAGCGATAGATATCACGGCTTTTGAAAGATATTTTCACGTCATTGTAAAGCATTGCAGCAAACTGTTTCATCATATCACTTCCCACTGCCTTTCCGTATCTGTATATAAGGTAAGGATCACCGCCCCCTTTTGCAGAAGCATCTGCAAAATTCACTACCCATCCGTTTCCTACGTAACTTTTTGCTATATATTCCCCCATAGCCTTTATCTGTTCGTTATCGAAAAGAGAAATCTTTCCTCCGGTAATGCAGCCCAGAAGTTCAAGATAGTCGAATGATTTTCCAGAAGCATGTCCCCAGTATGACGGTCCTTCTTCACAGGCACCATCATAGTGTACGTAATTCAGGAACTTGTCTACAGACTGCATGCTTCTGTATACAGCCTTGGCCAGTCTGTCTGTATCATTCTCTAGGAGCATGAAAGTCATAAGACAATTGCTGTTACACCAAGGATTCCAGTTGTTCACCATCTGTCCATTATAGTCCAATGCAAGCCACCAATAACTGTCATTTTCAAGATATGGAGTCATTATCCTTCTGTCAAGTTCACGATAAAGACGTCTGGATATTTCAGGATCAATCTTGTCAAACTCCTCATGCATGAAATAGTATACCCATGAAAGCATGGCTCCAAGATCGCCTGCTGTAAGGTCAATCTCCTGATATTGATCGCTAGGCAACGATCTGTATGACGGTTGCCTTACAAGGTGTGCAGACAGAGTCCATGAAGTCATTTCACATGTATGAAAAACCCCGTTTATAAGCTGGTCTGTAAACCGGCCTTTACCTTCGGCCAGCTCTGCAAGCAGCAGTTGTACGATGGCATAATTATTGTCATCAAAAGGTTTCTCCATAATCTGCCTGTTACCGCTTCTTTCAAATTCTATATAGTCAGTGGCTTTCACCACCTTCCACTCATAATTGAGTAGCTTCTCCCCGTTCTTTATAACTTCGTCCCTATATCCTCCAAAAAACTTATCACATCCGGTCCTGTCATTGTATGAAGGATATTTTACCCATTTCCTATCCAGTACCAGAATGTTCTTCAGATTCTCGACATTAACACTTTTCTCAAGAATATTTCTTTCAGTATAAGCTCTAATGCTTGTACATGAAATAATTAAAAAAACAATAAATGATAAGATACCTTTTGTTTTCATTATATATAGTTTTCGGTTTATGAATATTACACTAAATAAAGAATAAAATTGATTATAATCCCGATTATCCGGTTTTAAACTTCTTCCTTTTTCGATAACATATATTCTTTAGGAGTCATTCCGTAATGCTGTATAAAGCAGCGTGTAAAATAACTAGGAGTGGAGAAACCCAGTTCATAAGCCACATCCCTGATTCTCATTTTATCGTTCTCCAGTAAGATTTTCGCAGCATGTTCAAGTCTGGCTATACGTATATAGTCATTGGGAGAGACATTAAGTACCGACTTAAGTTTACGAAAGAATGTTGACTGGCTCATACCTAACTTCTCGCAAAGGAAAGGTATATCAAGTTTGTCATTGGTCAGGTTTTCTTCCACAATAGACCTGAATTTCTCTATCAGCACCCTATCGCTATTATCAACCAGACGGTCTATGTTTATTGTGGTCTGTGAATTGTAATGGGTTTCTGCTTCCTTTTTCTTTTTCTCCAATATAATTGCAATTCTTGCAGAAAGATATTTCATTGAGAAAGGTTTCTCTATATATTCCTCAGCACCAGCCATATACCCGTCAAGTCTGGACTCCACAGTATTCTTCGAAGTAAGCATAACAACAGGAATTCCACAGAAATCAATACGGTTCTTTATCGCTCTACACAGTTCACATCCATCCATTTTAGGCATCATAATATCCGTTACTACTAAAGACACTGAAGTCTTTTCTATTATGTCCATCGCTTGAGCGCCATTGCTTGCAGTCAGTACACGATATGTTTCCGACAGCGAGTCTTTCAAGAAAGCACGAAGCTCAGGCTCGTCTTCTACGACCAATATGGTCACTTCTCCATTTACTGGAATATCCACATTTCCAACCTCATCTTCAGTAGATTCATCCGACAACGATTCTATGGAAAATACAACTTCCTGTTTCAATGGAAGAGTAAGTCTGAAGTGAGTATAATCATTATCATCAACCAGTTCGAGCTTTCCGTTATGCATCTCGGCCAATGAACGGCAAAAAGACAGGCCTATCCCGTTGCCGGTAGCATTTCCCACACTATCAGTACGATAGAACATATTAAAGATTTTACTGCGGTCTGATTCCGTTATCCTTTCCCCATCATTGTAGACAGAAAAATAGAGATTATCCTTATCAGATGTCAGTTCCACCTTGATATATTTGCTTCCATATTTCACTGCATTGTTCAATAGATTACTTACAATCTTTGTAAAAGCCTCCCTGTCAACAGGAGCTTCCAGAACAATACTGTCCAGATTATCTTCACAAACCATTCCATTGTCCAGTATTTGTGCAGAAAATCTATACAATATACCTTTAAGCATATCAGGCAGGTTAGTCTTTACAAAATTCAGTTGCAACTGGTCAGACTCCATCTTCCTGAAATCAAGCAACTGAGTGCACAGATTCTGTAAACGGTCCACATTTTTCTCTACCAGCAACAGATTTTCACTCCTGTTCTTTTCAAGTTCCTTATCCAAAGGAGCCTTTATCAAGGTAAGAGGTGTACGAATTTCATGTACAATGGTTGTAAAGAAGTTAATTTTGGTATGATATATCTCTTTCTCTGTTGCATCCTTTACTTCCTGAATATGTATAAGCTGTTTTTCCTTCATTCGTTTGTACCATAACTTTAATACAAACATAACAAACGCACAAATAAATATTACATAAAACAGTTTTGCATACCATGAAGCATAAAAAGGCGGTATTATATTAATGGTATAACATACTTCGTCAGGTACCCATATTCCATTGTAGTCCGTTATCTGGAAACGGAGCTTATATTTTCCTGAAGGCAGGCTCAGATATGTTACAGGAGCATACCCTTGCTGGACATGCCAGCTCTTGTCCAATGGGTCCAGACGATAACGGTAACGCAATGCATCCGGAGCAGTGTATGTAAACGAACTCAACTCGAATTTAATATTGTTTTCAGTATAGTCAATATTAAAGACACTGTCTGTCAGGTTGTAGATTACACGCTCATTGTTTACTCCAGAACATGTCATTTTAGTAAGGCCCAAACGTGGAACGATTTTACTGGGCAGAAGCAATGTAGGATCAAACGATGTGAAACCATCTATAGTTCCCAAATACACCAGTCCTTCGTCATCAATAAATGACGAACTAACATTAAATCGGTTCTCCGGCAATCCTTCCAACGTAGTAAACACATAAGAAGAACCTGTGGAAGGATTGAAACGTACCAGTCCATGCGCTGTAGATATCCAGAAAAAGCCTTGTCCGTCCTCTACTATACTATATGCATAATTTGTAGGATCGCTCAAATCCGATAATGAATAAAAAACAAAATCATTCTTTGCCTTGTCATAATGTGCTATCCCTTCAGATGTAGCAGACCATATTTCATTATCAGTTGTCTCCATAACAGACTGTACAGATTTACTGCAGAAATAATATTCACCCAGTTTCCCGTCTTCGGTTATAGAATACAGTGTATCGTTGGAAGCACACCAGACTGTACCATTACTGTCTTGAAAAAGAGATTTACATATAGTTATATCAGGATAGACATTTTCAAAACTCCCGGAAGCATCATCAAACTGCTGTATACCTCTGTCAGTACCTATCCATATCTTACCGTCTCTTTTACGGATAATAGAGAAAACAAAATCTGAAACTAGCTTTGACACACCGTCTCCGGCTTTATAAGAGCGTACCACCTTACGCTTTCTGATATCAAATATCTCGATACCATTATCAAAACTTCCACACCACAATTCATCACCATCCAGAAAAAGCCCGTGAATGTTATTGGAACCCAATCCGTTGATTTTCGAATAATTTACGAATCTGTCATCTTTCTTTGTATAACAGTTCAATCCGCCATCCTCCGTTCCAATCCAGAGATTTCCATCCTTGTCCTGACAGAACTCACGATATACAGTCCCTTTCAAATCCGGATAAAGGCTGCAAGGCTTGAAAGAGTTGAAATGACACAGACCATTGGGTACATATGAAAGTCCTCTGAAGTAGCTTCCACACCATATACCTCCTTCCCTGTCCTTATATACAGAATAAATGGCATGGTCTTTAAGGCTGAACATATTATATGGATCTTTAGTCCAGTGTTCTGTTGTATCTGATATTATATCATAAATGTAAATACCATTTTCTGTTGCAATCCAGTATACAGAAGCAGAATAAGGCATTATGTCACGGATATAGTTTTCATGAAATATTTTTCTGGCTTTCTGGTTTACTACATCAAACAGCCATGCTCCGGAATATTTGGTTCCTATCAGCAACAGTTCATCATTAACGGCACACAGCTTTGTAACATTATGTATTCCCCATATATTCAGGTTATACTGTGTACTCGAAATATTCCCTTCCCCTACAGTCATACGATAAATGAAATTAGAATTGGATACTCCCCAAACATAATGTTCGGATTTTGTAAAACCAATCCCAACAGACGCTTCCAAGACAGAACAGTCACTATAGCCTTTATTGTATTTTACATACCTGTCAAGAAAACTGAGCCACAAGTTACCCTGGACATCAACAAGAGGGGCATTCTGCATTTTCTCACTTGATATTTCATTCTTTCTTAGCAAGCCTGTCTTAAACTCAAACACATACCCTGTACTCATCCACAAAAGTCCGGCATTATCGTCAACCATAATCCAAGGAGTATATTGTTTAAGTATTTCATCATTTCCCGGTACTATTTCAGCCAAAGAAACAGCCTGGTTTCCATCAAACCTGTAAACTCCATGTCCGGTAGCCAGCCATAAATATCCTTTAGCATCTTGTTCTATCTGCAGGATTGTGGTTTGAGGCAAATTTAGCTTATCAAAATAGTACCTGAAATATGCAGGCTTGTTTATAGTTTTTCCCGATAAACTCAATGATGAAAAAAAACAAATGAAAATCAAGAATAATGTTTTCATGGATTATCCGAATTTTGAAAATAATAATGTTGTCTTACTCTGTATGTAATAATTTATAAATTCCAGTCACAAAATAAACGGATTATCCAATCCTGTTTTAGTACTAACATTCCAAAAAGTTGCAATATTCTGCCAATATAAAAAAACAAGTTGACGAAACATAGGTAAACTCCTTTTTTCTGTTCGTCAACTTGTTACTAACCAATCTCAATTTGTATTCTTACATATACATCTGACAAGATGCCTGTATACATAATTCTTCCAATTAAGAAAAGGTCAGAAATGTTCCTGTTTTTCTGTAGACTTTACTTCATTATGGCTTTTCCAGTGATTGGAGTCATTATGAATGTGAATTCATAGTCACCGTAAGGGATTCTGTATTCCTTGCGAGGAATTGCACCCCAACTGTTTTCACAGGCAAGTCCCTGCTGAACCTTGTCAATAAGCAGATTTGTAAGGTCAGCCTCTTCCACTTCCTGAGAGTGACGCTGGTCTTTCTGTACTCCGTCATCAAGTGATTCCATTGTGTAGTGTAGTGCAGATGCAGAGAATGGAGCCTCGGATACAAATTCAAGTCCCTTACCTTCATCGTTCAGCATCTGCCACCAGCGGATGTCGGTCTTGTTACCGTTTTCCTGAGGTCTGATGTATGAATAGAACTGTTCAGTTACTGTCTGGTTGTAGATACCGAGGTCTGTGCTATGATTTCTGTCTATATAGTTTTCAACAGGTCCTCTTCCATAGTATGAAATGTTTTCGAAAGATTTAGGCATTACCATCTGCATACCGAAACGGAACATATCCGAAACTTTTGCATCCTGTGCGGCAACCATCTTCTGGTTTACTTTAACGGCACCCTTGTTGTTGATTGTATAGTTCAGATACAGTTTTGCAGAAACGCTCTTTATTTCATATTCGGCAGAAACTGTAACCTGATCGTTTGCAGCTTCATGTTTGAGTGACAGAAGTTTGATTTCAGGGTTCTTCCATACTGCATATCTGTCCTGCAGGCCTGCTCCGTAGTCATTGTCTGTAGGGGCACGCCAGAAGTTTGGAGTGAGCTGCGCTCCTTCCTTTATCATCTGTGTTCCGTTAACAGTGTAGCTGTCCATATATCCGTTCTGCTTGTTGAACTGGATATTGAAGTTTTCGCCTGTTACTTCCAGGCAGTTTACATTGTCATCATTTGTTTCTGGTGCAACAATCTGTTCGTTGGCGAATGCTACATTCTTCAGCTCCATAGAAGGTGCCTTGTAGTCGTTCAGTGCAATCTGAGACTTAGCCACTACATGACCGGCCGGTACTAGGCTTTCGCTGTTTCTCTGGATATATTTCACGTTAAGCAGCCATTCTCCGCAATCGCAGATCTTGCCAAGGTCAAGTTTCACTGTAGCTGTCTGCTGAGGCTTGACATCAAGTTTGTCCATAATACCGCTACGGATAACTTTACCGTCCTTCATTACTTCCCACTGCATATAGTATGCCGAAAGGTCGCGGAAGAAGTTCTCGTTGTAGATCTTTATCTCGCCGTTCTTCAGGTCTCCGGCTTCTGTCCAGATGTTCTGATAGAAGTAGCCTACTTCGTACATGTGTGGATTAGGAACGCGGTCAGGGCTGATAAGACCGTTGTTGCAGAAGTTGTTGTCACTTGCATCGAAACGGTTGAAGTCTCCTCCGTAGCCGTAGATTATCTTTCCTTCCTTGCCTGTCCAGCGGCATGACTGGTCTACGAAATCCCAGATGAATCCTCCCTGGAATTTAGGATACTTGCGTACCAGATCCCAGTATTCCTTGAATCCACCCTGAGAGTTACCCATGGCATGGGCATATTCGCACTGGATAAGAGGTTTATTGGATTTATCATTTTTAGCATAATCCTCACAATCCTTATAGCTATAATACATAGGACAGAATATGTCAGTCTTGCCGTTCTGTTCACTTCGCTGATATTGTATGGCCTGTTCATACTGTACGGCACGACTAGGGTCTTCTGCCTTTATCCAGTCGTATGCAACCTCAAAGTTTGGGCCATGTCCTGCTTCGTTACCCAATGACCAGAAGATGATGCTCGGATGGTTGAAGTTGCGCTGAACGTTACGGACATTGCGTTCCATGTGAGCCTTGGCATATCCCTTGTTCTTTGCAAGAGTTGTTTCGCCATATCCCATTCCGTGTGATTCTACATTTGCTTCTGCCACCATATAGATACCGTATTTGTCGCAGAGTTCATACCAGAATGCATCGTCCGGATAATGGCATGTACGGACTGCGTTGATATTGAATTTCTTCATTATCTGGATATCCTGAATCATGCGTTCGCGTGAAACCACGTATCCTTCGTCAGGGTCCATTTCATGACGGTTTGCACCCTTGAACAGTACAGGTTGGCCGTTTACGAGAATCTGCGCATTCTTGAGCTCGATCTTTCTGAAACCGACTTTCACAGGAACAACTTCAGATGTCTTTCCACCGTTGTTTACAGATGCTCTGAGTGTGTAGAGATATGGAGTTTCTGCTGTCCATTTGTTAGGGTTTTCCACGCTGATTGTAGCACTGACGTTGCCTGAGCCTTTTACATCTTTTGTCACCACTACATTGTTTACAGCATCAAGCAATTCGAGTTTCACGCTATTGCTGCCCTTAAGGTTGAGCTCAACAGCGAGAGAACCGTTCTTGTACAAACTGTCAAGGTCAGGAGTCACACGGATGTCATCTATGCGTTTCTTGTTGCGTGTATAGAGATAGCAGTCACGTCCCACACCGCTGTAGCGGAAAAAGTCCTGGTCTTCAAGATAGCTACCGTCGCACCAGCGGAACACCTGGAATGCGATAAGGTTCTTCTGTCCCGGTTTGAGGTATTTTGTGATGTCGAACTCTGCTTCCAGCTTGCTGTCTTCGCTGTAGCCTACGAACTTGCCGTTTACCCAAAGATACATGTTCGATGTAACGGAACCGAAGTGGGCAATGATGTCCTTACCGCTCCAGTCGGCAGGAATTACGAACTCGCGTCTGTAAGAACCCACATGGTTCTTCTCTACAGGTACATAAGGAGGATTGTTCTTGTACTGGTTTCTCCATGCGTAACCCACGTTCACGTATATAGGGTCGCCATATCCGTTAAGCTCCCATACGGCAGGAACCTGCATATCATTCCAGCCCTTGTCGTTATATCCCACGCGGAAGAAGTCGGTAGGACGCTGGTCGGCATTCTCCACCCAGAAGAATTTCCATGCACCGTTCATCGACATGAAGTTTTCAGATTGTTCCTTTACAGCCTTTGTTGCGGCCTCGCCATTCTCGTATGCAAAAAAATTGGCATGCATAGGAGCACGGTTGATTTCATTTACATTGGGGTTCTGCCATTCCGTAAAACTCTGAGCACCTGCCGAGACTGCACCGGCAAAGATGCTGCTGAATAACAATAGTTTTCTCATGATAACTTTACTTGATTTAATTTCAAAATGATATGATTTTCCGATTATTTGAACTATTCCATCATTATGTTACTTATATTGTCAATCATTAACTTTATAATTGACTGAACTTTGCTACACAATCACTTATAGATTGGTATCCAGTGTTTCAAACACTGCAAAATTACTTATCTGTGGTTCAGCCTTTGATTCTGTAACTACAATCCTTATAGCTTCCAATGATTGAGGATCAAATCTGGCTATATGCTTATGTCCAACACATGAACCTTCATCCAATACTATCCATTTATCAGATTTAAAGCCCTCAAGTTTATATGCCAATATTCGTTCACCTTTTGAAATATCCTCTTGAATAATAACTCTATCTACACTTGCTTCTTTTTCAAACATAAGCTTAAGTTCATTGCCAACTCCCTTAGTACGTATCATTGGGGAACCATACTGACGCTCAATTTCCCTACCAAGTTCTTCAATGCGTTCAACATCTGCATCAGGTACCAGGCCACGGTCATCAATCACAAGTCCCAACAGCATGTTAGTGTTACGTCCAACACTGGTTTCGTATTTTGTAAGAAGCTGAGATATTGTAAACATCATACTGTCCTGTCCTGCAGTCCAGAACCATCCACCCTGATAGGAACTGTTCCAACGCAATGTAAAGTCAGATTCTCCCGGACACCAAAAGCGAGCTTTAGCATCTCCATTAAGTCCCTGTATGACACGGGATCCGTCAGCATTCGTTGTAGAATCACATGTAGCCCAACAAGGATAAGGAGCAACCCCTTCCTCATTACCAACCCATCTCACCAGATTTGGATGACCATAAGGCCCTTGGAATGCAATAGCATTAGGTTGAAGTTTCTGTACCAAAGAAAGTACATCAGCTCCACCCTGTTTCTTGCTGAGTACACCACCGTCAAACCAGATTTCAAACAATTCACCATAATTACTCCATAGTTCTGTAAGCTGTTTGGTCACAATATTGTTATACTCTTCCTGACTAACCGGACTTCCTTCCTGTACATAGCCAGGGTTGTCTACGTATAAATAACCATTGGCGGTTATACTAGCATATATTCCCGGTTTTATACCATATTTCCTACACGAAGCCACAAAATCACCTACTATATCTCCTTCTCCATTCTTCCAAGGAGAATTCTTTACACTATATTCATGTGCTTCTGTAGGCCAAAGGCTGAAACCACTGCAATGTTTAGCTACAAGGACTGCATATTTTGCCCCCAATTTCTGAGCAGTTTCCAGCCATTGGTCTGTATTCAATTCAGTAGGATTAAAAGTAGAGGCATCAGGATGTGTCCCCCAGTTACGCCACGAATAATCCTTATGGAAAGTTGGCATATCGAAATGAATCAGTACACCAATCTCTGCATCAGCCCACTCCAACTGACGCTCATTAGGGACTACCATTGAAACTTCCTTATTCTTGGAGTTAGAACAGGAAGTAAATATTGATAAAAGTGCTATTGTATACAAATAAATTTTCAACATCATTCCTTTTTTATATTATTCTAAAATCTATAGTAAAATACCTATTTCTCCTACACTTGTTTTATTTTTAGAGTAAATCTCACGCAAAGGCACAAGCTTTATATAATTAGCCTTTATGCTCTTTCCGAGACATTCATAATACGGAATAGGATATTTGTTGCATGCAGGAGAATCACCGTAGCATAGAACTTTTCTATCCCATGAAGAAAGATATACTCCGAATTTTATACCATATTTGGAGCAGGCGACACGCAATTCAAGCACCACATAACCTTTTCCTCCTTTCCAACTGGATGAAGCAACGGAATGTTTAGTCGCTTGATAGGCCAAAGACAAAACCGTCATGATGCTTGGATATGATGATTGCCATTTTAAAACTTCCATCCTTAAGCGCTTCAACCCATTACTCACAATCCAATTAATTGATAAAAAATGTTTGCAGTTGTAATAAATCTGGCACCTATTTACAACTGCAAACATATAAAAGTAATACAACTATAATTAAATATTTCACAAATATTTAAATTTGAGAAGATACTTAAAAAAAGTTATAAATTCAATTTAAATCAATACTACTTTTTTTGGTAATATCTCACATAATCAATCTCCATTCTGACAGGGAAAATAGATTCATCAATTCCCCATACACCTCCCCAATCGCCACCTACAGCAATGTTCAAAATCAAAAAGAACGGCTGATCAAAAGGCCATGTTTCAGGTGTTGAACCTTTTTGTTTTCGTTCATAATTAAATATTACCTTATTATCAAATAATATCTGAAGATAAGTCTTTTCCCAAACAAGAGAATATAGATGGAACTCTGTATCCAATGTTTCGGATGTTACAGTTCCAGAAGGGATTGTATTTCCGTTTACATTGGTATCTGTAGTATGAACTGTAGCAAATATCTCATTGTGACCGGGATTATCTCCCCAAACATATTCCATTATATCAATTTCTCCACTATGAGGCCACCCACCATATTTTTCATCTACAGGCAACATCCAAATAGCTGGCCAAATACCTTTTCCTATAGGAATCTTGGCTGAGATATCCAATCTTCCATAATGGAATTTAACATCACCCATATAATGTAATTCCGCTGAGGAATATAAAAAGTGATACGGTTCACCAGTCCATTTATGTGTTCCCCAATGATCATCTTTAGCTGCTTCTATTATAAGTTTGCCATCTTCAACTCGTGAATATCTCTGATCTTTTACTCGATAGTCCTGTAACTCATTATTTCGGGCATATCCTTGTTCATATCCCCAACAATATGGATCAGGCAGACCTTCATAATCGAATTCTTCAGCCCACACCAATTCATACTCTGTTCCTTCCTCTACAGATTCTTCTTTTTCATTATCAGGAATATGTATATCATATGAGCCACAAGATACATTTATAAAAAAAACAAATAATAAAGCATAATTAAAATATTTCATTTCTTCTTATTTTTTTTATCATTAAATGCCAAACTGTTTTCAATTAATTTAAACAGCCCTAACATCATGTTTATATTACCATCCTTCATTTTGAACTAAATTGGAATTTTTATAAACCTCTTGCTGAGAGATTGGATACAGATACATTTTATCATCCCATATACGATTTTGTACATTAATCTTAGTATATGTTCCCGACTTTGATATTTGTACTCCATAAATGTCTTCTACTGTGTCTCCAATTTTCCAACGGCGAATATCCCAGAAACGGTGATCTTCAAAAGCTAATTCAACGCGTCTTTCATTACGAAGACGTTTTGTAAAATCTGCACCTGTTTCATTTATAGCAGGCATATTAGCAGCAGTACGAACAATATTAAGAGCTTCTCTTGCGGACAAAGGGAAATCACTATCTTTATAATCAGGATTATTTCCTTCCTGCCATTCATGCATAGCCTCAGCATAATTCAATAAAACCTCCGCATATCTAAACAAAATATAATGATGCGGCTTACTTATTGGATTTTCAGGAGACAAAGAAACTGTTTCATTAACATATTTCCTCAGATAATATCCTGTTGTTGTTGCACCAACCAAAGGTAATCCATTTTTTCCACCATCAAAAGTCTCTACTACAGTATTCATTAATGTTGCACCATTATAGACAATAGTTTTATAAAAACGAGGATCTCTGGTCTGATTTCCATTTTCATCTACGTAAATGTGTTTTACATGGTCAGGATTATCCCAATCAAACGGTTCTCCAGATTTCATTTCATAAGCATCTACCAAATTTTGTGTAGGTACATTACCACTATTTCCACCTTCAAAACCAATAGGCAAATTCAACTGTTCAAAATAGTTACTGTCACCATTACGACGTTCGAATATCAATTGTGAGGATTTCAAAATTTCATTTCCTCCATTCACACTATAAATTGGATCACTATCAATATTAGGCAGGCTATACCATCCCGTCTCTATAAGGTCATAAGCAGCTTCTGCTGCAGCTTTCCAAATTTCTCTGTTTCCGGTTTCGTTATGCAATGGACTAGCGGCATACAACAAGATTCTTGATTTTAGAGCCATTACCATTCCTCTGGTGACACGTCCGGTTTCCAAAAAGAAATCATTTTGATTAATTGGTAATTCAGGGGCTATTTCGTCGCACTCACGAACCAAGAAATCAACTATTTCAGAAAATGAAGTCTTATGTAAATTATTGACATCATCCAGTTGTAAAGTCTCTGTTACTAATGGTACATCTCCATAACGCTTAATTAGTTCAAAATAGTAGAAAGCACGTAATGCTCGTACCTCAAATGGATACATCCTAAACTTCTCAATCTGTTCCTTGTAATCTGCATTTAAAGACAATCGTTCCAGATATTCCTCATTATAATTTTCCAAATAGGAATTGGCCGCCTGAATTCCAGTATACATAGTCCCCCAAACATCATCGACAAGAACAGAGGGAGACCATTTATCTTCATAAATCTTATATACATTACTTGTATTCCATACATACATAGCATTATCTGAAGCTGATTCACGAAGAGCATTACCCATAACTCCAAAATCTTGTGGCAAAAATGAATAAACTCCAGCCACTAATTGACGAATATTATCAAACGTAGAATAAACTTCATCTTTTGTCTGTCCTATGGACTCGTCAAAATCTAAATAACTACAAGCTGTAAATGAACAACCTGCAAATATTGAAAGAAACAGTTTACTTATTCTCATAACAAACAAATATTAAAACTTAATATTTACACCTGCATAGACAGACGCTATATCAGGATAATTAACACTCATACTTTCACAATTCAAATAAGGTACATGATCCAATGAGAATAGATTATTACCACGTAAATAAATCTGGCAATTTTCCATTCTTAAAGGCTTTATCAACTTTTTAGGCAAATTGTAATAAATATTTACATTACGTAATTTCAAATAGCTACCATCTACAAGCCATTGTGTACTAGTTTGATAATTATTTGCATTATCCAGAGTTGATAGTCGTGGCATATTAGCAATATCTTTTGTTTCCTCTGTCCATCTAATCTTATCTTCCATATACCATTTAGAAATATTTGTATTATTACGTAATGGCTGATATACACTCGAAGCATTCAAATATCTACTTAAACCTGCTGCACCTTGAAACAAAAGGTCTATTCCAAAACCTTTATATTCCAATCCTAATTGTAAACCACCATACCACTCAGGAATAGAGCCTGAATGTCCTATAGCAACAACATCTCTAAAGTCAATAACATTGTCTTTATTCTGATCTTTATATTTTATATCACCTGGAGAGACTGCAGAAAACTGCTGTATTGGAGATGCATCAATATCTTCCTGATCTTTAAAATAACCTATTGCTTCGTAACCAAATATCTGACCTACAGGCAGTCCTTTCCCGGACATATAAGAATATTCTTTATATCCTTCACCATTCTCAATGACTTCTGTTTTTACCCTTGAGACATTGGCTCCTACATAATAATTAAAATGCTTTCCTATCTTATCTTTCCACATTGCAGACAACTCAAACCCTCTATATTCAGATTTACCCTCATTCTGCAGAGGTATTGAGTTTCCAAAAACTGAAGAGTATAAATTTGACACATCAATCAAAGTATTGTCATATGTATGTTTATAAACATCAGCAGTTAAAGAAAGCTTTCTAAATAATTGCAAATCAATACCTACATTAAACTTATTAACACGTTCCAGAATAAGATTATCAATAGCTGGAGTTCCTTCTTTAATTCCTCCCATTGAAATATTACCATCACCATAAAAATAATTACCATATCCATTCCAATAATGCTTATCCAAATCATAAGCTATATCATCGTTACCAGCTTGTCCCCATGAAAGACGCAATTTTAAGAAATCAACAAAAGAAATATCCTGCATAAAATTTTCTTTTGAAACCAACCATGCAGCTGATACAGAAGGATAAAAATTATACCTGTTACCACTCTGAATCCTGCTTGTTCCTACATGCGAAAAAGCTGCATCAACCATATATTTCTGAGCATAGTCCCATCCTATTTTACCAATATAATACAAACGTTTAGTAGTATTATTTCGACCAAGTCCAGAATAATATTCCAAACGGTAAATACCATCAATATCCAAAGTATGTCTATTAAATGTGCGATTATACAAAATTTTACCTTCTAGATTAGTTGATACATACTGGTTACTCATCCCCCAGCAATTAATACTCAAAGCGCCATTTGTACCATATATCTGCGAATTTAGTTTATCATACTCCTGAGTAGCTTCATTGAATACAGGAGTATTAACCTCATAGCTATATGTTTTAACACCCTCATCTATATAAACAGCATAATTATCATATGCAATTGCAAGTTCAGCAGACAACCCTGGAGTTACTGATGATAAATCCTGAAGAATACGTAAATCTGCCAACAAAGCACGAGGATTTTGTTTATGATAACCATAATCAGAGAAGCTTGCTATCGGATTACTTTTATGAATCAAATCTCCTCCCCAATTTCCAGTAGAAGTCTTAACTGGGTAAGAAGCCGAAGGCGTGTTATATATCAAAGAAAAATCATACCCTCTAGGTTGAGTTGTTTCTTTCAAACGACCAAGCATAGTCCATTTTACTAAAGTGCTAGGTGTCAAATCAATATCCAGATTCATACGTAGATTCATTTCATACTTTCGATACTGAGAATTATAACGTTCAGTCTCTGTATATTGAGGATTAAGTACACCAAAATCATTTTTATAAGTTAATGCTGTAAAATATCGAACCTTATTTCCACCACCTGAAAAAGTAAAATCTAATTGATTATTCACTGTATGATTTCTCAACGCTTCATTCACCCAGTTAGTATTTGCAAAGAGTTCCGGATATTTCCCACTACGGAAAGCATCTAAATCAGATTGAGTATATTGTAAATCAAGACCATCATAATACAATGCTTCATTACGCGCCTTAGCATAAGTATAAGCATCGACCATTTCAGGCTGATTAATCAAATAACCCATACCATGACTATAATTAATAGATATATTACGTTGGTTTTTTTCTCCACGTTTGGTAGTTACCAAAATAACTCCATTAGCTCCTCGAGGGCCCCAAATAGCAGTAGCTGCTCCATCCTTCAAAACCTCTATAGTTTCTATTTCTACTGTAGAAAGAAAATCCAAAGAACGAGGGAATCCATCAACAATGATCAAAGGAGATTGTCTACCACGCAAAAACAGATTTGAATTTGCATTCCAATCACTTTGTTGCAATACAGACAAACCTGGTAATAATCCATACAATGTATTATATGGATTTGGAGACGCATCTTTTTCAAAATTTTCTGCCTTTATTACTGAAACAGCAGAAGTCTCTCTTTCATTAAATTCTGTTTGTGCAAAAGCAATAGTAGGTGAAATTAATAAACACCAAACTATCTGTAAATATTTTGTTTTCATTATATCTTTAAATTTAAAAAACACATAGAATAAAAACATTATTCCCATCCTGGATTTTGAACTAAACCATATTTTTTATTAATCTCTGACACAGGAATAGGAAGAAGATAAAAACGATCAGTCCAACGTTCAACCCACATTCTATTTGGATATTTCATGTCAGTATCTTTACGATATTCCATAGTTCCATCTTCTTTCTTATAAGCTTTTAAACGATATTGTTCAGTACGAAGCAAATCAACTCTTTTCCAACGAACTATATCAAAATATCTAACTTCTTCATATCCAAATTCTACAGCCCTTTCATGCAAAATTGCATTACGAAGAGCCTCTCCTTCAGGATATTTTGCCCTATCTAAATCAGGCATATCAACACGATTTCTAACCAAATCAATATAATCATAAGCATCACGCCCAAAACGATCTTTTTGATTGGCTATACCTAATTCATTCATAGCTTCAGCAATATCTAAATAAATTTCAGAGATACGAATTTGAGGACACTGGTAAAACTTTCCATATAATTCCGTATCCATATCCAACAAAAATTTACGCATTCCATATCCGTTATAACTCAAAGCACCAATAGTAGTGCTTGTTCCGTCCCATGTTTCACGTCCTCCTTGATAAATTTCCACAGTCCTTCCTCTAAATTTATCTCCATTAACCATTAATGTTTCATACATTCGAGGATCTCTGACCATTTCTCCGTTTTCATCAAAAAACGGATTGGCTGCATGTTCAGGATTATTCCAATCAAATGGTGTTCCATCTTTCATCTCAAACATATCTGCATAAACAGCTGAAGGACATGTCCACCCCCATTGTAATACATAAAGAGAATAATACCAAGCAAATCGAATTGTAGTAAAACGATGTGTTGGAAGTAAAACTTCACTATGACCACGTTCATAATATCCAGCTAAATAATCTTCTCTAGGATTTCCTGTATCTACTAATTTATAATAATCTCCATTTTGCTGGTTTTTATCCAAGAATTCCAACCCTGAATCGAGCGCCCTTTGCCAACGATTAATATCTTTATTTCCATACCATGTATAACGAAGTTCGGAAGCCTCACCATCTAAAAATGGCTGTTCAGAATTAAACAATGGGCTAGCAGCAAATTGTAATACCCTATTTTTCAGTCCTAACGCAGAGGCAGCAGTCATGTGTCCCTCTTCATCTGAACTTACAGACCAAGGCAATATTCTAGCAGCTTCATCGCAAAGTTCAACAATTTTATTAACATGCTCTTCTACCGTCATACGTGTAAACTTCAGCTCGTCACTAGGTTTATAAGCTTTATCTATCCAAGGCATACCGCCATAGTAACGCAACATATCCATGTAATGATAAGCTATAATCAACTTTACTTCCGCTTTTCGTATAGCTTTTTCATCTTCCGTCATATCGGGTACACGGTCTACATTTTCCAAATAAATGTAACATACGCGAATACCTGATGTTGGTGAATCTATTTGAAGAGCATCATCCGTCAAACGGTATGGCATCAAACCAACTTCCGTTGATGCAGTAACTTGACCAGCATAATAAGTTCTATCAGCCCCACCTGATCCAACACAGTCACCTATATCAGTCAATACATCCAACATAGACCATGCAAGTCTTCCACTCTTTGGAAGAAAATCTGGCAAAGAGTGATAAGCCTGTGCCAATATTTGATCTGCATATTTTTTATGATTAAAGACTGTATCAATAGTGAGGTCTGTTGTTAAAGGTTTATCCAGAAAATCATTACCGAATTTAAAATCTTCACAAGCTGTCCACAAAAATGATATAGACGACAAAACACTTAAAAGAAAATATTTATTCATAATCATACATTTTTATCAGAATGTTATATTTAGTCCTAAATTATAGATTTTTGTTATAGGATATGTATTACTTCCATTAGGATTACATTCAGGGTCCATAATACCAAACTTATCAAAAGTCAGAAGATTATAAGCACTTAAAGTTAATCCCATTTGAGAGATCCCTAATTTTCTTAATAAAGCTCCTTTTGTAAAAGTATAACCTAATTCTACTGTTTTCAATTTAAAGTACGAACCATCTTTCACCCAAAGAGAGGATGTCAAAGTATTATGGTTCAAATTATTGGAAGTAAATCGAGGTATTGTTGCAGTTTCTGCTGTTTCAGGAGTCCAACGATTATCAACATGAAACATCAACAAGCCTGATGAACCACCATTAAAAGGTTTTCTGAAGTTATCACTAAGCAGCAAAGAACGTTGTGCCGCACCGGTCCAATTCATTGTAAAACTCCAACCCTTGTAATTAAAACCATAATTTAATCCATAAGTATAAGCTGGACGAGTTGAATATCCTATATCTGTAACATCATCTGAATCAATAACTCCATCATTATTCAAATCAACGTATTTACAGTCTCCAGGATAAACTACAGTTCCAGGATCTGCATATCCATCCTTTAATACTCCATCGGCTTCAAAATCATCATCATTATAAAAGCGATCAAAAACATAACCGAAAATTGTTCCTACAGGCTTACCCGTACTCCTCATATAAGGCTCATTAGGCTCAACCTCATCTTGTTCGATAATCTTATTTTTTGAATAGGTAACATTTGTTGTTAACCAATAATCGAAATCATTAATATGGTCATTCCATTTTAGTTCCACCTCATACCCTTTATTATTTACCTTACCTAAATTAACAACAGGTAACAACGATGAAGTCAAGCTGGAAAAAGCAGGTATAGTACTACGCTTTATTAATATATCTTTTCTGTTTTCAAAAAAGACATCAGCACTGATTCTAAGACGATTACTTAGAAAATTTATATCAATTCCATAATTCCTCTTCAAAGCTTTCTCCCATGTTACATCAGGATTACCAATACGGCTTTCAATAGCTCCCAATATAGCATTAGGATTATTGACACCAAAGTTATATCCATACAACAAATCGCGCCATTCACCATATTCTCCTGATAAATTCACACTATATGCATCTGGTAAATATAGAAAACGATTACCACTCATATTATCATTACCTACAAGTCCAACAGAGGCTCTTAATTTCAGGAAATCTATGACATGCTGATTCTTCATAAAATTCTCTTCTGTAATTACATAACCAATAGATCCTGCAGGAAATGCTCCAAAACGTTTTCCTGGTGCAAAATTCTCAGAACCGTTGTAACCAAAATTAAATTCAGCGAGATACTTTGACTTATAATCATAAGTGACTCGACCTACAAATCCGACATAAGCCGTAGGAACTGAAGTCCATGAACTAGGATAGTATTTCTTATTTTGATTATATAGCAGCAACCCCCCAACATTATGACCATTAAAATCACGATTATATCGTATACTAGCTTCAAAATACCAATCACGTGCACGCTGTGAATTATCCTCGCCATACTGTAAACGTTGATTCGTAGTTCCAGGATCAATTCTATAAACAATTGTCTTATCAAATGCAGGATTGTCCATAGACATTGTAGGATCATCAATAGAAGATTTATAATATGGAACCAAAGCTTCAACATTACCTGTTCTACTTACCACTTTCGTAAAAGATGTATTATAAGCACCTTTAACTTCTACAGACAATCCTTTGGTAATAAAATCAAGATTTTGAGTTAAAGACAGGTCCATATTCATTGTATTACTCGTACTATTATTATAGCCCCTACCATAATATCTCTGTAATCCGCTACTTGTATCATCCATCACGATACCAGGGTATTTAGACCTGTCTGTTCTCACCAAACGACCATCAACAATTCCCGGACTTACAAAAGGTTGGGACATATCCAGTATATGAAATAAATCATAAACATTATTAGTTGCATTGGGAGAATGAGTTAAGCCAACAATACCACCTATTCCAACTTTTAATAAAGTAGAAGATGTTAAATCAACGTCAAGATTACTACGATAATTATAACGAGTATAATTATAATTATTGTTATAATCCAATTCTTTAAATTGTTTCATTAAACCATCCTGATATAAAAAACCTGCAGATATGAAGTAACGAACATTTTCTGTTCCACCTGATATGTTAAGATTATGCTGTGTTTGAACTGAAGAATTCTTCATCAAGTATTCTCTCCAATTAGTATTAGGATACATAATAGGCTCATCCCCTAAGCGAAAACGTTCTACTGTATAATCATCAAACGTATGTTTAGACAATTTATCGTTATCATTCATTTCATTAAACAATGTTGCATAGGTATAGCTATCAGCCATTTCCAGCATTCGTGTAGGTTGTTGTATACCAACAGAAGATGTCACAGATATCTTGGCTTTACCTTCTTCTCCACGGCGTGTGGTCACGAGAATAACTCCGTTCGCTCCACGTACCCCAAATACAGCAGTTGCAGATGCATCTTTTAACACAGTAACACTTTCTATTTCATTAGGATCCATTTGAAAGAAAGATCGCTCAACACCATCAACCAAGATTAGAGGCTTAGATGCACCCTCAGATAAAGAACCGACACCACGAATAAAAATAGAAGGATCCTCTTTACCAGGCTGACCAGATGTTGCAACAGATGACAAACCTGATATTTGTCCTGCCAAAGCATTTGCAACACTTGAATTAGGAGAACGAAGCAAATCATCAGTCTTGATAGAAGATATGGCTCCAGTTAATGTTTCCTTTTTTTGAGATCCATAAGCAACCACCATAACTTCACCAAGCATCTCACTATCTTCATACATAGTAACATTGATGACACGCTGTGTACCAACTTTAATAGTTTGGCTTTTCATACCAATATAAGAAAACTCCAACTGGTCATTTTTCTTAGCATCAATATAAAAATTGCCATCCATATCTGTTACGACTCCAGTATTAGAGCCTAATACTTTAATAGTAACACCAACTAAAGGTTGTCCATTTTGGTCAATAACAGCCCCCTTAATACTTCGGTTCTCCTGTTGTATCTCGTAAACAGAAGCAACAAGAGAAGAAGAAAAAATGCTTGTGGGCATAGCGCCCAAAGCCATTACAGACAAACAACCATTTATAAAAGAATGGCTGAATCTGTCCAATTTTCTTTTGTATTCTTCCATAAAAAAACATTAAATAATGGTTAACTAAAATTTGAGAAGAAGTTTAAAAGCTTCTTTACAGCAAAGGAATACTTTTGTCAAATTATTCAATAATACTATTCTACCTATTTTACATAAAAAATCAACTATCTTTTAAAATAAGAGAATTTAAATATATAATGGTAGAATAATACTATTTCTTCGATGAATCAATACGTAAAATCAAAGTAGAGATATCTTTATAAAAAAATTATAAGTAATCAGATTAATATAGAAAATAAAAAAACAAATAGTACTAAACCTCATTTGTTATTTAATTTTCTATATTCATTATATTACTAAAAAACTAGAAATATGAACAAACTGTAATTTAGGATATAATAATAAGCACTTAAACAAGAAAGATGAGAATAGTCAAACTTAAAAATAAAAATTACAGACATAAATACCTCAGAATCCAGCACATGATTATATAAACGAGTATTTTTTATTTAAAAGATGTAAGCATATTTAAACAAAAAGCAGTTATCAATACAGTAATAATTTACTACCTAAATAAAAAACAGAGTTATATTTCAGAATAAAAATACTCAAAAAATAATCAAAACCAACTCTATTAAACATAAAGTATTTTTTATACTTTTATACACTATTATAGATAAATTCTTTGACATCATGAAATCAAAATTACATTATACCGTAAAATTGAATATTAAAAAACATTTGTAAAGATCTAAAGTTATATATATTGAAAACTAATATTAGATTAAAAAAGAAAGAATCCGGTAAAGAATACCGAACTCCTTCTTAATTGAAGACATGCCAATTAAAGAGTAATCACATCCTTAGATAAACAAAGATAAAATATTACTATTTATTGAGATAATAATCTATGCCAAGCTTTCCAGCTCTCTTGCTAACAAACTTTATTTCAACGGCATTCTCCACTGGCTCAAATTCTCCGAATTCTATAGTAGAGACTGCTGAATGTTCTGCCGAAAGATTGACAGTCTTAACAAATTTTCCGTTCAGAAAGACATCAAATTCTCCACTCTGGCTATCAGTAATAAAACATATCTTTAAGTTAGTCTTATCAAAAAGCTCTGTAAGTCTGACACTAACAGTCTGGCCTTTTTCAGAGAAAGAGAAACCTTTTGCATCACCATTGCTTAATTCTCCCCATACATTTACTTTATTCTCTGCTGTTACGCCATCAGCATAAACATAGGTTTCTATATTCTCTGCTTCAATGGCTCCCGGATAAACATACTTGTTGCTCTTACATTCATCATTGAAAGCACGCAGCTCTTCCAAAGTCATAATCTTTCTGGAAGCCATTTCAGGCAATGGAGCACGGTTTGAAACTGCACCAGGTTTGGCATACCAATATGTATTTACTGCGTATTGAAGATGGAACCAGCTTGTACGGTTAGAACCTGAAGATTCTATATTAAAGTCAATCTGCCTGTTAAACGGAATAGCATCAAGCACACGTGTTCTTGTACATGTGTTATATCCCATGGAATTTGGTGATGCAACCCTGACATTTGAAAGGAAAGGTTCATCAAACTCATCTACCGGATTAGGAACAACACCGCCGGCCCATCCATAATAGTCTTCTGTTCCAGTACCGAAATGAGATGGGAAAGTATCATCGTCTACATATACCTTTTCATCACCTTCTCCCCACCATCCCTGTTCAGGATTAAGAACTGTGAACTGGTCGCCAACGTATATACCTGTACCTTTTACATTCACCAGGTTATAATCAAACAACGGGAAACCTGGGGTTGGATCATCCATTCGCCATGTAGAATGGAAATACATTGAATTGTCTGTCCAATTATAAGGTCCATAAGTTACAGAAGCCTCAACATTCACCTTCTGGCTACCCAAATTTTCAAAGCATAGTTCAGCATTGTTCCTATATGGCATTACCCAACGGCATACCATGGTTCCATCAGGTTCAACAGCACGTTCCCACATCTTGTAATGCTTCATTCCAACACCTATATTGAAAAAGTCTCCTACAGGCGACCAAATTGTCTGTTCTCCGTCGAACTTTGCTTTAAGAATTGTTGAGCGTAATGCCTGTTCTTCATTTTCGGCTTTAATCTTCACAGTAAGGAAACGAACCGCACCTGATTTGCTGCCTTTAAATGACTTGTCAAGTGACAATTTCATTTCATCACCAGAACCCAACATCTTGCTTTGAGACAAAGTTTTATGAAATTCCAGTTTTTTCACATCGTCAAGGACACATCCTCTGGCCAGTACATTATTGACACTATCAATCAATTCAGTTGAATTATAGAAGTCATCCATACTGAAAGATTTGATTTTAGTCCCTTTAGGATAACTTCTGTAATTTATTATGTTATAGAAGACTTTCTTGTCCATTGTTATCTTGCATCCTTTTTCATAAGGAATAGGCAGATAACAGTTTCCAGCTCTTCTTGTTTCGGCTGCCAGTGGTGATTTTATGAAGGCTTTACCTTGAACAAGTTCGAAGAAATTACAGCAGATTTCCGGTTCATCCTTACCATCGAGATAAATCTTTACATTGGCTCCTGTAGTATTGTCCAAACCATAATAGAAACATACAGCCCACATCTTGGTTATCACTCCTGGGCCATCATCTTCCATCAGGACCCATTCTGTCTCGCCTTTTTTATTTTTCTCTGTTCTGATACAGAAAACTCCATCTGAATCGGCAAACCATCCTGGCTGATCAGGAGAAACTGAAGCTCTGTTGTAACTGCTAGCCTGCAAGGTTCTATACTGCAGGTTTTCAGGATACTCGGCAATTCTTTCTCTGTCAACCATCTCTCTTAAGAAATCCTGCATTGTTATTTCCTGGGAATAACCGGAAACAGAAAGCATTGCAGACAATATTGTTGGTGCTAAAATTTTATTATTTATTTTCATATCGTTTTTACTGGTTTTCCATTAAATTAAGATTCCAGAATCTTGCTATATATCACATTATTCTATCACAAGCCATGTATGTCCATTGGCAGGAATCTTCACTGTTACATCTACTGTATAGTCACGGTTGATTCGGTAAGTCTTGGATTTTCCTCCCTCAACGCTTATCTTAGTCTTATCATCCAAACCTGTATAATACATAGGAAGCTTTATTTTCCTTTCAATATCACTTCCTGTTGGATTGAAGAACATGGCAAGACCCTTTTCATCGAGTTCAGGATTTACGTGGACAAATCCGTCCCAATCCTTTCCGTCAGGTTTACGCAAATGAATCATATCGCTGTTCAGGATTTCCCTATAGCGCTTATACCACGATATAACCTTCTGTACACAAGCCTTAGTCTCGTCCGTATCATAAAGTCTTGGTCCGCGATAGCATGCCTGAATTCCGGCACCGTAATTGCCCATCATTATCTGATAATATGTTTCAAGATGTTCGTTCAACGGTTCGAGTGTTGCAGCTGCTCCACCTCCGTGATATTCCACCAACGGAACGAATGACCAGCATGAAGATGCCATACGGTCGTATGTATTTGAGTAGTTTACCTGACGGCTGTGTATCAGCTGACGGTCTCTAGGCAATGACCAGTTAACCTCACGGTACCCTATACTTGTCTTGGTAGAGCCGTTTAGGAAATAGAAATCAGGAACATTCAGGGAAATGCCTTTAGCAAGACACCAGTGATACAGATCACGGATTCTTTCAAACTGCTTCCATTGTGAATCATTAAGGCCTTTATGGTAAGCGTGTTTGGTAGAAGCACACACATCACCTGGATAAGAACCGTCATGCTCAAAGAGCGTAAGTCCTGTCTTCTCGTAGAAATTCCTGATCTTTGCCAGATAATCTACTCCCCACTGGCTACACAGACATGGTGAAGAACCGAATGTAGCACCTCCACGTTTTCCTGTAGCTGGATTTATCACATCCACTTCATCACTAATCCATCTGCTGGCAAGAAGAGAATAACCGCCCATCTCGATTCCCCTGCTCTTTGCATAGTCAACAAGAGATTTTATATAGGCAATATGTTTCTCGTCTGTTGTTTCTGCATTCATTCCAGAACCGAATGAAAGAATAATCATTTCATATCCGGTTTCAACACACTGGTCTACAGCACGTTTCACTATTTTCTCATCTATTGTGGTAAGATGCATGAAAATAGGATTCTCTGTTGTCCATGGAGCTATAGTACGATAGAACCTGCGTAGGAAAAGACCTTTGCGTTCACGGTCGTATGTATCAATAGGCATCTCGTATACCTTATATGAAGAGAAAGGAGCATCCTTTGTTATCTCCACATCAGGACCAATTTCATTATATACATCCAATGTACACAAAGTGTTCAGTCCGTAGTTACACTGTGAAGTATACTCCTTGTCGGTAGTCCAATGTTCAGTCCTATCACCTGTATATTCCCAGAAAGTACCTCCCATAGTGTAGTCACTCTCTATATGGATATTAGGAAGATAGCGTCTGGACATATCTCCCTCTGTAGATTCCGGTTCTGCAAAGAACAAGTGTTCAAGCTTGAAGGAATCCAGATTTATAGGTTCATCACTTTCATTAAAAATCTCCATGTGTTTTCTTATTACAGGCACATGGTCATAGATGTCAAAATGAAGCTTTACTTTAAGATTTGAAACATCTCCTGTTCCACGCATGGTAAATGTAAGGGATTTACCGGTAGGAAGTTCCTTGTTCAGTGCCCAACGGCTTCTGGCCCAGGCCAAAGAATGTATGGAATCTGAAATCTCAAAATCCTCAACAATGAAAGAACGGTCTGCAACAGTCATTTCATCTATCCATTCAAGCTTGAGATATCCGCGTTCAGGCTGTCCTTCCAAACCACCAAGAGACCATTTTTCTCCGTTAATAGTAAGTTCTCCCTCGCTGCTGACTGCCCTGAGCATATTCTCACCTGACATATGATTTACAATGTCAACTGTAGCAAGATTAGGCGTAATTCTGAAGACTCTGGATGTCAGTCCATTGGTAATTACAATAGATTTGCCATCAGCTCCTGCCATTACTTCAGCCTTGTAACTATCCGGAGACACCAGCCAGTCTATATCACTGCGCTCCATAGAAGGATAATCAGAAACAGGAAGCTTGCTTATTTTGGAAGACATTCTGTCCCAGTCTTCTTTAGAAACCCCTTCGCCTTCAGTGGTAGATTCTGTACTGATTGCTGGAGCTTGGAAGTTGTCATAATCAATATTTACGTCAGACCACACAGCAAAGTCACCGCTACAACCGTCTCCTCCATCATCAACCTTCAGTTCAAGCTTCTTGACCTTTGATATGTTTACATCAAACGCTTCCATTTTCTCGCCCGAACTCATTTTACGTGAATACAGTTCCTTGCCGTCACCTAAAATCCTGAAAACTACTGTTCCTTTCTTAAATGTTCTGTCAGCATCTTCAACCCCTGCAAAGTACTTCCTGTCTCCTACCTTTCTATAGAAGACACGTGTTCCGTCCGGTTGTGGTGAAGAGGATATGTCTGCCGATGTATAGTCAAGTTTTGAGTCGGCAACACCTATACGGCCAGTTATATTCTTTCCAAAACCTTTCATGTTAACCTTTATAACACTTTCGGAATGAACTCCAACAGGATCTGTACATTTCTCCCCGGCTACAAAAGCCTCCTCCCCTGTCACAGACAGACCTACAACAGTGGTTCCATAAGTTTGTGAAGAGCGGGAAAGGTCAAGTCCCGAAAGTTTCTGCTGGGCATTAACTCCAATAGAGTAATACAATGATAATAGAAAAAAAAATCGTTTCGACAGATTCATATTAACAGATATTAATTAATTATTTTTTTATTATGCAATAATGAACTGAAAGAGTCTGGAAGCTATTATACACCTATAAACAAATAATCCACTCTATCTACATAACATTTTTTAATTACAAACTTGATAAACACGATATCAAAATTTATAATCACAATTAAGTATTATTCCCAAATTATTAACAACATACAATACATTATAAAATGATATTCATATTATAATAACAAGTGAATACAAATAAAATAAAACATTCCATTTTCCAATAGCACAAAAGCACCAAATAATTTCAATATACAACCATTCTATAAATAGTAAAATACACTATGCAGACATTTAAGAAGTAAATACCATAAGTAATAACAATAAAATCCTTCCACTTTACATATTCTAAAAAAAGAAAATCATAAAATAAAAAAGAGTCCAAGCTACTATACATGAAAAGATATTGAAATTAATTGAAAATATTATTACAATGACTCCTTATGACAAATATTACATTTGCAAATGAAAAACCACATATAGGACAAATTACACTATAATAATAATAAAATTCCATATAGGCTACATAAAACCATTATTAATATAAAAATTTATTTATGAAAAATGTACTCAAGAATTTGGATGTAAAACCACATATGGCTTTTACATCTATATTATTATTTTCAAATACATTTTTATTTGGAAATAATAATGCTACAAACATTAATTCTTCACCTACATCGTCTTTCGTTTTACAACAAGAAAACAAAACGGTAAAGGGAAAAGTAACAGACAAAAATGGAGAGCCACTAATTGGAGTAAATGTTATCATCAAAAACACCAATAATGGTACAGTGACGGACTTTGATGGAAATTTTGAAATTAGCGTATCTGATAACTCTGTTCTGGAATTCTCATACATCGGATATTTGTCTCAGACATTAAAAGTGAATAATAGACAAAACAATATTTCCATAACAATGATGGAAGACACCAAACTTCTTGAAGAAGTTGTTGTTGTTGGATATCAATCAAAGGAAAGAAAAAACCTTACTGGTTCTGTAGCTACAATTGACTCAAAATACCTTGAAAACAGACCTGCTGCCAGAGGAACCGACCTGCTTCAGGGTGTTTCACCAGGCCTTATCGTCAGTCGCAGTAATCCAGGAAGAGTTGGAGGAGGAAGTGTGGGTATTGAGATACAAGGTGTTTCGACACGTACAGGTGGAGATATACTAGTTGTTATTGACGGAATTCCTCAACCATTGGGCTCAATAGATGCTATCAATAGTATCAATCCAAATGATATTGAAAGCATAAATGTTCTGAAAGATGGTGAAGCCGTTGTTTATGGTTCAAGAGCTTCATCAGGAGTAATTGTCATCACAACCAAGTCAGGAAAAAAGAATAAAGTAGAAGCATCATATACTGCCTCATTCAAAACTCCATCTATACATACTGAAAAAGCCAATGTTATTGATACATATCTATTGATGGATAAAGCTTGGAGCATGAGCGGTATAGACAATGTACTAGGATACAAAAATGTTATAAACTATATCAAAGATAATAATTTAACATACAATGATATAAAGAATAATGACTACAAACATGTAGTATCCGGAACAGCACCGTTCCCTGACACACCATTCCTAGTATTTTCTGACTATGATTGGTTTGACATAATGTATGGAACCGGTATTACACATAATTACGATGTATCAGCCTCTGGTTCTACAGATAAAGCATCATACTATACATCAATTGGTTTTATTGATGAGGGTTCTATGCTCAATTATGGAAACAATTCAAACAAGACTGCATTTGCTCGTCTAAAATTGGATTATCACTTTAACAAATGGATTTCAGTAGGTACGAACATAAATATACGCTACCAGAATCTGGTAGAACCAATTGATATAGGTGGCTTGGAATCAGCCATTGCAAACAGACCAACTTGGGATGTTCCATACACGCCAGAGGGTAGATACTGTGTATGGGGAAGTATGCCGAATCCTATAGCACACGCAAAAGAAAGAGGAGAAAACCGTCAGCAAAGATATATGTTATCTGCACAATTTTATGCGGATATTACTCCGATTGAGAATCTAAAAATTCGTGCTGTCGGTATGAAAAGTTATGACGGAATTAAAGCGCGTGCATTGCAGAAATGGTATGATTCTTATTATTGGGATGAAAGTTATGCTTTCCCTTCAATGACGAACAGAGATGCAGATACATACTCATATTACGGTAACAATTTTGACCAATCTCTAAATCTTACATTTTCTGCTGATTATAGAAAAACGTTCATGAGAGACCACGCTATACGTGCTTTTGCAGCATTCACACATGAGGAATTCCAATATGATCATGCCGTAGCACAAGCACGTGACCTGGCCAACTCTACTTTATATACCCTTAACTTCGGAAATCCCTTAAAGAATCTGGCGTCCGATACACAAACAGAAAACACATTACAAGGTATACTTGCTAATGCTGGGTATACATATAAAGACAAGTATACTGTAGAAGGTTATTTCAGACGTGATGGCAGTTCAAGATTTGCTAAAGGATACCAGTGGAGCAACTTCTTTGGGGCCGGTGCTGCATATACCGTAACAAACGAGAACTTTATAAAGAAACTTGGAATAAATGATTATCTGAATTATTTGAAAATACGCTTCAACTATGGAGAACTTGGAAATCAAGCCGGATTAGGAAATTATGACTTTGTACAAGGTATAGGCATATCTACTTCTAACATATTATTTGGAACTCCATCTTCAGTAACAAAACAGCAGATAGCTACATTATCAGGATTTCCTTCCAATACGAGAACATGGCAGATTTCAAAGAAAATGAATATCGGTCTTGATATGAACTTGTTTAAAGACAGACTAAACATTGTATACAACTATTATATTACAAATACAAACAATGCATTCTATACACAAGAATACCCTAGTCTGCTTGGAACAACTGCTCCTAATATAAACGGAGCCCACATTCGTGTAAAAGGATGGGATTTGGGAGTAACATGGAGAGATCAGCTAAAAAACGGCTTTAATTATAGTGTTTCATTGGGTTTAAGTGACTCCAATACTAAAGCCATTAAATTACCTGACAATGTTATACCTAGCTTAAACAGCGGTTCATGGGTTGAAGGTTATCCATTAGGAGCACAGTTTGGTCTAGTATATGACGGAATAATGCAGAATCAGGACGAAGTAAATGCTTATTATGATCAGATTAAAGGTGGAATAACAAATCGTCTTGCTCCTGGAGATGTGAAATTTAAGGATCTTGATGGAGATGGAATTATTGAAAGTACATTGTATCAGACAGACGAAAACGGAAAGCCTCTACCTTCATCAGGTGATATGGTATATCTTGGAGACACCAGACAACACTACCAATACTATATAAATCTGTCTGCAGGATATAAAGGATTTGAATTCAGTGCAATACTTAATGGTGTAGGCAAATGGAACGTAGTACAAAATGACAGAGTAAATTTCGGACTTCCATGGATTCAGTTGTTAGAGCATGCTGTCTCAGACCCTGGATGGACTCCTGAAAACCCTGTAGAGTTTCCAAGACTATATGTAACAGATGCTACATTTGACAATTCTGTTAACAGTAATAACTTTACACCTTCTACAGCTCCATTCTCTTTTGTCAATGTACCATGGTTGGCTATAAAGAACATACAACTATCTTATACCCTACCTCAAACATGGGTTGATAAGATTCACCTCAGCAAAGTCAAGATATTTGCCAATGCAACAGACCTTGGATATATTATAAATAAAATGCCTAAAAGCTATAGCCCTGAACAGCCATACAACTCTGCCATAGCACCTTATGCTAGAACATTCTCTGTTGGATTAAATGTCGGATTTTAATACATAAACAAACATGAAACCATATAAACTATTTTACATAATTAGCCTTATAACATTAAGTGCATGCGAATCAGACTTGAATCTACTTCCTAAAGATTCATTAACATCTGATGTATACTTTAAAACTGAAAAAGATTTTCAGCTTTACGCCAATGGGTTATATCAACAATTGCCTGATTTCGGTGAAAACAGTAACGATAACATGACAGATTTGTACTATGCTGGGGGACCGAACTCAGTAAGTAACAGTACGTATATTGAATCTCAAAATGACGGAACATGGAATACATGTTATTCAAATATAAGGAACTGTCTTGTTTTACTAGAAGAAGAAGCAAAATTGGAAGAAGGAGACTTAAAAAATAGTGTTCAGGTATATAAAGGTGAAGCGCACTTCTTTTTAGCAATGAACTACTACAATCTATTGCGCTATTTCGGTGGTGTTCCATTGATAGATCATACCCTGACATTAACAGACCCTGATTTGTACAAGCCAAGAGCTTCAAGAGAAGATATAGTAAATTTTATTATTGACAACCTTGATAAAGCTATAAATGCTCCTGTAGGAACACTTACATCATCCGATCAGGAAGGACGTATAACCATTACTGCAGTACGTGCATTTAAGGCAAGAGTAGCACTGTTCGAAGGTACTTGGAGAAAATTCCACGAACTAGGAGGCGAACAAGAAATGTTCGATATTGCCATAGAGGAATCAAGCAAGGTATTGGAAGATCCTAACTATTATCTTTTTGACGAAAGAGAAATTCTTGGAGACATGAGTTACTTCTACATGTTTATACTGGAAAGTGATGAAAAATCAAATCCTGCCGGCATAAAGAAAGAATCAAATCATGCTTATATATTAACAAGAAAACATAACAAGCTGGATTCCCCTACAGGATATATAGCTGTAACAAACGGGAATCTATCTCCTACACTAAAATTAATGGATATGTTTCTGGATACTAAAGGATTGCCTATAACTCATCCTGAAACTAATTTTAAAGGACATGGTTTCCAGATTGATCCAGTAACAAAAGAAGCCATCAATATCGAGTTCCAAAACAGAGATCCAAGAATGTCTTGTAACCTGATTGAACCATTTACTCAATTCTGGTACCATTCTCCATACCATAGAAACTATGACTGGACAGACGAAGAATTAGTAAATACCGGAGCATGGAACGATGGTTTTTGGACAAGTGGTACAGGATATCTGCTTGGTAAATACATTCCAGAAATAGAAGGAGCTGTAGGTATAGATTATCCGGTGATTCGTCTGGAAGAGGTTATGTTAATATATGCTGAAGCTTTATTCGAAAGAGATGGAAGTATATCAGACGAGGATCTTAACAAGTCAATAAACAAATTACGTGACCGTGTTGGTATGCCACATCTGACAAATAACTTCTGCTCGCAGTATGGACTGGATATGCGTACGGAAATACGTAGAGAAAGAACTATCGAACTCATGGCTGAAGGATTCAGATATGACGACATCAGAAGATGGGCTGTAGGAGAAACCGAAATGAACCAAGATATGAAAGGTATATTATGGACTAATTCCCCTATCAGTACACCTGGAGGATTCGAAGTATATAATGAAAAAGAAGATAAAATAGTAAAAACAGACTTCAGCAACAGAGTATATACAGTAGATGAGAATGGCTTTATCATTCTAGAACCGGCTTCATCAAGAAAATTCTCTTCCAAACACTATCTAAGACCTTTGCCATTACGTCAGATTGCTTTAAGTAATGGAACTCTGGAACAGAATCCTGGTTGGGTCAGTCAATAATATATTTTCATAACCAAGAGCATTAATAGTTGATTCCCCTTATTCATTCTAAATTATAATTGGATAAGGGGAATTTATTGTTTTACACAATGAAAACAATATATACCATGTTTCATTTAAAATAGGTTCTTATGCATCGTATCATTTATTATCTTACTTTTCTTTTTACTATAATATATCCTGTAGTAGTAAATGCCTCAATACCCCAGAAACAGATAGTCCTAAGTTGGAAAGCACAGGGAATCCTATCAGGCAAAAAAATATTGTATATAGAGCGTAAACAATATCCAGGCGATCATCATAATACGGAAACACTGTTTATGGCTGGTGAGTTTAATGAAAACAGTTTTAGTGGTGGAAGTGCAATGAGAGTATTTGATGTAGATACAAGAAAATCTTATACTTTACTTGAATGTACTGATGGAGTTATACGGGATCCTGAAATCTCATATGACGGCAAGAAAGTTCTATTTTCAATGAGAAGGAATGTAAAAGACTCATATCATATATATGAGATGAATCTGGATGGAACTGAACTAATCCAATTGACAAAGGCTGAAAACGTTTCAGATATTGACCCGGCATATTTACCTGATGGTGGTATCGTATTTTCGTCTACACGTCAGCCCAAATATTGTATGTGCAATTTGATTATCCAGGCTAATCTATTTAGAATGAACGGTGATGGCTCTAATATTACCCAAATTGGTGTAAATACTCTTTTTGAGGGTCATGCATCTATTCTTAATGATGGACGTATATTATACGATCGATGGGAATATGTGGACAGAAATTTCGGAGATGCCCAAGGGTTATGGACTGTTAATCCTGATGGAACTAAACATTCTATTTATTATGGCAATAATACGGCTTGTCCAGGTGGAGTTATAGATGGACGTCAGATTCCTGGAACTGACTTAGTTGTCTGCATTTTCGCCCCTTGTCATGAAAGGCCATGGGGAGCAATGACTATAATAGACCACAATAAAGGTGTAGATGGACGCAATGCTGTTACACGTATTTGGCCCGAAGAAGCTTTAGATTGGGTTGATAATGGAGATTTAGACACATTCAAACAACTAAACCGTTTCTTTGAGGACCCTTTCCCAATTGACAAAGAAAACTTTTTGGTATCAAGAACTATTTGGTTTAAACCAGGAGGATGGTTCATTGCTGACTCAAAACAGGGCATATATCTGGTTGGATATGATGGTACAGAAGAGTTATTGATTGAAGGGAACGAGAGTTTATTTGATCCTCAAATCATACAACCTAGACCAAAGCCAAACATTATACCATTTATGCGTAATTATAAAGATTCTTTTGGCCAGTTTTACGTTGAAAATGTATATGTGGGAACTCACATGCAAGGTGTAAAAAAAGGAGCTGTAAAATGGTTGCGTGTTGTTGAATCACCAGAAAAAAGGACATGGAGCAAAAGTGCCTGGAGTGGTCAAGGAGCACAATATCCAGGTATGAATTGGCACAGCTTTGAAAACAAACAAATATTGGGAGAAGTTCCAGTGGAAGAAGACGGTTCTGTAAGTTTTTATGTTCCTGCTAAAAGACATGTATATTTTCAACTGTTGGATAAGGATAAGAAAATGATCCAGTCAATGAGAAGTGGGGTTTCATTAATGCCAGGAGAGATAAACGGTTGTATTGGATGCCATGAGGATAGACTTAGTATTCCAACTCCATCCCCAAGGCGTCCTACCGCCCTAAATAAAAAACCAGCCGAACTATCAAAATGGATGGATAAGGAACCTTTTAAGTTTTCATTTATGGAGCACGTACAACCTATATTTGATAAACATTGTGTTAAATGCCATGACTTTGACTTAGAAAACCGTAAAAAGCTTGTCCTTGCTGGAGATATGACTCCTTTTTTCAATACTGCATATACTAATTTATATGTAAATAAAATTATCAGCCTTGTAGGTGGAGGTCCAGCTGATATACAGCAAGCATACTCCTGGGGAAGCCATACCAGCAAATTGACAAAGATTATAGACAATGGCCATAAAGGAGTAAAACTGACTCCTAAAGAAAAAGAAATAATTTATACATGGATGGATTTAAATGGTGTATATTATCCTGTATATGAATCTGCCTTTTTTGAGACTTTGTCCGGAAGATGTCCTTTATATGATAACGAAATTCAGCGATTAGCAGAGCTTACTGGAATAGACTTGTATAGTTTGCGAGATTGCCAACGATCATTACAAGCACAAGTAAGCTTTGACCGTCCTGATCAAAGTATTATATTGGATGGAGTAAGGAAGGATAAGGGTAAATATAATGAGGCTCTACAGATTATAAAACTTGGACAAAAACGTTTGAAAGAAACTCCTAGAGGTGATATAGAAAATGAGCTCGTACCATGTATACAACATAAAGAACAACTTAAAAGATACATAGAGCGAGTCTCAAAAAATGAAGAATTTGATGATGCAATCAACTCAAACAGAAAATTATATGACGTAGAATAAATCATGGAGGATGTAACTTCCAAACAATTTATATAAAAGTCTGTATTTTCAAAATATAATAAGCCAACTAATTCTCAACTCCAAAGCATTAAGAATTAGATGGCTTTTACTTTAACATGACTACATGTAATAACTCATACTCAATTATTATCTGAAGTTTTCTTTTGAGCTATATAATCTTTCGGCGACATTCCATAATGCTGAATAAAGCAGCGTGTGAAGTAGCTAGGGCTAGAAAAACCAAATTCATATGCTACATCAGATATACGAACATTATCAACTTTAAGTAACACCGTCGCTGCATGTTCTATTCTGGCAATACGTATATAATCGTTAGGAGAAACATTCAATAAGGCTTTCATCTTTCTGAAGAAAGTTGTCTGACTCATCCCCAATTGTTCGCATAAGAACGTTATATTCAGTTTATCACTTGATATATTTTCTTCTACCAGTTTCTGGAACTTATCAACCAACATGCTATCTGACTTATTAACAAGTTCATCAATCTTAACTGATACCTGCGATGAAAAATGTTTCTCTGCGTCTTTACGTTTTTTATCAATAATAAGATCAATCCTTGCCAACAAATACCTCATAGAGAAAGGTTTCTCAATATATTCCTCTGCGCCCGCCATATATCCTTCCAATCTTGCTTCCACGGTATTCTTTGCAGTCAGCATTACTACCGGTATACCACACAGTTCAATCCTGTTCTTTATAACCCTACATAACTCGCACCCATCCATCCTTGGCATCATCACATCAGTTATTACTACCGATACAGGATATTTCTCTATAATTCCCATTGCAGAAATACCATTTGAGGCAACAAATACATTATACTTTTCTGACAATGTTTTTTTTAGGAAGTTACGTAATTCTGGTTCATCTTCAACTACCAAAATATTTACTTTAGATTCATCCGATGTTTCTGCAAGAATCAAATCATTATCTTCTTCATCCGTTACTGACTCGATAGAAAATACCATTTGTTGCTTTAAAGGCAATGTCAAACGAAAATTTGTATAATCCATATCATCAATCAATTCCAAACTACCATTATGCATCTCGGCTAACGAACGGCAAAAAGCTAATCCAATACCTGTACCAGTCTTACTTTCAGCGTTAGCAGTTCTATAAAACATATTGAAAACCTTTGCCCTATCACTTTTATCTATTATAACACCGTCATTACGTACTGATAAATAGAAATTATCCCCATCAATACCTAGCTCTATTTTAATTATATGGCTGGAATACTTAACAGCATTATTAAGCATATTACTTACTATCTTAGTAAAAGCCTCTCTATCTATTGGAGCCTCAATAGCTATATTATCTAAATTGTCTTCACAATCCAAATTGTTTTCTTTTATTTGAGCAGAAAATCTATAGAGAATACCTTTTAATAAATCAGACAAATTGGTTTTCACAAAATTCAACTGCAACTGTTCCGATTCCATCTTACGAAAATCCAGCAATTGTGTACATAGATTTTGAAGACGATCCACATTTTTCTCAACCAATAGAAGATTCTCACTTCTATTCAAAGAAAGTTCTTTGTCCAAAGGAGCCTTTATCAGTGTTAGAGGAGTACGAATCTCATGAACTATCGTAGTGAAGAAATTAATTTTGGTTTTATATATTTCCTTTTCTGTAGCATCTTTAATTTCCTTTATATGTTCCTTCTGTTTACTATTAATACGTTCATGCCATTTATGAAGAGAGAAAATAAAAATTGCAAATGCAACCACCATATATATTGTTTTAGCCCACCACGAAAGATAGAAAGGGGGGATAATTTCAATATTATATGAAATTTCATTATCTACCCACTCACCATTATAATCTGTTGTCTGAAAACGTACTTTATATTTTCCAGGTAAGAGACTGGGATATGTAAAACTTGCATTACCATTCTGTACATGCCAGCCTCTGTCAATCGGGTCTAAACGATAACGATAGCGCAATGCCCCAGGAGCTGTATATGTAAGAGAACTAAAATCAAAAGACAAAGTATTCTCCGTATAATTAATATCATATACACCTTCATCGGCATTATATATGGTGCGTTCCATGTTCACTCCCATACACATAAGTTTCGACAATTGAGGTTTTGGCACTATATTACTTGGGAGAAACAATGTGGGATCAAAACATGTAAAACCATTTATTGTCCCAAAATGAATTATACCATTATCATCTTTAAAAGAGGAACTGACATTAAACCTGTTTTCAGGCAATCCCTCCAAAGTTGTAAAAACATACGAAGCATGTGTTTTAGGATGATAACGAACCAACCCATAGGCTGTAGATATCCAAAAATATCCTTGGCCGTCTTCAACAATACGGTATGCAAAATTAGTTGACACACTTTGTTCTGAGATAACATGGTTAATAAAACAATTTCTTGATTCATCAAGACGAGATATACCCAAGGATGTTGCAACCCATATTTCATGGTTAGTGGTCTCCATTACAGACTGTATTGTGCCAGTATTCAGTGCATATTTAGTCAATTTATTGTCTGGAGATATGCATGCAAGTTCATTTGTACATACAGCCCATATATTACTCCTGCTATCCTGATATAGTTGACTACAAGGTCTTATTTCTTCATACAAATCACTAAAACGTTTGTTTTCCTTTTCATATACCTGGACACCTTTATCAGTTGCAATCCATATATCACCTGTATTTGTTTTCAATATAGAAAATACGAAATCAGACTTAAGATTACTCTTATTGTCATCTGATGAAAACGAATATACTACCTTCTTCTTCTTGATGTCGAACAGTTCTATACCATTGTCAAAACTTCCACACCAAAGAATACCATCATCGCAACATAGTCCATGGATATTATTGTTATTTAAGCCATTACCTTTTGAATAATTCTCAAATCTGTTTTCTGAATAAATAAAACGACTAACACCATAGTCTTCTGTTCCAATCCACAGATTACCTTCATTATCCTTACAAAATTCACGGATTACTGTTCCTTCCAAACCTGGATATTTTTTACTCGGCTTATAGCTATTAAATTTACATTGTACGTTTGGAACGTATGATAAACCTCTAAAGTAACTTCCACACCATACTCCTCCTTCCCTATCCTTGAAAAAAGAATATATTGCGTGGTCTTGAATTGCATAGATATCGTGAGGATCCTTTTCCCAATGATAAACCTTATCTTCATCAATATTATAAATATATATACCATTTTCTGTTCCAATCCAGAAAGTTGACGGATCATAACACATTATATCTCTAATGTAATTTTCCTTAATGATCTGCCTAAAACTATTCGAATTCACATCATATATCCACAATCCCTTTGATTTAGTTCCTACAAGTATAGTATTATCATTTACAGCATACAAATTATTTATATCACTTATAGTTGAAGGTATATCATATTTTATATATGCTATATTTCCTTCACCAATAGACATTCGAACAAGCTGTTTATCTTCAATGACTCCCCAGATATAATGATCAGACTGTGAGAATCCTATACTTACAGGCGCTTCAAGCAATGACATTCTCTCTGTTTTAACATCATATCTAGCAAATCTGTCATAGTAGTTAAACCAAAGATTACCAAGACTATCAATTAAAGGCATATTAAATGTTCGCTCATAAGATATAGGATTCCTGTATAAATCCCCAGACTTAAGATCATATATATATCCATTACTAATCCATAATTTATCTTTATCATAAACCATTACCCATGGGGTGTATATTTCAAGTATATCACGAAAATCCGGAAGAATTTCCGACAGTGCTATTACTTCATTTCCATCAAACCTATATACTCCTCTTCCTGTAGCCAGCCATATATACCCTCTCGAATCCTGGTCTATATTTAATATTGTAGTCTGAGGAAGATTTAACTCATCATAATAACAACGGAAAAATGTAGCACTATCTTTACCTGATAGCAAACATGGTAAAATAGATATTAAACACGTTAACAAAAATACTTTCATAGTTTTCATTTATTCATCAATTCTATATTCAAGTCAAAAGTAATAATCTCAATAATTATGAGCAAATCTACAATAAAATATATTTAATGTTTGGAAGAAAATAAATACATATTGGAAGAATAATGAAATTTTACAGATATTAAATTCCCATTTATCCATAATAAGGGAGTTTTTGAAAAGCATTTAAAAAAATATATAAACCTATTAGAAGAAAATATATAGACATTTGCATTATACTATATTTAAATTTTTATATCTATGGAATTAAACATTATTGAATTATTAATTGCATTTGCAGGGGGGATTTTTGGGGCTGCCATAGGCGCCTTCCCCGTTTGGGTATTATGTGGGTTGGCTGTACTGATTGGAGCTACAGTAAATCTTACTTCCGGTAATCCGGATTTCATGAATCTAGTTGCATGGGGCATCTTTCTTGGTCCTCATACATCATTTGCAGGTGGATGTGCAGCTGCAGCATTTGCAGCAAAGAAAAAACTAATAACAAATGGTAGAGACATATGTACTGCCCTTGTTGGTCTTAACAATCCTTCAGTACTGTTGGTTGGTGGTCTTTTTGGAATTCTAGGACATTTAATCTTGCTTATTATCAATCTAATTCCTAATTACAGTGATACAACATGGACAAATACTATAGCACTTGCCGTAATATTAAACATGTTTATTACTAGATTAGTATATGGAAATACAGGACTGTTAGGAAAGAAGGAAGGAAAAACAAACAGATGGATACCAACCAATGAACATTCGTGGGTAATATACCAATCAGATTCTCTTCAAATACTACTCTTAGCTATAGCTATAGGTTCCCCGGCTGCATATATGGCAATAATTCTACCAGGAAGCAGCGGACTCATATTTGGGTTTGCAACTGTTGCATACACTTTTATGATAATGGGTTACAAAATACCTGTTACACATCATATCGCACTCTCATCATCAATGGTCACTGCTACCACAGGAAATATTGCATGGGGAATAGCATTCGGCATTCTTGCTGCATATATAGGAGAGCTGTGTGCGGCAGCTTTCGTATATCATGGAGATACTCATATTGACCCACCTACCATGGCTTTAGTAATAACGTTTACTATATACCCGGCTTTGGAATATATAGGAGTATTCGAATACAATGGAATCTTTACATGGATAGTTCCTATTGTTGTTGCCACCGGAGGATTTGTTACATTAAATCAGCTTCGTAAAATTAAGGAATATTGAATTAGTAAATAACAGAAGTGCCATTTCCTCATACATTGACGATATGGCACTTCTGTTTTATATAGCTATATTAGTTATAAGATCTAATTATTGCATATCCTTCCATTTCTACAAGCAAATTGTCTCTACAAATATCTGCATTTACATATATCACCTTTATTGAAGGATATGAAGATTCTATATATTGTTTAACAAGTCTTATATCATTTGAACGCTTTACATATACTCTTAATGATTTCAATTCTGCATGCCCTTGAATATTGTATTCTTTCAAAGTTGCATCTGAAAGCAATATCCTAATATTATCCAATGTTAGTTCTGCCTGCTTTCCTGCATCCGTTTCGATTGTCATCTCACCTCGAATGGCAGCAGTTCCTGATATATATATCCACCCATCCGAATGAAATGATACAGAACGTGCTCTCTCAAACTTTGGAGTTGTTTTTCCTTTACTACCTACAAGAACCTTGGATGAATATTCATAAGCAGCTCTCTGTATTGGGTTATCAACACGATGAGAATACATTTTTGAGCCAGAAAACGCATCTAGTTCTATCTGTATTCCACCTAATTGAGTACCTATACCTGTAGCCGCTGGATAGCCATAATCAATAAAGGAATCTCCATAAGTCCTGCTCCTCACATCATTAAACTCCTGATATCTCTGTCTTCCGGAAACTTCTTCTCCTGTGATATGCTCTATATAGTTCCACTGACGAACAATATCGCTAATAGTAAAACCTTCACGTAACAGTATGCATGATATTTTTTCCATAACCATTTCGGACTGTTGACGTACAGATAAAGATAAGTCAGATTGAAATATTCCTGAAATAAACAACATGCGTTCATTTCCAATGCTTAACTTAACACAAGAAAACACATCATAAGTAGGATACTCCCAAACGACATCATCACAATTTTCAGCTACCTGAATCTCAACCCCCAAAGTTCCACCATCAAGCAATGGTTGAGCCAAATATGTATATGCAGGAATTGAATGTTGAAATTCGCGCTTCAACATCAAGGCTATACTACTGCGCTGCTTCTTGAATTTTTCAGTATCTGTAGGAGAACCAAAGAATACAAGACGTACTACATTTTTCATATCAGATGCATAACGGAGCAAATCTGCCAGCGCTATATCAAACTCCTTCTCTGAAGAGCATTTATAATAACAAGATAGAAACATAAATATTATTTTTTAATGCTAAAATACCATCATTTTAATTATTCAACGAAAAGAATCCTTTCAAAATAATGAAATATTCTTCTATTATATCTAAAATATATAATAAAAGTATTTTAAATCGCATCTCATTTTAGAATGGGAGTTTTTTAAAAGCTTTTAAAAGGAAAATGAAAATACTATAAAGGAAAAAAGACGTTATTTGCAAAAAAAATACTGATATATGAAAACAAACAAAATTCCAACTCTAATCATAGCATCCCTATCGATATTGTCTGGGGGGGCTACTACACAGGCCCAGTTGCCAAAGAAAGATATCTTTCTATCAGAGAAAGCAAGAAATGTCTTGGCCGGTAAGCAGATTATATACATCGAACGCGAGCAGTTTGCACCGGACCATCATAACACTGCAACGTTATTCCAGTATGGAGAAATCAATGAAAACAGTTTCGCTCCAGGAGGAGCCATGAGAATTTTTGACGTGGACAGCCGAAAATCTAGAACACTGATTGAAATAACAGACGGTGTTGTACGTGACCCGGAAATTTCTTTCGACGGGAAAAAGATTATATTCTCCATGAGAAAATCGAAGGAGGACTTCTATCACATCTACGAAATGAATGTAGACGGGACAGGACTGAAACAACTTACATATGCAGAAGGTGTATCGGACATAGACCCTCTATATCTGCCTGATGGTGGTATTGTATTTACTTCTACACGCCAGCCTAAATATTGTATGTGCAACAGACATATTATGGGAAACCTGTTCAGGATGAACGGTGACGGTTCCAACATTACCCAGATTGGTGTAAGTACCCTCTTTGAAGGACATTCCTCGCTATTGAGTGATGGAAGAATATTATACGACCGCTGGGAGTATGTAGACAGGAACTTTGGAGATGCACAGGGGTTATGGACAGTTAATCCAGACGGGACAAAACATTCTATATATTACGGAAACAATACCGCCAGCCCGGGTGGTGTACTGGAAGGACGCCAAATACCAGGAACTGATCTGGTTGTATGTACATTCAGTTCATGTCATGACAGACCTTGGGGAGCTATTGCTGTCATAGATAGAAAGAAAGGTGTAGACGGACGTGACGCCGTGGTTAAAATATGGCCTAAAGAGTGTATAAACATTGTAGGAAACGGTGACTTGGATTCATTTAAATGGATTAGCAATTTCTACGAGGATCCATTCCCTATAAATGAAGACTACTTCCTGACATCACGTACTATATGGTTCAAACGTGGTTCATGGAATATAGATGATTCAAAGCAGGGAATATATCTGCTGGGAATGGATGGTACAGAGGAACTGCTGATAGAAGGCGACAAGAGCCTGTATGACCCACAGATAATCCAGCCTAAGGAAAAGCCGTTGATACTCCCTTCTATGAGAAACTTCAAAGACAAGACAGGACGCTTCTATGTGGAAAATGTATATGAAGGTACTCACATGGAAGGAGTTAAAAAAGGAGAAGCCAAATGGCTGCGTGTCGTTGAATCACCGGAGAAAAGGACATGGACAAAACAGGGCTGGTTCGGGCAAGGAGAACAGGCTCCTGGCATGAATTGGCACAGTTTCGAAAACAAACAAATCCTGGGGGAAGTGCCTATTGAGGAGGATGGTTCTGCCAGCTTTATTGTACCTGCCGGAAAGCATGTCTATTTCCAGGTTCTTGACAAGGACAAGAAAATGATTCAATCAATGCGAAGCGGGGTATCACTTATGCCGGGAGAGATAAACGGTTGTGTGGGCTGTCACGAAGACCGCTTAAGTATTCCTGCACCAATGCCTAAACGTCCGATAGCATTGAGCAAAAAACCTTCAGAACTGTCCAAATGGATGGGAAAGGAACCGTTCAAGTTCTCTTTCATGGAGCACGTACAACCGATACTTGACAAGCATTGTGTAAGTTGCCACGACTTCGACAACAATGACCGTAAAAAACTTGTCCTGGCTAAAGACATGAACCCATTCTTCAATGCCGCATACGTTAATCTGTATGTAAACAAGATTGTCAGCCTTGTGGGAGGAGGTCCTGCTGATATACAGCAAGCATATTCCTGGGGTAGCCATGCAAGCAAGCTGACAAAGATTATAGACAACGGGCATAAAGGCGTGAAGCTGAGTCCTAAGGAAAAAGAGACTTTATATACATGGATGGATCTGAATGGTGTTTATTATCCTGTATATGAATCTGCTTTCGACGATGCCCTTGCAGGCAGATGTCCGCTTACCAATCAGGAAGTAAACCAGCTTGCGGAACTTACAGGCATAAGCTTGTGGAATCTTAACAATTTCTCAAGAAACATGCAGGCACAGATTGCTTTCGACCGTCCTGAACTGAGCCCTATTCTTGACGGAATACGGAAAGACAAGGAAAAGTACAAAAAAGCACTGGCTATAATCAAGGAAGGAAAGAAGCGCCTTAAAGCCACTCCTCGCGGAGACATTGAGAGCAAGATTGTTCCGTGCGAAAGACATAAGGCAATGCTCAGAAAATATGCCGACAAGCTAGAGAAGAATGAAGAGGTAAACTCCTGCATCAATGAGGGCAAGAAAATATATGACAAAGACCAAATGTAATATAAATCAATATGAACAAGGTATTATATTCCAGCATATTCTCCGTAGTCCTAGCTTCAGGACTATGGAGCTTTACAGAGAAAGGGAACGGTCTGGAAGACGTAAGACCGCTATATATGAATGATGTCACACTGTTCAAGAACAATATCCTATCTTCAGAAAAGGGTACATCAAGTATATGCATATATTCTATCGACGGGAAAGAACGTATCAGACAGTGGAAGACAAATGAGCCACCTACAGGAGTAACGACTGACGGTAAAACCATCTATGCTACAACTGGTGGGGCAAGAGGAGGTGTAGTGATAATAAACCCGGAAGAAAATGATTCTGGTATATTCATCCCTACAGGACGAGGAGCATGCTCACCTGTATTAAGCAAGGACAAAAGCAAACTATACATCTGCAACCAGTTTCAGACTACAATATCTGAAATCAATCTTTCTACAGGTAAAGTAACAAGAGAAGTCAAAGTACTGAGAGAACCTAAAAGTGCAATAATAACAGAAGACGGAAAATTTCTTCTGGTAGCTAATTTCTTGCCTACCGGAAGAGCAAACCAGGATTATATTTCGGCCGCAGTGTCTGTCATTTCATTAGACAACTTTGAAAAGGTAAAAGATATACAGCTTGCAACAGGCAGTAATGCTATTAGAGGTATTGCTACGAGTAAAGACAACAAATATGCATTCGTAACCCATAATCTTGGAAGATTTCAGGTTCCAACAAGCCAGTTGCAACAGGGATGGATGAACACAAGTGCAATGAGCGTAATAGACATTCAGAAAATGGAATATGGTGGTTCTATTCTGTTGGATGAACCGGATAGAGGTGCCGCCGGAATATGGGGTATTGAGTGTACACCGGACAATATCGTAATAACACATAGTGGTACTCACGAAATAAGTATAATAGATTATAAGGCATTCGTAAAGAGATATGAAGAAGTGTCAGATAAGAGTACTTTATCATATGACCTAAGATTCCTTGTAGGTTTGCGTCAGAGGATTCATCTTATAGGAAACGGACCTAGAAACTTTCTAATGAAAGAAGGGTATGCATATATTCCAACCTATTTTTCAGACACTCTGAACATAGTTAATATAGGTACTCCTACTGAAATTACAACTGCTGCACTGGTAAACAACAGAACTGAAAGCAATATAGACAAAGGTGAGAAATATTTCAACGATGCAACATACTGCTTCCAGAATTGGCAAAGTTGTAACGGATGCCACCCTGGTGAAGGCCGTACAGATGGACTTAATTGGGATAATCTGAATGATGGTATAGGCAATCCCAAAAACTGTAAAAGTATGTTATATGCCCATAAAACAGCCCCAAGCATGATTTCCGGTATCAGAGAAAATGCAGAAATTGCTGTCAGAGCCGGATTTAAATATATACAGTTTCATGAGGTTCCGGAAGATATTGCTACATGTGTAGATGAATATCTTAAAAGTCTGGAGCCAGTTCCCAGCCCTTATCTGATTAACGGAGAATTATCTGAGAAAGCCAGGAAAGGTAAAGAGGTATTTAAGAAATACAATTGCGATTACTGTCACAGTGGAGAATATTTCACTGACAAAAGCATGCACGTGATAGGCAAGGATGTTGAGTTTGAGAAAGGATGGGATACTCCTACACTGAAGGAAGTATGGAGAACGGCTCCATATCTTTTCGACGGAAGGGCTGCAACTATGGAAGAAGTCTTCACTATACATAAACATGGGCTTGAGGGCAGTAAGATTTCAAAGAAAGAGATAGAAGAACTGGTAGAATATGTAAACTCTTTATAATATATATTACAATGAAATACAAAGCAATACCAATAGTAACATTGGCTCTGATGATATGCCTTATTCCTATCAGAGCACAAGATAAGCTATTATTGGCCGGTTCTTGCAATACGTCTATTATGATAGTAGACAAGACCAGCGGTTCAATAGAATGGCGACACACCATTGAGCCTTATGAGAAAGGTATAGAATGCAATAGTGTAGATATAACAGAAAAAGGGAATATACTATATTCATATAAAAAAGGGGCAAAACTTATAAATATAAACCATGAGACCATATGGGACTATCATGCCCCTGCTGGATGTGAGATACATAGTGCATCTGTATTACCGGATGGTGGATATCTATTGGCCATAAACGGAGTACCAACACGCATTGTTGAATTGGACAATGATGGAAAGGTAAGAGATTCCATAAATGTAAAAGAAGACCTGGGCAACAATAATGTCCATATGCAATGCAGACAGATACGTAAGGCTAGCAACGGGAACTATCTGGTCACTGTTCTTGGGGGAAAAGAGCTTTACGAGATTGATTCTGAAGGTAACACTGTTAGAAAATATGGTATTGGAGGCGGTGCATTCTCTGTTATGGAAACAGACAATGGCGATCTTGTAATACCTTTAGGTGATTCACACTGCATACAGCAAATATGCAGAAAAACCGGAGAAGAGAAGCTCCTTATAGGAAGAAAAGACCTTATGGGGTGCGTTTTACAGTTTGCTGGAGAAATAAGCAGGCTGGGAAATGGTCACCTGATAATAGCCAACTGGTCCGGACACGGTACTGATGACAATTCACCTCAAGTAATTGAATTTGACCTTTGTGGGAATGTATACTGGACTCTAAAAGGAGAAGAATATGGAAACATTTCCACATGTCGTCCACTTTATAAAAACATTTTAAGATGAAACAGGAAATCTTTAAAACAACAATATCTTTCCTAAGTTCATACAAGATTACCATTGCACTTATGATTGTTTATGGTATTTTGTTGGGGACAGCCACTTTCATTGAGAAATACTATGGTGTTGACATGGCAAAAAGTATCTATTACAGTCCTTTAATAGGTATAATATGGTTATTGATGATTGTAAACTGGATATTACTTATTATCAGAAACCATACATCTGTAAAAAGAAAATTCGGATACTATATGCTGCATGCATCATTTGTTTTCATATTAAGTGGTGCTATGTTCAGTCATTTCAAAGGTGTTGAAGGCTTGCTTCATGTAAGGGAAGGAGAACAGACAAACGAAATTATAACAAATCGGAATACAAAGATAAAGCTTCCTTTCCAGGTCTATCTGAACGACTTCCAGCTGGTGCGCTATCCTGGTTCGAACAGTCCACGCTCGTACAAGAGTATAGTTACCATATACGAGAAGAATTCGAATTCAAAAATGGAAGTGTATATGAACAAAGTTATATCTGTACAAGGTTACAGATTGTTCCAGACTGCATATGACGAGGATGAAGCAGGAACAATTCTTACCGTAAGTTATGACCCTATAGGTATGACTATAACATACATAGGCTATACAATACTACTACTTGGAATAATATTAATTCCTTTTCAAAGAGAGTCCAGGCTTCGTATTCTTTTGGGAAAGCTTAAGTTAATAAGTCTACTTCTGTTATTTCCCTTTTGCAGCATAGAGGCTCATTCATCCTGGAAAGACATACAGATTCAGAACCCAAACGGAAGAATAGAGCCTATGGACACTTACTGCAGGGCTCTCACAAGAAAGATACACCACAGCGAAAAAGTAAATAGTACGGAGGCTACAGAGTTTATCCTAGGGCTTATGGGCAACCCGGGATACTGGAACGACCAACCTATAATCTATCAGAGCAACAAGGAAATACAAAAAGATCTGGGCAAGGAAGGTAATTTCTTATGCTTTAATGATCTGTTCGACTCTGATGGCAACTATATCCTGAAAGATGAGATAACTAAGATATACAACACTCCTGTCAAACTACATGACAAAAGGCAGAAGGATTTGCTTAAGCTTGACGAGAAGCTCAATATTATGCTTTCAATAGAACAGGGACAGATGCTTCAGATATTTCCATTGCCTGGAGATGAACGGGAAAGATGGTTTTCTCCTGGTGATGACCTGTCGGCATTTTCTGGGGATGATTCCATGTTCGTAAGTCATATCATGCCATGGTACTTTACTGAACCAAGCCAGGAGATAGTAGACATGATATCAAAATACCAGAAAAAAAAGACAAATACAACACTACTTTCGGAAGCTCAAGTAAGTCTGGAAATTATATACAATAAGATAAGACCATTTTTTTATACTGCCATAATAAATCTGTCATGCGGTTTACTGCTTCTTCTATCAATATTCATAAAGCTAATACATAATAAGTCTTCATTAATCAGGACTGGATGCAGAATCTTTACCTATATAATAATCCTTTCTTTTATTATTCACACTTCAGGACTAATTATACGATGGTATATCAGCGGACAAGCCCCATGGAGCAATGCATATGAGTCGATGGTATATGCAGCATGGTGTACTTTGGGCGGAAGCATAATCTTCATGAAGCGCTCTCCTATCACACTGGCATTGGGTGCATTCTTCTCAGGAATAATTCTGCTGGTAAGTAACATGAACTGGATGGATCCTGTCATAACGCCTCTGGTTCCTGTTCTGCAATCATACTGGCTGATGATCCATGTGGCAGTTATAATGAGCGGATATGGTTTCCTGGCCATAGGTTTTCTCTTAGGACTTACAAACCTTGCCATAATGATTATTCCACGATACTCGGACATTATAGACAGACAATTAAAGGAAATCTCAATAATAAACGAGATATCCCTGATTTTAGGGCTGTGTCTTATGACAGCAGGAACATTCCTGGGAGCTATTTGGGCCAATGAAGCATGGGGCAGATATTGGGGTTGGGATCCAAAGGAAACTTGGGCACTAATAACAATCCTGATATATGTAGTGATAACGCACGCACGATTTATACCTAAACTGAATAACCCTTTCGCTCTCAGCGCGATGTCAGTATTTGGTTTTAGTACTGTATTGATGACATATCTGGGAGTTAACTATTTCTTAAGCGGAATGCACTCATACGGTAGTGGTAATGCTCCTTTCGAAATATATTTCTTTATTATCGTCTATATTATGCTATCAATTGTTTCTGTCCTAGCCTATCATTCATATAAAAGAAGATTAGTATTTAACTACAAGAAATAGAATAAATATATGATGACCTTTAAAAATAATATTATAGACACAAGTAACGGTAATTATACAAATATAATAGCCGGTCCGTGCAGTGCAGAAAACAGAGATCAGTTATTCAACACTGCAGAAGCATTGAAAAACATAGGTATCTGCAAAATAAGAGCAGGTCTATGGAAGCCTCGCTCAAGATTTGGAACATTTGAAGGAGTAGGATGCATAGGATTGCCATGGCTTAAAGAAATTCAATCCGGACTTGGAATGAAAGTCATGACTGAAGTAGCTTTGCCTTCTCATGTAGAAATGGCACTTAAATACGATATAGATATGCTATGGATAGGTGCCCGTACTACAGTCAACCCTTTTATGGTGACAGAACTGGCAGGAGCCTTAAAAGGAACAAAAATACCTGTCTATATAAAGAACCCCATGTGTCCGGATATTGAACTGTGGGCTGGATGCATAGAACGCATGATGCATGCAGATATCAAGAATCTGTTTCTGATACACAGAGGTTTCTGCCTATTGGACAATACTCCATACAGGAACTCACCTTTATGGGAATTGTCAGATAAAATCAGAGAAGAATTCCCTAATATCCCAATATACTGCGATCCAAGTCATATGGCAGGAAACAAAGAACTGATCCATGGAATCTGTTTAAAAGCTATAGAAAAAAAATATGATGGTATATTCATTGAAAGTCATATTTCACCAAAAGATGCACTTTCTGACGCACGACAACAAATCACACCAGCTGAACTGAAATTTCTTCTAGAAAATCTTGAAAACAATAATTTATAGCCTAATTATCGGTTATAATATTATAAGACAAGATAAAGAATTCTATATGTAGAAAAGGCTCAACCCTATTACAAACTAAATAGGATTGAGCCTATATTATTTTAATTGAGTAATAGATATATAATACAACTTCCAATTACAGAAACTAAAGAATAAAAAGAGCAGTATCATCATACATGATGATACTGCTCCTAATCATTAGAACAATTACAAATATAACAATTCTAATACTACAAAGCAATCTTCAGGACTTCCATAATATCCTCACGGCTTACTGGTGGAATACATTTCAACATTCCGTCATTTCCAAAGCTTACCTTTACAACTCCATCTACGATAAGTGGAAGATCTTCTTCTGAAATATTTACTTCACGTAGTGTCTGAGGAACATTTATACCACTCAAGAAATTCTTGAATTTTAATATACCTTCTTTAATCACCTCTTCTGAAGACTTTCCTTCAACATTTACCTGCATTACATTCTTGGCAAAACGATAATAACGTTCAGGGCGGCGTGAATACATGTATTCCATCCAGGCAGGCATAAGAATAGCCAGAGATGCCCCATGCTGAACCCTGTGACGTGAAGTAAGAACATGACCTACCTGATGTATTGGCGTCCAGGCATCACCTGGCGATGCCCAGCCATTAATACCGCAAGTTGCCGCCCATTGCAAATGTGAACGTGCAGAGATGTCAGATGGATTTTCAAGTACTTTACCTATATTATCTATGACTGTACGCATAACGCCTTCCTGGAAATAATGTTGAAGATCACTGTCCTCTTCTCCATTGATATATATTTCCAATACATGTGATATAGTATCAGCTGCAGCGCATGCAGTCTGGAAAGGAGGTAAAGTAAGAGTCAATTCAGGATCAATTATAGAAGTTTTAGGGTATAGGCATGTACTCCATATATATGATTTCTCCTTCAATTCGGAGTTGCTTACTACTGCACAATTATTCATTTCACTTCCTGTAGCAGGCAAGGTAGGAATCATCATTGTAGGCAATGATTCTGTAGGCGGGACAGCATCAACATGGTCATGGCGGCTAAAGACCATATTCCATAGATCACCTTTATAGTAAACACCGGCTGCTATTGCTTTAGCAGCATCCATAGCACTACCACCACCAACACCAATAACTAGATCAATATTATTGGATTTACAAAATTCAGCTCCTTTTGCAATTGTCTGAATTTCCGGATTTGGTTCTGCTTCATAAAACGAGAAGACTTTCAAACCTGATTCTTTAAGCAAAGACTCAATTTTACAGATAAGCGGTTCCAGAAAGTTCAAATCCTTATAAGAAACAATACAAACTTTATTACCTAGCTTTTTAGCTTCTTCACCTATTTTCTTAAGTTCACCTGCACCGAACAATATTCTTACAGGATTATAATATTCAAAACTGTTCATAACATTAATTATTTATTCATTTCAGCTATATGGTTAACCAACTCTTCGAAACGCTTTTGGGAATATTCATATACACTCCTATTCTCTTCTTTAGGACTATAAACCTGCTCAATATGATGTAGTTCATCTATCTTTTCATAACCATTCCAGAGACCAACTCCATTAAATGCCAGTGCTGCAGCTCCAAGACTTGCCGCTTCCTGGTCTATAGAGGTTTTCTCTATTGCCATACCATATACATCTGCAAAAATCTGCATCCATATTGGACTCTTTGCTCCACCACCAACAATTAACATTCGTTCTATCCCTTCATCATAACGACACAATACATCAAGAGCCATACGTAAATTCATAGCTATACCTTCTTGTGTGGCACGAAGAATATCCGCACGGGTGTGTTCGAGTTTTAATCCTATAAAAGCACCTGTCATATTAGGTGTAGGCTCCATCATTGAACCTCCTGCCATACTTGGATTAAAAATAACACCATTAGCACCCGGAGCAGACTTTTCCACCAGTCTGTTTATTTCCTGATAGGAGTCAATCATATTATTTTGCTCTTTTTCCAGAAGGTCCTGACAGAACGTTTTCCTTACCCATTGTTGACTTAAACCTGCAGAAAATATACATGTAGCCGAAGCATACATACCACGTATAACATGGGCAAAAACATATGGCTTGTATTTAAAATCAATAACAGGCTTATCTGAAACCAATGCAATCCATGCTGATGAACCCAAAGAAGTATAGACTCTTCCATTAACAGTTCCTTTAGCTCCCAGAGCCATACAGGAATTATCTACACCTCCGCAAATAACTTTCACACCCGTAGGAATTCCTGTTTCCATTGATGCTTCATAGGTTATATCGCCAACAATGGCATCTGATGGGATTATTTCCGGAAAGATATTTCTTGATACACCTGCTGCATCCATATATTCTCCTACATAGTCCCATTTATGTAAAGAAAATGCGCCACAACCGGAAGCATATGAATAATCTGTACACAGACGTCCGGTAAAACGATAATTACAATAATCCTTTGTACCGATAACCTTATCTATCCTGTTATACATTTTCGGCTCATTATTCTTATACCACATAATCTTGAATAATGAGTAGCATGCAGCAGGAAAACCATTGCCTGTTTCCTCATACCAGGAACGATAGTCTACCTTACAGAAAAATTCTTCGGCCTCTTTAACAGCTCTCATATCAGACCAAATAGGAGTCTTTTCCCTCAACAAGCTACCATCTGAACCTATAGGAATAACCCCAAGACTATGACCGGAAATAGCCACAGCCCTTATATCATCAGGCAATAGCTTATCGGAAGCCAAAAGCCTGTGAGTAGACTCTACAAGCGCATTCCACCAATCTTCAGGAGCTTGCTCCTGGATACCTCCAGACTGATAATAAGTATCATATGCCACAAATTCGGAACATAGAATCCTGCCATCTACTGTTACAACAGATGACTTTATACCACCAGTTCCTAAATCGTATGCTATTACTACATCATTCATTATTTTCTCTATTGACACATTCTTGAATAATACTCAAAGCAGACTTGTAGCCGATTCCAAAACGTGAAACTCCTGCATTATACATTTCCTCTAGAGTTTCAAGAGTACGGACTCCTCCAGCTACCTTCAGTTTTATACGGTCCCCTACTGTACGTTTTATGATTTCAATATGATGCATATTTGTAGCTCCTGCCCATCCAGTTCCAGTCTTAACAAAATCAGCACCACCTTCAAGAACCAATGATGAAGCTTTTGCTATCTCCTCGTCAGTCAGCAATGCAGCTTCAATTATTACCTTTAGAGGTAATGGACTGACAGCACTCTTTACACTCTTTATATCTTCAAGAACATCATCATATAATCCTGATTTAAGTTTTCCGATATTCATCACCATATCTATTTCAGTACAGCCTTTATTTTTCAATTCTGCAGCCTGCCATACTTTACTTTCTGTAGTATCACCACCTGAAGGAAATCCTACTATACCTCCAACTCCAACACTTTCCGAACCTTCAAGGCCAGAAAATACGTAAGGCAACATAGAAGGCATAGAGAAAACACAAATGAAATTATACTTCTTGGCAATATCAACTATCTGATTGACTTCTACCAATGTTGATTCAGCCCGTACTGCACTGATATCTATCAGACGAGCTAGTTCTGATGATTTTAACTTAGTCATAATTCTATATTTAATAATGGATATTAGATTTTCTCTATTTAATAGAGAAGAAGAGGTATAATCCCCCCTTCTTCCTATGTTTCCTGTAACAATTTTTACCCAATAAGAACAAACGTCTATGAATTTAAACACTTCTAAAAAATGCTCTCACAAAATCTTATATTATGTATTTGATGCAAATGTAGAAGTTACAGCAAAATATTTTTTTTTATTTTCTACCAAACTCTTTCAATATTCAACCGATATATTAAAATTGGTTTTTATGCGACATTTTGGTAATATAATACAAATTATATGGTAGTTTTTTTACTTATAATTCAAATTAACAACCATATCATAGATAAATAGCTCCTAACATCAAAAGAGGAAAGGATATATATCCAATTCCTCTTCAATAAATATTTCCAACAACTTTTTACCTTTACGAATAAACATCTATGAGCCTAAACATCTCAACCTATTCAATTAATAACCTTATTTTTTATGGAACAAATGTAACTGATAAACCTTAATCACATTTTTTATTTTCTACCAATATCTTTCAATTTTGAACCGTTTTGCCGAACCAAGTGATTACATCCTTAACATAGGACCGATTTGATAATATATTACAATATAATGGTAGAAATTTTACATTTAATATTCAGCTATGAGAGTAGTTTTGTTTAAAACTTAATACTAAAATATATGAGCTATACATTAAAAAGAAAAGCAATCTATCTGTGTATTATTATTTTGTCAATTCTATTCTGTAACACAGCCATGGCTGGATTATACAGGAGAAACATTTGTGAGAACTGGGTATTCAAACAAGCAAGACTTAACAAATGGTATAAGGCTACCGTTCCGGGTGTAGTACATACAGACCTGATGGCAAATGGTATTATTGATGATCCATTCTACAGACTGAACGAACGAACCGTTCAATGGATTGACAAAGAAGACTGGATTTATGAAACAACTATTATCGGAGAAGATGAAGTCATTGACAAAGATATGCAAAGACTTGTTTTTAAAGGACTGGACACATACGCTGATGTATTCTTAAACGATTCTTTAATACTTTCAACAAATAATATGTTTCGTGAATGGACTGCTGACGTAAAAGGATTATTAAAAAACGGTGAAAACAAACTGAGAGTATATTTCCATTCTCCTATAAAAATTGATATGCCAAAGTGGGAATCACTTCCATACCAGCTCAGGTCTGACAATGATCAGTCCGAGAACGGAGGTCTTCTGAACAGGAAAATAGGAATATTTGCCAGAAAGGCAGGATATCATTACGGTTGGGACTGGGGACCTCGCCTAGTTACTTCGGGGATATGGCGTCCCATATACCTTGAAGCATGGAATGATATAAAGGTTGAAGATGTACATATTATACAGAAAAACGTAACATCGGAATGTGCAGACATTTCTACAACTGTAGATATTCTATCTACAGAAGATTTTTACGGAGCAGATATATCCATAAAGGCAGATGGAATTGTCATGGCAAAAAAAATTGTAGACCTCAAAAAAGGGCTTAACAGGTTCTCTCTTGATTACAGGATAGAGAATCCTAAACTTTGGTGGACGAACGGTCTCGGTGAAGCATATTTGTATAAGTTCGACACTTCCGTGACACTGGGAAACAATGTTTCAGACAGTGTAAGCCATAACATAGGCATACGTTCGCTGAATATGATAGCCCGAAAAGACAAGTTTGGTACGTCACTGTACTTTGAGCTGAATGGAGTACCTGTTTTCATGAAAGGGGCCAACTATATACCCGGCGACAGTTTTCTGCCAAGAATCACGAAAGAAAAATACGAGAAAGAAATATTGGATGCAAAGAACGCCAATATGAATATGCTCCGTGTCTGGGGTGGAGGAATCTATGAAGACGATTCATTTTATGATTTCTGCGACAAGCACGGTATATTGGTATGGCAGGATTTTATGTTTGCCTGTGCCCTCTACCCTTCCGATGAAGCATTTATTGAAAACGTAAGGCAGGAAGCCATATACAATGTAAGACGTTTAAGGAATCATCCCAGCATTGCCCTATGGTGCGGCAACAATGAGATAATAGACGCATGGTACGGATGGGGCTGGAAAAAGGAATACGAATCCATGGGAAACGGTTACTCCGGGAAATTATGGAATGATCTGTACAACCTATATTTCAATGTACTGCCTAAGGTAGTAGAAGAATATGGAGGAGGTATAGGATACAGAGGCTCATCACCATTGGCTTATCCGGACAAAAGATCTGACGGAATAAACGGAGACTCACATTATTGGGGTGTATGGCATGGCAATCATCCGATTTCCCAATATAATACAGAACGTAGCCGTTTCTTCTCGGAGTACGGATTCCAATCATTTCCTGAATTTGAATCCGTAATGGAGTATGCACCATTAAAAGAAGACCACAGCATAGAATCGGAAGTGATGATGTCGCATCAGCGTGGAGGAACAAACGCAAATAGTAAGATAAAGGAATATATACTGAAATATTATAATGCACCTAAAGACTTCGAAAGTTTTCTATATGTTGGTTCGATTCTTCAGGGTGATGCTATAAAAACAGCTATGGAAGCCCATAGAAGAGATATGCCTTACTGCATGGGGTCATTATTTTGGCAGCATAATGACTGCTGGCCTGTAGCTTCATGGTCAGGCAGAGACTACTACGGACGTTGGAAAGCACAGCATTATTTCGCAAGAAAGGCCTATGACATGATTCTGGTATCTCCTATCATAAGCGAAGATAACCTTACTGTACATATCGTTTCTGACTTACTGGAATCTGTAAAGGGAAGGTTCTCACTAAAAGTCATGGACATGGACGGGAATATTATCAGAAACAGTTCTAAGTACATAAGTACTCCTAAAAATGGTTCCAAACTAATCCTTAAAAAGAATATAAATGATTTATTGGATAAAAATTCCAAACAGGATGTCATTATTCTTGCAGAGTTCTCCACACCGGAGAAAACATACTCCAATATCGTATATGCTGTAGAACAAAAAGATTTAAATCTGAAAAAAGTGGATATAGACTGGACAGCTAAAAGAACTAAGGACGGATATATCATATCCATTAAATCGAACAAATTTGCAAGAGGGGTATTTCTATCAATACCAGGTAAGGAACACTTTTTTGAGGATAATTATTTTGACTTATTACCCAACAGAATGACAAAAATAACAGTCAAAACAAACATTTCTCAAAACGAACTGAACAATCTGCTGGAGATAAAATCATTAATAGACAGTTATAATTATTAACACTATAAACGCCTAGAAATAAACAGCTATCCCTTCCATCAAAGATAAATTCCAATCCTGCTTTGCCAGCCGCATTTATTCCTTTTTTCAGGAGAATTTTCTTTATGGCTAACGCCATGAAAATTCACCTGAAAAAGAATGCGGCGGCAAACGGATTAGAATTAAAGGAAAGATTACAGGGATTAACTGCGACCGACGTGACGCATAGCCGTAAATCAAAGGCGGCTATCCTTATATTCTATATATGGCCTCATAAATACTGTAAAAATCCACCTTCCCAAATAACAAAACATAGACTGCTTATCAAATCCCGAAATAAGACAGGGATTTCAACTCCCTCCGATCTGCATAGTCTGGTGGCTTCGCTATGCTTTTATTCCAACTCTTCCTATTTCTTTTCATCCTTTTTTTCTGCTGTTTCTACGTTCTTTCCTATCTCCGATATGACATCTGATGACACCTGATGATATCTAACGCCATCCGTTTGTAAATCAAATGTTTACTCAATTTATCATCTTACATTTGGACTGTGAAACAAATCAAGTAGTCACTCAAAACAAAAGATTATGGCACAAGAAAACAGTCCTGACAAGGAAAAAAGGCAAAGCCGGACAAAGAAACCGGAAAAGCCTTATGTGGAACAAATTGACGAACTTCTGCTGGTACATAACAAGAATGACCCAAAGGGTGTTTTGGGAGTAATCAGCAAGGCGGACGAGAAAGGCAATTATCAGACGGTTGCACTGGAGGAGAAGAACGAGAACTCATTTTTGAAATTCGACAAGAATTCGAGTATTCTCGAAAACTTCATCAAGAATTTTTGGAGCCAGCTGAAGGAGCCTACGCATTTCAGGCTTATCCGCATGACCTTCAACGATTACAAGCAGAACAAACAGGCTCTCAAGGACCTGGCTGAAGGCAAGAAAACAGACTCGGTAAAGGAATTTCTGAAACGCTATGAAATCGTACCGAAGGCAAACAATCAGAAAAACAGTCAAATAAAAGAGGAGGAAACAACAATGGCAAAGAAGCAGGAACAGACAACGCAGGCTCAGCCTGAACAGGTATCACAGGTGGAAGCTGCCGCACAGGGGCGCGAACAGCAGGAACCGCAAGGCCAGCAGACACCAACTTACCGCTACAACGAGAACATGATCAACTGGGAGGAATTGGGCAAGTTCGGTATATCCAAAGAAATGCTGGAGCAGTCCGGACAGCTTGACAGCATGCTGAAAGGATACAAGACCAACAGAACTATGCCGCTGACGCTCAACATTCCTGGGGTACTGACCGCAAAGCTTGATGCACGCCTTTCATTCATATCCAACGGTGGGCAGGTTATGCTGGGTATCCACGGTATCAGAAAGGAACCTGAACTGGACCGTCCTTATTTCGGGCATATCTTCACGGAAGAGGACAAGAAGAACCTGCGTGAAAGCGGGAACATGGGACGCGTGGCTGACCTTAACCTACGTGGCAACACGACAGAGCCGTGTCTGATTTCCATCGACAAGAATACCAACGAACTGGTAGCCGTACGACAGGAGCATGTCTATATTCCGAATGAAATCAAAGGTGTGACTTTGACTCCGGATGAAATTCAGAAACTGAAAAACGGTGAACAGATATTCGTGGATGGCATGAAATCCAATCAAGGCAAGGAATTCAATGCCAATCTGCAATACAATGCGGAAAGAAGAGGCATCGAATTTATTTTCCCGAAAGACCAGGCTTTCAACCAGCAGACGCTTGGCGGTGTACCGCTTTCCCCCATGCAGCTCAAAGCGTTAAACGAAGGCCACACCATCCTTGTAGAGGATATGAAACGAAAGAACGGCGAACTGTTTTCCTCCTTCGTTACCATGGATAAGGTAACAGGCGGTCTCCAATATACACGCCACAATCCGGAAACGGGAGAAATCTACATACCGAAGGAAATCTGTTCGGTACAACTCACACCGGAAGACAAGGAAGCGTTACGCAAAGGGCAGCCCATCTATCTTGAGAACATGATCAACCGTAAAGGTGAGGAATTCTCGTCATTCGTCAAGCTGGACCTGGCAAGCGGAAGACCACAGTATTCCAGAACTCCGGACGGTTTCAACGAACGACAGGCACCTACCATCCCGGCTGAGGTTTACGGACACCTGCTTTCGGCACAGGAAAGAGCAAATCTTCAGGACGGAAAGGCCATCCTTGTAACGGGTATGAAAGGTCCCAACGGCAAACCGTTCGATTCCTATCTGAAAGTAAACGCAAACACCGGACAGCTGCAATATTTCCAGGAAAATCCGGATGTACGCCGCAATACCTCACAGCGTGCTTCACAGACTGACAATACCCAGCAGCAGGAACAGAAGAAGGGAGCAAAACAGGCTGTCTGACCTGAACGGGATTCAAATCATTCAAATCATCAATTACTAAAAAAGGAAAGAACATGAACAAGACCAATCATCATATCTACAAGGCTGAACAAATCGACTGGGAGAAACTGGAATCGGTAGGTATCAGCAGATTGCAAATTGAAAAGGACGGAAACATGGACCTGCTCCTTCAGGGAAAGGAAACCAATGTCATGTCCATTAAAATCAAGACTCCTGTATTTTCACTGACCATGGATGCCACACTCAGTCTGATTGAAGACGAGAATGGAAATCCGGTCATCAGCGTAAACGGTATCAACCCTTCAGGTGAATAAATAAGAATCCATAATGTATCATCTCTCTTTCCATACGGACTTACCGTATGGAAAGATATAAAAACAGAATTTATCATGATTGCCATATTAACAGACAAGCCAAGTGTAGGAAAAGAAATCGGAAGAATCATCGGTGCAACCAGAGTAAGAAACGGATATGTGGAAGGAAACGGCTACATGGTTACGTGGACTTTCGGGAACATGCTGTCACTGGCCATGCCGAAGGACTACGGAACTCAAAAATTGGAACGGAATGATTTTCCTTTCATCCCGTCCGAATTTGAACTGATGGTACGTCATACACGCACCGAGAACGGATGGATACCGGAGATTGATGCCGTGCTCCAGCTTAAAGTAATCGAGAGGGTGTTTCAGGCATGTGACACCATCATTGCGGCTACCGATGCCAGCCGTGACGGGGAAATGACATTCCGCTATGTCTATCAATACCTGAACTGTACACAGCCTTGCTTCCGTCTGTGGATTTCCTCTCTTACTGACGAGTCTGTACGTCAAGGCATGGAAAATCTAAAACCGGACAGTTGTTACGACAGCCTGTTCCTTGCTGCCGACAGCCGCAACAAGGCGGACTGGATTCTCGGAATCAACGCCAGCTATGCCATGTGTAAGGCGACGGGACTCGGCAACAATTCCCTCGGACGGGTGCAGACACCGGTACTGGCTGCCATCAGCAGACGCTACCGTGAAAGGGAGAACCATATTTCATCGGACAGCTGGCCCATCTACATCAGCCTGCAAAAGGACGGCATCCTTTTCAAGATGCGCCGCACACAGGATCTTCCCGACAAAGAATCCGCTACAATGTTTTTCCAGGACTGCAAGCTGTCACATCAGGCACAGATTACAGGTATCAGCCACAGCGTTAAGGAAATACTTCCACCGGATCTGCTTGACCTGACACAACTTCAGAAGGAAGCGAACATCCGCTATGGTTATACCGCATCAGAGGTGTATGACATCGCACAGTCCCTTTATGAAAAGAAACTGATTTCCTATCCAAGGACTTCCAGCCGTTATCTGACGGAGGATGTGTTTGACTCGCTTCCACCAATCATGGCGCGTCTGCTATCATGGGAGCTGTTCCCTGCAGCTAAAGGAACTGGAGGTATTGACATATCCAATTTGTCCCGCCAAGTAATAAGCGCAGAAAAAGCCAATGTACATCATGCCATCATCATTACAGGTATCCGTCCCGGAAATCTGTCCGAAAAGGAAATGCAGGTTTACAGACTTGTAGCCGGAAGGATGCTTGAAACATTCATGGCTCCATGCCGCATAGAAACGACAAATGTTGAAGCGGTTTGTGCCGCACAGCATTTCAAGGCCGAACAAATAAGAATTATTGAAACTGGCTGGCATGATGTGTTCATGCGTTCCGACATGATCCCGACATCGGGATATTCCGTAAATGAACTCCCCGAAGTGGAGAAAGGTGATAGCCTGAATGTATGCGGATGCAACATGGTACACAAAAAAGAGCTGCCGGTAGATCCGTTCACGGATGCAGAACTGGTGGAATACATGGAGCTGAACGGACTGGGCACGGTATCCTCACGTACCAATATCATCCGTACACTGGTTAACCGTAAGTATATCCGTTATTCAGGGAAATATATTGTTCCGACCCCGAAAGGTATGTTCACCTACGAAACCATCCGTGGAAAGAGAATTGCGGATACTTCACTCACCGCAGACTGGGAAAAACAGCTGACCGGACTTGAAAGCGGAATGATAACCGGACAGGACTTCCTGAACAGGATCAGGACTCTCACCAAGGAAATGACTGATGACATTTTCAATACCTATTCCACAAAAGAAGAATAACATCTATACCTAAGCAACCAGGAGAATGCAGGCCGGAAGGTCTGCATTTTTTTGTAACCGTACAGAAAAGAATCTGTTTTTCCGCTTTTAAGCGGCAAAGGTCTTGGATTGCCTACCTTTTGCCGCAAGGCTGCCCTCAAGGGCTTGGCTGGACAGGAAAAAATCATCCTCGCTACGCTCCGGTATTTTTTCCTGCCAGGCCTTGCGCAAAAAGGCAATCCAAGAGGCCGGAGGCCTATAAAATCGGGAAAACACATCCCGATGGGATTATTCATTCATAAAATTAAGGATTATGAAACTACAGATTATCGAAAGTATCAGCAAGCATGCGGTAACCCTGGTACTGGTTATCGGAATACTTATGCTGACAGACAAAGGTATCATGCCTACCGGTATTATTGCAATGCTCCTGCTCACCGGAGGAATCATAGGATTTCTTTTCAGAGCTCTTCTACTGATTGTCAGGATAGCATTTATCTTTTTCATTGTCGGACTCCTGTTTTTCTAACCAATAAAACCAACAGATATGAAAACAAGTACATGTATATCTTCTGCTCCTGTCATGCCGGCTGTATGGCCACAGAGTGAACATATCAGACCGGTCAAAAGACGTCTGCCCAATACAGTTGATGAGCCTAAAAACATCGGCTACTATCTGGAATCGCTACGTGATATTTCCAGCAATCCGGACAGAGAGAATGTCCTGAAAGAATTCTTCAAGGAAACTTATGTATAACCATAAAATTTTTCAATTATGTTTTTTCAATCAATTTATCAGATGATTACAGCAGGTACGGATCTGAATATCAATATCCGTAAAGTGGACAACAGCCTGAGCGTAGCAGTCATACCAAGGCGGAACAGCCTGAAAGAGGATACACGGCAGAACATGGTGCCGCTGGTCGTAAACGGAACACCGGCAGAACTGGATATGGGCTTCCTGCAGACGATACTACAACCGATACAGAAGGTACAGGGACTGCTTGTCAATGCGGAAAATTTCGAGAAACAGGCAGAAAAGGCAACGGCACAGGCCAAATCATCCAAGGCTCCAACAGTACCGACCGAATCAAAGGAAGCCAGGGAAAAACGGGAAAAGATGGAAAAGCTCCTCAAGAAGGCTGATGATGCAACTGCCGCAAAAAGGTTCTCCGAAGCAATGACATGGCTGAAACAGGCACGGGTACTGGCTCCTTCAGAAAAACAGAAGGAGATTGACGAAAAGATGCAGGAAGTACAGAAACAGGCCAGTGCAGAAAGTCTGTTCGGTATGGCAGAGGAACCGGCACCGGTAATTCCACAACCACAAGGCAGCATAAACGGTCAGCCACAGCCCGGTATGCAAACAAGCATATTCCCGGAGCAGCAGACCCATATTATGAATCCTGAACCTGTCATGCAGCCTGCTCCACAACAGATTCCACAGGGAATGCCTCAACCGGTATATGGAACGAACGGAGCATATATCCAACCTGCTCCAAACCGCCCCGTAATGCAAGGAACAGGTATGCCACAAGGAGCTACAATGCAGCCCTATCCGCAGCAGCCGGCTTACCAGCCTGAGGCGGCTCCTTATCCACCACAACAGGTACGGCAGCCGACAAACGGCCATATACAGAACGGAAACGGACGGGAATACCAGACTGCACCGACAGCCCATGATACATTCTGCTTCGATCCGGAAGACGAGAATGACAGGGAACTTCTAAGAGAGGACCCGTATGCGGAATATCCGGATTTTCCGGCTGAGTACCGTATGAAGGACGAGGCACAGGTAGAAATGGTATACTGCTGATATATAAAAATAAATGATTTGTAAAACCAATAACCAATAAACAATATGGCACTGGAAATTAAAGGAATGAAAAGAGTATTCAAGATGAAGAAGAACAGTCAGGAAATCGTACTGGACGATCCGAACGTAAACATGTCTCCGGCTGAAGTGATGGACTTCTATTCCATGAATTATCCGGAACTGACCACCGCGACCGTACACGGGCCTGAGATCGAAGACGACCGGGCGGTATATGAATTCAAGACCACTATCGGAGTAAAAGGGTAAGAACATGAAAAAAGGACAACGTAAAGACAAGAAACCATGTACACAACTTACGGAACGGGCTTTGGGAAATTTAGCCAGACTTATCATATCGGAACTCGAAAATACGGACATAAGCCGGGGCATCAGGAACAGAAAGAAAAGAAAACTCCCTCCAGCAGAAAGCCTCATGGTTTTCTGAACACGAGAATACCTTCCATCGCTCCCGACCTGTATGTGGAGAATGACAGGGATGTAACGGTAAATGTCACCACCAAAGAGAATCTTGATTTCCTGTACCGTTCAGCCATGAAGTATGCGCAGCTCCTGGATGTGGAGCTGCCATACCATCCTACAGGCAGGACTTCCATAAGAGAAAAAATATGCCTGCTATATAATGCGCTGGACTCCATAGTATCTCATCATGTAAATCTGGAACTTGTCGGTGACAGGCTCCAGTTCTGTATCTACCATTTTCATGAATGGCCTGATTACACCCTGTTTCTGATACCGATAGATTTTACGGAAAGACTGAAAGGTGAAATCAAAAGGATCGCACTGGAGTTCATCAGACGGTTCATCAAGTATCACAGGATGATGGATATAACCGATACCCCTTATTTTGAGATGTCGGAAGTCTGTATCGATTATGTGGACTTTGAACAGCTCGATGAGGAAGAGAAAAAGGATTTGTACAGAAAGGAAAAGCTTTTCAGGTCATATGAGAAAGGGAGAATCCACAGGAAACTGTGCCGGATGCACTCCAGGGCTTTCTGTAGGAATCTGGAAGAACATATCCGCAACTGTAATCCTTCCAGCGACAAAGAAAGAAGACTTATGGAACTGATTACCGAAGGGCTGTCCCTAATTGCAAAGGACAGTCCTCATATCTTAAATTATGACTATGATTTTGCAAGTGAAAAGGAAAGGGATTTCGAACCGCCACCGCTCGAATATCAGATTCTGCTTACATATTCCATTACAGATACGGTTACCAAAGACATGGAAAGCTGTTTCAGTACTGACTGTCAGGAGACATATAACCAGACTCCCGTATCCTTTATCTTCATCACACCGGAAACAGAGGAGCTTTTCAAGCCGGACAGCTACCCGGAACGTTTCTCCAGATGGTTTGAGAAATTTGTAGAACATGTTACCTATAATTTATAAACATAATGAATGAACTGACAAAAAACATACAGAAAATGATGGTACCGAAGGCGGCTATCATAGCCTACAAATATGAAGACAGAAGAAATTTTGATACCAGGTACTTCATAGAATTGCGTCCCATCGGAAAAAACGGACAGATGGGGGCAGGTATCCCCGTCACATACGAATTCATGAATACCCTGCTGGAATCCTATACGGAGGAAATGAGCGGAATACCGGCAGGCAGAATCCCCGAAAACATGCTGGCCTGCAATCCGAGAAAAGGACAAGAAGAATATATCTGGTACAATCCGCCCGGAAAGAGACAGATGTTCTTTCACAAGGATCTCAATATACAGGACGGCATGTTCAATCTGCCGGGAATTGTCTACCATGTAAGAAACGGAAGCATGGACGTATTTGCCTTCAAGGGGAAACGTCCGGTGGAGACGACTCCGCTGTTCCGTGCCCCGTTCTTCAACGTGACCGGATCAAGTGTCTGCCTTGGCAGCAGTTCTCTGGAAAAGCAACAGAACCCGACTTTCCTTTCCCTGCTGGAATACTGAGAAAAACGGTTCTGGCTGACTGAATTCTCCCATCTTGGAGGAAATGTCAATCCTACCGTTTCAAATCTTGTCATCGTCACCGAGAACATAAGAAACAATCCGTTCGATATGAACGAACTCAAGCCCATGAATAAAAAACTTAAAGACATACTTCCATGAAAAAGATACATTTTACCGACCGCTACCTGCTCAATCCGCGTCATCCGGTAACGGTGTTTGTCATCGGAGCCGGAGGTACCGGCTCACAAGTGATAACCAATCTGGCACGTATGAGCATGGCACTTCAGGCATTGGGGCATCCCGGACTACATGTCACCGTATTCGATCCCGACACAGTAAGCCAGGCCAATATAGGACGCCAGCTTTTCAGTGAGACGGAACTTGGACTGAACAAGGCAGTATCACTTGTCACACGTATCAACCGTTTCTTCGGATACGCATGGACTGCCGAACCGCAATGCTTCCCCACCAGGAACTTTTCTGACAATAGCACAGCCAATATCATCATAACTTGTACGGATAATATACGTTCACGTCTTACGCTTTGGAAGTTCCTGAAGAAAGTCCGCAAAGAAAACTTCAGTGACCATTCGGCTCCCATATACTGGATGGATTTCGGGAACAGCCAGACAAAAGGACAGGTCATTATCGGGACGGTACGTGAGAAAGTTCTCCAACCTTCTTCACAGGAATATATTCCCATGCCTAAAATGAATGTCATCACTGAGGAAGTGGACTATGCAAAAATCAAGGAAAAGGAATCGGGGCCGAGCTGTTCACTGGCAGAAGCCCTGGAAAAACAGGATCTGTTCATTAACTCCACACTGGCACATATCGGATGTGATCTGCTCTGGAAAATGTTCAAGGAAGGAAAGACACTGTATCGCGGTGTCTATGTCAATCTGGATACATTGAAAATGACCGCAATCCCGGTATAATGCATAAGTGACCGTATGTATCATCTTTCCATCAGAATACGGTCACTTAGTCTATTTGCTATTTATTATTTACTACGTTCTTACCACGCTGAAGCAGGAAACTCTGTATCTCTGAGGCAAGATAGAATGATTTTCCATTCTTTTCCACCGAGTAATATTTAATCTTGCCCTCTTGCCGATAACGTGCCAAAGTTCTTTGTGACACACCAAGGAGTTCTGCCAAATCCACATTATCAAGCAGTCTGTCTCCGTTCATACATTCTTTCAAACGGTTCATCTGGTCCAGTTTCTTTTCAATGCGGGCAAATCCCTCTACCATGGTTCCTATAAGTCTTTCGAGTATCTCATTATCTATATATGACATAATTCCAATGTTATTAAGTGAATAAATCGATACTCCCGTTGTGCGCACTCTAAGAGTATATACTCATAATAGTGAGAATAACATGCCAAACAGATAAAGAAAATAAAAACATTTTGTATACTCCTGTTAATCAGACATATAAATTAGCATCTTGATTTTCTGCTGTAAACGGAAAGTGTAAACCATTTAAAGCATGGCTATTACCAAGTTTACATTTCTATAACAACTACTTATCATAACTATAGAACTGACCTTTCTATTCTAAAGGCGAGAATAAATATGAGAATTATTTCACAGTACATAATTAAAAACAAATATATCCTAATAAATATATAGTTGACATTTATAAAGAAAAATACTGTTACATATAAATCCAACTAAATAGATTATTATAAAACATATTTCCTTATCGCTAAACAAATTTCTTTTAAAATCATCGTTTACATAATAAATATACGTAATTTTAAGGCTCAGAATTATAGTTAAGGCAACAAAAGAGCATCATGGATTAAAAACCAAATTGCTATACGCCTAATAATCAGTTAGAATAATTAGTCATTATTAATTTTTCATTGTTTTATGTCAAATATTCGTTTTTTTAAAGGTGAAGAAAATGGAATAGTTATTGAAAAGGATGGTAACAAAGATTCTATTTTTGCAGAACAATATACAAAGGCTTTTAAACTAATAAAAGATTTATTGAGTCATCCAAGTGAGAACACTCTAAATATAGTTACATTTTGCGGAGAAAGAGGAGAAGGTAAGACTTCATGTATGTTATCAGTACGTGAACAATTAGATAAAGAATTTAATGAATACTCATTTTACAAATTACCTATCATAGATCCTGCTTTTTTTGATGAAGAACATAATATCATTCAGTTAATGCTTGGACAAATGTATCGAGCTTTTGAAAAAAGCTATAATATAGGAAACGGAGAAGATTTAAATCAAATAAAAGAAGTTGAAAGTTTAGCTCAAAGTTTTCAAAGGGCTAAATATTGTTTGAGCCAGTTGAAACAACCACGTGAAAGAATATATGATCCTATGGAGGATCTTAATTCATTAGCTGCTGCAGAAGATCTCAAAGAAAGTATTCGGATTTTAATAAAAGAATTCCTTAATTTTTACAAAAAAAGTGTATTTGTTATTTCCATAGATGACATAGATTTGAATATTGAGGGTGCTTATGAGATGACAGAGCAGATTCGTAAATACTTCTTAAGTAATCAATGTCTACTTATGCTTTCGCTTAATGTAGACCAACTAATAGATGTTATTTCTAATTATCTACAAAAGAAAGCAGTGAATCAATCTGTATTTGACTCTAATAATATGGCTTCAATGTATGTCACCAAGCTTATACCAGTTGGAAACCGTATTATAATGCCAAAAGTATATGATATATGTAACAAGCAACTTGATATTTACGAATCACATCAAGATGAACACCCTAAACACTATAACTCAATAAAAGAGGCTATCACTCATTTAATTTATATCAAAACTAGATATTTATTCTATAATAGTAAAGGTGGTGTATCTCCTATTGTACCCAACAATCTTCGTTCTTTAAGACATTTACTTGGTATGCTTATCAGTATGGAAGATTTTGTAAACAATAACGAGTCAGAAAAAAATAAGCATGTATTTAAAGCGTACTTCTTCCAAAATTGGATTCATCAATTAAATAAAGAAGACCAAAAATATGCTAATCTCTTAACAACCACAGATGATGCTACAATAATAAACAAAATGGTTGTTTCATATTTATCTCAATATATAACAGATGAAGCAAAATCTGATGGTTCTTTAATTGCAAATATTCTGAAACCACAAAATTATAGTTACAATATTTCTGTTGGAGATGTATTTTATATTATTCACCATTTGGAAAAAAGTAATGTTAACCAAGAGCTTAGAATGATGCTATTCTTTATTAAATCATTTTATAGCATTAGATTGTATGAGTATTATGATATAATCACAGAACATGATGGAGAAATGTTTCCTGAACCTCAAGAAGGAGGTGAAATATTTAAGAGTGATGGATGGTTTAAAAGGGCAAATGTTTTGCAAAAACTAGTAAATGGTGCATATTTTACATTTGACTCGGACGACTTATTACCCAATACAGTAGAAGGACGCATGAGCAGAGATCTAAAACTTATTAATGCTATGAAGTTAACAAACCTTGTAATTAGAGAGCTCAAAACAGGGATGGATAAGTTTGAAGAAATGAACGAAGAGGAACAAACCATTTTTAAAAATCGTTTTCGTACAGCTGAGTTTTTTGCTCTTACAACCAAACGACCTATTTCAAGAAGAAAAGCTGACCAAATAGATCGAATGAGAAGAGATTATTCAGAACCTTTTCATCTATCAGATGTAAATTTAGGTACAGGATACATTGTTTTTGATGTAACGGCACCATTTTATAATGTTTTGAATTTAAAATACACTTATAGTCGTTTTTCTTATTTAAGAGGTAAAGAAGATACTGAAGACCGTGATAGATTCTATAATTTTGCTCTGCAGCATGAATGGTCTTTACTTCGAGATATGATGAAGTATGTAAAATTAAAATTAGATAACGAACAGAATGAAGATAAGAAAACATATAAAGAACTTGTAGATTATTCCGAAGATGAACTTAATAAAGGAATAATGAAATTAGCCTCAAATGCAACAATAAGAAATGGTGAAGTTCTGAGTGCATTGACTGAACTTATGCTGAACTTAAGAACTAACATGCATAACAAAAAAGACAATTCCAAATTGTTGTCTCAGTTCTATACTACAATAATGAAATCAGATATGAGAACATATCGAAACGTGGGAACTGGTAAGCCTTATTATATACAATTTGTATTTCTTGAAGCTATCATTCAATTGCTTAAAAACTCAGAACAAAACTCTTTGCTTATGGAAATATATGAAAGTGGTATCGATTCAGCAACTACAACTGAGGATGATGTACTTTCGGTTTTCAAGGATTTTTTTGCATTGAACTTCAAAACTAAGAAAAAATCAGCCATTCAAACAGATTTAGGAAAAAGATACCCGGAATACGAATCACGCATTGCTCCATCAGATTGGGATAAAATGTTCCCTGACGATAAAAAATCTTATCAACGTTCAGAAATTGTTTCGATATTTAAAGACAACTTCAGCATAATGACTGGAAAGGTGAAAGCTAATGATATATATATTGATGAAGAAGATTAAAAATAATTATGGACTTTCAAAGAGCAATTATAAAATGTCTATTTTATGACATCTCACCAGATATATTTTTAAGTATAAAAGAATCTAAAAAACCAATATCTGCATTTCGATCTCAATTAGTATCATTACTATCAAAAGAACTTCCTTCATTTACATCTAGGGAAATGGAGAAACTTGTAGATTTTGAGTTACAAAAGATATCAGAAGATGATTTATGGATCTATCCTTTTGAAAAGGTACATACATTGAGTTTGGAATTTTTAGATATAGACGATCTTTATCATCCATTTATTAAGAATGATAATGCTTTACGATGGAACGAAACAACACGATATACTGGTGAAGATTTGTTTACATGTTCTAGAGTCGCCGAAGCACACAACAATAGCATAACATATCACTGGGATACACCTTTAGCTATTGGAACAAATAACAATATTGAAGTTGCAGATATACATTTTCATATGAGCTCATCATATGATGCTTTTGATTTAGCCTGGATTGTATGGATGAACAATTTCGATGCTGAAAATTCGGAATATATTTCTCAAGCGGCTATTATAAGATATGTTCTATTTAAATATCTTATTCGAGGTGAAGAATTGGATTATAACTTACTCATGAGCATATTTGAGTCATCTTTTATTTTCAAAAGGCAAGTACATAATGTATATGATAGGATAAGTACAATAATATCACCGTACATAAATTACCCTGGAGGAAAGAAATGGGATTATGCTATATCAGGTAATTATTTAGGTAATAATATTATTAATTCTCCGTATTCTTTATTTTGGGGCGAGAGACGATTATCTGAGCATTTTTTTTATAAAATGTGCCAAAATAATAAAGATAATGAACTCAAAAAAATTTATCCATTTTACTATCTATATAATATCATTAAAATAAATCTTCGTAAAGAAGCAATTTTAAATAATGGACTGATTGGACTGAAAAATTTTCAAAGCCTAACCAAGTATAAAGGTCTCAATCCAATACAGAAAATCTGTGATCTTTATGGGTTGCAAACGTCATCTTTACTAAATATACCAGTTGAAGCACGTTTTGGATATTCATTTAACAAAGATAATGATGAAGAAGAAAAGAAATTCATCAATACTGTAATTGAAAAAATTCATTACTGTGTTACATCTCCGCTATTAAGATACAATGACATATCTACTAATATATACCAAAGCAACAACATTGATATTAGCTATGTGCTCTCTATTTCTAAAATAGAATGTAAATCCCAAGAATACTTAAAAAGAAGAATAAAACAAATAGATAAACAGCTATATTTATATATAAGGAACTTTAGTGGGAACAATAATGAAATACCATGTACAGGTATTGATTTTGCAGGTTCTGATACATTGTGCAGGCCATTCGTATTTGCAAAAACCATTGAAAAAATTCGAAAAATGGGATGTAATAATCTTACTTACCATGCAGGAGAAGATTTTTTTGATCTGATTGATGGAATACGTACTATTGATGAGATTCTGATTTTCTTAAATTGGGAAAAAGGTAACAGGCTTGGCCATTGCCTATCATTATTCACTGACGTTGATAATTATTACAATAAACGTCACTATAATATGGTATTACCCAAAGGTATATTACTTGATAATTTAGTTTGGCTTTTAAATAAAGAAAGTGAGTTCGCTTTATCAATAAATCAATCTTCAAAAGTAAATATAGAAAATGAAGTGTCTAAGTTATATAAGTATATTTACAAACGTCAATTACCAGCAGATCCATATCATGAATTGTTTAACGATCCTACAAATTTAGATAGCAAACGATATTATACAGATGTTATATTTAGACAAAATGAAATTATTACTTGGCAAATACCTAAAGATTTCGTTATAAGAGAAATATTAAAAAAAGTCCAAAATAAAATTCTCAATCAAATACGCAAAAGAAATATACATATTGAGACCTGTCCTACATCCAATTTATTGATTGGTTTTTTTGACAAGTATAATGAAATTCCTACATCCCATCTATCAAATAATACCAATATTTCAGCTTCAATTAATACAGACATAAAAGGCTCAGTTGGCACGTCACTTATTAATGAATACGAGCTTGTTCGATTAAGTTTAATAAAAAAAGGTACTCCTAAATCTTATGTAGAATCATTTCTTCAGAAAATAGGGCGAGAAAGCATAAATGCTAAATTTAAAAGTTACCAGATTACATCTTCTCCTTGATCGTTTTATTATTCTTAATTAAGCCTCAATAAAAATCATGTATTCTCGTAATTTCATTGTTATATAACTTGGTGCCCATTAAAACAAGATTTATGATGACACGAAAAGAAATCACAAAAATTATGATGCAATGCGAGGTGGACAATGCAGTATAAAAATCCAAGCTTGCTGAGCACAATATTCTTGCATCGATAAACTGTAAAAGCAGTTAAATAAATAATACATAGCTTTCTGATAGAAGACGAATCAAATATAGGCCCAATAAGCTGTTTTGAGAATCATATTTTCTCTTTTTACTTATATCATTCGCACTTTTGTCCCCAAAGTAACATCGGGGACAAAATTCTATCAATTGATATATTTTCAAGTTTTCAAATAAATTTTATAACTTTCACTACACACCTATGTTATTGACGAAAAATAATGTTGAGTAAGAATATGGGATGCCAGAGCTCCTATTCTGTGAGCACTGACATCCTTTTCTTTTTGTCCATTTTCACCTGTATTAAAGTGGACGAACGTGTATTTAACTTATTTTGTATTAAAAATACAGATTAACAATTGGAGAATTTCTCCATCAAAGTACTTTGATGGTTGATTTACAACCAGCTTGAATACCTCGCAGTAATCGGTTTTTTGCAGCGTCCTCAAATTTATTGATTTCATCGGTAAACCAGTCTCCCTTATCTTTAACTATTTCCATCATTTCTTTAAGTTTTAAGCTTAACCCATCCAAGACATCTTCGTTACCAAAATTTTTATATTTAGCCATAGGCATATTATTACTGAATTTTGAATTCATACCTCTGCTAATAAGACACAAATTTCCAAAACTATGTAATCCTGTTGATTTATCTAATACTGGATAACCAGTCATTGGCGTTTGAGGATAAAAATGTTCTACAGATGTTCGATATGAAAACTCAAATTTAGAATATTTTCTAGGGTTTGTCTTCCATGTCAGGTAGTCATAGAAATTGAATATAAAGTTTTCTACATCGCAACCTCTATCAATAAAATCCCAACAAATACTATTATTTTCCGCACTTCCCTCATTCTTGTATATTATATCCTCGAATTCTGTTTTTTTTTCGCATAAATACCTGTCAAGCATGTAAGTACAAGCGAGTTTATATAAATAGTCACGGAAATCAGAAAGGTTAATTGTTTCTTCTTTATAAATGTAGAAAAGAACTGCATTCATCCAATATTTGTAAATCTGAGTTGGAGCAGAAACATGAAACATTGCCTCAAGCATTCTAATATCCTTACTCATTTCATCTTCACTGTCATTGCCAGTAAAAGTTCCAATATAATTCGTTTTACTACTATCGTATTTCTTAAGAGACTTCAAACTCCAACTTTCTTTGGAATTATAATATTCCCTTTTAATGATATACATATCAAAAAGATTGCGCATTTGCAGTAGTGTCATAATAAACTTCTTGACAAATCTGGCTTTATCTTTGCAAGAATTAATAACAGTAGAGAAAATATCAATCAAACGCTTATCATCTAATTTAATTTCTTCATCAATATTATCTTTATACTCATTCTCATCAAAAAAATACATGATTTTAAGGGTATGTAGCAAGAAGTTTGGGAAATTGATAATTGATCCAAATCTATCATTCCCTTTCTCTCCAGAATCATCAGGTATTGTGTATTTTACATTATTTAACGCATCTTCAAAAAGTTTCTCAATAGTCCTTGACACATATTCTGATGTTTCCTCTTTATCATCATCCCAGCCAACAATGTTGATATAATCTATATATATGTCATCAAATTTTTTTTCTGTCAAATCAACCCAATTCTTAGAAAATAGAATGGTTCTAAGCTGTGGTTTAAAATTCATCTGCACATAAGTATCCATGTCAGAACATGCTTCCCATATATCATTGAAAAGTAAATGATATTTCTTATCTATACAATTCATTAAACTTGCTTTTAGGACTTCATGCTTTTCTAATTGTTCACCTCTTGAATTCATTATTTCAAAATAATGATTTAGCTCAGTATCCTGAGGTACAGGTATCCTCATTATAATGACTTTTGATAGAAGATAGTTAACGAAGTCTATAAGATTTATACCCTTTTCTTCAAGAATATTTAGAATATTTTTTTGCATAATGCGGTAGACCTCTGCTATGCTACTAGCCCCCGAATTATCATATAGCTGATTCTCGGATAACTGTCTAATCGCTTCGTCTGCTTCATGTCTATGATCATATGATAGATTTGACTTATCAAACCAACTGACAAGAACTTTGCATTCCTCAAAAGATCGTAGCAAACTCAGTAGTATTGTTAATGTTGTCAATCTTTGCTGCCCGTCTATAATCTCAAAATATTCCTGTCTGTCTTTATATCTTACAAACACAACAACAGAACCTATATAGTAATTTTTACTACTATTAAACGAAGCATAGTCTGTAATGTCTTCAATTAATTGCAGAGCTTCATTTTCTCCCCAATCGTAATTTCTCTGATAAATTGGTATAACATATCGTCCTTCTGAAAGTAACGACTTAATATTTAGGGGTTTTATTTCCTGACTATTCATTGCTGTGAAATTTATTAAGCTGTTGAAACATGTTCGCAATTGCCTCACATTTAGTACAAGCAATGCTTGATAGACTCTCCTGGCTGATATTTATAATATCATAAGGATTTTGGGCATCATGTACAACTCTTAGCATGGATTCTCTATCACATGCATAATTATCTGTAGATGCTAATTGTACTACTGGACTTTCAAGTCGTAAAGTATAAGCCCAAATAAAAAATTTGGGTACTACCTTATCTAATTCCTCAAAACCAAATTTATCTATGTAGTAAAGCAGTAAGGTGTCAAACATGTTCCTTACATATTTGTCTCCAGTTCTTCCAGCTCCTTCATAATCATTGATTAGTTCAATGATATGTTTAGCTAATCCATTTTCTGAATATGATTCGATAGAGTGGATTTTATGATATAGTTTTATATAGTGACGTACCATATCAAAAAATCTGCTACCGTTAATTATCTGACTGTTTATATTAAACGGGTATTCTAGCTTATTTTGATCAATATATCTTACTGGATCATTTGCATACAACTCAGCAAAGATATGAGCAATAACTTCCATTTGATAAAATGGATAGCGTTTTCCATCCTTTAAAGAGACACCTTTAAAAGTATCTATATTATTTTTTGTGAAGTATCGAGCACTCTTTCCTAAAGACCATCGTTTAGCTCGATATAATGTTAAAAATATATCTTTAAGAAAATCAGTTTTTTGCTTTTGCCACATATCTATATTTAAAGAATCAGTATCAGACATCACTGCTATTTCTCTAAGATGGTATGCTTTTAATAAGTCATGAACTTCTAAATCTTTTCCACGAGCATTTTGCGAATCAAAAAATTGAAAAGCCTCTGAAATATCGGATAATTCTATTACTACAAATTCACATTTTTGCAGAAGAAAATCAAGTAATGACTCATCAAAATCATTTTGTCGAGTAGTCATTACATGTAAGTTCTCAACAACATTATGCAGAGAGTATCTATTTTCAAACTTTACATTCTTAGAAAATTTTGATAGCTTAGAGATAATATCACCATATTTACTATCTTTTATTTTACTATCTATCTGCTCTAACATTTTGTTTATGAGTAGGCACAAGGATACTATACGTTGTTGGCCATCAACTATTTCATTATCATTTAAAACCAGTGTTCCAAGACGATATTGCTCTTTTCCACGAAAAAATATTAAATCATTGATAAGTTGATTTATATTCTTTGCAGTCCATTTATATGGACGTTGATAAGGAGGAATGATCAATTTGTCAAATGGAATAGTCCCCACCTTCTTGATAGATGTTTCTGGCTGTTTTGATACAGAAGTAACTTTTATTTGATAGGCAAGATTAGGTATAGCTTCTTGTCCTCTTTGGTTTGGGAAGAGTTGGTTATTACTATTTACAAATGACTCTATTATTGGGTCGAATAAAGAAATAATCTTAGTAAAACACTCTTTAAGTTCTTCTATTGTTACAATATCATAATTAACTTCACAAAGACCTTGATTCATGTCTTGACATTTTCTCCATTGAATTTCTCCATCGCTATGAACTTGCTCACGTAGATACTTTAAAAATGGCTTGTATTGTTCGTTTCTGAACTTTCCTTCAAAGTGTAATTGAACTTTACCTTGATATAGTTCATAATGAATATCCATATCTTTCAAAATAGTAGATATTTGGATATATCTACTAGAACGCCATGAACGTGCAGGGCAATGGCATTTCAAATATTTCTCAGGCCAATTGCTGAGAATAAATAATTTTATCTGCTCAAATAAGTCATTGTCTATCCAAATACTCATAATTCGGAATATAATTTGATTATTAATAGTTTTTTAAAATGTCTCATTGCATTTCGTTTTATTATATAGTCCCAGATTGAATATATAAGAAGAATACCTTAGTTCTTAAAGCTTAATGTTGTATTATCCAATTCTTACCATCCCTGCCAACTGCACGAAATAATCATTTGACCAAATATCAAGTTCTTTTGGATTGCGTACGAAAGGCAATACATCTTCTTTCACTTGTTTTATATCAGCTGTAGAGAGACGCTCAATGAGTTTTTCTTTAAATAACTCTGGAGTAATATTCTCATTGTTAAACTGCTTACATCGTTCTGCCAAATGAGTAAAATCTAACGAAACATTATGACGTACATACCATTCAAAATCGTACCAATCACGACCTTTGACTCTATTCTTCCACACACGATAGACCAGTGCGTGCATCTTGCCTGCAAACAAGTCTGGAAGTGTAAAACAGCGGGTCATAAATGAATGTGGTTGAAGCAATAGCTTTTGTTCCGTCTTGAAGTTCAACGGTGGACAAGTATCTACTTCAATCTTTATCTTTATTGACTTCTCCGTCTGGAAAGTCACATCATATACATCGGTATTATCCTTAAGGAATGCTGATTCGACCTTTCCGAAATTCTTCTTATCTTTTTTCTTTATTTCAACCTCACGACCTACCATTGCAAAGGCATCAACGATAGCAGGGAAATATTTCGTAAAATCGAACTTATCATCTTGTACAAGCAGTGAGAAATCCATATCCTCACTGAAACGTTGCAAGCCATAAAAGATTCTCAAGCAAGTTCCGCCATAGAACGCAGCCGACTCAAAGAAGCCTCCGGCATACAAACCTGCAAGTATCATTTGTTGGTTCACTTCAAATATCGCATTTCGCTTATTTTGCTCCGTTGTTAGATCATAACGGGAGAGCATATTGTCGAATATTTCATTTTTCATCGTCTTAAGAATT
>NZ_CALDPF010000032.1 GCF_937912035.1 uncultured Bacteroides sp.
TTTTTCAAGAACAAATCGTGTCTGTGGCATTGGACCTTCAAAGGCATCCACCAAAAGTAGACATCCGTCAGCCATATTAAGTACACGTTCAACTTCACCACCGAAATCGGCATGCCCCGGAGTATCAATAATATTAATTTTTGTTCCGTTGTAATTTATAGATACGTTTTTCGAAAGAATTGTTATACCTCTTTCACGCTCTAAGTCGTTGTTATCCAATACCAAATCACCATTTGTTTGGTCGTTACGGAACAGATGTCCCGCTAACATCATTTTGTCCACCAAAGTAGTTTTTCCATGATCGACATGGGCTATGATGGCAATGTTTCTAATATCTTGCATATTAACCTATATATTTGAGCGCAAAGGTACGATTTTCTATTGTATAATGTATTTATTATTAACTATTATTTTGTTGGGGTACTTATCTTTATGCTATTTTGAGTTCTACTAATAAGGAAAAAAAATAATAAAAAGCCCATTCCTATTGACATATGTATATCTGAATTCAATTCTTTTTTTTTACAAAACAAAAAATAATCATAAATAATAATCTCATATTCATTGTATTATAAATAATAATCAATATCTTTGCAACCGCTATAGAAAAAATAACATATAAAATTTTTAGAACTATGTATTTAGACGCAGCTAAAAAACAAGAAATCTTTGAAAAGTACGGAAAGTCTAACACTGATACTGGATCAGCTGAATCGCAGATAGCATTGTTTTCATACCGTATTTCTCGCCTGACTGAGCACATGAAGCTCAACAGAAAAGATTATAGTACTGAAAGAGCTCTTACAACTTTGGTAGGTAAGCGTCGTGCTTTGCTTAACTACTTGAAGGATCGCGACATCGAAAGATATCGTGCTATCGTTAAAGAGCTTGGCTTGCGTAAGTAATTATTACTTGCTGCACGGAAATTTAGAAATGAGTTATCTCCCGAACTAAAATGGGTGATAACTCATTTTTTTTTAACGCCCTGACGTTTTGATTAAAACGCTTTGTTATTTTAATTAAAACGACGAGGCGTTTTTTTTATTAATATTATCTTTGCCGAAAACAATAAAAAACGTGCTATGCAAAGTATATTGATAGTAGAAGATGAGAAGCGTGTAGCCGACCTGTTGAAAGCCGGGCTTGAAGAGAATGGCTATAGTGTGATGGTGGCATACGATGGAGAGATGGGCTTGCGCTTGTTCCGCTCAAATGAGTTTCATCTGGTAATCTCGGATATCGTTCTTCCCGGGCTTGACGGTTTCGGTTTATGCAAGGAGATAAGGAAAATTAATCCAGATGTACCGGTGCTTATGCTTACCGCACTAGGCTCAACAGATGATAAGCTCGACGGTTTTGATGCCGGAGCAGATGACTATATGTTGAAGCCATTTGATTTCAGGGAACTTAACGCACGTATCAGGGTATTGCTGAAAAGGTATTCATTGCCACAGACTGTAAGACCGGACTCTGTATCATATTCTGACATATCAATCAATCTTAATACATGCGAAGTAACAAGAAACGGGGTGCAGATAAAACTGTCTCCTAAGGAATATAACCTGCTTGTTTATATGGTGGAAAATCCGGAAAGGGTGATAAGCCGTATGGAGATAGCCGAGAAGGTCTGGAACACGCATTTCGATACTGGAACAAACTTCATTGATGTCTATATAAACTATCTGCGCAAGAAGATAGACAAAGATTTCGATACCAAACTTATACACACAAAACCAGGAATGGGATTTATTCTGACAGATAAACCGCTATGAAGATAAGAACCGCACTTACTCTTAAAAATTCGCTTGTAACGGCAGCTGTTTTCGCGCTATGCTTGTCATTGGTATATGTGGCAAGCGAGCATATCCGAAGCAAAACATTTTTTCATGACCTTAGGAGCGAGGCTGTGACTAAGGCTCATCTCTTTTTGGGAGGGCAGGTGGACTCGGAAATAATGCAGTCTATCTATCTTAATAACCGCAAGTTCATCAATGAGGTGGAAGTGGCTGTGTATGACACTTCATTCCGTATGCTCTATCATGATGCAGTCCAGAATGATATAATAAAGGAAGACAGTGCTATGATACAGACCATAGTGACTGATGGCGATATGGAGTTTTATGTTGACGGTTATCAGTGTATAGGTATGCTTTATGACTATGGAGGAAGGAAATATGTGGTTACAGCAGCTGCGTATGACGGATATGGATATGATAATCTTGCCTCTCTTCTTAATGCGCTTATAGTATTGTTTGTTATCGGACTGAGTCTTTTGTTCGTTTCCGGATATTATCTTTCGCGTGCGGCATTGAAACCAATCCGTGATATTGTGGCGGAGGCAGAGAATATCACAGCTACAAGTATAAGTCGCCGCTTGCCTGTCAAGAACGAAAAGGATGAACTTGGCGAGCTGGCAACTACATTCAACGATTTGCTTTCAAGGCTTGAAGAGTCTTTCAATTCGCAGAAGATGTTCGTAAGCAATGTGTCGCACGAACTGCGTACTCCGCTTGCGGCTCTTATGGCAGAATTGGGAATAACACTTCAGAAAGAACGTACTCCGCAGCAGTATAGGGATGCGCTTGACAATGTGATGAACGATGCGCGTAGGATGAACAGTCTTATAGACGGACTGCTTAATCTTGCTAAGGCCGATTATGGTAAGGAGCAGATAAGTATGCAGGAAATACGTCTTGACGAACTCCTGCTTGATGTGCGCGAATGTATTCTCAGGGCACATCCTGAATATAAGATTGAACTGGTTTTTGATGAACAGGAAACGGATGATGACCGTTTTGTCACTGTCAGCGGAAACTTATATCTTCTCAGTATCGCATTCTCAAATCTGATAGAGAATAATTGCAAGTACTCACCGGACAGGACTTCATTTGTGCAGATTTCGTTTTGGGACAAATGGACAGTAGTCCGTATGTCCGACAATGGAGCGGGACTTTCCGATGATGAGCGACAGAATATGTTCAAACTGTTTTACAGAGGTAAGCAGGAACATGTTGCGGCAGGTCATGGTATAGGTATGGCTCTGGCCCAAAAGATAATAAATCTTCATCAGGGTAAAATAGACGTATTGTCCGATGAGGGAAAGGGAACAACATTTGTGGTCGAAATAGAGCATCTTTAAACATTATTCTAATGGAATTCTAATACCGTTCTAATAGTCTTCTAACACTGTTCTAAACGCCTCCACACTACCTTTGCAGCGTGAAATTTAACCATAATGTGTAACGCTGAAAAAAGAAAGAACAATGTTGAGGAAGAAAAAATTCGGACCAAATTCAGCTTTTAATGCAGAGAAAGTATTTCTTGCTGCTTCACAGCCTGTAGGCTCAGTATTCAACTATTTTCAGACCAACCCGCGAGGGCTCTCTGCTGAAGAAGTGGAAATCCGCCGTTCCGAGTATGGAGCGAACGAGGTGGAACATGAGAAAAAGAAAAATCCTATATCAGTTTTTATCAAGGCGTTCATAAATCCGTTTATAGGTGTTCTTACTATATTGGTCATTGTCTCGTTTATTCTTGATGTGGCTCTTGCCGCTCCGGGTGAACAGGACTGGACTGCCATAATAATCATATCTGTAATGGTTGTGTCAAGTTCGATACTTCGTTTCTGGCAGGAGTGGAAAGCAAATGTATCGAGTGAGGCCTTGCTGAAGATGGTAACCAATACTTGCAGTGTAATAAGGCAGGACAATGACGATACATGCGAGATAAGCATTACGGAACTTGTTCCCGGTGATGTAGTGAGAATAGCTGCCGGAGATATGATTCCAGCCGATGTGCGTATTGTTGAGTCTAAGGACCTGTTTGTAAGTCAGGCATCGCTGACTGGAGAATCGGACCCTATAGAAAAAACACCGGACTGTAAGGGCGCAAAGAGTGGCAGTGTGGTGGAACTGGGTAATATCTGCTTCATGGGTTCTAATGTAGTGAGCGGTTCAGGTGTAGGTATAGTCATTGCTACAGGAAATAATACATATCTTGGCACTATTGCGCGCAGTATAGCAGGGCATCGTGCAGCTACAGCTTTCGACAAGGGGATCAGCAAGGTCAGCTTCCTGCTTATACGCTTTATGCTTGTGATGATTCCTTTTGTTTTTCTTGTTAACGGCATTACCAAAGGCGATTGGCTTGAGGCTTTCATCTTTGCAGTGTCTGTGGCAGTAGGCCTTACTCCTGAGATGCTTCCTATGATTGTTACTGCCAATCTTTCAAAAGGTGCAGTGGCTATGTCGAAAAAGAAGACTATAGTAAAAGACCTTAATGCCATTCAGAATTTCGGAGCAATGAACATTCTTTGTACGGACAAGACCGGTACATTGACTTGCGACCAAATAGTCCTTGAAAAATATATCAATGCCGATGGCAGCAACGACGAGAACAAGCGTATCCTGCGTCATGCCTATTTCAACAGTTTCTTCCAGACCGGACTGAAAAACCTTATGGACAAGGCTATCCTTTCGCATGTGAAAGACCTTTCGCTTGAATATCTTAAAGATAATTACCGTAAGGTGGATGAAATACCTTTCGACTTTACACGTCGCCGCATGTCGGTAGTTGTGGAGGATACTCAGGGAAAGCGTCAGATAATAACCAAGGGAGCGGTAGAAGAAATGCTTGAAATATGCTCGCATGCAGAATTTGCCGGTGACGTACATCCGCTGACTGTAGAATTGAAGGATAAGGCACGCGAGATAAGTGAGAGAATGAACCGTCAGGGCATGAGGGTTATTGCTGTGGCTCAAAAGAGTTTTCTTGATAAAGAATCTGATTTCTGTATTGACGATGAAAACGATATGGTTCTGATAGGATATTTGGCTTTCCTTGATCCACCGAAACCATCGGCAGCTAATGCTATCCGTCAGTTGCATGAGCATGGTGTAGAGGTGAAAGTCCTTTCCGGAGATAATGATGCCGTTGTGCGTACTATCGCCCGTCAGGTAGGTATTGATACTGCAAACTCTGTTACCGGACCGGAATTCGATTCAATGTCAGATGAAGAACAGAGAACAGCCGTAGCCAAGGCTACTGTATTCTCAAAGCTTACACCGATGCAGAAGACACGTATCATAACTCTCCTTCAGGAGCAGGATAATACTGTGGGTTTCCTTGGAGACGGAATAAATGATTCTGCAGCATTGCGCCAGTCGGATATAGGTATATCTGTTGATTCCGCTGTTGATATTGCAAAGGAGAGTGCGGATATCATCCTGTTGGAAAAGGATCTTATGGTTCTTGAAGACGGAGTGCTTGAAGGCAGAAAGACTTTCGGTAATATTACAAAGTATATAAAGATGACTGCAAGTTCCAACTTCGGTAATATGTTCAGTGTGATGGCTGCCAGTGCATTCTTGCCCTTCCTGCCTATGATGCCTATTCATCTGCTGATACAGAATTTGCTGTATGACGTATCGCAGACCACAATACCTTTCGACAAGATGGATGCGGAGTATCTAAAGAAACCTCGTCGTTGGGATGCTTCTGATTTGAGTCGTTTCATGATGTACATAGGGCCTATAAGCTCAATATTCGATATACTGACATATGTAGTGATGTGGTATGTTTTCGGATGTAATTCTGTGGAACATCAGGCTTTGTTCCAGTCAGGCTGGTTTGTAGAAGGACTGTTGTCGCAGACTCTTATTGTACACATGATAAGAACCCGCAAGATACCTTTCATACAGAGCCGTTCATCCTGGCAGGTTGGATGCCTTACAGTGATAATTGTTGCCATCGGTCTGTTCATACCTTTCAGCAGTTTCGGAAGTGCCATAGGCTTGCAACCTCTACCGTTGAGCTATTTCCCATGGCTTTTTGGAATATTGTTGTCCTACTGTGTTCTCACACAGATGATAAAGAACTGGTATATAAGAAAATTTGTAAAATGGTTATAATTGAAAATTTAAATGGAAAATGACAGTAAAAAGAATAAGAATGATGGTGGGTGCCTTGATAATTGGTACCCTCCACCTTAATGCCGGTAATACGGATTTCGGAATGGAATATACTACAGAGATGCAGACAGATTTCCGTAAGAAAATTAATTGGGTTAATCTCCTTCGTACAGATTTTACATACAGTCCGATGCGTAATATAAGTTTTGCCATGGCAACGGTAAGTATCTCGGAGACAACGGCTGACGGATTGATGGACGACAGACTAACATTCTCAAATATTGAAGAGGAAAATACTCCATTGGCTCCTGCTGTGATTGGACTGGAATGGAAAAACGGTGCTTCTGCACTTTTCATAGGTGTCAGAAATCTGAATGAGGATTATTTTACATCTCCTGTTACTTCTTTGTTTACCAACAGTTCATGCGGGATATTCCCTACATTGTCAGTAAATTATCCTTTGGCCAATTATCCTTGTGCCTCTTTGGGAATAGATTATAAATTGTCATTGGATAAAATAGACTTTGAGGTTTCAGTATATAATGGAAAAGGATATAAAAACTTTTTGGGAAGAGATAATGTGTTTCGTTTCTGTCCGTCTTCCGATGGAGTGATAGGTGTAACTTCTTTAAACTATACTAATGATGTTGGCTGTTATTATATGGGCGGTGCTGTATGTAGCAGCGTCAGTGTTTCTGATGTGGAGAGAACTGAAGAACTTCCGGAACAGAAAAAAGAAAATAAAGTGAACGGAGTGTTATGGGGATATACTGAACGGAAATTATCAGACAAGGTTTATTTGCTATTGCAGGCTTCAGGTTCGCTGAATAAGGATGCGGAATGTAGAAACTATTTCGGTATAGGGTCACTGGTAGAACTTGGAAAAAATATAGAAGCTGGTGCTTTTGTAGGATATGCAACTTTCTCAACAGAATATGAGGTAGCATCGGAATTAACCTGCAAAATTCAATTGAGGAGGAACATTTACGTTCAGCCTGCATTGCATTATGTTCATAATGGACACTTTAGCGGTGTGGCAGGATTATTCAGAATGGAGTGGAGTATATAGTGTAATGAAGTATTTTCTTATATAACTTCTTTTAATTAATTATTTTTCCATATTTTTGTGCCCGAATTTAAACCTTGTGACCTATATGAAAATTCAGAAGATTATTGTATTTGTTATGTCTGTTGGCTATTGTTTATGTGCCAATTCACAAATTGTTAGTATTTCTCCCAATCCGCAGTCAGTCGAATGGTCTGAAGAATCTTTTAAGAAACCGGAAACTATAAAACTAGTAGGAGATAAGAGTGCTGATATCGACGCCCTGAATCTTATTAAGCATAATTTATCTGTTTCTGATAAAGGATTGAAACTTGTAATAGGAGAAAGGGGAGACAGTTCCGTAAAACCATATCTGAAATATATCCCAGCTAAAGAAGAAGGATATTATTTAAAAGTCAGCAATGATGTCATAGTAGTGGCAGGAAACGATGAGGCTGGTACATTCTATGGAGTCCAGACATTGTTGCAGTTGATGCAGAACGAAAGTTTTTATTGTGTAACTGTCTCTGATTATCCGGATGTATCGCAACGAGGAGTGGTTGAAGGTTTTTATGGTAATCCATGGAGCCATAGAGACAGGTTACGTCAGTTTGATTTTTATGGAAAGAATAAACTGAATGTTTACATATATGGTCCGAAAGACGACCCATATCATCGCGAATATTGGCGAAAAGAATATCCGGAAGATAAGGCAAAGGAAATAGCGCAGCTGGCTGAAGTAGCTTCAAGAAATAAGGTTCATTTTGTTTGGGCTATGCATCCCGGTCAGGATATTAAGTGGAATGAAGAAGATCGTAAAAGTTCTCTCAATAAGCTTGAAAGCATGTATAAGCTTGGTGTTCGCTCGTTTGCAGTTTTCTTTGATGATATATTCGGAGAGGAGCAGTCAAAAGCTGATGGCCAAGCCGATTATCTGAATTTCCTTCAGAAAGAGTTTGTAGAGAAGCATCATGATGTAGCACCTCTTATAATGTGTCCTACTGAGTATAATAAAGGATGGGCCGGAAAAACATATCTGCCGTTGTTGGGTGACAGGCTTGATAAGAATATTCATATCATGTGGACCGGAAATTCTGTTGTCGATATGATAAACGACGGGGATATGGACTGGATAAACCAGCGTATTGACAGGAAAGCGTATATATGGCTGAATTATCCGGTAAACGATTATTGTATTGATCATCTGTTGATGGGACCTACATACGGGAATGACAAGACCATTGCTTCTAAAGTTGGTGGTTTTGTTTCAAATCCTATGGAATATGCCGAAGCTTCAAAGGTGTCATTGTACAGTATAGCTGATTACACATGGAATATGGAGCAGTACGATGAGAATAAATCGTGGGCAGATGCTATGAAAAATCTTATGAGTGATCATTATGAGGCATTCAGAGTATTCTGTGAGCATAATATTGATTTGGGCGCAAATGGCCACGGATTAAGACGTGAGGGAGAATCTCCGAAGCTCCGTATTTTTATAGATGAGTTGGAAGGAAAGAATGGATCGGCATACAACAAGCTGTTGCTTGATTCCATTAATAAGGAATTTGACAGGATGATAGAATCGGCTGATGAGCTTTTGTCTTCTAATTCGGAACCGGAACTATTGTCAGAAATCAAACCATGGCTCAAAGTAATGAAACTGATAGGTCAGAGAGGCAAACTGGTTATTGATATGTACGAGGCACTGAATGACAAAGATGAAAAGAGATTTGTTGATGATTATGAGTCATCTATAAAGCTGGAACAGGAACAAAAGGGAATAATTTCAAGAAACTTTGAAGGTTCTATCAAAAAACCGAATCCGGCAGTAGCAAGTGAGGTGGTTTCTCCATTTATAACTCGTACTGTCAGATATCTGATACGTCTGTATAAGGAAAACTATACATATCGTACAGATATATTCCCTGTTGAAGTTCTTGAGGGAGGCAAATATTATATTAAATGTAATGGTATGTGGCTGACTAATGCCAATGCTGACGCAAACCGTGTAGGAGATTTTCCAGTTTGGAAGAAGGAAAAAGATATGATTAATCCTCAGCGACAGGAGTGGATAGTTTCTATGGAAGCATTGACAGGCAGATATAAGATAGTTAATGCTCAGGATGGACGATTCCTTACTGATGGAGGTACTTTCCGTGTTTCAGAGAACGTGAAATATGATAATGAACTACATTCATTTGACATATATAGAATTAACGGTAAATATGCTATAGTAACTACATCAAAGGCCGGTGGAATGATATTTACTGCTGATGAATCAGGAATTAAGACAAAAAAAGCAGACGGACTGAATGAAAAACAATTTGTTTTTGAGTTTGTACCGGTGGAAAACAATCAGACATCACATCCTGTAATAGAAGATAAAAACTATTATAATGTGATTAATAATGATGGAATGTATCTCACAAATACTAAGGCTTCATTACCTGTTTTTGATAATGGCAATAATTCTGTTTCTCAGAAATGGCAGTTGATATTTGATGAAAGAACGGGTCTTTATGAACTCAGAAGTGCGCTGGACGGACGTAGTGTGGCAGCAAACGCTTATTTTGTGAAAGATGATATAAAATCCGGTAAATCATTTTTCATCTTGCTCGAATCCGGCGGAAATTATTCCATAAGTGTACATGCAAATGGAAAGGATAAGTATATGATAAAGAATAATAAGTTTCCTATGATGACAGATCAGATTTCCAGATCAGTAAGTTATCTGTATAAATTGAAACTTGTTGAATAAGATGGATTACTCAAGTAATATTTAGATAAACGCCCGATGAAAAGTGTTAATAGCTTGTTCATCGGGCGTTTATTATTATATTTGGATTTGAATTTGTTCGGGAATAAATTATCCAGGATAATTAAGATTATCTTCTGTAGCCTTTTCCAATACCTCTTCCAGATATTTCTTAGCTTCCCATTTTGCCATAGGAAGATTCATCATCAGATAGTTACCGCAGTCTTTGGCTGTAGCTCCCGGTACTTCACCCTCATAATCGGCAATGAAACGGAAAGTTTCTATCATCAGCGGAAGTATATCTGCCGATTTCAAGTTACCTTTTACTACAAGATAGTTACCTGTGAGGCAACCCATAGGTCCCCAATATATAATCTTGTCTGCCCATACTGGATGGTTGCGAAGGAATGTTGCAGCCAGATGCTCAATTGTGTGGATAGCCGAAGGACTTAATGCAGGTTCACGGTTAGGCTCCTTCATACGGACATCGAAAGTGGTTACTGTTTCCGTTCCCACCTTGTCTTGTCTTGATACGTATATTCCGCGTAGCAGACGGATATGGTCTATTGTAAAGCTTGGTATCTTTTCCATGAGTGAAGAATTAAAAAATTAATAATTAAAAATTATCCAATTCTGTTAGGCAATGCCTTAAGAAATGTTTCTGTCACCTTGAACGAACGGTTAGCCATTTCTCCCCAGAAGTTCAGATACTGGTCGAAGTGGTTTTCTGCTCCAGGAGTATCGCTTATTATTCTGAAGCTGATGAACGGAACTTTATACATATAGCAAATCTGAGCTATTGAAGCAGATTCCATATCTACGGCCAGACCTTCGTGGAAGTTTGATTTTATCTCGTCCAGTTCCTTGCGGTCGGTGATGAATTTGTCGCCAGTACAGATGAGGCCTCCGTGGATGGCTGTTTCAGTATCAAGAGACATTGCTGTAGTGTAGAGGGTTTCGTTACCTTCGAAGAAAGTAGGCAGTCCTTGAATCTGTCCGTAGGCATTACCTTCGCCGCACCATACATCGTGATATACAATATTGCGGCTTACAACTACGTCCATTATCTTCAGACAATTGTCTATACCTCCTGCCACACCGGTACTGATGATACAGTCAGGCTGGAAGTTGTTTATCATTTCCACTGTTCCGGCAGCTGCGTTTACTTTTCCTATACCGCACTGCATCAGTACTATTTCGTTGCTGTTGATTTTTCCTTCTATGTAGCTGAAAGGACCCTTACTCGATTCTTTTATCTCTGTGAGTTGGTTTGCCAGTTGCTTCTGTTCGGAAGACATGGCTGTGATAATTCCTATTTTCATTCGGTAAATTTGTTCTAATTTTGATTTTCACCGGCAAATTTACAACATTTCAAGCAGTATTATGTTATCTTTGCCGACTGAATACTAATAGTTTATTTAATTTTTCAATTCTTTGATATAGTATGAATTTATTCAAGAAACTTATTCCGGACATTGTGGCTGTGGTATTGTTTGCGGTAATATCGTTCGCATATTTCTTTCCGGCAGTCACCGAAGGACGAATATTGGCCCAGCATGATGCCGTAGCGGGTATCGGCTCTGGTCAGGAACAAAAGGAGTATCTGGAAAAAACTGGTGAGCGTACCCGTTGGACAAACTCTATTTTCGGAGGTATGCCTACCTATCAGATGTCTCCAAGTTATGATTCTACCGAAGCTTTGGGATTCATCCAGAAGGTTTATCATCTGTTCCTGCCTACATACGTGTGGTATGTGTTTGTGATGCTCCTAGGTTTTTATATCCTGCTTCGTGCATTCAACTTCAAGGTATGGCTTTCTGCTCTTGGCGCAATAATATGGGCTTTCTCATCCTATTTCTTTATTATCATTGCGGCAGGACATATATGGAAATTTGTTACTTTGGCTTATATTCCGCCTACAATAGCCGGTATGGTGCTGGTATATCGTGGAAAATATCTTGCCGGAGGATTGCTCACGGCATTGTTTGTCGCACTGCAGATAGTTGCAAATCATCCGCAGATGAGTTATTACTTCCTGTTCGTTATGCTGTTTATGGCTGTAGCCTACGGTGTGATGGCTTATAAGGAAAATAAGCTGAAAGATTTCTTCAAGGCAACCGGAGTGCTTGTCGTGGCAGGTGTGATAGGTGTCTGTATCAATCTTTCTAATCTTTATCACACATATCAGTACAGCAAGGAGAGTATGCGAGGCAAGAGTGAACTAGTGAAGGAAAACTCAGCCAATCAGACAGGAAGCGGACTTGAACGCGATTATATCACACAGTGGAGTTATGGTATAGGCGAAACATTCTCGCTGCTTGTACCTAATGTGAAGGGTGGAGCGTCTGTGCCTTTGGCTGCAAATGAGGATGCGATGAAGAAGGCAAATCCTATGTATCGTGGGTTGTACTCGCAGTTGGGACAGTACTGGGGCGAACAACCGGGTACTTCAGGTCCGGTTTATGTAGGTGCATTTGTGATGTTCCTTTTCATCCTTGGATGTTTCATAGTGAAAGGGCCTATGAAATGGGCTCTTATAGTGGGAACAGTCTTCTCTATTGTGCTGTCGTGGGGAAAGAACTTCATGGGAGTGACAGACTTCTTTATCGATTATGTTCCTATGTACAATAAGTTCCGTGCCGTTTCGTCTATTCTGGTAATTGCGGAATTCACTATTCCTCTGCTTGCCATCATGGCATTGAAAGAGATAATGGAGCGTCCTTCTGTAATAAAGGAGAATGCGAAAGGATTTTATACCAGTCTGGCACTGACAGGAGGGTTGTCGCTTCTGTTTGCTTTGGCTCCTCAGGTGTTCTTCCCTTCGTATATTTCCACAATGGAGATGTCAGCTCTTCAGAATGCTATCCCTCAGGACCAGCTTGTTCCTATATTGACAAATCTTGAAGAGGTTCGTGTTTCAATATTTACTTCCGATGCATGGCGCAACTTTGTAATTATTCTGATAGGTGTAGCTTTGGTATATGCTTATTCGATTGGAAAACTGAAACCGAAGGTTACGGTAGCTCTTATAGCTCTGTTGTGTCTTGTGGATATGTGGAGTGTGAACAAACGCTATCTGTACGACGAGCAGTTTGTGGCAAAAGGAACTGAGATGAAACCATATCTGGAACCTTCGGAAACGGATAAGGAAATCCTGAAGGACAAATCTTTGGATTACAGAGTATTGAACCTGGCTGTAAATACATTCAATGAGAACAATACGGCTTACTGGCATAAGAGTATCGGAGGATATCACGCAGCAAAACTTCGCCGTTATCAGGAGATAATTGAGGAACATATCCATGGTGAAATGAACGGTATATTCTCTAAACTATCAGAGGCAGGTGGTGATATGAGTAAGGTTGATCGGAATGCTTTCCCTGTTCTGAACATGCTTAACACAAGATATTTCATTCTTCCGCTTCAGGACGGAAAGACTGCTCCGGTGTTTAATCCTTATGCTTGTGGAAACGCTTGGTTTGTAGGCGATGTGAAATATGTTGACAATGCAAATGATGAGATAGATTCATTGCATGATATTAATCCGCTGCACACGGCAGTTGTTGACAAGAAATTTGCTGAACAGGTTAAGGTGACTGCCGCTCCAGACTCCCTCAGCTCAATAGTTCTGAAAGAGTATCAGCCTAACGCATTGAAATATGAGGTTGATTCCAAAAATGGTGGGGTAGTGGTATTTTCGGAAATATATTATCCGGGTTGGATTTCAACTATTGACGGTGAAGAGGTGGAACACGGACGTGCCGACTATATCCTCCGTGCGATGAAGGTTCCTGCAGGAAAGCATGTTATAGAGTTCAAGTTTGACCCAAAATCGCTTCATGCTACTGAAACCATTGCTTATATAGCATTGGCTTTACTTGCCTTTGGGTTAATAGCAGTGATAATTTCAGAATATAAAAAGTGTAAATTATAATCATATTTAGCGTAACACGCTCGTGTTACGCCAGTGACACGAATGTGTTACGCGTGGAACACGGCCGTGCAACGCGCGTGACACGAGCGTGTTACGCTAAATAAATACAGGCGTTTCAAGGATTGTGTTGGTAATAATCCTTAAAACGCCTTCTTTCGTATCATTTATGTTTGTGAGCTATATTGGTCAGTTTCCTCTATAGGTGGAGTATCCGTAAGGTGAGAGGGTTATAGGTACGTGGTAATGGCTATCGTCCTTTATCTCGAACACTACCTCAATAAAAGGATAGAATGAGCTTTTGTCCTGCGATTTGAAGTAAGGTTCGGTGTGGAATGTCAGTTTATATATACCTTTATTGCCCGATTTATCATTTTGTGGAAGGAAGTCTTTTACCCTGCCGTTAGTATCAGTCACTTTCTCGTCTATTACAGTCCATTGGCTGGCGTTGTTCATTTTTGAGAGACTTATTTTTACATCCTTTGCAGGGTAGCCTGTATTTATATCGAGAATATGACTTGACAACTGATATTGTTTCTCCTGCGAGAAAACTTGTATGGTTGATAATAATGCGAACAGTGTGAATAGTGTTAAGATCTTTCTCATAAGTTTTTGGTTTTAAATGGTTAATGAATTGCTTACGAGACAAAAATATATAAAATTGTAATCATTACAAATTTATAAGCTTGATCTTATTTGTTTTTCGTATTTATTAAGATGTATTTTCAACTTTCGGTTGAAATGTCTGTTTATTTTTTCAAGACTGCTCTGATTACAAACCACAGATGATGAGCTATGGTAGATATATATCCGTAATGATGACACATAATATGGAAACGTTCCATGAGTGAAGCCTTATGGTTTTGTGTGGTCATACCTTCGTTCAGATAGTCTATTACAGTAAGCCCTGAATTATGAATACTCCTGCTTTTCTTCATTATACGTATGCACCAGTCGAAATCGGCAGAGAAACGGTATTTCAGGTTGTATGGCTCATTTACTGCTAGTTCGCGGCGTGCGAAGAAAGCCTGATGGCATACAAGCATACCTTTCTTGAAACTCTTCCACGTAAGTACTTCCGGAGCCGAAAGGCGTCGCATTCTAATGAAATGTCCGTTTTCGTCAACTATCTGTGTTTCTCCATAAATCACGTCAGGCAGTGTATCTCCTTTTATACTATGTACCATATAGAACAAAGTATCATCCTCATGCAACTCGTCACCTGCATTGAGAAAACACAGATAGTCACCGGTAGCAAGTCTGATTCCTTTGTTCATCGCGTCATACAGACCTTTGTCAGGTTCGCTTACCAAGTGCGTTATGTGCTGTCTGTATTTTTCTATTATACCTAGTGTGCCGTCTTTTGAGCCGCCGTCAACTATAATGTACTCCACATTCTTGTACGATTGGGTAATGACACTCTGTATAGTGTCTTCCAATACCTTTTCGGCATTATACGTTACTGTGATAATGCTGAATTTAGGATGTTGATGCTGTATGTGATAATTTGAAGTGGTATTATACATTTTTACCTGTCAGCTTGTTATATATTTGCAGATACTGGTGTGCGACAACAGACTCGGAGTAAGTGTTTACAGCCTTACGGTGCGCTTCCTCGCTTAGGGTCTGATAGTCACCGTCGGTAAGAACCCATTTTATGCCGTTGGCCAGGTCGGATGCCGATTTGTATTCTGCTACATATCCGTTGTGCAAGTGGTCTATCATCTGTGGGATACCTCCTGTTTCGAATCCTACACAAGGAATACCGCACGACATGGCTTCTACTATAGTATTGGGCAGATTGTCCTGCAGTGACGGAGTAACGTATATATCTACTGCATTGTATATATCTACCAGATCTTTTTCACTTTTCACATAATTCATCGTATATATAGGGAATGGGAACAGTGAAGAATGTTGTTCCGGATGCGATCCCAATATTACAACTCCGAGTTCTTTGCTTAGTTCCGGATTGCTTTGTGTCAGTATCTTGCATGCCTCTATTAGATAGTCTATACCTTTACGTTTGTCAGTAATCTTGACAGATCCGAAAAGCAGAAGTTTCTTGTTCTGAGGTAAGTTAAGTTTCTCCCTTGCCTGACGTTTGTTACGTGGCATGAACAGGTTGGTGTTAATGGCATTAGGAATGCTTGTTATGTTTTGCCTTCCTATAAGCGCACTGCTCTTAGCCATTTCCTCCAGCCAGTGACTGCATGCGACGAAGGTGATGTTGGCATTAGAGAAAATCTTTTGTTTCTTTTTGAATATTTTGTATGAAAGGTCTTTCTTGTGAGGTTTTAGAAGAAGTTCACAGTTATGGCAATGTTCTTCATACTTATTACATGAGCCTGCATAGTGACATATTCCGGTGAATGGCCACATGTCGTGCATTGTCCATACTACAGGTTTTCCTGATTTCAGTATTTTGTCGATGTCATTAAGCGAAAGCATTCCCTGGTTTATCCAGTGTAGATGTATCACGTCGGCTTGTATGAATTCGTGCAGATTTGTGATATCTGTTCCTGTATTTGCTATATCAACGGCAAAAAGATTGCGGCGTGTGAATCCGTTTGCGATCCATATTACGATACGTTCCCAGGCAAATTGCCATATTCTCCTCCATGAGTTTTTCAGAGGAATAACGGTTAGCTGCTCTGTCTGTTTATTTCGGACAAGCATCTTTGTTTTTATACCATTGTTCTTTAGTGCGTCCATCAATCGGCTTGCTGCAATGGCTGCACCTCCTATACGTTCTGCCGTGTTTATGATTAGTATTCTCATGGTCGGGAATTTTTTGCAAAGATAATGCTTACTGACCTTTTTTATCCCAATTGAAGCATGAATAATTAATGATAATATAGTTAAAAACGATGTCTGGAGCTATTTTATCTGCCAAAGTCACCTTTCAGTGTGCGTTTTATTCTTCTGATTGCTTTAGCCATGAATGAATTGGTGCGGGCATAGTATTTCACGTATGCCTGTCTTGCTTCTTTGTTTTCCACTGCCGGAGTGATTCTTTTCACATCAATTCTGTTCATGAACAGATTTGAGGAATACAGTCCGCCACCTCCGCAGTTAGTACCGCTACCGTCGAAACCTTCGTTCTGTACAAGTGATTTTCCTACATTAAGCGAAAGTATGTCATTAAGGAATAGCGACGCATTCCATCTTATGGCCCAGGAATTGTTTTTCCCCTCAATCTGACGGCGGAGCATACGTGTATATCCGTATTTCCCGTTGAAGTCGAAGGTGTATGTCAGTTTTCTGTCCTGAAGTTCCTTTAGAAGAGCCTTTCCGTCTGGGTTGAAAAACTTCCATGCACGTTCCCATGTTGCCCATCCCCAGCTCCCTGTCCATTTTATAAGGAACGTTTCAGGCAGGGAAGAATCCTGAGTGAAATCACATCCCTGTATGTGTCCCACTCTCTCTTCATCTTTATAAGTCTCCAGAGCATCATTCATGAACTGAAGGAAATACGGTGCAGTGATAAGGTCATCTTCCAGCACTATTACTCTTCCATACTCTTTCACACGTGTTGTAACGCCGTCTATTATGCTTTTGGCAAGTCCCCAATTCTCCTCTCTCTCAATGATGTTTATTTCCTTGAATCCGTCGATGGTGTGTATATATTTTCTTACTTTTCCTACTGCATCTTGTTGCTCCGAAGTGCGTGCGGCATCGGAATATATATACAGTATGCTTTCCGATGCAAGAGTGTTGCGTTGCAGCGCTTCCATAGTCCGTCGTACATGATCCGGACGGTTGAATACGAAGAGGAGTATAGGGGCATTCATTGTTGTCTTGTTATTTTATTTAATGAAACAGAATCTGTCTGCAATTTTGTTATACCATTTATAAGGTTTTGCCTTTCCGGTTTTTCGTTTTTCTTCCAGGCAGTTGACAAGTGACTGTACGGGAGCTTCGAAGAACAATTCTTTCAACACTTTGCGCTGTTTGGCCAATAGCTCCTGATACAGATCCGGATTGTTTTCCAACTTGTTTATAAGGCTTACCATCTGGTCCATAGTCTTCACGTCGCACTCGTCAATTATCAGTTCGTGGTGTGTCACTTCGTTCTTGTCCATTATAGCCAGTGTTCCTAAAGAAACAGCTTCTGCAACAGAGTTTCCGCGTATGTGACGTCCTCCCATTTTCACGAAATATTTTGCGTCGTATATGCTCTTCAGATTGTCGAATATACGCTGCTTGTGGAGAATTATTTCGTATCCTGCTTCTATGAGAGGCTGGAAGTGTGCGGGTGCCTTTGTTACGGGACGTTCTGTAGTGGAATTTATTTCCATAAAGATTCCTTTATTCTCCGATTCTCTTCCCAGATGATTCTGCATGATTTTCTGTAGAGTGTCCGAACTGAGGAATGTATATGGAAAATCCATAATTCCACATTTCCTGGAGATTATTCCTCTTGCCATCTGGTTCATGGTGACATCGTATCCGAAGTGTACGCTTCCCGTAGCCATGTTGGCTTCGCCTATCATATAAGCGAAGAGTGTCTGAGGGTAGCTTCTTACGACAGAAGTCGGAAGACTGACGTTAATGGAAATCACGACATCGTATTTACCCCAGTCTATATCGTGGCAGTTAATGGCGAATTTACCGTTCGGATACGGACTGCCCGGCTGTTTAAATTCCTGTCCCGGAATCTTGTCGAGTGTCTCAGCCTTGAGCAGATAAAGATGTTTGGAGATGTGCGGTATTACCTTACGGTAAATCTGTGTTTCGTACTCCGGCTCTTCCTTCACTATATAGAAGTCGGCATCAAGTTCTGCCATAAGGCCGATAGGTCCCACTCTTCCCATTGACGAGAAGAGAATGTTTGCCGCGTTTTTCTCTGTTACCGGGCAAACGTAAAGGTCCTGATATACTTCTTGTTTGACTAATGCTATTTTCATAATGGGTGTGAAGTTAATAATAAATAATATCAGAAAGTACGGTTATTTCATTTTTTTGATTTATAATCTGCGTTGGTGAATGGAAAACCGATAAACTTGTCTATTTTTGCATTCAAAATTCAAGCTTGGGTTACAGTTAAAAAAACAGAAGACAGAAATGGGTAAAAACGGAAACATAACTTTGCTCCCGATAGGAGGACTTGCAAACAGAATGCGTGCTATAGCTTCGGCTGTATATTTGTGCAGACTTTCCGGAAGTTCCCTTAATGTCTATTGGTTCCGCGACAAGGGTTTGAATGCATCTTTTGCCGGTATCTTTAATGAAATAGAATCCGACAATATTACAATTCATGAGGATTCACGGTTAAGCAAATTATTGTACGACCATCCCCGAAAGCATAATCTATGGTTGCCTTTAGTGCCACAGATTGTTCTTTTCCGTAACAGAGCTTACGACCATAAAATGAATGGTTATAATAGAGATGTAAATACATTCATGAATTTTGTTGCAGAAGGAAATCTTTATATCTCTTCATGTTATCCTATAATTGACTTTCCTGAAAGCTTGTTCTCCGAATTGTTCAGACCTGTACCGGATATACAGGCAAAGATTGACTCTGTAGTTTCCGGTATGTCGGACTATAGAATTGGTGTTCATGTCAGAAGAACAGACCACAGTGTGTCAATAAACAATAGTCCAAATGAACTGTTTTACAAAGCAATTGATGAGGAGCTCCTTCTTCATCCTTCTCTTTCCATATATCTGGCTACAGACTCTGAAAGTGTGAAACGTGAGTTTAAAGACAGATATGGCGACAGAATATACTGCTCATCATCCGAGGCTGACCGTAATTCAGTTTCAGGTATCAAAGAGGCGGTGTCCGAAATGTATATACTCTCCAGAACAGACAAGATTTTCGGTTCGTGCGGTAGCAGTTATTCTGAGGTTGCTTCAGCTTTGGGGAATATACCTCTTGTGGTACTGAAGAAATGATAATTAATCATTTTTTGTTGATTATCAGGTTGAGTGATTTCTGTATAAAGTTCTTCCAGTTGTTGTCGTTCAGGAACTTACTGTAGCCCTCCGGTGATGTCTTGATTCCTTTTTGGGTTTTTATAATGTCATATATGTCCTTATATTCATCGAATACGTAGACATTAAGATTCTTGTATTTTGCATAATCTTTGAATGAACCTGTATTTGGACCTATGACTTTGGCTCCGAAGGACAGCGAATCCATCAGGATGCCTGAACTTAATATCGAATCCTGTATATAAGGCATCAGTACAAATTCCGATGAAGCTATATATTCTGCCAGTTCTTCAAAAGATGCTCCTTTGAAAATCAGTGTGGTATTTTTGCCGGCAACGGATTCTATGTCGGATGCAATCTTGGGCGTTGTGCAATTGCCTATTATACAGATTCTTATATCTTCAATCTTTTCTTCTTTAATGAATTTAAGATATTGATAAACGCCCTTATATCCTATTATATTTCCCCAAACAAGTAAATCGTACTGTTTTTCCCTTTCAGACCGGTCAATCATATTAAGTCTGTTTTTGGTAGGGTGGTCTAAATATATAGCTTTGCCAATTGTAAAACTGTATCTGTTGTTTATAAGCTCTACTCCTTCGCTTGCATGGGTGATGATATAGTCTGATTCTTTTGCAATCAGGTAGGTGAGAAATCTTTTTACAATCTTTTTATTCCCACTATGCGGTTTTTTATTGTGAAGAATCCATATTATCTTCTTGCCTTTGATTTTAAGTATAAATATTAGCAGAATTGCAAGCAACGACTGTAAATATCCGTACTTGAAGTCTGGTATACTCTCGAACCAATTGAAAATGAACACATCACCCCATCTGGAAGGTCGCAGAATACTCAGTAGAGGGTTCTTGTGACTTTCGTTAATAACCTTACAGTCATTTTCTTTGTTAATGGCAGAAATGAAATCGTTGATATACGGATTTCCTTTTCCTCCGGATGATGGCTTTATGTTTGGGAAAACAGTAAATGTAGGCATGGTGTTATTTATGTTTTAACAGGTTGTTTAGTTCAAGTATACTTTTACCGGTAATAGCAGAAATTAGAGAAATTATGAAAGATGTATACAGCTTTTTCTGAAACGGCATAATGGTAAGTGCCTTAAAAAAGTGTTCTGTAGCTATCCCATATTTACGAAGAGTCAGTGCCCTCGACATTCTTCTTTTATGCCATGATGCCAGAAACAGACGTGCGCCTTTTTTATGTTTGGATACTTTGTAGTTCTCATAAAAAAGCTTATCCAAAGGATCGTGCTTTAATACCGGACGTTCGCTCTTTACTGTTTCGTTATGGAGATAGTAAGTGGAAGTGGCTTTAGTGGTATATGCAAAATCGCATACTGCATTTAGTCTTGCAATGGTCAGGATATCCTCACCTGAAGGAATACCCGTAGGGTAACTGCCAATTGATTCAATGATATTTTTCCTTACAGCGTATGTGTTTGAGTTAATCGGAAGATTGGTTCCTGAAGCTACCTCATAATAATTGTACAGTATTCCGTCGTCTTTAAAAGGTATTTCGGGATTGAATTCAGGGTATATGATATTATTACTGACAGACATTCTGTATGAAGCAGCGAATACTCCACACTGTGGATATTTGTTGTACAGATACATAATGGTTTCCAAATGGTCGGTATCCCATTCGTCGTCTGCATCAAGAAAAGCAATCAGCTCGTATCTGGATTCCTTTATACCTCTGTTTCTTGCACATGACACCCCCTGATTTTTCTGATGAATCAACCGTATAAGCGGAGAATTCATTTTCTCCACAATTTCCGGTCCTTTGTCTGTCGAGCCATCGTCTACTACTATTATCTCAAACTCCTGTACCGTCTGTTTGAGGACAGAGCTGATACTACGTGTGATAAACTTCTCACAGTTATACAGAGGTATAATAACACTTATCATTTTATTTTTCTTTTAAGTAAATATGAGAAAATCTCATCCTGTATTTTTGAGTTTGCAATGCGTGATATACCCAGATACAGAACAGCGGTAATGATGATTTTGGAGGCTAAAATCATGTAAGGCGAATCCATGAATCCACAAATTACTTTTGATGTGAATGCTGCAACTATAGTTATAATTATGAACGGACATATATCTTTGATAGCGTCCATAAATCGCAATCCTATTTCTTTTCTCACCATAAGGTACCAAACAGTCATCCATAGAATGTTTATGATTACGTATGTAGAGATCATTATTGAAATTCCAAATCTCCAACTTATCAGCAAGGCTACGATTTGCAGACAGCCTAATGTTATATTGCTATAGAGATTGAGGTTTGATTTTCCACGGCTTATCAGGAGGTGGGAACATAGTGTTGTAATAGGGAAAAATGCTCCCCATATACATAGTTGTTGAAGGATAGGAATACAGTCCACCCATTTGTCCTTTATCGTCAGAAGTATGAATTCCGGTGCGATAAGTGCCAGTCCAAGCATGGTTGGAAAAGATATATATGATGTAAACCTCAGCATTTTTCTGAATATGCTGAGTTGTTGGACTTTGTCGTCAGTTGCTTGTGCGAAAATCGGTTGGGCAACACCTCCTATTGTGGAACTTATCAGTGATGAACCCATTGAGTTCCATTTGTTAGCCTGAGTGTATAGACCTACGGAATATGGGGTAAACCTACGACCTATAATGGTTGAGAATATATTGTTGTTTACCTGATTGAATATATTGGTGAGCAGTATCTTGACACTGAAACCGAAAAACTCTTTTATCGGACCGAAATCAATATTAAATGTAGGACGCCATGGTGAGTAAAACCATAGGCTGAGGTTTACTATGGCAATATATATCAGGTTCTGTATGGCCAGCCCCCAATATGACATGCCGTTATATGAAAGAATTATTCCTATAAGGCATGATATGGTTATTGCGTAAATCTGTGCAGTCGCTTTTTCTCTTGTCATCAGGTTCCTGAACAAATAAGCATTGTGCGATGTGGCAGTGCTTGATATGACAAATCCCAGGAAGTATATTCTTGAGAGCCTGATCAGATCCGGCTGATTATAGTAGTCGGCAATCAGAGGAGCCGACAGAAAGAGTATTATATAGAGCAGTCCTCCGGTCAGCGTACTGAACCAGAACACGGCATTGTAGTCATTGTGAGTAATGTTCTGTTTGTTTGCCAGAGCATTGGTAAATCCGCTTTCCTGTATTGTACCGGCTATGGCACTGAAAATAGCAAGCATTCCAACCATTCCATAATCGGCAGGAGTAAGCAGACGAGCAAGAAATATGCCAAAGACCAGGTTCAGGATTTGCATGATTCCATTTCCCAGTCCTCCCCACAGAAGTCCTTTAGCTGTTTTTTCCTTTAGAGAATTGTTTGACACGTTTCTGATTTTTTATGAAAAAGGCGGGACATCCGTATCCCGCCCTCTTTATGATTGATTTTCTGTAATAATCTTATTAGCAAACCTGACTTCCCGGTTTTACTTCCTTAAGCAGTGAAGTAACAGCCAATGAGCCGTCGAAGTTTTCTGCACTCAGAATCATACCTTCGCTCACCAGACCGTTCTTGAACTGACGTGGAGCAAGGTTGGCAATGAACAATACCTGTTTTCCTATCAGTTCTTCAGGTTTGTAGTGCTGTGCTATACCGCTCACGATAGTACGGTTTTCAAGGCCGTCGGCAATCTTGAATTTCAGTAGTTTCTTCATCTTAGGGACTACTTCGCATTCCAGAACTGTACCTACACGGATATCAAGCTTTTCGAAATCTTCGAATGCTATTGTAGGCTTGATAGGGTTAGCTTTGTAAGCTGCAGCTTCGTTGGCTTTCTTTGTATCAAGAAGTTTCTGAACCTGTGCTTCTATTGCGCTGTCCTCAATCTTTTCGAACAGAAGTTCTGCTTTACCAAGCTGATGACCTGTAGCAAGAAGATCTGTACGCCCCAGATTATCCCATTCGAATGAGTCCATATTGAGCATTGTGCGTAATTTTGCAGAGCTGAACGGCAGGAACGGTTCGAATGCAATAGCAAGGTTGGCAACAAGCTGAAGAGCTATGTTCAGAATAGTAGCCACACGATCCATATCTGTCTTGGCAAGTTTCCAAGGTTCTGTATCAGCAAGATACTTGTTACCGATACGTGCCAGGTTCATTGCTTCCTTCTGTGCGTCGCGGAACTTGAATACATCAAGAAGTTTTTCCACTTCAGCCTTAACGTCAGCAAATTCTTTCAGAGTTTCACGGTCGTAGTCTGTCAGTTCGCCTGCAGCAGGAACTTTACCGTCGAAATATTTGCCTGTAAGAACGAGTGCGCGGTTTACGAAGTTACCATAAACGGCAACAAGCTCGTTGTTATTGCGTGCCTGGAAGTCTTTCCAAGTGAAGTCATTATCTTTAGTCTCAGGAGCGTTAGCTGTGAGGACATAACGCAGAACATCCTGCTTGCCTGGGAAGTCTTTCAAGTATTCGTGCAACCATACAGCCCAGTTGCGTGAAGTTGAAATCTTGTCTCCTTCAAGGTTCAGAAACTCGTTTGAAGGAACATTATCCGGCAGGATATAGCTGCCTTCAGCTTTCAGCATGGCAGGGAAGACGATACAGTGGAACACGATGTTGTCCTTACCGATGAAGTGTACAAGACGTGTTTCCGGATCTTTCCACCATTTTTCCCATGAATCAGGAAGCAGTTCCTTAGTGTTTGAGATATATCCGATAGGAGCGTCGAACCACACATAGAGCACTTTGCCTTCTGCTCCTTCTACAGGAACAGGGATACCCCAGTCAAGGTCACGGCTTACGGCGCGTGGCTGAAGTCCCATATCAAGCCAGCTCTTGCACTGACCATATACGTTAGGACGCCATTCCTTATGGTCTTCAAGAATCCATTTGCGCAACCACCCTTCGTGTTTGTCGAGTGGCAGATACCAGTGTTTTGTTTCCTTCATTACAGGCTGGCTACCGCTGATGGCACTCTTAGGATTGATAAGCTCTGTAGGAGAGAGTGTACTACCACACTTCTCGCACTGGTCGCCGTATGCGCCTTCTGCATGGCAGCGAGGGCATTCGCCGGTAATATATCTGTCAGCAAGGAATGTCTTTGCTTCTTCGTCATAGTACTGTTCAGAAGTTTTTTCTATGAACTCGCCTTTATCATAAAGTTTACGGAAGAAATCTGAAGCTGTCTGATGATGTATTTCTGATGAAGTACGTCCGTAAACATCGAATGAAATACCGAATTCCTTGAATGAATCGCGTATAAGTGTATGATAACGATCTACTACATCTTGTGGAGTAACGCCTTCTTTCTTTGCGCGGATAGTGATAGGCACACCATGTTCGTCTGATCCTCCGATGAAGATTACATCTTCCTTCTTGAGGCGAAGATAGCGAACGTAAATATCGGCAGGAACATAAACTCCGGCCAGGTGTCCTATATGTACAGGACCGTTGGCATATGGAAGTGCCGATGTTACGGTTGTTCTTTTGAATTTCTTTTCCATTTGCTATATAGTTATATTTTTTGTTGTAACTAGTTTAATATGAGTGCAAAGATATACATTATTTATCAGCTGTGCAATTTGAATAGTCCAAAGTTGGTTTTATGCGTTTTGAAAAAATGCCTTGTTATTCAACCTTAAATGACAAGGCATTCTGATTAAAATTAGCTGTCGTTTTAAAATTGTATTTATATAGATGTTTTGACCTGTTCTTCAATGCAGTTTAAACACCATTTTAAAAAGCTAATATAAATTATTAATTCAGTTAAATCTAATATTTATATCTTTGTCGCAGATTAAATTATTTGATGTATGAATGAAGAACAGATAAAGCTTAAAGTCCAGAAACGAATAGTTACTATATCAGGACTTATACTTATAGGAAAATTTATTGCTTATTTTGTTACAAACTCTGTGGGAGTACTGACTGATGCCATGGAAAGTATTGTAAATGTCGTAGCAGGACTTATAAGTCTTTATTGTCTCAGTTGGGGAGCCAAGCCGGGCGATAAGGAACATCCGTACGGACATGGAAAGATTGAACTTATTTCTGCCTCAGTAGAAGGTATACTGATAAGCGTGGCTGGTGTCATGATTATCTACGAAGCTGTTAAACGACTTTTGGTTCCAGCAGAGGTAGAAAAACTGGATGTTGGTATAGTGATAGTAGCAGTATCTGGTGTGTTGAATTATCTTATGGGATATTACAGCATCAGGACAGGTAAAAAGTATGGTTCCATGGCTTTGATTGCCGGTGGAAAACATTTGCAGTCTGATACATACTCCACTATAGGTCTTGTGGCAGGATTGCTGGTATTGTATTTTACAGGTCTGGCATGGATAGACAGTGCCTTGGCTCTTATCTTCGGATCCATAATTATTATAACAGGCGTATCTATTTTGCGAAATACGATAGCCGGATTGCTTGACACGGCTGATGATAAACTTCTGGAAGAATTGGCAGACTTGCTTAACAAAAACCGCCAGCCAGAATGGGTCGATATACATAATACGAAAGTCATTAAGTCCGGTAACTGCATATACATAGATTGTGACCTGACCGTGCCTTGGTATTATACTGTATCAGAAGGACATAAAGCAGGTGAGAAGCTTAAAAAGGTTCTGACTGACAAATATAATGAGAAAGTTCAGCTTACCTTACATCTTGATCCATGTGATATTTTTGAGAAACCCAAGTGCAGTACATGTATATTTGAATCGTGTAGATACAGAAAAACTCCAATGGTAAAACCTGAGAAAATAACTTTGTCAAGTTTTATTCTAAACGAGAGTGAAATGAATGTCGGGTAATTCGGTATGCTTTTAACCAGCCCAGTTTTCACGATCAAGATTTCTGTAACTTATAGCTTCGGCTATGTGAGACGACAGAATATTCGGGCAGCCCTCCAGGTCGGCAATTGTTCTTGAAACTTTCAGTATTCTGTCGTAGGCTCTTGCAGATAGGTTTAGGCGTGTCATGGCATTTTTAAGCAGATACAGCCCTTGTGTATCTGGTTGGGCATGAATGTGAAGGAGTGATGATGTCATCTGTGCGTTGCAGTGTATTCCTTTCTCTTTTTCGAATCTTTTTTCCTGGATTTTACGTGCCTTTATCACTCTTTCTCTTATTGTAGAACTGCTTTCACCTTTTTCCCGTTCGGATATTTTTTCGAATGGAACCGGAACTATTTCCACCTGAATATCTATTCTGTCAAGCAAAGGACCGGAAATCTTATTGAGGTATCGCTGTACTTGTCCGGGCGAACATACGCAATTACGAGTAGGATGGTTATAGAAACCGCACGGACATGGGTTCATTGATGCTACCAGCATGAAACTGGCAGGATAGTCCAGTACATATTTTGCTCTGGAAATAGTGATGTGTCTGTCCTCAAGTGGCTGTCTGAGAACTTCAAGTACACTTCTGTTGAATTCAGGCAGTTCGTCCAGAAACAAAACGCCGTTATGTGCAAGGCTTATTTCACCTGGATGAGGGTTTGCTCCTCCGCCTACCATGGCTACTTGTGATATGGTATGGTGAGGACTGCGGAACGGACGTGTGGCTATGAGTGAAATATCTTTCCCAAGCTTCCCGGCTACTGAGTGTATTTTAGTTGTCTCAAGGCTTTCTGATAACGTCAACGGTGGTAATATTCCTGGCAGTCTTTTAGCCATCATTGACTTACCGCTTCCAGGAGCACCTATCATTATGATGTTGTGTCCACCTGCAGCAGCCACTTCAAGTGCTCTTTTAACGTTCTCCTGTCCTTTAACATCTGCAAAATCGAAAGGAAAATCAGTCTGATTCTGATAAAACTCTTCTCTGGTATGTACTATTGTTGGTTCTAAAGCACGTGTGCCATTGAAGAATTCAACAACTTCCTTTATATTTTCTACTCCGTAAACATCCAAGTTGTTCACTACGGCAGCTTCGCGTGCATTCTGTTTTGGTAATATGAAGCCTTTAAATCCTTGAGCTCTTGCCGCTATAGCTACAGGTAAGGCTCCTTTTATAGGTTGTAGGCTTCCGTCCAAACTAAGTTCTCCGATAATTAGATACTGTCCGAGCTTTTCAGATGATACAATACCTGTTGCAGCCATAATGCCTATTGCCAGAGGAAGATCGTATGATGAACCTTCTTTACGAATGTCTGCAGGTGCCATATTAACAACTATCTGGCAACAAGGAATCTTGTATCCGTTTACGTTTAGTGCCGACATAATTCTCTCATGACTCTCCTTTACAGCAGAGTCAGGTAGTCCGACGAGAAAGAATTTTATTCCTCTTGAACTGTTTACTTCTATGGTCACTATTGTAGCGTCAATACCTTGTACTGCAGCTCCGTATAGCTTTACAAGCATAATCGTTTATTTATTTTTCTTGTTTTCCTGTATAAGACTAGCTACTTTCTCTATAAGTTTATCGCCGTATATGCATGATGATATAATTTTTCTGTTTTTTGTTACCAGAATATTATGAGGAATTCCTGAGATTCCCATTTGTTTTATAATTGGGTTTTGCCAACCTTTGAAATCACAAGTTTCAATCCATTGTTCATTTTCTTGCTTGCAGTTTTTTATCCATTCTTCTTTATCAAAATCCATGGAAATATTCAGTACTCTGAAATTCTCTTTTGGCAGCTTTGTAAGTTTTTTGTAGAGTGAGTCTCTTTGTTGCAGACTTTTATTATCCCATGAGGCCCAAATATTTACCAGAGTATATAATTCTTCTTTGCTGCTCCACCCTACATATTTACCACTCCTGTCTTTGGATGAAAAGTAGTTGAGATATTCTGATGTGTTTTCTTTGTTATCTGAAAGCTCTTTCTGTATTATGTCAACTACTCTACAATCCTTTACATGTCCGTCCATTTGAGCTATAATTTCTTCGAGCTCTTTGGGGTTGGGATTCTTTTTTTGTATAAAGAATTCGTTGAAAATATATGCTGAAGCATACGACATTCTATTTTTCAGAATGAAGTCTTTAGCAAGTTTGTATACATTGGAAGTGTCTTTCTTGCATTCCTCTCTAAATTGAGCAAGTTCGTCGTTAGGACCGTCACCTGATATTCCAGGATTTTTGAAACTACCTTTGAATTTTACATTCCAGTTTTTATCTGCGAATATTGGAAGTGCTATACCAGAATCATTCACTAATCTAAAGATAGTTATAGTATCTGGTATGAAAGTATATTCAAATTTCCCATCTGAAGGTTTTATTGTATCAATTTTTGCTATTGGATCATCGTATATTGCATATATGTACTTTTCTTTCTTGTTGCTGAGTTCACCGTAAAGTGTAAACTCTTTGTTATTCCCGCAGGATGTGGTTAGAATAATTGTACAGAAAATGATGGCTCTGATTATTATATTCATATATTATATTGGTTTGTTTTCTGCGAAAATACATAAAAATGATGTAAAGTTGGAATTATACTGTATTTTATTTACAAAAAAAGGCTGGAACAATTAGTCCCAGCCTTAATCGATTCAATTATTGTATAATTTATTTGATTTCGTTTGCATATTTAGCAAATTCGCGGTCGTTTGCAGCTTTAGCAGCAAGAGCAGCGTCTTTCTGAGCAACCTTAGCCATGCTAGTCTTAACCAAATCAGCATTGTTTGTTCTAGCACCAACAATAGCCATCAGATAGTCTGTATAAGCATCTGGGTTTTTAACAGCTGACAAAGTGTTCTTAGCTTTGTTGTAATCCTTAGCCAAGATCTGAGCCAAAGCAGCTGAATTAGTCTTAGTATCACCGAATGCAGCTACAGCTTTGTCATACTGACCCTGTTTGATATACAAGTTACCAAGAGCTTCGTTTGCAGTGTTAGCACCTGTAGCCTTAGAAAGATGTGTTTCAGCGTTAGCTACATTACCCTTAGACATTTCGATCAAACCAAGGTTTGTTTGAACTTCAGGAGCATTTGCGTTTTTGCTTGCAGCCTGTTTGAAGTATTTCTCAGCAGTAGCCTTGTCTGATACGTAAGCCATTTCACCAAGATTGTTGTATGCACGGTAGTCATTTGGATAAAGTTCGATAGTCTTCTTGTAGATAGCTTCTTTACGTGCGTTGTCGTTAGTCAAAGTAGCAGCGTACAAAAGTTCTTCTACGCTCAATACTGAAGCGTCTGAGTCGAATGCAGCATTGATTTCTTCGTCACTACGTCCAATGATATCATAGTTAGCTGTCAAGCGTGCACGACGCAACTGAGGAAGAATTTCGTCAGCCAAAGTCTTGTAAACTGAAGAAATATTCTTGATTTCAGCTTCACGCTGTTCTGGATCCTGATACATTGAAAGAACACGTAAGATAAGGTCTTTGTCCTGAATGTTTGATTTAGATACCAATTCTTTGAAACCTTCCCAGTCCTGTGCAGTGTATTCTGTGTCAACATTAGTTTCAATCTTACCTTTCTTTAACTGCTGTTTCATGTATTTTTCAGTGTTGTCCTGACGTTTTTCAGCCAATCCTGTGTTCAGTTTAACACCACCATCAGGTGAAGCGTAAGCAGAAATTTCGATATTGTTAAGTTTGTAGTTCTTAGTGTCACCGGCAACGATAGCTACTTGTTTGTGGAAATCTTTGATACCTTCTGCTTTCAATTCGCTAGAGCGAAGGTTAGCTTGCTGGATCAAGAACATAATCTGAGCCTCTTTAGCTTCTTTTATGATGCGCTGGAAAGCGTCAGCTGCATTAGCAGCATTAGCAGAAGCAACAGTTGGAAGTTCAGAAGTAGCAATTACACCGTCAGCGATTTTTACTGAAGGGATTGTGTATTCTTTGCTTCCTAATTTTATCTTGAAGTCAAGATAAAGTTCAGATTTAGCCATTTCAGGAACATAGTCGAAAGAAGCTTTCATAGTGTAAGTACCACCAGCTTTGTAAGAAATAGTCTGGTCGTTACCTTGTACTCTTTCACCCTGGAACATTGCTGGCTGACCTTTAGCCTCGCCGCCTTCCCATCTTAAAACTGGAGTAACTTCTACAGTTGCAGTTTTCTTGAAATACTTTTCAGGGAACTTACCTGTTATAGTTACAGGAACTTTACCTCCAACAGCTTCCAAAACTTCAGGATTTGTTGTGAAGTAGTCAGAAGACAATTCTCCCATCTTGCTACATGAAGAGAAAGCAAGAACTAATAATGCCACGATAGGCAAATACAACTTCTTAATCATGATTTTTAAAAAATTAGGTTTGTATAATTATATAAATTTATTCTTTTAATAATGTTCACTCGGGGGCAAAGATACGAAAAAAGATATAGTTTAGTTCTATTTTGTCCGTTTTTTTATCTGATAACTAATGAAAAATGCTTAAAAAATAATGCAACATATAGTTTTATGTTTGTTTTTTGTTATTTCTGGGGTGGTGGTTGATTATTTCGTTCCTTAATCTTGCCCTGTCGATGTGTGTATATATTTCTGTAGTACCGATATTTTCATGTCCCAACATGCATTGTATTGCCCTTAAATTTGCGCCTCCTTCAAGTAGATGAGTAGCAAACGAATGTCTGAAAGTATGTGGGCTTATAGTTTTCTTTAACCCTATTTTATTTGCCAGTTCTTTTATGATATGAAAAACCATTATTCTTGAAATATTTTTACCGAATTTGCTAATAAACAGAAAATCCTCGTACCCAGGTTTTATCAATCCTTCGTCTCTTGATATAAAATAAGTTTTTATTTCTTTTATCGCTTTAGGAGAAATTGGTACAAGTCTTTGTTTACTTCCCTTTCCTTCTACTTTTATAAAACCTTCGTTAAGGTATAGGTCTGAGATTTTCAGGTTACATAATTCCGAAACTCGCAATCCGCAACTGTATAACGTCTCAAGAATTGCGCAATTCCTTTGTCCCTCTCTTGTGCTCCTGTCAATGGCATTTATAAGACTGTCAATTTCTTCAACGCTTAAAATATCTGGCAAATGTTTCCCTATCTGAGGTGATTCTAGTAGTTCTGTAGGGTCTTGCTTTATGTATTCCTCTATGAGAAGATAGTGGTAGAATGAACGGACTCCTGAAAGGATTCTTGCCTGGGAACGTGGACATATTCCAATATCTCTGAGGCAGGCAGTGAAGTTCTCCAGATGCTCGAGCCTGACGTCTAGAATGTTTGTCTTTTCTTCTTCAAGATACAAGATGAGCTTTTCCAAGTCGCAAGTATATGCAGCAATAGTGTTCTCGGATAGTGATTTTTCCAATCTCAGATATTGTTTATACTTTATTATAATTTGTCCGTTTGCTACCTGTTTATTCATTCTTTTTTATTATCTTTGCACCATATTTATTACAAAGGTACAAAAGTTTATATTAAAAATAAACGATGCGAATACAAATAATTAATGGCCCTAATATAAATTTATTGGGAAAGCGTGAACCTTCTGTATACGGAAATGTTTCTTTTGAAGAGTACTATGCTGGATTGGTGGCTATGTATCCTGATGTTGAGTTTCATTACTATCAGTCAAATGTGGAAGGTGAGATGATTAATAAAATTCACGAGATAGGTTTCTCATTTGATGGCATCGTACTGAATGCCGGTGCTTATACTCACACGTCTATAGCTTTGCAGGATGCTTTGAGAGCTGTTACAACACCTGCCATTGAAGTTCATATATCCAATGTGCATACAAGAGAGGAATTCAGACATAAATCTATGATTTCATGTGCATGTCGTGGAGTGATATGTGGCTTTGGACTCGATTCATACAGATTGGCAGTCGAGGCATTTATTAATTCGAAATAGTGTAAAACAGGTATAATAGTTTTTTTATTATGATGCTTAAACAAACAAAAATCGTTGCGTCCATTTCAGATTTGCGCTGTGAAGTGGATTTTATCAGAGATCTTTTTAATGCGGGTATGAATGTTGTTCGTATGAACACTGCGCATGCCAGCCGCGAGGGTTTCGAAAAGTTGATATCCAATGTGCGCGAAGTATCTAACCGTATTGCAATCCTTATGGATACTAAAGGTCCAGAGGTGCGTACTACAGCCAGTGCTGAAGGACCTATCGATTTTAAGATAGGTGATAAAGTACAGATCGTAGGTAATCCTGATCAGGAGACTACTCGCGAATGTATTGCGGTAACTTATAAGAGTTTTGTTCATGACCTTTCTGTTGGAGCTTCAGTTTTGATTGATGACGGTGATTTGGCTTTGACTGTAGTTGATAAGAATGAAACAACTTTGTTCTGCGAAGTACAGAATGACGCCACTTTAGGTAGTAAAAAAAGCGTTAATGTTCCTGGGGTACGTATCAATCTTCCTTCATTGACAGAAAAAGACCGTAACAATATTCTTTACGCTATAGAAAAAGATATTGACTTTATCGCTCACTCGTTTGTTCGTAATCGTCAGGATGTATTAGATATACGTGAGATACTTGATGCTCACAACAGTGATATCAAGATTATAGCCAAGATTGAAAATCAGGAAGGTGTTGACAATATAGATGAAATTCTTGAAGTTGCAGATGGGGTTATGGTTGCTCGCGGTGACCTTGGTATCGAAGTCGCTCAGGAACGTATCCCTGGTATACAGCGTCAGCTCATCAAGAAATGTATTCTTGCTCGTAAGCCTGTTATCGTAGCTACACAGATGCTTCATACAATGATTAACAATCCTCGTCCTACACGTGCTGAAGTAACTGATATTGCTAATGCTATTTATTATCGTACAGACGCATTGATGCTTAGTGGTGAAACTGCTTACGGTAAATATCCTGTAGAAGCAGTTAAGACTATGACTAAGATTGCAGCTCAGGCTGAAAAGGATAAAATGGAGGAAAATGATATACCAATTCGTCTTACTCCAGAAAATGCTGATGTAACAAGCTTCTTGGCTAAATCAGCAGTTCGCGCTACAAACTTGATGCCTATTCATGCCATTATTACTGACAGTTTCAGTGGACTTACTGCTCGCAGTCTCGCAGCGTATCGTGGAAAATATCCTGTTCTTGCTATCTGTTATAAAGAAAAGACTATGCGTCATCTTGCTCTGTCATACGGAGTAGAAGCTATCTATATGCCGGAAAAAGCGAACGGTCAGGAATATTACTTCACTGCTCTTCGCAAACTTATTACCGACGGTGTTCTTTCTGGTAACGACATGGTGGCATATTTGAGTAGTGGTAAGGCAGGAACTAAGACTTCATTCCTTGAAATCAATCAGGTGAATGATGTTCTTGAGCATGCTGACGACTATGTTCTTCCAAATAAAAACCGTTACTTATAATCGATAATGAAAGAAACGGACGCACTGGACGATTATATACTTCGTCACATTGATGAAGAAGGAGAATATCTGAAAGCATTATATCGGGCGACGCATGTGAAATTACTGCGTCCCCGTATGGCTTCCGGACATCTTCAGGGGCGAATGTTGAAAATGTTTGTACAGATGATTCGTCCGAAACAGGTGCTTGAAATAGGCACATATAGCGGTTATTCCGCTCTTTGTCTGGCTGAGGGCCTTGAAGATGGAGCAATGCTTCATACATTTGAGATTAATGATGAACAGGAGGATTTCACACGTCCATGGCTGGAAAATTCACCATACGCTGACAAAATCAAGTTCTATATAGGTGATGCTATGGAAATAGTTCCTACTTTGGATATAACATTTGACCTTGTGTTTATGGATGGAAACAAGCGTTACTATGTTGATTACTACGAAATGATTTTCAAGCAGCTTCGTAAAGGTGGATATATCCTTGCCGACAACACATTGTGGGATGGTCATGTACTGGAAGAAAATCCTCATCATACGGACCTTCAGACAATAGGAATAAAGAAATTCAATGACTTGGTAGCTGCCGACGAGAGAGTGGAGAAAGTAATATTGCCCATGCGCGACGGGCTTACCGTAATAAGAAAAAAATAAAAGATAATATGGAAACTACCAGACAAAACAAAATAGCCAGACTCATTCAGAAAGAATTGAGCGAGATGTTTCTGTTGCAGACAAAATCAATGCCGGGAGTACTTGTTTCTGTCAGCATAGTCAGAATCAGTCCTGATATGAGTTATGCTCGTGCATACTTGAGTGTTTTTCCTTCTGAAAGAGGAGAGGAAATAGTTAAGAACATCAATGACAATATGAAGTCAATCCGTTATGAACTTGGTAACCGTGTTCGTCACCAGTTGCGTATCATTCCGGAACTGAAATTCTTCATCGACGATTCACTTGATTACGTTGAAAAGATTGATAAACTTCTGAACGATTAAATGTCGTCATTTAAAAAAATAAGTTCATCGTGAATTTTCCTTTTTTTATTGCTAAAAGGTATCTATTCTCAAAGAAATCGCATAATGCCATAAATGTAATTTCTGTTATATCTGTGTGCGGAGTCGCTTTGGCCACACTGGCCATGGTCTGCACACTTTCTGTTTTTAACGGGTTTCAGGATATGGTGGCGACATTCTTTACGGCTTTTGACCCACAGATTAAGATTACATCCGTCAAGGGAAAAGTGTTTGACGGAAGCGCACCGGTATTTTCCGAAATCAGAACGATGCCTGAGATTGCCGTGTATTCAGAATCCGTGGAGGATAATGCCATGGTGCAATATAAAGGCCGCCAGGTGATGGCAATAATAAAAGGGGTGGAGGACAATTTTGATAAACTTACCCCTATAGATAGCATCCTCTTCGGTCGGGGAGAACTTATTCTTCACGATGAGGTGGTAGATTATGCGATACCAGGTCTCCAACTTCTATCGACATTAGGCTCCGGAATACGTTTCCTTGATCCATTGGAAATATATGCTCCTAAACGTGGAAGTCGTATCAACATGTCAAATCCTATGAGCAGTTTTGTCAGCGACCAGCTATTCTCGTCAGGACTGACATTTACAGTGAATCAGGAGAAATACGATGCCTCGTATATTATAACATCTATTGGCTTTGCGCGCCGTCTCTTCCAGTATACAAATGAAGTAACTGCCGTCAATCTTCGACTTATTGGTAGTGCTGATGAGAATAATGTAATAAAAAAACTAAAAGAGAAATTAGGTGATGATTTCTGTATTCAGAACCGTTATGAACAGCAGGCAGATACATTCAGAATAATGGAAATTGAAAAACTCATTTCTTATATATTCCTTGTATTTATTCTGATGATAGCATGTTTCAATGTTATCGGTTCGCTTTCAATGCTTATTATAGACAAGAAAAATGATGTGCAGACATTACGAAATCTTGGAGCCTCTGACAGTCAGATAGTGCGGATATTTCTTTTTGAAGGAAGGATGATTTCTTTCATAGGAGCAATTTCAGGAGTAATAATAGGCCTTATCCTATGTCTTATTCAGCAGAAATATGGGATAATATCACTGGGAAGTGCAGGAAGTTTCGTAGTAGATTCTTATCCAGTGAGTGTTCATATTGGGGATGTGGTACTTGTATTTGCTACAGTGCTTGTTGTTGGCTTTATTTCAGTATGGTATCCAGTCAGATATCTCAGTCGTAGACTATTATAGGGTTATTCAAGAGTAATACTTCTTACTTCAATATTCTCATTCAGGAAAATAGAAGCCGATTCCTTAAATTTTTCCACTGATTCTGTTGTGAGAAATTCACATTTTCCTTTTTGGGTACATCTGTTAGATATTTCATAATGTCTGCTTAGATAATCTTTCAGGCTTGCAGCAACATATTCTCCCTGAGTTATTATATTTATTCCTTGAGGAGTAAATTTTCTTATTTTGTCAATAAGTAGAGGATAGTGTGTACATCCCAATACTATTGTGTCAATATCTTTGTCCTTGCTAAGCAGTTCGTTGATATATTTCTTTACGAAAAAATCTGCACCCTCCGAATCATATTCCTTGTTTTCAACAAGAGGAACCCACATCGGACATGCAACTCCATTGACAGTAATATCAGGGAATAGTTTCTTTATTTCCATTGGATATGATTCAGAACGTATAGTACCGGATGTAGCAAGAATACCTACATGACGGCTTTTAGTGGCTTCTCCGATACTTTCTGCTGTTGGTCTGATAACTCCAAGTACGCGTCTGGAATCGTCCAAATATGGCAAGTCGTTTTGTTGTATGCTTCTTAATGCTTTTGCTGATGCTGTATTACATGCCAGTATTACTAGTGGGCATCCCATTTCGAATAGTTTTACAACTGCTTCCAGCGTAAATTCATACACAACTTCGAACGAGCGAGTGCCATACGGTGTGCGTGCATTGTCTCCCAAATATATGTAATCATATTCGGGTAATAATTTTCTGATTTCTTTCAATATTGTCAGTCCGCCGTAGCCGGAGTCGAATACACCTATAGGTCCTTTTATCAAGCTTTTCAGATATGGCATGTTTTCTCAAAATTAAAAAGTGAAGAACCTGTACACATCAAGTTTGTGTAAACAGATTCTTCACTTAAACTATATGTTAAATTAAATATTAGTTTCCTGCTGGAAGTGTAGCAGGTACCTGTGGTACGTATGGAGCAGCTGTTAAGCTAATACCGAGATTAGTCTTAATATCGTTTGTGATGTCCTTAGCTTGAGTTTCGTCTATATAAGGTATATCAGTACGGTTTAAGTCAAATACGAATACATAACTACCGGCTTTACCTACAGCTTGAACGGCTTTTTCCATTTTTTCATATATAGGAGTCATCATGTCTCTATATGCTTTTTCCAATTGCTGTTGCGCATCCTGTTGGAACTGCATTCCTTTTTCTGAAAGTTCCTGAAGCTCTTTCTGACGACGTTCAAGGATGTTTTGAGGAAGGTTTTTCTGTTCCTGCTGGAATTCGGCGAACTTTTTGTTGAATTCGTCAGACGCACGTTTGATTTCATCCTCATATTGTTTTCTTAATGCCTGGATGTCTGTCTGAGCCTTAGCGTATTCAGGCATTACAGGGATAATTGATTCTGATTTGAAGTATCCGAACTTCTGTGCAAATATGCTCATTGGTGCAACGAGCATAAGCAATAATGCTAATTTTTTCAACATAATCTTTGTATTCTATTTTATTATTAATTCTTCTGTTGTAGAGTGTGTTTCCCTTTCGGTTGCAAATGTATAAAATTATTTTGAATATCCTAATTTCAAAAGGACTTCATTGCTAATATCTATACGAGGAGAAGCAAAAATCATACTTTGTGCAGATGCTCTGTCTATTACAGCGTCATATCCTTTCTGAGTTGCGATTTCCTTCACTGCATTGTATATTGCATCCTGTATAGGGGATATAAGTTCCTGTCTTTTCTTCATTGCTTCACCTTGAGGACCGAAGTAGGTTTGTCTCAATTCGGCAGCTTCTTTTTCCTTGGCAATTATTTCTTCTTCTTTGGCTGTTCTTTGTTCGGCATTCATAGTCTGAGCAGATTTCTGATATGCTTCATACAATGCTTTTGCTTCTTTGGATTTTGCTTCAATTTCGGTCTGCCATTGTTTTGACAGACTTTCCATTTGCTTGTTCGCCTGTTCGTATGAAGGTATCTGCTTCAGGATAAACTCCATGTCTATAAGGGCAAATTTCTGAGCCTGTGCTGTCATCATGCCTGCCATGACAATCAGTAGAGATAGAAACATTTTCTTCATAATCTTTCGTGTTTTAAATGGTTATTACTATCCGTTAATACGGTCAGGAGTCATTCGTTAGAACTCCTGTCCGATAATAAAGTGGAACTGGCTACCGCTATACTGCATAGAGCCGTTTATCTTGTCGAAACCGTATGCCCAGTCGATACCCATCATACCGATCATAGGGAGGAAGATACGTACACCGACACCAGCTGAACGTTTCAACTGGAATGGGTTGAACTTGGATACGTCAGTCCATGCATTACCTGCTTCTACGAAACCGAGTGCATAGATACTTGTTGAGTTTTCAAGCATAAGTGGATATCTCAATTCTGCTCCAAGTCTTATGTATGCGTAACCTTCGCTACCGTATGGAGTCAACGAGCCGTTTTCGTAACCGCGAAGAGCTATAGTTTCGGATGCGTAGTTGTAGCTGTATCCTGTCATACCGTCACCACCCACGTAGAATGTCTCAAACGGAGAACGTTTGTATTTATTGTAATGTCCCAGAATACCGAATTCAGTACGTGTCATCAATACCGGACATTTCTGAATAGGAAGGAGAGGAGTATAAGTCTTTGCTTTGAATTTCCATTTGTGGTATTCAATCCACTTGTACATGCTAGCTGCCTCCTCATAATTGTCTTTTCCGTAAGTAGAATAGTCTTTATTACTGAATAGTGAGTAAGGAGGAGTGAACGAAACTGATGCCGAGAATTCAGAACCGTATCTTGGGAAGATAGGGTTATCGGTTGAGTTTCTGGAAAGTGTAAGGTTCAAATTGATGTTGTTACAATTACCGGTGTTCATATACTGTCCATTGTTCAGTTTGATGTACAGGTAACTCCAGTCCTTAAGCATGAATCTCTGGTAAGACAGTTCTGCCGAGATAGTGAAATAGTCGTCAGGCCATCTCAGACGCTTACCCCAACCGATTGAAGCACCAAACATCTTGATTGACTTGTCTGGGTCGTAGTAAGATTCGTAGTTATTATAGTAGTTGCCATAATAGTTGTTGTAGTAGCTACCGTAACCGTAAAGCATGTTATAATAATTGTTCATATATGCCGAGTTATAGTAGTTGCTGCTTACGTCAGTCTGAACTGAGTAGAATGCTGATACAGAGAAAGACGTAGGGCGCTTTCCTCCAAACCATGGGTCGAAAAATGAAACACTGTACGACTGATAGTATCTACCGTTTGTTTGACCACTGATTGTAAGTGTCTGACCGTCTCCTTGAGGAAGGATACCACGGTAATTGTCATTCTTTCTGAACAGGTTGGCAAACGAGAAGTTTGTGAACTTCAAACTCAGCTTACCGATAACACCTGTCTGTCCCCAACCTGCAGAGAATTCCACTTGGTCGTTGGCCTTTGATTCAAGCCCCCAGTTAATATCTACTGTACCGTCTTGTACGTTAGGTTGTACGTCTGGTTTAATATTTTCAGGATTGAAGTGTCCCATTTGTGCAATTTCACGATATGAACGTTCAAGTGCCTCCTTGCTGAACAGGTCTCCAGGACGTGTTCTCAACTCACGGCGAACTATGTTTTCATACAGACGGTCGTTACCGTTGATTCGTACATGGCTGATGGTAGCCTGCGGACCTTCGGTGATACGCATCTCCAAGTCGATAGAGTCTCCGTCTATGTTGATTTCCACTGGATCTAGGTTGTAGAACACATAACCTCTGTTGTAGTAGTTATTACCGATAGCGTCTTCATCACCACTTATACGTTCATTAAGAAGTTTCTGGTTATACACGTCACCTTTCTTCATTCTAAGCTGTTCGTTAAGCAAGTCCGAAGGGTATACGGTATTGCCCACCCAAGTAATGTCTCTCAGATAGTATTTTTCACCTTCGTAAATTTTCATGTATACGTTTACCGTCTTGTCATCAAATTGGCTTATACTATCCATTTCAATGAGTGCATCGCGGTAACCAAGTTCGTTATATTTGTCTATGATGAGCTGCTTGTCGGCTTCGAAGTTGCTCTCGATGAATTTCTTTGTACGGAAAAGGTTGATAAGTTTACCTTTTTCGTTTGTCTTTTTCATAACCCTCTTCAGCTTCTTGTCTGTAAGAACTGTGTTACCGTCAATTGTAATCTGGTGAACCTTGATTTTTTCCTTCTTGTCAATGTTCACATCTACATATACTTGTTCTACGTTGGCTGTATCTTCTCTCTCTATGATGTTTACCTCTGCGTTTTTGAAACCTTTTTCGTCGAAGTGTTTTTTGATAAGTATTTTCGCACGGTCAATAAGGTTAGGCGTAATCTGGCTACCTTTCACCAATCCAAGTTTTGCCTGCAAATCTTCGCGTTCGCTTTTCTTCACACCGTAGAAACGGATGTCTGTGATACGGGGACGTTGTTTCAATTCAATGTGCAGATATATTTTGTTGTCTTCTATCTTGTCTGCCGAAATTTTCACGTCCGAAAATAATCCATGTCTCCAGTATTTCTTCACAGCTCCGGTTATGTCATCGCCGGGCACGGTTATGGTTTGCCCAACAGCAAGACCTGAGATTCCTATGAGTACATAATCTTCATAGTTTTTCACACCAGTCACCTTGATATCGGCTATTTCATACTTTTTTGGCGAGCCGTTATATAGTATTACTGGTTTGTTGTTTTCGGTATTATTATCCTGGGCACAGACTTTTGTGTTCATGAAAGTCAGTCCCATGGTCATCATAGATATGAGTAAAAGACGGTATCTCATTGCTTAATATTATAATTGTTCACTAGTTTTTCCAAATCTGCGTTCTCTTCCTTGGTAGTCGCAAATAGCCTTACAAAGTTCCTCTTCCTTGAAATCCGGCCAGTAAGTGTCGCAGAAATACAGTTCAGAGTATGCACATTGCCACAAAAGGTAGTTGCTTAACCTTATCTCGCCTCCTGTTCTTATCAGCAGTTCAGGGTCAGGCATGTAATTTGTAGCCAAATGGCTGTCAATAGTCTTGTCGGTTATTTCGTTGGCAGACAGTTCACCTCGTTTCACTTTCTCGGCAATCTGTTTCGCAGCTTCTGTAATTTCCCATTTCGATGAGTAGCTCAAGGCTAATGTCAGACACATTCCTGTATTATGGGATGTATTTTCTATGCATCTGTTCAAACGTTCAAGAACATCTTCCGGCAGTCTTGAAGTATCACCAATAATTCTGAAACTTATATTGTTTTTCATGAAAGTTTCTTCTTCTATTGAATCCATAAGAAGACTCATCAGAGCTGCTACCTCATCCGCTGGTCTGTTCCAGTTTTCTGTGGAGAAAGTATATAATGTCAGGAATTTTACACCAAGTCTGGCCGATTCTTCTGCTATTATGTGTACAGTTTCAGCTCCGGCCTGATGACCGAAAGTGCGTGCATGCCCTTTTTCCTTTGCCCATCTTCCGTTTCCGTCCATTATTATGGCAATATGTGCCGGAACTTTGGTTTTGTCTATTTTATCTCTATATAGCATTGTTTTTTTCTGTAAATAGTAATTATTCCTTTGGCATTAGTCTGTTTAGAAGTGCTCTTGTGGAACTTCCGTCTTTCCAGATGAACCAAATGAACTCTCCCTTGTTACCATTGTTTTCTACAGCGACAGAATAACTTCCACCGTCACGGTAGTTTGTGAGTTTGTCAATGCCGTTTTTGTTCTCAGTAGGGAATACCATATATCCGGTATCTTTCTTCCAGTTCAATCCGTTGTCTGATGACAGATAGAAATAGTCGAAGTCTTCACCAAATGCATATATTTTCCCATCGTAAGTAATCATTGAAATGTTTCCCTGATTAGGGCAGATTGTAGGACTGTTTGGCTGATATTTCACCCAATTCTTGTCATTTGAAATATGGCTGAACACATTTGCTGTGGTATCTGCTTCCGATGTTCCAGTATTGTTTGTCATTACAATAGTTCTCCATAGATCCTTATTGTGAGACGAAGGCATTGATATAGCAGACAGGCGTCCGTCCAGGTTATTGTCATTTACGAAGTTACTTTCTTCATCTGTAAGTTCGTTCCCTTCTGCGTCAATTGCTATAACCTTGTTGTCGTTAGCCTTGTATGCAAGAAGTTTTCCGTTGCAAACAGATATAAGGTTGGTAATTCCCGAAAGGTTTCCTATTTTTGTTGTTTGGTTATTTAGAGTGTACAGCTCGCCGTTGGCTTCAAAATATACATTATCGTTGAATGCTGTAGCAGAATAAATATTTACTCCTTCTTTTGTGAGGGCAACTTCTTCCCAATTTGACATTCCTCCTCTTTCCAACTTTGATTTGTTTACTTTCACAGTACCGTCTGTTGTTTCTCCGAACACATATATATATTCGTTAGCATAAACTGCTTTCTGTTTTGCATAAACAGTACCATTTGCGAATTTGTTGTTTTCAATGTGTTTCCATACCAAAGAGTCCGGATTCAATTTATGTACGTTTACAGTTACTTCGTATGGATAGCCGGATTTGAACTGGTTTAAAGTAGGACTATATGTCATTACTTTGAATGTCACAGGTTTTGAGAAATCAATGGAATCGGTCTCGGTCCAAACTGTATCTTTACCATTCTTGACATAGTTAATAACCGGATAATCAGCAGAGATGCTGGCAAGAGCTCTAGTCACGTCCACATCCTTAGGAAGAGAATCCTTGTTATATATTTTTCTGTTAATCTGGTCTATAGTGAAAACTACATCGGCATAACTTATTGTGTCCGTGTATACACTGTCCTCCCCTTTTGAACTTTTTACGTAGAATGTCTGGTGCAGTGTACCAATAGAAAATGAAGTGATACTTGATGTAGAAGGATAGTCTATCTCTTCGTAGTCATTTCCTAGACACGAAGACAAAAAAAATGTAGCCGTCATTATGCCGGCAACCAAAGTAGGTAATATTCTTAATTTCATTTGCAAATGATTTCTATGTTACAAGTTGCAAAAGTAGAAAGTTTTTTTTTCTAAACAGAACATTTCCGCTAGTTTTATATAAAATTATGGATAAACAGTCCGTTTTTATCGCTTAACAGTCGAAAGTATAGTATTTTAAACTGTATTTAAACGCTGTTTAATAGGTGCTTAATATTCGTACTAAAGCTTTAAGTCGCTGTAACATACAACGGATAGTTCTTGAAACCTATGTATATATATTGTTATAACGCATTAGAAACCATTATAGACCAGTAATATTGTACATTATGAGCCGAAAAAACTATTTATATATGATATGTGCTCAATTTTTGGTTATAATTGACCGAAAACTTTATATCCATGAGAATGTGATTTTCTACCTTTGTAAAGTAAAAAATATTATTATGAGAAAATTTGTATTAACATTATTGTTTGGTCTGAGTGCAATTTCGTCTCATTCCCAAAAAATGGTTTACGTGGCTGAAGGTTATAGTCAGACATCTGTAAATACTACTGTTTTCAGAAACAGTTCTATTGTAACTTTTAAAGATTATCAGTATATAGCTTTTTATGATGAAGAAGGCTATATGGTTGTAGGTAAAAGAAAATTGTCTTCTGAAAATACTGCAGTTGAGGACAAATGGACTCTGTCACGTTCGCAGTATAAAGGAAATGTTGCCGATGCACATAATGTGATAAGTATAATGGTTGATGGAGACGGATACCTGCATGTGTCATTCGATCATCATGGGCATCCGCTCAACTACTGTCGAAGTCTTGAGCCGGGAGGTTTGAAATTGGGAGAAAAAGAATCGATGACCGGTGTTGACGAATCGAATGTTACTTACCCGGAATTCTACAGGATGCCAAATGGAGATCTTCTTTTCGCTTATCGTTCTGGAGCTTCAGGAAGAGGAAATCTTGTTTTGAACAAGTATAGCTTAACCTCACGTAAATGGAGCAGGATACAGGATATTCTGATTGATGGTGAAGGCCAGAGAAACGCCTACTGGCAACTATATGTCGACGAGAATGGAACCATACATGTGTCATGGGTGTGGAGAGAGTCGCATCTGGTTGAGACAAATCATGATTTGTGTTATGCATGCTCTAGAGATGGTGGCCGGACATGGTACAAGTCAACCGGTGAGAAATACAGTCTCCCTATAAATGAAGCAAATGCTGAGTATGCTTGTCGGATACCACAAAACAGCGAACTGATTAACCAGACAAGTATGAGTACTGACTCTGACGGCAATCCTTTTATCGTTACATATTGGAGAGATGCTGACAGTGAAGTTCCTCAGTACAGAATGGTATGGAATGACGGTAAGAAATGGAATCAGAAACAGATTATGAGCCGTACTCAACCTTTCAGCCTGAAAGGAGGAGGAACAAAAATGATACCTATCTCACGCCCTAGAATAGCTGTTGATAAAGGTGAGGCATTTTTTATTTTCCGCGACGCAGAACGTGGAAGTAAGGTCTCTATGGCGCACACCACAAACTTACTGGAAGGAGATTGGACAGTTAGAGATCTTACAGACTTTTCAGTGGATGCATGGGAACCAAGTATCGATACAGAGTTATGGAAGCAAAATAAGGAATTGCATATTTTTGTGCAGGAAGCCCATCAAGGAGACGGAGAAAAGAAGGTTGTATCAGAACCTACATCTATATATGTAATGGAAGTGTCAAATTAATTAAAAATGTAATATCATGAATAGATTCTTTAAAACAGTCGCAGTCGTAGCTTTAGGTCTTTTGCCGACGGTGACTTTTGCCAATAATGATGAGGCAAAGGATGTTAGAAAGATCATAGACAAGGTTAACCAGCATTGGCAGGCTGAGCATAAACCTGAAGTTCGTTCTTTTTGGGATAATGCAGCCTATCATACTGGAAATATGGAGGCGTATTTCCTTACTGGTAATGAAGCTTATCGTCAGTATTCAGAGGCTTGGGCTAAGCATAATGAGTGGAAAGGAGCAAAAAGCAACGACCGTTCCAAGTGGAAGTATAGATATGGGGAATCAGACGAATATGTGTTGTTCGGCGACTACCAGATTTGTTTTCAGACATACGTCGACCTGTATAATATTGCACCGGAAGAATATAAGATAAAGAGGGCCAAAGAAGTGATGGAGTATCAGATGAGTACTCCTCAGAATGATTACTGGTGGTGGAGTGACGGCCTTTATATGGTAATGCCTGTAATGACCAAGATGTATAAGCTTACCCATAATCATCTGTATTTGGACAAACTATATGAGTATATTACTTATTCGGATAAGATAATGTTCGATAAAGATGAAAATCTTTATTATAGAGACGCCAAATATGTATATCCAAAACATAAGAGTGTAAACGGTAAGAAAGATTTTTGGGCTCGTGGCGACGGCTGGGTTCTTGCAGGTCTGGCAAAGGTGCTTAAAGATCTTCCGAAAGACTATAAACATTATGAATTCTTTGCACAGAAATTCCAGAACATGGCCAAGGCAGTGGCAGCGATACAGCAGCCTGAAGGATATTGGACACGCAGTATGATGGATCCGGAACATGCGCCGGGACCTGAAACAAGCGGAACAGCTTTCTTTACTTATGGATTTCTTTGGGGTATAAACAACGGCTTCCTTGATGAGTCTACATATATGCCGGTAGTGGACAAGGCCTGGAAATATCTTTCCAAGACAGCTTTACAGAAGAATGGAGCGGTTGGTTACGTACAGCCTATAGGTGAAAAGGCAATACCGGGACAGATAGTAAATGCCAAATCTACTGCGAACTTCGGAGTAGGAGCTTTTCTTTTGGCTGCATGCGAATATGTAAGATACCTCGAAGCTCCAAAGAGTCAGGAACGCGCATACTGGTGTGAACTCGCTTATAAGATGGCTGCACCTGTATTGAGCAATATGGCGAAAGGTGAACTTCAGAAAAATATGATTGTAGAAGTAAGTCCAAACTGGGATGGTCGAGATAAAAAAGTAACATACATGGAGGCTTTCGGGCGTCTTATGGCTGGTATCGCTCCATGGCTTACTTTGCCGGATGATGACACAGAAGAAGGCAAGATGCGTAAGCAGCTTCGTGAATGGGCTCTTAAGAGTTATGCCAATGCTGTAAATCCCCAAAGTCCTGACTATCTGTTGTGGAGAGGACATGGACAGGCATTGGTGGATGCCGCCTATATAGCTGAAAGCTTTCTGCGTGCTTACGACCAGCTTTGGATGCCTCTAGATGAAACAACTAAAAAACGCTATATAGAAGAATTTATCCAGCTACGTCGTGTTGACCCTCCATATACAAACTGGCTACTGTTCTCTTCAACTATAGAAAGTTTCCTGGCCAAGATTGGAGCAAAATATGATGAATATCGTGTAAATTCAGCTATTCGTAAAGTCGAAGAATGGTATACTGGTGATGGTTGGTACGCTGACGGACCAAGTTTTGCCTTCGATTATTACAGCAGTTATGTTTTCCACCCAATGTATCTTGAGACACTTCAGGCAATGAAGGATGCAAAAGCATACACTCGCATACACTATTCAAAATATTATGACAGAGCGTTGAAACGTACACAGAAATACAGTCTGGTTCTTGAGCGTCTGATTTCTCCGGAAGGAACATTCCCTGTATTCGGACGTTCAATACCTTATCGTATGGCGGCAATGCAGCCTCTTGCACTTATGGCATGGTATCAGGAACTTCCTGCCGGAGTATCCAATGCTCAGGTACGCTGCGCGCTTACGGCTGTAATGAAAAGAATGTTCCAAAGTGGAAATAACTTTAACGAAGGAGGTTTCCTTACAATTGGTTTTTCAGGGCGTCAGCCTAATATAGCCGATTGGTATACCAATAACGGAAGTCTTTATATGACTTCATTGTCTTTCCTTCCATTGGCCCTTCCTGCAACACATCCATTCTGGAGCGATGCTCCGCAAGACTGGACAAGCAAGCGTGCATGGAGTGAACAGCCTTTCCCGAAAGACCATCATTGGACAGACGATATCCAGACTCGTGATTTGTTCTGAATAAAAATATAAAACCAAATAATCGCAATTATAATCTGCAGGACTAAAAGCATTTCCTGCAGATTTTTTCTTCTCTCATATAGCAAATTTATAACTTACTTTTGTTGCTTTAGGTATTCTGTTGGTGCCATACCATATTCATCCTTAAAGCACTGACGGAAATATGCTACACTACTAAAACCTGTCATGTCAGCCACTTCTGACAGGTTGTATTCACCGTTGGCAAGAAGCTCTATGCTTTTCTTCATCTTGATTTTCTTTACAAACTCGTTGACCGACATGTCTGTAAGACCTTTTATCTTTCGGTATAAAGTGGAGTGACTCATACACATCTTGTCAGCAATAAAGGCAACGTCCATTTTTTCCAGACTAAGATTTTCTTCAATAATACTGTTCACTTTGTCAAGAAATTCCTTGTCCAGCTTGTTTAATATCTGTGAACAGTTTGCCAAATCATTAAGATCTTCCTGGGTGTTACTGCCTATGGATGAGACAGTTCGTGTAGCCACCATTCCTGCAAGTTTTTTTCTCGCATCAAGTAGGTTTTCGATACGCTTATGTAGTAAACGTGCGCTAAACGGTTTGGTCAGGAATGAATCGGCACCTGCAGCATAACCGTCTTCTTTGTCCTGTATGGAATCCTTTGCGGTCAGCATTATGACAGGTATATGACTTGTTCTCATGTCCTCTTTTACTTTCTTGCATAGAGTTATTCCATCCATTATTGGCATCATGACATCAGTGATGATTATACTCGGAATTCTGTTTTTTGCAATTTCCCAACCTTCTTTACCGTTTGATGCGGTCAGGACCTCGTATAAGTCTTCAAATGAACATTTTATATATTCTCTGATTTCATTATTATCTTCTACAATAAGTAATATTGGTTTTGAATCATCATCCTCATTTGGAGAATTCAAGTTTTTGTCTTCAACCTCCTTATTTTTTTTAAAGTTTTCCTTGTGAATAGCATTAGGATATGTATTTTCTGACAGTATGGAGAAGACAAATTTGCTTCCCACATTTACCTTACTTTCTACATATATTTCTCCTTCATGCAGGTCTGTTAATGATTTAACGAGAGCGAGTCCTATACCAGTTCCCGAGGCCTGATGTTTTTCTTTTGCCTGATAATATCTTTCGAAAATATGTGGCAGGGCTTCTTCTGAAATACCGACCCCGGTGTCTTCAACACTTATTTGTGTATATTTTAGACCATTATTTTCTGTCTCATTTAATGTTAGAGTAATCTTTCCTTGTGGGGTATATTTAATGGCATTCGACATCAGATTGTTTATTATTGTAGTAATCATGTCTGGATCGAAAAATATTATTTTGTTCTCAATATCTATTTTTATATCTATCTGAATATTGTTGTTTTGGTTTAGTTCCTTGAAGTTAAATCCAACTTCTTGGACTAGTTTGGCTATATTACCATTGATGACAGTGAGTTTTCTGTTTTGGGTTTCTGTCTTTCTAAATTCAAGTATCTGATTTATTAGCGAGAGTAGTCTGTTTGCACTATCGTGTATGATGCTTATTTTGTTTGAATGCTTTACTGAAAGTGTTTTGTCAGACAGTAAATCTTCGAGCGGACCTATTATTAAGGTCAGTGGAGTTCGTAATTCGTGAGCTATGTTGGTATAGAAACGTAGACGTTCAGTATTTAGTTTCTGCTCGTTTTCGTATAGATTATGCTCTAGTTTAAGCTTACTCTCAAGTTCAAGTTTATGTTTATATACTCTAATTATATAAATGACTATGATACAAATAACAATGGTATATAATAGTTTGGCATACCATGTAAGCCATAATGGTGGATTTATTGCAATCTCAAGAGTTGCTATATTATTTTCATTCCATGACTGATTTCTCAGGCGAGCATTTACTTTAAATTTATAATTTCCGTAAGGAAGATTTCTGAATGTAACTTGGTTATCACCTTCGGTGTTGTACCATGCGTCCTTAATACCTTCCATCATATAGATGTATTCCGCTTGGCTTGATTGGGTATAGTTTGTAATATTAAAGTTTATTCTGAAATTATTTTCATTATATTTCAGACTGATCTTATTATTATCAATTGGGATAATCTTCCCCTTTATGTCTGGTGAAGGTGATTCCAAAAAGGCCAAACAATTGGTGAATTCTATTGGTGAGATAACATCATCGTTCTTTATACTCATAGGATTGAAAAAGCAGACACCGTTTTGAGAGCCAAAATACAGGTTCCCTGTATTATCAATACACACCGAAGTGTTCATGAAATCACCTCTCGGAACTCCATCTTTGAAATTGTAATTTCTAATTTTTCCGCTTCCTTTGTTTAAAGATGAGATACCAGCATTTGTGCTGAACCATATATTTCCGTCGTATCCTTCTGTGATGCCTCTGATGAATCCGTCTTCTAACCCCTCTTTTTTTGTATATATAACTATCTTTTCCGGTTTATCCGTATCTGCTATGTAAACAAGACCGTTTTTTGATCCAATCCACAGGCTGTTGTTCTTGTCTTTAAATATTGTTGAAATATTGTCTGAGGGCAATCCGTTTTTAGTTGTTATATTTCCAATCAGCTTGTTTCTACTGTTGAATATATATAGTCCTTCTCCAGATGTACCAACCCACAGTTTGCCTTCTTTGTCTCTTGTTATGCCAATAATATAGTAATTGGATATTTGATTGTTTATAGTGTCGTTCCTCTTGACATTATTATTGGTGTAATTGAACATTCCACTAGTAGATCCTATCAGGATTTTACCATCTTTTTCTTCGAAGAAGCATCTTACATCTATGTTCTTGTGCTCTTTGCTGATATTTGAATAAGTACTGGTCGTGACATTGTACAGTAAGACTCCACTCATATAAGTTCCAAGTAGGATGTTGCCGTTTTTCATCTTGTGCATGGTGTTAATATGTGTGTTTCTTAAAACATCCGCTTGGTTTATCTCGATGTTTTTTACTATTCTGTTATCCTTGAATATCACTATTTCATCCTCTCCGCCAAGAATAATATCATCGTTATTATTAGCATATATACACCAAACCTGTTTGTATCTGTAAGAGTCTTTGTCTTTGAAATAGTATGGCAGTGTCTTGAATTTTTCTTCTCCGTAACTGATAAAATCAACCCCACCTCTATAATTGGCTATCCATACATTACCATACTTATCCTCTATTACTGCCTGTGCGTTTGGTGATGAGATTCCATTCTCCTGTGATGCCGTATAATTATGAAACTTAACGTCCTTTATGTCTGTAAATGAGTTTTCCTGCATATCCAATACACTTACTCCTCCCATACTTGAGCAAATCCATATTTTACCATCCTTGGTTTGGGTAATATTGGTAATTTTATTTGATAACAGTGAGTTCGGATTCTGTGGAATATATTTAAATGTGATAAAGTCCTCAGTGTTTGGATTAAATAAAGCCAGCCCGTTGTTTGTACCTACCCATACTCTTTCAGCTTTGTCTATGAATATGGTTTTAACCTCATTGTCAGGAATAGAGTTCTTATTGTTAGGATCGTGTGTGTAATTTCGGCAACTCATATCTTTTAGATTGATGATGCTCATTCCGTTATCTTTATGTCCTATATACAAATTACCTTTACCATCGTCACAAGAAGTCCACAAACGTCCTTTAAAATTTTCTATATTGGATGTATTGTAGCTTTTTGAAACCTTTTTAATATTAATGTCATAATAGTCAATACCTAAATTATAATGAGTTATCCATATTCCCCCGTCTGTGGCTCTAGTTAGTTTTATGATATCATTGGTTATGAGTCCGTTAGACATATCAAGAGTCTTAAACGATTTCTCGCTGATATTAAATATGTTTATACCACTCTTTTGGGTACCAATCCATAGTGAATTCTCTTCAGGAACTGATAGTAGAGTGTTATACTCACTGCTATTTCTATTAGGTATCTCTCTTTTGAATACAGTGAATTTCTTGCCATCGAATTTGTTTAATTCATATTCAGTAACCAACCAGATACAACCTTGTTTGTCTTCTGATATATCTAATACATAGTTACTTGATAGGCCATCATTTACATTGAGATTTTTTATAGTTTTACTGTGTGAATAACTGTATATAACAGAAAGTGAAAAAGATAGTAAAGTAAGCAGTGTTCTCATAGATACTGTTTGGTTTTTTTGTTTGTTTTTATTGTTGCAAATGTAATAGTTTTATACTTCAATATTAATTTTTCAATAGTATAAAAATAGTTCATATTGATAGAGAATCGGTCAAAAAACACATTTCTAATTAAATAACTGCTGATTATGCTTATTTTTTAATTATGTGTACGGTAGTTGAATTATATATTTGCTTATAATTTTTTTTAACCTTCAAAAAATAACATTATGAATAGAAAAGCATTTTATGCATGTTTGCCGTTTGCGATGTTTTTGTTTATGTTATCTTGTCACCAGACTGAATCAACCAAACCTATCAGATCCGGTGAGTTGTGGTATGATAATACTGGAACTCATGTGAATGCTCATGGAGGTGGTATTCTGTTACATGACGGTACATATTATTGGTATGGAGAAAATAAATCTGATTCTACAAGTGCAGCCATGGTAGGAATAATGTGTTATTCCTCTAAGAATCTTACAGACTGGAAAAATGAAGGAACGGTTTTGCCTGTTGTAATGAATGATAGCACAAGTGATATAACACAAGGATGCGTGATGGAGCGACCTAAAGTAATTTATAATAATAAAACAAAGAAATTTGTTATGTGGTTTCATTTGGAATTAAAGGGAAAAGGTTATTCGGCTGCAAGAGCAGCTCTGGCTGTGAGTGATTCTCCTGTAGGACCTTTTAAATATGTCAAATCACTTCGTCCTAATGCAGGGAAATTACCTTTCGATATGACTCCCGAACAAAAGGCTGTATTTGACACTTTGAATATTGACAATTTCAAAAAATGGTGGACGCCTGAATGGATAGCTGCTATTACGAAAGGCTTGTTTGTTAAGCGTGATTTTGATGGTGGACAAATGGCCAGAGATATGCAGCTTTTTGTTGATGACGACGGCAAGGCTTATCATATTTTCTCATCGGAAGATAACCTTACTCTTCATATAACTGAGCTGAGCGATGATTATATGAGCCATACTGGAAAATATGTCCGTCTTGCTCCGGGGGGACATAACGAGGCCCCTGCAATATTCAAGAAGAATGGAATCTATTGGCTTATTACTTCTGGATGTACAGGATGGGAACCGAACGAAGCCAGGATGTTTTCAGCTCCAAGAATTTGGGGACCATGGACTAAACATCCTAATCCATGTGTTGGGACTGACTCAGAGATAACATTTGGCGGTCAGAGTACTTTTATTCTTAAATTGCCTGATCAAAAAGATGCATACATATTTATGGCAGATTTATGGTGTCCGAAGAAACACAGTGATGCTCGCTATATATGGCTTCCGGTTCAGTTTAATGATGGAATACCTTTTTTAGAATGGATGGATAGCTGGACTCTTGATTTCTTTAATAAATAGAAACATTATAGAGTAATGGCAATTTAATAATCAATTATTAACTTCTATTTATATAAAAATCTTTCATGAGCCTATCTTTTTATGTCAATATGCGTTTTTTGAATAATTTTCTATGTTTATTGCTTAATTTTTTTATGTAAATTCTATTATTGAAACATATTTTTGCGTTCGAATTTTAAACTAAATCTAATCTAAAAACAATAAATGATGAGATCTAAATCGAGTAAAAACAATCGAAGGGCAATAATGTCTTTGCTACTTTGTTCGGGTTTTATAGTAACCCATCCGTTGGTTATCATGGCGGAGAATGAAAGTTATTCTGTTCAGGATGTACTGCAAAAACAAACAGTTTCAGGTGTTGTAAAAGATTCTAATGGAGAACCAATTATCGGAGCTAGTGTATTGGAGAAAGGTACTTCTAATGGTACTATTACAGATATGGATGGTAATTTTACATTGTCAGTATCTCCTAATGCAGTATTGCAAATCTCGTATATTGGATATAAAACATTAGAGGTGAAAGCTACACCTGATATGGGAGTAACTTTACAAGAAGATACTGAGACTTTAGATGAAGTTGTAGTAGTTGGATTCGGTACCCAGAAGAAAGTTAATTTGACAGGATCTGTTGGTATGGCCTCTGCAAAAGATTTAGAATCTCGCCCTGTGGCTAATGCTGTTCAGGCTTTACAAGGTGTAATTCCTGGTTTGAATATTGATAATAGTGGAAATGGTGGTGAATTGAATGCTTCTAAATCTATCTCTATTCGTGGTACTGGTACTGTAGGTAAAGACGCAAGTGGAACTGCGTATACTAGTGGAAGTCCATTGATATTGATTGATGGTATGGAAGGTGACCTGAGTTCCGTGAATCCACAAGATATTGAAAGTATTTCTGTTTTGAAGGATGCTGCAGCTTCTTCTATTTATGGCTCTCGTGCTCCTTTTGGCGTTATTTTGGTAACAACAAAAAGTGGAAAATCGGGACGTGCACAGATTAATTATAATATGAATGTACGATTTCAGACACCACTCAATATGCCTAAAATGGCTAATTCCTGGGAGTTTGTAAACTTATTCGATGATGCGGAATTCAATGGAAGCGGTAATCATTTGTATGAAGCTGCATATATGCAACAGGTAAAAGATTTCATGGAAGGTAGAACAGATGATTATATCTATGGTGAAGGCTCAGGTGGTAAATGGAATTATGATTATACAGCAGCTAATGTAGATTGGTTGGATCAGTATTATCGTAGTGTGGCTCCTTCACATGAGCATAATGTGAGTGCCAGTGGCGGTAATGATAAGGTTACTTACTATGTATCAGGTAATTATATGGGCCAGCAGGGATTTATGCGATATGGTACTGATGATTACGATAGATATACTTTTACAGGAAAATTCTCTGCTCAATTATCTAAAATATTGAAGGTTGATTATTCTAGTCGTTATGTACGTACGGATTATTCGCGTCCAACTACAATGAATGATGATTTTTATAATCATATTCTTCGTCGTGCCCGTCCTGTTCGTGCAATTTATGACCCGAATGGATATCTTATGTCAGATATTAACTATATTGCTGCTTTACGTGATGGAGGACGCCATAAAGAACAGAAAGATATGCTTTCACAACAATTTAGGTTTACTTTGACTCCTTTGAAAAACTGGAATATTATAGGTGAAATGAATATAAAAACCGATAATAACTGGACGCACTGGGATCAATTGATTACTTATGCACATTATGCTGATAATCCGGAAAATACATATATTCCAGGTACAACAAGTCCTACAAAGGATCAGGTTTCTGAATATTCATTAAAACAGACTTACTTGAATCCGACATTGTACTCAAATTATAATTTTTCATTAGATGATAAACATAATTTTGCAGTAATGGCTGGTTTTCAGGCTGAAATAATGAAATATAGAGATGTTACAGCATCACGTACCGGATTAACAACTCCTGATTTACCTGTTTTAGATCAGACTACTAATGTTAATGACTATACAATGAGTGGTCTGTATAAAAATTGGAAGACTGCTGGCTTTTTTGGACGTATTAATTATGATTATTTAGGTAAGTACTTAGTTGAATTTAACTTGCGTTATGATGGCTCATCTCGCTATCGTAGAGAAAACCGTTGGATTTGGACTCCTTCATTCTCTTTGGGTTGGAATATTGCTCGTGAAGATTTTTGGGGAGATTTAGCAAATTATATTGAGACGTTTAAGTTGAGAGGGTCTTATGGAGAACTTGCCAATCAAAATACAACAAACTGGTATCCTACATATCAGATTATGAATGTAGTTGCTAATTCTGGAAGTTGGTTGCAGGATGGAGCAAAACCAAATGTAGCTTCAGTGCCTGGCCTTGTATCAAGTGCTTTGACCTGGGAAAGAATTAAAAATACTAATATAGGTTTAGATTTTGGTGCATTTAATAATCGTCTGACCGGATCTTTTGATTATTTCTGGCGTAAAACAATGAATATGGTTGGTCCCGGTATCGAACTTCCTGCTATTTTGGGTACGTCTGTTCCTGTGACAAATAACTGTGATTTGACAACATTTGGTTGGGAATTGACTTTAGGATGGAGAGATCGAATAGGTGATTTAAGCTATGGTGTAAAACTGAATATATCTGATAGTCAGACACGTATTGACCGTTACGCTAATCCAACAAACTCTTTGAATACTTATATAACAGGCCAATTAACAGGAGAAATCTATGGATATGAAACAATTGGTATAGCTAAGACTCAGGAAGAAATGGATGCTCATCTAGCTACTCTGCCAAATGGTGGACAGACTGCTTTAGGTACTAAATGGGAAGCTGGAGATATTATGTATGCTGACTTGAATGGTGACGGTAAGATTGATAATGGTAGTAATACATTGGAAGATCATGGCGATTTGAAGAAAATAGGTAATAATACCCCTCGTTTCCGTACTGGTATTACACTGGATTTACAATGGAAGGGTTTTGATATGTCTATGTTCTGGCAAGGAGTCTTGAAGCGTGATTTTGATCCAGGAGAAAATAGTATGGTATTCTGGGGCGTAACTGGTAGTGGACAATGGTGGTCTACTTCTTTTGCAGACCATATGGATTATTTCCGTGCTGAAGATACATCTTCAAATCTTGGTCCTAATGTAGATGCTTATTATCCACGTGCTTTGTTCAATAATAAGAACCATAAGACTCAGACTAGATATTTGCAAAATGCTGCTTATATGCGTTTGAAAAACCTTCAGTTAGGTTATACAATTCCGAAACATATCACTCAAAAAATAGGTTTAGAGAATTTACGTGTTTATGTTGCCGGTGAAAACTTGTGGACAATAACAAGTTTGAGCAGTACAATGGATCCTGAAACAGCTGGTATTGGTAAACAAGGTGGAACTGTTTATCCATTGTCTCGTACTTACTCATTTGGTTTAAGTGTTAATTTCTAATTTAGATGCATTATGAAAAAATATACTAAATATATAAATAGATTTATTTTAGGAATATCGTTATTTTCATTGGCTGCTTGCAATGATTTCTTGGATGAAGAGCCTTTGTCTGACGTATCTCCTGAACAGTACCTTCAAACAGAAGATCAATTGAAGGCTTATGTGGATAATTACTATGCAAATTATACAAGATACGATGGTAATAGTGATGATAAAGGAGGAATGTTGCCAAGTCATTATGACTCAAAATCTCCATATTTTGATGATGATGCTACTGATAACCAGTATGGTACTAATGGACGTTATTTGAAAAATACATGGACTGTAGGGCAAACAGGTGGTAAATGGAATTTTTCTAATATATATGCATTAAACTATTTTTTGGAAACAGTAGTACCTAAATATGAGAAAGGTACAATATCTGGTAATACTACCAATATAAAACAATATATAGGTGAGGCTCATTTCCTGCGTGCATTGGAGTATTTTTATAGATTAAGAACTTTGGGGGATTTTCCAATTATAGAAGGAACATTACCCGATAATAGTGAAGTTTTGATAGAGGCTTCTAAACGTATGCCAAGAAATGAAGTAGCTCGTTTTATTTTAAAGGATTTGGATGATGCTATAACGTTGACTACTAATTCTCCTGCGAAGACTCGAATTACACAAAATGCAGCTCTTATATTGAAGTCGAGAGTAGCTCTGTTTGAGGCTACATGGGAAAAGTATCATGCAAATACTGCTTTGGTTCCTAATGGTCCAGGATGGCCAGGTGCAGAGAAGGATTATAATAGCGGCTATCAGTTCCCAGCAGGAAGTGCAGAAAATGAAATCAATTTCTTTCTGGATCAGGCAATGGAAGCTGCATCCAGAGTGGCTGATGCAATTGAATTGACTTCTAATAATAAAATAAACCCTAATGATGGAATAGTTAATCCTTACTATGATATGTTTGCTTCTCATGACCCTAGTAGCTATTCTGAAGTGGTAATGTATCGTGCATATAGTCTGGCATTAAATGCTACTCATCATTATAATCATTATATTTATAGCGGTGGAAATACTGGTTTTACAGCTCAGTTTGAGAAAGCATTCTTGATGAGCAATGGTTTGCCTTGGTATGCTGCGAATAGTAATTATGCTGGAGATGACTATATCTCTGATACAAAGTTAAACAGGGACTGGCGTTGGCAACTGTTTATGAAAGCACCTTTGGATGTGAAAGCTACAACTAATATTTCAACAATTGAGAGATTTCCTGAAGCTCCTAGATTGTATATTTATGACATGAAGAATTCTACATCTACAGGTTATATTCTTGGTAAAGGACATTCCATGGATTATAATGACCAAATATTGGGACAGGATCAGACTGCTTTTGTTGTGTACCGTGCTGCTGAAGCATATTTGAATTACATTGAGGCATCTTATTTGCGTAATGGAAATTTGAATGATCAAAAGCTGGATAAATATTGGAGAGCTTTGCGTAAACGTGCAGGAGTAAATGAAGACTATAATATTACTATTGCTGCAACAGATATGGCTCAAGAAGGAGAGAACGATTGGGGGGCATATTCTCATGGGCAGTTAGTAGATGAAATTTTATATAATATTCGTCGTGAACGTCGTTGTGAATTTATTGGTGAAGGTTTTCGTTATATGGACCTTATTCGTTGGAGGGCAATGGATCAGCTGAATGGATATCAGTTGAAAGGTGCGAAGATTTTTGGTCCGATGGAATCTTTATTCGTTGATGAGAATGGTCAGTCTCTATTGATTTATGATCAATCTGATGATTCTAAAAATAATGTATCGTCTCCAAGTGAAAGTGATTATTTGCTTCCATTAAGAAAGACTTCAACAAATGAATATTATAATGGATTCTATTTCTTTGAAGCACACTATTTGAATCCGATTGCTGTACAGCATTTCTTGATATCTTCATCAGATGGAGTATCTGTAGAGAATTCTCCTATTTATCAGAATCCTGGATGGCCGATTCAAGCAGGAGCAACATGTGAATGATTACAGTTTAAAGAAGAGAATGTATATATTACATCCTAGAAAGCTACAAAACTTAATATCTTTGGCATGATACCACTAAAATGTCAATATAAAGGCTTTACAACACAGGAATCCAACAATGTAGACAGAATCGTGGATTACCTTGGTATGTCCCTTTTTGAGGTAAAGAATAACAAGCTTATATTTGAGAAAGCTTAAGTCTTTTATAAATTGAAAAATTTTACCCAAGACTACGATAATCGACGTAATCTTGGGTAAGTTTTTTTATGATTATAATAATAAATAAATGCTTTTAATAGTAATGTCTTTTTTATCAATTTTGGGTGATTAGTATTGCTGGTATAATTTTTAAGATTAAAAATATATCCTTAATTAATCAATAATACAGATGAAAATACTATCTTGTATAAATCAAGCCTTGTGGCTTTTGCAAGGATTTATTTTATGATCATTTTTTGGTCTTAAATCTATTGGATTATGTATTTATGACATTAAATTATGATTTATATTCTAAAAGCTTGATTTATATTTTATAATCATGTGTACAAGGAAATATCCAATATTCTTGGATTATCGTTCAGTACTTTGGAAACATATATATTTATAAAGCTTTGAAAGTATGTGATGAGTGAGTTGGGAGTTTATTCTGTAAATCGTAGTCGGGAGAATATGTGATAGACACTCCTATGTTTTCTAAAATGAAAATAAAATTTGTTGATAATAAGATTTTCACGATATTTGCATAAAATCTCAACTGTGAGAATTGTTATATAAAATTTCTCAGCTTGAATGAAAGGGCTTGGGATAGTCTTTTTTATTAAAATGCTGATATAATAAAAAGTTGTGTTTTGGAATTAGTGATGACCGATAAGTCCACATAGTGGGGGTATCGTATAAAAAAATCATTTAACTGCCTAAAATTGTTAACCATGAGAAAATCTTGTTGCCAATGTATTACTCGTTATTCATTTTTTATGAAAGAAAACAATAATTATGTGTAGTGGAGATATAACAGAATAAGTCCTGTTATATTGGTACTTTGCTATGTGAATGCCATTTGTTGTCATTAATATGGTGACATCCCTGATGTTTAAAGAACTGGATGATGATGATAAGTTTATTACATTTTGGACCTAATTGAATCTTCTTCCATGGATCATAAAATCTTTGTTGAGTCTTTTGGGGAACTTTTCAAGATAAAGAAGTTCTTTGTAGTGGCTACACAAATGATAACAGGTATTGCTTTCGGGCTTGTAGTCTTTTCTTTGGATTTTGAGAGTTTTTATTATCTCATAATATTGCAGGCAATATGCTTTTGCTTTAGGAATTATGAATCAGGGTGTGATTAAACTGGGTATGATGAGTGGTTTGGTATGTGAAATATTAGGAGAATGGTTAGATTTTCCTAGAGGATATAATCAGGACGGAACGCTCATAGAAGAACAGAGAGAATAATCTTATTATATAAATGTTTAAATCTAATAAATATGACAGAAAAAATTATTATGCCATGCGAAGAACGTTCCGCTCGTTGTAACGATGTAATGTTGGGATATTCAATGAATCCGGTAATCGGAAGATATCACATTCCGACATCGAACAGCATATTTAACAGTGCATAGTGCTATTTGGTGATGGCTTTGTCGGTGTTTTCCGTTATGATAACAAAGCTGTGTAAAATGTGGTATTTCCATATGCTGTACTGTATAGGATGAAGAAAGAGTTGTCGTGTATTACGGCGCTGTCGATACTATAGTTGGAATAGCATTCGGATATATCAGAGGTAATTAATTTCGTAAAAACAATTCTATAGTATAAGAAATATAGCCTTATAATATAATAGTTATCAAAAAAATATGAAAAAACTGCTGTTATACACAATGTTTACACTTTCTGTCGGAACTGCAATGGCTCAGCAGCCGGCAGATTATGTCGATCCGTTTATCGGTACTACAAACTATGGTACCTGTAACCCGGGGGCAGTATGTCCTAATGGATTGATGTCCGTGGTTCCGTTTAATGTCATGGGGTCTTCCGATAATAAATATGATAAGGATGCACGCTGGTGGTCAACCCCGTATGAATATACCAACAGCTACTTTACCGGATTTGCCCATGTAAACCTCAGTGGAGTGGGATGTCCGGATCTTGGCTCTTTGCTTCTGATGCCTACAACGGGCGAACTGGATGTTGACTTCAAGAACTACGGTAGTAAGTATGAGCGAGAAACAGCTTCTCCTGGGTATTATAGTATATTCCTGAAGAAATATAATGTGCTGGCAGAGGCTACAGCCACTATGAGAAGCGGATTGACGCGTTTCACTTTCCCTGAAGGGAAAAGTAACATCTTGCTTAATCTTGGTGAGGGTTTGACTAATGAAACCGGAGCTTTCGTAAGAAAAGTAAGTGATACGGAGATTGAAGGAATGAAATTGCTCGGAACATTCTGCTACAACCCTCAGGCTGTTTTCCCGATATATTTCGTCATGAGAGTGAGTAAGGCTCCCGTAGAGACAGGTTTTTGGAAGAAACAGCGTGAGATGCAAGGTGTTGAGGCTCAATGGGATCAGCATAGCGGCAAATATAAGATTTACGATAAGTACGGAAAAGACATTGCAGGCGATGATATAGGAGTGTGGTACACATTCAATACCTCTGAAGGAGAAGAAATAGAAGTATCCATGGGAGTGTCGTTTGTAAGTATTGAAAATGCCAGGGAAAACCTGGAGAAGGAACAGTCCGGAAGACATTTTGCCGAAATACATCAGGAAGCAAGGAACAAGTGGAATGACGATTTGGGCAGAATAATGGTGGAAGGTGGAACAAAGGAACAGAAGACAGTGTTCTATACGGCTCTTTATCACACACTTATTCATCCAAACATACTTCAGGACGTAAACGGACAATATCCTTCGATGGAAGGTGACAAGATTCTTTCTACCAAGGGAGAACGATATACTGTTTTCTCATTGTGGGATACATACAGAAATCTACATCAGCTGATGACACTCGTTTATCCTGAACGCCAGATTGAAATGGTGAAAACCATGCTTGATATGTACAGAGAGCATGGGTGGCTTCCAAAATGGGAACTTTATGGAAGGGAAACCCTCACTATGGAAGGCGATCCTAGCTTGCCTGTAATTGTAGATACATGGATGAAGGGGCTCAGAGATTTCGATATCAATCTGGCATACGAGGCTATGTATAAGTCTGCCACAATGCCGGGAAAAGATAATCTGATGCGTCCGGATAATGACGATTATATGTCAAAAGGTTATGTTCCGTTGATGGAACAGTTTGACAACTCCGTATCTCATGCATTGGAATATTACATTGCGGATTATGCTTTGTCAACTCTTGCCAAAGAGCTTGGGAAGAAGGAAGATGCAAAGATGTTCTACAAACGCTCTATGGGATATAAGAATTACTACTGCAAGGAGTTCGGAACCTTGCGTCCTATCCTGCCGAGCGGAGAGTTCTATGCTCCTTTCGACCCTATGCAGGGCGAAAACTTTGAGCCTAGTCCGGGATTCCACGAAGGAAACGCATGGAACTATACATACTATGTGCCTCACGATGTAAAAGGACTGGCAAAACTTATGGGAGGAAAGAAAAAGTTTGTTGACAAACTGCAGATGATATTCGACAAAGGATATTACGATCCTGCCAACGAGCCTGACATTGCCTATCCTTATCTTTTCAGCTACTTTAAGGGTGAAGAGTGGAGAACTCAGAAGACTGTAAAGATGCTGCTTGAAAAATATTTCAAACCAACACCTGATGGTATTCCGGGAAATGATGATGCTGGTACAATGTCGGCATGGGCAATCTTCAGTATGATGGGATTCTATCCTGATTGTCCTGGAGTTCCTGAATATACTCTGACAGCTCCTGCATTCGATAAGATTACCATTAGTCTGAATCCAAAATACTATAAGCAGAAACAGCTTGTAATAGAGGTTGTGGACGATGAAAAGAATACCGACGGTTATATCAAGCGTATCGAAATGGGAGATTCATCATGCGGATATAGGGTAAATCACAATTCACTGGTTGAGGCCGGAATTTTAAAGTTCTACAAGTAATAATATAGAGAGGGTATGCCGATGGACATACCCTCTTTCATATCTAATAATTCGTGTCTTCTTCCTTTTTTTCAAAGCTTCCCGGTGTCGGCATATATAGCGGATGGTTCTCGAAACCTACGTTGACCAGTTTGCCGCTTTCAGTCAGACGCTTAATCTGTTGCATGGCCATATATCTCGTCGTTGAGCAGATGTCTTGCAGTTTTGGTCGTGTGATTGCCTTATTTGTGCTGAAATAATTTGTCAGTATTCTATCAACTTTCTCGTCTGTGATAGCATCAGAATGTCTTGCTATTACCTTTTCCATTCCGTTCTTCGAGGCCAATTCCTTTACCCTTTCCGTAAATTCCTTTTCCGGATTGATATTGACTGATTTCACTTCAATAGCCTTTCCGTTTTCTTTACCTGTACAAGTTCCTTTGGCAGATTTAAGACTGATATTGAAACTGCACAGCCCTTCAAGCTTCACAATATTCCCTTGTGCCAGCTGATTGGCAATCTCGTCCTGAAATGCGAAGATTACAGCATTAATGTCTGTCGGTGTAAGTGTACTGGCATTGTGTATCAATTCTATAATCCTCTTTGTACTTATAGTTTGCTGTCCGCAGACTCTGATGTGGTATTCAGATTTTAGCTTACCTTCTTTGTTGTCCGGATTCTTGTAAAAATCGTACTTTATTTTCCCCATAATTTTGGTTTTAGTTTTAATGTCAATAAATGTTTGGCTGCTGACGATTGTGGGCAGTGCTGCCGACGATGGTCAGCATCTTTGCTGACGATGGTCAACACTATTGTCGATGATGGTCGGCACCAGAAAATCTCAGGCTTCTTTTCTCTTTGCCTTTCGAATACAAAAGTACGTAATTCGTTTTTTATAATGTCCGCCTTTGTCAGTCTATTTTGATATTAACTTCACCTTCTTTTTAACTGATTATACAGGCTTAAATGTGATACTGTAACTAAACAGTATCTGAATAGAAATTAAAGGTCATTCAAATACTGTTTAGATACTATTCAAAGTTGTATATAATTACAAAAAATAATGCTGAAGCCGAATGGATTTAGTAATTAGGAGATTTCTTCAAATTAATTTTGTAATATTGCATTTGAGGATTGACTCTGCCAACTTATACATACATTCTGCTTATTATGAAAAAAATATTTTTATCTTTAGGTTGCCTTGTTTTTCTAATTTACGCTTGTACAGAAAAATACAATAGCTATACCGATGACCTTACATCGTTTGTAAATCCTTTTATTGGAACTGATTTTACCGGGAATACCTATCCGGGAGCTCAGGTACCGTTTGGTATGGTACAATTAAGCCCGGATAACGGTCTTCCGGGTTGGGATCGTATTGCAGGATATTTTTATCCCGACAGTACTATTGCCGGTTTTAGCCATACACATCTTTCGGGAACCGGTGCGGGCGATTTGTATGATATTTCTTTTATGCCGGTAACATTGCCATATAAGGAAGCAGAGGCTCCTTTGGGCATATACTCTAAATTCTCTCATAGCGACGAGAGTGCCACTGCAGGATATTATCAGGTGAGGCTGAATGATTATGATATAAATGTAGAACTTACTGCTACAGAACGTTGTGGAATTCAGCGGTATACATTTCCTCAGTCTGAGTCGGCTATAATACTCAATCTTAAAAAGGCTATGAACTGGGACTTTACCCAGGATTCTAAGATAGAGATTGTGGATTCTGTAACCATTCAGGGATATAGGTTTTCTGACGGATGGGCACGTAATCAGAAGATTTATTTCAGAACTAGATTTTCTACTCCTTTCGATAGTTATAGGCTTGACACAACAGCTATTACTAGTAAAGACAAATATTATGGTACAGCTTATATCGCACAGTTTAATTTCAATACACATAAGGATGAGCATATAACGGTATCCACTGCCATTTCGGGAGTAAGTATTGAAGGTGCTGCCCGTAATCTTGATTCTGAAATTCCGACTGATGATTTCGATAAATACCATGCCGAGGCCAAGTCAAAATGGAATAAGGAGCTTTCTAAGATTGTAGTTGAGTCTGATAATATTGACGATAAGACCAATTTCTATACTGCAATGTACCACAGTATGCTGGCACCGACTGTCTTTTGTGATGTAGACGGAAGTTATTACGGACCGGACAAGCAGATACATAAAGCTGATGGCTGGACTAACTATAGTACATTCTCCTTATGGGATACTTTCAGGGCTTCTCATCCTCTGTTCACTTATACTCAGCCGGAGCGTACAAACGATATGATAAAATCGTTTATCGCATTCTATGAACAGAACGGACGTCTTCCGGTATGGAATTTCTATGGCGGTGAAACAGATATGATGATAGGATATCACGCTGTTCCTGTGATTGTTGATGCGTATCTTAAGGGTATTGGTGATTTCGATGCAGAAAAGGCTCTTGAAGCTTGTGTAGTTACAGCTAATATAGATGAATACAGAGGTATAGGTTTCTATAAGGAGAAAGGATATATACCTTACAATATAACAGATAAGTATAATTCTGAAAACTGGTCGCTTTCCAGAACTCTGGAATATGCTTTCGATGATTTCTGTATAGCTGAAATGGCTGCTAAGATGGGAAAGAAAGATCTCGCTGATGAATTTTATGTAAGGTCTCAGAATTATAGGAAAGTGTATAATCCTGAAAGTTCGTTTATGCAGCCTAAGGATGACAAAGGTATGTTTATAGAGAATTTCAAGCCTGAAGAATATACGCCTCATATTTGTGAAAGTAATGCATGGCAATATTTCTGGTCGGTACAACACGATATAGACGGTTTGATAGAGCTTACTGGAGGAAAGGACAGATTTGCAGAGAAACTCGACAGTATGTTTACATTCAATCCTTCTGCAGATGATGAACTTCCTATATTCAGTACGGGAATGATAGGACAGTATGCTCATGGCAATGAGCCGAGCCACCATGTAGCCTATCTGTTCAATAAAGTGGGTATGCCGTGGAAAACTCAGAAGTATGTGTCGCAGATTATGAATGAACTGTATCTGAATACTCCTGCCGGACTGTGTGGTAATGAGGATTGTGGACAAATGTCGGCCTGGTATATTTTCAGTGCAATGGGATTTTATCCTGTTAATCCGGTTTCGGGAATTTATGAGATAGGCTCACCGCTTTTCTCAAAAACTGAAATGAAACTGGCAAATGGTAAGACATTTACTGTTGTAGCTAATAATCTGAGTAAGGAGAATATATATATTCAGTCGGTGAAACTTAACGGTGCAGAATACTATAAGAGTTATATTACGCATGGACAGATAATGTCTGGAGTAACTCTGGAACTTGAAATGGGTAATAGGCCTGGTAAAGTATGGTATTGATATACAGCAGATAGAATAAATAATAATCAAAATAACCTATAATTTAATCATGGGAAAACTTTCAACACTTTTTGTTTTGATGTATATAACCTGTATGGTTAAGGCACATAACTATGCCGATTATGTAAATCCTCTTGTTGGAACTCAGTCCACATTCGAGCTTTCTACAGGTAATACTTATCCGGCTATAGCACGTCCGTGGGGGATGAATTTTTGGACACCGCAAACCGGTAAGATGGGAGACGGATGGCAATATACTTATACTTCAACCAAAATACGGGGTTTTAAACAGACTCACCAGCCAAGTCCGTGGATAAATGATTACGGTCAGTTCTCTATCATGCCTGTAGTAGGCAAGCCATTATTCGACGAAAATGAACGTTCGAGCTGGTTCTCTCATAAGGGTGAGGTGGCCAAGGCTTACTATTATAAGGTGTATCTTGCCGAGCATGATGTAGTAACTGAATTTACTCCTACAGAGAGGGCTGCGCTTTTCCGCTTTACATTTCCGGAGAATAAAAACTCTTATGTGGTTATCGATGCTTTCGATAAAGGTTCATACGTGAGAATTGAACCCGAAAAGAATAGAATTGTAGGATATTCCACCAAGAACAGTGGGGGAGTACCTGCCAACTTCAAGAATTATTTCGTAATAGAATTCGACAAATCTTTTACATATAAGGCTACTGTGGCAGATAAGGTCATAAATGTAGGGAAAACAGAACAGACTGCAAATCATGCTGCGGCAATTATAGGTTTCTCTACAAAGAAAGGTGAAATTGTACATGCAAGGGTAGCATCTTCTTTTATAAGTCAGGAACAGGCGCAGGAAAATCTTAAGGAATTGGGTAATGATAGTTTTGATACACTTGTCGATAAAGGTAGAAAAGCATGGAACGATGTTCTCGGCAAGATAGAAGTTGACGGTGGAAATCTTGACCAGTACCGTACTTTCTATTCTTGTCTTTACCGTTCACTTCTCTTCCCTAGAAAGTTTTATGAAATAGATAAGGAAGGAAAGATAGTTCATTACAGCCCATATAACGGTGAGGTTTTGCCTGGATATATGTATACCGATACAGGATTCTGGGATACATTCCGTTGTCTTTTCCCTCTTCTTAACCTTGTTTATCCTTCTGTGAATAAAGAGATGCAGGAAGGACTTATCAATACATATAAGGAAAGTGGTTTCTTCCCCGAATGGGCTAGTCCGGGACATAGAGGATGTATGATAGGAAACAATTCTGCTTCTGTCCTTGTAGATGCTTATATGAAAGGTGTGAGAGTGGATGATATTGAGACTCTTTATGAAGGACTTATCCATGGAACAGAAAATGTTCATCCTAAAGTATCGTCGACAGGCCGTCTGGGGCATGAATATTACAATAAGATTGGCTATGTCCCCTACGATGTGAAGATTAATGAAAATGCGGCACGAACACTGGAATATGCCTATAATGACTGGTGTATATATAAGCTTGCAAAAGAGCTGAAACGTCCTAAGAAAGAAATAAAGCTTTTTGCTGAGCGAGCCATGAACTATAAGAACCTTTTTGATAAGGAAACAAAACTGATGAGAGGCAAGAAGAAAAATGGAGAATTTGTTGTTCCGTTCTCACCATTGAAATGGGGTGATGCCTTTACCGAAGGAAACAGCTGGCATTATACATGGTCTGTATTCCACGATCCTCAGGGGCTTATCGATCTTATGGGAGGTGATGAGGAATTTGTCTCTATGCTGGATTCTGTATTCTCTGTTCCGCCTGTTTTCGATGAAAGTTATTATGGTCAGGTTATACATGAAATACGTGAGATGACTGTCATGAATATGGGAAATTATGCTCATGGTAACCAGCCTATACAGCACATGATATACTTATATAATTATGCAAAACAGCCATGGAAGGCTCAATATTGGTTACGCGAGGTGATGAACAGAATGTATACCCCTACTCCTGACGGTTATTGTGGAGACGAAGATAACGGACAGACTTCTGCATGGTATGTGTTTACAGCTCTCGGATTCTATCCTGTTTGTCCGGGAAGTAATGAGTATGTTGTTGGCGCTCCTTTGTTTAAGGAAGCAAAAATACATCTTGAAAATGGTAACGAAGTATCAATATCGGCACCGGATAACAGCGACAGAAATATCTATATCGAAGATATGAAACTTAACGGTGAGACGTATACACATAATTATCTTAAGCATGAGACTCTAATGGATGGAGCTGTTATTTCAATAGATATGAGTGACATCCCAAACAAGACGAGAGGTATTTCAGTAGAAGATGCTCCATATTCATTTTCAAACAATGAATAACCCATACCCCATGAAGAGGCATAACCGGAAGTGTGAATTCCTTATTCAAATTTAAATTAATGAATATTTGTATGAGACAGAGAAAAATGAAAAAGATTATTACGGTGTCCCTAAGTTGTCTTGCATTGACTGCTTTCGGACAGACCAGAGATTTTGCAAACACTATCAAGATAGATGATTCTGATTCGAAAGAAGTTATTATTGAAAAGGCGGCACATGTTATACCTACGGCCAATCAGTTGAGCTCTCTTGAGAATGAGTTTATCGCTTTTATTCATTTCGGACCTAATACATTCACCAGAATGGAGTGGGGAACAGGAAAAGAAAATCCTGAAATATTCGATTTGAAGAATCTTGATACAGACCAATGGTGTGAAGCTATTAAAGAAGCTGGAATGAAAATGGTTATACTGACCGTCAAGCATCATGACGGTTTCGTGTTATGGCAGAGCAGATATACAAAACACGGTATAATGTCTACAGAATTTGAAAATGGGAAAGGTGATATCCTTAAGTCTCTTTCCGTTTCATGTAAGAAATACGGGTTGAAGCTTGGAGTTTATCTTTCTCCCGCCGATTTGTATCAGATTGAGAATCCTGAGGGACTGTACGGTAATTTGAGCAAGTATTCCATGCGAACTATTCCACGCCCGGTAGAAGGTCGTCCATTTTCCAACAAGAAGACCTTCCGGTTTATGCTTGATGATTATAATGAGTATTTTATGAACCAACTGTTTGAAATATTGACAGAATATGGCGAGATTCATGAAGTGTGGTTCGACGGTGCGCATCCAAAACGGAAGGGTGGTCAGCGTTATAATTATGCTGCATGGAAAGAACTGATTCGCGAATTGGCTCCTAAGGCTTCGATATTCGGTCGTGAGGATATCCGTTGGTGCGGAAATGAAGCGGGACAGACACGTGATACTGAATGGAATGTTGTAACATATTCTGAGAATCCTGATACGACTTCGCATTTCCCGGATATGACAGATATTGATTGGGGTAGTCGTGAAGTTTTGTATCGTGGCAAATATCTGCATTATCAGCAGGCTGAGACAAACACTTCTATTCGTGAGGGTTGGTTCTATCGGGATGATACACGGCAGAAGGTCAGGAGTGCTGATGACGTATTCGACATTTACGAGCGTGCAGTAGGTGGAAATTCCACTTTCCTGCTTAATATCCCTCCAAACCGTGAAGGACGTTTCTCCGATACTGATGTGGAGGTGTTGAAAGAGGTTGGAAAGCGAATACGTGATACATACGATGTGGATTTGTTAAAACAGGCTTCAGGTCCTGAAGAAGTATTGGATAATGATAAGAATACTTATAAGGAGGTTTCTGAGTCCGATTCTGAAATCGTTATAACAATGCCTATTCCAATTAAATTTAACCGTTTGGTACTTCAAGAGGCTGTCGCTTTGCGTAGCGAACGTGTAGAAGAACATATTGTGGATGCTTGGATAAACGGAGAGTGGAAGGAAATAGCTCATGCTACAAACATCGGGTATAAGCGTATTTTACGTTTCCCTGATGTGATAACTGACCGTATTCGAGTTCGTTTCACGCGGTTACGTATGAATGCTGCAATAAGCAAAATTTCTGCACACTATTATCATTCCCGTCCACCACAGTTGACTGTTAGCCGCAGCCTGGAAGGTATGGTTACTATTGAACCTCAACAACCGGATTTCAATTGGAAGAAACATGGGGAAAACAGTGTCGGTAACCTTAATGCAGGCTATACAATACATTATACCCTCGACGGAACTATTCCAACTTCTTCCTCTCCTGTTTATGAAGCTCCGTTCAAGGTTGAAAATAAGGAAATTAATGCAGTATCTGTTTTAAACGGCAGTAAAGGTGCGCTTTATAAAGAACAGTTAGGTTATATAAAGAAAGACTGGAAACTGGTTGCAGTGGGTAGTGAAGATGCGTCGCATAAGGGTAACATGGCATTTGATGAGAATCCGAATACTTATTGGCAGACACAGAAGTCGGCTAAAGGCAGAAGTATTACAGTTGACCTGGGAACTGAAAAAACATTGCATGGTTTTGCCTATACTCCTCAGAAAGAAAATAAAGAGGGAATGTTTGAGCGTGGTACTTTTATGATTAGTGATGACAATAAGAGTTGGAGAAAGGCTGAAGATTTTGTTTTCGGCAATCTGATTAATGATCCTGTGAAACGTTATCATTATTTTAAACGTACATTGAAAGCACGTTATGTAAAGATAGAGATGACTGAAGCAGCGAACAACTCGGAATATGCTTCAATCGCAGAGTTAGACATTTTTTAAACTTAAATGCAGCGGCTTCTACACAAAAACCGCTGCATTTAAGTTTATATATTACGATATAAAGTGCTATATATCTGAATGCCGACTGGCAATATAATGACTTACAGAAACACTGTCGCGCATTTCATTTTTCATTACCGTACCTTTAGGTATTACAGGCGATTTTACTCCTTCGCCTAAAACTTTTGCAGAGTGTTCAACAAACATTTCATCCCACAGACCTGAATCGATGAATGACTGAAGCAGGGTAGTGCCACCCTCTACAAGAAGAGACTGTATTTTCCTTTCGTAAAGGATGGTAAAGATTTGTGGTAATATGTCCTTTGAGAAATCTAATGTAATGTATTCCAGATTTTCTTCTCCGGATTTTTTCTTCTCGGTGAATACCAGAGTCGGTGTGGTGTGGTCGAACAGTCTAAGATTAGAAGGCAATGAGAGTGTACGGTCAATGACTAATCTTAATGGGTTGGCACCATACCAATTGCGTGTGGTCAGTGAAGGATTGTCAAGAAGAGCCGTTTTTCTGCCTACGAGTATAGCCTTGTGTTCTGCCCTTTGCTTGTGTACGTACATCGATGTGATTGGGGTTGACAATACTACAGGCGAGCCGTTTTCACGGTTTATGTCGATAAATCCGTCTGCCGATTCTGCCCATTTCAGTGTGATATACGGACGCTTCTGTGTGTTGAATGTCACGAACCGTCTGATAAGACTTTTACATTCATTTTCCAGCACTCCTACAGTGACATCAATACCGGCATTGCGAAGCTTCTGTATTCCTCTGCCTGATACTTGTGAGAAAGGGTCTATGCAGCCTACTACAACGCGTGGAATGCCCTTGCTGATGATAAGGTCGGCACATGGAGGTGTCTTCCCATAGTGAGAGCATGGTTCCAGGCTTACGTATATGGTGGATTCCTTGAGCAGGCTTTCATCTTTCACGGAACGTATGGCATTGACTTCGGCATGGCCTTCTCCGCATCTGGCATGATAACCTTCTCCGATAATTTTTCCGTTGTGTACTATCGCTGCTCCTACCATCGGATTGGGAGCTGCATTGCACAGTCCGTTTGATGCAAGTTCTATACATCTGCGGATATATTTCTCATCTGTAGTCATATTATTGAGCTTTTTTCTTACTTTTGCATATTATGCATCCAATATATACTTATATACGACAAGAACTTTCCGGCTTCTATCCGGATGCCGAGGCTGCTGCCATGGCAAAATATATACTGACAGAGAAATACCAACTGTCGGCTCTTGACTTATATGCAGGCAAAGATATGAATTTTTCGTCAGAAAAACTTTCGGAGGTAAATGATATTCTGGCGCGTCTGAAGTCGTACGAACCCTTGCAATATATTATCGGTGAAACATGGTTTTGCGGCTTCCGCTTTAAAGTGACTCCTGCAGTTCTTATTCCACGACCTGAAACTGCGGAATTGATAGACTGGATAGTGACTGACAACAAACGTGAAGGCGCACATGTCCTTGACGTCGGTACCGGAAGCGGATGTATCCCTGTTTCGTTGGCTTTGATGATGGACTCACCTGTAGTATCGGCATGGGATATTTCTGAAGAGGCATTGTCAGTAGCATCTGAGAATGCACGTATAAATAGTGCGGATGTAGCTTTCAGTCGTGTTGATGTGCTTGGAACTGATATTCCCGATATAAAGGTTGACATTCTTGTAAGCAACCCTCCTTATATAACGGAAAGCGAAAAGAATGATATGGAGAGAAATGTTCTGGAATGGGAACCGGATCTGGCGCTTTTTGTACCTGATGATGACCCGTTGCGTTTCTACAGACGTATAGCAGAGTTAGGGTTGGATATATTGAATGACGGGGGACTGATATATTTTGAGATAAACAGGGCATACGGCAGTGAGACAGTTGGGATGCTGGCTTCAATGGGATATAAGAATATTGAATTGAGAAAAGACTTGTCCGGTAATGACAGGATGATTAAGGCTTTGAAACCATGAAAGAATATACAGAAAAAGAAATATTGAACAAGGCTGAGGCTTATTGTTCGGCTGTGGAGAGATGCCCGTCGGATGTTGAGGCAAAACTTAAAGGCTGGGGAGCGAGTCCGGAAACAGTGGCTGCGGTTATGGCTCATCTGTTCAAGGAAAAGTATCTTGATACAATAAGGTTTTGCAGTGCATACGTACGCGACAAATATCGTTTCAACCAGTGGGGCAGGGTAAAGATTGCCCAGTCATTGCGTATGAAAGGTTTGACATCGGAAGAGATAAATGCAGGTATGGAAGATATAGACGAAGAAGAGTATAACTCCATTCTTCAAAGTCTTATGAAACAGAAACTTAAAAGTATCAAGGCGGAGACGGATTATGAGCGCAATGCCAAGCTTATCCGTTTTGCTGTTGGCAGAGGATTTACCATGCAGGAGATAATGAAATTTGTTAAAGGCGATTTTGATTGATGAACATTCTTGGTGACATACGTGATTTCTTTTTTCCACGTACCTGTGTATGTTGTGGAAAACTTCTTTCATCACAGGAAGAAGGATTGTGTATTTCATGTATGGTATCACTGCCAAGTACCGGGATACTGAATACACCTGGGAATGAGATGGAACGATATTTCTGGGGAATATTCCCTATAGAACGTGCCACAGCATTGTATTATTACGCAAAAGGAGGAAGTGTAGCAAATATTCTTCATGGTATGAAATATCATGGAAGGAGGAAGTTATGCCGACAGATGGGGCGTGTTATTGGAACTGAATTGCTGGATTCCGGATTTTTTGATGGAATAGATTTTATTTTACCAGTTCCGTTGCATAAAAACAGACTGAGAACCAGAGGTTATAATCAGTCGGAATTGTTGGCAAGAGGTATTTCTGATATAACTTCAATTCCTGTAGTTACGGATACTTTGATAAGGACCCACAATAATGCCACACAAACTCATAAATCGGCTTTTGAAAGGTGGGGAAATGCTGAAGGATTGTTTGAAGTTACCGAAAAGGCTTATTCATTAAGTGGCAGGCATATACTTCTGATAGACGATGTGCTTACTACAGGCGCTACAATCTCTGCCTGTCTCGATGCACTGAAAAAGATAGATTTCGTAAAAATCAGTGTTGTAACATTGGCATGGACAAAATCATAATATATGATGCTTTATGTCAGTTTTTAGCAAAATTAATACATATAAATTTTCAAATACCGATGTATTTCTCTACTTTTGCATAAATGTTTATCAGATATTAGTAAAATTATGAAAGCTTTGGAAAAATTATTCGCAGAGAAATTGCTGAAAGTAAAAGCTATTAAAATTCAGCCGGCTAACCCATTCACTTGGGCTTCAGGTTGGAAATCTCCTATTTATTGCGACAACCGTAAGACTTTGTCTTATCCTGCACTTCGTAACTTCGTGAAGTTGGAACTTTGTCGTGTTATTCTTGAAAAATTCGGTCAGGTTGATGCTATTGCCGGTGTGGCTACAGGAGCTATCGCTCAGGGTGCATTGGTTGCAGAAGAACTCAACTTGCCATTCGTATATGTTCGCTCAAGCCCAAAAGACCATGGATTGGAAAACCTTATCGAAGGTGAATTGCGTCCGGGTATGAAAGTTGTAGTTGTAGAAGACTTGATTTCTACAGGCGGTAGCAGCTTGAAAGCTGTTGAGGCTATCCGTCGTGACGGTTGCGAGGTTATCGGTATGGTAGCTTCATTCACTTATGGTTTCGATGTGTCTGTAAAGGCATTCCTCAATGCAAAAGTAGAACTTGTTACTTTGACAAACTACAATGCTGTGCTTGATGCTGCATTAAAGACTAACTACATCGACGAAGATGATATTCCTGTACTTCAGGCATGGAGAGAAGATCCTGCACACTGGACAGGAAAATAATGAATATTAATTTATAATTGAAGACACGGATTCTACTGGTCTCACGGTTCCTGATAGCGAATCGTGTCATTCGGTAAAATCCGTGTTTTTTTATATTTTAAAGGATATGGCAACATTACAATACGAAAGTACTGTGAAATATGTTCCTTACAGTCAGGAACGAGTATATAACAAACTGTCGGACTTGAATAATCTGGAGTCTGTACGCCAGCGCCTTGATGCTGTAAAAGATAAACTTGAGGGCAAGTTGGAGGATATGACGTTCGATCAGGATTCAATCACTCTGAAGGTGCAGGGTATAAGTTTGACACTTAGAATAATCGAACGTGAACCGATGAAGTGTATCAAGTTTGAAGGTGACAAATCGCCTGTACCTATGAACTTGTGGATACAGATGCTTCCGGTGTCTGACGATCAGTCGAAAATGAAGGTTACAATACGCGCTGAAGTTAATATGTTTATGAAGGCTATGGTTTCCAAACCGCTTCAGGAAGGAGTGGAGAAACTTGCTGACATGCTTTCGGCTATACCTTATTAATCTCTTTTTATTTTAGAACTAAAAATCATACAGGAATATGGCTCAGAAACTTTGGGAAAAAAATGTTCAGGTAAACGAGGAGATAGACCGTTTTACTGTGGGACGAGACCGTGAGATGGACCTCTACCTTGCAAAGCATGATGTACTGGGTTCAATGGCTCATATAACTATGCTCGAGAGTATCGGACTTTTGAAGTCTGACGAACTAAAAGTGTTGCTTGAAGAACTTAAAAACATATATGCTTCTGCTGAGAAAGGTGACTTTGTAATAGAAGACGGTATTGAAGATGTACATTCTCAGGTTGAACTTATGTTGACAAGGAAACTTGGAGATGTCGGTAAGAAAATTCACAGCGGACGTTCAAGAAACGATCAGGTGCTTGTCGACTTGAAATTATTTACACGCGCACAAATAAAAGACATTGCTGAGGCTGTTGAAGATTTGTTCAAAGTCCTTATTTCCCAAAGTAATAAGTATAAGGATGTATTGATGCCCGGATATACACACTTGCAGATAGCTATGCCGTCGTCGTTCGGCCTCTGGTTTGGAGCATATGCCGAAAGCCTTGTTGATGACATGATGTTCCTTCAGGCAGCGTATAAGATGTGTAACCGCAATCCGTTAGGCTCTGCTGCCGGTTATGGTTCTTCTTTCCCCCTGAACAGAGAGATGACTACACGTCTGTTAGGCTTCGACTCAATGAATTATAATGTCGTTTACTCACAGATGGGACGTGGAAAAATGGAACGTAACGTAGCTTTTGCTCTTGCGTCTATCGCCGGAACACTTTCTAAGATGGCTTTCGATGCATGTATGTTCAGCAGTCAGAATTTCGGTTTCGTGAAACTTCCGGATGAATGTACCACAGGCTCAAGTATCATGCCGCATAAGAAGAATCCTGATGTGTTCGAGCTTACACGCGCAAAATGCAATAAGATACAGGCGCTCCCTCAGCAGATAATGATGATAATGAATAATCTGCCTTCGGGATATTTCCGCGACCTGCAGATAATAAAGGAAGTGTTCCTGCCTGCTTTCTCCGAACTTAAGGACTGCCTGCAGATGGCTACATACATTATGGACAAGATTTATGTGAACGAACATATTCTTGATGATGACAAGTATCTGTATATTTTCAGTGTGGAGGAAGTGAATCGCCTTGCAACAGAAGGAATGCCATTCCGCGATGCATACAAGAAGGTGGGACTTGATATTGAAGCAGGAAAGTTTACACATAATAAACAGGTTCATCACACTCATGAGGGAAGTATCGGCAACTTGTGTAACGACCGCATTACAGAGCTGATGGATAAAGTTGTGTCAGGGTTTGATTTTGCTGTGGTTGAGAATGCCGAAAAGGCTCTTCTAGGAAGATGACATTGAAACTTGCAAATGCTTTGCAAAGATTTTTAAAATGTTTTGTAAATATGCTTGAAGCTATGCAAAAGGGCTTTTGAATATATTAAAACGGATATTTTTTTAATAAAAACGGGCGAAATGTTTGGAAGTTATATAAAAACTCCATACATTTGCACCCGTTAACGCGGAAATAGCTCAGTTGGTAGAGCATAACCTTGCCAAGGTTAGGGTCGCGAGTTCGAGTCTCGTTTTCCGCTCTCTCTTTGAAAGGATGCTCGAATGGTGGAATCGGTAGACACGAGGGACTTAAAATCCCTTGGCTATTGCAGCTGTGCGGGTTCAAGTCCCGCTTCGAGTACTGGGTAAAAAGCTCTGTAAATCAATGATTTACGGAGCTTTTCTTTTATATACTTTGTGCTGTACTTTATTCTGATTATACTCAGTTTATTTGTTTGGGGACTCAAAGTTAAACCAAAAGTTAAACTATAATATTGGATGAAGTTAATTTACAAATGTCGTGAAATACAAAAAGCAACCTTATTGGCTGCTTTTTATAATACTTCCCATAGGTCTAAATTTAGTCTGACATGTAAAATATTGGGTGTGTTCTGTGCACACTTATATTTTTTTAGAATGAAATTTGTACCACTTCAGGATTATGATCTGACAAGAATTTTCCTTCCTGTTTCGCTTCTTCTGGTATATAACTATTGCTTACCTTTATATTGGGAGTGATAAAAATAAAATCAATCTTTTCGCATGATGAAGGCTCTATTCTGCCAAAGTTATGGAATGTATAGTCTATTCCTTCTTTGGTTAGTGCTTCCTTATGTGCGTCTTTGAGTACGAAGCTGTTTGTCGTTAATGTGTTGTACGCTTCTGATGAATCATTAACGTTGAAATCGCCTGTTAGTACAGCCGGTTGGTCACCTACAATTTCTTTAATCTTTTCAAGAATCAATAAAGCACCTTTGCGACGTGCTTCTGTACCAACATGGTCAAAATGAGTGTTTATCGCCATGAAGATTTTTCCATTTTCTTTGTCTTTCATTTTTGCCCAGGTAGCGATACGTGTGCATGCTCCATCCCAACCGATGAATCCTACACTGTCTGGGTATTGTGACAACCAGAATGTATTATTGTCTAAAACTTCAAATCTATCTTTCTTAAAGAATATAGGTGCGTATTCTCCTTTCGTTTTACCGTCTTCTCGTCCAACTCCTACTTCTGCATATTCAGGAAGGCGATTTTTCAGGTCTACCAATTGGTTGTGCAGTACTTCCTGCATGCCAACTATGTCTAAATCCTGATTACTAATAAAGTTTGCTACACTATCTTTGCGATATTCCCAATTGTTCAGACTGTCGTATGGAGTGTCTAGTCTGATATTGAATGTTGCCCATTTGATTTCAGAAGTTTGCTCTTTAACTGATGAGCATGAAGTTCCTGCCAGTGTGATGACTATAGCCAAAGTCAATGATTTTAGAATGTGGTTTTTCATATTTCAGTATTGTTTCAATATAATTTGGATTTCTCTTACATTTACAGTAGCTGATGCAGGTAGAAAGATAATTACTTTATAATAAAAAAAGGTGATCAAGTGATCACCTTTTTAAAATTGAATTATTTCTGTTGAGATTTTTTCTCACGTTTTTTATTGTTTTCTTCCATACCTTCAGGTTTTGGTAACAATACCTTGTGTGAAAGTTTGAATTTACCTGTCTTAGGATCTATTTCAAGAAGCTTCACTTCTATATCGTCTCCTTCTTTTAAACCAGATTCTTCGATTGTCTCAAGACGTTTCCAGTCGATTTCTGAGATATGAAGCAAACCATCCTTGCCTGGAAGGAACTCTACGAATGCACCGTATGGCATGATAGAACGAACTTTACCTGTGTAAACTTCGCCAACTTCAGGAACTGCTACAATACCTTTTATCAGGCGGATAGCATCATCGATAGATTTCTTGTTTGTTCCAGAGATTTCGATACGGCCAACATTGTCAACTTCTTCGATTGTGATAGTAGCACCTGTTTCTTCCTGCATACCCTGTATAATTTTACCTCCAGGGCCGATTACTGCACCAATGAATTCTTTAGGAATTGTCATTGTCTCAATGCGTGGAGCGTGTGGCTTCAATTCAGCTCTAGGCTCAGCGATACATTCTGTCAGTTTACCGAGGATGTATTCGCGGCCCTGTTTTGCCTGAAGAAGTGCTTTCTCAAGAATGTCGTATGTAAGACCGTCGCACTTGATATCCATCTGTGTAGCTGTAATACCCTTGCAAGTACCTGTAACCTTGAAGTCCATATCTCCCAAGTGGTCTTCGTCACCAAGAATATCTGAAAGAACGGCATATTTGTCTTCTCCGGCATTTTTGATCAATCCCATTGCAATACCTGATACCGGATTCTTGATAGGTACACCGGCATCCATAAGAGCCAATGTTCCGGCACATACTGTTGCCATTGAAGATGAACCGTTTGATTCAAGTATATCTGAAACTACACGTACGCAGTATGGATAATCTGCTGGTATCTGTCCCTTCAAAGCACGCCATGCCAAGTGGCCGTGACCGATTTCACGACGTCCTACACCGCGCTGTGCCTTAGCTTCACCTGTAGAGAATGGAGGGAAGTTGTAATGAAGAAGGAAACGTTCCTTGTGCTGGTCAAGTACGTCGTCAACTACTTTTTCGTCGAGTTTTGTACCGAGAGTTACAGTACTTAAAGACTGAGTTTCACCACGTGTGAAGATTGATGAACCGTGAGGACCAGGCAGTGGGCTAACTTCGCACCAGATAGGACGGATTTCTGTTGTTGTACGTCCGTCAAGACGTTTGCCTTCGTCAAGGATGCAACGGCGCATAGCTTCTTTTTCTACGTCGTGATAGTAACGGTCTATCATTGCACCTTTTTCTTCAAGTTCTTCTTCTGTAAACTGTGCTTTGAATTCTTCGCAAACAGCATCGAATGCATCGCCACGTTCGTGCTTGTTTCTGTTACCTGAAGCTGCTATAGCGTAAGCTTTTTCGTAGCATGCGTCGTGTACTGCTTTACGGAGTTCCTCGTCGTTTTCTTCGTGGCAATATTCACGTTTAACTGTAGTACCTACTTCTTCCATAAGTTCCATCTGAGCTTTGCAGTGAACCTTGATAGCTTCGTGTGCGAATTTCATTGCTTCAAGAAGGTCTTGTTCTGAAACCTCTTCCATTTCGCCTTCCACCATCATGATATTTTCGTAAGTAGCTGCAACCATAAGATCCATATCAGCTTTTTCAAGGGCTTCGAATGTTGGATTGATAACAAACTTACCGTCAATACGTGCTACACGAACTTCTGAAATAGGACCACCGAAAGGTATGTCTGAGACAGCAAGTGCTGCTGAAGCTGCAAGTCCTGCAAGCGCATCAGGCATATCAACACCATCTGCAGAAAAAAGTGTGATGTTTACATATACCTCTGCATGATAATTATCAGGGAAAAGAGGACGTAATGCACGGTCTACAAGACGGCAAGTCAGAATTTCATAATCAGAAGCCTTGCCTTCGCGTTTAGTGAAACCGCCAGGGAAACGTCCGAATGCTGAATATTTTTCTTTGTACTCTACCTGTAAAGGCATGAAATCAGTACCGGGAACTGCATCTTTTGCTGCACAAACAGTAGCTAGCAACATGGTGTTACCCATGCGTAGCATAACAGCACCATCTGCCTGTTTTGCTAGCTTTCCCGTTTCGAGTGTGATGGTTCTGCCATCTCCAAGCTCGATCGTCTTAACAATTGGATTGATCATAAAAATTGATTTAATATAGTTTTTCGTCAAAATATGTGCAAAGATATACATTTTATCGCAGTAAATAGGTGAAAATGAGGTAAAACTTTCATAATATGCTAATTTTTTGTCGCTTATTATTAAGAAGAAATAAAAAAACTTTGTGAAATCGTTTAAAACAGTAACTTTGCAGCACTAAATTTTTTTAAACCTATAAAATACAGATATGATTAGGAAAAATTATATTGCAGCTATATTCTTGTCTTTGGGATTTGCTGCATGTAGCCGTGGTCCGGTATTTAATGTGGAAGGTGAAATAACCGGTGCAGAAAATAAAACATTGTATATAGAACATTCATCTATTAATGGTGTTTTAAAAATGGATTCTGTAAAACTTGATGATAAGGGAAATTTCCATTTTGCTGAGGCTCGTCCAGAAGCACCTGATTTCTACCGTATAAGGATAGATGATAAAGTCATAAATTTTGTAGTGGATTCTACAGAAACCGTATCTATTAAATCCGATTATGCAAGATTCTCTTCTGATTATGAAATATCAGGTTCTGAAAGTAATATCAAAATTAAGGAATTGTCTTTACTTCAGGCGGAACTTCAGAATAAAGTGAACGAATTGAATAAGTCTGGTATGCCGGTAGGACTTGCTCAAGACAGTCTTGTGCGACTGGTTTCGGCGTTTAAGGATAATGTAAAACAAAACTATATTTTTAAAGAACCAGATAAGGCCTCTTCTTATTTTGCATTGTTTCAGCAATTGAATGGATTTATGATATTTGATCCTTTTTCAAGTAGAGATGATGTGAAATGTTTTGCAGCTGTCGCTACCAGTTTAAACCATAATTATCCACACGCCGACCGCTCACGTAATCTTTATAATATGGTAATCAAAGGAATGAAGAATACTCGTGCGCCCCAGCCGAAAGCGTTGGAAATTCCTGAAGGCTTAGTATCTGAAACTTCAATAATAGATATTCCTTTGAAAGATATAAAGGGCGAAGTTAAACATCTTACAGATTATAAAGGAAATGTTGTGCTGATAGATTTTACAGCGTATGCTACACCTGATTCAGGTGCCAGAACATTAGCCTTAAGGGAATTGTATAACAAATATGCTTCACAGGGTTTGGTCGTTTATCAGGTTTCATTGGATACTGATGAACATTTTTGGAAAACAGCCAGTGATAATTTACCTTGGATATGTGTTCGCGATCCTCAGGGACCATATTCAAATTATGCCAAAATTTATGGAGTTACAGCTTTGCCAACAGCATTTCTTGTCAACAAAAATAATGAGCTTGTACTTCGGATTGATGAGAAGACAGATATTGAGGCAGAAATAAAGAAATTGCTCTAACATGTTTAATAGCATGTAAAAATAAGATACTTATATGCTTGACTTATAATAAAAAAACTTATCTTTGCAAACAGAATAACAGACAAAGGGTTCCGACATCGTTGAACATGTCGGAATTCTTTTTTGTTTTATAATATCAAATCTGAATAATCAATTAATAACGAAAATAATTTAGGAGGAAAATTATTATGGCTTATATGTCAGAAGAAGGCTATCAGAAATTGTTGGCCGAGTTAAAGCATTTGGAGGCTGTTGAACGCCCAAGAATAGTAGCTGCTATTGCAGAAGCACGTGACAAAGGCGATTTGTCAGAGAATGCCGAATATGATGCTGCAAAGGAAGCACAGGGTTTGTTGGAAATGAAAATTAATCAACTAAAGGCTACTATAGGTGATGCTAAGATTATTGATACTTCAAAGATGAAGGCTGATACTGTTCAGATTCTTACACGTGTTGAGCTTAAGAATGTAAAAAATAACATGAAAATGGCTTATACCATTGTGTCTGAAAGTGAAGCTAATCTTAAGGAAGGAAAGATCTCTGTTACTACACCTATTGCACAAGGCTTACTTGGGAAGAAAGTGGGAGATATAGCCGAAATTACTATCCCTCAGGGTAAAATAAGTCTCGAGATTTTAAGTATATCATTTTAATTGTTAAGGCAGGTCCGCTTTGTGCGGACTTGCCTTATTTAATATTTATAAGATATGGCAACTATATTCAGTAAAATTATTGCAGGTGAGATTCCAAGCTATAAAGTGGCTGAGAATGACAAATTTTATGCTTTTCTTGACATCAATCCATTGGTAAAAGGGCATACACTTGTAGTACCTAAAAGAGAGGTTGATTATATTTTTGACCTTGAAGATGACGAACTAGCCGAAATGCATGTTTTCGCAAAGAGTGTAGCATTGGCTATTCAAAAAGTATTTCCATGTAAAAAAGTGGGTGAGGCGGTTATTGGTCTTGAAGTTCCTCACGCTCATATTCATCTTATTCCTATTCAGAATGAGTCTGATATGCTTTTTTCTAATCCTAAGCTTTCATTGACTTCTGATGAATTTTCTTCTATAGCACAGTCTATTAATAAAGTATGGACAGAATGTAAGAAATAATTTTCCTAATTATTAAATATAAAGCCATCATACGATGGCTTTTTTTATTGCTAATCATTAAATTTGCAATCTGTTAATGTGAAAAACTTTTTTGTATGTTAAGAAAAATAGTATGCGGATTCTTCTTGTCAATAATTCCTTTGTTGCTGATTGCACAAAATTATCAGATTAAGGGAACTGTTGTCAGTAAGACCACTCGTGAACCTTTGGAATTTGTTAATGTATTGGTGATGGGACTTAATGTAGGAGCATCTACCGATATAAACGGTAATTTTACCATCAACTCAGTACCTCCAGGTATATATCAGCTAAGGGCTTCAACAATAGGATATAAAACTGTTTTTACTGAAGAATATAGAGTAAATCATATTACTCCCCATATTAACATAGAGATGGAAGAAGAGAGTACAGCCATATCAGAGGTAACTGTTACGGCTTCGCCTTTCAGGAGAGTTGCTGAAAGTCCGGTGAGTCTGAGAGTCATAGGTCTGCAGGAAATAGAGAAGGCACCTGGAGCAAATCGAGATATATCACGTGTTGTACAGAATTATCCAGGCGTAGCCTTTTCGCCAGTGGGATATAGAAATGACCTTATAGTACGAGGCGGAGGTCCATCTGAAAACAGATTCTTTTTGGACGGCGTGGAAATTCCAAATATTAACCATTTCAGTACTCAAGGAGCGTCAGGAGGACCTGTAGGACTTATAGATGCCGACCTGATACGTAATGTGAAGTTCTATAGTGGTGCTTTTCCTGCACATCGTGGCAATGCATTGAGCTCTGTACTCGATTTTAGTCTGAAAGATGGTAGTATGGAACGTAATTCTTTGAAGGCGACACTTGGAGCTTCTGAGGTGTCTCTCAGCTCTAATGGCCATATTGGTGGTAAGACATCCTATTTGGTATCAGTACGTCAGTCGTATCTGCAAATGCTGTTCAAGGTCTTGGGATTGCCTTTCTTGCCTGCCTATACAGATGCGTCATTCAAAATAAAGACAAGGTTTGACGATAAAAATGAATTGACAGTTCTTGGATTGGGAGGTCTTGACCGCATGAAACTCAATATGGACATTGACGGCGACTATGCAGAATATTTGTTGAGTTATCTTCCAACCATAGAACAGGAAACATTTACTCTTGGAAGTGTATATCGTCATTACGCTGGAAATCATGTACAGTCGGTTACATTGAGCCACAGTTATCTCCACAACAGAAATTTCAAATATCAGGACAATGATGATACCAATCCAGATTATCTGAATCTTGATTTAGGTTCTGTAGAGCAGGAAACAAAACTTCGGGTAGAAAATACTTCTGAATGGGATTCATGGAAAATAAACGCAGGTCTCGAACTTAACCATACACATTATACCAATAATACATATCAGAGAATTTTTTCAGATGTATTGCGCGAGTTCAATTACGATACTCGTCTAAATATGTTGCGTTGGGGTATATATGCTTCTGCTGATTATACGTCTGTAGATGACAGGTTTACTGCATCTCTGGGGGTACGAACAGACGGGAACAACTATAGTGATAGAATGAAACAACTATGGCGTCAGTTATCACCACGTTTTTCTGTCTCTTATCGTTTGATAGACGGACTTTATCTTAGCGGACATACGGGCTTGTATTATCAACTGCCTGCATATACGGCCTTGGGATATAAGAATAATGAGGGTTTATATGTAAACAAAGGATTGGACTATACTTCTGTCACCCAGGGAAGCTTAGGCCTGACTTGGAATCCTATCGAAACTATGGAGATTTCAGCAGAAGGTTTCTATAAGAAATATAATGATATGCCTCTTTCTGTAGCGGACAATATCCCGTTGTCATGCAAAGGAAACGATTATGGTGTGGTAGGAAATGAACTACTTGTATCTGATGCAGAGGGACGCTCTTATGGTGTTGAAATTATGTTTAAATGGCTGTTGGCAAAGAAACTGAACCTTTCTTCTTCATTGACTCTTTTCAGAAGTGAGTTCAAGTCCGGCGCAGACGATAAATATGTGGCTTCAGCATGGGATAACAGATTTATCTTTAACATGAGTGGAACGTATAATTTCCCTAAGAACTGGAGCTTGGGAATGCGAGTATGTGCCATAGGTGGTTCTCCATTTACTCCATACGATGAAGAGAAATCATCGCTAATAGAAGCATGGAATGTTCAGGGACGTGCTTATTATGATTACAGCCGTTACAATATGGAACGTCTTCCTGCTTTCGGACAGCTTGATATTAGAGTGGACAAGACATTCTATCTGAAGAAATGTATGTTGGGCTTCTATCTTGATATACAGAATATCACGGCAAGTAAGTTACGTCAGCCTGATGCATTCATGAGTACCGGCGAGATAGACCCTGAGCGTCCGGACCACTATATAATGAAGAGTATAAAGATGGAAAGCGGTACTTTACTTCCTACTCTTGGAATTACGTTTGAATATTGATTTATACTCATAAAAAACAGTCAGTTATGTATGTAAGATTGTTAATGACATTTACTTCTGTCTTGTCATTTTTTTATTCAGCCTATTCCTAACCGTGTTTCATGGAATGCTATTGATCCTAACATAATAATTGATGAACAAGGAAATCCATGGATGGCTTTTGGCTCATTTTGGGAGGGTATTAAGTTGGTTCGTCTTACTTCAGATCTTGATGCTATAGCTGAACCTCAAGAGTGGTATTCTATTTCTAATCGTCAGTATTCCAGAAAGGTTAGAAGTGATGGAGCTGTAGAGGCTCCGTTTATTATGAAACATGGTGAATATTATTATTTGTTTGTTTCGTTTGATTATTGTTGCCGTGGTTTGCAGAGTAATTACAAGGTGCTGTAGGGCGTTCAAAAAATGTAAGTGGTCCTTATCTTGACCGTCAAGGTAATTCTATGGAGCATGGAGGTGGAACCATAGTCCTGAAAGGTAATGAGGAATGGGCTGGAATTGGACATTGTGCTGCTTATAACTTTGGTGATAAATTTTATTTCATATCACATGCATATTCAATAAAAGAGAATGGTGTTCCTAAGTTGATTATTCGTGAAATGAAATGGGCATCTGATGGTTGGCCAGTTATAGAGTTATAATCTAATTATGTATAAAGATAATTCCAAAGAACCGTAACAATAATACATCACTATGAAATGGTTCTTTGGAATTTATTCATTTATACCCAGTTTATTATAATAGGGAGATTCAGTAAATAGTATAAAATTAGCCAACTAATTCATACACAAAGTATTGCGAATTAGTTGGCTTTTTTGTATCTTTAGGTATTCCCCCGAAAATAAGGTTTGGCAGCCAAAACGGGGGAAATACTCCGACTAAGATATGGCTAAGATACAAAATATTTCAGAAATTCACCCTACTTTGGGCTTTACAGAATTTGATGTTCTGGAAAAATATCGTAAGAGTTTTAATGAGAGTGAACTTGGCAGGCTTCACTCGGTGTTTCCGTTTGATCGTATGGCAAAAGCCGCAGGCCTGTCGGAACAGCGTCTGGGGCGCAGGAACATCTTCAGTCCTTCGGCTAAGATTGCCCTCATGGTCCTGAAGGCGTATACCGGATTCTCCGACAGACAGCTGG
>NZ_CALDPF010000033.1 GCF_937912035.1 uncultured Bacteroides sp.
GCAGATACTGTCTGTTCACTTCCAGAATTTTTTCGTCCGAACAGAAGATGTAGGCAATCTCTCCCACGCGCAAACCGTACGAGGCGGCTACGGCTTTTATCCATTCTGTAGTTTCTCTCTTTTTGATGTCGGGCATTTCAACCCCGTCTGTCTGATAAGTTATCATAAATATGTGTTTTGTTTTTAGTTTCTTTTCTGATGTAAAAGAGTTCCAATAAAAACGTCAAGGCGTTTTAGTCAAAACGACAGTACGTTTTATTTAAAACGACGAAGCGTTTTATCCGAAGAACAAATAGCATATAAATATGGCTGAAATTATTCCTGCCAAGTCAGCCAATAGTCCGCAAGGAACAGCATGTCTTGTCTTGCTTATTCCTACACTTCCGAAATAAACTGCGAGGATATAGAATGTAGTATCAGTTGAGCCCTGGAAGATACAAGCCATACGTCCTACGAATGAATCTGCACCGTATGTTGTCATTGCATCAACCATAAGTCCGCGTGCACCGCTTCCGCTCAAAGGTTTCATAATGGCTGTAGGCAGTGCCGCTACAAATTCGCTGTCTATTCCACACCAGCCAACCAATGTGGCTACTCCGTTGATGATATAATCCATACTTCCAGAAGCGCGGAACACCCCTATTGCTACAAGTATAGCTACCAGATATGGTATGATTCTTACAGCTGTGGTAAATCCTTCTTTCGCACCCTCTACAAACGCATCGTAAACATTGACTTTCTTGCGTATTCCCGTAAGTATAAAGCCGATAATAATCAGGAACAGGAATACATTTGCGGTTGTAGTGGAATATATATCAATCATCTCCCTTGAAAGCGTAGTGAAGAAATATATTATTCCTGCGATGAACAGGCTGGCTCCACCCAGAAACAGCAGTATAGTTCTGTTCAGAAGATTGATTTTCTGATAAACGCTTACGGCGATAATTCCTGCCAATGTTGAAAAGAACGTAGCAAGCAGTATCGGTACAAATACATCAGTAGGCTGTGCAGCTCCAAGTTGTGCCCTATACACCATTATGCTTATCGGAATAATGGTAAGTCCGGAGGTATTCAGCACAAGGAACATTATCATCGGATTGCTGGCTGTGTCCTTTTTTGTGTTCAGCTCCTGTAGTCCTTCCATCGCTTTCAGTCCTAACGGAGTGGCGGCATTGTCCAGTCCCAGCATATTAGCTGCAAGATTCATGAAGATACTTCCTGTAACCGGATGTCCTTTCGGTATATCGGGAAACAGCTTTGTGAATAGCGGACTCAGTACCCTTGAGAACATATTTATCACTCCCCCAAGTTCCCCAATTTTCATAATACCGAGCCATAAAGACAACACCCCTGTCAGTCCCAGTGAGATGTCGAACGCTGTCTTAGCTGAGTCGAATGTAGAATTGATGATAGCCGGGAAAACACCTGTGTCTCCCATAAAGACCAGTCTTACTGTTGCCACTACGAATGCTATAAGGAAAAATGCTATCCAGATGTAGTTCAATACCATAAATCGTTTATCGTTTTTTGGTTATAAATCAGTTAGAAAAATCTTTTACAAAAATAAGTATTTTAATCAGAAAAAGATAATTTTGCCGTTACTTAAACTTAAAAACTCATCCGCTTATGTTCAAGTTTAAATATTTACGGTGGCCCCTGCTCCTGCTGCTCTTTCTGTTTGTAATTCTCTCGTCGCTGAATGTCGGTGTCGCAGAGTTTTATTCACGAAGCATTTATCCGTCATTATCATATGTGCTTTCTGCAATATCATCCGTTGTGCCGTTTTCTCTCGATGAGATAGGTATTTTACTGATGATATTGTCGATCGTAGTATTTCCGTTTGTATGGCGGATACGCAGAAAACTGAAATGGAGAACGGTTCTATTGCGTGAGGCAGAAATGCTTTTATGGATATACGTATGGTTTTATATCGGTTGGGGAATAAACTATTATCGTGAGAGTTTTTTCACAAGGGCCGGTGTCTCTCCTGCTAAATACGATGAACAGCGTTTTAAAGATTTTCTGTATTCATATACCGACAGTCTGAACAGATACTGTTGCAATATTGATACCGTATCTGCAGAGCATGTTCATGAAGAAATAAAATTATCTTACAAAAAAGTGTCTGATGTTTACGGGCTTGCCACTCCCCGTTCGTTTCAACATCCAAAGACACTGCTTTTCAATTCTCTTTATTCCGGTTCTGGCGTTCTCGGGTTTATGGGACCGTTCTTTGCTGAGTCGCATATCAATATGCAGATTACTCCGTTGGAATATCCTTTCACATACGCTCACGAACTTTCCCATCTCTTGGGAATAAGCAGTGAGGCGGAAGCAAATCTTTGGGCATATCAGACCTGTCTTCTTTCTTCCGACGCAGAGATTAAGTACAGTGGCTATTTCGGACTCTTTTCATATGTGCTGATGAATGCGCGGGGTTTGTTAAATGAAGAAGATTATAAAAACTGGATTTCTGGTGTCCGACCGGAAGTGATAAAACAGTATCAGGAAAAACGCGAGCATTGGTCGTCTCTTTATAGTCCGTTGCTTGGCGAGATACAGTCGGCAATGTATGAACTTTATCTGAAAGGAAATAGAATTTCGTCAGGACAGAAAAATTATGCCGAGGTTGTCGGGCTTTTGTTGTCTTTGCCTGACGAAGGTATAAAAATGCTTGCTGAGAATTGAAAAAATCGGGTATCTGTACGTGATGACTCTGATTTTTTAATTCTCGCAAGCCTGCCAATAGCTGTATTATATACTGTTTTGTAGCATTCTGTAGATGAAATGCTCGTAATACAGCACTTAATGTAACATAAGTATTAAGAATATTTGTGTGTGGCTGTCTTTTTGATACTATTTAAGTTGGGGTTATTATTGATAATCTGGAGAAAATTCCTGATTTAGCCTTCCTGTTGCCCTTAAATACTCTGTTTCATAAATTTTATACTGCGTTTGTGCTTCAATAAGATTACTTTTTGCCTGCTTCCACTGAGACTGTGCATCGAGCAAGTCAGTAAGCAGTGCCATCGAAACATTATATTTGTTATTGGTTACTCTCAAATTCTCCTCTGCCTGTTTAAGTCCAACTTCTGCTGTCCTGATAAGCTGGTAACCGTCGTAAACATTTTTCAGAGCGCTTTGAGCTTCCAAAGTCATAAGCCGTGAGTTCTTGCTTAATTCCAGTTCCGCATTCTTGAAATCAAGCTTTGCCTTTTTCACTTTCTTCAGATTTGCTCCCCACTCGAATATCGGAATTTTTACAGACAGCATTACCGCCCCTAACCCATCGCGGAATTCCTGCGAGTATGGCACCATGGTTCCGTTGCCTGCGTCAACCATACTGTTAAGCTTGATATTGCCGTAATAGGTATATCCTGCTACAAGTCCTATTGTTGGCAGCATGTTTGCACGCGACATCTGTATTTGCTTTTGGGTGGCGTCCATCTGATGCTTGAGCAGATTGAGTTCAGGGCGTTCGTTAATATCCGCTGTCAGAAGTTTCGGCTCATTAACGTGTATCGTTGTGTCGGTAAGTTCAATTTCAGCATTTGAGTCTATGCCGGTAATTCTGCATAGCGACATGCGGCATAAGTCCTCTCCGTTCCTGGCTTTCTGTATTTGGTATAAAATGTCGCTTCTGCTTGCCTCTATCCTAAGGAGTTCGTTCTCGGTGCTCAGTCCTGCCCCGACAGCGGTTTTTACTTGAGAGAAAAGCGAGTCCATCTGTTCTTTATAACTGTCCAGCATTTTTACCTTTTGTCTGACGGCAATCAGTGTCCAATAAGCATTGTCGGCTTCTACCAGCACGTCCATCATTGTCATTCTTTTCTGTTCGGATGCTATAGACTCTCCCAGTTTTGAAAGCTTCTTTCCTGTCATTATCTTCCCTCCTGCGTATAGTGGTTGAGTAAGGGTTATTCCTGCCATATACATTCCTCGCATTCTGAGGTCCATACCCATCATGTCCATATCTGGAAATATGTATGTTCCGGTGGCTGAAGCCTCGACTTTCGGCAGAAAAGCCGAAGTCGCTATTTTATTGTCCAGTTGTGACTGCTGGTATTTATGTTCAGCCTGTTGCAGAGATTCGCTTTGCGATAAAGCCATTTCCCGACAAGAAGCCAGGCTTAGCTTTATAGTCTCCTGTGCTTTTATGCTTATATCCTGGATAAATATAAAAGCCGTTGTTGTAAATAATATTTGAAAAAGTCTGTTTATCATTTTTATAAAGATTGATGTATGTAATTAAGCTTTCTTTATATTGAAAAGTACTGTATAGAAGATTGGTAACAGTATCAATGTGATAAGTGTACCTATTGCCAGTCCTCCCATTATGGTTATAGCCATAGAGCTGTACATCGGGTCTGTAATCAGAGGTATCATGCCTACTATTGTAGTGAGTGATGCCATCAATACCGGGCGTACCCTAGATACGGTAGCTTCTATAACTGCAGTATATGGCGTTTTCTTTTCTTCAGTCTGTAGTCTGTTTATTTCATCCACAAGTACAATCGCGTTCTTGACCATCATACCTATCAGCCCCATCATACCTATGATTGCCATAAATGTCATAGGCTGGTTTGTTATCAATAATGAAGGGACAATGCCGCAAAATACAAACGGGAAACATATCAGAATGAGTATAACCTTTTTCCAGCTGTTGAACAGCAACAGAAGAATGGCAAGGATTATGAAGATAGTAATAGGTACATATTTCATCAAGTTGTTGATGGCTTCTCCCTGTACTTCTCCTTCGCCTACCCATCTCATGCTGTATCCTGCCGGTAGGTCAATGGCTTCAATCTCCTCTTTTATTGATTCTACCACTTTAGCCGGTGTGGCTTCGTCAATTTCTGAGTTTGGGTCACATTCTGCTTCTATGACCCTTTGTCCGTTTAAGCGCATAACTATGTCTTCATCCCACTCCATAGTTATTCCTTCAGCTACACGGCTTAGAGGTGTGGCACGGAAAATCTTGTCCTGCAACTCACTCATTCCTTTTCCTCCAGCAATGGTAGAGTTAAGCTCGTCGTTAGACAGATGAAGGTTCATCATGCTCCATACAGGAATATTGTTCAAATCGTCTATACGGCTTCCGTCTTCGTTCCTTACAAGCATGTTTACTACGATAGTCTTGTCCTGATCATTGATTGCTCCTACAGGCATTCCGTCTGTGGCAGCCATAAGGGCATTGGCAATATCACTTCTTCCTACTCCTGAGCGTAGCGCATCCTGTTGTAAATATTTTGTGACGTACGATTTGCCGTATGGCTTCCAGTTGTTTTGTACGGAATACGGGTCAACATATTCGCATCTTTTCATTATATCCTCTGCTTTGCTGCTCAATTCTTTCAGTATGGCAGGGTCCGGACCTGCAAATTCCACCTCGACAGTGTGTGATGTAGAGATTGAGAAATTATACTTCCTGCAGCGTATGTATGCGTCCGGATACTTTTCTCTCAATTCACGCCTTATTTCGGGTATCTGTTTCACTACCGTATTATAGTCTTTGCAGTCGATAATCAGCTCGCCGTAGCAGTCACCTCCTGAAGTCATAGGTCTTACAAGGCAATAGTGTGCAGGGGCGCTTCCCTGACTGACAGCGATTCTTTCTATATCCTTACGTTCGGACAACAGACTGCTCATCTCCAGAAGTTTGTCACGTACTACATCCGGACTGGTGGCAGAAGGGAAAAAGCATTCCACTACATACTGTTTATAGTCGAAATCAGGGAAAAACAGATTCTTGACTTTGCCCATTCCGGCAAAACACAGTATCAGTATCGCGAATGCGACTCCTATGGCCGTTTTTTTATAGTCTATAAGCCGTGATATAGTGTTACGTACGAACTTGTGTACAGGTGAATTCATTATTGTCTTATTACCATTTTCGGCAGTATGTTCCCTTGCCGGCAACCATGTCTTTGCGCATACCGGCACCTGCACAAGAGCCAGTATCCAGCTTGCCAGAAGACTAACACATAATACCAGGAACAAGTCACCGGAATACTCTCCTGCCGAGTCGGGCGACAGATATACACACAGGAATGTTGACGCCGCAATGATAGTGGCACCGAGCAATGGCATGGCAGTGTTCTGTCCTATTCTGTAAAGGTAATTCTTTGGCGCAAGTCCGCGTTTCTTATCAATAAGGATACCGTCCATTATTACTACGGCATTATCCACAAGCATACCCATAGCCACTATGAATGCACCCAATGATATTCGTTGCAGTGTAGTTCCGCATACCAGCAGTATAGGGAAAGATACTGCAACCGTAAGTATCAGGCCGAAACCGATAATCAGACCGCTCCGGAATCCCATAGTGAATATCAGTACCAGTATTACTATGGCCACTGATTCCACCAGATTCCACATGAAAGAAGAAATGGCATCTTCTACTTTATCAGGCTGGAAAAATATCTTCTCGGTATTCATTCCCGCAGGGATATTCTTCATTACTTCTTCAAGACGCTTGTCGACAGCCTTTCCTACATCGGGCACTATGGCCGACGATTCCATTGCGATACAGATTGCAAGTGCCGGCTTGCCGTTGACGAAGAAACCGTTCCTTTGAGGTTTGGAGTATGTTCTTTCAATTTTGGCTATATCTCCCAGTCTAAGTGTTTTGCCGTCTGTGGTCTGTATCAGAAGATTCCTGATGTCGTTTTCATCCTTGCTTTCTGAATCCACATAAATAGGAATAAGTTCGTTTCCGCTCTGATATTTTCCGGCATTTACTGTCTTAAAAGCTCCCTGCAAAGTGGACATTATTTGTGTAGGTATTACCCCATTTCTTGAAATCTGTTCTTTTGACAGAGTGATATTAATAACCTCATCACGGTTCCCTACAATATTTATTCTTTTCACACCCTTTACGCCGGACAGCTCACGCTTAATCATTTGGGCATATTTGTACATTTCCGGATAATCATATCCGTCGGCGGTAAATGCGTAGAAGATACCGTAAACGTCCATCATGTCGTCTATCACTATAGGGTCATAACATCCCTGTGGAAGTCTGGACGATGCATCGTTCACCTTGCGGCGCAGCAGGTCAAAATGCTGTTCCAAATCTTTGGTAAGGACTGTCATCTGGAATTCCACCGTAAACATTGCCATTCCGTTTCTGCATTCGGTCTTTATCTTGTTTACGTTAGGCAGTGCGCGCAATTCCTCTTCCATCATCAGAGCCACTTTAAGCTCTGTTTCGTGTGCGCTTGCTCCCGGATATGGTACTATAACCATAGCCTGTTTTGCTGATACTGCCGGGTCTTCAAGTTTAGGCATCTGGATGAAAGAAAGTATTCCGGCAATTATTATAGCTGTTACGAACGACCAGAATTGTATTGGCCGTTTCATAAAGTATTCTGTAATTCTTATCATATAAGTCCTCCGACATTGCTTTTTTCAGGTTGTTCTATGACTGTAACTTTCTCTCCTTCCTGTAGTGAGTTTACACCTGCACGTATTATTTTTTCCGTACCGCTCAGTCCTTTTATTACTGTAATCTGGTCTCCTGAAAAATTGTTGTCAAAGGTTATCACTCTTTTTTCTATTGTAGAATCCTCTTTCAGTATCCATACGCATGAGTTGCCACTGCTCATGAATACCGAACATAACGGTATCTTGAATCCACCCTTGCCTTTATCCATCTCGTCTATAGTCAGACGTACTTCAATATTCATTCCCGGGGTAATCTTTTTTTCTGGCTTCTCTCTGAATTTCAGATTTAACTGATATAACTGGTTTCCGTCGGCTTTTGGCGACAGACTTAAAAAATCCATATGATATGTCCGTGATCCTTTTTCCGATGCAACCACACAGTCATAACTTGTCACATTATTGATAACCTTATATATACTTGACGGCAAATCCGTTTTTACTTCCAGATGCGATACGTCGAGGAAAGTAAACATTGCTGTACCGGCATCAACCATTTCTGCAGGTGAGAAATTTACCGACTGTATATATCCGTCTGCCGGTGCATACAGTCTTGTATATTCCAACTTGTTTTTGTTGACCTGCAGCTGCACTCCAAGCTGTCTGAGTCCGGCAGATGCCTTTTCATAATCATTTGCCGATACACTTTTCTGTTCGAACAGCTTTCTTGTCCTTGCCACTTCGTCTTTCAGCTGATCATATTGAATCTGCAGTGCCTCTACCCCGAGTTTATAATCCTCGTCATCAAGTTCGGCAAGCAACTCTCCTTTTCTCACGTACTTACCTTCTTCTACGTGAATGCGTTTTATCTGTCCGGCAGTCTTGAACCCAAGGCTGATTTCGTGTGCTTCGCGTACTATTCCTGAATAACTTTTTGTAATGGTTTTACACGATGGTGTAGGACTTGTCACCTCCACGCTATGAACAGGTAAAGATGTTTTTTTCTGTTCACCGCATGAGCAAAGCAGGCATAGCAGTAATGCCGGCAGACATAGTAATTTTTTCCTTTTCATTCTCAATATGCTTTTTATGTTTATAATATGCTTTTTTATGATGCAAAATTGAGTATTTATTTATATTATTGTATTATCAAAAAGAATAGCAAATTGGTCTAAAGGATTGATATAATATGTGTAACTGTTTATTTTATATATATTTGTTCTTCCAAAGGTATAATATGATTTATGATGAAAGAAGAGAACGTTATTTTGAACCTGAATTTGAGTGATCTGTCGAAACAGCCCGGAGCTCAGCATATTGATAACAAACTGATACTGATAGATAATTTTGATTATTCGGAAAATGAGAAACATGTCAGAGGATTGTCTTTTGTAAACTATCCTATGAAATTATCTTTTACAATAGCTATTCTTATAGTGTCGGGAGGTATCAATGTCAAAATCAATTTGGAGGATTTTGAAGCGCGTGAAGGTGATGCCATTACGGTCTTTAAAGGAAATATAGGCGAATTCTGCAGTATGCTACCGGATACACGCATGGCTGTAATAGCTTTTTCCGATGATTTTTTCAATGTGGTGAAAAATATTGACACGGCACTTTCCATACAGCAGCATATTTATACCAATCCGGTATTGCATCTTGACAGAGGATTCATTGATGAGGCTTTGGATATATACAAAAGGATGAAATCGAAACTGGCTGAGACCGATAATTTATTTCGCGAAGGTGCTTTGCACGGCTACACCCAGGTATTGATGTATAACTCCTATAATTATTTCACCAAAATGAAAAATAACGTGGAAGATACTTCAGAGTACAATAGAAATCAGGAGATTTACAAACGTTTTATGCAAGCAGTGCAGAAGAATTATATGCAGGAGCGCAGTATAACATATTATGCCGATTTATTATGTATCTCTCCGAAGTACCTTTCACAGGTAATAAAGAATGTTACCGGAAGGCTTGCCGGTGAGTGGATAAGAGACTATGTGATACTTGAGGCTAAAGCGTTGCTGAAAAGCAATAAATATACGGTACAGCAAGTATGTGATATGCTGAATTTTGCCAATCAGTCTTTCTTCGGAAAGTATTTTAAAAAGAGAACTGGAATGTCTCCTAAAGCTTATATGAAAAGTTAATGAAAAACGGATAGAGATTGCCCGCTATAGCAATTCTATCCGTTATATCAGTATTATAATTAATTTTATTCTGTCACTGGTATCACAAACTCACCCGTTTTCAAGCCATTCGCAGATGCACGCAGGCGAATCTTGCCCGGCTTCTCTCCTGCCTGAACTATCACAGTGAGCATACCGTTGAAAGCATGCATCTGCGGTTTGTGGAACAGGTCAAGACATGTAGGGTCGCCATTAGCCGAAGCTTTATATTTTCCTTCTCCGTCTACACGGAAGTTCACCATACGTCCGTCTGTAGGACATAGATTGCCGTCTTTGTCTTCAATACGGAGAGTGACGTATGCCAAATCTTTTCCGTCAGCCTTAAGCGATGTATATTCAGAAAGCAGTCTGATGCGGTAAGGTTTCCCTGCTGTATGTAACGATTTTTCAGCGACTTTGTTTCCGTTGCTGTCGTATGCCACCACCTTTACTTCTCCCGGCTGGTACTTGACATTATGCCACATCAGGCGGTAACGGTTCACTACTGTAGAGTCATTCTTCGTTCTTTTTCCCTGGCTTACACCGTTAACAAACAATTCTGCCGAAGGATAGTTGGTATAGACGAATACAGGTATATCCTTACCTTCATATCCTTCCCAGTTCCAGTGCGGCAATATGTGAAGTGTCTCGGCATTCTTATTCCATACACTTCTGTAAAGATAATATCTGTCTTTAGGAATGGATGCAAGGTCAATGATACCGAACATCGAACTGTGGTTAGGCCATGCGTCTGTGTCATACGGGCTTGGTTCGCCCAGATAGTCGAATCCGGTCCAAACGAATTGTCCTATAGTCCATTCATGGTCTTCTGCCAATGCGAAATCAATGTCAGGAATATTCGACCATGAACAGTATTCAAGGTCGTATGAAGACGACTGGTGGTCGTCGTATATAGCCTGAGCCTTCTTGACAGCCGGGAACTTGTAAACGCCACGTGAGCTTACTGTAGAAGAAGTTTCCGAGCCCAATACAATGTTTTGTGGAAGTCTTTCGTATGCCTCTTCATATCGGTGTGCACGATAGTTGAATCCCGGAATATCAAGCATGGCTGCAAATCCGTTGTTCAGTACACAGCTCACCTGGTCCATTCCGCAAGTGACAGGTCGTGTAGGGTCTTCCCTATGGCAGATATCCTGAAGGAATTTGGCAACTTTATAACCCTCCGGACTGCACTGGGTAGGAACTTCATTACCGATACTCCACATCACCACGCATGCATTATTACGATACTGTCTGAGCATGTTCACCATATCCTTTTCTGCCCATTCGTTGAAGAAACGCTGATAGCCGTTGTCGCACTTGGCTATGTCCCATTCATCAAAAGGCTCGATCATCATCATGAATCCCATTTCATCGCAAAGTCGCACCAGTTCCGGCGCAGGCATATTGTGGGCCGTACGTATCGCGTCGCATCCCATATCCTTCAGCAGTTTCAATTGGTGGTGCAGAGCCGATACGTTTACAGCTGCTCCGAGCGGTCCAAGGTCATGATGATTGCATACACCCTGGAACTTGCGGTGCTTTCCGTTAAGGAAGAAACCCTTGTCGGCAATATATTCTATGGTTCTGATTCCGAAAGTTGTGGTGTATTTGTCCTGAAGAGTGTCATCGGCATAAATCTCCGAAACAGCCTTATAAAGGTTAGGACTTTCAGGTGACCACAGCAAAGGATTGTTCACTATAAAATTCTGAGTGAACGGTTGCCCGTGGTTGATAAATCCCTGATTGTTCTTTTCGGCCACAATTTTTCCGTCCGGTGAGTATATCTTTGTGATTACTGTCAGTTTCTTCTTCTCAGCATTTATTATCTCTGTACGGAGTGAGACCGAAGCATAATCCTGTCCAACGTATGGAGTTGTAATCTGTGTACCCCATACAGGGACGTGTATCTTTTCTGTTGTCACTATATGTACGTTTCTGTAAAGCCCTGCACCCGGATACCATCTTGACGATTGCGGTCTGTTTTCCAGTCTTACGGCGAGCACATTATTCTTTCCGTTCTTATTTATAAGGTCGGTAACATCGCAGTGGAAAGAGTTATATCCCAAAGGCCAGAAGCATGCCTCTTGTCCGTTTACGTATACGCGAGCCTCGCTCATTGCACCGTCGAACACAAGAGTTGTCTGCTTGCCTGTCTCCACATCGAATACTGTTCTGTACCATCCCGTGCCGACGTATGGCAGTCCTCCTGTACGTCCTGTCTTGACAGAAGCCTTTGTCTCCAGATTCTGTGTCACAGCTACATTCTGCAAGTCATTATTTCTGTCGAAAGGTCCGAATATGGCCCAGTCGTGTGGAACAGTCACATTCTCCCATTTGCTGTCGTTAAACTCAGTACTCTCGGCTTGCGGCGCATCACCTTTAAGAAATTTCCATCCTTTCTCCAGTGTTGTAATATTTCTTTGTGCATATAGACTTGCTGTAAAGGCAGAAGCCAGAAAAAGAAAAACGGTTATTGGTTTTGTTAGTTTCATGTGATATAAGATTTTATATTTTGTATATTATTAACTTGGTCAACTGTTTACAAAAATACTTACATTTATATCATTGGCATAATTCTATCATATTCTTTTTGTATTTCTTTCTATTTTTTGCAGTTTACCATTATTTTCCTACCGTTTACCACCATTCGTAATAGTACCTGTTTTTCATCAATATATAATCATTAATTTTGTATCAGACAATTGAAAGTTAAACATCTAAATTTATACGATTATGAGAACAAGATTAATGACATTGGTAGTAATGTTGGCTGTTTCTATGAGCAGTTTTGGTTTAATGGCTCAGAATAATCAGGATGCACCTGTACAGAAACGTGCAAAACAGAGACCTACACCAGAACAGATGATGGACCGACATGTGAAGATGATGGAGAAGAAACTTGTAATGGACGATGCTACAGCTGCAAAATTCACTCCATTATATAAGGAGTATCTTCAGGCTATGAAAGACTGTCGTCCGGCCGTAAATAAGGATACGAAAAAAGCTGAGATGACAGATGCCGAAATAGAGAAAGCTATACAGGACAGATTTGATGCAAGACAGAAGGCGTTGGATGTACAGAAAAAGTACTTCAAGAAGTTCAAGGAAGTACTTAATGCAAAGCAATTACAAAAGGTATTCCAGCAACCATGTATTGGTGGCGAGATGAGACCGGGCATGATGCATCATAAGATGATGAAGCCTGTTGATAATCAGAAATTTATGAAGCGTGCTAATAAAGGGAAATGCCCATTGCAGAATAAGTGAAATTTAAAATTCCAACTCATTTAAGTTAAAATGCCCCGTCATTCAAATTTGAATGACGGGGCATTTCTTTGAGAAAACTTATTCAGAAACGAATGTTACAATAGATCTGGCTGTTATATTTATCGTCTCATTCTCTTTACAGTTACCGATTGGTTTAAGTTTTTCATTTTCAGCATCCGAAGTTCTGTACATCTTCCATTTCCTTACTTTCTGGTTCTCAATGTCGAATGATATATCCTTGTCTTCATTCGAATAATTGATAACGACGATACTCCATTTGCCGTTTTTGTTTTTATAGGCAGAAAGCATTAATCCTTCAGGGTCGGTATCTCCTTCAGGAATTATTTCTCCCTTTTTGTTTTTGGCTATGACTCCCATTCTGAGTGCATTCGGTCTTATGAATCGGCTGTAATTACCTAGTGCCCACATTAGTCTTGAGTCTTTTACTTCTCCGTCAGAATTATTCTCATTGGGATATTCTCTGATAAGTCCGTCTTTATAGTCACCGCCTACGGCTCTCCACCATTGCCAGCTTTTTGCTCCTGCATAAACTATATCGTGGTGGATTATTCTGGCTACGTACAATGCTGTTTTCATTGTGAAGTCGTAACCGCCACCGCCACCAATCTCTTTATCGTTACTCATTATACATGTCTCTGTCTGCCAGAACTTGACGTTGTATTTGTCCAGTGTATCCTTTAGTTGTACCCTGAAGTTTCTCAGATTATTGATTGGAGTGTTAGTCCAGTAACTATGGCCGACAATCATTCTCGGAACATTAGGAGTGTCGCCGAGATATGTAGCTGTACTGTCAGGATTGAAGAACGACTGGATGTGGTAACCTCTTTGCCAGTCTGCCATGTGTGTGCCAAACATACATCTGTAGTCGGACGATTCGTTTACCAGGATCTGTGTATCAATACCTCTCTTGACGAATTCCTTGCTTATAAGTCTTACCGCGCGTGCTATTTCTCTGTTTGTTGCAGGACTGCCTTCCTGTTTTGGACCTGTCCAGTTCCAGTGTCCGTCTGGCTCGTTTACCGGGCATAGATAATTGAATTTTATTCCATCATGCTTTTCCACTCCTTCTACGACATCGGCAAGGAAGACTGCAAAATCATCGTAACAATCATCTTTGAGATTAAAAGTGCCGCCTCGTCCTGTATTTGTGGCTAGTCCGTTTTTTGTAAAATATACAGGTGGAGAATTAAGAAAGGCAAGAAATCTGTTTACACCTCTTTCTTTGGCCAGTTTCAGAAAGTTTCTCTGTCCTTCTTGTTTGTTCCAATTGTAGGTGCCGTCTTCATTACGGAAACATTCCGTTCTTGTTCCAGGGTTGATCTGACTTTTGTCTCCCTGTTCTGCACTTCCTGCTCCAACATTAAATCTCCATAGACTCAGACCAATTCCTTTAGGTTGTCCGTTTGCGTCGTTCTCAGTACTGAAGAGCCAGTCGGCAACCTGTTCTTGTTTTTCCTTAGACCATAATCCTATTCTGAACATGCTCCATGCATCCGATGCACTGAAATATTCTATCTGTTGCTTTGGATTGGATGTCTGGATTATGTAGGAAGTCTTCTCTTTTGCATTTGCACAAAGTGAAGATACTGACATGATAGTTAATAAAAACAGTTCTTTTTTCATTATATTTAGATTAAAAAAATTGTTCTATGTCACAAAGTTATATATTGCAGAACAGAAAATACGTATATATTTCAGTTGAATATGGACTAAAAATTAGTGTTTATATATTACCATGTCTAAAAAAATCGCAAACATGTAAAATGTGAGCTATAATCTAATTTGAGAAAACCATTTGAGGTCAAGTTTATCTGTATCTCTCCACTATCTCCATAATAGCCTTGCCGTATTTCTCCACAGTCTTCTTGCCGATACATTTGACGCGGAGAAGTTCACGCTCATTCTTTGGCATTAGGTTGGACAGGCCGATAATTGCTTTCTGCTGGAGCACTGTATATGCCGGTAATCCTTGGTCAGCAGCCTCTTTTCTGCGCCATTCCACCAGTGCACGATACAGTTCCATATTTTCGATGTCGCTGCTTTCAAAAGGAATCTTCTTTTCTGTTTTTTCACGTTTTTTGCTTGCTGTGGCTTTTGCCTCTTCCATACTTAATATGGCACGTTTGCGAAGAAAATCCTGTACGTGGAAACCTTTGTCGTGTACATGCTCCATGAGGGCACACTTTATTCTTACTGCATCCGTCAGTTCTTCGAATGCCGTTTCTATTCTTTTCCTTATTTCCTTGTTGTCCGATGTTATGTCCGTACTGTCCAGTAAGTCCTGAAGTGGTCTGAGCATTTCGGTAAAATATTGTGACGCGCTGTATATGCGGTCCTGAAGCGCTTTGTCCGTCTCGCAGTCGGAGGCCAGTGCAGTCATACGCATGTATTGGTTTTCGAATTTGGAACTAACTTCCGTTATAGACTGTTTGAAACGTTCGGCTTCATTCTTATACATTTCAAGCTGTTTGGGGTATGTCTTGTACAGATGTTCGTCTATAAGCCTGATATAATGGTTTAGTGATATTTCCAACTGCCTGAATCCGAATAGCTGTTTCAGCAGGTCAGTGAAATACGCTCTTTGCATGGCAGAGCATTGCTCCATGGTAGGAGTGGTTTTGCGTTGTTCGTCGGTAAACGAGTCTATCACTCTGTCGCTTATCACAGCTCCGGCAGAGATTGGCGAGCTGAGTACCAGGCCCTCAAGAGTACGGCATCGGCTCAGTGCAACATATGCCTGACCGTGTGCAAAGGATGATGACACGTCTATTATGGCCTTGTCGAATGTAAGTCCCTGACTCTTGTGGACTGTTATCGCCCATGCCAGTTTCAGAGGGTACTGCCTGAATGTGCCTTCCACTTCTTCCACTATCTCTTTTGTCTCTTCATCCAGTGTGTATTTGGCATTTGCCCATTCGGCTTCTTCAAGATTTACCTTGGTTCCGGTTTCGTTTACAGTCACTTCTATTCCTTCATTCGAAATATTTGTAATGAGGCCTATAGTTCCGTTGGCATAACGGTGCATACCCGATATGTCGTTTTTCACGAACATCACCTGTGCACCTTTCTTCAACTCCAGTTCAAGGTCGGTAGGGTATGAATAGTCCGGAAAGTTTCCATCTATGGTAGCTTTGAACTTATAGCTGCGTGTAGGTAGTTCGTCCAGTTTTCTCTGGTTTATCTGTTGTGCCTGCACGTTATGAGTAGTGAGGCGGATATATCCGTCATCATTATTAGGATTGAAGCCGGGTATATATCTGTTGTTCAGCTCTTTTATGTCATTGGCCGTACAGCGGTTTTCCCTTATGGCATTCAGCAGCGAGAGGAAGTGAATGTCGCTCTGGCGATAGACTTTCTTTAGTTCTATGGTGCAGAATGAAGTCTCTCTTAGCGCATGGCTTGAAAAGAAATACGGCGAGTCGTAGTATTCCGAAAGCATCTGCCATTCCTCGTTCTTGGCTACTGGTGGAAGCTGCTGTATGTCGCCAATGAGCAGAAGTTGCACCCCACCGAACGGTTTGCTGTTTCGTCTGAACCGGCGGAGCACATCGTCAATGGCATCCAGAAGGTCGGCACGAACCATACTTATCTCGTCTATCACAAGCAGGTCAATACTTCGCATGATGTTCAGTTTCTCCTTTCCGAAGCGGAAACGGTATTTGGCATCACCTCCGAATGCAGTTCCCGGAATGTACGGTGCAAAAGGAAGTTGGAAGAACGAGTGTATTGTCATTCCTCCTGCATTGATTGCGGCTATACCGGTAGGTGCAAGGATAATCATTCTCTTGGGAGATTCTTTAACCAGTGTTCTCAGGAATGTAGTTTTACCTGTACCGGCCTTCCCGGTCAGGAATATGTTTGTACCTGTCTGTGCTATCAGTGCATTGGCGAGCTCGAGTTCCGGATTTGTATTCATGTGCGATTCGCTTTAATTCAAGTATATATGGCAAATATAGTTTATTTGTTTCTTTCATCAACCTGGAAAATTTATTTTGTGCTGTAGAAATGATATTTTATTCCTTTTATTATCTGTAAATATAACTTGTATTTATACAAACCACACTGTAATTTCTATAAACAACAGTGTGGTTTATAAAAACATAACTTTAGTTTATAGAATAATTAAGCATACAATATGTTTTTTATACTAAAGATTTTTCTTTTTAGCTCCCAATATTAATTTCTTATTTAGAGTAAAGTCCTTATTTTTACCGTAACAGTCATGAAATAAGCACAAAAAATATTAACTTTACGCCGAAATTTCAATTTAACAAAAATGGCCATTATCATTAAGAAAGTCAGGACGAAGAAAGATTTTCGCACTTTCATTCGTCTCAATTATGAATTATACAAAAACAATCCTTATTCCGTACCTGATTTGTACGACGACATGGTGAACACTCTAAGCAAGGACAAGAATGCTGCATTCGAGTTCTGTGAGGCTGAATATTTCCTTGCATTTAAGGATGATAAACCGGTAGGTCGTGTGGCAGCCATTATCAATAACCGTGCCAACGAGACATGGAACAAGAAAGAGGTACGTTTCGGTTGGATTGACTTTATCGACGACGCGGAGGTGTCGAAAGCTCTTATCGATGAAGTGGAAAAGTGGGGAAAGGAAAGAGGTATGGAATATATGGTAGGTCCGCTTGGATTTACCGATATGGACCCTGAAGGAATGCTTGTAGAGGGATTTGACCAGCTGAGTACTATGGCAACTATATATAATTACCCATATTATCCTGCCCATATTGAGAAACTTGGTTTCGAAAAGGAAGCAGACTGGGTGGAATTCAAACTCAAAGTGCCTGAAAAACTCCCTGAAAAGTTTGTACGTATATCAGAAATAATTCTTCAGAAATATAATCTCAAGATCAAGAAACTCACCCGTAAGGAACTGAATGAGAAAAATTACGGTCAGAGGATATTTGATCTTATCAACGAGGCTTATGCTCCGCTTTACGGCTTCTCAAAGATGACTCAGGGACAGATAGACCAGTACATAAAGATGTATCTGCCTGTGATAGACCTGCGTATGGTGTCGCTTGTGGAAGATGCCCAAGGTGAGCTGGTGGCAGTAGGTATATCAATGCCTTCATTGTCTGTGGCGCTTCAGAAAGCTAAGGGAAAGATGTTCCCTTTCGGATGGTGGCACTTGCTCAAAGCCTTGTTTATCAAGAAACCTAAGATACTAGATTTGCTGCTCGTAGGAGTGAAGCAGGAATATCAGAGTAAGGGTGTGAACGCACTGTTGTTCTACGACCTTGTACCGGTATATAAGGAAATGGGATTCGAATACGGAGAAAGCAACCCTGAACTGGAAGAAAATAAGAAAGTACAGTCGCAGTGGAGTGCATTCGAATCTGTACAGCACAAGCGTCGTCGTGCTTATAAGAGAAAGATTAATTGAGTTTTTATATACAATGGATGAACTGAATCAGAATATTAATGCTTCGGAACCTCAAGTGTCATATACGGAAGAGAACATTCGTCACTTGAGCGACATGGAACACGTGCGTACCCGTCCGGGTATGTACATCGGACGTCTGGGCGACGGCTCGCAGGCGGAAGACGGTATATATGTGTTGCTCAAGGAAGTGGTGGACAACAGTATTGACGAATTCAAGATGGGGGTAGGAAAGCGTATCGACATCACTCTGGAAGATAATCTCAGAGTGTCAGTGCGCGACTATGGCCGTGGTATCCCTTTGGGAAGCCTTGTGGATGCAGTGTCCATGTTGAATACCGGAGGTAAATACGATACCAAGGCTTTCAAGAAGAGTGTCGGACTTAATGGTGTGGGTGCTAAGGCAGTGAATGCACTGAGTGTGAAATTCATTGCGCGAAGTGTACGCGACGGACAGATGCGCGAGGCAATTTTCGAAAGGGGAGAGCTGGTGAGTGATACCACTTCGACTACTGACGAGGAGAATGGTACGTTTATCTTTTTCGAACCGGACAATACCCTATTCCTTAACTATCATTTCCGTCCGGAGTTTATCGAAACGATGCTCCGTAACTATACTTACCTCAACACCGGTTTGTCTATATATTACAACGGACGACGTATCGTCAGCCGTAACGGACTTGAGGATTTGCTGAACGACAATATGACTGCACAGGGTATATATCCTATAGTGCATATCACAGGCGAGGACATCGAAATAGCATTCACTCACAGTCCTCAATATGGCGAGGAGTATTATTCGTTCGTCAACGGACAGCACACCACTCAGGGAGGTACGCATCAGAGTGCCTTCAAGGAACATATAGCACGCACCATAAAGGAATTCTATGGAAAAAACCTTGAATTCCAGGACATACGTAACGGTCTGGTGGCTGCTATAGCGATAAACGTGATAGAACCTACATTCGAAAGCCAGACAAAAATCAAGCTCGGTTCGCTTACAATGGCTCCTGAGAAAGATTCCGACGGCAATCCTTATCCGCTTTCTGGAGTAAGTGTGAATAAGTTTGTGGGCGATTTCATAAAGGAGAATGTCGATAACTATCTCCACAAGCATCCTGATGTGGCAGAAATATTGCTGCAGAAGATACAGGAATCGGAGAAAGAAAGAAAAGCAATTGCCGGAGTGACAAAGATAGCACGCGAAAGGGCAAAGAAGGCAAATCTGCATAACCGTAAGCTGCGTGACTGCCGCATACATCTGAATGATGTGAAGTCCGGCAAGAAGGACGAAGAAAAAGACCCGCGTCTGGATAGTGCCATATTCATCACCGAGGGTGACTCTGCCAGCGGTTCAATAACAAAGAGCCGCGATGTGAATACACAGGCTGTATTCAGTTTGCGGGGTAAACCGCTCAACTCTTTCGGTCTTACCAAGAAGGTGGTTTACGAAAATGAGGAATTCAATCTCCTTCAGGCTGCACTCAACATCGAGGATGGTCTGGACGGACTTAGATATAATAAGGTGATTGTGGCTACCGATGCCGATGTCGATGGTATGCACATACGCCTGTTGATGATAACATTCTTCCTGCAGTTCTTCCCCGATCTGATAAAGAAAGGTCACGTGTATATACTTCAGACTCCTCTGTTCCGTGTGAGAAACAGGAAGAAAGGTACATACGTTACACGCTACTGTTACACCGACGAGGAAAGACTTGCCGCTATTGATGAACTAGGACCTAATCCGGAAATAACCCGATTCAAAGGTCTGGGAGAAATATCTCCTGATGAGTTCCGTAACTTTATCGGCGAAGATATGCGTCTGGAGCAGGTGACTCTGAGAAAGACTGATGCCGTGAAGGAACTTCTGGAATTCTATATGGGAAAGAACACCATGGAGAGACAGAACTTCATCATTGAAAATCTGGTGGTAGAGGAAGACGTAAATTTATAAATCAGATGAAAAAAGCAATATTCCCCGGTACCTTCGATCCGTTTACTATCGGACACTATTCGGTAGTGAAACGTGCCCTTACCTTTATGGACGAGGTGGTGATAGGTATCGGTATAAATGACAGCAAGCGCACATGGTTTCCTACAGAGAAACGTGTGGAGATGATAAGCAAGCTCTATGCAGACGAGCCTAGAATAAAGGTTGCCGCATATTCCGGCCTGACAATAGATTTCGCCCGCGAGTGTGGCGCGCAGTTTATTGTGCGCGGCATACGTACCGTTCGCGATTTTGAATACGAAGAAACCATTGCCGACATTAACCGCAAGATGGCAGGCATAGAAACCATTCTGCTGTTTACCGAGCCTGAACTGACTTCGGTAAGCTCCACTATCGTGCGCGAACTTCTTCAGTTCGGCAAGGATGTAAGTCCTTTCTTGCCTGAAGGTATGAAACTTTAATTTTACCAAGATATATGAAATTGAAGCTATTTTTTACTGTATGTTTATTGTTGGGCATTTCATTAATAGTTGAGGCTCAGAATAAATTATTGAATTCTCCTGCCAGAAAACTTCAGCTGGCAGAGTTCGCCATTGCCAATCTATATGTTGACGATGTGGACGAAGACAAGTTGGTGGAAGACGCCATAATCAAGATGCTCGAGGAACTGGATCCGCATTCCACTTATTCCGATCCTGAAGAAGTCAAGAAACTGAACGAACCGCTGGTAGGTAATTTCGACGGTATCGGAGTTCAGTTCAATATGGCTACAGATACACTTTTCGTTATCCAGCCGGTGTCTGGAGGTCCCTCTGAAAAGGTCGGTATCCTGGCAGGCGACCGTATCATAGAAGTCAATGATACTGTAATTGCCGGAGTGAAGATGAGTACAGAGGAAATAATGCGTCGTCTTCGTGGCCCTAAAGGAACTAAAGTCAATCTGAAAATTATGCGTCGCGGAGTGAAGGAACTGTTGACTTTCACTGTGAAGCGCGATAAGATACCTGTTTACAGTCTTGATGCTTCGTATATGATGACCAAGACTACAGGCTACATACGTATAAGCCGTTTTGCAGCCACTACTGCCGATGAGTTTGAAGATGCATTGCATAAGCTTCAGGAAAAAGGCATGCGCAACCTTATTCTCGACCTGCAGGGAAATGGAGGAGGCTATCTTAACGCTGCCATCGAAATAGCCAACCATATTCTGGAGAAAGGCGAGCTGATAGTCTATACTGAAGGAAAACGTAATCCGCGCACAGAATTCAAGGCCCGTGGAAACGGCGACTTCCGCAATGGCAAACTTGTAGTTCTGGTAGATGAGTTCTCCGCTTCGGCAAGTGAAATTGTGACAGGAGCCATTCAGGACTGGGACAGAGGTACTGTAGTAGGCCGACGCACATTCGGTAAAGGACTTGTACAGAGACCTATAGACCTTCCGGACGGTTCTATGATACGTCTCACTGTGGCACGATATTACACTCCTTCGGGCAGATGCATACAGAAACCATACGAAAGCATAGAACAGTATAACAGAGACCTTATAGAGAGATATAACCGTGGCGAGATGCAGAGTGCCGACAGTATTCACTTTCCTGACTCTCTGAAAACCAAGACATTGAAGAAAGGACGCATTGTGTATGGCGGTGGAGGTATAATGCCTGACTACTTTGTGCCTATAGACACTACTTATTATACAGATTATTATCTTGCATTGCGTGACAAGGGAGCTATTGTCCAGCAAAACCTGAAACTGATAGACGCAAACCGCAGCGAATGGAAAGAAAAATACAAGACATTCGACCGTTTCAACAAGCGTTTTGAAGTTACTGACAAGATGCTCGCCGATCTGATAGCCCTTGGTAAGACTCTGGGTGTGGAATATAAGGAGGACGAATACAAGACCGCACTTCCTCTTATAAAGACTCAGCTTAAAGCTCTTATTGCCCGCGACCTATGGGATATGAACGAGTATTTCCAGGTTATAAACTCGATGAACGAAACGGTGCAGAAAGGACTTGAGTTGATAGAGGAGTAGTTAGAGCTCATTAAAGAATTATTTCCTTAATTGTTTGTAATAATGATGGAAATAGCCTAACTTTGCCAAGTCTAAGAACCATTAATAAAGACTATTTTAGTTTTAATTATTAAATAATTTAAAATCAATCATTTATGTGGTTAAGTAATTCATCTATTGGTAGGAAAGTGGTGATGAGCGTTACCGGTATCGCCCTTGTCCTGTTTCTGACATTTCACATGGCGATGAACCTTGTTGCATTGTTCTCAGGTGAGGCATACAACATGATTTGCGAATTCCTGGGTGCTAACTGGTACGCATTGGTTGCAACAGTAGGTTTGGCTGCCTTGTTTGTAATTCACATCATTTACGCTTTCTGGTTGACTATCCAGAATCGTGCTGCACGCGGTAGCGAACGCTATGCAGTAACAGCTAAGCCAAAGAACGTAGAATGGGCTTCACAGAACATGCTTGTTCTTGGTATCATCGTAATTTTGGGATTGGCACTTCACTTTGTCAATTTCTGGTACAAGATGCAGTTTGCTGAAATCATCGGCGACCCGATGTTGGGCGGTCTTCACGCAACAGACGGTTACGGTTACATCATGCAGACATTCTCTAACCCTGTATTCTTCGTATTGTACCTCGTTTGGTTGGCAGCTCTCTGGTTCCACCTTACTCACGGATTCTGGAGCTCTATGCAGTCATTGGGTTGGAACAACAAGACTTGGATCAACCGTTGGAAATGCATCTCTAACATCTATTCAACAATCATCGTGTTGGGATTTGCTCTTGTAGCAGTAGTATTCTTCCTGAAAAACATGATGGGTTGCGGTGCTTGCTAATTGAAAAGTGTAACTGATTAAATTAAAAACATTATGACTAAAGTTTTAGATTCTAAGATTCCTGAAGGCCCAATAGCTGAGAAATGGACTAACTATAAAGCTCACCAGAAATTGGTGAACCCGGCTAACAAACGCCGCTTGGATATCATCGTTGTAGGTACAGGTTTGGCAGGTGCTTCTGCTGCCGCTTCACTTGGTGAAATGGGATTTCGTGTATTCAACTTCTGTATCCAGGACTCTCCACGTCGTGCACACTCTATCGCTGCACAGGGTGGTATCAACGCTGCTAAGAACTATCAGAACGACGGTGACTCTGTATATCGTCTTTTCTACGATACAGTGAAAGGTGGTGACTATCGTGCTCGTGAAGCTAACGTTTACCGTCTTGCCGAAGTTTCAAACAATATTATCGACCAGTGCGTGGCACAGGGTGTTCCTTTCGCTCGTGAATACGGCGGTACACTTGCCAACCGTTCTTTCGGTGGTGCTCAGGTATCACGTACTTTCTATGCTAAAGGTCAGACTGGCCAGCAGTTGCTTCTTGGTGCATACTCTGCATTGAGCCGCCAGGTAGGTGCCGGTACAGTTAAATTATATACTCGTTACGAAATGCTTGACGTGGTTTTGGTTGACGGCCGTGCTCGCGGTATCATTGCAAAGAACCTCGTAACTGGTAAACTTGAACGTTTCGCTGCTCACGCAGTAGTTATTGCTACTGGTGGATACGGTAACACTTATTTCCTTTCTACTAACGCTATGGCATGTAACGTAACAGCTGCTATGTCTTGCTACCGTAAGGGAGCTATGTTTGCTAACCCTGCTTACGTTCAGATCCACCCGACATGTATTCCTGTACACGGTGACAAGCAGTCTAAGCTTACATTGATGTCAGAATCACTTCGTAACGACGGTCGTATCTGGGTTCCTAAGAAACTTGAAGACGCTAAAGCACTTCAGGCCGGAACCAAGAAGGGTAGCGATATCCCTGAAGAAGACCGTGACTACTATTTGGAACGCCGTTATCCTGCATTCGGTAACCTTGTTCCACGTGACGTTGCTTCACGTGCTGCCAAGGAACGTTGCGACCACGGATTCGGTGTTAACAACACAGGTCTTGCCGTATTCCTTGACTTCTCTGAAAGTATCGAACGTCTCGGTCTTGATGTAGTTCGTCAGCGTTACGGTAACCTCTTCGATATGTACGAAGAAATCACAGACGTTAATCCGGGTGAACTTGCAAAAGAAATCAACGGACGCAAATACTACAACCCAATGATGATTTATCCTGCTATCCACTATACAATGGGTGGTATTTGGGTTGACTACGAACTTCAGACAACTATCAAGGGTCTGTTCGCAATCGGTGAATGTAACTTCTCTGACCACGGTGCAAACCGTCTTGGTGCATCTGCATTGATGCAGGGTCTTGCTGACGGTTACTTCGTATTGCCATACACAATCCAGAACTACTTGTCAGACCAGATCACTGTTCCTCGCTTCTCTACAGATCTTCCTGAATTCGCTGAAGCTGAAAAGGCTGTTCAGGCTAAGATTGACCACCTGATGAACATCAAGGGTAAGAAGTCAGTTGACTCAATCCACAAGGAATTGGGCCGCGTAATGTGGGAATATGTAGGTATGGGACGTACTGCAGAAGGCTTGAAGACAGGTCTGGCTCGTCTGAAAGAAATCCGCAAGGAATTCGAAACAGAACTGTTTATCCCTGGCTCAAAAGAAGGTATGAACATCGAGCTTGACAAGGCATTCCGTCTTGACGACTTCATCACAATGGGTCAGCTTATCGCTTACGATGCTTTGAACCGTGAAGAATCTTGCGGTGGTCACTTCCGTGAAGAACACCAGACAGAAGAAGGTGAAGCTAAGCGTGATGACGAAAACTTCTTCTATGTAGCTTGCTGGGAATACCAGGGAAGCGACGACAAGGCTCCTGTACTTTATAAGGAACCATTGGTTTACGAAGCAATCAAAGTACAGACTCGTAACTACAAGAGCTAATTGAGCTAATCTGAGACGAAGTAAAACAATTTAAAGAAAAGAAGTAAAATGGATAAAAATATATCATTTACGCTGAAAGTATGGCGTCAGAACGGACCTAAGGATAAAGGTCATTTCGATACATTCCAGATGAAAGACATTCCGGGTGATACTTCATTCCTCGAAATGCTCGATATCTTGAATGAAATGTTGATTGAAGAAGGTAAAGAACCTATAGTATTCGACCACGACTGCCGTGAAGGTATCTGCGGTATGTGCTCATTGTACATCAACGGACATCCACACGGACCTGCAACAGGTGCTACTACTTGCCAGATCTACATGCGTCGTTTCAAAGACGGTGACACTATCACAGTTGAACCATGGCGTTCTGCAGGTTTCCCTGTAATTAAGGACTTGATGGTTGACCGTTCTGCATACGACAAGATTATGCAGGCTGGTGGTTTCGTAAGCGTACGTACAGGTGCTCCTCAGGATGCTAACGCTATCCTTATCCCTAAGACAATCGCTGACGAAGCTATGGATGCTGCTACATGTATCGGTTGTGGTGCTTGTGTAGCTGCATGTAAGAACGGTTCTGCTATGCTTTTCGTTTCTGCAAAAGTTAGCCAGTTGAACCTTCTCCCTCAGGGTAAGCCGGAAGCTTTGCGTCGTGCAAAAGCTATGTTGTCTAAGATGGACGAACTTGGTTTCGGTAACTGTACAAACACTCGTGCTTGTGAAGCAGAATGTCCGAAATGCGTTTCTATCAGCAACATTGCCCGCTTGAACCGCGACTTCATCAAGGCAAAACTGAAAGACTAATATCAGTCATATATATAAATATCAGAATCCGGTTTCATTGGTTTGAAGCCGGATTTTTTTATTGTTTTCATGTCGCTTTTTTCCGACTTTCAGATTGTAATTGTATTAATATTATAGCTTTTAATGTGAAATATTTTTAAATGAATAAGTTTTATTGGAGTAATACTTGCAATTAATGCGTGTATTTTCTACATTTGCAAAGTGATTTTTTTCATAGTATTAGATTTAAGGTTAACAAGGTACGGGGACAAGGCGTTGTCCCCTTTTTTTATACCAGTTTATAAACCCCTCCAGCCAGAGCTCGCACTATCCCTTTCATCTCCATTTCGAACAGTATGCCGGTTATCTTGTTTATAGGGATATTGGTATTGACGACAATAGTGTTTATCTGCAGTCCGTCAGGATTCTTTTCCAATTGCGAAGTTACGAGTTCTTCCTCCGGAGTGAGGTCGGGGAACAGCTGGCGCTGTATGCCTTCGCGCGGATTGGGTGTAGGGGTATAATCCCAGTTCATGGCTTTTACCAGTTCTTCTGCGCTTTGCAGTAGGGTTGCTTTGTTGCTGCGGATAAGGGCATTGCAGCCTATTGAGAATTCGTCACATATACGTCCTGGGAAAGCGAAACAGTCGCGGTTATAGCTTTCTGCTATATCGGCAGTGATCAGTGCGCCGCCTTTGGCTGCCGATTCCACTACTATGGTGGCGTCGCTCATTCCTGCTACTATCCTGTTGCGTTTTATGAAGTTTTGTCTGTCGGGATTTGTTCCGCTCGGGTATTCGGTTAGCAGTCCGCCGTGATTGAGCATTTCGGCTGCCGTACGTCGGTGGACAGCCGGATAGATTCTGTCGAGGCCGTGTGCCAGTACGCCTACAGTATCCATACCGTATTGGAGCGCTGCTCTATGGGCGTTTATGTCGATGCCGTATGCCAAGCCGCTTACTATAAGCACGTCGGGCATTATTTCATGTAGTTCGCTGATGAAGCGTTGGCAGATGTCTCTGCCGTATTCGGTGGCATGGCGTGTGCCTACCAGGTTGATTATATGCAGGCTGTTCAGGTTGGCTGTACCTTTATAGAATAACAGCAATGGCGCGTCATCACATTCACGTAGGCGCGACGGATAGTCCTCGTCATTAAGTGTAAGACATCTGATGCCGTTCTTCTCGGCAAAACGTATCTCTGCTTCACACAGGCGCAGCACATCGCAGTTGACTATCGCGTCAATCACTTTCTGTGATACATCGGGCACGATGTCTTTAAGATTCTTGGCATTGCTGAATATTGTTGTGGCCGAGCCTGCCGCCTCCATCAGACGGTGTGCGCCTATCATGCCGAGTCCGGGCAGACGGGTGAGTGCCATTGTGTAAAGCAGTTCTTCGTTCATGGTGGTGTTATTCGCTGAAATATGGTGAGAAGATAGTGTTGAATACCTCGCTGTCGCCCAAGCGGCCGTTTATCACGCATACGGTTTCCACTGTGGCTTTTATTACAGGCTTCATGTCGGACAGACGGAATATGTCCTGATAGAACACGTATTTTATTCCTTCTTTCTTGATGTATAGTTTGGAGATGAATTCGTCGCCACTCTTCAGCGGTGTCTTGAAAGCCATGTTCAGTCTTGCCACTACAGGGTCTATGCCTTCGTCGTGAAGGTGTGCGAAACTTACTCCCAGAGATGAGAGGAACTCGTGGCGGGTGTGTTCGATGTAGTGCTGGTAATTGGCATTGTTCACTATGCCCTGAAGGTCGCATTCGTAGTCGCGCACCTTCATTTGCAGTTCGAAGATGTATTTCATTCTTAGTCTTTTTAGTATTGATTAGTTACAAACATACGGAAAAATCCTCTTATATCTATCGTTGCAAGGAATATTCTTCATATTTTTGCATCTATGGATAAGGAACTTAAGATTTTTGCGGCTCCGTTGCAGGGTTTTACGGAGGCTGCATGGCGTGTGGCACATAATGAAGTGTTTGGCGGGGTGGATGCTTATTTCACTCCCTTCATCAGATATGAAAAAGGCGGACTGCGCAATAAGGACAGGCGCGAGTTGTTGCCTGAGAATAATAGTGGCATAAGGCTGATTCCTCAGATTATGGCTTCCGAGCCTGAAGAAATGAAGGCTTTGGCAGATTTCATTGTTTCTTTAGGATATAAAGAGATTGATCTCAATATGGGTTGTCCTTTTCCGCTGATAGCTAACAGGGGGAAGGGTAGCGGCATATTGCAATATCCTGAAAAGGTGGCTGCGCTTATGGAGTGCATTAATGCTTATGCGGCTGACGGTATAAGCTTCAGTGTGAAGATGAGGCTGGGGCAGGTTTCTGCAGATGAATGGAAAGAGATACTTCCTGCAATAAATGCATCCGAGGTGAAAATGGTAACTCTTCATCCTCGTATCGGCAAGCAGCAGTATAAGGGTGAGGTGGATATGGATGCTTTTGCGAAGTTCTATATTGAATGTCGCAAACCATTGGTGTATAATGGTGATTTGTGTAGTGTGGCAGATATAAACAGGATTGTCGATAAGTTCCCCGACTTGTATGGCGTGATGATTGGTCGCGGACTGCTTGCCGACGGTGCTTTGGCTGCAGTATATAAATCAGCTTTGGAACTTAAACAGGACGAACTGTATGCCAAGGTACGCCGTATGCACGCTCTGATGTATCAAAGATATTCGGAAACTATCGAGGGCGGCGATGCACAGCTTCTGCTTAAGATGAAATCCATGTGGGAGTACTGGCTTCCCGAACTTGACAAGAAGAAAAGGAAAGCCATCCACAAGGCAAATAAGCTGTCTGTTTATTTGAACGAGGTTGAAGGGGTTAGATAGTTTTTTTCAAATACTCAAACCCGATGCGGCAGTACAGGCATTTCTTCGGATCGCAATAATTCTTTTTAAGTTGTATCAGGGCCTGACTGTCGCCTGCATGTGTGGCCTCCACTCCGCATTCTTTCCACATTCGTGTGATGAAATTGTTTTCCGGTTTCAGAGTTTCAAGCATCTCTGAGGCACGTGCCGTAAGGCGGTTTATTCCTCTGTGCTTGCCGTAGGCATAGAGGAACGGTATTACAGTGTTTATAATAAGCAGGTTAATTGATGATGTGCTGAGGCTTTTCTTTACGGGAGTGGATACTTCGCCAAAGGTATAGTGCGTAATCCAGTATTCCGAGGTGTCTGTTTCGAGCATAGGTCTCAGTTGTTCTATTGTTTCAGCTTCGAGAATTCTTGACAGCAGACCATGCGATGTGTGATATAGTTTCGCCAGCTGTGCAATCCTTACGTGAGGAAAGTTTCCGGGGCGCATGCGTAGCAGTTTCCAGCGGCAGTTGTCCGAGGTAGTGAAACCGAACTTGTGTTTCAGATATGTATATTCTTTCAACAATTTATCGGTATATTCGTCGTATGCTGCATCAAGCAGTCCTGCTTGTCCGAAGAATATGGCTTCTATTTGGAACAGACTGTCGCGATGCTTGTCTACTGCTCTTAGCGGAATGGTTTGTGCCCACAGTTCGAATGCTTCGCTGTTGGTCCCGAAGCCGAAATTGCGCGCCATGGTGATGAAGAACACGTCTTCCCAGTTGTTGTTATATTTTTCCATTAGTCTCATTATGCGTTCCGTTTTTTCTTCGAAACGCTCTATCTGGAGTGTGTTCAGCCAACTGTACATAAGGAGCTTGGACAGCGACGGGATGAGCCTGTAGCAGGCAGGATAGTGTGCCGTGCGTATCAGCTCGTTGTAGCTGTCAACAAGGTATGTGGGGTAGTGCAGTTCCATTTGTGGAATCTTTTCGCCGTTTGGTCGGTATGGCTCATAGTCGATGTCGGAGGCTATGTGGAGAATTACGTTGTCGTAATCGGAATTGGTGTCATGATGATGCATCTTCCAGTCGGAAGCTTTGAGGTGTATTTCGATGTTTCCCACCCACAATACACCGCCTATCTTGATTTTGGCATTGAAGAAGTCGGGACCGGCGTTGGTGTTCCATAATCCCGGGTCGATGACTTCCACTTCCATGCCGTCTGTAGTACGTAACGGCTTAAGTGGGAAAAGTTTGTGTTTCCATACGTAATGTAAAAGTTGTTCCATGCTAACGAGTGTAAATATTGCCTAAATGTAATGATTTATAATGAAAAGCATTATCTTTGTGGCTAAAATAAATCGAAAAATATGAAGATAGCATTAATTGGATATGGAAAAATGGGCAAAGAGATAGAAAAGATTGCCCTTTCACGCGGACATGAGATTGTTAGCATCATAGATATAAACAATACACAGGATTTCGAGTCGGAAGCGTTCCGTTCGGCTGATGTGGCTATAGAGTTTACAGCTCCTTCTGTGGCTTACAACAACTGCTTGTCGGCTTTCAAGAATGGTGTAAAGGTGGTTTCAGGCAGTACAGGATGGATGGGCGAACATGGTGATGAGATGCGACGCATGTGTGCCGAGGAAGGCGCAACACTGTTCTGGTCGTCAAATTTCAGTCTTGGCGTGGCTATTTTCTCTGCCGTAAACAAATATCTGGCTCGCATAATGAATAATTTCCCGGGATATGATGTGTCAATGGTGGAAACTCATCATATTCATAAGCTTGACGCTCCAAGCGGTACTGCCATTACTCTGGCTGAAGGTATTCTGGAGAACCTTGACCGTAAGGATAAATGGGTTATGGGTACACTTACCGCACCGGACGGAACTTTGACAGGTACCACTGAGTGTGCTCCAAACGAAATGCCGGTGAGCGCAATACGTCGCGACGAGGTGCCGGGTATCCACACAATAACATACGAATCTGAAGCTGATTCTATCATCATTACTCACGATGCAAAGAACCGTAAGGGATTTGCCCTTGGTGCAGTGCTTGCGGCAGAATACACTGCAGAGCATACAGGATTCCTGGGTATGAATGACTTGTTTAACTTTTAATTATTAATTCTCAAGCATGATACAGGCATCACGCAAACAATGGATAAAGTTCGCCATAGCAATGGCTCTTTATCTGGCATTCATCATCTGGCTGAAAAGCTGGCTTGGTATAGTTGCCATACCGTTTATCTTCGATGTTTATATAACCAAGAAAATACCTTGGACATGGTGGAAGAAATCTACCAATCCGCTTGTCGTAACTGTGATGAGTTGGGTGGATGCCATTGTATTCGCTTTGGTGGCAGTATATTTCGTCAATCTGTATTTCTTCCAGAACTACGTCATTCCTTCGTCTTCGCTGGAGAAGTCGTTGCTTGTGGGCGATTATCTGTTTGTAAGCAAGATGAGTTATGGAGCAAGAATTCCGCAGACTCCACTTCACATGCCGCTTACTCAGCACACTCTTCCGGTGTTCAACTGCAAGTCGTATTTGGAATGGCCTAAATGGGATTATAAGCGTGTGGAAGCTCTCGGCCATGTGCAGCTTAACGATATCGTGGTGTTCAACTTCCCTGCAGGTGATACTGTGGCTACAGCAATGCCGGCAGAGGATATCTACCGCATAAGCTATCAGGCTGGTAAGGAACTTTCCAAACCTGTTGATATGTCGGCTCTTACTCCGCTTCAGCAGCGTGATGTATATGACTATTATTATGCTGTGGGCCGCAGATATATTGATGAAAACAAGTCTATGTTCGGCGAAGTTGTGAGCCGTCCTGTTGACAGACGCGAGAACTATGTGAAACGCTGCGTAGGACTTCCTGGACAGACTCTTGAAATAAAAAACAAGATAGTTTATCTTGACGGTAAGGCAAACAAGGAGCCGGACAATGTACAGTACAGATATTTCGTACAGACCACACGTCAGCTTCCTGATGAACTGTGCAAAGAGCTTGGCCTAAGTCAGGAAGACCTTATGGCTTACTATCCGCAAGAATCGGTTTATAACATTCCGCTTACGGAGAAAGCCAAGGCTGCTTTGCTTGCTCGCAAGGATCTTGTGAAATCAATAACAGATGTTCCGGGTGATGATGCGGGAGGCTTGTATCCTGTAAATAAGCTTACTGGATGGACAACCGACAACTATGGACCTGTATGGATACCTAAGAAGGGTGAGACAATAGAACTGACAATAGACAATCTTCCTATATATGAACGCCCTATACATGTGTACGAAGGCAACAAGCTGGAAGTGAAGGACGGCAAAATCTATATAAACGGCGAGGAAACAAACAAATATACCTTCCGTATGGACTATTACTGGATGATGGGTGACAACCGTCATAATTCTGCTGACTCACGTTTCTGGGGATTTGTTCCTGAGGATCATATCGTGGGTAAGCCTATCTTCATCTGGCTGTCGCTCGATAAGGACAGAGGATGGTTTGACGGAAAAGTACGCTGGAACAGATTGTTTAAGTTCGTAGATAATATAAAATAACTTCTTGAAACCCTGGCTGACATATATCAGAGTCATAGTCATAGCCGTACTGGCGGTGATTATCGTAAGAACCCTGTTTGTCACATCATGTTTTATACCTTCTTCAGGCATGGAGAACACACTTTACCGAGGAGAGGGAGTCCTGGTGGGCAAATGGAGTTACGGCTGGCGTGTGCCTCTGCAGTCGGTGTTCGGCTATAAAAGACTGCTTCCTTCGGAAGTCAGACAGGGTGATATAGTGGTATTCAATAATCCGATGCCTGCGGATACATCATTGTCAATAGACAGGAGAGAGCTCTATATCAGCAGATGTATAGGAACTCCGGGGGATACGCTGATGCTGAACAATCAGCTTATTGCTGAGGGAACGGATGTATTCAGTCCTGATACAAAGGTGCTTTATTCCTATCCTGCAGACAGTGAAGAGGTTATGGATAGTGTTCTTCATTCTCTTGGAATAACGGACAACCAGCTTGCAGGATATACTCCGGAAGGTAATTATATCAGGAGTTTCAGCTATTACGAACATTATCTCATTACACAAAGGCTTGACAGAAAGGTTAAGCTTGTGCCACTTTATCCGGAGAACAGCCGTAAGGCATATCCTTTCGTGGTTCCGCAGAAGGGTACTCCCGTAAAGATATATCCGTGGAATGCTGCCTTGATAGGTAATATGATAACTCTGCATGAGAAACGCAATGCATATATGAAGGGCGACACGGTATTTGTGAACGGAGAGCCGGTGAAAGAATATACATTCTCGCAGGATTACTATTGGATGGTGTCCAATGATCCTGTAAACATTAACGATTCGCGCCTGTTCGGCTTTGTGCCGGAAAGCCATATCATAGGCAAGGCATTAAGAATATGGTATCCTTCGAAGGAGGGACGGTTCATGAAAAAAATTCAATAGACACAGAAGATGGAAAGTAAAGATATTATCCTCGGGTCGGCATATCTGGCTCCGGTTTCATATTTCGCAGCATTGTATTCATGCAGGAAAGCTTATATTGAGAGGTACGACCACTACATGAAGCAGACATACCGCAACAGATGTGTTATTGCTTCGGCCGACGGTCCTCTGGCGCTGACCATACCTGTGGAGAAATCGTCCGAAGGCAAGTGTGCCATGAAGGATATAAGGGTGTCGGAACATGGCAACTGGCGTCATGTGCACCGCAACGCGTTTGTGGCTGCATATAAGCAAAGCCCTTTCTTCGATTATTATGCAGATGAGTTCAATGCCTTTTTCGACAGGAAATATGAGTTTCTTTACGATTTCAATATGGAACTCACACAGTGGCTTTGCGAACAGATAGATATCCAGCCGGAACTTGTTCCAACCGGTGAGTATATGGATGCCGGCGAGGGTGTCCTTGACTTGCGTGAGGCTATACATCCTAAAAAATCTGCAGAAGATATGACTTTGTTCTATCATCCGGTGTCATACTATCAAGTATTTGATTCCCGCCACGGTTTCCAGCCGGATTTAAGTATAGTGGATTTGCTCTTCAATATGGGACCTGAGAGTATCCTGGTGTTGAGAGACAGTCTCTGAAAAACGTGGGCAAGTTTAAAGTAAAATTTGCCCATATTTGAGAGTCAATGTGAATGCGTTTTGAATCGAACGTGCACACGTTTTTTCGATTATTGGTTTTCTATAGTATAATCTTTTCTTATATACGTGCTTGGTGGCATTCCTGTCAGTTTATGAAAGAGTTTTGAGAACTGTGAAATATTGGGTATTCCTATCTCCTCAGCAATTTCTTTTATTGACATGGTAGATGAAATCATAAGTGTTTGTGCTCTTTCTATTCGTTTGAGTTGTAGATACTGGTTTGGAGTAAGTCCGTTTATCGATTTGAATATTCGTGTGAAATGGTCAGGACTCATATACATGATTTCAGACAGGTCGGATACATGTATGTTCTTGTTTAGGTTATTATTTATATAATTGAATACTTTTACCATTCTTTTATAAGAATCATTTTGTTTTGATAGTAGTTGGCTGTTACCGCTTATAAATTTTGAAAATAATTGCAGCAGTATACCATTGCTTTCCATATCTTTCTTGAACTCCATATTTCCATTTTCCCTGTTTATAGTGAATAGCTCCGGTTTATTGTCGTATGTTTTTGGATCAGGGTTTATTATATGACATCCCGGATTAAGTTCAAGAAATCTTTTCATCAGACATTTTTCTAACTCAGTAGCCTTGGTCTTATATATAATGTCTGCATACTCAAATATATTTTTTCCACCTATCAATTGGTCTATAAAACAAATATAGTAGTGGCTCATATAATCTGTACATTCGTATGTATGAAAGGTGAACTTGGGTATAATGAACATATCTCCTTCGTTAAGCTCATATTTTTTCTTGTTCATATATATAAAAGCTGAGCCTTTATCAATCAGGTATATTCTGGTGAATGGGCTTATTATATTTTTGTAACACCATTCTTTACCGACTTGGCAGTGTCCGGTGTAGATCATGTTTAGGGAAAGTGTATTTTGATAGTTAGCGTATTTCATAGTGATAATGTTTATGATATGTAAGTATTCAATATTGCAATATTAATTATTAATTCGTAATCAATGTCGGATTTTGCAAAGTTTTAGAATGTTTTTTATTTCCTTCTGCGTTGAAAACAATATATTTTTGTGAAAATCAAATGTTAATCACTAAGTAAAATCTTAATAATGAAACGAGTAGGAAGCTTAATAGGTGTCGATATTGAAAAACTGGAAGAGTATAAAAAACTTCATTCTGCAGTCTGGCCTCAAGTTCTTGAGATGATTAAATTGTGTAATATACGTAATTACTCTATATATTATAGAAACGGCATGCTTTACAGTTATTATGAGTATATAGGTGATGATTATGAAGCGGATATGGCAAAAATGTCAGCAGATCCTGTAACACAAGAATGGTGGAAACTGTGCGGACCGTGTCAGATTCCATTAAAAGATAGAAAACCAGGTGAGTGGTGGGCTGAAATGGAAGAAGTATTCCATTGTGACTGATTTCTTATATAAGTTTAATTTTAAAAGACTAAAATACCATGAATGAATTATTGACAAGATTGCAAGAATGTGTAGAAATGGGGAAAATAAACCAGGCTTCTCCATATCCTCCTACAATGAAGGGGATGCCGGGAGCTTTTGAACTCACAAAAGAAGCATTGGATGCCGGTGTGGAACCACAGGTTATATTGGATGATTCTTTGATTCCTGCAATGACCAAGGTTGGTGAAAAGTTTACGGAAGGGAAAATTTTTGTTCCACAGATGTTGTTGTCTGCTAAAGCAATGAATGAGGCTATGAAACACCTGAAATCTTATTTTTTGTGTGGGGATATCAAGAGAAAAGGAGTTTTTATAGTTGGAACTGTGGCCGGCGACTTGCATGATATAGGGAAAAACCTGGTTGCAATGATGGTTGAAGGTGCAGGTTGGGAAGTTGTTGATTTGGGAGTGGATGTGTCTGCAGAAAAATATATCTCGGCATTGGATGAACATCCTGGAGGTGTTTGTGGTATGTCAGCATTGCTTACTACGACAATGAGTAACATGAAGCCAATGATTTCTGCAATCCGCGAAAAGCATCCTGATACAAAGATTGTTGTAGGTGGAGCGCCGCTTAATGCACAGTTTGCTGCAGAAATAGGAGCTGATTCTTATGCCAAGGATCCTCAGGAAAATATCAATTGGTTGAACTCTATAGTGTCATAGTCATGAATAAATGGGTTGATAAGATTTTAAATGAGAAGAACCGACAGGCTTTACTTATAATGACTCATCCTGGTATTGAGGCGATAGGTCATACTACACGCGAAGCTGTTACGAACGGGGAAATACATTATCAGGCTATTAAAAATATTCTGGATACATATCACACTATTGCCAGTACGGTAATAATGGATCTTACTGTTGAGGCCGAAGCTTTTGGAGCCGAGGTTCTGATGACAGAACATGAGATTCCGAATGTGACAGGTCGTCTTGTATGTGACGAGGAAGGTGCAAGGAATCTTGAGATACCTGCATTGAATACAGCTCGTGTGCCGGAATATCTTAAAGCCAACAGATTGGCAGTGGAAAATACTGATAAACCTGTTTTCTCAGGTTGTATTGGTCCATTCTCACTTGCCGGCCGACTTTATGATATGTCTGAAATAATGGTAGGAATTTATATTGATACTGAGGCTGTCAAGATTCTGCTTGACAAGTGTACACGCTTTATAATCGACTATTGTAAGGCTTTTAAGGCATTGGGAGCGACAGGAGTTATAATCGCTGAACCGGCAGCCGGACTTTTATCGAATGAGGAATGCATGGAATTTTCTTCTGCCTATGTGAAACAGATAGTTGATGCTGTTCAGGACGATGATTTTGTTGTAATTCTGCATAATTGTGGTAATACAGGACAATGTACTGGAGCAATGGTAGAAACTGGTGCAGGTGCATTACATTTCGGTAATGCCATTGATATGAAGAAGGCACTTGATGAATGTCCGGAAACAGTTCTAGTAATGGGTAATCTGAATCCGGTAGAACTGTTCAAACAGTCCTCGCCTGAAGATGTTTATAATGAAACCATTTCGTTACTTAAAAAAACATCGTCTTACAGGAATTTTGTAATCTCATCAGGATGTGATATGCCACCTGGGGTTTCTGCAGAAAATATCAAGTCATTCTTCAAAGCCTTGAATGATTTTAATACGGGAAAATATGTTTAGGGAGTTTCGGTTCAAATTCACAGATGTTTGTCCGGACGACAAATCGTTGGCGGCCGCCCTTCAAATTCATGATGAGGGGGCTTACAATGATTTGTTGCCGATGATTAATAGTGTGTTGGAACGATTGAAAGACCACTGTGGCATAATAGGAGGATATTCAATATCTCCTTGCGGAGAAATTGATGTAGAGAACGGCATAATAAACTGTGGTGGAAAAGTCCTTGAATCAGGGCGAAGGGTTACCTCTTATATGAGAAATGCGTCACATCTCGCAGCTTTTGTCTGTACGGCAGGTGAGGTGTTTTCAGAATTGTCTGATGAGTATTTTGAAAAGGGAGATTTTCCTGAAGCGTTTATTGTTGACTCTATAGGTTCTGTTACAGTAGAGAATGCAATGGACCATATCCAATTCCTGCTGGAAAAAGAAATGAATTCAGCAGGTTTGAAAATAAGTAACAGATATAGTCCGGGTTATTGTGAATGGCCTGTAAATGGGCAACAGGTACTGTTCTCTCTCATTGGTGATAATAGTACAGGAGTGACTCTTACTGAATCGTGCCTGATGCAACCTATCAAGTCTGTCAGTGGAATAATAGGTATTGGTAAAGATATAAAAAAGTATCCGTACGGTTGCAGTATATGTAACAGTAAATCATGTGTATATCGTAAAATCAAAAAATAACAGCCTATGAATTTAGATTTGTTGTATGGTATAGCAATTATTTCCATTGGAGCTTTCTCTTCAGGAAGTTTCTCTATACCTTTTGAAAAGGTAAAAGGGTGGGAATGGGAAAACTATTGGCTGATATATAGTCTGTTCGCGTATGTTGTTGTTCCAGCAGTTTCGTGTATGCTTTTTTGTCCGGATTTTATGTCAGTACTGTTGTCATGTCCTTCAGGCGTGATATGTAGGATTTTCTTTCTAGGTGTATTATATGGAATATGTAATCTCACATTCGGTCTTTCGCTGAAATATCTTGGTGTGTCATTGGGATATATCATATCTCTTGGTCTTATGATGGTACTTGGAACTGTCATACCTCCAATGCTGGATGGTAGAATTTCCGGTATATTTGCCGGATCCGGAGGTAAAATGATGGTAATGGGACTTGCAATAGGAATAATAGGAGTTGCGGTAAGCGCATATTCAGGATACAAGAAGGATAGTATGTCTGCGCCGGAACAGAATTCAGCTTTGGATTTCAGAAAAGGTATTCTGCTTGCTCTTTTTGTCGGTGTAACAGGAGCTTCCCAGGCTTTAGGTATTGAACAGGGTAATGCCATATCGGATATGTTTCTGGATAAAGGTGTCAACGAACTGTTTATAATACTTCCTGTCGTTGCCATATTATTTTTAGGGTCTTTTTCTGTCACATTAATCTGGTGTATATCAGTGGCTAAGAAGAATGGAAATATCAGATTGTTTAAATCTTCTCCACATGGAAGTGTGGTGCCAAATTATCTGTTTTGTGCATTGGCTGGCTTTTTATGGTTTATAAATATGATAACCTATGGAATGGGGAAGAGTTTTATGGGGGAATATTCTTTTACGGCATGGGGTATACTCATGTCTCTGACAATAGTTTCTGCCACAATATGGGGGCTATATAGAGGTGAATGGAAACATGTGACACCTCAGGTAAGGAGGATTATGTATATCGGACTTGTGATTCTGGTGATATCATCGTTTATAATAGGAATAAGTAGTAATTAAAATAAGGGAAATATATGAATTCAAGAGAAAGAGTTTTAGCGGCAATTGCGCATAAAGAGCCGGACAAGGTGCCGGTGGATATGGGGGCAACTCCAAGTTCAGGTATATCTGCGATAGCGTATTCTAATTTGCTGAAGGCGATGGGCAGAGATGATTTGCCTGTTTGGATTTATGATGTAGTGCAGCAGCTGGCACAGCCTGATATGTCAATAATAGATCATTTCGGTATTGATGTAATTGATGTTGGCCGTGCTTTTAATACTATGCCTGCCGACTGGCATGAGACGGAACTGGCAAATGGAGATAAAGCCTTTTATCCTGTAAGCTTTAATCCTGTAAGACAAGAAGACGGTTCTTATAACTGTCTTGATGATGATGGAGTACGCATCTTGGCCAGGATGCCTAAAGGAGCAACTTTTTTCGACCAGACATATTTCCCGTATGTAGACGGATTTCCTTCTGATTATTCTTCTTTGGACAAAGAAATGGGGAAGGTTCTTTGGTCACGATACGTGCATAGTCCGTGGGATCATTCTTCGGATCCGGATTTTTGGAAGACACTTCGTGAAAAGACTTTGCAACTGCGTGAAACAACAGACAAGGCGTTGATGATAGTCTGTGGATGTAATTTGTTTGAATGGGGAACATTCCTCCGTAGAATGGATAATTTCCTTATGGATCTGTTATGCGAACCTGATGAAGTGGCAAAAATGCTTGACCAGCTTCTGGAACGTCATTTGGCCACTTTGGAGAAGGTTTGTGCCTCAGTAGGTGATATTGTGGATATAATAAGGTTTGGTGATGACCTTGGTATGACTACCGGTCCTTTTATGGATGTGGATACCTATAAGACCTTGTTCAAGCCTAGGCATAAACAATTGTGTGATTATGTGAAATCGCACAGTAATATGCATACATTTATTCATTCCTGTGGTTCAATTTCGAGCCTTATGCCTGATATGATTGATGCCGGTATAGAGATATTTAATCCTGTTCAGACAAATGCCTTTAATATGGAGCCGGAATTTTTGAAAAAGGAATTCGGCAAGGATTGTACGTTTTGGGGTGGTGGAGTAGAAACAGTCGGAACACTAAATAACGGTTCCCCTGAAGAAGTACGCAGGCAGGTTCTTGAACGATTGGAGATAATGTCAGCAGGAGGAGGTTTCGTATTTAATACTGTTCATAATATTCTGCCTGATGTTCCACCTCAGAATATCATTGCAATGTTTGATGCTGTGAAAGAATTTAATAACAGAAAGTAATATAAAAATGTTATAAACATGAGGAGGTTATTTATACTTGGTATTATAGTATATTCCGTATTGTCAGGAAATGCAGGAAATATAAGTAAGGAGTATGAATTATGGTATAATAGGCCTGCATTCAATCGCGGAGCAGATTATAATAAAGTTATGTCTCGTGGTTTTCCTTTCGATGAAGACTGGGAACGTTGGTCTTTGCCAATAGGAAACGGTTATATGGGGGCAAATATATTTGGCAGGACTGACACAGAGAGAATACAGTTGTCTGAAAAGACACTAGCAAACAGAGGATGTTATGGTGGGGGAGGATTTACCAATTTTGCGGAAATATATCTGGATTTTTATCATAATCAGACAAAAAACTATAAACGTACTCTTTCTCTTAATGATGCAGTCTCTACTGTAAGCTATGAATATAGAGGAGTGAAATATTCACGAGAGTATTTTGCCAATTATCCTTCGAATGTTATTGCGATAAAGTTAAAATCGGATAAATCAGGCGGTCTTTCATTTAATGTTCGTCCGATGATTCCTTATCTTAATCCAGGACGAGTTGGAGATAATCGTACCGGAAAAGTGAATGCAGAAGGGAATCTGATTACTCTTTCAGGTAACATGGAGTTTTTTGATCTGGATTACGAGGCACAGCTAAAAGTAATAAACTACGGAGGAAAACTGGAAACATTTAATGATGAAAATGGTGATAATGGAAGTATCCGTGTAAGTAAGGCAGATAGTGCTGTTATATTTTTGACCGCCGGAACATCCTATCAGTTGGAAGAAAAAGTATTCCTGTCAAATGGTGTTGATAAGTGTAAGGGTAATCCACATCCGCATGATGCTGTGACAAAGCGTATTTCTGCTGCAGCTGAGAAGGGTTATGACAATCTGAAAAAAGAACATATATCGGATTATCAATATTTCTTCAACAGGGTTGACTTGTCACTCACAGATAATATCCCTGATATACCAACAGATATGTTGTTAGAAAAATACAAGCAAGGGGAACATAGTGCATATCTTGAGGAGCTCTATTTCCAGTTTGGACGCTATATGTTGATTTCCACTTCACGCTACGGTTCTTTGCCACCTAACCTTCAGGGAGGATGGACACAGTATGATTATAGTCCGTGGTCAGGAGGATATTGGCATAACATAAATGTACAAATGAATTATTGGCCTGTGTTTAATACAAATTTAGCTGAATTGTTTACTCCGTTTGTCTGCTATAATGAGACTTATAGGAAAGCTGCCGAACAGAAAGCTATTGATTATATCAAGAAGAATAATCCTGATGCATTGAGTAGAGAAAAAGGAGGAAATGGTTGGACTATCGGTACTGGAGCTACTGCATATAGCATAAGTGCTCCGGGTGGACATTCCGGGCCAGGAACCGGTGGATTCACCACTAAGTTGTATTGGGATTACTATGATTTTACTCGCGATAGATCCATACTTGAGGAACATGTATATCCAGCTTTGGAAGGAATGGCAAAGTTCTTGTCAAAGACTTTAAAACCGGATGGAGAAGGACATCTTTTGGCTGATCCGTCTTCTTCTCCAGAGAATCAACATAAAGGAGTACATTATCAGACAAAGGGTTGTACGTTCGATCAAGGTATGATATGGGAAAATTTCAATGATTTTCTTAATGCTGCAAGCATCTTAAGGAAACGTTCTCCTTTCCTTAAAACAGTAAAAGGACAGATGGAGAAACTGGATCCTGTTTTAATTGGAGAATCGGGACAGTTGAAAGAGTATCGTGAAGAAACCACATACGGAAGTATCGGTGATCCACACCACAGACACATCTCACACTTATGTTTGTTGTATCCTGGTACTCTAATCAATGGAACCACTCCGGAATGGCTTGAGGCTGCCCGTGTAGCGTTGAAGGGGCGAGGTAATATTTCCAGCATTTGGGTAGGTTGGCCTGTAGCCCACAGAATGAATGCATGGGCACGACTGAAAGATGGAGATGCCTCTTATGATTGTTATCAAACTTTGTTAAAGAAAGGAGTTATGGAGAATCTTTGGGGACTATGTCCACCGTTCCAGATAGACAGTAACTTTGGTGGTACGGCTGGTGTGGCAGAAATGCTTCTTCAAAGTCATGAGGGATATATATCAATTCTGCCGGCATTGCCTTCGGCATGGAGTAAAGGTAAATATTCAGGTTTAGTGGCCAGAGGAAATTTTGAAGTTTCTGTTGAATGGGAAAACAATAAGGCAATAGATATAGAAATAAATTCCAGAAGTGGAGAAGTTTGTAGAATCAATTATTATAATATCGGATCTTTTGTCTTGAAAGACAATGATGAAAAATACATTGATTTCAAGAAAATAGGAAATGATATTATAGAGTTTAAAACTATAAAGGGAAAGGTTTATCATTTATCTATTGATGATAAATAGAATCTTTATAGTTCCTTTAATTCTTATTGTCGTGTTTTTCTGCGGCAATAAGAATTATTTTTTTAGATAATAACGGTTTAATATTTAAAAGCTTCAGTGTATTGATATTTTTATTAATATTGCATATTGTTTCATGCGTAATTGCATGGAATGTTATGACTTTGAATTGATTAATGAAAAATTCAATATATGAAGAACTGTAAAAATATGGACCTTCAGGAATATAAAAAAAGGGGAATATTATTCGTTATATTCTGTATATTTCTACAATGTGTATTGTTTGCTCAAAATATTAATTTTAGACATCTGGGAGTAAAAGAAGGACTCTCACAAGTATCTGTAATGTCGATAATTAGTGACAATCTTGGGCAAATGTGGTTTGCTACACGCCACGGACTTAATGTATATAATGGTAATGAAATCAGGCCTCTTTTAATGAATACGGATGAAGGGAAAAGAGGATTTGAACGTACTAGGTTATTATGTACTGATAATAAAGAACATATATATTTCTTAAGCGACGAAGAACTTGTTTCGTTCAATCAACGTTTTGAAACATTCAAATCCTTAGGTAAGGATATCATGGCAATTAATTTCTGTAATGATACTTTGTGGGCTTGCCGTGGATTTGATGTACTGTTTTATAATAAGTCTACGGACAAACTGGAATTATATAAACAAATAGATAAAAAGGGTCAGAATGAGACTGTGGTAACATCTGTATATGCTGATAGAAAAGGAAATGTTTATGTCGGTTCTGAGAGAAATCTGTATAAAATTGATAAAGATAAGAATGTACAGGTGGTTTTATCTGATTTAGAAATAAAACATATTTTTGAAGACAATAATTCATTGTTGTGGATTTCAACAGGTAATAATGGATTATATGTTCTGAATGATTCGAATGTCGTAAAACATTTCATGACAGATAAGTACAATCCTAAAACTATATTTTCTAATAATATACGTTGTGTTACTCAGGATAAATATGGCAATATGTGGATTGGATCTAATAAAGGTTTAAGCATGTTTTCCAGAGATACTGAAACTTTCGTTAATTATGCACCGGATAAATCTTCTGTTTCGTTATCGCATAATTCTATTGTTTCAATTTTCTGTGACGCCCAGGGTACAATATGGATAGGTTCTTTTATTGGAGGTGTCGACTATTTTAATCCAATGGACCAGATATTTACAAATATCAATATAAATGACAATGTCGATAAATATTTTACAATAAACAAGATTTGTCCTGTTAACAAAAATGAATTACTGATATCATCGTCAAGAGGGTTATATAAATATGATAAATCAAATGGTCTGTTGTCAAAGATAGATATACCAGGAAATGGAAGTATAGCTTCTTTTGCCTATGATACAGTGAATGGTAAGATTTACTGTAGGACATATTATTCCGGTATATATGTTTATGATGTTAAGAAAAGGATTGTAACAGAAGAGAAGATTGCTTTGGAAGGAGAAATCTCGTTTGGTAATCTTATCTTGGACATGGCTTATTCTGAAAATAATCTTTATGTTGCAACAAATAAAGGTTTTGTATGTTATGATATCATCAGACATGCCTACAAACCTTTCCTTTCTGATTTACAACTGTCCACATCTACTCCTTCAGTAATGACTATTGACAGTAGACATCGGTTGTGGATAAGTTTTCTAAGTGCAAAGATTCTTGAATTTGATTTGAATTCCGGTAAAACTCTGTCTCATGATGAACTTCTTCCTATTAATGAATTAGAGCAGGCAACGAGGGTTTATAATATTATTGAAGATAGTAAGGAACGTATTTGGGCTATAACATCAGGTAGGGGATTGTATTTGTATAATGAAACGACCAAAAAGTTTGAAAAGTTTGTTGATTCTTCTGATGATATAACATTAGAGCATGCATTGAATATTCAGGAAATGCCTGATGGCCAGCTTTCTATTTTAACCAGCCAGGGGATTACCTTCCTTAATATAGAAAGTAGAACTTTTACTCATTTGAGTAATGAACGTTTTGCTATGGATAGGGTTATAAACGAAGGATGCGGCTATTATGTTGATGATAACTATAATATCATGGTAGGTACACTAAATGGTGGAATAATGTTTAATTATCATGATATTGCTAAAGTTTCAGTCTCTGACAGACTGATTTTCTCAAGATTATTTGTTGATTCTGAAGAAATTATACCGTCAGAAAAAGGTATTATCAGCGAAGCATTGCCATATATATCTGAGGTAAATTTGAAGAGTGGTTATCGCAGTTTTGATGTTGAGGTTTCGAATCTTGATTTCTTGAAATCGGGTAATGAACGTATAGTATATATGCTTGAAGGTTTTGATAAGACTTGGAGTTTAAGCGACAAAAATAATATACATTATACGAATATTACTCCTGGAAAATATGTGTTAAGAGTAAAAGCTGAATATGATACTTCTGAACAGTCGGAAATGATAAGTTTACCTATTATTGTTCATCCACCTTTTTATGCAACAATATGGGCAATAATCATTTATATTGTTATTATAGCTACTATAATATTCTTTTCTTTTAGAATATACGACTCTAAAAGAAGGCTTAGACTTGAGCTTAAATATGAACAGATAGAAAAAAATAGAATTGAAAGTATAAATAATGAACGTATAAAATTCTATATAAATTTATCGCATGAACTTCTCACTCCTGTGAGTTTGATTATGGCACAGATAGAAATGTTGGTTAGAGACTACAAGGATTTGAATGGCAATCTGAAGCAAAGCATAAACCGGATATATAAGAATGCCGATACATTACATCTGCTGATAAAAGAAATATTAAATTTCAGGAAAAAAGAATACTCCAATAAAGATCTGAAGATTTCTCAATATAATATTATTCCCATACTGGAAGATGTAATGGATTCATTCCGTGATAAAGCACGTCTTTCAGGTATATCCTTTGATTTGATAAAAGAGTCTCAGGAAATTTTATTGTTCGTTGATAAGGAAGAATTTAAGAAAGTACTTTCCAACTTATTGTCTAACGCTTTCAAGTATACTCCGACAGGAGGTAGTATTTGTGTTTCGTGTCGTTCTCGTCAGAAGAAAGTATTCATTGATGTTTCAGATACAGGCACGGGAATACCTTCGGATAAGATAGATAAGATTTTTGAGCGTTTCTATCAGGCTGACGAAGGTGGAACTAATGAAGGATTTGGTATAGGCCTGTCTTATGTAAAGGATGTAATGGAACAACATGACGGAATGGTTTCTGTGAAAAACAATATATCAGGAGGTTGTACATTTACATTAGAATTTAAAGAAGGATACGGACATATACACCAGCTGGAGAACAAAGAAGATGATATTAGTGATTCTTTTAGTGTCGTCTCAGAGCAGGTAGATTTAAAGCATACGGGTGATGATGAAGATATAAAAGACTATACTATTCTGATAGTAGAGGATAATGAAGAAATGTTGAATCTTCTGATTTCAGCATTCAAACCGATTTATAATGTCCATTATTCCTCTGATGTGGATGAGGCTTTGGCTTTGCTTAAATCTTGCGTTCCGGATATCATATTGTCTGACGTTATGTTGGGCAATGTCTCAGGTATAGAGTTCTGTTCAATGGTAAAACGAAATTATGAAACATGTCACATTCCGTTTGTCTTGCTTACGGCATTGGATATGGAAGAGAATTATATTGCTGGTTTCCAGAATGGTGCGGATGATTATATCACCAAACCTTTCAAGGTAAATTCTCTCATAATGAAGTGTAATAGTCTTATTAATAATAGGAAAATACTACAAAATAAGTATATGACCAGTGGTAATTATGATTCCAGAATAGTGGCTACTAATGAGAGTGACATGCAGTTTGTAAAGAAAGCAGAGACAATAATTGACAATAATCTGGATAATCCTGAATTTGGAATAGATGAACTGTCCAAGGAATTGGCAATGAGCAGAGCTAAACTGTATTCAAAAATCAAGGAAGTTACCGGAATGACAGCCAAAGAATTCATTCTTAATATAAAATTGAAGAAGGCTGAATATTATCTGGTCAATAATGAAGATATGCTGATTTCTGATATTGCATATAAGTTGGGATTTAATTCTTCAAGGATATTTAGTCAGGCATTTAAGGATATGTATGGGGAAACGCCGGTTAATTATAGAAAAAAGAAAACTACAAAAGCATAGTTCGATTATATGTGCTTTTTGTATAAAATATATGTTATAATTGTCTATTATATAACTTCTGGATTTCATTTAAATTATTGCATATTAGTTTATGTTGGTATTTTATTATTATTGCATAGTTTATACAAGCATATATCAATTTAATTATGAGAAATTTTAAGGCAATAAATTTATTACTATTATCCGCATTACCATTTTTCAGTGTTAATGCGAAAAAAGGTTATCCGGAACGCAACGGAGTAAATGACTTGTATGAGAAATTCCAGACTCCTCCTGAAGGTTATGGTGAAGTACCATTCTATTGGTGGCAGGCTGATACTCTTACTAAAGAGCGCCTTTCATGGCAACTTGACGAGTTGTCAAAGAAGAAGATTTCCAGTCTTCAGATAAACTATTCCCATACAGATGACAGAAAAGGATACTTTTGGGGTAGCAGTCTGAAATCGCAACCGGTACAGTTCTCGGAAGAGTGGTGGAGTCTGTTTGGATGGTTCATGGAAGAGGCTGCCAAACGCAATATGACAGTATCTGTCAGTGATTATACTTTGGGCATTGGTCAGGGTTATGCCCTTGATGAGGTTCGTTCGTTACATCCCGATATAACAGCTTCGCAACTGGTAATAGAAAAATATGATGTCACTAATGGTAGTCTGTCAATGACAATAAAAGATAATCTTGTCTCCGTAGTTGCTTTCAGGAAAGACAATCCTGAGGAGTTTGTAGATCTTACAGGGCATGTGTCCTCGTCAGTTCTGAAGTGGAATAGTAATGTCAAAGAATGGACTGTTGTCGCAACATATTCAGTGTCGCAAGAGCGGTCATACAATCCTATGCATCCACTTTCCGGCAAGGAGTATGTAAGATGTTTTTTCCAGCGTTTTGAAGATAAGTTTCCTGAGACATCAAAGGGAAATCTGAATTTCTTTTTTTCAGATGAGTTGAATTTTAATTTGAAGGGAATTGCATGGGATGAAAGGTTCTCCAGGGAGTTCCTCAAGCGTAAGGGATATGATATACGTCCATATCTTGCAGCCCTAAAAATGGATATAGGAAAAATAACTTCAAAGATACGTATGGATTATAATGATGTTTTTACATCTTTGTCTGAAGAAAATTTCTTCATACCTGTATATAATTGGCATGCGGAGCGGAATCTGATTTACGGTTGCGACCATGGAGGCCGTGGAAGACAGGTAGACGAGTTTGGAGACTATTTCCGTACCCAGCGCTGGAACCAGGGTCCTGGCTCTGACCAACCCCGTCTTGGTAAAAATATAATCAAGGCTAAGGTTGCAGCTTCCATAGCCCATCTTTACGAACGTCCGCGAGTATGGCTTGAGGGTTTCTATTCAAGCGGTTGGGGAACCACTTCTGCCGCTCTTATGGACGCAATATATGCCAATTATGCCATGGGATATAATCTGCTAAGCCTTCACGGACTTTATTATGCCACTCCCGGCTCGATGTGGGAATGGGCTCCTCCATGCAATCACTTCCGGATGCCTTATTGGGAAACTATGGATAAGAATCTCGAAATAACGGAAAGATTAAGCTATCTGTTTTCTCAGGGATATCACCAGTGTGATGTAGGAATATTATATCCTGTCGAGCCTAAAGTGTCAGGCTATATGAACACATCATCGGATATAGCATTTAAAGCCGGCGAGAAACTTTACAGTAATGGAATAGATTTTGACTATATAGATTATAGTTCACTTCAGAATGCTGTCATAGATAATGGTGAACTTAAAATTGCGGGTGAGTCCTATAAAGCCATAATCATACCTTCAATGTCGGCAATTAAGGATTCGTCTTTGTGTAAGCTTATAGAATTCTCCCAAAAAGACGGGATATTGATAAATATAGGTTCATTACCTGAAGCGACTGATGCATACGGCAAAGATTCTTCTTATGTAGGCGGTCTGGTGTCACAGATGACTTCAGGAGATAATTATTATTCAACGGATTCTACTGACTCTCTATTGTGCATTCTTGATGGAAAATTTGCAAGAGACTTCCGTGTCATTGACGCAAAGAATAAACTTATGCCATATATCAATCACCGTAAGATAGACAACCTTGAAATATATGGAGTCTATAATGTCGAAAAAGGGGAAAAATGTTTCTTCCGTGAGAAAGGTGACGTTGAACTATGGGATGTATTGGATGGAAAGAAGTATCGGCTGTCTGATACGGAACAAACAGAAAACGGAACAATCGTAAGAATGCCGTATGGCAAATCATCTTTTCAGATAATTGTATTTACTCCTGAAAGTGACGCTCCTGTTTATAAAGAATCCGGGAATATAATTCGTACCGTAAAATTGAAGAACGAGTGGGAGTGCGAGATATTGCCTGTTCTGGATAATCGTTTTGGTGATTTCCATTATCCGGGAACAAATGAGAAGATATTGCCCGAAATACGTCATTATCAATATCTGTTGACAGACCAAAAGAGTCTTGATCTGAAAAATGTTAATGACAGTGAATGGAGTGAAGTGATCTATACTTATGGTATGGAATTTATGTCCAGCGGTGCTACCGATGAGATATTGACAGATGAATATCTGTCGCAAATGCAATACGCACCTGCCGGATGGAAACCTTATGAGTATTCACGCAAATGGGGTGTATATGGTGATGCAGGCCATCAAGGTTATCATGGCTTGAAGATGGAGATGAATCCGGAAGTAATAAGATTGGGAAATCTCAAGCGCGAATCAACGAACACCAGAAGAACAGAAGAGAAGGCAGGACATAATTATTATTTGTACACTACTGTGAAAGCACCTTATACCGGTGAATATACTATTCTTACAGGTAAAGTGAAACCTTCCAAGTGTTTTGTAAATGGTAACAAAGTAACAACAGAAAATAATGTATTCCTTAATAAAGGAATAAACAGGGTAGTGCTTTATTATGATACTCCGTGTGTCACTTATTTCTTTATCCGTAATAATGAAAAATTCGGAGCATCAGTATCAGACAGGTTGACACTGTGCTGGTATAACGATTCTTCCATATTACCATTCGATCCATATCCGGAAGATTATAAATATGGCTGGTATCGTTTTGAGTCTGCTCCCGGTCTAAAAGAATTTTCGGTAGGAATTAATGGTGAATCTAAGGTATGGGTTGATGGAGAACCAGTAAAGACGAAAATAAAAGATGGAAACATTTGTGTTTCATTAAAAGAAGACAAAACATCTCCTTCTAATGTGTTGATCCGTGTGAAACATGATTTTGGATTTAAAGGGGGAGCAACCATTACTACAGAGCTTAAACAGATAACCGGTATTGGTCTTATTGAAACCGGAGATTGGGGTAAAACGGACGGATTACGAAATTACTCCGGAGGAATAAAATATATTCAGAAGGTTGACCTGAATAATAATGGCAATGAAAGGATAATTCTTAAACTGTCAGATGTATCCTCTTCCGTAAAACTGTCCGTTAATGGTAAAGATGTAGGCGTAAGAGTTTCTCCCGAATGGGAATTTGATATATCAGACTATGTGGTCAGTGGTGAGAATAAGATTGAATTAGTTGTATACAATACAGCCGCAAACCATTATGAAACCATACCTACTCCGTATGTGAAATATACTGAGTCTGGAATATTAGGTGATGTTTATATCGAGTATAAAGACTGATTCTTAATTAAGGCTCTAAAGATTAATATTTTATTCAGATGTGTTTATTAAACTGTGTCGGTTATAAATGGACTGACACAGTTTTTTTATTTCAGTGATGTCTGAAATCAATATTAGGTAGTAATATAATAATTGTTTGGGGAATAAATTCCGGATATGTAGTTTTTGTCTAAGATATATGTGCGATTTGTATACGAGATGATATTCTACTATGATATAAATTAATCGACGTTACTTTATATATGTCTTGCTGTATTTTTGTTGTAGTGAAATTAAATCCTAGGTTTTCATGTTAACATTTTTGATAATCTATTATTCTTTTATTAATTAATAATATTATGAAACATGACTTTTATTTAAAAGGGAAATTTAGGAGGATTACTCCTCTTATTGCAGCAGGTTTGCTGACATGTCTCAATCCCGGTATTGAGGTTTTCGCGGTAACAGGCTTGAGTGATAATCTAAGTATTAATCAAGACCGGAAAATTACAGGACGAGTGACTGACTCTAATGGTAACCCTTTAATAGGTGTAAACATTTCTATTGTAAATCAATCAGGTGGAACTATTTCGGATGTTGATGGTAATTATTTTATTGAAGCATCGAATGGTGATAAATTGAAATTTACTTATATAGGATATAAAGAACAGATTATCACAGTTGGTGCAAATAATGTCATCAATGTTAGAATGTTAGAGGATAGTGAAACATTGGATGAAGTCGTAGTTGTTGGTTATGGTGTACAAAAGAAAGTGAACTTATCAGGTTCGGTCTCTGCAATAGACGGTGAACAAATATCTACAAAAGCTTCAAGTAATATAATGTCAGCATTGCAGGGTGAATTACCAGGAGTTACTATTACTAGAGGCGGAGGAAAGCCTGGTGGTGAAACATCTGGTTTGCAGATTCGTGGTTATTCTTCTGTAAATTCAACATCAACCCTAGTTCTTATTGATGGTGTTGAGGGTGATATGAATATGCTTAATCCTAATGACATAGAATCTATATCTGTATTGAAAGATGCAGCTTCTTGTGCGATATATGGTGCCAGAGCAGCAGCGGGTGTTATTTTGATAACAACCAAAAAAGGTGTAGAAGGGAAGCCAGTAGTTTCTTATAATGGGTATGTTTCATTTTTAACTCCTGGAAACTTACCTGAGCGATTACCAGCATGGGAGGATCAGTTTTTTATTGACCAGAGTCGTCTGAATGCTCAAGGAAATACAGAGTGGACTGCAGAAAAGTCATCATGGACTGGTAATCCTAATTTTAATTATCGTCCGTTAAGTAATGGACGATGGGATTATTTTGGCTCCACAAATTGGGTTGATGAGTCTATAAAAGATGTTACATTGCAGCAAAGTCATTCCGTGTCAGTGCGCGGTGGAAGTAAATCAACCAATTATAGCCTTTCCGGTAATTTCTATACGAAAGATGGTCTTTTGAAATATGGTCCAGATGGTAATGAAAGGTATAATATTCATCTTAATATGAATACAAGGATGAATAAATATGTTGATTTGGGTCTTGATTTTCAATATCAATCTTCTACTACCGAACAACCATCAGTTGGTTCTGAGACTGTATTGTCTGCAGCTTTTACCAACCGTTCAAGACAACCGGTTTATGTGCCGGAAGGCGATGAAAGCGGTAGTATTTTTAATGGAGATTTGGTAACCCCTATGAATCCAGTAGATGTTATGCAAAATGGAGGATACGATGAATCTACATTAACTTCATACAGAGGTAAGATTGGTTTGACCATCAAAGATCTCGTAAAAGGTTTACGTATAAATTTAAATGCTTCAAGAAGAGCGGGATATTATTCAAGAGACATATTGAAAAGAACTATTGTTTGGTATGATCGTTTTGGAAATGGAATCCGTAATCAATTGAATAATCCGAATTCTTTACAGAGAGAAAGATATAATGATTTTCATGATTTGTTTGAGGCAACCATTAATTATACGTTTGAGTTGGATGGAAAACATGACTTTTCATTGTTAGGAGGTACTTCTTATGAGAATTACAAGAAAAATCAAATGTCTGCTACAGCAACTGACATGAATTCAAATGATTTCTTTACATTTAATGCTTACGACACTTCACTGGCTTCCAATACAGTAATATCTGATAATATATCTCCTTGGGCAATGATGTCTTATTTTGGTCGTATAAATTATAGCTTCAAAGATAGATATTTGTTGGAGATGAATGTTCGTTACGATGGTAGTTCTCGTTTGGCTCCTGAACGTCGTTGGAGAGCTTTCCCTTCAGTCTCTGCTGCATGGCGTTTAAGTGAGGAATCATGGTTTGGTCTGGATTTTGTTGATAACCTGAAAATTAGAGCCTCATGGGGACAGTTAGGAAATGGTGCCGTACTTGGTTTGTATGATTATATTCCTATGCTGAATAGTGGAAATTATTTATCTGAAAAGTTTTATTATCAGTCAACTTTGGCCTCTATTGATAAAACATGGGAAATCATAGAAACCACAAACATAGGTTTAGATTGGGGATTCTTTAATAATAGACTGACAGGAAGTTTTGATTATTATTGGAAATATAATAATGATATGTTGTCTAATTTACAGTTACCAAGTCAGATAGGTGTTGGTGTCCCTAAATTAAATGTCGGTCGACTGAAAACTTGGGGTTGGGACTTTAATATTGGTTGGAAAGACAAGATTAAGGATTTCAGTTATCAAGTAAGTTTCAATATTTCGGATAGCGATAATAAACTTCTAGAATATGATGGTGCGAATGTCGTTGGTGAAGGTCTGGTACAATTATTGGAAGGATATCCTATTAATACTATTTGGGGATATAAGACAGATGGCTTCTGGAGTAGTCGTGATGAATATTTACAATATAAAGAGGCTAATCCAGGTTATGAATCTTTCAATGATGGAAAAATTGACGGTGGAGATATTAAATATGTTGTACAAGGCAATCCGGATCATGTGATTGGAGTCGGTGATGCTACACCTGAAAATCCTGGTGATTTGGTTAATTTGGGTAGTGATACACCACATTATCTGTATGGAGTAAATTTGTCTGCCCAGTGGAAAGGATTTGATTTCTCAATGATGTTCCAAGGTGTAGGTCAACGTTCCGTTTTGGTAGATTTGGGATACTTGATTCCATTTTCTTTTGATAGTAGATTGCCATTTACAATTCATCGTGATTATTGGACGCCTGATAATCCTGATGCTTATTTTCCTCGTATATATGCTTATAAGAATAATGACTTTAACTGGAAACCTAGTGATCGTTGGATTCAGAATGGAGCATATTGCAGGTTAAAGAATATTACTTTGGGATATACCATTCCACATGTAAGTAAATACCTTAATCAGTTAAGGATTTATGTGACAGGCGAAGATGTTTGGGAACATTCTAATATGCTTTCAATTTTTGATCCTGAATCCAAAAATAAATCAAGTATGGGAAACCAGTATCCGTTCTTTAGAAGCTGGAGTTTAGGATTTAATATAACCTTTTAAAATTTAAGAATATGATTAGAAATATTATTTTATTATTTGTATTACTTCCTTTATTAGGATCATGTGATCTGGATAGATTTCCAGAAACAGATTTGACTGATGCCGGATATTGGAAATCTGAGACTGATTTGCGAAATGCATGTAATAAATTATATGCAGACCTACCTGGCTTTGATAGAACTGAGGCTGATTTCCGTTCTGATGAGTTAGTGGGTACAAGTCAAAATGCAACATCCAGTGGTAACTGGACAATTCCTGGAAAGTCCTCTGACTGGTCTAGTCCGTACAATAAAATTGCTGTGTGTAACAATATAATTACTAAAGCTGTTAACACTCCTGTTGATGAGGATATAATAAACCGTTGGATAGCAGAGGCTTGTTTCTTTCGTGCTTACCATTATTTTGATTTGGTGAAAAAATATGGTGATGTGCCTTTGATTCTGAAATTTTTTAACACGACTTCAGACCCTGAAATCACCAAAGGACGTGATTCAAGAGAAGTAGTTATTCAACAATGTTATAAAGACTTGGAATTTGCTTATACTTGGCTTCCTGAGATTGATGAATTGAAGAGTGAATCAGACTGGGGCAGAGTCTCAAAATCTGCAGCTCTTGCGATGATTGTTAGAATTGGTTTGTATGAAGGAACACATAAAAAGTATCATCAGACAGTTGGGGGTGATTATAAAGAACATTTAAAGAAGGCTATTGACGCTGCTGAGATTATGATTTATAATAATCCAAAACATGATTTATATCCTGATTTTACAAATTTATTCCAATATGCAGGAGAAGGTTCAGGAAATCTGGAAAGTGTCTTTGTTAAAATTTATCAATATCCTTCTTTTAAAAATAATAGAAAGGTTACTGATACTTATGTGACAAGGAGTATGTTGGATAATTTTTTATATATTGATGGTTTACCCAAAAATAAAACTTTATATAGAGTTTATCCTGAATTGAAAATTATGGATGCTCTTGGTAATCGTGACCCAAGAGTGTGCTTGACATTACGTCTTCCTGGTGAACAGGGTAGTGAAGAGATTGGTAATAACTTTTTATCTCCATATAGACCTTTTAAAACAGATGAAGTTTCAGGTTTTGGGTATGCGATAAAAAAAGGTTATATCAGAAAAGAGGCTGATTTGTTGCGTGATTGTGATTGTATTATTATTCGTTTTGCTGAAGTTTTGGTTTCTTATGCAGAAGCACTATATGAATATAATGGAAGTATAACGGATGATAAATTAGATGATACGATAAATCGTTTAAGGAATCGTGTAGGGTTTAATGTTAGACTGACAAATGATTTTGTTACATCTAACCAACTTAATATGCTTGAGGAAATTCGTCGTGAACGAATGATAGAATTTATTAATGAAGGGTTACACTATGATGATATAATTCGTTGGAAAACTGCTGAGAAAGTTTTACCACAGGCGGTTGTCGGGCTTATCTACAATTATGAAGATACAGGTTGTACTATACCTCGTGATAATATAAAGGATCGTTTGACTGACGAAAATGGATTTTATAAAGGTGTTAAAGTATATGATCAAGGTGAAATGTATGTGATAGAAGAAGCTTCTTCACGTAGCTTTGATGTTAATAAGGATTATTTGTATCCTATACCTACTTTCGAAATTTCTTCTTCTGAAGGACGTATAGAACAGAATCCGGGTTGGAAATAATTTAATGAATAGGACTTATGAAAACAATTGTAATAAAATTATTTAGCTTTTTGGCTTTATTAGGTATGTTCACTTCATGTAATGATGAATGGGGAAATGATAATCCCGAAATGGAACATATTTATTATTATGGTTTAGGAAATGAAAGTTTTCCAGGTGGAAATGAATTAAAGTATACAGTTCAACAAGGTAGTATAATTGCAATACCTACATACTTTTTCAGCGTTTTTAATAGGCCATATAGTCCTGAGGTTTATTATTATACATCTACTGTCCCTAACTCGGATCCTCAATTGGTATGTGGCGAGGATTATGTAGTAGTAGATAGTAATGGCAATACGTTAACTCCAGGCTCAGACGGTGCATATAAAATGATTTGGCCTAATGCTGTTGGAGGTTCTCAGAATGTGTATATTAAGGCTTTAAATGGTCAGAAAGGCTTCTTACGTGTATTGACGTTCGATCCGAACAAGACAATTGTTGCTACAGATGTAAGCTCTACAACTATAATAAAAACCGAAGAATATGAGGTTAGGGCATTTACTGAAAACTATTATGTAACTGTTGAAATAAAATAACAGATTTGTTTTAATGAGTAAAAATACCATATATCAAGTTAGAACCTTTTTATTAGGATAAGGTTCTAATTTGATATGGTGAGCTTTGATTCTTTATTTATGAGAAAAATTTTAGTTTATAATCTTATTTTTCTAATATTATCAACTTCTTGTACAACTGGTAATGTAAATGGTGACATACATAGTCTCGTAAATAGTACAATTGATATTGCAGAAGAACAATATGAGAAACTTGCTTCCAAAGCGTTGCAATACAATAATAGCTTGCCAAAAACATACGAGAATGATACTGTGGTTATGGCAACATCGGCGTGGTGGACAAGTGGCTTTGTACCTGGAACGTTGTGGTATCTTTATGAATCGGGGGAAAATAATATGATTAAAGATTACGCAATAAAATTATCACAGAGGGTTGAAGATCAGAAATTTACGACAGACAATCATGATGTCGGTTTCATGATATACTGCCCGTTTGGCAATGCATACAGGATGGAGCCACAGAAAAAATATAGGGACATAATAATAGAAGCTTCAAAATCATTGTCTAAGAGATATAATCCTAAAGTAGGTTTGATTCGTTCATGGGATTTTAATGCGGACAGGTGGCAGTATCCTGTTATCATAGATAATATGATGAACTTGGAGATGCTTTGTGCTGCTACGCAGATGACGAACGACAGTACTTATATAAAGATTGCAATCAGCCATGCTGACAAGACAATGGAAAACCATTTCAGAGATAATATGAGTTGTTATCATGTGGTGTCATACGATACGATTACAGGCAAACCTCATGTAAAACAGACATGGCAGGGATGTTCTGACGAGAGTGAATGGTCAAGAGGACAGGCTTGGGCATTGTATGGATATACAATGATGTACAGAATGACCGGTTTTGAAAGGTATAAAAGACAGGCGGAAAAGGTTGCATCTTATTTACTAAATCATCCAAAGATGCCTGCAGATTATATCCCTTATTGGGATTTCTGTGATCCTGAAATCCCAAATTCACTTCGTGATGCGTCTGCTGCAGCTGTTATTTGTTCTGCATTGCTTGAATTGTCGCAATATGTACCACAGGATTTGTCGGAAAAATATATGCAAGTTGTTGAGAAACAGATTATGACACTTTGCAGTTCTGAATATCTTGCAAAAAAAGGTGAATTGGGTGGGTTTATACTTAAACATAGTGTTGGTTCTCTTCCTCATAAGTCTGAAGTTGATGTACCGTTAACTTATGCTGACTATTATTTTGTAGAGGCATTGTTGAGGTATAAGAGAATGAAGTCTGGTAATTAAAATTGAATGTTATGAAAAGAGGTAAAATATTCTGTCTGTTATTGTTTTTATGCTGTACGTTTTCAAGTAGTATTATTGCGCAAGGTATGTATTCGGATATTCAGTTATTCCGGGTAATGCGTCAGCTGAAGTCGAACGACAGTCTGATTGTTAAGGGATATAATCAATTGCATGAGGAGGCTGAGAAGGCATTGAAAGCCTCTTCTCATGCTTTGGCAGATTTTATGATACCAGGAAGGTATATTGATTCCTTAGCTCATGTACAAAATTCTAAAAGTTTGCAGACAGATGCTTTCAATGCGTATGTATGTGCATTGATGTATCGTTTGAATGGAGAAAAAAAGTATGCTTTAAAGGCAAGTGAATTGCTTAATGCATGGGCAAGAAAGAATAAACTTTTCTCTGAATTTGATGGCTCATTGGTTATGGCATATTCAGGAGCCGGACTTATGAATGCTGCATTACTGATGAAAAATGAAACTCTATGGGAAGAGAAAGATAAAGATTTATTCAGGAAATGGACAGAAAATGTATATAAGAAAGCAGGAGACAGCATTCGGCATAGAAAAAACAACTGGGCAGACTGGGGACGTTACGCCTCGCTTCTTTCAGCCTCTTTCTTGGATGACAAAGATGAGATTACTTATAATTGTAATTTAATAAAATCTGATATAAGTAAAAAGATAGCTAAGGATGGCTCTATGCCGGAAGAAATAGTACGTGGTGAGAATGGTTTGTGGTATACATATTTTTCTTTGGCCCCTATAACAGCATCAGCATGGGTTATTTATAATGAAACTGGCGAGAATCTATTTGAAATGGATTTTGACGGTGCCAGTATAAAGAAAGCACTTGATTATCTCTTGTATTATTCCATAAATCCGGATAAATGGCCTCATTGTAAAAAAGTCAATAAACCCGTTGAAGGTGGTTGGCCTTATAATTTGTTTGAGGCTATGAGTAAGGTATATGGTTATGATAATTATGCAGCTTATACTAGAGGAAAACAACCGGTAATTTACAGACGTCATCATTTTGCGTGGACTTTCCCTACATTGATGCCACCTGTATTGGATGCTGAAGGTTACGAAAAACTTTATGTATGGCTTACGCCAGAGAATCCATGGAAGAAGACACCTGAAGTTCATGTTAATGCAGATGAACTTTTTAAGTCAATATCAGAAGAACATCCACGACTTCTGGTGACTAAGGAACAGATGCAGAATGTCAGGGAAAGCTCTAGAAAAGATACTCTTTTGCAAAAATATATACGTGAAGTTATTGAAAATGCAGACAAGTATATAGATAATCCGGTACAGTCAAATACCAGACGTTGTCAGGATGAATTATTATGCCTTGGTTTTGCTTATCATTATACAGGTAATTTTTTATATAAAAATAAGGCTATCGATATAATAAAATATCTATGTAATAATGTGGTACTATGGGACTGGCAGCATTTTTTAGGTGCGGCTGAAGCTACCATGGCTGTAGCTTTTGGATATGATATTTTCTATGATGCACTTACATTCAAAGAAAGGAAGAACATTAGGAACTCTATAATCAAGAATGGGCTTTTGCCTGGAATGGGGGCTTACGATGGTGCACCATACGGATGGTTTACATACGTGCGTCATAACTGGAATATTGTATGTAATTCAGGAATGATGACAGGGGCATTGGCTATTGCAAAAGATGATGAGGATTCTGACTTTTATGCAAAGTATATAGTGCCAAAAGCGATTGAATCCATGTCACTGGCAATGAATGAATATGCTCCTGATGGTGCTTATCCTGAGGGACCCGGATATTGGGGATTTGCAACTTCACATGCTGTACTTGGCTTGGAAGTATTACAGAATGCGATAGGACATGACTATGGATTGTCTGATTTTGAGGGATTTGACAAAACATTCTATTATAACTGGTATATGACTGCTCCGAATGGCAATCTTATAAGTTATGCAGATTGTTATCCTGATTCGAAGAACAATCCTAATGGACTTATTTTATGGATGGCTCAACAGAATAATGATGCTGTTTTGGCAGGTAGAGAACATGCTTTGCTTAGTTTGACAGGAAAAAAGGCTTCTGTTTTTGATGTATTATTCTATCAAGCTCCTCAAAAAGTAACTCCTATATCCACAGACTGTTATTTCAGAGGACCGGTAGAGGTGGCCACTATGCGTACAGACTGGTCAGAGAATGCTGTTTTCGCGTCAATTAAGGCTGGTTATAATCAGGTGAATCATGGACATCTTGATCTTGGTGCATTCGAGTATTTTGCTTTAGGCGAAAAATGGTTCTACGATTTGGGAAGCGACAACTACTACCTTCCTGATTTCTTTGATATGAATGGAGAAAGGTGGCAGTATTTCAGAACACAGACTCAGAGTCATAATGTTCCAATGATAGACGATGCAGAACAGAATATTTATGGTAAATCACATTTTTCCAAATCTGTTATGAATAAGCCGGTTTCGATTGCGGAAATTGACTTGACAGATGTATATAGTCCATATTGTGATAATATGACCAGAACATTGACTATGAATAAAACTGATAAGACAGTTATAATCAATGACTCTTACAAGCTTAATAAAAAAGTAAAAGAAATTTCGTGGAGAGGAGTAACAGATGCAAAAGTTACGTTAAAGAATCGTAGAACTGCAATACTTGAGAAAAATGGTAAACATGTAGAGGTTACTATTCAGTCTCCTTCTGGGGCTTACTTCGAAATTGAATCAGCCGAACAGAGGAAACCACAGAAAAAAAATGAGGGGGTATATATTCTTAAGGCTGTAAAAAATAAGCCTTCAATGAATTTAGATATGAGACTGTTAATATCAGTAAAGTAATGAACTATTGTCTATTTTAAATTAATGTTTAACCATAATTTTATATTTATGAGAAGCTTTTGTCTTATTGTTTTGTGTTTTTTCTCTTTTGCACTAAAGGCACAAACATTATATAATAATCCTATAATCCCAGGTTATTATCCAGACCCAAGTATATGCAGAGTTGGAGAAGATTATTACTTGGTTACCTCCTCTTTTGATTCTTTTCCTGGGATTCCAATCTTTCATAGTAAAGATCTTGTAAATTGGGAACAGATAGGCCATGTATTGGACAGACCGTCACAAATAGCTTTAGATTCTATTGCCTATTCTGAGGGGGTATATGCACCAACTATTCGTTACCATAAAGGAACGTTTTATGTTATTAATACGGCAGTTGCCGTAAAGGATAGGAGTAAAAGGGGAAATTTTATAGTAAAGGCTACCAATCCTGCAGGACCATGGTCGGAACCTTATTTCCTTAATGATGCTCCAGGTATAGATCCGAGCTTGTTTTTCGATGATGACGGTAAAGTCTATTATGTAGGGAATAAGCGACCTGATAAAGGAGAAAAGTATAAAAACCATCGTGAAATATGGCTTCAGGAATTGGATTTGAATACAATGCAGCTTATAGGAGACAAAAGCATTATTCTATCTTCTGGTGGAGCTCTTAATTTTGCACATAATGCAGAGGCTCCTCATTTATACAAAAAAGACGGTTATTATTATCTTTTAATAGCTGAAGGAGGTACAGGTATAAATCACGCTGTATCCGTCTTTAAATCTAAAGATATAAAGTCTGAATATGAACATCATAAGAAGAATCCTATTCTGACTAATCGTCATTTAGGACGTGATTATCCTATACAGTGTATAGGACATGCAGATATGGTTGAGACTCAGAATGGAGAATGGTGGATGGTTACTCTTGGATGCCGTCCTTATGGTGGAGTCTATTTTAATTTAGCTCGTGAGACATTCTTGGTACCAATGACATGGGAAGATGGCTGGCCGGTATGTGCACCAGGAGTTGGTCATGTAGCTCTAACTCACGAAGCTCCTAATTTGCCGGAATATAAATTTGCATCGACTCCGACTATAGATAATTTTGATACCCAGCTGTTAGGGCTACAATGGAATTTCTTGCGAATTCCAAGAGGTGACTTTTGGGATTTGGATAAACCTAAAGGTTTTTTGTCTCTTCGTTTGAAGAAGGAGCGTATTACGGAAGAACTGAATCCGGCTTTTGTTGGTAGAAGGCAACAGCACATGAACTTTGTATCCCGAACTTTAATGAAATTTTCTCCCAAAGAAGAGAATGAAACAGCGGGTATGGTTATTTATCAGGCTCCTAAATTTCATTATAGAATGGAACTTTCCAAGTCTTCCAATGGAGATAAAGTTATAAAACTGACAGAGTGCAAAGGGGGAAAGGAAAGAGTTCTAAACCAACAAACGATAAATTCCTCAGACTTGTTGTTGGAGATATCTGCTGAAGGGCAGGATTTGAAATTCCGTTATAAAGAGAGTGATGAGAAAGACTGGGTTGTTTTAGCTGACAAAGTTAATGGAAGAATTCTTAATAGAAATACAGCAGGAGGATTTTCCGGGATTTATTTGGGAATGTATGCCAGTGGCAATGGTCAGGAAAGCAAGAATGTGGCTTCATTCGATTATTTTGAATATTATGGTAAGTGACTGTAACGCTTTTAGTAAATAAATTGTATGAAATATTTTCTAAGGTTATTATTTGTTATTGTGTTCATTTGTACACCTTACATTTCGTATAGTAAGATAGCAAATAGTTCTATAAATGACTTCGACATATCCCAATATAATGTGGTATGGAACAGTATGAGTAAGAACTCAAGTGAATCAATGCCTTGCGGGGGAGGTGATATCGGTACAAATGTATGGGTTGAGAACGGTGAATTAATGCTTTACCTTAGTAAGAGTGGAGCTTTTGAGGAAAATGGAGTCTTCCCTAAATTGGGTAGAGTAAGATTAAACTTTAGTCCGTCACCTTTTGAAAATGGAGAGTTCAGACAGGAACTCCATTTGGATGAAGGATATGTATCTATATGGGCCAAAAACTCATCATTGGAAGTTGAGTTGAAAGTATGGGTCGATGTTTTCAACCCTGTTGTACATATTGACGTGGAATGTTCACGTCCTGTTATGGCAGAGGCTGTGTATGAAAACTGGAAATATAAGGAACATAAATGGACTACGGATCTGGAGTATAATTCCAGTCGTGCTTATGTGAATTCTCCATACACTCCGGTTATATTGAGAGATAGTGTCCGATTTGAGGATAACCAGGTTTTGTTTTATCACAGGAATAAAGACTGGACTATTTTTGATATGACTGTCAGGCAGCAAGGACTTGATGGAGTAAAAAACGAGATGTGGAATCCTTTGCAAGGACTGACGTTTGGCGGATGTATGTTTGCTGATAATATGTATTCTGACGGAACTACTATGGGTGAATATGCAATAACTCCTTATAAGGGATGGAAGCTACAATCCAAAAAGGAGAATAAGAATTACAGTGTAAAAGTGATCTTACATGCTGAAAATACTGATTCAGCTGAGAACTTTGTTAATGATTTGATGAATATAAAACAGACTCTTCCTGCTGATAAGGATTGCGAAAAGAAAAGCCGTAAATGGTGGAATGATTTCTTTAAACGCAGTTACATTGCCATTAATACAGATGATAAGGACAAATGTCCGGAAGCATGGCAGGTAGGAAGGAACTATAATGTATTCAGATATCAGATGGGATGTAATGCTTACGGACGTTTCCCGACAAAATTCAATGGCGGTCTGTTTACTTTCGATCCTTGTTATGTAAGTGAAAAATATGAGGCTACTCCGGATCACAGAGATTGGGGAGGTGTGACTTTTACAGCTCAAAACCAAAGACTGCTTTATTGGCCAATGCTAAAATCAGGTGATTTTGATATGATGGCCTCTCAATTGGACTTTTATCTTAATGCACTGAAAAATGCAGAGCTGAGGACAAAAGTTTATTGGGGACATGGAGGAGCAAGTTTTACTGAACAGATGGAAATGTTTGGACTTCCGGTTGCTTCAGAATATGGTTGGGACAGACCTTCAAACTATCCTGTTGGAGTGGAGTATAATAAATGGTTGGAATATCTATGGGATACATCGCTTGAATTCTGTATGATGGCAATGGATAAGCAGCGTTTTAACGGTGATGATATTTCCAGATATATACCGTTGATTGACAGTTGTCTGGATTTCTTTTTCCTGCATTATCAGCAAGAAGCATTGAACAGAACATTGCAGCCTTTTGATGGTAATGGGAAGTTAGTGATATATCCGGGTTCCGGAGCGGAAACATATAAGGTTGCATACAATGCAAGTTCTACAGTGGCAGCTTTACATTCTGTCTTAGGACGCCTGTTGGAATTGCCTGAACATTATCTGACTCCGGAAAGAAGAAACTATTGGAAAGAACTTCAGAAAAGAATTCCGGATATTCCACTTATGGAAAAGGACGGGCATAAAATCATTGCTCCGGCTGTTGTATGGCATAGAAGACAGAATCATGAGATGTCTCATCTGTATCCAGTCTATCCTTGGGGTATATATGGAATAGGAAAACCAGGACTGGATATTGCGATAAATACTTGGAAGTATGGTGCTGAGACAGGTATGCAGAAGGATTGTCCTAATCTAAGCTGGCATCAGGATGCTATTTTCTGTGCCCGAATGGGATTGACTAATGAGGCTGAAAAGCGTACAATAAAGAAACTTAAGGATTCACCAAGGCGCTTTCCTACATTCTGGGGACCAGGACATGACTGGGTTCCTGATCATAATTGGGGTGGTTCCGGTATGATTGGACTGCAGGAAATGCTTATGCAGACAGATGGAGAGAAAATCTATTTGTTTCCGGCATGGCCAAAGGAATGGAATGTGGTATTCAAATTGCATGCTCCTTATAATACAATTGTAGAGGGAGAACTGAAAGATGGTGAAGTGAAGAATCTGAAGGTAACCCCTAAAGAAAGATTAAAGGATATGAAGAATATGTTAGAGTGATAAAGTTTTATATTGGTAAAAATTCGATATTTTTATATTAATAGATTTACTTTATTCAGATTTAAAATTATTAGATATGAGACGTTTACGATTTATAATACTGCTTTTGTTATTTTATTCTTTTTCTTATGCTAATGGATTACGTATATTATTTATTGGTGATTCAATAACTGATGGTAATTGGGGAAGACCAAGAAAAACTGGGGTTCCTTCTTCAGAACGTAACCTGTTGGATATGAATCATATCTATGGAAATGGCTACATGTACCTATGTGCGGTCTATTACCAAAGTAAATATCCTGATAAGAATTATGAGTTTTTTAATAGAGGAATTAGTGGTAATACATTAGATGATCTTGAGAAACGATGGGAAAATGATGTGATTTCATTACAACCGGATGTATTGTCTATCCTCATAGGTACAAATGACATAGATAAGATTATTAAAGTTGGAGGTGAGTTTGATACGGCAGAATGGGAACAAAAGTATAGGTCTATAATTAAGAGAGCTTATGAATCTAATTCTAATTTGAAGTTGGTTTTAGGTGCTCCTTTTGTCGCAAAAACAGGTAAGTTATCATCTGCCCCTGACTATGATAAACGCCTCAATCTTATATGTGAATGTGGAAAGATTATAGAAAAAATAGCTAATGATTATAATGCTGTATTTGTTTCTTATTATGAGTTATTTAATAATCTACAAATGAAGTCAGGAGAAAACAGCACATATTGGATTTGGGACGGAATACATCCAACACCTGCAGGCCAAGGTAAAATGGCTGAACTTTGGTTAAAATGTACGGATGAATTGTTTAAATAAATCGTTAATTATAAGATTTCAAAAGTAACTATAGTCTGGAGTAATTTTTTTTATAAATTTGAGTTATGAAATGACCTTATTACTTATATCTCTTAAGAATTAATATTATGAGAATAAAGCAGTATTTTCTATTTTTTTTATTTTTGTATGTCAGTAGTAACTCAATGTTGGCTGAATGGATTCCTAATGCATGGCCTGTCTTAAAAAAGTACGATCTGCAACATTTGTATCAAATTGCCTTACCGCTTGGAGGTATAGGTACAGGAACTGTATCCTTGGGTGGTAGGGGAGAGTTACGTGATTGGGAAATCATGAATGTTCCTGCCAAAAAATACAGTACGGTCACAACCGGTAATAATGCACCGTTTTTTGCAATATATACAAAGACAAAGTCGGGGAATGCCGCAACTACTTTGTTGGCGGGACCTCTTTATGACCATGAATATCTTCATTATGAAGGTCGCCCTGTAAATCATCATGGATTGCCTAGATTCTCAAATGCTACATTTGATGCGGCTTATCCTTTCGGACAGGTTAACTTGTCGGATGATACGTTGCCTGTTGATGTTAAAATCAAGGGATTTAATCCTTTGATTCCTGGCGATGCGGATGCGAGTGGTATTCCTATTGCTATATTATCGTATCAAGTGACAAACAAGACTTCAGAACCTTTAGAGGTTTCTATATGCGGATCTATCCGTAATTTTATTGGAAAAGACGGAAGTAAATTCACATCCGATTGGAAGGGAGATTATATTCCTGTAGGCTGTAAAGACAATAAGAATATATATAAATCAGAAAATGGATTAAAGGGTATATATTTCTATTCTGAAGGTGTTGACAAGAATGACCCTGCGTATGGAACCATGGCATTGACTACACAGGATACCGGGAATGTCACTTATAGAACGTCATCGAAACCTGATAGTTGGAGCAATAGCATTTTGAGTTTTTGGGATGATTTCAGTGCGGATGGGGAATTGACGGAATTGTCTGAGAGTAATGATGAGGATCCTATGGCATCAATGGCTGTAAAGAAGATTATTGAGCCTTATAAAACCAGAACATTCTCTTTTTTCATTACATGGAATTTCCCAAATAGAAAGGCTTGGTCAAAAACTGTTGTCGGTAATTATTATAGCAAACAATATCCTGATGCCTGGAATACTGCAGTGAGAGTTGTTCCGCAGCTTTCTTCTTTGGAGAAAGAAACATTGCTTTTTGTCAATAGTCTGCTTGAAAGTTCGTATCCTGATGTTGTAAAGGAAGCTGCTTTGTTCAACCTGGCAACACTGCGTTCGCAAACTGTTTTTCGTATTCCTAGTGGTCATTTGATGGGTTGGGAAGGTGTAATGGACAGGTTCGGTTCATGTAAAGGTTCGTGTACACACGTGTGGAATTATGAAATGGCTACTCCTTTCCTGTTTGGAGAACTGGCAAAAACAATGAGGGATGTTGAATTCAATTATTCTACTAAAGAAAACGGCTTGATGAATTTCAGGGCTGAACTTCCTTTGACTGAAGCTTCAAAAGGTAATGCGGCTGCGGCTGACGGCCAAATGGGCTGTATAATGAAATTCTATAGAGACTGGCAGCTTTCGGGTGATGATGATTTTCTGGAAAATAACTGGGAACAAATAAAAAAAGTATTGGGCTACGCTTGGATTGAAAAAGGTTGGGATGCTAATCAGGATGGTGTTATGGAAGGTTCGCAGCATAATACAATGGATGTGAACTATTTTGGTCCTAATCCGCAAATGGGATTCTGGTATTTGGGAGCGTTGAAAGCGGCAAGTAAAATGGCTGCTGCTGTAAAGGATAAGGATTTCGAGAAGAAGTGTGTGTCATTATATAGAAAAGGCTCCAAGTGGATTGACAGGAATTTGTTCAATGGAGAGTATTATGAACACAGGATTACAGATCCGAAATCATTCGAATTTATAGATATGGACAAGCCGAATGCCAAGATACCTAGATTCCAGTTAGGAAAAGGTTGTTTGGTAGATCAGTTAGTCGGGCAATATATGGCACATATTTGCGGATTGGGATATTTGGCTGATAAGGAACATATACGTACTACGTTGAAAAGTATTATGAAGTATAATTATGTGGAGGATTTCAGCCGACATTTTAACAATATGAGATCTTATGTGATGGGGAATGAGTCTGGATTGTTGATGGCTTCCTGGCCTAAGGGACGTTTGCAGGTTCCTTTCCCTTATTTTGCCGAAGTAATGACCGGGTTTGAATATTGTGCTGCAGTGAGTATGTTATACGAAGATATGAATGATGAGGCCTTGATGTGTATCCGTTCTATAAGAGACAGGCATGACGGAGCCAAACGCAATCCTTTCAGTGAACCGGAATGTGGACATCATTATGCACGGTCGATGGCCAGTTGGGCTGCAATTATTGCTTTAAGTGATTTTAATTACTCTGCTGTAGATAAAACATTCCGTATAACTTCAACTCCAGGTACGTATTTCTGGAGTAATGGATATGCCTGGGGTACTTGCTCCGTTGGTACCGATAATATCAGAATTGATGTGTGTAAAGGTTGTATAAATATCAATAGAATTTTTATAGGTGATGAAAAAATCAATAATGTAGATGTAACTTTAAAAGATTCAGAGGGCAGAACATTTGATATTGAATAATCGCATGAAATGAAATATTATCCATTGCAGATTTTATTTATGGCTGATACGTGTCAAATAAGGAGAATGGTGATAAACCATTTCTCCTTTATTATTTTATTGAGTGATTCAATTCTTCATAAAATCCTCCATATTCGCCAAAGCCTTTTGTGAAAGGCGCTCGATGCTTTGAATTGATTTTCCTGAGATATATGGCGTATAAAGTACATTTGGAATATGTGCAAGTTCTTCAGCCAGATTTCCCATGCCTGTGGCATCGCACAGATAGTAGCTGGAAGGACACTTATCAAGCCATTGTTTTAGTGCTTCTTTGTCGAAAGTAGGTCCGACAGAGGTATTGACCAATATCTTTCCGTTGCCCATTATCTTGAATTCATGTTCTCCCAAAAGATAGTTGTTGCGAGGTAAACAGGTGCATATAATCTCTGCTTCAGAAAGCAGAAGGTCTAATGGCTGGTATTTGATGCCTTTCATCTCTGCATCAGGCTTGCGTGTTCTGCTGTAATAGCGGATGTCTGCTCCGAATATTTTCAACGCTTCAGATATCATACTGCCTGTTTTACCCAGACCGATGATACCGACCTTCCTTCCGGTAAGTTCAGTACTTTCCTTTTCCCAACGGTGTGGACCAAATCCGTGAAGAAGACGTACCAGCTCGCTTATAACATATTCCACTACACCTTCGTCGCCATAGTCTTTCACTCCGGTAACGGTTATACCTCTGCGTCGTGCTTCGATGACATCTACATTGCAGCTTTCCGGATTATACAATGTGCAGCACATTCCTATATATCGGATGTTGGGACAGGCGTCAAGGACCGTACTTCTGATTTGGGTACGGAATGATACCAGCAGACAGTCGGCATCTCCAATACGACTAATTACTTCTGACTCCTCTGTAGGGAAATCATGATATACTTCTACTTTTTCTCCTAATGTTTGTAGACGTTCTATTGCATTATTGTTCAGCAGTGTCTCGTCGACTGCCACTATTTTTCTGAATTTCATATTTGTCATAAGTTGTAGTTTATGCGAAATTAGTTCTTTTATTTAGAAAACAGATGCTGATTTTGTCTTTTTAATTCGTTAACTCAATATTATTGATAGTATGATTATATAACATAGTAAAGTTTCTATCCAAATATGTAAAAAACTATAACACTTTTCATTATAAAGGAATATAATGTTACTTTTGCAAGTAATTTTCACACAGATGGTGAGATTCTGTATATTTATAAATTAATTGTTTAGAGTATGAATAATAACATTCCACCGATAACGAAAAATCTGCTTATTATCAATGTGTTGTGCTTTTTTGGTGCGATTGTGGCAGAAAGATACGGTATTGATGCCGAAAAAATTCTGAGTCTGCACTTCTTTATGGCTTCCGATTTCAATATGGGGCAGCTTGTGACATATATGTTTATGCACGGCGGTTTCACTCATATATTCTTCAATATGTTTGCCCTCTGGATGTTTGGACGTGTGCTTGAGCAGGTGTGGGGACCAAAAAGATTTCTCATTTATTATATGGTATGCGGTATAGGTGCCGGATTAATTCAGGAACTTGTGCAGTTGGTCGAATATCTCACTGTATATTCTAATTATGATAACGTACAGACACCTTACGGTATAATCCCTATGGGAGAATATCTGAACATGATGCGTACTGTTGGTGCTTCTGGAGCCGTTTATGGTATTTTGCTTGCGTTCGGTATGCTCTTCCCGAACAGTCAGATGTTTGTATTCCCACTTCCTTTTCCTATAAAGGCCAAGTTCTTTGTGATATTCTATGCTGTAGTAGAACTTTTCCTGGGAGTGTCGGCAAATGATAATGTGGCACACTTCGCACATCTTGGAGGTATGCTCTTCGGTTTGATTCTAATTTTGTACTGGAGGAAGAAAAATGGTAACGGACAGACTATTTACTGATTTGAAGAATAATTTCTTTGGAAGAAACATTGTAGGACGGCTTATACTTATAAACTGTCTTGTCTTTGTGTTCGTTGAACTGATAAGCGTATTCCTTATGCTGTTCAATGTACCATATAATCCTATTGCTGAGGCTCTGAGCCTTCATGCATGGGTGCCTACTTTCATCATGCAGCCATGGTCTATAATTACATATCAGTTTATGCACGGTGGTCTGCTGCATATTCTGTTCAATATGCTGTGGCTTTATTGGTTCGGTAATCTCTTCCTGAATTATTTCTCATCGAAACATCTCAGAGGGCTTTATATACTCGGTGGGCTTTGTGGAGGAATGCTATATATCATATCTTATAATGTATTTCCATATTTCGAAATGGCAAGGATTAGTGCCGTTATGGTTGGGGCATCCGCATCGGTGCTTGCTATAGTTGTTGCTACTGCAGTCAGAGAGCCTGAATTCCCGGTACAGTTTATGTTTATAGGTACAGTAAGACTTAAATACGTGGCTTTGTTTATGGTTATCTTAGATTTGCTTTTCATGACTTCCAGCAATGCCGGCGGACATATTGCTCATTTGGGTGGTGCGGCAGCAGGTTTCTGGTTTTCTATGGGACTGGCAAGAGGTACTGATGCTACAAAATGGATTAATGCTGTTATTGACTTTTTCGCCCGTGGATTCAGGTTGCCTAAACGTAAACCAAAGATGAAGGTACATTATGGCAAACATCAGCAGCAGTATGATTATAATGAGCGTAAGAAGGCCAATGAGGACGAGATAAACCGTATACTTGAGAAACTGAGAAAATCCGGTTACGGTAGTTTGTCGGAGGATGAGAAGAAGAAACTTTTTGATGCAAGCAGAAGATGAGATTCATTAGGAATACATTCAAGTTCTTTTTTCTTATTATCAATATTATTGTAGGTGCAGGTTTTCTGATATGTGCCTATAGTCCCATGATTTCTCCTGTACAGCATCCAGTGTTGGCATGTGCAGGTCTTTTCATTCCTATTTTTATAATCCTCAATCTTTGCTTTATCGTGTTTTGGGCATTTGCCAAATGGAGACTGGTTGTTGTCCCGATTGTTTTCTTCCTTTTGGGGTGGAACTCTCTGATGTCGTATAGTCCAATAAATTTTTCTTCTGAAAGTTCAGGAGGAGTAACTCTGGATGTGTTGACTTACAATGTGATGCAGATGCAGACACAGAAATCTGCCGACGGGAGCAAGATAAATCCGATATTGGATTATATCAAGGAAAGTGGAGCGGATATAGTTTGTCTTCAGGAATATCCTTTGCATGATTCGGCAATAAAGAATTCTCTATTGAAAGTTTATCCTTACATGAGAACGCACACAGTGAACGGAAATTCCATGGCATGTTATTCTAAATATCCTGTAAAGCTGATTGAAGGAATAAATGTTGTTAGCAAGAGTAATGGAAGTGCAGTATTCTCTGTTAAATATAAGGAGTATAACATACCTGTGATTGTCAATCATCTGGAATCAAATAAACTGGATGCGCACGACAAGGAGGTGTATACGGATATGTTAAAGTCTCCTGATGAAGATAAGGTGAAGAGCGGAAGTAAATATCTGTTGAAGAAACTGGCTGATGCTATGTCTATACGCGGACCGCAGGCTGATGTCATTTCGGGGTACATAGAAAAGGAGTATTCTCCGTATATGATAGTTTGTGGTGATTTTAATGATACTCCGGTTTCGTATGTACATAATAAAATCGGTGAAAGACTGCAGGATGCTTATAAAGAGGCTGGTAATGGTCCCGGAATAACATATAACAGAAATTTTCTGTATTTCAGGATTGACCATATCATGGTGGGAGATGCTTACAGAGTGCTTGATTGTCGTGTGGACGATTCGATAGACGCTTCGGATCATTATCCGTTGAAGTGCAGATTGGAGATAAAGGAATAACTTAATAACTTAGATATATGAAACAAGTAATGATGGCTTTGGCTTTGGGCGGCATGGTGTGTGCATGCGGCCAGAAACAGGCGGATACGGTAAATCCGTTTATGACAGAGTTCCAGACTCCGTACGGAACTCCAGATTTCAACAACATTAAGTTGGAACATTATGAACCGGCTTTCCTGAAAGGTATCGAACAACAGAATGCCGAAATTAAGGCTATTGTGGAAAATCCTGCAAAACCTACATTCGAAAATACCATAGTAGCACTGGATAACAGTGGCGAAATCCTGTCGAGAGTTGCCGGAGTGTTCTATGCCCTTACAGAGGCTGATACCAACGACGGACTTATGGCCTTGGAGGCAAAGATGGCTCCTGTATTGTCTTCTCATAATGACAATATTTATCTGAACATGGATCTTTATCAGCGTGTGGCTGCCGTTCATGAGCAGGAAGCTAACGGTGAAATCCAGCTTACTACAGAACAACACTATCTGCTTGACAAATACTATAAGAGATTCGTATCGTCAGGTGCATCGCTTGATGCGGAAAGTCAGGAGAAACTGCGTGAGATAAACAGCAAGTTATCAACTCTGTCAATAGAGTTCGGCAATCATGTATTGGCGGAGAATAATGCTTTCAAGTTGGTTATCGACAATGAAGCTGATCTTGCAGGTCTTCCTGAATCAGTAATAGCAGGTGCGGCTACCGAGGCTAAGGCTAACGGAATGGAAGGAAAGTGGCTTTTCACTCTTCAGGCTTCAAGCAGAACTCCGTTCCTGCAGTACGCCCAGAACCGTGAGTTGAGAAAGAAGATCTATCTTGCATACACAAACATGGGTAACAACGGTGATGCAAATGACAACAAGGAAGTATTGAAGCAAATTCTTACTCTCCGTCTGGAAAAGGCTAAACTGATGGGATTCGACAACTATGCACAGTACGTTCTTCAGGATAATATGGCAAAGACTCCTGAAAACGTGATGAGCTTCTTGAATGAACTTTGGAAATATTCTATTAAAAATGCCAAGGTTGAGGCTGCCGAACTGCAGAAGATTATGGATAAGGAAGGAAAAGGAGAGAAGCTTGAAGCATGGGACTGGTGGTATTATGCTGAAAAGCTCCGTCAGGAAAAATATAATCTGAATGAGGATGAGATTAAACCATATTTCAGCCTTGAAGACGTAAGAAGCGGATTGTTCTATGTAGTGAACAAACTGTACGGAATTACTCTTACCAAGGTTGATTCTATCTCTGTATATAATAAGGATGTAGAAACTTTCATCGTGAACGATGCCGACGGTTCATTCCTTGGAGTGTTCTATTCAGACTTCATGCCACGTGCAAGCAAGAGAAGTGGTGCATGGATGAGCAATTTCCGCGAACAGAAAGAAGGTGTACGTCCTATAATCTATAATGTAGGAAGCTTTACAAAACCTGTAGGTGATGTTCCTTCACTGTTGTCGATAGATGAGGCTCGCACTATGTTCCACGAGTTCGGACACGCTCTTCACGGAATGCTTTCGCAGTGTAAGTACTATGGAGTATCAGGAACATCTGTTGCACGCGATTTCGTGGAACTTCCTTCTCAGATTATGGAGCACTGGACTGTTGCTCCTGAGGTAATGAAGGTTTATGCAAAACATTATCAGACAAGAGAAACTATCTCTGACGAATTAATCGCCAAGATTGAAAATCAGGCATTGTTCAACAGCGGATTTATGACTACCGAACTTCTTGCCGCTGCTATACTTGATATGGAACTTCATCTCCTCACTTCGACAGAAGGACTCGACGTGATGGCATACGAGAAGCAGGTTATGGATAAACTTGGATTGATCTCTCAGATTGCTCCACGTTATCGTGCAACTTACTTCAACCATATCATCGGCGGTTATGCTGCAGGATATTATGCTTATCTGTGGGCAGAAAGACTTGACGCTGATGCTTTCAGCGCATTCGAGGAAAAAGGTTTGTTTGATCAGGCTACTGCTACGGCCTTCCGCAAGAATATCCTTGAAAAAGGAGGCTCAGACGATCCTATGAAACTTTATGTGACATTCCGCGGACAGGAACCAAGCATTGAGCCTATGCTGAAAAACAGAGGTCTGAAGTAAGACTTCAGTTTGATAGTTTATATAACAATTAAATAAATATACGACGCCCGGTGGATGAAAATCTCTGCCGGGCGTTTTTGTATTTTGGAAATCCTGTTTATATAAAAATGTATTTTTACTTACATAATCTCTAAATACAACTTATATTTATAAAAACAAAGACTGTATTTACATATATATAGGTTGTATATATATGTATGCAATATGTATTTAGAAATAATGAAATGAAGTTTATAACTTTGTATACCCGTGAAATTAAGTTATTTAGTGGGTAAAATAGTTATATGGTATGCTACAATAAATCTGTAAAATAACGTTTTTGTGACCTTTTTTGTTCATATTTATCAAAATATCAGCATTCTTTCAGCTATAAACAGAAAAAAAAGCTATATTTGCAACCTTGAAAAAACGTATCTAATTAAAAAGTAAAATAAAATAAATTAAACTATCATGCAAAACAAAGGATTTGTAAAAGTCTTTGCAGTACTTTTGACTCTTGCATGTGCCTTTTATCTTTCGTTCTCGTTCGTGACTCGTCATCACATGAAACTTGCAGAACAGGATCCGAAGGGTGCGGCGCATTACCTTGATTCTATGCAGAATGAAAAGGTATGGTTGGGAGTTTACTCGCTGAAAGACTGCCGTGAGATGGAGATTGGTTTGGGTCTTGACCTTAAGGGTGGTATGAACGTCATTCTTGAAGTATCTGTTCCAGACGTAGTAAGAACACTTGCTGACAATAAGCCGGACGAGGCTTTCAACGCTGCTGTAGCAGAAGCTGCAAAACAGCAGATTACCAGTCAGGAAGATTTTATCACATTGTTCGTAAGAGAGTATAAAAAACAGGCTCCTGACGGCAAATTGGCTGAAATCTTCGCAACTCAGCAGTTGAAAGATAAGGTAAATACACGTAGCACTGACGCAGAGGTTGAAGCTGCTCTTCGTGAAGAAGTTAAGGCTGCTGTAGAGAACTCATATAACGTATTGCGTACTCGTATCGACCGTTTCGGTGTGGTTCAGCCTAATATCCAGACACTTGAAGGCAAGATGGGACGTATCATGGTTGAGCTTCCTGGTATCAAGGAACCTGAACGTGTGAGAAAACTTCTCCAGGGTTCTGCAAATCTTGAGTTCTGGGAAACATACGAGGCTTCTGAAATCGTGCCTATCCTTGCATCTGCTGACAGCCGTGCACGTGACATCCTTTATGTAGCTGAATCTGCTGATTCTGTAGAAGTTAAAGAGGAAGCTACAGCTGCTGTATCTGCTAAAGATAGCCTTACTGCTGCTTTGAAAGGCGAAAAAGCAGAAACTAAGGTCGATATGGAACAGTTGAAGAAAGAACATCCTTTGTTGTCAGTTCTTCAGTTGAACCAGAGTGGTGTTGGCTGTATCGTAGGTTATGCTGACTATAATGACACTATCCAGATTAATAAGGTACTGAACATGAAGGAAGTGAAGAACATCCTTCCTCGTGATCTGAAGCTTATGTGGGGTGTTAAGGCTACTGATATGGACAAGACTGGCCGTATCTTTGAGCTTTATGCTATCAAATCTACTCAGCGTAACGGACGCGCTCCACTTGAAGGTGATGTTGTTACTGATGCACGTGATTCATACGACCAGTATAACAGACCATGTGTAACAATGTCAATGAATACAGAGGGCTCTCGTCGTTGGGCTGTGTTGACTAAACAGAATACAGGACGCGAGATTGCTATCGTATTGGATGGATATGTATACAGTGCTCCACGTTCTAATGGTGAAATTGCAGGTGGTAATTCAGAAATCACTGGTAACTTCACTCCTGAGCAGACAAAAGACTTGGCTAACGTATTGAAAACAGGTAAGATGCCGGCTCCTGCCCGTATCGTACAGGAAGATATCGTAGGTCCTTCTCTTGGTCAGGAATCTATCAACCAGGGTATCATGTCATTCATCGTTGCCTTGATTGTTCTTATGGTTTACATGTGTGCAATGTACGGCTTCATCCCAGGTATGATTGCCAACCTTGCATTGTTCGTAAACTTCTTCTTCACACTTGGTATTCTTACTTCGTTCCACGCTGCGCTTACTATGTCAGGTATTGCCGGTATGGTATTGTCACTTGGTATGGCTGTGGATGCTAACGTGTTGATTTACGAACGTACTAAAGAAGAATTGAGAGCAGGTAAGACTACTAAGGCTGCTTTGGCTGATGGTTATTCTAACGCATTCTCTGCTATCTTCGACTCTAACTTGACATCTATTATCACTGGTATCATCTTGTTCTACTTCGGTACAGGTCCTATCCGTGGTTTTGCTACTACTTTGATTATCGGTATCCTCTGCTCGTTCTTTACAGCTGTATTCTTGACTCGCGTAGTTTATGAATACTTCATGAACAAGGATAAGTGGTTGAACTTGACTTTCACTACTAACCTTTCGAAGAATTTGATGAAGAACCCTGCTTATAACTTCATGGGTTCTGCCAAGAAGTCATTCACAGTGTTCGGTGCAATCATCGCAATCTGTGTGGTATCGTTCTTTGTTCGTGGTTTGGCTCAGAGTATCGACTTTACAGGTGGTCGTAACTTCGTGGTTCAGTTCGAAAAGCAAGTGGAACCGGAAACAGTTCGTGACCTCTTGAAGACTAAGATTACTGAAGATAACGTTCAGGCTATCGCTTTGGGTACAGATAAGAAGACTATCCGTATCACTACTAACTACCGTATCAATGAAGAATCGGCTACTATCGACTCTGAAGTAGAAGCATTTATCTATGAATCATTGAAGGAAGGTAACTTGTTGGGTGAAGGTACTACTTTGGAAGTATTCATCGACCGTGATAACCGTACAGGTGGTTCTATCATCAGTTCACAGAAGGTAGGTCCAAGTATCGCTGACGATATTACAAGATCAGCTATTTGGTCTGTATTGTTCGCTTTGATTGCAATTGGTGCTTACATCTTGTTGCGTTTCCGTAACATTGCGTTTAGCTTGGGTGCAACTGCATCATTGGTTGTGGAAGTAACTTTGATTATCGGTGCTTACTCATTGTGTCACACATGGGCTCCGTTCTCTTTGGAAATCGACCAAACATTCATCGGTGCTATCTTGACAGCTATCGGTTACTCTATCAACGATAAGGTGGTAGTATTCGACCGTATCCGTGAATTCCGCACTTTGTATCCGAAGCGTGACCGCTTCCAGTTGTTCAATGAATCGTTGAATACTACTTTGGCTCGTACTATCAATACTTCTGTAAGTACATTGGTTGTATTGTTGTGTATCTTTGTTCTTGGTGGTGACAGCATCCGTAGCTTCGCATTTGCGATGATTCTCGGTGTTGTAATCGGCACACTCGGTTCATTGTTCTTTGCTGCTCCAGTAGCTTATTTGACATTGGGTAGCAAGTTGCCTGAAGAAAATAAGTAATTAAAATAAAAAAAGAGGGCTTCCAGTTGGGAAGCCCTCTTTTTTTTGTATATTTGTTCCTTGTATTGAAAGAAAGAAAAGTTTCAACGTATTAAATAACAGAACATGAAAGCTTTAGTAAAGAAAGAAGCCCAGAAGGGTATTTGGATGGAAGAAGTTCCTGTTCCAAAAGTGGGTGTGAACGACGTTCTTATCAAGATTAAGAAGACTGCTATTTGTGGTACCGACTTGCACATCTACAAGTGGGACGAGTGGAGCCAGAAGACAATCAAGACTCCGATGACAATTGGTCATGAATATGTAGGTATTGTTGCCGAAGTAGGTCCGGGTGTCCGTAATATCCAGGTAGGCGACCGTGTAACAGGTGAAGGTCACATCGCTTGTGGTCATTGCCGTAACTGCCGTCGTGGTTTGCAGCACATCTGTGAAAACAGTATTGGTGTCGGTGTAAATCGTGATGGTGCCTTCGCTGAATACCTCTGTATTCCAGAATCAAACGTGGTGAAGTTGGACGACCGTATCTCTGACGATATGGCTGCTATCATGGACCCGTTCGGTAATGCAACTCATACTGCTCTTTCTTTCCCACTCTTGGGTGAAGACGTATTGATTACTGGTGCAGGTTTGATTGGTACGATGGCTACAGCTATCGCTCGTTTTGCAGGTGCAAAGAATGTAGTAGTAACCGACTTGAGCGACTATCGTTTGGATATCGCTAAGAAGATGGGTGCTACTGTAACTGTTAATGCGGCTAAGGGTGAAACAGTTGCCGGTGCTATGGAACAACTCGGTATGCGTGGTTTCGACGTAGGTTTGGAAATGTCTGGTTCTCCGATCGCTTTCCGTGACATGGTTGCTAACATGTACAATGGTTCAAAGATTGCTCAGTTAGGTATCTTGCCTCCGACAACTACTGTAGACTGGAGTGAAATTATTTTCAAGGCGTTGACTATCAAGGGTATCTATGGTCGTGAAATGTGGGAAACTTGGTACAAGATGCAGCAGATGTTGATTTCTGGTTTGGATTTGACACCGGTTATCACTCACCACTTCCCGATTGCTGAATTCCAGAAAGGTTTCGATGTAATGGAATCAGGTCAGTGCGGTAAGGTTATCTTGGATTGGGAATAATATTAATTAGAAAAAAAGATAAAAGAATATATGTACGGTAAAATGCAACAGTTCCTTGCGCAGGAACTCGAAAATATCAAGGCTGCTGGTTTGTACAAGAACGAACGTATTATCACTACTCCTCAGAGTGCTGATATCAAGGTAAATGCCGGTCAGGGTGTATTGAACTTCTGTGCCAACAACTATTTGGGTTTGGCAGACAACAAGCGTTTGATTGAAGCAGCGAAGGCAGCTATGGATTCTCATGGTTATGGTATGTCTTCTGTACGTTTCATCTGCGGTACTCAGGACTTGCATAAGCAGCTCGAAGCAGCTATCTCTGATTACTTCAAGACTGAAGATACTATCCTTTATGCTGCTTGTTTCGATGCGAATGGTGGTGTATTCGAACCATTGTTCACTGAAGAAGATGCTATCATCTCGGATGCATTGAACCACGCTTCAATCATTGATGGTGTACGTTTGTGTAAGGCTAAGCGTTATCGTTATGCCAATGCAGATATGGCTGAATTGGAAAAGTGCTTGCAGGAAGCTCAGGCTCAACGTCATCGTATTATCGTTACTGACGGTGTATTCTCTATGGACGGTAACGTAGCTCCGATGGACAAGATTTGTGACTTGGCTGAAAAGTACGATGCTTTGGTAATGGTTGACGAATCTCACTCTGCCGGTGTAGTAGGTGCAACAGGTCACGGTGTAGCTGAACAATACGATGTATACGGTCGTGTAGATATCTTCACTGGTACATTGGGTAAGGCATTCGGTGGTGCAATGGGTGGTTTCACTACAGGTCGCAAGGAAATCATTGATATGCTCCGTCAGCGTTCACGTCCTTACTTGTTCTCTAACTCAGTAGCTCCGGCTATCGTAGGTGCAAGTATCGAAATGTTCAAGATCTTGAAGGAAAGCAATGCTTTGCATGACAAGTTGATGCATAACGTGACTTACTTCCGTGAAAAGATGTTGGCTGCAGGCTTTGATATCAAGCCGACTCAGAGTGCTATCTGCGCTGTGATGTTGTACGATGCGAAGTTGTCTCAGGACTTTGCTGCCAAGATGCAGGAAGAAGGTATCTATGTAACAGGTTTCTATTATCCGGTAGTTCCGAAGGGACAGGCTCGTATTCGTGTACAGCTTTCTGCTGCTCACGAACAGGAACATTTGGATAAGGCAATTGCAGCCTTTATCAAGGTGGGTAAGGAATTGGGCGTTATTAAGTAAGAAAACCTACTTATATAATAAGGAAAGGGATGGTGAAAACCATCCCTTTTTTATGTACCCCCGAGGGGAATCGAACCCCTATCTAAAGTTTAGGAAACTTCTATTCTATCCGTTGAACTACAAGGGCATCCCAAAATAGGCGGACGCAAAGGTAATCTTTTTTATCGTTTCTGCCAATAATATTTTGTCGTTTCATGGAACTTTACTTAATTTGTTGCAAATTGTAGAATAAATGTTTTAAAATAGAAATCATATGGCAGAAGAAATGATTGTCAAGGAATTAGACCAGGTAGTGGTACGATTCTCAGGCGACTCAGGTGATGGTATGCAGTTGGCCGGAAATCTCTTTTCGACTATCTCTGCTACAGTGGGGAATGACATTAGTACATTCCCAGATTATCCGGCAGATATCCGTGCTCCGCAAGGTTCGTTGACTGGGGTATCCGGTTTTCAAGTACATATCGGTGCAGAAAAGGTGTTCACTCCAGGTGATGCATGTGATGTGTTGGTTGCAATGAATGCGGCAGCACTTAAGACTCAATATAAGTTTGCGAAATCTACAGCTTGTATTATTATTGATACAGACTGTTTCCAAAAGTCAGATTTGGAAAAGGCGGCTTTTAAGACTGACAATCCGATTGAAGAAATGGGTATCAAGAACGATGTGATTGCGGCTCCTATTTCTCAGATGGTGAAGGACTGTTTGGCTGATTCGGGCATGGACAACAAGTCAATGCTGAAATGTCGTAACATGTTTGCACTCGGTTTGGTGTGCTGGTTGTTTAATCGCGACTTGACCATTGCCGAAAACTTCCTCCGCGAAAAGTTTGCAAAGAAGCCGGCCATTGCAGAAGCGAATATTAAGGTGATTCATGCTGGTTATGACTATGGTCACAATACCCACTCTAGTGTGGCTCATACATACAGAATCGAAAGTAAAACTGTGAATCCGGGTAAGTACATGGATATTACTGGTAACAAGGCTACTGCCTACGGTTTCATTGCTGCTGCTGAAAAGGCTGGTTTGAAGCTTTATTTGGGTTCTTATCCGATTACTCCGGCTACCGATGTGCTTCACGAACTCTCTAAGCACAAGTCTTTAGGCGTGGTGACAGTTCAGTGTGAAGACGAAATCGCAGGATGTGCTTCGGCTGTCGGTGCTTCTTACGCAGGTGCTTTGGCGGTTACTTCTACTTCAGGTCCAGGTATCTGTTTGAAGTCGGAAGCCATGAACTTGGCAGTAATTATGGAGCTTCCGTTAGTGGTGCTCGATGTTCAGCGCGGTGGTCCAGCTACCGGTCTTCCTACCAAGAGTGAACAGACCGACTTGTTGCAAGTGTTGTTTGGTCGTAACGGAGAAAGCCCGATGCCAGTATTGGCAGCGACTTCACCGACTGATTGTTTCGATGCTGCTTACGAAGCTTCAAAGATGGCGCTCGAGCACATGACTCCAGTTGTTCTCTTAACTGATGCATTCGTTGCTAATGGTTCAGCCGCTTGGAAACTACCAAAATTGGCAGATTATCCGGCTATCCAGCCTCCGTTCGTTCCAGCAGAGTTGAAGGGAACATGGACTCCATATCAGCGTAACGAAGAGGGGGTACGTTATTGGGCTATCCCGGGAACAGAAGGTTTTACACACATTCTTGGCGGTTTGGAAAAGGATAATGCAACTGGTGCTATCTCAACTAATCCAGAAAACCATCACTTGATGACTCAACTCCGTCAGCAGAAGATTGATAATATAAAGGTACCAGATGTAGTGGTAGAAGGTGACAAGGACGATGCTGAATTGCTCATCGTGGGCTTCGGTGGTACATACGGACATCTCCATGCAACCATGGACGAAATGCGTGCGGCTGGCAAGAAGGTGGCTTTGGCGCACTTCAAGTACATCAATCCGTTGCCAAAGAATACGGAAGAAGTATTGAAGAAGTATCCGAAGGTAGTGGTAGCCGAACAGAACATGGGTCAGTTTGCAGGTTACTTGCGTATGAAGATTGATGGTTTTGTACCATCTCAATATAATGAAGTAAAGGGTCAGCCATTCGTGGTTAATGAACTTGTGGCTGCATTCACCGAAATCTTGAACAAATAAAAAAGAAAAGTTATGTGCGAATTTACAGCAAAAGACTATAAGAAAGGACAACCTCGTTGGTGTCCGGGTTGCGGTGACCACTTCTTCTTGGCTTCACTGCACAAGGCGATGGCAGAAATCGGTGTGGCTCCATGGGATATTGCCGTTATTTCGGGTATCGGATGCTCCAGCCGTTTGCCTCACTATATGAATACGTATGGCATGAACACCATCCATGGTCGTTCAGCTGCGATTGCTGCTGGATGTAAAGTGGCCAATCCGAATTTGACCGTATGGCAGGTGTCGGGCGATGGCGATGGTCTCGCTATCGGTGGTAATCACTTCATTCATGCCAACCGTCGTAACATCAACTTGAACATGATTCTGTTGAACAACCGTATCTATGGTTTGACCAAGGGACAGTACTCACCGACTTCTCCACGTGGTTTTGTCAGCAAGTCGTCTCCTTACGGTACAGTGGAAGATCCGTTCTGTCCGGCTGAATTGTGCTTCGGTGCTCGTGGCCATTTCTTTGCCCGTTCCGTAGCGACTGATGCTGCCGGTACAGTCGATATATTGAAAGCTGCTTATAACCATAAGGGTGCTTCGGTTTGCGAAATCCTTCAGAACTGTGTGATTTTCAATCATGGAACTCACGAATCGGTATATACCAAGGAAGGCCGTGCCAAGAACGCTATCTATTTGGAACATGGCAAGCCAATGCTCTTCGGTGAAAACAAGGAGCTCGGCTTGATGCAGGAAGGTTTCGGTTTGAAGGTGGTAAAATTAGGTGAAAACGGTATTACTGAAAAGGATATCCTGGTTCATGATGCACACTGCGAAGACAATACCCTTCAGTTGAAGTTGGCTTTAATGCAAGGTCCTGATTTTCCGATTGCGCTCGGTGTGATTCGTGATGTGGAAGCTCCAACTTACGATGATGCAGTATATGCACAAATAGAAGAAGTGTCGGAAAAGAAGAAATACCACAACTTTGATGAATTGTTGTTGACCAACGATACTTGGGAAGTGAAATAAGCCTCGTAGAGAGTATCTCAATATGGGCCGCCATCTTTTTTAAAAAGACGGCGGTCTTTTTTTAAAACATAATGGTCTTTTTAAAAAACATCGTCGTATATTTCTAAATTTAATTTGTCCGTAATTTTCTTTTGCCTATTTTTGTCGATAATTGTGACTAATTAGAATAACAAATAAGATGAAAAGTGTAAGATTAGTAGGAATAGTATTGCTGGCAGCAATGCCATTCCTGACAATGAAAGCGCAGAAAGCCATGACTCCGCAAGATTTGCAGGACTGGAAGCGCATTACTACTCGTACCATTTCCAATGATGGACAATGGGCGGCAGCTATGTTTACTCCGTGGAAGGGAGATTCGGAAGTACAACTTTTGTCGGTAGATGGTAAGGCGGTATATACCTATTCTCCGGCTTCGGAGGTGAAGTTCTCGTCATCGGCTGCTTATGCGTTGGTAAAGAAAGTACCGGCCGATGCTTTGGTGGACGAATTGAAGTTGAAGAAAACCAAGAAGGATAAGATGCCGATGGATGAACTTATCATCCGTAACTTGAAGAACGGTACCGAATGGACCATTGACTCGTTGAAAGGATATAAATTGGCAGAAGAAGGGGAGTGGTTGGCTTACCAACGTACCCGCAAGGATTCTTCGTTGGTGGTTGTTTCTTTAGACGGCACTCAGAAAGTGTTGCTTCCTTCGGCTTCGGTTTACGGATTTGCTAAGGAAAAGGCGGCTCTCTATTTCGTGACCACGGAAGACAAAGATGGCAAGAAGCCGGGTATGTATGTTTGGACTCCGGAAGCGACTCAACCCGTATTGGTCAAAGAAGGTAAGGGGGTGTTTGTGCAACCTACTTTTGATAAGACAGGTAGCAAGTTGGCTTTCCTCTATACCGATGACAAGAAGCAAAAGGACTACACCATGGCTTTGTGGATGTCAGAAAATGCTGGTGAAGCTCGTGAATTGGTCAGTCCTACAACTGCTGGTTTGCCAGAAGGTTGGGTCGTAAGTCCGAACCAACGTTTGAGTTTCTCGGACGATGCTACCCGTTTGTTCCTGGGTACAGCTCCGGCTCCATTGCGTAAGGATTCTACCGTCTTGGATGCTAACCGTCCGAACGTTCAAGTATGGAATTGGGACGAACCGGTACAATACACCGTTCAGCACTTCAATGTAAAGCGTGACTTGAAGAAGAGTTATGCAGCCGTTTATCAATTGAACGATCAGAAACTGGTACAGATTGCCGATGTGGAATTGCCGGATGCACAATTGCCAGTGAAGGGCATGGGCGATTGGGCCATCGTTTCTACTTCGAAACCATACTCGCTCTCTTCTATGTGGGAAGGCCGTACCCGTTCCGATTATTATAAGGTATCCTTGTCCACTGGTGAGCGTACATTGATTGCAAAAGCCGATTATGCAGGCTATCGCTTATCACCAGCTGGTAAGTATGTCGGAACCTACAATGCGACAGACAGCTGTTGGTATACCATCAACTTGGCAGACAATCGTAAGATTCGGTTGACTACTCCGCAGACATTCCCGGCTTGGGATGAAGACAATGACGTGCCTAACTATCCGTCGCCTCACGGCATGGCTGGTTGGACCAAGGATGATGGAGCCTTGTTGATCTACGACCGTTACGATATCTGGTCGTTCGATCCGGAAGGTAAGAAGGCACCGGTGAAACTCACCAAAGACGGTCGTCAAAAGCAAGTGACTTACCGCCGTATTGTCCTCGACAGAGAACAAGTAGATATTGATTTGAAACAACCGATGTTGCTGACCGGTTTCAATGAAGTGGACAAGAGTACCGGTATCTATCGTGCCCGTTTGGTGGCTCCTTCAACTCCGGCTTTGTTGGCAGGAGGTGCTTTCAATTATGGCAATGTCATGAAGGCTAAGAATGACGATAAGTATATTTATAGCCGTGAGAACTTCGAAGTCTTTCCAGATGTATGGTCAACCGATGGCAACTTCAAGAAAAGTGTTCAGTTGACACAAGGTATCCGTCAGCAGGATGCATTCATTTGGGGTACTACTGAATTGATTTCTTGGATTTCATTGGACGGAAAGAAGATAGAAGGCGTCATCTACAAGCCGGCTAACTTCGATCCGAACAAGAAATATCCGATGATTGTGAACTTCTACGAACGCAATGCAGAAACTTTGAATGAATACCGTATGCCGGAACCTCATCGTTCTACCATTGACTATCGTATGTATTTGAGCAATGGTTACATTGTCTTCAATCCGGACAATCGCTATCGCGATGGATATCCGGGCGAAAGTTGCTACAATTGTGTGATGCCAGGTATTCAGGCAGTGCTTTCCCGTGGTTATGTAGATGAAAAGCGCATCGGTGCACAAGGACATAGTTGGGGCGGCTATCAAGTAGCCTATTTGGCGACTCGTACCCGTTTGTTTGCAGCTATCGAATCGGGTGCTCCGGTGGTGAACATGTTCAGTGCTTATGGTGGTATCCGTTGGGGCTCTGGTTTAGCACGTTCTTTCCAGTATGAACATACACAAAGCCGTTTGGGTGCTACTCCGTGGACTGATCCACGCCGTTACTACGAAAATTCTCCATTGTTCTTGATGGATAAGGTGGAAACTCCGATTCTGATTATGCACAACGACCAGGACGGTCATGTGCCATGGTATCAAGGTATCGAGTATTTCGTAGCCTTGAAGCGTTTGGGCAAGCCGGCATGGATGCTGAACTATACAGGTGAGCCACATTGGCCGACCAAGACTCCGAACAAGCTCGACTTCCAAATTCGCATGAAGCAGTTCTTCGACCATTTCTTGAAGGGAGAACCGATGCCGAAATGGATGAAAGAAGGGGTGCCGGCGGTGAAGCAGCCATACGAATTAGGCTATTAAGACAAATAAAGGGGTTTTTGCAAAGTGTAAATAGCATATTTGTTATACAAATTTAAATATTTCGTTAACAAGGAAATATTTTACCAATAACTTCGTTTGTTTTAAAATAAAATACTATTTTTGTAACGCCTTGAACAAGGTAAAGGCTTATTTGCCTTGTTTAGGGTGTTTGAAAGAGGAAAAATAAAAACAATTATAACCCAATTAATCATTTATCAAAATGGCAAATTTAGATTTAAGCAAGTACGGTATTACCGGTGCTGTGGAAGTACTCCACAACCCTTCTTACGAAGTATTGTTCGCTGAAGAAACAAAGGCTGGTTTGGAAGGTTTTGAAGTAGGTCAGGAAACTGAACTTGGTGCTGTTAATGTAATGACTGGTATCTATACAGGTCGTTCTCCTAAAGATAAGTTCTTCGTGTACAACGAAGCTAGCAAGGACACTGTATGGTGGACTTCTGAAGAATATAAGAACGACAACAAGCCATGTTCTGAAGAAGCTTGGGCTGATTTGAAGGCTAAGGCTGTTAAGCAGTTGAGCGGCAAGAAGTTGTTCGTAGTTGATACTTTCTGTGGTGCGAACGAAGCAACTCGTTTGAAGGTACGTTTCATCATGGAAGTAGCATGGCAGGCACACTTCGTGACTAACATGTTCATCCGTCCGACAGCTGAAGAATTGGAAGCTTATGGTGAACCTGATTTCGTTTGCTTCAACGCTTCTAAGGCTAAGGTTGACAACTATCAGGAATTGGGCTTGAACTCAGAAACTGCAACTGTGTTCAACTTGAAGACTAACGAACAAGTTATTTTGAATACTTGGTACGGTGGTGAAATGAAGAAGGGTATGTTCTCTATCATGAACTACTTGAACCCATTGAAGGGTATCGCTTCTATGCACTGTTCTGCTAATACAAACATGGAAGGTACTGACTCTGCTATCTTCTTCGGTTTGTCTGGTACAGGTAAGACTACTTTGTCTACAGATCCTAAGCGTTTGTTGATCGGTGACGACGAACACGGTTGGGACGAAGAAGGTGTATTCAACTACGAAGGTGGTTGCTACGCTAAGGTTATCAACTTGGATAAGGAATCAGAACCAGATATCTACAAGGCTATCCGTCGCAACGCTTTGTTGGAAAACGTTACAGTTGATGCAGAAGGTAAGATTAACTTCGCTGATAAGAGCGTAA
>NZ_CALDPF010000034.1 GCF_937912035.1 uncultured Bacteroides sp.
ACGACCTTTGGGTTATGAGCCCAACGAGCTACCAACTGCTCCACTCCGCGATGTTATTTCTTGTTTGCGAGTGCAAAGGTACTACTTTATATTATAAAATCCAAGAAATTTAGCGACTAATTTGCATAACTAAGGTTAAAACAGGTAAAGAACGTATAATGAGTATAACAAAAAAGAGATAAAAGAATCAATCTTTTATCTCTTCAAACTCTATATACTCTCCTTCATTTTCATCAAATACTTTCTTTTTGCCACTTGGAGATTTATTTCCCGATGTTTTAGAATCACTCTCACTATTATCAAAACCAAAGTTTTTTTCTTCAGTCTTTCCACTCTTACCCACGTTTATTACTGTTCTCACTATCTTATAAATAATAGTGAAACCTATAATCAGTACAAAGATTATTATAAAAAATATAATTCCTAAAATATGAAACATAGTTATCGTTTTTATTAATTATGATACAATAACTGTGCCACAATTACAATATTATGCTTTCTTATAAGTAATGGCAGACAATATTATATACCAAATAATCACAGCAAAGAGTGAACTCAGTCCGAAAAGAGCAAGCAAAAGTATGCTCACACTAAGAAAAATATATTGAATCTTATTACTTTTCCATGACAGATTCTTGAATTTCAGAGAGAACATTGGCAGTTCTGAAACCAAAAGCAATGACATGATTACAACCAACAGAAATAAATAGAAAGCATTAAACAAACCATTAAGATTCTGACCTTCAATCATCCATATAGCGAATGAACTCCAGAATAGAGCATTGGCAGGGGTAGGCATACCAATAAATGAAGTGGTCTGACGTTCATCCAGATTGAATTTAGCCAGACGAAGAGCAGAAAATACTGATATTATGAATGCTGTGTAAGGTATGTATTCTGAAATACCAACAATAAAGAACGGTATATCAACATGCTTGAACAAAGAAAATACGATAGCCGACGGAGCAAGTCCAAAAGTTATATTATCAGCTAGAGAATCCAGTTCCTTTCCTATGGGCGAAGACACTTTAAGAAGCCTGGCTGTCATACCATCAAAAAAATCAAAAACTGCACCAAGGACAATAAACAGCATAGCCAATCTGTAATCACTCTGAAAAGCCATATAGGTTGCTATACATCCACAAAACAGATTACAACTTGTAATACTGTTAGGAATATTCCTTGTTATAATATTTGACATAGTCCTTATTATTTAAGTTTAGCAATAACAGTCTCATTACCTGTTGTTTTCTGATTCATTTCCACACAAACTTCTGTTCCTAAAGGAAGATATACGTCAACTCTGGAACCGAATTTAATGAATCCCATGTGCTCGTCAATATAACAATCCTCACCAGGAGTTGCGTATGTTACAATTCTCCTTGCCACAGCCCCTGCAATCTGACGTGCCATTATAGTCTCACCTTCGGGGGTCTCTATTATGATCGTAGAACGTTCATTCTCGGTACTGGCTTTTGGAAGCCATGCTTTCATAAACCTTCCATTATGATGCTGAACATGTTTGACGACACCGTCCACTGGATACCAATTAGCATGCACATTTGTAATATCCATGAATATAGAAATCATTAACCTTTTGTCATGGAAATATTCATGCTCATCAACCTCCTCTATCACCACTACTCTTCCATCAGCTGGAGCAACGACAGTTTTTTCTGTTTCACCCTTGAATAATCTTATTGGACAGCGGAAAAAGTTTACCATCAAGAGATATAATACCAAACTTATGGCAGCCAATATATAGAATGGAATTTTATTGTCTATGAGGTAATAAAAAGCAACATTTATTGCCAATAATACTATTGCACTTGTAATAAGTATGTTTGTTCCCTCATGATGTATACGAATTTTCTTCAGTTTCTTTATTTTGTTCATGATGATAAAATGATGATGTAGGTATTTTTAACATGCAAAAATAAGCGTATTTTAATTACCCTGCAAATAAAACATTATAAAAAACGTTTTGCAACAACATTGCAAACACATTGCAAATGCTTTTACCTGATTAAAATATGACGTATTGGCATAAAAAATCCCGGACTTAGTATTAAATTTAAATCCGGGATTATAAAATTTCTGTTTTTATCAGATTGACAATTCATTCAAGACATTGACAAGTTCTCTATCGATAGGCTTATCATTCTTGATAGCTTTTGCAAACGGTACATAAACAATCTTATCGTTTTCTATACCTATCATAACGTTTCTCTGACCTTCCATCAAAGCCTGAATACTTGCAACACCCATACGGCTGGCAATAATTCTATCGTGAGCAGTCGGTCGTCCACCACGTTGCAAGTGCCCAAGAATAGTCACACGTACATCATACTGAGGATATTCGTTTTTAACACGCTCTGCATAATGCATTGCACCACCTGTAATTTCACTTTCAGCAACAAGGACTATAGAACTACTCTTTGACTTACGGAATCCGTTTTTGATAAACTCTTCCAACTGGTCAACCTCAGTATTGAATTCAGGTATAATAGCAGCTTCAGCACCTGCTGCTATAGCTCCGTTCAACGCAAGGAAGCCAGCATCACGTCCCATTACTTCAACAAAGAACAGACGTTCGTGAGAAGTTGCTGTATCTCTGATTTTATCTACAGCATCAAGAATTGTATTCAATGCAGTGTCATAACCTATTGTAGTATCTGTTCCATAAAGGTCATTATCAATAGTTCCCGGAAGTCCGATGCAAGGTACATCATATTCTTCTGCCAACAATCTGGCACCAGTGAGCGAACCGTCACCACCTATTACGATAAGAGCATCAATACCCTCACGCACCATAGTTTCGTGAGCCACCTGACGTCCCTCTGGAGTCTTGAACTCCATACATCTCGCAGTCTTAAGGATTGTACCTCCCAGCTGTATAATATTACTTACATTCTGAGTTTTAAATTCCTGTATTTCTCCAGTTATAAGTCCTTTATAGCCTCTATAAATTCCCTTAACTTTCAATCCGTTGTATATTGCTGCACGAGTCACGGCACGAATTGCCGCATTCATACCCGGAGCATCTCCTCCTGAAGTGAGGATACCAACACATTTAATACTTGCCATATTGTTGAATATTATTAGTTTGTTTCAATGCCGCAAATTTACAAATTCCGTCGTAAAGTTGTATTAAATAGATATGTATTTTAAGTTAACTTGAATTGTAAATTCTTTAACATGCCTCCGATATTACATTCTTACATTTATCCATAAGCCATTTAGGAGTTGAAGTAGCGCCACATATTCCGATTGACTTTGCATCTCTGAACCACTCCATGTTAATATCTTCCGGTTTATCAACCTGATATGTTTTGGGATTAATCTCCTTACATTCGTGAAACAATATCTTTCCATTCGAGCTTTTCTGCCCACACACAAACAGAATCACATCATGTGAAGCGGCAAACTTCCTGATATTAGGCATTCTGTTTGCCACCTGACGACATATTGTATCAAAATACTGAAAAGTGGCAGACTTAGAAATATTCTGTTCTATATACGAAACGATACTTCTGAATTCATCCAGAGATTTTGTGGTTTGCGAATATAGCCTTACATCTTTATTCAAGTCTATCTTATCTACTTCCTCTATCTTTTCAATAACTATAGCCTCACCATTTGTCTGTCCAACCAGTCCAAGCACTTCCGCATGACCGTTCTTTCCATATATTACTATCTGCTTTTCTTTTTCAGGGTCTTTACTGGTATATTCCTGCTTAATTCTTTTTTGCAACCGTAATACTACAGGACAGGTGGCATCAATTATTTCTATATTATTTTCTGCGGCTATCCTATATGTCTCCGGAGGTTCACCATGCGCACGTAGCAACACTTTCACGTTTTTAAGTTTTGCATACTCCTCATGGTTAATAGTTATAAGCCCCAGTTTTTTCAAACGTTCACATTCCTGACCATTATGCACTATATCACCCAGGCAATACAGAGGAGTTCCTTTTGCCAACTCTTCCTCAGCCTTTTTTATAGCAGTTGTCACACCGAAACAAAATCCTGATTCACTATCAATCTCTATATTATACATTAGCCGCTTTTTGGTATTCATTAATTAACCATGCTTTCTGTTCTTCAAGAGTCATATTGCTATTATCCAACACAATAGCATCATCAGCCTTTCTCAAAGGACTTACAGCTCTAGTCTGGTCTATCCTGTCTCTCTCTTCAACATTTTTGAGGATTTCATCAAATGATACTTCCTGTCCTTTAGCCAGCAGTTCATCATATCTTCTTTTTGCCCTGATTTCAGCAGAAGCTGTTACAAAAATCTTCAACTCCGCATCAGGGAAAACCACAGTGCCTATATCGCGTCCATCCATGACAATACCTTTACTCTTTCCCATTTCCTGTTGCAATTTAACCAAAGCTTCCCTTACAAATCCCAAGGCTGCAACAAGACTCACCCTGGATGAAACCTCCATAGTCCTAATCTTAGACTCTACATTTACACCATTAAGGAATGTCTCCGGTTTCAAAGTAACATTATTAAGACAGAACGATACCGAAATATCATTTATATGTTTTTCCAGCTCTTCCGAATTCACGCTTCCATCAGAGTTAAAAAGCGAGTTTTCAAGGCAATACAGAGTAACCGCCCTATACATCGCACCGCTATCTATATATATATATCCTATTTCCTTTGCCAGATCTTTGGCCATCGTGCTTTTTCCGCAAGAAGAGAAACCATCTATAGCTATGGTTATTTTTTTCATAAGATTATTGTTACTATATAATAATGTGTAAAATACTTGTTCAAAAGTCAAAGATAGATAAAAGTTTTTACTGTTTTATCCGCATCTACAGAAATATTTCCGTTTTAATCTATTTTTATCTTTTTGATATTGCTTTTTAAAATAAATATACTACATTTGCACACAGAGAATTATTAACAATTTATCAAATCATTTATGGAAGTTAAAAAATCGCCCAAAGCAGACCTCGAGGGAAAGAAATCCACGTGGATGCTGATTGGTTACGTGCTGATATTGGCAGCAGTGTTTGTAGGCTTCGAATGGACAGAACGCGACAAACAGGTGACTACCGATACTGGTGTCGTTGAACCGATTTTTGAGGAGGAAATGATTCCAATCACAGAAGAACCGGAGCAAAAGCAAGCACCTCCTCCACCAGAAGCTCCGAAAGTTGAAGAAGTACTTCAGATTGCAGAGAACGATGCGGATGTAGAAGAAACTACTATCAAATCTAGTGAAGATGACAATACAGCCGTAGAAATCAAGTACATCGAACCTGTAGTTGAAGAAGAAGAACCTGCAGAAGAAGAAATCTTCATGGTTGTAGAAAAGATGCCTGAATTCCCAGGTGGTATGGCAGAATTGATGAAATTCCTCGGAAAGAACATCAAATATCCTACTATCGCTCAGGAAAACGGTATTCAGGGACGTGTAATCGTTCAGTTTGTCGTTAACCAGGACGGTTCTATCGTTGACCCTGTAGTTATGCGTTCAGTCGATCCATATCTTGACAAGGAAGCTCTTCGAGTTATCAGCACCATGCCAAAATGGAAACCAGGTATGCAGCGTGGTAAAGCTGTACGTGTAAAATACACAGTACCTGTAACATTCAGATTGCAGTAATAACTTTATAACATAAAAAGGCTGTCCGAAAAAGGGCAGCCTTTTTGTTTTCTAGCCAAAAGACAAAAAAACTATGAAGCAGTACGAAGACAAAGAACTATTAGAAAAGATTCAGAAGTATATCGGAGAATTGTCATATACTCACGAACCGGAAAATCTATACAAGCCAATAGAATATGTACTTGGATTAGGCGGTAAACGTATCCGTCCGGTTTTGATGCTAATGGCCTACAACCTATACAAGGATGACGTTGAAAAAATCTATCAACAAGCTGCGGCACTGGAAACATACCATAATTTTACACTGTTACACGATGACCTCATGGACAAAGCCGACATGAGAAGAAACAGACCAACCGTACATAAGAAATGGGATGAAAATACCGCAATTCTTTCCGGTGATGCCATGCTCATACTTTCGTTCAAAATGATGATGGAATCATGTCCTGCCGAATACATATCAGAAGTCACATCCACCTTCAGCAAGGCTGCACTGGAAGTTTGCGACGGACAACAGTGGGATATGGATTTCGAAAAAAGACTCGATGTGACAGTTGACGAATACATGAACATGATTTGTCTGAAGACATCTGTCTTACTTGCCGCTTCACTGAAAATAGGTGCAATACTAGGTGGGGCAAGCGAAGAAGACGCAAATCTGCTTTACGATTTCGGTATAAAAATGGGACTTGCTTTCCAGCTCCAGGACGACTATCTTGATGTGTATGCAGATTCCTCCGTTTTCGGTAAAAATATCGGTGGAGACATCTGCTCAAATAAAAAGACATTCATGCTTATCACAGCCCTTGAGAGATCATCAGGAGAAAACAAGAAAGAACTTGAGAATTGGATAAATGCCGAAGCTTTTATTCCTGAAGAAAAGATTAAAGCTGTTACTGAAATATATAACAACACCGGAGTTCCAGGCATATGTATGGATAAAATCAACACCCTATACAATGAAGGGCTTGCCATACTTGATAAGGTATCAGTAGATGCATCATTAAAAACCAATCTTAAAAACTTCACAAAACAATTAATGAAAAGAGTATTATGATTGGATTGATTGACACTCACACACACCTATTTTGCGAGGAGTTTGACAGCGACAGAGAACTGGCCATCATAAGAGCAAAAGAAGCAGGAGTCACAAGAATGTTTATGCCCAATATTGACGATGAGAGCATAGATGCGCTACTCCAACTTTGCGACAAAACATCAGGTTGCTATCCTCTTATGGGGTTGCATCCCACTTCGGTTGCTGACGACTGGAAAATCAGACTTGAAAAAGTAGAAAAAGTCCTGAATTCAGGAAGAAAATTCTACGGTATTGGAGAAGTCGGTTTGGATCTTTATTGGGACAAGACATACGTAGAAGAACAAAAAGAAGTATTCAGAATACAATTGGAGTGGGCCCTTAAGTTCAATTTACCTCTAATTATACATTGCAGGAATGCTCACAAAGAGATGTTGGAAGTAATGTCTCAATATAAGGATACCACATTACGAGGAATATTCCATAGCTTTGGCGGAACACTGGAAGAGGCAAACGATATGTTGTCCTACAAGAATTTCATGCTGGGTATAAACGGTATTGTAACATTCAAGAAAAGTACCCTTCCGGAAACACTAAAGCAACTGCCAATCGATAGAATAGTACTTGAAACAGATTCGCCATACCTTGCACCTGTACCATACAGAGGAAAAAGAAACGAAAGTGCATACATCACATCAATAGCAAACAAACTTGCCGAAATTTTTAATACATCAATAGACGATATTGCACGCCATACAACAAGAAATGCACTAAAAGTGTTCCAAAATGCCGACTAAAGTCTTTAAATAATATTAATTTTATGCGTTATCGCAAACTTTTTCGTCTTTTAGGCTATGTAAGAAAAAAAAAAAGAATACATTTGTGACTGAAAAAGGACAAATGAGTACCGATTACGAATATAATTAAATATGTAAGAAGGGAAAAATAGGTGCTGAGGAGAGGTGCTCGAGTGGTTGAAGAGGCACGCCTGGAAAGCGTGTATACGCCAAAAGCGTATCACGGGTTCGAATCCCGTTCTCTCCGCGATAGTCAAAGAGAAAAAAATAACAAATAAGAATAAACAATAAACTATTAATTAATTAATCTTAAAAAATTAGACACACAATGAAAAAGTTATTTGCAATTCTTGCAGTAATGGGAGCTCTCTCATTCGGAATGACTCAGTCAGTTATCGCACAGGATGCTCCTGCAGCAACTGAAACAGTAGTAGTTGAAGAAGGTGGTATGCACAAAGAACTTAAGACTAAGTTCATCGAAGGTGATGCATCATTCATGTCATTGGTAACAATCGCTTTGGTACTTGGTTTGGCTTTCTGTATCGAACGTATCATTTACTTGAGCCTTGCTGAAGTTGACGCTAAGAAATTGATGGCTAAAGTTGAAGAAGCTTTGGAAAAAGGTGATGTAGAAGGTGCAAAAACTATCTGCCGTAACACTCGTGGTCCTGTTGCTTCTATCTGCTATCAGGGTTTAATGAGAATTGACGAAGGTTTGGATGTTGTTGAACGTTCTGTAGTTTCTTACGGTGGTGTTCAGGCAGGTTACCTTGAAAAAGGATGTTCTTGGATTACATTGTTTATCGCGATGTCTCCATCACTCGGATTCTTGGGTACTGTGATTGGTATGGTCATGGCGTTCGATAAAATCCAGCAGGCTGGTGATATTTCTCCAACAGTCGTTGCAGGTGGTATGAAAGTGGCTTTGATCACTACTATCTGGGGTCTTGTTGTAGCATTGATTCTTCAGATTTTCTATAACTACATTCTTTCTAAGATTGAAGCTATCACAAGCCAGATGGAAGAATCTTCTATCACATTGCTTGACGTTATCATGAAGTACAACTTGAAATACAAAAAATAATTGAACAATGGCAAAGTTATCATATAAAGTATCTTACTATGTGTTCTATGTCTGCGTAGCACTTATCTTGGTGGTACTTGGCATGTTCTACGGAGTAGGATATAACAATCCAATGGGTGAATATAATGCACCTGAACATACCGAAACATTGATTTTCTTGACATATGGTATGCTTGCTGTAACAATCATTATTACTTTATTAGGTGGTCTGGCTAAATTTGCATCTTCATTCAAAGATAATCCAGCATCAGCTTTAAAATCATTAATTGGATTTGTTTTAATAATAGTACTTTTGGTTGTTGCATACAATATGGGTTCTGACGCTCCTGTAACATTGGCTGACGGAACTACTTATGCTGACGTATTGTGGTTGAAAGTTACTGATATGTTAATCTACTCAACATACGTATTACTTGGTATTGCAGTATTAGGAACATTGGTAAATCTTTCAGGTATATTTAAGAAATAATATCATATTGAAGTTTAATAATTAAGAGTAAGTAAAATGGCTAAAAGTAAAAGAGGAGTGCCTGGAATTAACTCAAGTTCTACGGCCGACATTGCCTTTATGTTGCTTATCTTCTTCCTTGTTACAACATCAATGGATACTGACCGTGGTTTGGCAAGACGTTTGCCGCCACCACCAGAAAACGAAGAACAAAAAGATGATATTATTATTAAGGAAAGAAACATTCTCCAGGTTAAACTGAATAAGGACGACCAGTTGATGGTTAATGGAGAAGTAGGTTTCGATATAAGACAACTTAAAGACAAAGCAAAAGAATTCATAGCCAATCCGAATGACGATCCTAATATGCCTGAAAAGCATAGAAAGACTCTTCCATTCTTTGGCGATGTAATGATAACCGAAAAGCATGTAATTTCTGTACAGAACGACGTTGGTACAAGTTATGATGTTTACATTCAGGTTCAGAACGAATTGGTTGCTGCATACAATGAATTGCGTAACGAATTAGCAAATTCACAGTTCGGTAAATCATTCGCTGAATGTTCTGACGAAGAAAAAGAAGCTATCATCGACTACTATCCACAGAAGATTTCTGAAGCAGAACCTAAAAAATATGGAGGAAAATAATAATGGGAAAATTTAATAAGACCGGAAAGAAAGGTATGCCTGAATTGAATACTTCTTCTTTGCCTGACCTTATCTTTACCATGTTGTTCTTCTTCATGATTGTAACAACAATGCGTGAGGTTACATTGAAGGTTCAGTTCAAAGTGCCACAGGCTACAGAATTGGAAAAGCTTGAAAAGAAGTCATTGGTTTCTTTCATCTATATCGGTAAACCATTACCTGAGTTCCAGAAAAAGATGGGTACTACAGACCGTATCCAGCTGAACGATAAATTCTCTGAATCAAACGAAGTTCAGGATTATATCTATCAGGAACGTGAAAATATGAAAGAAGAGGACAAACCTTTCATGACTGTATCACTGAAAGTTGATGCAAAAACTAAGATGGGTATTGTTCAGGAAGTAAAACAAGCACTTCGTCAAGCATACGCTTTGAAGATCAACTATTCTGCAACACAACGTCAGTAATAGTATCAAAGATAAAAAAAAGAGTTACTCAGTCGAGTAACTCTTTTTTTTGTACCTATAAGTTTATACCAAATAAACATTCTTATATATTTCTGATAATATATTCTCAAACATCCCATCTATTGAATATGCTCCAGAAAACATGATATGCATTGGAATAGGACTACCTGATTTCCTATACGGCGGCTGCATGTATGGCTTTTCACAAAGAGTAAAACCGTTTCTTTCATAAAAACCAATACGACGCTTACTAAACTCATCTTCGGGAAGCTCAACTTCAAGAACTATTTTGGAATCAGGAAAATTATTCAATAATGTCTGCATAATCATCTTTCCATATCCTTTGTTTCTAACACTGGGCGAAGTGGCAAGATGTTCTACATAAAGGAATCCTGACAACTTCCATAATGTAATAAGACCTATATTTTCAGCATCATCAGTAATCAGATATGCAGTAAACAAAGGATTATTGTCTGTATTATACCTCTGCATATCATCATCTCTTCTTTCCTCTTCCGGAAATGATTCATGCAATAAATTTTCTACAAAAGCATACGATGTATCAGTTGTCTTAACAGGATTGAATTTAATCATAATAATATATTTTAATTGATCATTTTTCTGTATAAAAATCTATTAACCGTTGTAGTGCTCTTTGGCAGACAGGGCAAAAGGCTTGAGCTTCATTTGTTCGCATCCTGCAGTCCGGAACAGGTCTGTAAATACCCTTCATACTATATCCGGCTCCTTCATAAACTCCCAAATCTTCAGTTGAACTATTATTATCTTTTGTTATCTTGGTTGGAGAAACAAATCCCTTAGGCAACATATCACTCCATTTACTTTCAAAATCAACCAATGTAGTAATATTCTGTTCCCACGGCTCAACATCATACGGATAAAGCGGACTTGGTGCATCTGTATAGGCATATTCATCAGCCAAACCTCCAAAACTGTGCCCGAACTCATGTACCACCACAGGTTCGAACTTTGAATGATGCGCAGTGGTGAGAGTAAAAGAATTATATATTCCTCCGCCACCATAAGTATCAGTATTTGCCAAGATTATTATATGTTCGTAAGGGATACCAGCAAGCAAATCATGAATATCATTAACACTGCTTGAAGTCAGGTACCTGTCGGAATAAAACGTATCAAAATGCGAACTTACGGCTGTAGATTTCCATACATTCTCCCTGGGGATACTAACTCCACTGTCAGTTGATTCGCTGGCTACAGCAACCACATTAAAATGATTTTTATTCTCTTTAAAAGGAGAATGACTGAAAATTGCATCACAAGCTTTTTGTGCATCACTGTAGAACGTTTGCATATCTCCTCGTGAATATCCCTCAGCCATTATCACAACATCAATACAATTTTCGGGCGAACCGCTTTTCAGCAAATATTTATGCTCGGTTACGTTATTTTCACCAATCTTTTTTATCAAAATATCATCAGGTCGTACAGTATGCGTAAACGAAGCAGAAACCTCATGTCGTGCATTAAAAAGCTCAACTGTAACCAAAACCTCTTTCTTTGGAAAAGGCATCAGGAATGTATTTTCATATCCCTTACTTAAAGTCTCGGCTTCATTTTCGCCCAGCCATTCCTGAAACAGACTGGAAAAAGAAGTTCTGTAAATAACCACACCTGTAGCTTTGTCAACCATAGTCAACTGTCCGTTACCTGATAATGGCAGTTTGTCCAAATTACTTCTTCTGCCTGCCCAACCATCCATAGATTTGAGTTCATCCAGAACAACAGACTGATTTTTTTTATTTCCTGTGAACAAATAGTCCGCTCTAAGTGTTTTATCTGCAAAGAACTCTTCAAAACTTTGGCAATATCCGGAAGAACACACAGCTAATCCTAAAAAAAGTGATAAAAAAGTTTTTGTCATAATAATTAAGAACTGTTTTTATGTATAATATATAAAAAAAATAAAGTATCTAACACAAAGATAATTAAATATAAATCAAATATAAGAACTTTATTACATATAGTTTGAATAAAAATACTACCTTTGTATAAATTAAAATTATTAGAAATGGGACATCATCAGTTGGATAGTTTGGATGAACAAATTCTGCGTATGATTGCAGAAAATGCTCGTATTCCTTTTTTGGAAGTAGCTCGTGTGTGCAATGTGTCTGGTGCCGCAATTCATCAGAGAATTCAGAAACTAACAAATCTAGGCATTTTAAAAGGATCAGAGTTTATAATAGACCCTGAGAAAATAGGATATGAGACATGTGCTTATATAGGATTATATTTAAAGGATCCTGAACAGTTTGATTCTGTGACAGAAGAACTAAAGAAAATTCCTGAAGTAGTAGAATGTCATTTCACTACAGGTCAGTATGATATGTTCATAAAGATTTATGCAAAAAACAACCATCACTTGTTGAGCATCATACACGACAAACTGCAACCGTTGGGATTGTCTCGTTCTGAAACGATAATATCATTCCATGAGGCAATCAAACGCCAGATGCCTATACTTGATCTGGCGAATGATGATGATGAATAAAATTATTTGATACGATCGTAATCACAAAAGCTATATGAGTAGAGATGCTTTTCATCTGTTGAATGGCATTCTCTACTTTTTTCTTGCCATATTTCAGGTGATATTTCAGGGAAAAAAGCATCAGCCTCTTTTTCACAATCGTCCACTTCTGTTATATACAGACGGTCTGCAATTGGCATTGCTTCCTTATACAGGCTTGCGCCACCGATAATAAACACCTCTATTTCATCTTTGCATGCCTCAAGAGCATCTTTCAGGCTGTGAAAACACTCTGCCCCAGGAAAAGTAATATCCTGACTGCTCAAAACGATATTTCTTCTGTTAGGCAAAGCACCTTTTGGAAGAGACTCAAAAGTCTTGCGTCCCATGATTATGGTATGACCTGTAGTCAGAGTCTTGAATCTCTTCAGGTCGTTCGGAAGCCAGTACAGGAGTTCGTTCTTATATCCTATACCGTTATTCTTGTTTATAGCTACAATAATCGAAATCATAAATATCATCAGTTAATAATTATACAGAAACCTTACCGGCAATGTGAGGCCAAGGATCATAGTTTTCAAGCTGGAAGTCTTCATACTTGAAACTGAAAATATCCTTTACATCAGGATTGATTTTCATCACAGGAAGAGGACGCGGAGTTCTTGTCAACTGCAAGTCCACCTGTTCCAGATGATTAAGATATATATGGGCATCACCCAAAGTATGTATGAAATCACCCGCTTTCAGTCCTGTCACCTGAGCCATCATCTGAAGCAGAAGAGCATACGAAGCGATATTGAACGGCACTCCGAGGAATGTATCCGCACTTCTCTGATACATCTGCAGGCTCAAACGTCCGTTAGCCACATAGAACTGAAAGAACATATGACACGGAGGCAAATTCATATTGTCAAGATCAGCCACATTCCATGCATTCACGATGATACGTCTTGAATCAGGATTGTTCTTTATCATATCCACAGCTTCCGAAATCTGGTCGATAAACTTACCGTCGTAAGTAGGCCACGAACGCCACTGATAGCCGTATATATGTCCTAGATTTCCATCCTCGTCTGCCCATTCATTCCAGATTCTTACACCATTTTCCTGAAGATACTTCACGTTAGTGTCACCTTTAAGGAACCAAAGAAGTTCGTGAATGATGGATTTAAGATGAAGTTTCTTAGTTGTTACAAGTGGAAAACCATCTTCCAGATTAAAACGCATCTGATGTCCGAACACGCTGATAGTACCCGTTCCCGTACGGTCGTCTTTCCTTACGCCCTCGGTCTTTATGCGTTGAAGTAAGTCTAAATATTGCTTCATAAAGATTATGTTGTACTTAATTATTTATTATTGAGGGCAAAGTTAATCAAAAACATTATGAAAAACATTACCTTTGCAGATATTAATATATACAGAAGATTATGAATTTCCCCGTTTCATTTATATCACGAACAGCAGCCCTGATGGGCGAGGAAAACTGTAAAGCCCTCTGCGAAGCGATGCAGAACGATACACCTGTAAGCATACGAATCAACGGAGCAAAGACCGGACTTGTGCCGGAGGATGCGAAGCTCATCCCGTGGACAACAGACGGATATTATCTGTCTGCACGCCCCAAATTCACGTTCGACCCGCTATTCCATGCCGGAAGCTATTATGTTCAGGAAGCATCGTCCATGTTTCTTGAGAGTGCTTTGCACCAGTATGTAAAATCACCGGTTATCGCCCTCGACCTGTGTGCAGCTCCCGGCGGCAAATCTACCCTACTCCGTTCCTCACTCCCCGAAGGAAGTCTGCTCATAGCCAACGAAGTGATGCGAAACCGCTCGCAGATACTTGCAGAAAACATTGTAAAATGGGGAAATCCTGAAGTGATAGTAACCAATAACGACCCTTCGGACTTCACCCCTCTTGAATCACTTTTCGACGTAATACTGACCGACGTTCCATGTTCTGGCGAAGGAATGTTCCGAAAAGACGAAGTGGCTGTAGAAGAATGGAGCCCAGCCAACGTAGGACTATGCTGGGAACGCCAGCGCAGAATACTCCGCGATATATGGCCTTGCCTGAAACCCGGAGGACTGCTGATTTACAGCACATGCACATTCAACCGTGAAGAAAACGAAGACAATGTAGCCTGGATAGCAAGCGAACTTGGAGCAGAAGTACTTCCTGTAGAGACCAAAGAAGAATGGAACATAACGGGAAACCTTGCAGGATATGACTTTCCGGTATATCGCTTCCTGCCCCACAGAACCATTGGTGAAGGACTCTACATGGCTGTACTCCGCAAGAACGGTACATCAGATGAAGACTACGACATCTTGTCCGACTACAGCTCAAGAAAGAGCAATAAGAAAAACAATAAGAAGCAGGACAAGAAACAAAACTCCATGACCGTAACCAACGAAATAAAATCATGGATATGCGACAGCGAAGATTTTGAATTCTCTATCGGCGGAACTACAGCAGTGGCAAAATCGCAAAGACTGAACAGTTTGGAAAACCTTCTGAAAGACAAAGGGAACAACATCCGTATACTTCATCGCGGAATCACTCTTGCCGAGAACAAAGGCAAAGACTGGCAGCCTCATCACTCGCTGGCTATGAGCACAAGCCTCAACAGAGAGAGTTTCCCACAGGCAGAGCTCACTTATGAACAGGCTATAGCATATCTCAGAAAAGAAGCCGTCACACTCGATGCCTCAGTTCCCAAAGGATATGTACTGGTAACATACCGCAACACACCTTTAGGCTTTGTAAAAAACATAGGAAACCGTGCGAACAATCTCTATCCCCAGGAATGGAGAATCCGCAGCGGATATATGCCTGACGAGGTCAGAACGGTTTTCTGAAACCACAACCGTTCTTCCACTCCGAACAACCATATGCAGTTTTACCCTTTATGATGGTACCCTTACCGCATAAAGGGCAAACCTTGCCGACAATATCATCGCCCTCTTTTTCCGTCTCAACAGCCTTTTTCTCAACTTTCGGAGTTGCTTTCTTGCGCGGAGTCTTTGCTGCAGCAGCCGATTTCGCAGTTGCATCTTTTCCTGCAGAACCTTTCTTCGCAGCAGTCTTCACATCCTCCTCCGAAGTAACAGTCACACGGCGGTTGCTCGTATCTCTTATCACGCTATATACAATCTCTGTAACCATCTGCTTCAGTTCGCTTATGAATGTAGCGGCATCATAGCTTCTCTTTTCTATCTCGCGAAGCTTCTTTTCCCAGATACCAGTCAGCTCGGCAGACTTCAGCAATTCTTCATGAATAAGCTGTATCAGTTCCACTCCAGTAGGTGTAGCTATAAGATTCTTCTTCTCCTTACGGATATATCTTCTTTTAAACAAAGTCTCAATTATGGCAGCACGCGTAGAAGGACGACCTATACCGTTTTCCTTCATCGCATCGCGCAGTTCATCGTTCTCTACCAGCTTACCGGCAGTTTCCATAGCCCGGAGCAAAGTAGCCTCAGTATATGGGCGCGGCGGTTGGGTCCACTTCTCGAAAAGCGAAGGATAGTGCGGTCCGCTCTCCCCTTTCGCGAACGCAGGCAGAGTCTTTTCCTCGTCATTCTCCTTCGTATCATCCTGCTGTTCCTTTGCGAACACCACTCTCCATCCCTGCTCAAGAATTTGCTTTCCCGTCACCTTGAATTCTATAGAATCAGCCTCTCCTATCACCGTAGTGGTAGAGAACTTACAGTCCGGATAGAACACAGCGATGAAACGCCTTGCAATAAGGTCGTAAACCGTTTTCTCCATATTAGTCAGCTCACGTGGCTGCACACCGGTAGGAATAATGGCATGGTGGTCGGTTACCTTCGAATTATCGAACACCTTTTTCGATTTTATAAGCGGTTTGCCAGCCAGAGATGCCGTATATATGGCATAATCCTTCAGTCCCTCAAGAATCTTCGGACACTTTGGATATATATCGTCACTCAGGAAAGTAGTATCCACACGCGGATAAGTAGCCACCTTCTTTTCGTAAAGCGACTGTATGAGCTGTAAAGTCATATCGGCGGAATAACCAAATTTCTTGTTACATTCCACTTGGAGCGAAGTAAGGTCGAAAAGTCTTGGCGGTGCCTCAGTTCCTTTTTTCGATGAAATGTCGGTGATAGTAAACGGAGCGTTCTTTATGCGTTCCAGCAATTGCTCTCCCGTAGCCTGGTCAGTGATAGGCGGAATACCCCTGTTGGCATCCTCCTTTGCAGGAGTTTTCTTTTTCAACTGCGGATTTTCCTTTTCAGCGGCAGCCTCTTCCGCCAGTTCTTCATCACTCTTGCGCACTATGGCAGAGAACACAGTATCCCTGTACGAAGTCTTCAGTTCCCAATACTGTTTAGGTACGAAATTCTCTATCTCCTGCTGCCTTTTCACGATAAGAGCCAGCGTAGGAGTCTGCACACGCCCTATAGACAGCACCTGTTTGTTCTGTCCGTATTTAAGGGTATAAAGTCGTGTGGCATTCATTCCGAGCGTCCAGTCGCCTATCGCACGGCTTAGTCCCGCCTCATACAAAGGCTGGAATTCCGACTGGTCTTTCAAGTTTGCAAATCCCTCTCTGATAGCCTCTTCCGTAAGCGATGAAATCCACAGACGTTTCACCGGACATTTCGCCCCGGCCTTCTGCATCACCCATCGCTGTATCAGTTCACCTTCCTGTCCGGCATCACCGCAGTTTATAATCATATCCGCCTTCTGCATCAACGATTCTATTATCTTGAACTGCTTTTCTATACCTGAGTCGTTTATCAGCTTTATCCCGAAGCGCGGCGGTATCATCGGCAGACTTGCCAGCGACCACGATTTCCACTGCGGAGTATATTCGTGCGGCTCTTTCAGCGTACACAGGTGTCCGAATGTCCATGTCACCTGATATCCGTTTCCTTCTATGAAACCATCCTTCTTGTTGTGTGCGCCAAGCACTTCCGCTATATCTCTTGCCACACTGGGCTTTTCGGCTATGCAAACTATCATTCTCTGTCAGTATAAGCTTATAAAATCGTTAAATGTCATGCAATTTTCGTGATTTTTTCCGATATAACCAAATAAATGCCGGAATTATGGAATACGGTGGTAGGGTGAAAATTAAATTATCCAAGGAAATAAATCGACTGATTTTTAAATTTCCCAAAGAAATAATGGATTTTACATATATAAAAAAGGGGATTCAAGCTGACATAAAGTCCAATATTTCGTATTATAAAGTTGTAAAAGTACTGACATATTCTATAAATAACAGTGTTGTTTATAAAAACATAACTTGCATTTATATAAACACAAGTTGCGTTTTTATAAATACAAGTTATATTTATAGATTATGTAAGGATAAAACATGTTTTATGTAGTGACGTTTGGAAGAATTCATACATTTAATTATTTTTCATTTTGGAATAAAAAGATTAATTTTGTTGATGATAGAAACTTGATGTAACTACCAAGTAATAATTATGGGAACAAATTTTTTTACTAACGAAAAAGAAAATACCCTCCTCGAGAAAATAGAAGGAGTTTTCAAATATAAAAAAGTGCATTTTTTCGATGCACTTGTGGGATATTTCAGGGCTTCAGGATATTTCAGAATCCGGAAGTTCATCCAGCAGACCCCCCATATTAGAATCTTAGTAGGTATTAATATAGACAAGCTTACTTACCAAGCCAACCAGCAAGGATTACTTTTCAACCCTAACAGCGAACAGTCACAAGAAGAATTCTTCAACGATGTAAAGAAAAATATCCAGGAAGCTAAGTATGACAAGGAAGTTGAAGAAGGAATGTATCAGTTCATAGAAGATATCATGTCCGGCAGAATAGAAATACGCATTCACCCCAAGCAAAACATACATGCCAAAATCTATATCTTCCGTGAAGAAGAATTTCATTCACATGGCTGTGGTTCAGTAATAACCGGTTCAAGCAATCTCACAGAAGCAGGATTGGAAAAAAATTTCGAATTCAATGTAGAGTTGAGAAACGATGATGACATACTTTATGCTACAGAAACATTTGAAAGGCTATGGGCTGAATCTGTTGAAATTGACACCAGTCATATTGAAAAAATCAAGACAGGCTCATATCTTAACCCCTACTTTACTCCATACGAAGTTTATCTGAAATTCCTTTTGGAATACTTCGGCAAGAGTATAGATTTCGACCCTAATTCAGTATCAGACTTACCGAAAGGATATAAAAAACTGTCATACCAGATTGATGCCGTGAATGACGGATATTCAAAAATGATGAAACACAACGGTTTTTTCCTTTCTGATGTCGTCGGATTGGGTAAAACCATTGTGTCCGCACTTATAGCCAAGAAGTTTTTCTTTAATAACGGATTTCCGGCACATCGTTCGCATACATTGATAATAGTTCCGCCAGCCCTAAAAGACGGATGGGAAAGAACTATGGAAGAGTTTAAGCTTGACAACTATACAATTGTCACCAATGGCAGCCTTCATAAGCTGAAAGACCCTGCCATATACGACCTCATAATAGTGGACGAAGCACATAAATTCAGAAGCGATACAGCATCCATGTATAATGAATTGCAAAAGCTTTGCAAAACAAAAACCGTTTATGACGATAGAACGCTTCATGACAAAAAGGTAATACTTGTTTCAGCCACTCCGCTTAACAATCGTCCGGAGGATATAGCCAATCTGGTATATTTGTTTCAGGATTCCAAAGACAGCACTTTGGAAGAGGGAAACCTGCAACGTTTTTTCCGTGAGCAGATTGATAAATACAAGAAATTAAAAGATAAAAAGAATATAGAACATATTTCCAAAGAAATAAAAGCTATTTACGAAAAGATCCGAATCAAGGTTGTTGAGCCATTGACAGTCAGACGTACACGTACAGACCTGTTGGAGAACGAAGCCTACAGAAAGGACTTGGAAAAACAACACATCCATTTCCCTGAAGTCAAACCTCCACATAAGGTTTATTACCAGCTTGACACCGAACTGGAAGCACTGTATGACAAGACCCTTAAATATTTAAGAGGAAAAGATAATGACGCTTTGAAATATTATCGTTATCAGGCGATTAAATATTTGGTTGAGAAAAAGAAAAAAAAGTACAAAAAGGCTGACTTGATTTCTGACCAGCTTTCCAATATAATGAAGACATTGCTGGTCAAACGAATAGACAGTAGTTTCTATGCTTTCAAACAATCCTTAAAGAGATACTGTCAGGCAAACAGGGTTATGCTTGATATGTTCGAAAAAGGAGTGATCTATATAGCGCCAAATCTGAATGTGAACGAACTTCTGATAGAGGGTAAGGAAGAAGAATTGATTAGGCAGATAGAAGAAGCTAAAAAAACAGACCCTACAATAGAAATATGCACTCCTGATGATTTCATTTCAGGTTTCAGAGAAGGCTTGGAGCACGATGGAGAAATATTGCAGGAACTTGTCGATGAATGGGAGAAGATAACTTATGACCCGAAACTCGATGTTTTCATAAACGAGTATCTTAAAAACAAGCTGTTCGACAAGTCAATTAACAATGAAGGTAAACTTGTAATATTCTCCGAAAGCAAAGAAACAACCAAATATTTGTCCGAAACATTAAAAGCACACGGATTCGACCGCATACTGACAGTCCAAAGCGACAACAGGAACGACAAAATGCCGGTACTTGAGGCAAATTTCGATGCCAACTACAAAGGAGAGAAAAAGAACGATTATAACATAGTAATCTCTACCGAAGTATTGGCAGAAGGAGTAAATCTGCACAGGGCAAATGTAATTGTCAACTACGACACCCCTTGGAACTCCACCAGACTGATGCAGCGAATAGGCCGTGTAAACCGTATCGGAAGTACGGCAAACGAAGTACATATATTCAATTTCTTCCCGACTTCAAAAGTCAACGACGACATAGAACTGGAAAAGAAAGCCAAAATGAAACTGTTTGCCTTTCATGCCGCTTTGGGTGAAGACAGCCAAATCTATTCCACAGACGAAAATCCGGAAAGTTTCGGACTGTTCGACAAAAGTGTTGATGAAGAAAGAGACGAAAAGCTTCGTTATCTGATGTGGCTCAGAAAGATGAAAGAAGAAAATCCTGATTATATAAAGAAAATAAGCAAAATGCCTTTAAGAGCCCGTGTAGGAAGAAGAAACGGACTCATGCCAATGAGTACCATTACTTTTATCCGCAATAGGCGCAGAGATTCCTTTAGCCTCATCCGTGAAGACGGAAGCCTTGAAGAGCTGACTTTCATTGAAGCAGCAAAAGCATTTGAGGCAAAAACGGAAGAAATGTCTATTCCTCTGCATGACAGGCATCATGAGCAAGTGGCAAAAGCTATAGAGGCATTTTCCGCAGATGAAGAAGCATCCAAGGCTACTACAAAAAAGGTAAACCTTAGTCAGGGACCCAACGAGAAAAAAGCGATTGCATATCTGGATGCTTTTATCACGGCACCTAATATCACTGGCGAGGAAGTAGCATTAATTAAAAAAGCCAAATGTGCTATAACAACAGGCAAGTTCCAACAGTTGCAAAGAGATATAAACAAGCTACAGAATGCGACAAAGAAGAATCCGGTAAAACTGGTGATACTGATAGAACAGTTAATGAAAATAATAACCTCATATCCGCTTGAACATATTGAGTCTGAATATACACGGTCTCAACCAATAAAAAGCGAAAAGAGGGTTAAAGACGAAATACCGGAAATCATTATTTCCGAAAGTTTTTCAATATAAAATTAAAATAACATACAGATACGATGGATAAAGCAACACTTAAATATATATTATCGGCAAAATTTAACTTCAATCAGTGGATTGATGTTCTGAGAGAAATGTTCCCTGTAGTAGATATATTTTCTCAGGGGCACCCTGTTTCGCATAGCCTTATCAAGAGTGGAGGCCAGGTAGGAACAATCCGTCTGGATGACGGACGTTCATTGGCCATTTATACATTTGAAGTTAATGATAATGTACTTATTGACCGTAACCGCAAAGGATTGCGCGAAATAGCCGCAAAGACCATTGACCAGTCTATCACTCATGGTGCATTGGCTTTCTATTATTCCAAAAACATACCTGACTATCGTCTGACATTCATAGCAAAACAAAGTTCATTCAATGAAAATGGAGAACTTATTAATTCTGAGACAGCTCCTAAAAGATATACATTCCTTTTAGGAGAAAACGAGCCATGCAGAACTGCCACCGACCGTATGTACGAATTGATTTCTAAAAAGAAAAACAGTTCCATATACTTGGCAGACGTTATGGAAGCATTCTCTGTAGAGCGCCTGAATAAAGAATTCTTCAACGGATATAAGGCTCAATATACCAAATTCTTGAAACTACTTTCCGATACTAAACAGAACCGTGACTATGTTAAGAAACTGCTCGGACGTCTGGTATTCCTGCAATTCCTTCAGAAAAAAGGCTGGATGGGCGTTCCGGCTTCACGTTCTGATTGGAAAGGCGGTGACAAGAATTATCTAAGCAATCTTATAGCACGTTATGAAGGAAATGACCGTCTGTTAAGTGATGTGCTTGAAGTTCTGTTTTTCAATACATTAAACGAAAAACGTGAAGGAGACATTGCAGATATTCTATTAGGTGATAATATAAAGATTCCGTACCTTAATGGAGGATTGTTCGACAAGGATAAAATAGATGCTTTGGATATAGATTTTCCATATTCTTACTTTAAAGAACTTATGGACTTTTTCTCTATGTATAACTTTACCATAGACGAAAACGATCCTGAAGACAGCGAAATAGGTATAGACCCTGAAATGCTTGGACACATTTTTGAAAACCTTCTGGAAGACAATAAGGATAAAGGAGCATTCTACACTCCAAAAGAAATTGTTCAGTATATGTGCCGCCAGAGTGTTATTCAGTATCTGAAAACTCATACTGAGTCTGAGTTTCATCCGGCAGTAGAATCATTGATTTCATCAAAAAAAGTCAACGATATACTTCAGGATAAAGAAAATGCCTTAAAAATATATGGCCTGCTGAAGTCTATTAAAGTATGTGACCCGGCTATAGGTTCGGGTGCATTTCCTATGGGAATACTTAACGTATTGTTTCATGCACGCCAACTATTATATGGGTTTACACAAGACAAACACACTTTCTCTCATGCAGAAGTAAAACGAGAAATCATACAGGAAAACATATTTGGTGTTGATATTGAACAAGGAGCAGTTGACATAGCAAGACTAAGATTCTGGCTTGCCTTGGTTGTTGATGAAGAAATACCTCAGCCTCTGCCCAATTTGGACTATAAAATAGTTTGTGGTGATTCATTGCTTAGTAGAAATACGCTTGATGTTCCAATAATGAATGTTTTTTCGGAATACAACAAAAACAAAAAAGATGAAGATAAGATAACATTGAACAAATATCAAACTTTGATACACGACTATTTGAATACTTCAGACCATATAGTTAAAGATAAATACAAAGGTTTGATATCTGACATAAAAAGTTTTTTCAAAACTGAGCTGGAAGATAAGATACGTTTTTATACCAAAAGCGAAAAGAAACTTATTGACAAATATTTCATGTATTTGAATTTACAATCAAACATGAAACATTTTTTCGATAATAAGAAAAGTGAAAAGGAACTATCTCCTAAAGCCCAAAAAGAGCTTGAAACCATACGCAAAATTATCGAAAGTAAAAGCCAACATGCAAATACAGTGAAATATGATAAACTGTATAAAAAAGCCTTTGAGTGGAGATACGAATTTCCATCATTATTAGATGACAATGGAAACTTTAAAGGTTTCGATTTGGTTATCGGCAATCCTCCGTATTTAAGAATACAAGGGATAAGGGACGTAAATCCTGAATTTGCAGATGAATTGGTAGAGAAATATAAATCTGCAACAGGCTCATTTGATTTATATGTAACATTCGTAGAAAGAGGATTACAGATTGTAAACAATTCAGGTATTGTTAATTATATTATGCCTGTAAAATGGACCAATTCTGCTTTCGGAAAAGGATTACGAGAATTGGTAGCAGACAAAACATCTCAAATAATAAACTTCGGTGCTTATCAAGTGTTCAATGCTTCTACTTATACAGCACTACAGTGGTTTATGCCTAATTGTAAAGAGTTAGCATATTATGAGTTGGATAGGAATCTTACTACAAATGAGGAGTTGGGTACTTATTTGAACTCTTTAAACAATGACAGTAAGGCAATCATTAAATCTGGAAAATTAAATAAAGAAGCTTGGGTGCTTACTGTTGGAGAAACTGTAGGTATATTAAATAAATTGGAAGTACATACCCGTAAAATAAGCGACATTTTTGAAAAAATATTCCAAGGTCTTGCAACCAGTAAGGATGATGTATATTTTTTGTATGAATGCACTGAAGAAAACGGAATAGTCAACGGTTACTCAAAATATACAGAAGAGTACATAAGTATAGAACGTGGATTGGTGAAACCATTATTGAAAGGAGAAGATGTACACAGATACGAACTTCTTTCAACAGACCGTTTTGTCATTTTTCCATATAAAATAGAAAACGGGAAAGCTAATCTTTATTCTGAAAAAGAATTGTCTGAGTTATTTCCAAATGGATATGCTTACCTAAAGAAATGTGAAGAAGTTTTGAGGGGAAGAGAAAAAGGAAGATTAAAAGATGATGATTTCTGGTTTAAGTACATTTACCCTAAGAATCTTGTTTTATTTGATAACGAAAAATTGGTTGCGCCTGACATTTCAATGGGAGGTAATTTTACTTATGATAGTAAGGGGCTATTTTATCAAACAACTACAGTTTACGGATATATAAAGAAATATGAAGTAAAAGAAAGTTATAAATTTTGGATGGCATTATTTAATTCGAGATTATTTTGGTGGTATCTTAAAAATACAGGTACAGTATTAGCCAATGGTTTTTTCAGATTTAAACCCGATTATGTAAAACCTTTTCCTGTACCTGAAACAATATCTCCAGACGCTGAACAATTAGTATCAACATTATGCGATTATGTTCTTTTCATAAAATCACAAGAAACCAATCTTTCTGATTTGGTTTCCAACAAACTGATTTCCGATTATTTTGAAAGAATAATTGACGGATGTATATACGAAATTTACTTTGGTGACCATATGAAGGAGCTCGAAATAGATATAATGAGCTCTGCTATAAAACTTGTTAAGTCTATTTCAAATATTTCTTCTGATAAAGAAAAAAAAGACATTATATTAAACACATTCTTGACAATAAAGAAAACAGACAATGCAATCAGGAATAGACTAGAGCTATTTACAATCAGAAGTTCTGAACTACTTAAACCTATAATAGAAGAATAATATGGCAAAGATTAATGAAATTACCATAAACGGATTTAAGGCTTTTCCCTCTACGTTTAAACTTGAATTAGAGGGAAAACATTTACTTTTATATGGAGAGAATGGAAGTGGAAAATCTTCAATATATTATGCATTGCATTGTCTTTTCAATTCATACAGAAAACCTGATATGGGGAAAAAATATTTCAATATTGATAATCCACAAAATTTAATTAATAAAAACTTTGTTGCTAAAAACGTTGGAGACAAACCTCATATTGCCGTAAATTGGTATGATGGTAGTAGAAATCCATTTATATCTATAATATCAGATAATGGGTGTCAAGCTTTTGATAAACTGGCAGAACTAGATACTTATTTCATTAACCACCAATTATTATTTAGCTTCTTCAATTTTACTAACTCTAAAGATATAAACTTATTTCCAGTATTTCAAAGAGAAATACTTCCCTATATATTTATAACAGAAATAGGAACATACATGTCTTTGATGTATGAGGAAATAATTCGTGACTCTTCCAAACTTAGCAACAAAAGTTCATCTAAAGCAATTAAGCATAAAATAAATATATTCAACTTTTGTTTAGATGATATTATTGGAGATATAAATTTATATGCTTCGGATATATATAATAAATACTTTAAAGAAGATGAGGAACCACCCCTTTCAATAATATTATCATATCCGGAAGTTAATCCACACCCAGATGTATTATTAAATGGATTTAGACTAAAATGGGATTATCCCCTTATTGTAAATACATCTGGAAATCTAATAAAAGCACCAAACAAAGCAATAATAGAGCCAATAATAAGTCTTTCTATTATGCAAGATGGTAATCCTATAAATAAACCTCATGTCTATTTTAATGAAGCAAAATTAACGGCAATAGCTTTATCAATTCGTTTAGCTTTACTGAATCTTGATAGTCCAGCTGAAGGTAGTTTCCTAGCTTTAGACGATATGCTTATAAGTCTTGATATGAGTAATCGTATTAAAGTAATTAATTTTTTATTACAAATTTCTGATAAATATAAGATATATCTGTTTACTCATGATAGAGCTTTCTTTGAATTGACCAAAGATTTTGTTAAAGAAAAATTTAAAGATTACAAAGACAGTTGGTTATTTAAGGAAATATATAACGACATTATTCTAACAAACAATCCTGTTTGTTACGATTCTGAAGATACCTATACACGTGCAATATACCATTATAAAAAGTTTGATTATCCTGCGTCTGCAAATTATTTGCGAAAATCAGTTGAAGAACTAATGCAATTCTTCCCTCAATATATATCCAGAACAGAAGATGGATTGCCTAAAGAAAAATTGAGAGCAAAAATAGATGCTGCCAAATATCTTTTTGAATGTACAGATGGAGATACGAATGATATTCAAACAATAATATTTTCTTTAGGGACATTGTTAAATCCGTTGTCACATAGAAGTATTGATACAAACATCTATCATATTGAGTTAGATACAATTATAAAAGTAATACCTAAAGTAAAACAACATATATTAAGATTAGATATTAAAGAAGTTGTAGCAGTAGAAAATGCTGTTTTTCTATTTCTTGATGAAAATGAAACAACCAAATGTGAGATAAAGGTTAATTTAAAAACACCGTTATATTCATTTATGGGCCATGACGGTGTTAGGAAATTATCAATAGCTAAAGGTGATACAATTGAGAGTATTACTATTAAAGATGGAAAACGTGGGACTCCTAAACAGTATACATATTATAAGGGTGAAACTTTGGAAGAAATTTGCCGACAGTTACACATTTATATAGGAAAAAAATACACTGGTAATTATGTCAATTTTTATAAAGATAAGGATGGGCATGATTTTAAATCTTTCCTATAGAAGTTATGTTGCATAATTATAGAAACTAAGGAACTTTATATTAAAGGAGATGTTAGAAGATAATTTTATGTCAGAAACCAACCGCATAGAATATAAAAGAGAATTGACTCCCGAACTTGATATTGAAAAGGAGATTGTAGCTTTCTTGAATTACAAAGAGGGTGGATATATCTATATCGGTATTGACAAAGACGGTTCTACCGTAGGTGTGAACGACATAGACGAATGCATGCTGAAACTGAAAGACCGTATAAAGCATAATATTTCTCCTTCGGCAATGGGGCTGTTTGATATAGCTGAAGAACAGAAGGATGGACTTAGCATTATAAGAATAACGATTGCGAGCGGAATAGAAAAGCCATATTTCAAAACAAAATTCGGGATGACACCGCGAGGCGCATATATGCGTGTAGGGACATCGGCAGAGCCTATGCCTCAAGAACAGATTGACCGTCTGTTTGCCATAAGGACACGCAATTCTATCGGACGCATTGTATCCAATCGTCAGGATTTGAGTTTTGAACAGCTGCGTATCTATTATGACGAACGTGGCAAAAGACTAAATGAAAATTTTAAACGTACATTGGAGCTGCTCACCGAAGATGGGAAATACAATTATGTGGCTTATCTTTTGGCTGACGAGAACGGGAACTCCATAAAAGTAGCCAAGTATTCAAGCTTAGACAGATGTGATTTAATAGAAAACAATGAGTATGGATATTGTTCACTTATAAAAGCCACTAAAAGCGTTTTGTCAAAACTCGATATTGAGAATAAGGTTGCTGCTACTATTACTCCTATGGAACGTATTGAAACTCCATTATGGAACAAGGTCGCTCTGCGTGAGGCTGTTATAAACGCGATAGTGCATAACGACTATTCGTTTGAAGTACCGCCCAAATTTGAAATATTTCCAGACAGACTGGAGATAACATCGGCAGGGCGTTTGCCGGAATCTCTCTCCAAAGAAGAATTCTTCAATGGTATATCAATTCCTCGCAACAAGGAATTAATGCGCATATATCGTGATGTGGAATTAGTTGAATCTTTAGGCTCCGGAATACCTCGTATATTAAGAGCGTATGGGGAAGATTGTTTTAAGTTTACTGATAATTTTATCCGTATTACTTTTCCGATAAGTACAAGTGACCATGCAAGTGACCATGCAAGTGACCATGCAAGTGACCATGCAAGTGACCATGCAAGTGTACAAGTAACAAAACTCATTTCTGTTTTAATGGGAGAAATGGGACGTTCGGAATTGCAGAATATATTATTAATTAAGAATAGAGATTATTTTAGAACGGATTATTTAATTCCGGCAATTAATAACGGCTATATAGAACTAACAATACCAGATAAGCCCAATAGTCAAAATCAAAAATATCGCCTTACGGCAAAAGGTATGGCATTGAAGAAGAGTTTGAAAAATAGCAAATAACGATTTAGATAATAAAGATGAACGAAGAAAATAAAATAATCCTGTATCAGGACGATAACGAAATAACTCGTGTATCGGTACGTTTCGCTGATGAAGATTTGTGGCTGACACAGAATCAGTTGGCGGAGATATATGATACATCGCAACAAAACATTAGCCAGCATATAGACAATATCTACAAAGATGGAGAACTTATATCAGAAGCAACTAACAAGAAATTCTTGTTAGTTCGCCAGGAGGGTAATCGCCAAGTAAAAAGAAATATTGACCATTACAACCTTGATATGGTCATAGCTTTGGGATATCGTTTACAGTCACAAATAGCCACACGTTCCGGCGTTAAACCAATTTAAGCAGTGCTTAAATAGCGTTTAAACACTGTTTAAATGGTTTTCAAAATGCTTGCAAAGGCTTTGCAAAACGTTTGCAAGAGATGTGAAACGGTTTATGTTCTATAGCAACCGGATAGTGTATTTGCTGAAAGCCTATGAAAGAGATAAAAAGCATAAAGCTAACTTTATCACTTAATTTAGTCCGCTCAAATCAACTTTATAGTATGTTGGAGCGTCGTTTTTCTTCTCAATGAACATCACCATATAGAGTGGGGCATAAATATATTTTCCTCTGACATTAATATTATCGTTGTTAAAAATAATAGAGCTACCGCATCAGGATTCTCAAGAAAGTTAATTTCGATGAAACTTTTGAATGTCCTTCCAAACTCACGGATAGAGTAGGTCTTGCCTATTTGACGGGCTCCGGTAATCAAAAGAGCATTACGGTTAGTCGCGTAATAATTAGTCAGATATGTGTCTATTTTTCTCTTCAACATAATGAAATATCTTTATTTTTCCACTTTTCCAAGACAAAAACACATACTTTTTGCCGCTTTTCCATGACTTTAATATAATCAAGAACGACGGGTTCTCTACACCTGAATTCCGTTATGATGCGTCTGGCATATGGACAATATTCAAATTTGAGTATCCGGAAAGAGCAACTACCCAAAAGACTACCCAAAAGACTACCCAAAAGACCATACAAAATCTTACGGAACAACAACAAGCAATATTGTTATTCTTAAAAGAACATCCCGAAGCAACACGAAAGGAGATTAGTGAGAGCCTTTCTAATATTACAGAAGATGGCGTAAAATATAATCTCTCACGCCTTCAAGAACTTGGACTACTAAAACGTATAGGAGGACGAAAACAAGGTTATTGGCAAATAATAGAAACTGTATCATAGCTTTCTATTACATATCCATATTCTCCCCCACCGTAAACATTGCATCATAAACATTTGTTCTTATATTCAGAAACCAGAATAACAAATGTAGATCTATGAAACTTATAATGAGCGACAGACCCATTAATTTAGAAATAGGTGAAAATAAGGACATAAAATATATAGACTTGTCGTCTATGAAGATTGCCAATTGTGTGGGATGCTTCGGGTGCTGGACAAAGACGCCGGGAAAATGCGTAATCAGGGACGATGCGACCAAAGTATATCCGTATATAGCAGAAAGTAGTTCTGTGATATACGTAAGCCATATAAAATACGGCGGTTATGACTCTGTGATGAAAACAATGATTGAGAGGGCTATCCCGATACAACAGGCATTCATACGCATACACCGGGGAGAGACTCACCACGTGCAGCGCAATGTGGCTACAAAGGATGCTACAATAATAGCCTATGGTGATACAGACAGAGCAGAACAGGATATATTCCGTCAGCTGGTGGAGCGCAATGCGCGAAACATGAACTTTGGGAAATATGAGATAGTATTCGTAACAGAACAGGAAGTTGAGGAAACTGTTAAAAATGAATTGAAGAAATGGGAAAAGTAATGATTCTTAACGGCAGCCCGCGTGCTCCAAAATCGAACTCGAAAAAGTATTCGGAGATTTTCATGAAATACAGCAGGTTGCAATGTGATTATTTCAATATAACAAAGTCAAATCATCTGAAACTGATTGCAGAAATGGAGAAATATTCTGATGTCATTATAGCATTTCCACTGTATGCCGATTCTCTCCCTGTAGGTCTGCTGAACTTCCTGAAAAATCTGGAAAACAATCTTCCTGCACAAAGACCGGTTATTTCAATATTGATTAATTGCGGATTTCTGGAGTATGAGCAGAACTGTGTGGCAGTAAGCATGATAAGATATTTCTGCAGACGAAATAATTTTCCAATTGGTTCGATACTCATGTTAGGCAGTGGAGAGGCTATTCTTGAAACTCCATTCAGATATATAGCTGTAAGGGCAATAAAAAGATTGTCAGAATCTGTAAATAAAGGAAACTATAAAGACATAACAGCTACGATGCCACTTCCAAAATGGCTGTTCAAAATGGCAGCCCGCTCATATTGGATACGTTATGGGAAGAAATTCGGAGTCAGCGAAAAGGAAATGCAACGGCTCGAAATAGAAAGACAATAGAACAAAACACTTTTCGAAAGGTGCTTTTTCAGCCAAAAGTCACTTTTCGAAAAGTGTTTTTTGTATTGTATAAAACTCACTTTTAAAACTTTGGCAAGGTTTTTGTACGTCAATTCATTGATTAATAATTATAAAATAGAAAATATATGGTATTTAGTTGGATTATTTTTATCGGAATCGCTATAGTGAGTTTTATAGTGCAGTCCAGTTTGAAAAGCAAGTTTGACAAGTATTCGAAGGTTCCTCTCTACAACGGGATGACAGGACGTGAAGTAGCTGAAAAGATGCTACGCGATAACGGTATATACGATGTAAGAGTTATCAGCACTCCGGGTATGCTTACAGACCATTTTAACCCTACCAACAAAACTGTGAACCTGAGTGAAGGTGTTTATTCATCATGCAGTGTAGCCGCAGCCGCCGTGGCTGCTCACGAATGTGGTCATGCCGTACAGCATGCACGTGCATACGCTCCTCTGCAGATGCGTTCGGCTCTGGTACCGGTGGTTCAGTTCTCTTCGTCTATAATGTCATGGATACTGCTTGCAGGTATATTACTCATAAATTCGTTTCCTCAGCTGTTGCTGATAGGTATCTGTCTTTTTGCAATGACAACACTTTTCAGCTTCATCACACTTCCTGTGGAGATTGATGCCAGCCGCCGCGCACTGGTATGGCTGAACAGTGCGGGTATCACAAATGCTTCGAACCACGGCATGGCTAAAGATGCGCTTAAGTCGGCCGCATATACTTACGTGGTTGCCGCTCTTGGCTCACTTGCCACTCTGGTATATTATATAATGATATACATGGGACGCCGCGAAGAGTAATTTCTACAATTATTTCCTTCTTATAAAATAATTGTCTACTTTTGTAAGCAAAATAATTAAAACAGAAACAATATGGCTACAAAACCGGGAATACCGAAAGGAACAAGAGATTTCTCGCCTGTTGAAATGGCGAAACGAAACTATATATTCGACACTATACGCGAAGTTTTTCACCTCTACGGATATAGTCAGATAGAAACTCCTTCAATGGAGAATCTTTCTACTCTGATGGGGAAATACGGTGAGGAAGGCGACAAACTTCTTTTCAAGATTCAGAACTCAGGCGACTACTTCTCAGGCATCACTGACGAGGAACTGTTGAGCCGCAATGCAGCTAAACTGGCCAGCAAATTCTGCGAAAAGGGACTTCGCTATGACCTTACAGTACCTTTCGCCCGCTATGTGGTTATGCACCGCGACGAGATTACTTTCCCATTCAAGCGTTTCCAGATTCAGCCTGTATGGCGTGCAGACCGTCCTCAGAAAGGACGCTACCGCGAATTCTATCAGTGCGATGCCGACGTTGTGGGAAGTAACTCACTGATTAACGAAGTGGAACTGGTGCAGATGATTGATTCTGTGTTCAAGAAGTTTGGAATTCGTGTTTCAATCAAGATAAATAACCGCAAGATTCTTACCGGTATAGCAGAAATCATCGGCGAGGCTGACAAGATAGTAGATATCACTGTAGCTATCGACAAGTTGGACAAGATTGGCCTCGACAATGTGAATGCCGAACTTGCATCGAAGGGTATTCCTCAGGAAGCTATCGACAAGTTGCAGCCTATCATCCTGTTGAGCGGTTCGAACGAAGAAAAGCTTGAAACTCTGAAAACTGTTTTGGCTGCAAGCGAAACTGGTCTCAAAGGTGTGGAAGAAAGCGAATTCATCCTTAAGCATGTGGCTCAGTTGGGAGTTAAGTCGGAAGTGGAACTTGACCTTACTCTGGCTCGCGGACTGAACTACTATACAGGTGCCATCTTCGAAGTCAAGGCTCTGGATGTTCAGATAGGTAGTATCAGCGGCGGTGGACGTTATGACAATTTGACAGGTGTATTCGGAATGGATGGCATGTCAGGTGTAGGTATCTCTTTCGGTGCCGACCGTATCTATGATGTTCTGAACCAGCTGGATCTTTATCCGAAGGAGGCTGTAAATGGAACTCAGCTGTTGTTTGTAAACTTCGGCGAAAAGGAAACAGAATATTCTCTTCCTATATTGTTCAAGGCTCGTGAGGCAGGCATTCGTGCTGAAATATATCCTGACAGCACAAAGATGAAAAAGCAGATGAGCTATGCCAACGCAAAACAGATTCCTTTCGTGGCTATAGTTGGTGAGAACGAGATGAACGAAGGAAAAGTCACTCTGAAAAATATGACAACAGGCGAACAGTCACTTCTTACTCCGGAAGAACTTGTAGCAGCCATAAAATAAGAAAAAGATATTAATCATACAGATTGCAGCGTCACTGTGGTTTTATTTCCATAGTGACGCTATTTTTTTCAAAATTCCCAAATCTTTTCAGTTTTCGATCCTATGTTTGCGATATGATAATTTTAAAACCAATTGTTATGAAGCAAATAAAGTTTATTACAACCGCCCTGATATGTGGAACTATCGCTCTTTCATCGTGTGACAAGCAAAACGGCGACGGCTATATAGACAATGCTGTTTACGAAGCATTCGACCGTGAATTCCCCGGAGCAAAAGATGTATCCTGGAGAACAAACGGAAATTACGCAATTGCTTCTTTCGAGTGGAACGGCAGCCGTGCAGGAAACGACACGGACTTCACAGCGTGGTTCGAAAAATCAACTGCCACATTCAAGATGCATGAATATGATATTCCTTTCTCTTCGCTTCCACAAGCTGTAACGACAGCTTTCAATGAAAGTGACTATTCAAAACTTCCTTGGAGGCATGATGATGAAGTGGATGTAATAAAGAAAAACGGTGAAAATCTGATGCTGTATGTAATTGAAGTTGAAAAGGAAGAAAATAACAAGGAAACTGAAGCTGACTTATATTACTCGGAAGACGGTGTTCTGGTGAAAGAAGTTCTTGACGCTAACCAGAATCCGGATTATACGGATCTGTTGCCTACACAGCCTGCCAACGATGCATATTCTTGGGTTGAAAGCAAATATCCTGGTGCAAGAATCGTTGACGTGGAATTTGAGGACGGCGGTGTTGAAGTGGAATTCATATTCCAAAACATCAAGCATGACGCTTTGCTGACTGCCGGATATGAGTGGATTTACACAAAGAAGGACTACAACAGAAATTCGTCTGTTTTGCCTGAAGCAGCCATAAGTCATATCACGACAACATATCCTAATTACTACATTGACGACATAGAGTACTACGAAACGAATTCGAAAGGTAATTTCTACAGTGTTGAAATAGAAGGCAGAAATGACAATGACATTGAACTATATTTTGACGAGAACGGAAATGTGATGAATTCGAAACCTAACTTCGGAGATGATATCAACGGAGGTATATCGGCAGGAACTGCAATTCAGGCTGTTCTTGACGAGAGATATCCGGGAGCCATTATCAAAGATAAAGGTCATGACGACGGACTGACAGAAATAGAGATTATACATGACGGCATAGAAAAGGATGTGTATTTCAACGGTAAAGACGAATGGGTAAGGACAGAATATGAAACTACATACAATAATCTGCCTGAAGCCGTGAAAAACTATATATCGGCCAACTACACAAGCCATGAAAATGAAGCAGACGCCGTAGAAACTCCTGCTGGAGACTGGTTTGAAATAGAGGCACGCAAAGGCGGTACTGAATATGATGTTCTGATAAATAAAGACGGAACACTGAAGGCTGAATATAAAGACTAAAAGGCTTACATATATTGAACTATCCTGTTTCGCACAGCATAATAACCGTGACGAAGCAGGATAGTTTCATTTTAGAATATCAATTTATACATCAACTATTGCAAAAGAGCAAAAAAACACATACTTTTGTTCACTTAAAATATTATCACATAACAGCATAACCTAAAAATTAAATAATAATGGCAGATTCAAAAACTATAATCAGCGAAGCTGAAGAGAAAATGGACATGGCAATCATGTACCTTGACGAAGCATTGGCACATATCCGCGCAGGAAAAGCAGATGTACGTTTGTTGGACGGCATCAAAGTTGACTCATACGGAAGCATGGTTCCAATCAACAATGTGGCAGCAGTAACTACTCCTGATGCCAGAAGCATAGCTATCAAGCCTTGGGACAAAAGCATGTTCCGCGTGATTGAGAAAGCCATCATCGACTCAGAACTTGGAATTATGCCTGAAAACAATGGCGAAATCATACGTATCGGTATCCCTCCATTGACAGAGGAACGCCGTAAACAATTGTCAAAACAGTGTAAAGGCGAAGTTGAAACTGCAAAAGTAAGTATCCGTAACGCTCGCCGCGATGCAATCGACGCATTGAAGAAAGCCGTAAAAGACGGTATGCCTGAAGACGAGCAGAAAAACAGCGAAGCAAAACTGCAGAAGATACACGACAAGTTTATCAAGCAGATTGACGACATGTTTGCTGCCAAGGATAAGGAAATCATGACAGTATAATGTTTTTTTATTGGTGCATACACCAATACATTTATACACTATAAAAGAAAGAAGAATCTGCACTACCATTTTTCCCCAAAAACACAGTAATGCAGTTTCTTCTTTTCTTTATTAAATAATATCACTAATTCACAATTACAAAAAATCAACTCTTTTGGATAAAGGTTTAGTAATTAAAAATACAGGTAGCTGGTATCTCGTTAAAACAGACGAAGACAGCACGGTGGAATGCAAGATTAAAGGGAATTTCCGACTGAAAGGTATCAGAAGTACAAACCCGGTAGCTGTTGGCGACCGTGTGAAAATCATACGCAATCAGGAAGGCACTGCATTCATAACAGAAATTGAAGACCGAAAGAACTATATAATACGACGTTCATCCAACCTTTCAAAGCAATCGCACATCATAGCATCAAACCTTGACCAGTGCATGCTTATCGTAACAGTAAACTATCCTGAAACATCAACTACATTCATCGACCGCTTTCTGGCATCGGCCGAAGCATATCGTGTACCGGTATGTCTGGTTTTCAACAAGACAGACCGATATTCGGAAGATGAGAACAGATATCTGGACGGACTTATAAATCTATACACCACTATCGGGTATCAGTGTTATAAGGTCTCAGCTCTGAACAACATAGGAATTGAAGAAATCAAAAAGGCCCTTGAAGGTAAGATAACACTTTTCTCCGGAAACTCGGGAGTAGGAAAATCCACACTTATCAATGCCATTCTGCCGGAACAAAATCTGAAAACAGGTGATATTTCGAATGTCCACAACAAAGGTATGCACACCACGACATTCTCCGAAATGTTCCCCGTAAACGGAGGAGGATACATAATCGACACTCCGGGAATAAAAGGTTTCGGTACATTCGACATGGAAGATGAAGAGGTGGGACATTATTTCAAGGAAATATTCAAATTCTCGGCCAATTGCAAATATGGCAACTGTACACACCGTCATGAACCGGGATGTGCAGTGAGGGAGGCCGTAGAAAAACATTACATAAGCGAATCAAGATATACTTCTTATCTGAGCATACTTGACGATAAAGAGGACGGCAAATACCGTTCGGCATATTAAAACATAAATACATCTACAACTAAAAACAGAATGGGACTATTTATAAGAAAAAGCATTGAAACTCTGCAGGCAGAAGCACAGGCTTCCGGCAGTAAGACTCTGAAAAGAGTGCTTGGTCCTGTAGGGCTGGTAGCTCTTGGAGTTGGAGTAATAATAGGTGCAGGACTTTTCTCCATTACCGGAACTGTAGCATCCGAATTTACAGGACCGGCCATAACCCTGTCGTTCATAATTGCAGCCATAGGATGCTGCTTTGCAGGTCTGTGCTACGCTGAATTTGCTTCTATGATTCCTGTGTCGGGCAGTGCTTATACATACTCGTATGCCACTATGGGCGAACTCATAGCATGGATTATAGGCTGGGATCTTGTTTTGGAATATACCGTTGCCGCAACTACCGTAAGTATAAGTTGGAGCAGATACATGGTGGTTTTTCTAGAAAGTATAGGTATATCCCTACCCCACCATCTTACGGCTTGTCCATGGGATGGTGGTATAATAAACATACCTGCAATACTCATTGTAATAATGATGAGTATCATACTGATGAGAGGTACGGCAGGAAGTTCCATATTCAATGGTTTTATAGTATTTCTGAAAATAGCTGTAATACTGGTTTTCGTAGTACTGGGGTGGAAATTCATTCAGGCAGACAATTATACTCCATACATTCCTGAAAATACCGGAAAGCTGGGTGAGTTCGGTATATCCGGAATATTCCGCGGTGCGGCAATAGTATTCTTTGCCTTTCTCGGTTTCGATGCTGTAAGTACAGCAGCACAGGAGACAAAGAACCCTAAACGCGACATGCCTATAGGAATTCTGGTTTCACTTCTGGTTTGTACAGTTTTATACATTCTGTTTGCACACGTGATGACAGGGGTGGCGAACTATACCGAGTTCAAAGGTCATGTGGGAATAGCACCCGTAGCCGTTGCCATAGAAAATATGGGAACTGTTGATGCCTCAGGAACAATAACTCCTGCATATCCTTGGCTCAACAAGGCCATAATTCTGGCGATACTGTTCGGTTACTGTTCTGTCATAATGGTGACTCTTATGGGACAGAGCCGTGTTTTCCTGAGTATGAGCCACGACGGCCTGCTTCCAAAGTTTTTTTCAAAAATAAATGAAAAGACAAGAACACCAGTACACAGTAATTTGTTATTCATGGTGGTTGTAAGTCTGCTGGCAGGATTTGTCCCGGCACAGGTGGCAGGCGAGATGACAAGCATAGGAACACTTCTTGCATTTACACTGGTATGCGCCGGAATTCTTGTCGTGAGAAAGACCATGCCGGATGCACTAAGGGCATTCAAGACTCCGTTTGTACCGGCAGTACCGATACTGGGAATATTGACATGCCTGTGTATGATGTGTTTCCTGCCTGCCGATACATGGATAAGACTCGTACTCTGGATGCTGATTGGACTTGACGTATATGCATCATACGGTATCAGACACAGTAAACTGGAAAAAGGAATAAAAATAAGGAAGGGAGATATGGTGCTGAATATCATGGGGATATCATTGTCCGTACTAAGCATAATAACAGGACTATGGCATCAGCAGACAGTAGGCTGGGAAGCCGATAAGACATTGCTGACCATATCATTTGTCTTTGCAGTGACACATTGTGCATACTATATGTACAGAATGTGGAAACACTCCAAACCTGTACTATCGTAATGTCTTATATCTTAAAATAAGTTATAAAACATAACTTTGTCCAGGAATTCAGAGTTTTCAACTACAGGCTTTTAGAAAAAAAGTACTTATTTTACAGCGATTTATAGATTATGGATAAAAATATATTGATGGTCGCAGTCCGTGCTGCAATAGAAGCAGGTGCGAAAATAATGAGCGTCTATACTGATCCGAATGCGGATTTTGAAATAGAAAAGAAAGCAGACAATTCACCTCTGACAATAGCCGACAGGAAAGCGCATGAAGTTATCAGCGGAATACTTTCATTGACAAATATTCCTGTACTGAGTGAGGAAGGCAAGAAGCTTCCATTCGAAAACAGAAAGGAATGGAACGAGTTGTGGATAGTCGATCCGCTGGACGGAACAAAGGAATTCATAAAGAAGAATGGCGAATTCACCGTTAATATAGCATACGTAAAAAACGGTACGCCTCAAGCCGGAGTAATATATATTCCGGTAAAGGAAGAATTATATCTGGGCGACTGTGAACACGGTGCATTCAAAGTGGAAAATATAAATTCAGTTTCTGAAGAAGAAACATTCTCTTCGCTGACATCAAGAGCCATACATCTTCCTATAAGAGAAGAAAGAAATAAATTCGTCGTAGTGGCTTCTCGTTCACATCTTTCTCCTGAGACAGAAGAATTTATCGAAAAGGTTAAAGAATTACACCCTGATGTAGAAACTGTATCAAAAGGCAGCTCTCTAAAACTATGCCTCATAGCTGAAGGCAAGGCAGATATTTATCCGCGTTTCGCTCCTACAATGGAATGGGATACGGCTGCCGGACATGCCATTATCCGTGCTGCCGGAAGAGAGGTATATCACACAGACGAGAAAACGCCACTCTCATATAATAAAGAAGATTTATTGAACCCGTGGTTCATTGCCAAATAACAAGTAAGATAAGAATTGTCAAATCGACGAAGTCAATAAAAGATGTCACACGAAATAATCATAGTACTTGTCTCACTTGTAGGGATGCTTGCGGCTCTAATTGCTGATAAAATGAGACCGGGAATGATTTTGTTCTCCGTTCTCGTGGTTTTCCTATGCACCGGAATATTGACTCCGAAAGAGATGCTTGAGGGATTCAGCAACAAAGGTATGATAACTGTAGCTATGCTGTTCCTGGTAAGTGAAGGAGTACGCCAAAGCGGTGCTCTGACAAAACTTATCAAGAATCTGCTTCCTGTAGAAAATATAAATGTTTTCAAGGCTCAACTAAGGATGTTGCCAAGTATTGCCTTCATATCGGCATTCCTCAACAACACTCCGGTGGTGGTAATTTTTGCGCCAATAATAAAGAGGTGGGCAAACTACGTAAAGCTTCCTGCCACTTATTTCCTCATTCCCCTGTCGTATGTAACGATTTTGGGAGGTATGTGTACACTTATAGGAACTTCTACAAACCTAGTGGTACACAGTATGATACAGGATGCAGGAATGAAAGGATTCAGTATGTTCGAGCTTGGCAAGGTGGGTATCTTCATAGCACTTGCCGGTATCATATATCTGTTCGTTTTCTCAAAGAAACTGCTCCCTGCGCAACGTCCTGATCAGGTTATTTCAGGCGAAGATGATCCGTCGCTTCATCCTATAGAGGCTGTAATAGGAGCACGTTTTCCTGGTATCAATCGCCGCATTTCCGATTTCGACTTCAAACGCCACTATGGTGCAGAGATAAAGGAATTGAGAAGAAACGGTAATACATATACCAATCTTTCGAAGATGCACTTCCGCGAGAACGATACTCTGGTAATAATGGCAGACGACAGTTTCATCAAAACATGGGGTGAATCGTCTGTCTTCATCATGCTGGCAAACGGAAAGGATGTAGAACCTGTGGGAAAGAAAAAACGCTGGCTTGCCCTGACATTATTATTGATTATGATTATAGGTGCTACTGTAGGCGAACTTCCTGCTGTGCAGAAGATGTTGCCCGAAGGAATCAAGCTGGATATGTTCTTTTTCGTGTCGGTAACTACTGTAATAATGGCATGGACAAAGATATTTCCTCCACGCAAATACACAAAATACATATCATGGGACGTGCTGATAACCATTGCATGTGCTTTCGGCATCAGCAAGGCTATGGTGAATTCAGGGGTTTCCGACCTGATAGCGAGCCAGATTATAGGACTTAGCCATAGTTATGGCCCGTATGTATTGCTGGCGGCAATGTTTATAATAACGAACATCTTTACCGAATTGATAACAAATAATGCAGCTGCAGCATTGTCGTTTCCGCTTGCCTTGTCGCTGTCGCAACAGCTTGGAGTAAGCCCTATGCCATTCTTTGTCATCGTATGTGTGGCAGCCTCGGCCAGTTTCTCCACTCCTATCGGTTATCAGACAAACCTTATAGTACAGGGTATCGGTAATTATAAGTTTACAGACTTTGTACGCATAGGTCTGCCGCTTAATATCATTACTTTCATAATTTCGGTACTGCTTATACCGCAAATTTGGCCATTTTAAGAAATAAATAAAAACTAGACATATATGGAAAATAAAAACAACATTTATCCTATATTCGACAAGATGCTCACCAGAGCCGACAAGGAAGAACTGCTTCATCAGCATAGCGTGATGATATGGTTCACTGGACTGAGCGGCTCAGGTAAAAGCACGATTGCAATAGCTCTTGAAAGGGAATTGCAAAAGCGTGGTCTGCTATGCAGAATTCTTGACGGAGACAATATCCGCAGCGGAATAAACAACAACTTGGGATTCTCTGAAGAAGACAGAGTGGAAAATATCCGACGCATAGCCGAAATAGGAAAACTGTTTGTAGATACCGGTATAATCACCATTGCAGCCTTTATAAGTCCTAACAATGACATACGTGAAATGGCTGCCAATATTATAGGAAAAGAAAATTTCCTTGAAATATTTGTAAGCACACCTATAGAGGAATGCGAGAGAAGAGATGTGAAAGGCCTTTATGCAAAAGCCAGACGTGGAGAAATAAAGAACTTCACAGGTATATCAGCACCTTTCGAAGCTCCGGCAAACCCGGCTTTGTCTATAGATACGTCAAAACTGAGTGTTGAGGAATCTGTAAACAAACTTCTGGAACTTATACTTCCTAAAATATCATTCAAAAAAGACTAAAAACAAAATAAAAATATGATCGAAGAATATAAACTTAGCCACTTGAAGGAACTGGAAGCCGAGTCTATCCACATTATACGTGAAGTGGCTGCCGAATTCGAAAATCCTGTCATGCTTTACAGTATAGGCAAGGATTCATCTGTAATGGTACGTCTGGCAGAAAAAGCTTTTGCACCGGGCAAGGTACCATTCCCTCTTATGCATATTGACTCAAAATGGAAATTCAAGGAAATGATTCAGTTCCGCGATGAATATGCAAAAAAATATGGCTGGAATCTCATTGTAGAAAGCAATATGGAGGCATTCAAAGCCGGTGTAGGTCCTTTCACTCACGGTAGTAAAGTCCATACAGACCTAATGAAGACACAGGCTTTGCTTAATGCACTCGATAAATACAAATTCGATGCAGCATTCGGTGGTGCACGTCGCGACGAGGAAAAATCACGTGCAAAAGAACGTATATTCTCTTTCAGAAATGAGTTCCACCAGTGGGACCCTAAAAACCAGCGTCCTGAGCTTTGGGACATTTATAACGCCCGCATCAGAAAAGGAGAAAGCATCCGTGTGTTCCCTCTGAGCAACTGGACAGAACTTGATATATGGCAGTACATACGTCTTGAAAATATTCCTATCGTTCCTTTGTACTTCGCAAAGGAAAGACCGGTCATCAACATCGACGGACAGCTCATTATGCCTGACGACGACCGTCTGCCTGAACAGTACAAAGATAAAATAGAAATGAAGAAGATACGTTTCCGTACTCTTGGCTGCTGGCCACTTACCGGAGCAATAGAAAGCGAAGCCGATACTATCGAAAAGATTGTGGAGGAAATGATGACCACTACAAAGAGCGAACGTACTACACGTGTGATTGACTTCGACCAGGAAGCCAGCATGGAGCAGAAAAAACGTGAAGGATATTTTTAGATAATTAAGAATTAAAGAATTAATAATTAAAAACGCCTCTGTTATAATTATTAATTGTTCATTATTCACTTTTAATTATTAATTATTAATCGAGTAAAATGGAAACTTTAGATAAAAACAAATCAGGAAACCCTATGGAAGGAGAAGCACGCGGAAATATGTCCATAGAGGAATTCCTAAAGAAAGACGAACAGAAGGACTTGCTCCGTTTCCTTACAGCAGGTTCTGTTGACGACGGTAAATCAACTCTTATAGGCCGTCTGCTGTTCGACAGCAAGAAACTTTATGAAGACCAGCTTGACGCACTCGAACGCGACAGCAAGCGTGTAGGTAACGCAGGCGAACACATTGACTATGCCCTTTTGCTTGACGGTCTGAAAGCTGAACGCGAACAGGGTATCACAATCGATGTGGCATACAGATATTTCTCTACAAACAACCGTAAGTTCATCATTGCCGACACTCCGGGACACGAACAATATACCCGCAACATGATTACAGGTGGTTCTACAGCCAATCTCGCAATCATCCTTGTTGATGCCCGTACAGGAGTTATCACTCAGACAAAGCGCCATTCATACCTGGTTTCACTGCTTGGTATCAAGCACGTGGTTCTGGCTGTAAACAAGATGGACCTGGTGGACTTCTCAAAGGAAGTGTTCGACAAGATTGTCAACGACTATAAATCTTTCGTTGAGCCTCTGAATATTCCGGACATTCAGTGCATACCGCTTTCGGCTTTAGAAGGTGACAACGTAGTGGAAAAATCAGACCGCACACCATGGTACGAAGGCACATCATTACTTGAATATCTTGAAACAGTACATATCGGAAATGACCATAATCTGAAAGATTTCCGTTATCCGGTTCAGTACGTTTTGCGTCCTAACCTTGATTTCCGCGGATTCTGTGGAAAGGTATCTTCAGGTGTTATACACAAAGGCGACGAAGTGATGGCTCTCCCGTCAGGAAAGAAATCACACGTAAAGAGTATCGTTACATACGAAGGTGAGATAGACTATGCTTTCCCTCCTATGTCTGTAACCATAACACTGGAAGATGAAATAGACGTATCAAGAGGTGAAATGCTTGTACATCCGGACAATGTTCCTATGATAGGACGTAACTTCGAAGCCATGCTGGTATGGATGGACGAAGAGAAGATGGACATGGAGAAATCATTTTTCCTGAAACATACCACTAATACAAGCCGTACACGCATCGACAGCATAGAATATAAGGTAGATATCAACACAATGGAACACCTGAGTGTTGAAAACGGCCGCCTTGCAAAAGAAGATGTTCCAATGCAGTTGAACCAGATAGCAAAGGTTGTCCTTACTTCATCAAAGGAACTGTTCTTCGACTCATATTCTGACAACAAAGCTACAGGTGCATTCATACTTATAGACCCTATAACAAACAATACAAGTGCCGTAGGTATGATCATCAATCAGGTGGCAGACAAGGATATGCACAATCAAATGGAATTGCCTGTTCTGGATTTGCCTAAACTTGGTATCGCTCCTGAGCACTATGAAGCTATAGAAAAAGCAGTGAAAGAGCTGTCTCGTCAGGGTATTGATATTGAAATCAGAAAATAATACAAAAAATATTGTTAATATTTATAGGAATGAGCAAAAGACTACTTGCTATATTAATGGCAGCACTAATGATAAATTCAGAATCTACTGCATTTATTCATGCAACCGGCATTTCTGAAGCTTCTACCACTGAAAGGGTTGACAGTCAATGGAAAGGAAAGAAAGTAGCGTTTCTTGGTGACTCTATAACTGATAAAAAAAGAATAGGTACGAAAAAATGTTACTGGGAATTCTTGTCAGAACTGCTTGGTCTGGAAGCATATTCCTATGGTATTAACGGAAATCAGATGAATGGTCTGTTAAATCAGGCTAAACAGTTGCATGAAGATCATGGTAATGATATAGATGCCATATTTGTTTTTGCAGGAACAAATGACTATAATGCAGGAATTCCCATAGGCAGTTGGTTTGAAGAAATCAAGCGTGACGCTCCTATACCAGATAATAAGGTGGAAGAAAGAACATACAGAAAAACTGTGATGGATGAAACTACATTCTGTGGACGTATAAATATCCTGATGAATTATCTGAAAACTAATTTTCCAAAGCAACAAATAATTCTGATGACTCCACTTCATCGTGGTTTTGCACAATTCAGTATAAATAATGTACAACCCGAAGAAGCTTTCTCCAACAGTATAGGATTGTTTATTGATGATTATGTTCAGACTATCAAACAAGCCGGTAATTTTTGGGCCGTTCCAGTTATAGACCTTAACAGTTTGAGCGGACTATATCCAATGAATGATTCGAATGTACAATACTTCAGCAATAAAGATACAGACAGACTTCATCCAAATATAGAAGGACATGAACGTATGGCAAAAACCATAATGTATCAAATGCTTGCGCTTCCTTCTTCATTCAAATAAAGTTTTTTAGAGACATACTAGAAATAATAAAATGGGACTACTAGAATTCAGTAAATTGCCTGTCAATCCGTTGGTAGGAGCTGATTGGAAAACATTCAATCAGATAACAGAAGGAAGAGTTATTGACGACAAATTCAAAAACAAATACCGACTTACGAAATCGATATGTCGCCTGTTGTCGTCTCTGAAACCGTTACAGGACAGCAAGTACGAGAAGTTACTTGCCGACAAGCCTCTTGAGCACGACCCGGTATTCATATTAGGACACTGGCGAAGCGGAACCACATTCATGCATAATGTGTTTTCATGCGACAAGCATTTCGGATATAACACAACTTATCAGACAGTATTCCCTCATCTGATGATGTGGGGACAACCGTTCTTCAAGAAGAATATGAGTTGGATTATGCCGGACAAACGCCCGACAGACAATATGGAACTGGCAGTTGACCTTCCTCAGGAAGAAGAATTTGCTTTGGCCAATATGATGCCATATACATATTATAACTTCTGGTTCCTACCAAAACACATGTTGGAATATGCAGACAAATATCTACTTTTCAACGATATTACAGACGAAGAACTGAGAGTATTCGAAGAGGTTTTCACAAAATTGATCAAGATCTCACTTTGGAATACTAAAGGAACACAATTCCTGAGCAAGAATCCTCCTCACACAGGACGAGTAAAGGAACTGGTAAAAATGTTCCCTAATGCCAAATTCATTTATCTGATGCGTAATCCATACACGGTGTTTGAGTCAACAAGAAGTTTCTTCACCAATACAATACAGCCGCTGATGCTACAGAACATCAGCAACGAAGAACTTCAGGCTAATATACTGGAGGTATATTCCAAGCTATACCACAAATATGAAGAAGACAAGAAATTTATCCCTGAAGGAAATCTTGTAGAGGTGAAATTTGAGGACTATGAGCTGAATGCTTTTGATATGACCGAAGATATTTACAAAAAACTCTCATTGCCAGGTTTCGATGAAGCGCGTTCTGCAATTGAAGCGTATGTAAATAAGAAAAAAGGTTACAAAAAGAATAAATATCAATATAAACCTGAAACAATAGAGCTGGTTGAGAAGCATTGGTCATTTGCCCTTGAGCAATGGGACTATAAGCTTTAACACATATAAAGACAATAAGTGATTATAACAAAAATATCGTTTGTAAAGAGTTTTCCATACAAACGATATTTTTTTATTTATATTCCATTATAGATACATTATTCGTGTGCGATAACGAAAAATATGTTATTTATTTGAGCAATAGTCCAAAATAGTCGAAAATAGATTGGAAATTACAATAAAAGACATTATTTTTGGCAAATAAAATAAATAACTAAATCTTAATTAGAGTAAAATCTGTAGAAAAACAAAACATGGAACAAGTTTTCAGTTACATCATCGGGCTAGGTGCGGCGGTGATGATGCCTATCATTTTTACAATCTTAGGCTTGTGTATCGGTATCAAATTTGGTAAAGCTCTCAAGAGCGGTTTGTTAGTAGGTGTCGGATTCGTTGGTTTGTCTGTAGTCACTGCATTGTTGACAAGTAGTCTTGGTGATCCATTGAAAAAGGTGACCGAAATTTATGGTTTAAGTCTTGGTATTTTTGATATGGGTTGGCCTGCTGCAGCTTCTGTAGCATACAACACTTCTGTAGGAGCATTTATCATTCCTGTATGTTTGGCTGTAAACATTGTAATGCTTCTCACTAAAACAACAAAAACTGTAAATATCGATCTTTGGAACTACTGGCATTTTGCATTCATCGGAGCCGTAGTATATTTCGCAACTGAAAACATCTGGTGGGGATTCTTTGCCGCTATTATCTGCTACATCATAACACTTGTTATGGCAGACCTTACTTGCAAACAGTTCCAGGGATACTATGACAAGATGGACGGTATTTCTATCCCACAGCCATTCTGTCAGGGATTCGTACCTTTCGCACTTGTTATAAACAAAGCATTAGATATGATTCCTGGATTCGACAAGCTTTATATCGACGCTGAAGGTATGAAAAGAAAATTTGGTATCATGGGTGAGCCCCTTTTCCTTGGTATCGTTGTAGGTTGCGGTATCGGTATGCTTGCATGCAAAAACGGTCAGGAAATGGTTGACAACATACCTGCTATCCTTGGATTGGGTATCAAGATGGGCGCCGTAATGGAACTTATCCCACGTATCACTTCTTTGTTTATCGAAGGTCTTCGTCCTATTTCGGACGCTACACGCGAACTTATTGCACGCAAGTTCAAGAACAGTGCAAACCTTAACATCGGTATGAGCCCAGCATTGGTTATCGGTCATCCAACAACTTTGGTTGTATCTCTTCTTCTTATCCCTGTTACATTGTTCCTTTCAGTTATACTTCCGGGCAACCAGTTCCTCCCATTGGCTTCACTTGCCGGAATGTTCTACCTGTTCCCTGCAGTACTTCCTATCACTAAGGGTAACGTACTAAAAACATTCCTTATAGGTTTGGTCAGCCTCATCGTTGGTTTGTACTTCGTAACAGACCTGGCTCCATTCTTCACTCAAGCTGCTCATGACGTATTTGTCAAGACAGGAGATGCTGCCGTTAAGATTCCTGAAGGATTCCAGGGTGGTGCACTTGACTTTGCTTCAAGTATTTTCTCATGGTGTATTTTCCATTTGATATATAACTTCAAATATGTAGGTTCTGCCGCATTGGTCGCTATAGCTCTTATCATGGCTATATATAATAGAACACGTATTATCAAAGAAGCAAAAGCTCACAGCAACAATTAATAGTAATAACCTAAATTAAATAAAACGACAAGAACATGAAAAAATTAGCATTAGCAATGATGATGGGCTTAGCAGCCATCTCTACAAACGCACAGATGAATTACTCTGTGCAAACAGCTTGTCATCCACAGGATGTTAAGCATTATGACACAGAACGTCTGCGTAGTGCTTTCGTTATGGAGAAAGTAATGGCTCCAGACGAAATCAACTTAACTTATACACTATACGACCGTTTGATTTACGGTGGTGTTATGCCTGTAAACAAAGTGTTGAAACTTGAAACTTTCCGTGAATTGGGCCCAGAAATCACATACTTCCTTGAACGTCGTGAACTTGGTGTTATCAACATTGGTGGTGACGGTGTAGTAACAGTTGACGGTAAAGAATACCCAATGAAATACAAAGAAGCTTTGTACGTAGGTTGCGGTAACAAAGAAGTTACTTTCAAAAGTAACGACGCAAGCAAACCTGCTAAATTCTATATTAACTCTGCTCCTGCTTACAAACAGTACGTTACACAGTTGATTACAACTGACGTTAAGGCACAGAAAGCTCAGCCTAAGAAATATGCTTTAGCTATCTCTGACCACTATGGTAAAATGGAAGACAGCAATGACCGTGTTGTAAACCAGCTCATCGTAAAAGACGTTCTTGAAAGAGTAAAGAACGGTGGTACTAACCAGTTGCAGATGGGTCTTACTGAACTGGCTCCAGGTTCTGTATGGAACACAATGCCTGCTCACACTCACACTCGCCGTATGGAAGCTTACTTCTACTTCAATGTTGAAGAAGGTAACGCAATCTGCCACCTGATGGGTGAACCTAAAGAAGAACGCCTTGTATGGCTTCAGAACGAACAGGCTATCACTTCTCCAGAATGGAGCATCCATGCTGCAGCAGGTACTCGCAACTATACTTTCATTTGGGGTATGGCTGGTGAAAATTTGAAATACAGCGATAAAGACGAAATCAAATATACTGAAATGAGATAATAAAAGTATATAAGTCATATTTAGAGTCTGTCTATTCCGGTTTCCGGATAGGCAGACTTTTTTTGTGCATAAAAAATCTGCCTGTTCTTTTGTTTTTATATAAATAATCCATACATTTGCACTGTACTACTTTTATGGTACAGTATAACAATATTAAAATATCTAGAGTTATGGTAGAACTAAAGAATGTATCATTCGGCTATAATCCGAATAAAAACGTAATCGAAGATCTGAGCCTCAATCTTGAAGAAGGCAGATTTTACGGACTTTTAGGGAAAAACGGAACAGGAAAAACTACTCTGATGAAAATCATATCCGGCATTCTTTTTGCAAAAGAAGGATATGTAAATATAGACGGCAATAATCCTGGAAACAGAAAACTTGAGACACTACAGGAAATATTCATGATGCCTGCAGATTTTACCTTTCCCAAAATGAGTCTTGAAAAGTATGTCTCTATTTATTCATCATTCTATCCGAAGTTCAATAAAGACATTCTTGATGACTGTCTCGATAACTTTGAAATTAACAAGAATATAAAAAGTATCGACAAACTTTCTTTGGGAGAGAAACACAAGATAGCGGTAAGCCTGGCTATTTCATTCGGTACAAAACTAATACTATTCGACGAAGCAGCAAACGGAATGGACATACCTACCAGAAAAATGTTCCGCAAAATGCTTATGAAGCACATTAGGGAAGACCAGATTGTAGTTCTGTCCACACATGTGGTCCAGGATATAGAAAACCTGCTGACAGACATAATAGTCTTAAGAAAAGGCCAAAAGACATTTATATCATCACTTGACGACATACGCAGTAAGTATTCTTTCGGAATACAGAGCAATGAGGAAGGCGCGATATATTCCGAACCTTGCGCCGAAGGTTATCGGGTGATATGCAACAACACCAACAATGATGATACAGAGGTTTCTCTGGAACTATTATTTAACGCATTGACAAAAGAAGGAGGTATATTATGAAAAGTTTCAGTTTGAAAAGAATGATGCAATTCAGTAAACTGCAACTAAATGAATTGTTTTTAAACAAGACTGCAGCTGAAGCAATAAAACTTCTATTACTGCATTCGTTCTCAATAACATTTATCAGCCTTGCAATGAAAAGTAATGGTGGTATAAAGGAGTGTATATCATTGATTGAGTTATTATTACTTCTTTACTCATATTATTTTTCATTCTTGAATATGTTTGGCGATTTAGTTGCTAAAAAAGGACTTTTAAACAAGATATCCGTTCCGGCTACTCTTTCCGAAAAACAAGCCAGCCTGTTTTACAGTACTTTAATTTTAGGAACTATGATATTAATACCAAGTATTATAATATCAAACATAATACTGCAAGCTGCCATTCCTTTTGTATTTGGAGATGAAGTAAACGGTTTACATCTCATATTCGGTGGTGGTGGAAAGGGTATAAAGATGAATCTGATTGCTGCGATATTAATACTTTATTTTATAATCCTCACTCCTCTTGCATTACTATACCGTAAATACAAAAAAGTATATTTCTGGAGTATGTTCATAGTCTTTATCCTGTCGTATATGTTGCCGATAATATTTATGTACGGATTAATCACTAAAATTACTATGGTGTTTGTAACTGTATTCTGGAGTATTTTTGCTATAATTACAGCAAACAAAGGATTAAGAAAAGTAGAACTGGAATAAGCCTATGACAGACTTCAAACAAGACAGAGCCATTTATCTGCAGATGGCAGAAAGGATATGCGACGAAATACTTGCAGGAAAGTACAATGCCGACGACCGCATTCCAAGTGTACGCGAACTGGCCGTATTGCTAGAAGTAAATACAAATACCGTTGTCAAGACTTACGACCTATTGCTACAATGGGGAATTATATATACCAAACGCGGACTCGGATATTTCGTCACGGAAAATGCTCTTCATAAAATAAGACATACCAGAGGAGAAAAATTCATGAATGAAAAACTACCAGAACTTTTCGGAGAAATGGAATTACTTGATATTCAGATAAATACGATTATAAAAGAGTGGACAAAATTCAAAGAAAAGAAATAACCGAATATACATCAAAAAAACGCTTTGTCATTCGAGATGAAATGACAAAGCGTTTTATTCAAAACGACAAAGCGTTATGCTATGTATCTTTAGAATGCGTATTCAATACCAATAGAGATAGCTTCGCCATCAGCATACACTCCAAATCCACTATTATTAGATCCTCTGTAATCCTGACGGAATCCTGCAAAACCTACTTTAGATACGAAACTGAAGTTATCATTAAGTTTTACTGCAATACCAGGTTTTACTCCAAGTTCAAAACCAGCATCAGCATCTGAATGTTCCCTCTTATTTATAGATAATCCCAATCCCATATCAAGAAACAGACGTACTATCTTGTTTTCATAATAAGAGAAACGAGCATATGGAGCAATTGCAAATGCTGTTGTACCTACAGTTCCATCACCACCGGTTACATCAAGAATCAACTGTCCACCTATAGACCATTTTTCATTAAGACCGTAACCAAACTCCGGACTGATAGAGAAATTTGTAACTTCTGTATCATGGTTTCTCCACAAACTGATTCCACCACCCACATACATTTCCTGTGCGTACGCAGTAACCACTGCAAACATCACGAATAAAGTCATTAATACTTTTTTCATAATTCTCATTTTTTTAGTTGTTAAACTATTCAGTTTTTATTTTATAACAAATTTCGGCAAAATAAGTTATATAAATAACTATTACCTTATAAATTTAATAAAGACCTTAAAAACAGAACAGTTTATCCGTTTTTATGACGGTTAGCCCTGCGTCGGCGAATTTCTGCCTTCATTTTTGCGGCACCAGAATTATGAAGTCCGGTGATATACGTTTTCTTCTTTGCCTTAGTCTTTACCTTCTCTTCCTTTTTTGGTCCAGGTGACTTAGCTCCTTTGAAAACTATTCCTTCTGTCAAGATCTTTTCTATATCCATAATCATGTATTTATATAATGTATAACCAATAAAAGTATTAAATGTTCATTATTAGCTGAAATAAATAATTTCAACGTCTGTCGCATAAGCAAATTCTTTCATGAGATTTACCATAAATTCTACAGATTCTTCAAGACCTTCCTTACCGCTATATGCATTCATAATGGTCAGTAGATGTGTAGTATCGGCCGTTATCTTTGTACGCTCATTGTCGCTGGTAGGTGTTCCTACCCCTCCCACCGCATCACGATAAACAGGCATTCCTTCAATATTCAATTCGCCGCGACCAATACCTTCGTAAGGCTCTCCCGCCTTACCTATGCCCAAAACGAGTTCATCTCCCTGTATCTTATCCAAATCGAATCCTCCAATAGAGTGTCCGCAGTTTATTGATGCAAGATTAATGAGGTCCACCAGTGTATCTATCTGATACAATGGTATGCCACGGAGTATACGACGACACAAAGCCTCCGACGACGGACGATAACGGCTTGGATCCTTTCCGCATTTCTTGTATGCCTGACGTGTAGCCTGAATTGACGGCATATCCTTTATGGAATCGGTAGTATACTTTGAACGGTAAAGTACTGTAAATTCGTCAATGCGTTTCCACAACTGTTCGTTATAGCCTGAATTCTTTACATTTGCAAATACAGCAGCTCCCTGAAATCCTGGCCATGCTTCCTTCAACTCATCGGAGACTACTATTTTTATCTTTCTATTTTCCATAATTATTTTCGATTCCGTTTAAAACCATATATAACCATAACCGCCGGATATCAGCGATTATCCTCCTTTCAACATTATCCCCGAAATTATTCTTCCAGAATTTATACCCAGACGACGTGCAGAGAAAAAATCCTCACATTCTGTGTATGTACATATTCCACTAACTTCAATATTGTCAGGATTTACTCCGGCAGATACAAGCTGTAATCTGTTTGCCTCCCAAAGATCAATATGCCATTTTGAATATCTTCGGGCAATAATATCCATATCAAAACCGGCTTCCTTGAAAGTCTGGTATACCTCGTCGCCTACTTCGAACGACTGTAGCGAAATGCCAGGACCAATAACTGCCACCACGTCCTGTATCAATGTTCCGCATGCAGTCTGCATCTGTTTCAGAGTCTTCTCTACGATACGGGCCACAGTACCTCGCCAACCGGCATGTATGGCAGCTACTGCCTTATTACGCACATCATATAAAAGCACTGGAATACAATCGGCTGTGGAAACACAGACACATACTCTAGGAATATTTGTCATTACAGCATCCACTCCTTCCAACAGTTCTTTTCGCTCAGATTCATCTGCAACCAAGAAACCGGCGTCTATCATACGGACTTCAGCCGAATGTATCTGATGTGGAATGACCAAAGCCTGAGGTCGACATGGCATTATCTCTGTAAGCAATACCCTGTTTCGTTCTACATCATCGGGACTGTCACCACAATAATGGTTACAGTTGAACGATGAATATTGTCCTGAACTATATCCGCCATGGCGTGTGGTAGAGAAACAAAAAATGTCAGCATACGATTTGTTCAAACCGTACACTAACATTCTTTTATCTTTTGAAAATAAGTTATTCATTATTTTTCCGGTTCTTCATCCCAGTCCTCTTCTTCGTATTCATACTCGAAATCATCGTCGTCCACTTCCTCATATTCGTATTCAAAGTCTTCATCCTCACCCATATCCTGAAGCTCCTGCTGAAGCTTTGATACATCTTTCGAACGGTGTACAATGGCATCACGTCGCACAGACTCAAGCTGATTGCTTTCCTTATTGAGTTCAGCCCAAAGAATGTCTTTAAGCTGCTGTATTCCCATATTTGCTACAGAAGATATAAATATGTGAGGAATACCTTCAGGCAATGTAGGTTCAAGCATACTGATAAGCTCATCGTCAAGCATATCGCATTTGGTAATAGCCAGTACACGCTGCTTGTCAAGCATCTCAGGATTGAACGTAGCAAGCTCATTGAGCAGAATTTCATATTCCTTGCGGATATCGTCTGTATCACCCGGAACCATAAAAAGCAACAGTGAGTTACGCTCTATGTGACGGAGGAAACGCAGTCCGAGTCCCTTACCCTCGCTTGCACCTTCTATAATACCAGGAATGTCAGCCATAACAAATGACTTTCCATCGCGGTATGACACGATTCCCAAGTTAGGTTCAAGTGTAGTAAACGGATAGTTGGCTATCTTAGGACGTGCAGCAGAAACTGTAGAAAGCAAAGTAGACTTACCCGCATTAGGGAAACCTACCAGACCTACATCTGCCAACAGTTTAAGTTCGAGTATCACTGTCATTTCCTGCATAGGTTCACCAGGCTGTGCAAATCGCGGAGCCTGACGTGTAGCGGTACGGAAGTGCCAGTTTCCCAAGCCTCCACGTCCACCCTTAAGCAGGATTACTTCCTGACCGTGGTCTGTTATGTCGCATACATACTCTCCGGTCTCAGCATTGTAGACCACAGTACCACACGGCACTTCTATCACTTTATCTGCACCGTCCTTACCGAAACTCTTGTTTTTCGAGCCATTTCCTCCATGTTCGGCAAACACGTGGCGTTCATACTTAAGGTGAAGCAACGTCCAGTAATTGCGGTTACCACGCAGAATTACATGACCTCCTCTACCACCGTCGCCCCCGTCCGGACCACCGTTTGGAATGTATTTCTCACGGCGCATGTGTACCGAGCCACGACCTCCCTTACCGGAGCGGCAGTAGATTTTTACATAATCAACAAAATTCGATTCAGCCATAATTTTTTTTAGAAGTTATAGAAAGTTTGATTGGGAAGTTAGAAAAGTTGGGAAATTAAAGAAGTTAAAAGAGCCAGATTATAAAGTAAATGGAACTATCTTCAATAACTCCATTTTATTCCTAACTCCTTTAACTTCCTATATAATTAAAGTTTATCTATTGCAGAGCAGATGTCAGCAAAGATACCGTCCATAGTACCAAGACCGTTGATGTGCTGATATTTGCCATCGTTCTTGTACCAGTCGATAAGTGGAGCAGTCTGAGAGTGATAAACTACAAGACGTTTCTTGATAGTTTCTTCATTGTCATCAGCACGTCCTGATTCCTGACCACGCTTGATAAGACGAGTCATAAGTTCATCTTCCGGAACTTCAAGATCAAGCATGATAGAAACTTCCTGACCGCGAACTTTAAGCATTTCCTTAAGTGCTTCTGCCTGAGCGATAGTACGTGGGAAACCGTCGAAAATTACACCTTTACTATCTTTGAAGCTGTCAAATACACTTGCAAGGATATCAATCATCAATGCGTCAGGAATAAGCTGACCGTTATCAATATATCCTTTTGCAGTTTTACCAAGTTCTGTACCGTTCTTGATTTCAGCACGCAATACATCACCTGTTGAGATGTGGTTCAAACCATACTTTTCTACTATACGTGCACTCTGAGTTCCTTTACCTGAACCCGGTGCTCCAAAAATTACGATATTCAACATTTTTATTCTAGTTTTTGAGTTTATAAGTTCCTAATCTAAAAGTTATCGCTACATGCAACAGTCTATTATTCATTCACAACTGTGTAAATGTCACGGTAGTTACGTCCTTTTCCGTCATAGTCCAGACCATATCCCACGATAAAATCGTTCGGTATGTTCATTGCAACATAGTCAATGTCAAGTTTTACCTGTAGTTTATCAGGTTTAACCAGCAATGTGGCAATACGTATTTCTTTAGGATTGCGCGCCCGAAGCGTCTCTACAAGACGTTCCATAGTAAATCCTGTATCGATAATATCTTCCACTATTACAACTGTTCTACCGGCAATATCCTCATTCAGACCGACCAGTTCCTTTACCTTACCGGAAGAAGATGTTCCCTGATAAGAAGCAAGCTTTACGAAAGATATTTCACATGGCATATTAATACGTTTCATCAAATCGGCCGTAAACATAAACGACCCATTCAACACACTGAGAAACAATGGATTACTATCTGCCAAATCACGATTAATCTCATCGGCCACACGCGATACCTCTTTCAATATCTTATCCTCTGTGATAAATGTAGTAAAGGACTTGTCTTTTATCTGAATAGTACTCATACAATTATGCAAGTTTAAATTGCGGGCAAATTTACGCAATTTCTGACAAATGACAACACTACGTTTTAAGTATTTAAGTATATTTTGAAGATTATATAGTGAATAGTTCGTATGTTTTTACTACTTTTACCAACAAAATACCATTAAACGAAGTAATGAAAATTTTAAGTTGCGCACAACAGAAAGAAGCCGATGCTTACACAATAGAGCACGATTCAATATTATCCATTAATCTCATGGAAAAGGCCGCCGGTCTTATAACAGACGCTATATGCAGAAGGTGGAACAAATCACACAGAATAGTAGTATTTGCCGGTCCTGGCAATAATGGAGGTGACGCAGTGGCTGTGGCCCGTATGCTCCATCTCAAGAACTATCAGGTTCAGGTTATCCTGTTCAATATCAAAGGAAGTCTTTCGGAAGATTGTCTGACTAACATCAAGCGTCTTCAGGAATGCGGATTTACCAACTACACAGAAGTCAGTACACAATTCGATCCTCCTAAACTTACGGCGGACGATATAGTGATAGACGGACTTTTCGGAACAGGACTAAACACTCCGTTAAGTGGCGGTTTTGCGGCTGTAGTACAGTACATCAATGCCTCGGCAGCAAAAGTGGTTTCCATAGATATACCTTCCGGTATGATGGGTGAGGACAATACCAGAAATATCCGTCAAAACATCATCAAAGCAAATCTGACACTTACAATAAATCTCCCAAAACTTTCATTCCTTTTTGCCGAGAATGAAGACCTTGTAGGAGAACTGGAAGTTCTGGACATCGGTATCAGCAAAGAATTCTCTGAACAGGTTGAAAGTAAGAACTACATTACAGAAGAGAGTGAAATTAAAAAAATAATCAAACCAAGAAAGAAATTTTCTCACAAAGGCAACTACGGACATGCCCTCATTATAGCCGGCTCATACGGAATGGGAGGAGCAGCAGTACTGGCAGGGAAGAGCTGCATGCGAAGTGGTGTAGGACTGCTCACACTACACACACCTGTCTGCAATCATAATTTGTTGCAGACATGCATCCCTGAAGCCATGACCCAAGACGACATGGACGACAGATACTTTGCAGAGGTTACAGATCTGGACAATTATCAGGCCCTAGGAATAGGCCCAGGACTAGGACAGGAGGAATTCACTGCACAAGCCATTATAAACCAGCTTAGGGAATGCTATATTCCTGCTGTAATAGACGCTGACGCTATCAATGCCCTAAGCACATACAGAAACCAGCTGAACTGTGTTCCGAAAGGCTCTATAATCACACCACACATAAAAGAACTTGAAAGACTCGTTGGAAGATGCAGTAACAGTTTCGAAAGGATACAGAAGGCGAAAGATCTGGCATCATATATGCAGATCTACATAGTACTGAAAGGCGCATGGACTGTAATAATAACTCCTGACGGAGACTGTCACTTCAATCCTACCGGCAATCCGGGAATGGCAACAGGAGGAAGCGGTGACGTACTGACAGGTATACTGACTTCACTGCTAGCACAAGGATATGCCCCGAAAGAAGCCTGTATGCTGGGAGTATACCTGCACGGACTGGCCGGAGACATTGCAGCAGAAAATATTGGAGAAATAAGCATGAATGCTTCGGACATAATCAATGCTCTACCACAAGCATGGAGAAGATTAACGAACAACTGATAAACAAGAAATACTTTAGCTTATGAGCAAAAAAGGAATTATAACAATGGCTATTCTGACAACAGCCTTATTGACAGCTAACGCACAGAGTGTAGATTTTTACAAGCCTGGAGAAGGTGAAGGTATAGCCTACTTCCTTCCTAAAACAGCTGTAGAAGTTAATGTAATAGCTACAAGGGTGAAATACACACCCGGAGATTTCTGTCAGTATGCCAACAGATATCTTAAAATAAACAACGTCACACCAGAACCGTCAACAGAATGGGAAATCAAGAAGATAGAAGTTTGTACAACAGGTATTCCCGACTCAACCAAAGCCTACATTATTAAATTAAGCGACAAAAGTGTAATGTCTGATATCGAGGTGACAGACAACAACATTATAAAGGCCATAAATACATCCGCGCCTAAATCAGTTAAGGCTGAATATGTATTAGAAAAATCACAACCTTCCGAAGACGGAAGAAAATACATGACCGAAGAAATCCTTTCAGCCGGATCGACAGCAAAAATGGCGGAACTGACAGCAAAGGAAATATACAATATCAGAGAGAGCAAGAATCTTATATTGAGAGGACAGGCAGACACCATGCCTAAGGACGGAGCCTCACTGAAACTTATAATGGACAATCTTGAAAAGCAGGAAAAGGCATTGACAGAAATGTTCATCGGAAAAAAGATTACTGAAGACAAACTTTTCACTGCGGTAATATTGCCAGAAAAAGAAGTGACCAGTAATGTTGTACTTAGATTTTCTAAAAAGCTTGGTATACTGTCATCCGACAATCTGGCAGGTGAACCTATTTATATCAAAATAGAAAGCCGTAATCCTATACAGACAGTAGCTGTAAACGAAGAAGACAGCAAGAAAAAGAAGAAAGCCCCCAAAGGAGTTTTATACAATATTCCTGGTAAAGCAAACGTATCAATAACTTTCAAAGGCAAAACAATTTTTGAAGACAAAAACATGATGTTTGCACAATTTGGAAACACCGAACTCCTTGTGGACGATCTTTTCAATAAGAAAGTGAATACACGAGTAGTTTTCGATTCTGTTACAGGAGGAATACAAAAAATAGACAAAGATTAATTAAATTAGAATATAGGTAAAATATTTGTTTTTTAGAAAAAATAGTCTAACTTTGCGTATAGTATTAATACAACTATTTATACGTAGATTATGAAAAAACTAAAAATTAAAGTAGCATGTGCTTTACTAGGTGGAAGCCTGCTATTCTCTTCTTGTATCGGTTCTTTTGCTTTATGGAACAACTTAAAAGACTGGAATCAAGGTATCGGTAACAAATTTGTAAACGAGTTGGTATTTTTGGCATTCAACATAATCCCTGTTTATGGTGTTGCATACTTTGCTGACGTTGTAGTTCTCAACTCTATCGAATTCTGGAGCGGATCTAACCCTCTAGCTGATGTAGGAACTACAAAAACCGTAAAAGGAGAAAATGGTGAATACCTAATCAGAACAAACAAAGACGGATACAGTATCTCTAAAAAAGGTGAAGATGTTTCTATTGACTTGGTTTACAATCAGGAAAACCGTACATGGAACGCTTCTTGCGATGGTGAGTCATACGAACTTATGACTATGAACGAAGACGGAACAATAACTGTAAAACTACAGGACGGAAATACTGTAACAGTTCTTCCTGACCAACAGGGTTTAGCATCAATTCGCGCTATCAGCGGCTCACAAACAGGTCTGTTTACAGCTGCTAGATAATATATAATCTGATTGATACACAAAAACTTTCAGGCATCATAAAAAAAGTGTTTTTTATGATGCCTGTTTTTATTTTTGAGCGTGCATATAAATTGTTATTTTGTCCTCTTTCTAGGTTGAGATTTCATTTTATCAAATTTTGCTTTCTGCTCGTCAGTCAATAACGATGAAATTTTAGAGTTCAATTCATCCATTTTTGTCTTCCTGTCCTCACGTGATACTTTCTGATTGAAAAAATCCTTATACAATACTGTTATCTGTTTTTCCTGTTCATCTGTCAGATTCAGCTTTTTGTCAAGATTCTCTACTACCTGTTCCGGAGTTCTCTTTTCTCCACCTTTGCGCTGCGCGTCTATTGACAGAGTGCACATAACTGCCATAACGGCTAAAAATAAAATCTTTTTCATGTTGTCAAATTTATAAGTTTATAAAAATAAATCATCTGAATCAATAAGATTTAAACAGTGTTTAAATACCATTTAAATGCTTTTTAAACACTGTTTAAAAGGTTTTGCAAGAACTTTGCAAAAGCTTTATCTGATAGTATATACAAAGCTGACCATTGCGTATGGCTTAAGCACATTGCTGTTTATATAGTCATAATAATTGCTTCCGGTACTGTGCGTAAATGCCTGGTTCTGTTTCAGAATATCGAAAGCCTCAACCTTTATTTCCGCCGCATTGTTCTTCAGGAATTTCTTTCCCAATGACACATTCCACAGGAAATAATCTTCATTACCTGTATCAAGTCCTGCATAACCTATATAATTGAATGTACTGCGTAATGTCAGTCCCCAGAAGAATGTCCACCCCAACTTGGCAGAAGCATTATGAGTGATATAATCACCAGTTCCGCTGGCTGTATTGAGAGAGCTGTATATCTTGTTTATCCCTGCCGAATACGAAGCCGTGAAGTCAAGGTTCTGACTGATATTGCTACCTATAATCACTTTCGGAATGATATTCAGTTCGTTTGTTTTGCTCTTCTCACCGTTGAAAATGGTAGGTACATTAGAGTAATTAGCCGAAACACTGAAATTAATGTTACTGCGAATCAAGTCGAGCGGAAAACCGTATGTAAGCATTGATTGCAGACTGTAATATCCATCCATATTAACAGGTTTAGTAAATTGCGAACCTTTATTAAGAGTAACATTATCAGATATCTGTATATCCTCTTTTGCAATAAATGTACTATCGGCTACATAGCCTAATTTCGCAGTACCTCCAATCATTGCAATAAATGTCTGTCCTGACTTGGTAGTACGGATGTATCTGAGATTTGCCGTATGCGAAATCTGCTGGTCCAAATCCGGATTACCTGTTGAAAGGAATAAAGGATTTGAATTATCAACCACACTCTGAAGATCAGTAACCGACGGTGATGACGAACTGCTTCTATATCGTAACATGAATGAGTTTGTTCTGTCAAGAGAATATCTCAAATTGAATGAAGGCAGGAATGAAAAATAGTTATTGTTCATTTTGTCCGGATTAGGATATACAAGATCACCAGACAATTCAGACCACTGCACATCTGCCCCAATCATGGCATTAAGTTTTCCGGCATGGTAACGAAGCCCGATATTACCGGCATGAGTTGTATATCCAGTCTGATATACATTCGACAGACTTTCATCCAACTGATCATAAAGATCTGTTACAGACGATTTCATATAAGTTTTCTTATCCGAATCAGAATCTGAGTATGAGAATTTATAACCCAACTGTAACTGCATATTGTCAGTCAGTTTTTCAGTATAACTAAGGTTTGAACGGAAACTGTACTGCTTGTTCAGTGTATTCTTATACTGGCTGTACTCCTCAGTTTGTGGAGTACCTGACAGCATGTTCAGTGTATTCAAATAGTCTGTATAAGTTCCCCCCTCAGTATTGCTTATCTTTCCGTTCATCATGAGTGACAATGTTCTACCTTCAGTAGGGAATCTGTGACGCAGAATAATGTCCGCACCTAAATTATACGCATCTGTACCACCACTGGTATTGGTGTGTGTTTCTGCATCTGTCTGTCCGTTAATCATATTTTTCCCATCAAGCAATGATATATTATCATTGTTCTGAAAACTCAATGTAGGACGGAACTGGAGTGATGTCCTGTCCGAGATTCTGTAATCAAGTTTCATATTGAAACGGTGATTCCAGTTTTCCATTGTCCGTTCCTGATATTCGTCGTATGTCATACCCGGAAGCACAGATTCAAAATATTCGCGCTCAGTCTGCTGCTGTGTCAGATTTTCAGACTGGTTGAAGAAATAACTTCCTGTAATATTCACCTTTTCACCCCATTTGTCAACATAGTTAAGTCCCACACCATTTGTAGAAGTGATACCTCCCATGCTGCTTACCATGAAATCAGAGGTATTGCCACCTCCTCCGGAACCGCCACGGCCTCCTCCGCCACCGCCACGTCTTCCGCGTCCACCACCTTTGGCAGATGATGACATGACTCCGGCAAGGTCTTCCTGAGAGAAATTCTGCTGATTGACATTATTCGACATTCCGAGAACAGAAATTCTGCGGTCATCATTAAAGAAGTTTATGTTACCGTTCACCTTATATCTGTCTTCTGTACCATATCCGGCAGAGACCTCACCGAAAGTACCCTGACGATATCCTCCCTTTGTTATGATATTGATAGTCTTTATCTCCTCACCGTCATCGAAACCGGTAAATTCAGCCTGCTCGCTCTTTTTATCAAACACCTCAATACTTGCTATGACATCAGAAGGCAGGTTTTTGATGGCAAGATTTACGTCACCCTCAAAAAACTCTTTTCCGTCCACCAATATTTTCTTTACATTCTCTCCCTGAGCCTGAATAGTTCCACCTTCAACTACTATACCTGGCATTTTAGCCAACAAGTCCTCAGCCGAACTTCCCTGCATGACCTTGAAAGCCTCGGCATTATAGAACAGACTGTCACCTTTCTGTTCGGCACGAGTGGCACGTCCCTGCACAGATACTTCTCCTAACATCAGAGCGTTTTCATCAAGTTTGAAAGTTACGATATAGCTGTCTTTCTTATCAGTTACTTTCAATCGTTTTTCATCATCCTTATAACCCACGTATGTCACTCCGATGACATAACTGTCGTAAGAAACAGATGTGAATACGAATTTACCGTCCAAATCTGTTGAGGTATATTTCTTCTCATTCTTATCTGATGAAGGAGCTATACTTACAGTAGCCGATGGCAACGGTTCACCGGTATTCTTGTCTGTCACGGTTCCGCTCACCGTAACCCTCCCCTGTGCCACCAACATCAGTGGCAATAACAAGAAAACAATAGATGTAAAAAATTTAAGTTTCATATAATGTTATATTTTTCGTTTCTGATACAAAGCTACTCAAAGAATATACTACTGAAAACACCTCCTTACGAATGCAGTGGCGAACGACACACTTCAAGTGGCAAACGACAATAAGCGTTTTTTTAACATTTCATTTATTCGCTTTTTCAGCATATTTATTTTACATTTGCATTATAACTCTATACGATATGAACAACAAGTACTTACCAATAGGCATAGACCTATTCTTCTGTATCATTCTGCTGCCTGCCATGATGATGATGCTCCCTGTGGACAAATGGCTGGAAAGCAACTCACTTTTTGTAATTTCCCTGATAGCATGGCTTTATGCCGTATATTTCTGTATCAAGCAAATCAGCGTTCCTATGGCGCTGAAAGACAGAAAACATCTGCTAATAGCAATAGCAGTTCTATTAGGTACGATATTCATTACATGGCTTATTACGCAGTATCAAATGGACTTTCCTTTCAGAGGTCACAAGCCTAAAATGGACAAGTTCATAAGAAAGACCATGAGTCTAAGCAGAATAAAGCAACATCAGCAAGCCACATGGTTCATGTATCTGGTAACAGTATGTTTCAGCATAGCCGTAGGTCTTCTGACAGAACTGTACAAGCAGATTATGGCAAGACAAGCCAGTGAGTTCGAGAAGAAGAAAGCCGAACTGGCACTATACAAGGCACAGATAAATCCGCATTTCCTTTTCAACACCCTGAACACCCTATACGGACTGATGATAACCCAAAGCCAGAAGGCTGAAACAGCCTTTATGCAGTTCATTGATCTGATAAAATACATGTACACTAAGGCAACACAGGATACTGTAAGCATTGACGAGGAAGCAGAATATATCAGCCAGTACATAGAATTACAAAAGAACCGTATAGACGAAAACCGTACCCATATATACTATTCATATTCGGCCGACGAGTCAGCGAAAAATACCAAGATAGCACCGATGATACTTATAACTTTCATTGAGAATGCACTTAAATACGGAGCCTCGTCGCACATAGAAAGCGACATCATAATAAGCCTGAAGGTGAACAATGACACACTGACGCTGTTCACAGAAAACCATACAGTGAACCCGAAACCGGAAAACAAGGAACCAGGAATAGGTATATCCAATTGCAAGAAAAGACTTGAACTCTTATATCCCGGGAAACATAATCTGGAAATAAGCAATACAAACGGTATTTTCACCGTAAACCTTATTTTAAAACTGAAATGACCATGAAGTGTATAGCAATAGACGATGAGCCTGTAGCTTTGAGTATTATAGAACAGTTCTGCAAACGCTGCGGCGATCTTGAAGTTACATCATATACAGACCCGATAACAGGACTGGAGAAAGTAAAGTCATCCAGACCTGATATAGTATTCCTCGACATAGAAATGGGAGGAATAAACGGAATTGACATAGCACGCGAACTTCCGGCAGGTATATATCTGATATTCACAACCGCCTACGCCGAATATGCCGTTGACGGATTCGAACTGAATGCTATTGACTATCTTCACAAGCCATTCTCATACTCCCGTTTCGAAAAGGCTATAGAAAGGGTACGCAGGATGAAAAAGCTGGAAAGCCTTTCCGCCGCCCCCGTACTTACGGAAAAGGAAGAGATAACCCTAAAAGTGGAATACAAAAATGTGAAAATAAAAATAGCCTCAATAGAGTATATCGAAGCTATGGACAATTATATCAAGATTTATCTTACAGACGATGACAGGCCGGTTCTTTCTCAAACCAGCATGAAATCAATCATGGAAATGCTGCCTGAGGACAGATTCATGCGTGTACATAAGTCGTATATAGTTCCATTGCACAAAGTGGCAAATTATACCCGCCGCCAACTGACCTTATATCACCGCGCAGTTGAAATACCTATCGGCCGTGTGTATGCCGATGAGTTCATAAACCGTGTAGGCGAAATGAAATCGTAAGGATATTCTATTTTTCCTTTGCCAGTTCAGCCCGTATGCGGCTCAACGACTGCGGAGTGATGAACAGATAGGATGCTATATATTTCAAAGGCACATGTTTCAACAGCATAGGATCGCGTTTCAACAGGTCGAGGTATCTTTCTTTAGCCTGGGGGATTGAGCCGGTGGCGACAATACGCTCCTCGGCCACAAGGAAATCCTGCTCAACCAACTTCCTGCCTAAGTTCGCACTTTCTATCGAGGAATTCAGAAACACTTCCATCTTTGATTTGCTTATCACATACAGTGTACTGTCCGTCATAGCCTCAATATATATCGGCGACGGACGACCGGCCATATATCCCCAACTGGAGAAAACCGTCTCGCCTGTTATTGCAAACCAGACTGACAGTTCCTCTCCGTCACGGAGTATATACCCACGCCATATCCCTTCTTTAATAAGATAATATGAACTGTTGGTCTCGCCCTCACGCACCAGGAAATCACCTTTCCGGAAACAAACTTCTTCCATATTATCAACGAGCTTCATACACTCATTCTCGGTAGCACTGTATCTCTTGCAAAAAGCATCAATAAACTGCCTCATGAAATATCACTAATTAAATTCACTGATGCAAAAATAAACATTACTTTCAAGACTATCTCTTTCTTCTGCAATAAATGGTAATGACAAACAGAAAAGTGACAAATTCAGCCGCAGGGACAGACAGCCATATTCCGGAAACTCCCAATAACCTAGGCATAATCCAAAAACACGCCAGAATAAGGATATATCCGCGAAGTAATGTCACGGCCATGGCAGGACGGTCGCGCTCCACACTCTGGAAGTATCCTATGGAAACCATATTTATCCCGAAAAATATAAACCCGGAAGCAAACAGCGGAAGACCGCTTTCGGCAATATTATATGCGGGATATGCCGGATCTATAAACATAGATACAATCTGTGGCGAGAATACTTCTGTCAGAACAATAACCACCGCACCGAAACCTACAGCAGAGAAAAGAGCCAGCCTAAACGCGTGATTTACCCTGACATTATTACCCTGACCAAAATTATAGCTCAGTATCGGCTGTGCAGATTGGGATATCGCATTATATACCATAAATATTATCGGGAAAAAATAACAGGCTATACTATATGCAGCCACACCGTCCTCGCCAGTGTAGCGCATAAACACATAGTTACCGACAAACATCATTGTAGCGATTGCACCTTCACATAAAAAAGTTGATAACCCAAGACGACACATATATCCCACATTCCGTGCAGTAAGCATAAGACTCTTCCGACTGAGTTTCACCCGCACCATATGTATGACATTTTTCCTGTTAAAAAGATATATCAGAATCATAGCCGCACCTACTATATATCCAAGACTTGTAGCAAGTGCTGCCCCGAACATTCCCCAACCTAATACAAAAATAAAGACATAATCCAGAACTATATTGATGACAGCCGGTATGATATTACAGAACATGGCATAATTGGGAGAACCGTCAAGACGGACAAAGAACATTCCTGAACTAAGCAATGCACTGAACACCAGGAACGGAATAAACCAGTTCATATACTCCACAGCCAAAGGCAAAAGTCTTTGCGAACTACCAAGTAACAATGCCACCTCCTCAAGATTCAGCATTATAGCCAAAGCATAAAGTATTAGTAGCAATGACGATACTACCACAGCCTGTGTCACATTGATACGTGCTACCTTGATTTTACCGTGCGACAAATGTATAGACGCCACCACCGAAGCACCTATACCGAACATCAGAGCCACACCGGTATTTATCAGAAACAGCGGAGCCGTGATATTAACGGCTGCCAGTGCGTCACTGCCTATACCCTTTCCTACAAATATTCCGTCGGTTATTATAAATATAGCAGAAAACACCATTCCCATAACCGTAGGTATCAGAAGTTTGACAAACAACTTCGATACATCCATTTTTCCGAAATCAATACTATCTTTCATACTCTCATTTTTTCAGGGCGCAAAGATATGACAAAGAACCAGTCAGAAAATTAACATTTGGTAAAAACGTATTAATCAATTATATTTTATTACATTTGTGACATATTCAAACTCTATTATAATTGAAAAACCATGAAGAACATTTTTATCAGAATCAAACTGCTTTTTGTATTTCTCATCATCGGTACATCATTTGCAATTGCGTCAGAACTGGACGTTGTACGTTCAGAATGGAAAGGTCATACCCGATACGATTTTAAATTCAATGACCGCCAAACCATCATAGTCCTACCTAATAAACCGGCCGACGGGAAACCATGGATATGGCGTCCTGCATTCTTTGATGCTTTTTCATGGGTTGACGAGGCACTTCTTGAAAAAGGATTTCATGTAGCATATTACGATGTAACACACCTTTATGGCAGTCCGCGTGCCGTGAAATTAGGAAATGAATTCTATAATGCCATGTGCGAACATTTCCAACTATCTGATAAAGTAACACTCGAAGGATTCAGCCGTGGAGGATATTTTGCATTCAACTGGGCAGCCGCCAATCCGGAAAAAGTGGCATGTGTATACGTAGATGCACCGGTGTGCGACATAACAAGTTGGCCGGGAAGGGAAAGAGAAAATCTATGGAATGATTTCCTTAAAGAATGGGGTATCAAAGACGAAGATGTCTGCAGCGGATTCCGTGGGAATGCCATTCAACTGTTAGACAAGATGATTGATGCACAAATCCCGATTATTGGAGTTTGCGGAGACAGCGACAAGACTGTTCCATACGAAGAAAATTTCAAAAAGGTAGCCGACTATTACCGGTCAAACGGTGGAATAGTTGAATCTATCGTAAAGCCCGGCGTTGACCATCATCCACACAGTCTGGAACAGCCTGAAGCCATAATAGATTTCATTATTAGATATCAGAAAGGATACACAGACAAACAACATATCTCATTCCGACACGACCTTACCAACTCATTCCATAAATTCATAAAAGAGAAAAAAGGATGTGTAGCATTCCTAGGAGGCTCGATTACCGAGATGCGAGGTTGGAGACAACAAGTACAGGAAGACCTGCACCAGCGTTTTCCTGATACAGAATTCACATTCATTGATGCCGGAATCGGTTCTACAGGTTCTGTTCCACACTCATTCAGAATGACACACGACGTACTTGAAAAAGGCATCCCTGACCTTATGTTTGTAGAAGCTGCTGTTAACGATTTCACCAATACTCCAAATCATACGCAGCAGTTAAGAGGTATGGAGGGTATAATACGCCATGCACGTATGGTGAATCCATACATGGACATCGTGATGCTACATTTCACCTGCGACGGTTTTATCGATTATTTTAATAACGGAATAATTCCGGATGTGATAATGAATCATGAAAGAGTGGCCAACTATTATTCAGTAACGTCCATAAACCTTGCCCAAGAGATAAACGAACGTATTAACGCAGGCGAATTCGATTGGAAAACATTCGGAGGAACACATCCGTCATGGTTTGGTCATAAGTTTTATACCGCAAGTATAAATAGAGTTTTCGACATCAGCTCCACTCATATCAACAAACAACAGCCTTCAATATATTCCATTCCAAAGAAACCTATTGACAAATATTCATATTTCCCGGGACGCTTTTTAGATATAAAATCTGCCACCAGACTAAAAGGATTTAAAATCGTTGATAACTGGCAACCCGAAAATCCACAAGGAAGTACCAGAAAAGGATTCTGTGATGTTCCAATGCTTGTAGGACTTGATGAAGGATGCTCTTTCGAATTGACTTTCGAAGGAAGAGCTATAGGATACTTTGGAGTTTGCGGTCCTGACGCTGGTATAATTTCCTACAGTATTGACGGAAAGAAATACAATGAAATAAACACATATACACAATGGAGCAAACGTCTTTATATACCTTGGTTATATATCTTGGCTGATAACCTTTCCGAAGGAACCCATACATTAAAAGTCAAGATCAAGAAAGGAACCGGAAGCGCTTGCCATATACGCAACTTTACCGTTCTTGAAGATGAGAATATGTACGGAAAAACGAACTTGAGGGAAAGTAAAGAGAACAAATCTTACTATTTTGAGGATTACAAGAAATAAATCCATTTTTTTTAATTAAGTTTGCATTCGGATAAAAAAGGAAATAATATGCAAGACAGTGACAATATGGCAAATTTACTTCCCGATTTAAAAGGTTCTATGGGAGAACATCTTGGCATAAAGTTCATAACCATGGAAGAAGGAAAAGTAATTGCCACCATGCCTGTTGACCATCGCACCTGCCAGCCGTTCGGCATACTGAACGGTGGAGCCTCACTAGCACTGGCAGAAATGGTTGCAGGACACGGCTCTGTTCCGCTCTGCGCACAAAACGAAATGCCGTGCGGCATTCAGGTCAGCGCCAACCACGTAGGAATGGTGCGAGTGGAAAAAGGAGCTTTCGTTACAGCCACAGGCACAATAGTACACCGAGGCAGAACAACACATATTTGGAACGTAGACATAACAAACCAGGATGGAAAACTCATTTCCACTGCAAGAATAGTTAATCAAATAGTGAAAAAACGGATATGAACAAACCCGATTCACACATATATAAATTTATTGACCAAATGACATGCAGCGACATGTCGTTTGCCATTTATCGCCTTCCTTGGACTGATATACCTATTCTGGTAATGCAGAATGGAGGCGAGCCTCAGACATTCAACTGTCTGAAAGAACTGAACGGACAAAAAGGATTCGTCATCTCTCCTTTCAAATTCACATGCCAACATCCAGGAATTATTATCAATCCTGACATCACAGCTACAGGCTGGAATGAAATTTCAGAAAAAATTTCATCAGTAACATTACCAGGCATAGAGCAGAAAAACACTTCCATAGATATTGACATAAAACCTGAAATAGAACTTAAGGAAAAATATATGGAAGTGTTCGCCAATTTTATATGTCCGCTAAGAAGCAAGAAAATAGGAAAACTTGTGTTGTCACGCAATGCTTCATACAAACTCAACGATAGTTTCTCACCATTGGAAGCATTCATCACTGCATGCAACAGCTATCCACGAATGATGATTTCGCTGTCGCACACTCCCGTAAGCGGAACATGGATAGGTAGTACTCCTGAAATAATACTTAGTGGCGAAGGAGATATATGGAACACAGTAGCTCTGGCAGGAACAATGCCAATGCAAGGCGAAGTAATGCCAACTGAATGGCATAAAAAGGAAAAAGACGAACAGGCTTTCGTGAGCGAATATATAAACAAAGTGATTAAGAAATTCAGCAGCAAGACTACAGTCAAGGGTCCTTACACCACACGTGCCGGACAGCTGGTGCACCTGAGAACAGATTTTCAGTTTGGACTGAAAAAGACTTCAGAACTAGGCAATCTGCTCGATGCGCTTCATCCAACCCCTGCCGTATGCGGAATGCCTAAAGAAAAAGCATACGATTTCATCATCGAAAACGAAGGTTACGACAGGAAATACTATTCCGGCATAATAGGATGGCTGGACCCCAACGGACATACCACACTTTATGTCAACCTCCGATGTCTGAACGTAAACGGAAAATACGCGACATTATATGCAGGAGGAGGAATTCTTCCTTCATCGGATGCAAACTCAGAATGGGAGGAGACACAGCATAAAATGAATACTATAAAGTTAGTTCTTAGTTGATAGAATCAACAACTTTCATTTTTAATTAACTTCGTTGACTTTTAGTTCTTAATTATTAATTTTTAATTCCCCAAAGTGTACACCGATAAAAAAAGCATACTTCAACTGGCTGCCCTGCTTAAAGCACATGGGATAAGGAAGATAGTACTTTGCCCCGGTAGCCGCAACATACCAATTGTGCAGACATTCGCCAATATACCGGAATTCACATGTTATCCCGTAACGGACGAACGTAGTGCAGGATTCTTTGCACTAGGTCTTGCCCTTCATGGAGGAAGTCCGGCAGCTATCTGTTGTACTTCGGGTACAGCCCTGCTGAATATTCATCCGGCTGTAGCAGAAGCGTTCTATCAGCAAGTGCCGCTTGTGGTAATCTCTGCCGATCGCCCAGCAGCATGGATAGGTCAGATGGACGGCCAGACATTACCACAACCTGGAGTTTTCGGAAATCTTGTAAAGAAATCCGTCAACCTGCCTGAAGTAAATACCGACGAGGATGAATGGTACTGTAACCGCCTGATCAACGAGGCTCTTCTAGAACTGAACCATCACGGAAAAGGTCCTGTTCATATCAATGTACCTGTAAGCGACCCTTTCTTCCTGCTTCCGGTAAACGAACTTCCAGAAGCAAGAGTAATTACCCGATATCAGGGACTGAGTTTTTACGACAAAGACTATGAGCCGCTTATTGAACGCCTGAACAAATACCAGCGTAGAATGATGGTAGTGGGACAAATGAATCTTATTTATCTGTTCGACAAGAAGTATACAAAATTGCTTTACAAACACTTCGCATGGTTCTCAGAAAATATAAGTAACCGTACCATACCCGGACTCCCAATAAAAAACATAGAACCACTTCTTTGCTCAATGGACTTTGAAGCTCAGAAGAAGATGCGTCCGGAACTGCTCATCACATACGGTGGACACGTCATATCCAAGCGTCTGAAGAAATTCCTTCGCCGACATCCGCCTGTAGAGCACTGGCATGTATCAGCTGACGGTGAAGTAATGGACCTCTACGGCTCTCTGACTACAATAATAGAAATGGATCCGTTCGAATTCCTTGAAAAGATTTCGTCGCGCATGGAAAACCGCACTCCTGAATATCCGCGCCAGTGGGAAGCACTGTCGAAAGCTATACCTCAGGCAGAATTCGAATATTCGGAGATGAGTGCCATAGGAAAGGTTATAACCGAACTTCCGGCACCATGCTCATTGCATCTTGCCAACAGTTCGGCTGTAAGATACGCACAGCTTTTCGATGTACCGCAGGATGTTGAAATCCTGTCAAACAGAGGGACAAACGGTATAGAAGGCTCACTGTCAACAGCCATAGGTTATGCCACAGCATCGGACAAACTTAACTTCATCATCATTGGTGACCTGAGTTTCTTCTACGACATGAATGCCTTGTGGAACAACAACTACGGTTCGAACATCCGTATACTGCTCCTTAACAACAGCGGTGGAGAGATTTTCCACGCACTGCCCGGACTGGAACTGCACGAAAATGCACGCCGTTTCGTGACAGCCACCCACACAGCATCGGCAAAGGCATGGGCTGAGGACCGCGGGCTGGAATACCTGTCTGCTCATAATGAAGAAGAGTTGGACAGCGCCACAGCACGTTTCCTCGAACCGTCTGTAACAAACCGTCCTATGCTGTTAGAAGTGTTCACGGAGAAAGAAAAAGACATAGAACTGCTTAAGAAGTATTATCATAATCTGAAAAAATAATTACATCATGGAAAAAAGAGAATGGAAAACCATAAAGGAATATCAGGATATTCTTTTCGACTTCTATAACGGAATAGCGAAAATCACTATCAACCGTCCGCGATACAGAAACGCATTCACTCCTACCACCACATCCGAGATAAGCGATGCCTTGCTTATCTGCCGCGAATGTCAGGACATCAATGTAGTAGTACTGACAGGTGCCGGCGACAAAGCATTCTGTTCAGGCGGCGACATGCATGTGAAAGGGCACGGAGGATATATCGGAACAGACGGTGTACCACGCCTCAACGTGCTTGACGTACAGAAGCAGATACGTTCCATTCCAAAACCTGTGATAGCAATGGTAAACGGTTATGCTATCGGTGGAGGGCACGTGCTTCATGTGGTTTGCGACTTGTCAATCGCATCGGAAAATGCAATTTTCGGACAGACAGGTCCTCGTGTGGGTAGCTTCGATGCCGGTTTCGGTTCTTCATATCTGGCCCGCGTAGTAGGTCAGAAAAAGGCTCGCGAGATATGGTTCCTCTGCCGCCAGTATTCCGCACAGGAGGCCCTTGAAATGGGACTTGTAAATAAAGTTGTTCCTTTCGACCGTCTGGAAGACGAAGTAGTGGAATGGGCAGAAACAATGATGCAGCACAGTCCGCTTGCACTTCGCATGATTAAAGCAGGTCTGAATGCCGAACTAGACGGTCAGGCCGGTATACAGGAACTGGCCGGCGATGCCACAATGCTGTATTACATGACCGAAGAAGCACAGGAAGGCGGAAAGGCATTCCTCGAAAAACGTAAACCAGACTGGAGCAAATTCCCGAAAATGCCTTAATTTAAGGAAAAAAGATGAGACATAATTATCTCCACACGGGCGTGTGGAGTACTCGACACGAGCGTGTGGAGATCTTGACACGGCCGTGTGGAGAACTCGACACGAACGTGTGGAGAACAAAATATATACTTGTTTCTCCAAATTAAACAGCCCTTTTATATAGAAATCTATGATTAAATCAGAAATAATTCCTTACGAACTTCACTTCAAGCAGCCTGCAGGCACGTCACGCGGTGTTTATACAACCCGCAAGGTATGGTACGTCCGACTTACGGATACAGAAACCGGAAAATCCGGAACAGGCGAGTGCGCTCCACTTCCCAACCTTAGTTGCGACGACATTCCCGAATACGAAGATGTGTTGCATTGTCATTGCCTGCAAGTAGAGAAAACCGGTTCTATAGATTATAAGAGCCTGCGTCCTTACCCGTCGATGCTGTTCGGTCTGGAAACAGCCTTTTATCATCTTCATGCCGGCAGCCTTGCTTTCTGGGACACACCGTTCTCGCGTGGAGAAGAGGGAATTACCATAAACGGTCTGATTTGGATGGGCAGTTTCGACGAGATGTATGCCCGTATCCGAGAAAAAATGAGTACAGGATTCCGCTGCATCAAACTGAAGATTGGTGCCATAGATTTCGACAAAGAATTACAGCTGATTGAATTTATCCGCAGCCATTTCGACAAGGATGAGATAGAGCTCCGCGTGGATGCCAACGGAGCATTCAAACCGTCTGACGCAATGTCCAGACTTGAAGCGCTGAGCAAGTTCGACCTTCACTCCATAGAACAGCCCATCCGTCAGGGACAATGGGAAGAAATGGCGAAACTCTGTGCCACTACTCCACTTCCGATAGCTCTAGACGAAGAACTGATAGGTGTAAATACCGAAAGCGAAAAGATTCGACTTTTGGAAACTATCCGTCCACAATATATCATTCTTAAACCGTCTCTGCATGGCGGAATTGCAGGCTCTGAGGAATGGATACGACTGGCTAAGGAAAGGAACATCGGATACTGGATAACTTCCGCACTGGAATCAAACATCGGATTAAATGCTATTGCACAATGGACAGCTACACAGGAACACACCTTACCACAGGGACTAGGTACAGGACAGCTGTTTACTGACAATATTGAATCTCCACTATGTATTAAGGGAGAGAGGTTGTGGTTTGATGCAGATAACAGAAAAATAATGCTAAAAATTTAATTTCTATGAAAATAAAAAAAACACTTGCGTTAATCTATATACTTTTGAGTATAGGTATTCTAAATATTTCTGCCCAGGAGAAAATAAGATTAATGAGTTATAATGTACATAATGGGATTGGATTGGATAATAAAACGGATTATGTACGTATAGCTGAAATTATAAAAACTTATAACCCTGATGTGGTTGCAATCCAGGAATTGGATAGCGCTACAACAAGAAGTAATAGGGCTGTCGTTCTGAATGAAATTGCCTTGAGTTCCCAAATGTACCCTACTTATGGTGCTGCTATAAACTTTTCAGGAGGTAAATATGGTTTGGGGATTTTGAGTAAGAAAAAGCCATTATCTTTTAGAAATATACCTCTTCCGGGAAGGGAAGAGGCACGTACTCTTTTGATAGCAGAGTTTGAGGACTATATTTTCGCTTGCACTCATTTGTCACTTACCGAAGAAGACCGAGATTTGTCTTTGGATATACTGAATAATGAATCGAAGAAACACAGTAAACCATTCTTTATTGCAGGAGATTTTAATTCTCAGCCTGAAGAACATTTTATGAAGAGTTTTCAGTCATGCTTCAAACTGCTTTCAAGCCCCAAACACCCCACTTATCCCTCTGATGAACCCAATATTACTATAGATTATATAGCTGTTTCTTCTAAAGATACTTCTGCTGTTGTTACAACTAAAAAAGAAGTTTTAAAAGAAAATATAGCTTCAGACCATCGCCCCGTATTGTGCGATGTGATGTTAAAATGTCCGTCAGAAAAGATATTCAGGATGAAACCATATTTACAGAATCCTTTCAACAATGGCATAACAGTGATGTGGCAGACTACAGTTCCAGCTTATAGTTGGGTAGAGTATGGTACAGATAAAAATAATTTTAAGAAAGCTCATACTCTGGTTGATGGTCAGGTGATATGTAATGACATTCAGCATAAAATAAGGTTAGAAAATCTTAAACCAGGGGAGACATATTATTATAGAGTCTGCTCTAAAGAAATATTGGTTTATCAGGCATATAATAAAGTTTTCGGCAATACTGCTTATTCAGAGATTTACTCATTTACTATGCCCGATGAAGAATCTTCAGACTTTACAGCCTTAATCTTTAACGATCTACACAAGCGGTCAAAGACATTTCAGGCTTTATATAGCCATGTGAAAGATACAGATTATGATTTTGTTGTGTTTAATGGTGATTGTGTAGATGATCCGGCAAACCATAATCAGGCTACAGACTATATAAAAGAACTGACAGAGACAGTAAAGAGCAGCAATATTCCTACTTTCTTTATTCGTGGTAATCATGAAATAAGAAATGCTTATTCCATAGGCTTAAGAAGCTTGTTCGATTATGTAAACGACAAGACATATCATGCTTTCAATTGGGGAGATACCCGTTTTATTGTTTTAGACTGTGGTGAGGACAAACCGGATGATCATTGGGTATATTACGGATTAAATGATTTTACTCAACTGAGAAAAGACCAGACAGAGTTTCTGAAGAGTGAATTGAAATCAAAAGCTAATAAAAAGGCGGCAAAACGTGTATTACTGCATCATATACCTTTGTATGGCTTGGACAGCAAGTATAATCCTTGTAAGAGTACCTGGGAAGAGATTTTAGTTAAATCTAAGATTGATGTTAGCATTAATGCACATACCCATCGTTTTACTTATCATCCTAAAGGTGAATGCGGCAATGTTTACCCTGTAATTATAGGCGGTGGTCCCAGTATAGACGATGCGACAGTAATACTGCTCAAGAAAAAAGGCGACGTTATTACACTTAAGGCTTTTAACAGTCATGGAAAAGAATTATTAAGTATAGAGTTATAAACATATTTATTACTTCCCCCAATTCATTGGCTACTGTAAAACGATAATTCCATATGCACCTACACATCACCATAAACGGAAAGACTTACACCCCCGAAGAAACATCAAACATTAAAGACAGCTTCGCAACTGAATACGGTGAAAATAGCTTCATGGCATCACTTGGCGAATTCCTTGCCGAATGGTACAACGAAAGTCCACTGCTGAAAGTACATACTTCCGGCTCTACAGGTACTCCTAAAGAACTATGGGTGGAGAAGAAAAGGATGATGAACAGCGCACGCCTCACTGTATCATTCCTGGGACTTAAGGCCGGTGACAGCGCATTACTATGTATGCCACTACCCTACATAGCCGGAAAAATGGTTGTTGTACGAAGTATAATATCAGGTCTCAACCTTATGGTGGTTACTCCATGTGGACGTCCTTTGCAGGACATAACAGAAATACCGGACTTCGCAGCCATGATACCGATGCAGGTATTCAACTCACTGCAGCATCCTGAAGACAAAAAGAAGTTGATGCAAATCCGTCACCTCATAATAGGAGGAGGAGCCATAGACAAGAATATGGCAGAGGAATTGAAATCTTTCCCCAACTCTGTATGGAGCACATACGGAATGACAGAAACACTGTCGCACATAGCACTGCGACGCCTTAATGGCAGCAATGCGTCGGAATGGTACACACCCTTCGACAATGTATCCCTTAGCCTTTCAAATGAAGGAACACTTATCATCTCCGCTCCATCAGTAAACCCTGAAACTTTAATAACCAACGATATAGTAGAATTCAACGACAAAGGACAGTTCCGAATATTAGGACGCAAGGATAATACCATCAACACCGGAGGAGTGAAAGTACAGATAGAACAGGTGGAAGAAAAACTTAGTCATTACCTGCCGGAAGGTTTATATATGATAACCTCCGTACCTGATGCCAAGTTTGGCGAAAAGATAGTAATGTTAGTATCACGCGAAATGGATACGGACGATGCGATAAACAACCTTCCGCATTACTGGCGTCCGAAACATATCATTCTTATCCCGGAACTTCCGCTTACAGGAACAGGAAAGCCGGATAGAGCGAAAGCGAAGGCTATTGCGGCGGGAATGATTTGAAACAGAATTCGTATCATTCCCTCAAAAGCCATTTCCAAACAGGAATTACTTCTATAACCTTATCATTATTAGTGATAGTCTGCTCCTCATCACGCGTGATTATGACCAAACGTCTGCATTCTATAAAGTTTGACAATTTAATCAATGCTTTTACTTCACGTTCATAAGTTTCCTTATCTGAAATAGTATAGCTCACCTGTATTGCCATCGCTGCTTCCGGAATGTAGAAATCCACTTCCACACCATCATTATAGAAGAAAACGGCATCCTCTCTACCGTATTTTCTCAACAAACTGATTGCTACAAGATTTTCCAACAAAGCAGCATTGTTATTAATAAGGAAAAGGTTCAAAATACCATTATCTGTAAAATAGTATTTGGGATTTGTTTCTTTGTCAACCAGTTTACCGGCAAAATTTGAAATCAGATTTATCAGCCAGGCATCTTTAAAATATTCTATATAATTTATCAATGTACTTTTCCCGACCTTTACTCCCGTGGAAGTTATTATATTTGCCAAACGGCTGAAAGACAAGGGCTGCATCACGCTTTCTGCAATCTTTTTGAACATCACTTTCAAGGCAAATGTATTTTCTATAGAATGTCTGGCTGCAATGTCGCCTAAATATATTTTCTGGTAAACGCTTGACAGATAATCACGTTTTGATGCCAAAGAAGCCCCTTCCGGGAAACCGCCAAAACTGAAATAGTCATTAAACATTCTCAAGACTTCAGCCCTTGACTCAGTGCCATACAATGTTGTAGGAGAGATTTTAATATTATTGGCTGTCAGGAATTCCTCGAATGAATATGGAAACACATCTACGGCTATATATCTTCCCCCCAACGTACTTTGTATCTCTTTACTCAACATCTTCGCGTTACTACCAGTTATATATACGCGATATTTTGAATCTGCAAGACGTCTTGCAAATTTTTCCCAACCATCAATGTTCTGTATCTCGTCAAGAAACAGAATAGGACGCTTACCGTACATTTCCATGTGTATCTCCAACAGTACATTAAGGTCTTGTACTGACATCTTTTCGATACGCTCATCTTCAAAATTCATATACAGAATTTCATCCCAGCCTGTTCCTGATGCAAGAAGCTGTTGAATACACTGATAAAGAAGATAAGATTTTCCGGCACGTCGGATACCGACAAAAACATAATTGCCAAATTCTTCAATCTGGAAATTACGGGGAATTACCTTATGTCGCGGAATTTCAATCTGATAATCCACTAAAACTGACCTTAATATTTCCTTATCCATACCTTTGTACTGTTAACAAGACAAAAATAAGTATTTTTTGTCTTATAAACAAGACAATAATAAGCATTTTTTGTCTTATCCACAAGACAAAAGCACAGCTTATTTCATATAAAGTAACTGAATTTTATCACATAATCCTGACAAATGAAATTATATCACATTTTTTCTCCCGAAACATCATTCTGTATTCATAATTTATTACCTTTGTTAAAACCGTGAAATTAAATTATAATTAATAATCATTACCATGGAAGAATTTGCATTTCTGCAACCTTTGCTGCTCACTATAACAGGGTTGATTATAGGAGCGCTACTCAAATCATTACTAAAACACAGTCGTTTCCCCTACACAGTAGGACTATTCGCAATAGGTCTGCTGGTAGGTATTTTGAACCGTTCCGGAGTATTTCACTCATTGCCTCAAATATCAGAAGCAGTGGACAGCGTGGCTGATATAAATCCCGATCTGATACTGTATCTTTTTCTCCCTATACTTATATTCGATGCAGCATACGAGCTGAATATGCATATTTTCAAGAAGACACTGGCCAATGCAGCCTTACTGGCAGCACCAGGACTTGTTATTTGCATGATTCTCACCGGAGTGCTTATGGTAGGTATCGGACTGACCATCCCCGGATATGAAAACTGGTCGTGGGCATTTGCCCTTATGTTCGGAGCCCTGATTAGTGCCACCGACCCTGTGGCTGTAGTCGCTCTGCTTCACGAGTTGAAGACCAGTAAACGATTCTCCACACTGGTTGATGCCGAATCTCTCCTAAACGACGGTACAGGTATCGTATGCTTCATGCTGTTCTTCGGAGTATATGCCGCAACAGGTGGATCAGACAGTTCGCCTGTCATGGAATTCATCAAGGTGATAAGTATCAGTACCATACTGGGATATTTTCTTGCACGTGTAGTGATATGGTTTATCACACGAATAAACTCTGAAGAGATGATACAGAACAGTGTAATCATTCTTTCGGCATACGTAACTTTCATCATTTCGCAATTCTACCTTGGCGTTTCAGGAGTTATAGCACTAGTAGCATTCGGCCTTACAGTGACATATACAGGAAAACCACGACTCAAACCGCAGGTAAATAATTTCATGGAACATTTTTGGGAACTTGCTACATATATAGCAAACACACTCATCTTCATAATCGTAGGTATAGTGATATCCGAAAAAGTGACATTTTCATGGAGTTCATTCGGAGTACTCATACTGATATATATATTCCTGAACCTGTTCCGCTACGCAATGATTTCAATGCTCTATCCGGTGATGAAAAGAATGGGTTACGGACTGACAAAACGCGAATCGGTAATTCTTACATGGGGAGGACTACGTGGAGCACTTGCCATGACATTGGCATTGATGGTATCATATACAGAAGCAATACCTGAAGACATAAGAAACCAAATACTATTCTTCACAGCCGGTATAGTAACACTTACGCTCTGCATAAACGCCACTACAATGCGCTGGCTGCTCAACAGACTGGGACTGATCAGTGTTCCCTCGGCAAGAGTAAAACTGGAATACAACATTCATAAACATATCAGGGAAAACTCTGAAAAATATCTGGAAAGGCTGAAGGCAAGAGATCACCTGACAGGAGCAAACTGGAGAAAAGTGGAACACTATATGGCGTCTGCTCCAGTTACCCCCATTGTTGAAACAAAGGAAAAAGATGTAATATCCGAAATACGTCTAAAAGTTCTTGACAAGGAAAAAGCAACGTGTAAAGCAATATACGAAGAAGGAATCATATCGGAAACCGCTTTCCGCCGCTTAATGAACTCTCTGGATGAATTATACGACCACGATGGGAAATATACCCTAGACTTCAGAAACTCAATCTTCAAATTCTGTGATCGCAGCAATACTATCAATACATTAAGAAAAGTCCCGGTTATACACGACTGGATAAGCTTCTATTTTCGCGAACGCATCACTGTGGTGTACGATTTGGGACGGGGTTTCATCATTCTTCAAAAAGAGGATTTAAAGTTGATAGATGAACTGTTGGCTTCAAAACTTCTGGATGACGAACAGAAATCCGTATTGCCAATTCTGAAATCGGAAATAGAAAATAACATCTCACGTATGGACGTGGTAATAAACACCCTTGCAGATGAGTTTCCGAAAGCATACGGTCATGCCCTTACGCTCAAATCAATACGTATGCTGCTCAGCAATGAAAAGCGTACAGTCAAACAGATGATAAACAACGGTATCATTAGCGAAAAAGATGCTGAACCACTTATAGAAAACATAGAGGAACGTGCGGACGAAGTAAACTCGTTCAGCCATACCATTCCGGCATCAATACTACGCTGGATGTTCTTCGTAAAGAACAAGAAAGAATGGTAATAATTTATTAATAGACAGATAGAATAAGGGCTGTTTCTTTTGTAATAATATATTACACAAGGAACAGCCCTTATTATTCTATGTCATTTCATTAAGATTAATGAAACAGTCTTTCTGGTTCTATCTTTCTGAATGAATCCTCATCAGACTTTCTTATTTTAATGCTTCCGTCATTCCAGTGTGTAGGATAACCTCCGTAAGAATTTCCAAGGAACACTACCTTGAACTCGTGAAGTCCGGCAGAAAGAGCTACAGACTTATCTGTAGGACAGAAATGTTTCACCAATCCACCGTTATCGATAAGTTTCTTACCGTCAATCCAAACTTCTTCCAAATCCGATGAGAAGAAATAAACACCGTCAGCAGGAATATCAACATATCCGGTAGCGATAGCAGCATACTGTTTGAAACCTCTCATTGTTTCTTCTGAGAACTTTCTGTATGTAGTAAGTTCGCGTGTGTCCTTAATTACTTTCTTATCTGCTACTTTCATTCCCGACTTTTCAAGCTCTGACATATTCAGATATGTTCCGTCGATAACTTCCATGTTAAGTCCCTGAGTCTTCTTTTCTACAGCGACAGCAGGAGAAAGTATCTGTTTTTCTACAGTTACAGTACGAACTCTACTCATCTTGCCTGAAGGAAGAACTGAAGCTATTTTAACAGTAGCATTTTCAGTAAAGCTCAACGGAGCATTATAAACTGTAGAATTCAAAGTTGGTTCTGTTCCATCAAGAGTATAAACCATTTTTACAGGTCTTGTAGTCTTGAATGTCAACGACACATTATCTGTGAAAGCAACATAGTCACTTGAACCATTCAGTTGTTCCGGCATAGGAATATAGTAGTTTATGCCATGTCCGTCAAGACGTACGCAAGCGTTGTCAATACGTCTGACAAAATCATTATAGTCTTTCAGTTCTGTAGACGTCCAACCTGTTTCAGCTATAGCTATTGCACGCGGGAAGGTGCGGTATTCTCTAATATCATTAGTATAAAGATATTCACTCCATACATTACCCTGAAGACCTTTAATGAAGTTTTCCTTACCCATTGTTACAAGAGTATCTGGTATAGGATTATAGCTGTATGTCTTTTCAAGTGTCGCATATCCGCCGATACCTACAGGGCCCACTTTACTGTCACCTTGATAATGGTCAAGATACATACCGTTTGAACCAGGAGTCATAATTACATCGTGATCTGTTAAAGCTGCAGCAATACCTCCCTGCTCGCCACGCCATGACATAACTGTAGCAGTCGGCGACAAACCTCCTTCAAGGATTTCATCCCATCCGATAATTTTCTTTCCGTACTTGGCTGCAACCTTCTCCATACGCTGTACAAAATAGCTTTGCAAACGTTCTTCTGCTGTATGGTTCTTGTCTGCAAAAAGTTTTTCGTCACGAATTCTTTTCTGACACAACGGACATGTTTTCCAACTTGTCTTCGGACATTCGTCACCACCTATGTGAAGATATTCGCCAGGGAACAGAGGAGCAACTTCAGCAATAACATCCTCAAGGAACTGGAAAGGCAATTCCTTACCGGCACACATCACTACGTGTTCCACTCCCCAAACAGTACGCGGAGTGATAGGCTGTCCTTTGCACGATAATTCAGGATAAGCTGCAATGGCTGCCAGTTCGTGACCAGGCAATTCTATTTCAGGAACTACAGTGATAAATCTGTCAGAGGCATATTTCACTATTTCCTTCACTTCTTCCTGAGTATAATATCCTCCATACTCGGTTCCGTCTGCCTCGATTCGTTTTGATGCCACTTCAGCCAGCTTAGGATATTTCTTAATCTCAATTCTCCAGCCCTGGTCTTCAGTCAGATGCCAATGCATACGGTTCATCTTGAAGAGAGCCATAACGTCAAGCTGTTTCTTTATCTCGTCTACAGTCATGAAATGACGGCAAGGATCAATCATCAGACCTCTATACTCGAACTTTGGTTCGTCTGTGATATTCACAGCCTGTGCCATCCATGGGACATTCTTCACAACAGCAGGACTCTCAATCTCTGCCGGGAGCAACTGCATGAATGACTGCATTCCGTAGAAGAGTCCCTGAGCTGTCTTAGCTTTTACTACCACCGATTCTGGGGTAACATTCAATGTATATCCTTCGTCATCCATAGAGGCAGAAGGGTCTAGTTCCAGACGGATACATCCGTTTTCCTTAACCTGAATGTCAAAACCTGTCGCACGGTTGATTTTTGAGATAAAATATTCGGCAACAGTCTTTTCCTCCTGACCTGCAGCATGAACAGACATACCGTCTTTCAGTTTGAAACTGCCATTACCAACCTCCATTGAAAGTGGTTTAGGTATAATATTTATACCCTCATTGTAAGATTTGATTTCTGTAGCAGAATTACCGCACGAAATCATAACACCTGCTGTAAATACAGTACAGATAGCTTTTAGACAGCTTTTTTTCATAAGCATTTAAATTACAAATTAACAATACAATATAGATTTATTACATATTCTTGTTTTTATCTTTGGTAAAATCGTCAGGACAAACTACCTTGTTTATTCTTTCGCCTTTTTCCAAAGTTATCCATGTAGTAAAAGAGGTTCCGTCTTCTGATAGTTCAATCACACGGGCACCATTCGACAAATGATTATAAACGGTATTTCCTCCACTATATCTTCCGTATGCCAATAATACCTTGTTCCAATATACAGCATAATCATTATCATGATCATGACCGACGAAAACACCTCTTACATCTCCCATTTCTTTCATCGCAGCAAACATTCCCGAATTCAGCTTTGGAGAACAGGCCGGTTCCATACGTGTACCTACCATAACAGCACTCTGTTCTTCAACAGCGTATGCATACTCCGGAAGAGGAATATGGAAAAAAGCAAATGACTGTACAGGCTTTCCTCCATTGGATGTTGTAAATTTCTTACTATTGTCACGATACCATGAAATTTGATCATGATTTATAAATCCATATCCTTTTACCCCCTCAATTTTTGAATATGAATTAGAATCCAAACAATAAAGAATTGCAGCATCCTTAGTCAAGTCATTAGACTTAACAGTCAATACATAATTCGAAAAGCCGGATATACCTTTTGCAGTCGAAGTCAGATTATAATCAAAAGAAGAAGTTATATCAAGCAACTGCTGACGCGACATACCCTGCTCATCATCGTGATTTCCAAAAGTAATTCCGAAAGGAATCTTAAATTCAGAAATCAAGGAAAGTACTTCACGAAAACCTTCCTCGGCAGGTTTACCGTATATCACATCACCGGTTATTATAACCAAGTCCGGTCTTTCAGCTGTAAGGACTTCTCTAATTCTCTGCAATGAAACTTGTGAACGTGAATCTTTGTAAATATTATGTACATCAGTAAACTGTACAATCTTGAATTTTCCTTCTTTATTGAACTTTAAAACATTTTGAGCCTCCAAATTCAAAATACTACATAAAAGGCATAAAAAAACACATAAAATTTTCATTATTACTAGATTTTTAAAGTAAATATTTTTTGCTCGGCAAAGTAAATAAATTAAATTGCAAAACACAACAAGACATTCATAATATTTTCATTTTTCTATATTTATAATACTACAATAAATTAAAAAAACAATTCTTCAATACTTTTCCCATTCCAAAAGTATCTTCTTCTTTTCTATTCCCCAGTAATATCCTCCAATTCCACCATCCGAACGCAAAATCCTATGACAAGGAACAAGTATCGCAACCGGATTCCGTCCTATGGCAGTTCCTACAGCACGCAATGCCCGCGAGTTATCAATAGCTTTTGCTATATCACTATAAGTAGAAGTTTCTCCAAAAGGGACATCAAGCAAGGCTCTCCATACCTCTATCTGAAAATCCGTACCATACAGATGCAAAACAATTTCATCGGAAGACTGTCTTCCATTTTTACTGAAAAATCGTAAAGCCCAATCGTGATATTCCGTATGACACATTCTTTGAAAAGATTTTGCAAACCTCTCGAAAAGCAGTTGCAAAGCTTCATCACGGTCATCGGCCAGTTCAATACAACATATTCCACGCACCGTTGATGCAATCAATATTTCTCCAACCGGTGTACTGTAAAATCCGTAATAAATATTCAGGTTCCGGTATTCACAATCTGTCATTCTTTCTATTCTGAACCTCATTTCTTAACCTTGATTTATATTATATCACAAAATAAATGAAATCCGCCGCATAAAACAAACAGACTTTCAAAACTTTATTATCTTCGCAGGCAAAACAAAAACAAGAATCATGAGACCACAGGAATGGTATGACAACAATCTATCTGTTACAAAACAGAACCTTAACAAAGTAAACAAAACCATATTATATATAAGTATTATAAGAATACTGCTCTTCGTGGGCTGTATATCGACTGTCATCGCCTTATGGAGCTATAGCGCTCAGACAATCATTATCGGAGCCTGCTGCACACTCATCCCTTTCCTTATAATGATAAAAGTACACAGCCGTTTTTTCATGCGCAGACAATGGCTGGAAGTAAAGGATGAGATTCTGACAAAAGAAATCAAGGGACTAAATAATGATTATTCAGAATTTGATGAAGGTAAGGAATTTGCAGATGCAGAACATCTTTATTCATTTGATCTTGATATTTTCGGTCGCAAATCACTATTCCAGGCAATAAACCGTACATGTACGCACATAGGAAAAACTATTTTGGCGGAATGGATGAAAAGCCATTTGCGTAAAAAAGAAGACATAGAAGAAAGGCAGGATTGCGTAAAAGATTTGGCAGGAAGGAACGACTTCAGACTGGATTTCGCTATCACAGGACTTATAAACAGAAGTGAAAACAACGATGACAGCGATATCCGCAAATGGGCAGAAACAGAAAGTTCTCTCACAAAATCCATTTGGGCTAAAGCCTTGACATGGCTGGTTCCTTCTGTAAATATAATACTGCTGATGTGCGGACTGGCAGACATAATATCCATGTCATGGTTCGGACTTGCTTTTTCTTTATTCGTAATACTTAGTTTCAGCGTTATCAAGCGTGCCACAGCACTTCAGGAAGAGTATGGCAAGAAACTCAAAACACTAAGCACATACGCCCGCCTGATAACATTGGCACAAAACGAGAAATGGAATGCCAAAGGAATAAAGGATATAATAAAAAGACTTGAGATAGAAGGTAAATCTCCAGCCGAGGCCCTTAATGCGCTTACTAAAGAATTGGACAGGCTAGACCTGCGTAATAATCAGATTCTGTATGTAATACTTGAAGGAAGCATGTTCTTCCAATTGCGCCAGATGATACGTATCGAGGCATGGAAAGACAGGTACGGGAAATACCTCTCAGGATGGCTGGAGGCAGTAGGCGAACTGGATGCACTCTGTTCGCTCGGAACATTTGCCTATAATCATCCCGGATACCAGTATGCCGAAATCACAGATACTCCATTCTGCTATGAGGCCGAAGAGCTGGGACATCCGCTGATGCCTGAGGAGCAATGCGTAAAAAATGATGCACTGATTCCATCAAGACCTTATTTCCTTATTATCACAGGCGCTAATATGGCAGGAAAAAGTACATACCTGAGAACAATAGGCGTGAACTATCTGCTGGCATGTATCGGTGCTCCGTCATGCTGCAAAAGAATGAAAATCTATCCGGCACAGCTGATAACAAGTCTGCGTACATCGGACTCGCTGAGCGACAACGAATCGTATTTCTTTGCAGAACTCAAACGTCTGAAAAGAATAATAGACATGCTAAACAGGGGCGACGAACTGTTTATCATACTCGATGAGATTCTTAAAGGAACAAACTCTACTGACAAGCAGAAAGGTTCGTTCAGCCTTATACGCCAGTTTATGACTCTAAAGGCAAACGGTATTATTGCCACTCACGATTTGCTGCTCGGTGAACTGGTAAAATATTTCCCTGACCAGATAAGGAACTACTGTTTCGAAGCGGACATAAAAAACAATGAGCTATACTTCAGTTACAAGATACGTGAAGGTATAGCCCAAAATATGAATGCATGCTTCCTTATGAAGAAGATGGGGATTGTGATAGAGGAGTAATATCAGATTGCGCAAGTACCTTTACCACCATAATCACAACTAACATCGCCCTGATATTCCGGATGACGCTGTAACCACACTACGGCATAAGCACATGTAGCAACCGGTTTCAGACATTTACAGCGTGCATAATCGTATGCAGCCTTTACAAGGGCTGATGCAATTCCGCGTCCGCCTATTTCTTCAGGCACTATGGTGTGGCGGATATCAAGACCGCCGTCTTCTGTCAGCTGATAGGCTACGTGAGCGGTATAACCGTCCACTTCTACCTTGAACTGTTTCTTTGATTCGTCATGTACAATTTCCATAAGATATAAATTTTAGTGTTAAAACAATGTTCCCGGATTCTTCTCAGCCCTCCACTGCTCTATAGGCATACTGTAGAGCCATGAAGTCTTTTCTTCCTTACGCTCGACGAAATACACATACGAGATGTCATTCTCTACGATATGTATATTGTCGTTCGGAGTAACCACAAGGAGCTGCAGATGAAGCTGTTTGCACAAGTCTATCAGATAGCGTGCCTTGTCTTCATCCTGTGCCTTGAAGGCTTCGTCAATGGCAATGAAACGGAACGAATTGTCCTGCATTCCGTTCTTTGTCAATCCGAACTGGTATGCAATAGCAGAGCCTAGAATGGTATAAGTAAGCTGAGCCTTCTCTCCTCCAGAAAGGTGTCCCATATTTTCGTATGTGGTTTCCTTCGTACCTGTTGAGCGATTGAACTCCTCTGCCTTATAGGTGAACCATGAACGCACATCCATCACCCTGTTTCTCCACTCCTCATTTTCCAGACGTTCCATGAATGGCTGGATATGATCGCGAAAATGAATCTTTCGTCCGTCAACTGTAGAGTTGATTTTCTGAACATTTGGCATAGCCTCATCCATAAGACGGCGGAACTCTCTGACTTCTTCATTTATCCTGGTCTGCATAACCAGTTGAATATAGGTAGCCGGCTGCTTGCGGTAATCAATACCATGAAGCGATTCATTTAGCATGCGGATATTATCATCTATCGCACTCTTCCAGTTGATAAAGAACATACGGAAATCTCCCACCTTGTCAGTAAGTGTTTTCTGCAGATAGTTGTCGAACTGCTTTTCGTATTTCGGAAGGTTTTCTTTCTGCAGACGATACAACATTTCCTGATACTCGTCTATAAGATCGATATTGTCGGCATCAGGCAATGCATTAACGTCCGAACGCCAGTCCTTGAACTTCTCAGTGATATATTCCGAAGGATATTTGAAATCACGGATATGATTCTTCGCCTTGTCTTCCGCATCGCGTTTCCTGGTGAACAGCTTGTTACGTTCACGGTCATTGCGGCTGATGAATGACTTGTATTCTTTATCTAGGTCTTCGTATGTACAGTTTCTCAGTTCTTCGTAAGCCTGTTCAAAGTCTGAGAGCAAGATAGAGCGCATTGACGAAATAGCCTTCTGGCATTCTTCCATCTCATGTTTCGTTTCCTTTATCTTGGATTTTATATCCGAAATCTGGCTCACCTTATCACGTATCTCTTCCAGCGAAATCTTGCGTATGGCCTGACGAACCTGCTCCAACTGTTTTTGCAGAGTCTGGATGGTATTGTTGTTCTTCTCAAGCTCAGCCTTGTCGGAAAGTTTCTCCTGCAGACGTGTGGCATATTCTTTCCAGTTAACGACATCGAAGTCCTTAAACATATCCACCAGTTTCTTGCTCATGTCGTAGTCATACTGGAGTTTCTGTTTCTCGGAATTTATATCATTCAGCTTAGCCATCAGCTCTATGTCTTTCTCCTGAAGTTCCTTTATCTCATGTTGCAGCAGGGCTATCTTTTCCTGATTATCCCAGCCGAGAATATAATTTGCCTTGCTCACCACCTGAGGGCGGTCATCCTTCTCATGTCTGTCATGCGAGAACTTAATAAGCCCCTCACGCGTAACAGCCTTTTCCTGATAGCGTTCAAACTCTTCAAGATTTTCCACGCATGCATAGTTGTATTTTTGGAATATAGTATCGCATATCCACTCCTCATATTCAGAGTCGGGACGTATTTCAATCTTATCGAGTAGTCTGGCGTCATCGGATGTGAACGTATCCATTCCTGCAAGCGAGTTGTAAGTGCGATAGCGGTAATAAGTAATTCTTCCCTTCAAGTCGTTGGAGTTAAGGAACTTGTTTACCTCATGATAATACTGGTCAGGCACAAGCAGATGCAGGGCAAAGTTGTGAAGGATTTTCTCTATGGCACCTTCCCACTCCATTTCCGCAGGATTTACCCTTATCAGCTCGCCGATAAAAGGTATCTCATCCTTGGTGGCTCCGGTATGTTCGAGTATCATTTCGCGTATCTCCGACTCACGTCCTGAAATATTGTTCTTGTTCTTCTTCAGAGAGTCAATGGTCCTGATATACTCATCTATTCTCTGATCTATATCTTTTCTTTCGTTTTCGAAAGTTATCGTTTCTCTGATTTTCTGCTCTATACCGGCATTCATGCTTTCCAGACGTCCGGCTACTGAGTCACGCTGACTTATGAAAGTATCCTTGTCGGGGTCTGTAGTGAGCGACAGAACGGATGCCACTTCATTATATTCGTCCATGTGCGACACACGCTCGTCACGAAGTTCTTCCAGACGCTTGATTTCCTGCTCCATTTCCTTTATCTTCCTGCCCACCTCATCATTCTCTATGGCAAGTGCAATGGAACGTTCATCCTGACGCATTCTGTCCTCATCGTCACGAAGTTTCTTTTCTTCTTTTTCAAGATGTTCCTGCTCCTCCTCCAAAGAATCTACACGTTCCTTACCCAGTTCAATTGTCTTACGGGCAAACCAGTAATCAATGCTTTCCCTGTCCATGGAAAGCTGTTTGATTTTCTGTGCATATTCTTTTATCTCGTCTGCATATTCCGATATAGGAGTAAGCAATTCAATCTGTTTTCCTGCTTTTTCGATATTGGTCTTTGCCTCCATTAGAGTCTTAAAGCTGTCTTTGAGCATTATATACTGCGACTCAGCATGCTGCTCCTCAAGCATATTGGTACGGATAAAATCATCAAGGTCGTCGAGAACCTTCACACCCACTATCTGATTGAACAGTGAAAGAGCCTTGACGGAACGCATACCGAAAAGCTGTGTGATACGGTCAGCATAGCCTACAGGACCTTCGAAAAATTCCACCATAGTGCGGTTCCCCTTATGCGAGCTTTCCAGACGGCGGCGCCACATACCCTTGCCGTCGAATGGCTGGAAGTCGGTCTTTATATCCAGTTCGCAATGAGCCAGACCGAAGGTACGCCTCAACTCACCACCAGAGAACCAGCGAACCTGAAACACAGTAACCACACGAGTATCGGTATTTGTAAAAGTGGCAAGAAGCACAGAGTATGCAGAATGATCGCGCAATGACTGTGTGCTTGCACCGCTTTCGCCATCGCGCTGAATATTTCCATAATTACCAAGAACGTATGTCTCCTCTGTTCGGTTACCTTTCTTCTCTACTCCCGACGACTGGTTATAGAACCTGTCTTTCTTGGCAGGTACCATCAGAGTAAGAAGAGCATCTATTATGGTACTCTTTCCCGAAGCGTTTGCTCCCGTAAGCAGGGCATTGTTTCCCTGGGGCTCCATGCGGAAAATTCTTTCGTGGAATGTTCCCCAGTTATATATTTCCATGTATTTCAGACGAAATCCCGACGTATCGGAACCGGTACTAAACAGACTCAACATATTCTTGCAGTTTATCCTTAAATTCTTGTAGTTTGTCCAATGTTACTTTCTCTTTTATTATTCTGTGAATCTGGTATGTATTCACATTGTCGCGCTTTATCAGTTTCAGATATCCCAGCGACACTATACGGTTAATATATGTGTCTATCTCGCTGAGTAGCTTCACTCTGTTGAAACGCTCCGGAAGGAATATCTCTATTCGTTCCTTCAACTCGTCGGCACTGACAAAACGCTCTGTGGCATACAGCTCGTCCATATTGCTGTCGAACTCTTCAAGCATCTGCCTGAGAATTATCAGAATCACCGATATCTCGAAACCAAGCTGCTGGCGAGGGATAAGTCCGGTAGTCCTGTCTTCGTCATCTACTATCTGCTTGATATATGCAAAACCTTCATCGCGTTTCACTATCAGTTCTATACCTATATTCATGAGATATTTGTTTATCTCCGACTGATAATTAAGGATATCCTCCCACGCATTAGTATCTGTAGCCTCAACGGGACCTTTCAGCAGACGCACAACAGTACGTCCGTAAGGTGCTATTATAGAATCTATATTCATTTTAAGATAATAATTTCCGGTATTACTATTGATTTTTTCAACTCGCTGTTAAACGGTATAACCTGTGTACGGTCGGCATTGATAGTATGCCTGAATCCGCGTATCACACTGATATATCCGAACAGCTCTGCCAGTCCTTTTTCCAGTCCTCCATTTTCCTCTACCACATCGGACAGAGAAATCTGCTTGCGGCGCTTCAATGAATCTTGAATTCTTTGTTTAAGAATCGAACGGTCAACCCCATGACTTACAAAAAGTTTGTCGGCATGTTCTGCCTCGGCAATGTCCGCACTTGCTATTTCTATAACATTATTGTAGCTTACATCGTCAGTCTTCTCAAGAGTAAGCTTTCTCTCTATCGGCATTGATATTTCAGGCATAGTCTCCAGTTCGAACGAAACATCCGGTTTAATGTTCTGGCTTGCCAATTGAAGAAGTACCGACTGAATATCTTGAATGACACGTTTGGAAGCAGCTGACTGAGAGTTATTGTTCTCGCAAATAATACGACTCAACTTTTCAGCCATCTTATCATTTGCCTGATATACTTTCTTTCCGCTGTTATAGAGATACTGTTTCATGTTTTTCAGAAACATATCTTCCTGACGTATTTGCGACGGATCAATAGAATGATACAAATCGTCTACCATATTGTCCCATGCATCCTGCATGGACGGTGTCATAAGGAAATCCCAAAATGCATAGAAACTTTTTCCCTGCGAACTCTCCTGAAGCTTGTCAAGCGCATCGAACGTATATCCCAAAATATCACCTTTCGAAACGTCTCCTTCAGCATGTTTCTGATATATAGATTTTGTAATGGACTTGAAATTATCTTCCACTTCCTTGAAATCGGAAAGAAGTTCCTTTGCCGTACGGGTAATATCGCGAAAACGAGGAAGCACCTGATAGTCTTCATAGACCATTGCCGACTCGCCGGCTCTCAGGCTTTGAATCTGATGCTCTATTTCCATCTTTTTCTGCTCAAGCATTCGAATACGTTCCTCGGGGTCCTCGTTGGTAAACTCAACAAGTTCCTTTATCTGCCCGTAAAGATTCATGAACTTTGACTCAGTTCCCACGAACTCATCCTTCTTCAAACTGAAAAGCCAGTCTATCACCTTACTAGAATATGACGAAAGCTCGTAGAATACCTCACCGCTTTCTTCCTGATAATTGCGGAGAAAACCTTTGTCCGTCCATTTCTGAATATATTTGTAAGCCTTTTCATCGTATGAATCGAACACATTTATATCATTCTCCTCATCCTTCTCCAAATTGATGGAAGAAAGGTAATCTGAAAGTCTCATCTTCAGTGAATCATATGCCACAGGCTCTCTGTGCTTATAAAATGTTTCATACAGAAACAATACGATAATCTCCCTGCTGCGCAGACGCAAAAGCTCCGTACAAGGAGAGTCGTTCAATATATCGGACAATAGCTGGGTTTCGGACATGTTTTTTTATTCGAAATAAGTTATCATACAAAGTTAGCTATAAAATCCGACACTGCAATGAGAGCCCCCAAATTAAGGGCAAAATTGTATCACAAAAAAACGGGCTGTCATTCGATATTAAATGACAGCCCATTCAAGTTCAAACGCGGCCGCGTTTTTTTAAAACGTATTAAAGGTCATTTTTTACGTATGAAGACAAGTCCGGAAACATCATTTCCATTATCACCACAAGCATTCAAGTCGATATAGAAAGGAGTTCCCGCTTCGAAAGTTTTCACATCAACCTCGAATGTAAAAGTAGGATTTTCTTTAGATAATACTCCTGACTTATTTACATCAGACAAAAGTTCATCTCTTTTCCACAACTTCATTCCACCAATCTTCAGATTATCATTTCCTTTTGTCTTTACGAATGTTATTTCATACGAACCGTTTCCTGAGATTTTTCCTGTACACTCAAATCTCATAGGCTGCATTGATACCTGGACCTGCATAGGTGTCCATTCTTTAGTAAACGCACCGTACTGTTTGTATTTCGAATAATCAGGAGCAAAATATGTTGGCAGAGAATAAAGTCTGTCGTTGACAACCGTCATAGCATGAAAGTCACTCTTATCATCAACCTTTACAGGACCTGCATACTCCTGCGAGTGTATATTAGGATATATGCCATTTGTAGTATATACTATTCTGGAACCTTCTACACTTGGCTTCAATGTAAATACATACTTTCCGTCAGTATCTTTATCCATAGAAACTATCTCAGGTTCAGGTACTCTGTAATGACAACCTTTAAAATCGAGCTTTTTATAATGACTGCTGATTCTTCTTTTAAAATCATCATAATTTCTGGCAGACATCTTGTCCCATGCCACTTCGGAAAGAGCAAGCATACGTGGGAATGTGAGATACTCAGCATAATTTTCCGACCTGTTTTCATTCAGTATACCGAATTCCTGAAGTACTGTACCATGTATGAACTGATCACTCCAGAAACAACCCTGCACTCCCAGTACGGTTGAAGTGTCTGAATAGTCATTGATTTCCATAGAATAACATTTTTCCAGAGAAATAGGCGGCATCCAACCGGCAGCCTTGATTTCACCAGGTGTTGAACTTTCAGGGAAATCAAAATACATGTGAGTGGCAGGAGTAAGAATGGATTTATGACCAGTTTCTGTAGCATGTATAGTGTCATTTACATTATGCCACATCACCGCCACTACAGGATTCTTCACTTTCCCTCTCTGAATAATTTCCTCCCAGCCAACTACAGTACGGTTTTTCTCCTTCATCATATCCGAAACGACATTAGTAAGATATCCCTGAAGTTGTGAAGCTTTTGTCAGTCCTTCACGTTTCATTACAGCCTGGCACCTAGGACACTCCTCCCAACGTGAATATACAGCCTCATCACCACCTATATTAATATATGAAGAAGGGAACAATTCTACAGTCTCTTCAAGGACATCCTTTAAGAATTGGTAAGAACTTTCTTTTCCTACACAAAGTAGATCACGGCTGATAAAATGCTTGTCAGGCAGTTCATGTTGTTCTCCAGTACAAGACAACCATGGATATGCCACAACAGCAGAAAGCATGTGTGCAGGGAATTCAATTTCCGGAATAATCTCCACATTACGTACTTTTCCATACTCTATCAACTCCTTTATATCCTCTTGTGTATAATAACCACCAAGACGATGTCCGTTTTTACCAGCCCACGCGCCCACCTCGGTAAGCCGTGGATATTTCTTGATTTCAAGCCTCCAACCTGAATCATCAATCATGTGGAACTGAAGCTTGTTCAGTTTATACATAGCCATCATGTCTATATACTTCTTTACGAACTCCTTGTCGTAAAAATATCGTGCCACATCCAGCATCATACCTCTCCACGGACGCTCAGGAGCATCATTAATACTTACCGAAGGAGCCTTCCAGTCAATATTACGCTGATGCTTATCGCTATAAACTTCGGAAGGAAGCAGTTGAAGAAATGTCTGAATTCCATAAAAGACACCGGCATTGTCGGCACCACATATAGAAACCTTGTCCGGAGTTACTTCCAGGTTGTACCCTTCCGGCTTAATTACTTTCTTATCTGAAACAGAAAGCTGGATTGTAGACTTTTTTAAAGATTCTGACAATCTAATATCCCAACCAGTAGACTGACTTAAAACATTCTGCAGGAACTCTGCCTGAGCCTTACAATTCGGTTCATAACCAATAGTGATTTTTTCATTAAGTCGAAAATACCCATCATTCTGTATCACACTTACAGGTTGAGGAATAATCGAAATATTGTCAGAATAGCCACATAAAAGACTTCCCGACAACAAAGCGGTTAACAATAGTTTTTTTCTCATTAAGATTTACAGTTTTTATAATTATGCTTATAAAAGAATATTTGTCACAAAGTTATAATTAATTTGTGACATTTACTTTTAATGACAATGTTATTGACCGTTTTTTGTAGCAAAATATAGAAAACTATAAAAAATAACCAGAAATATTCGCTTTGAATAATTTAATCAACTCTTCAAACCACTAATACTTTATATTAAAATTTCAGTGGAGCCAGAACATTACCTGTTCTATTCCACTGAAATCTCATTAATTACAACTGATTTAAACTCTACAAAGGTTATTCAAGCACTTCACCTTTTTCATTGAACAAAACAACACCTTCTTCACCTTCAGCATCAACCAGAGTTACCTGATAAACAGCTGTTCCGTCTTCTAAGACTTCAACTGCTGCTGATTTAACAGTAAAGTCTTTATAACTTTTTGCCAATACTTCCTGAACTGCTTTAGGAAGATCCTTGATTTCGATAGGTTTAAAATCGTTTACATTTGTTACTACAGTAACTTCAGGTGATGAAAAACTTGAAGCGAATGCAACTGTTGTTCCTAATCCCATTACCAATGCTAATGCAAAAAATACTTTTTTCATAATTCAATAGTTTTAAATGTTAGACAATTAGTTTAGTTTTCGTAGAATTAAGTGCAAAGTGCATGCCAAAAAAATACATTTTTACATAAGTATTTAATAATCAATATATTATAAACAAATTCACAAATACAGGTATTGAATCAGTATAAATATACATGTGTATTTTTACACACAATATTGTGGAATAGTATTGTCAATGGGTAAAAATTACTCACAAGAACGGATATAAAAAAAGCCGCTTCAAAAGCGGCTTTTCCATATTAAAATCTTAATCAGAATTCAGAAGTAAAGTGGAACTTGATGTGTTTGAAGTCCATCTGTGCCATCTGCAGTACATATCCACTGTCTGCAAGGAACACATCTCTTCCATCACGGTCTTTTGCCATATACTGGTATTTACGTTTCTTGAATGCCTCAAGCTCTTCCAGATCATCGCTTTCAATCCAGCAAGCCTTATAAAGACTTACAGGCTCCCAACGACATTTGGCATTATATTCATTTTCCAAACGATACTGAATCACCTCAAACTGCAACTGACCTACAGTACCGATAATCTTGCGGCCGTTGAACTGGTTGACAAAGAGCTGTGCAACACCTTCGTCCATAAGCTGGTCGATACCCTTGTTGAGCTGTTTTGTCTTCATCGGATCGGCATTCTCTATATATTTGAACATCTCAGGAGAGAAGCTTGGGAGACCTTTGAAGTGAAGGTTTTCACCTTCAGTCAGTGTGTCACCAATCTTGAATGTTCCGTTGTCCGGCAAACCGATGATATCTCCTGCCCAAGCCTCATCCACTGTAGTCTTACGCTGTGCCATGAACTGTGTAGGCGAAGAGAAACGCATTGTCTTGTTGTGACGTACATGCAGATAAGGGGTGTTACGGGTGAACTTGCCTGAACATACCTTACAGAATGCCACACAAGAACGGTGGTTAGGGTCGATATTGGCTGTTATCTTGAAAATAAATCCTGTAAATTTAGGCTCATCCGGATTTACCGTACGTTCTACAGCTGTAACAGGACGAGGACTAGGAGCAATCTCTACGAAGCAGTCGAGCAATTCCTGAACACCGAAGTTGTTGAGCGCAGAACCGAAGAACACAGGAGCTACATCACCTTTAAGATATTCTTCTACATTGAATTCAGGATATACTCCATCAATCAGTTCAAGCTCGCCACGGAGTTTGTCTGCAAGATCATGACCTATATGATTGTCCAGTTCCTCTGTATTGATATCTACCTCTACCTTTTCTGTAACAACCTGCTTTGAAGGCTGGAAAAGGTTCAGTTTCTGTTCATATATATTATATACACCGCGGAAACGTGGTCCACTCTCGATAGGCCATGTAAGAGGACGTACCTGAATAACAAGTTCTTCTTCAAGCTCGTCAAGCAAATCGAACGGATCCTTGGCTTCGCGGTCCATCTTATTGACAAAGATGATAACCGGAGTGTTACGCATACGGCACACTTCCATCAGTTTTCTTGTCTGGGTTTCCACACCTTTCGCACCATCGACAACGATGATTACACTATCCACAGCAGTAAGTGTACGGTAAGTATCTTCGGCAAAGTCCTGGTGACCCGGAGTATCAAGGATATTAACCTTATAGTCGTTATAGTCGAACTCCATCACGGATGTGGTAACGGAAATACCACGCTGCTTTTCGATGTCCATCCAGTCGGATGTAGCTGTTTTCTTGATTTTGTTTGATTTTACCGCACCGGCAACCTGAATCTGACCTCCGAAAAGCAAGAGTTTTTCTGTCAACGATGTCTTTCCGGCATCAGGATGGGCGATAATGGCAAACGTACGTCTTCTTTCAATTTCCTGATTCATATATTATTTTGAGTTTTTATTTCATTAATATCTCCATACATTCCTCTAGACTGTCCATCCAGTATGGTATCTCTATTCCGTAAGTCTCCTTAATCTTGGTTTTATCAAGCACAGAATAATGAGGACGTGTAGCCTTTGTTGGATAATCCTCTGTATGAAGCGGTTTAACATTGCATCCATGAATGCCTGCAATAGCATGAATTGCCTTAGTAAAATCATACCATGAGCATACACCTTCGTTGCTGAAATGATATATTCCAGGAACGATTCCCTTGTTTATGGCTGCAAATATTGCCACTGCAAGATCACGGGCATATGTAGGAGTTCCTATTTGGTCGAATATAACACCCAGTGTATCTCTTTCCCTTCCAAGACGCATCATTGTCTTTACGAAATTATTGCCGAAAGAAGAATACAGCCATGCAGTCCTTATAACCATTGTTTCAGGACAATACTTGAATGCTTCCTGTTCTCCGCCGAGTTTGGTCACACCGTAAACAGAGTTTGGACATGTCTCTTCATCCTCACGGTATGGAATATGTGCAGTTCCGTCGAATACATAATCTGTAGACACCTGAATTAAATATCCGTTTCTTGCTTTTGCAGCCTTGGCAAGAAAGCCTGGAGCCTGCTGGTTAAGCATCTTACAAAGTTCAACATTATCTTCTGCCTTATCTACAGCAGTATATGCCGCACAATTGACAATGATATCTATATTGTTTGACATTGCATAATTCATTACAGCCTGCTCATTGCAAATGTCAAGTTCTGCCACATCTGTAAAAAAGTATCTGTACTGTGGATATGATTCCGACAGGATACGCATTTCATTTCCAAGCTGACCGTTGGCGCCTGTCACGAGTATATTTTTCATAACTCCAATTCTCCTTTCTTATCTTTTATATAATAATCGGCAAGAATAGCCAGAAGGTCGCTTATCACTTTAATGGCTTTCTGTGTTTCCTCGCTTATTTCCTTTTTCTGAAGTTTCAGCATAAGTACGCCATACATGGCATCAAAACATGTTTCCAGCTCCGGAACATCCTTATCCGCACCTTTTGCCCTAAGTTCTACAATAAAAGGAAGGGCCTTATAATATGCTGCACTATAATATGGATATTTAGGAGAACGGAGCAATTGCAAATGCAAGTCTGTAAGCCAGACGATTATATTCTTATTTATCTGGACATGACCTTTCTCCATAACACCCTCGTCGTGCATCATGTTTGCAAGGTCCTTATACCATTGGAACAGTGTCGCTTTCTGTTCATCCGTAACAGGATAAGGATCTACGATATCTTTCTTTATCCTGTCCATGTCAAAATGATAAGCACGAAGCAAATCTTCTATCTGCCACATATAAAGCAGATATTCAGCTATATTCTGCTGTTTTAACTGTTGAGATATATACATATCAATATATTGAATTTCCTAATAATGCAAGTCCTAAACCAATGATTGATGCTACTATCACTATAATGCCTATGACACGGTTAAGCACCCAAATTCCACGGACATTAAAATGATTACGGACCTTATTGACAAAATATGTAATACTGAACCACCATGTCAGAGCACCCAACACAATAGCAAGATATCCAACCAGTTGAAAACCTACAGGACTTCCCGGCATGACAAAAGAAAAACGGGCGAAAAGACCCACGAAAAGAAAGATAATCAGAGGATTGGACAGAGTTACAAAAAATGCTGTAATGAAATTGTGAAGATATGAACCGCGTTTGCCGGATACCGGACGCAAGGCTTTGACCGGATTGCTACGGAATGTATATATACCGAAAGCCAGAAGCATTATGCTACCTACAATCTGCAGAAAAGTCTGATGCTTTATGATAAGCTCATCCATAAAACTCATGCCATAACCGGTTATCAATGAATAGCCTATATCACTCAAGGCAGCTCCAAGCCCAGTTACAAAACCGAACCAACGTCCTTTATTCAGTGTACGCTGAATACAAAGCACGCCAACGGGTCCGAGTGGTGCCGAAACCACTACCCCAATTACAAAACCCTTAACCAATAAATCCAGTATAGTAACTTGCTCTAACCAATTCATAATGCAAAGATGATACTTTTTTGCGAAAGTACCTATAATTCATGTAGATTTTCTTTCGTAAAAACGGGCTTTTATGTACCTTTGCAACATAATTATATAATTACTTTATAAGTTTTTCAGTTGTTTAAAACACTAAAGAAGTCTGTAAACTGGTACTTCAGAACTTAGAAACTTAAAAACTCAAAACAATATAAATGTTATGATTCTATTTTTCAGAACACCCGGTAAAAGCGTGATTGCAACTGCATGCAGTCAGGAATTGAATGCTGAAGACATCAAAAAGTTATGCTGGCTTTACAGTGATGCCACTGTTGAGACAGAAGATAACCTGAAAGGATGTTTCATCGGTCCCCGTCGAGAAATGATTACTCCATGGAGTACAAATGCCGTAGAAATCACTCAAAACATGGGTATAAGCGGAATACGCCGTATAGAGGAATATTTCCCTGTAAAAGATGAAAACGCTGAATACGACCCTATGCTTCAGCGCATGTACAAAGGCTTGAATCAGGAAATATTTGATGTAAATATCAAACCGCAGCCTATCATTTACATAGAAAACCTGGAAGAATATAACGAGCAGGAAGGTCTGGCACTGTCACGTGAAGAAATGGACTATCTGCTTAAAGTGGAAAAAGACCTTGGACGTAAACTTACCGACTCTGAGGTGTTCGGTTTCGCTCAGATAAACTCTGAACACTGCCGTCACAAAATATTCGGTGGAACTTTCATCATCGACGGACAGGAAATGGAATCATCACTCTTCCAGATGATCAAGAAAACAACAAACGAAAATCCTAACAAGATTATTTCAGCATATAAGGACAATGTAGCATTCGCCGAAGGTCCTGTCGTGGAACAGTTTGCTCCGAAAGATCACTCTACTTCTGATTATTTCGTAATCAAAGATATCAAGACTGTTATCTCACTGAAAGCTGAGACTCATAACTTCCCTACTACTGTAGAACCGTTCAACGGTGCATCAACTGGTACAGGTGGTGAAATCCGCGACCGTATGGGTGGTGGTAAAGGTTCATGGCCTATCGCAGGTACAGCCGTTTACATGACTTCTTATCCTCGTTCGGAAGAAGGACGCGAATGGGAAAACATTCTTCCTGTACGCCAATGGTTGTATCAGACCCCGGAACAGATTCTTATCAAGGCTTCAAACGGTGCTTCTGACTTCGGTAACAAGTTCGGTCAGCCGCTTATCTGTGGTTCTGTTCTTACATTCGAACATCAGGAAAACAATGAAAAGTATGCTTACGACAAGGTTATCATGCTTGCCGGTGGTGTAGGTTACGGTACTCAGCGTGACTGCTTGAAGGGTAGTCCTGAAGCTGGCAACGAAGTTGTGGTTCTTGGTGGTGACAACTATCGTATCGGTCTTGGTGGTGGTTCTGTATCTTCTGTTGAGACAGGACGTTATTCTTCAGGTATCGAGCTTAACGCCGTACAGCGTGCAAACGCAGAAATGCAGAAACGTGCTTACAACGTGGTTCGTTCACTTTGCGAAGAAGATGAAAACCCTATCGTTTCTATCCACGACCACGGTTCGGCAGGTCACGTAAACTGTCTGTCTGAGCTTGTAGAAGATTGCGGTGGTCTTATCCACATGGACAAGCTTCCTATCGGTGACGAGACTCTTTCTGCTAAGGAAATCATCGCAAACGAATCTCAGGAACGTATGGGATTGCTTATCGATGAAAAGGCTATTGACCACGTAAGAAAGATTGCAGAACGCGAACGTGCTCCTATGTACGTTGTAGGTGAAACTACAGGCGACCACCGTTTCGCATTCGAACAGGCTGACGGCGTTCGTCCATTCGACCTGGCTGTAGACCAGATGTTCGGTTCTTCTCCTAAGACATATATGGTTGACAAGACCGTAGAACGTAAATATGAAAATGTATCATACGATGCAGCAAAACTGAACGAATACGTAAGAACTGTTCTTCAGCTTGAAGCTGTAGCTTGTAAGGACTGGTTGACTAACAAGGTTGACCGTTCGGTAACAGGTAAGATTGCACGTCAGCAGTGTCAAGGTGAACTTCAGTTGCCATTGAGTGACTGTGGTGTGGTAGCTCTCGACTATCGTGGAAATGCCGGTATCGCAACAGCTATCGGTCACGCTCCTCAGGCTGCACTTGCAGATCCTGCTGCAGGTTCTGTTCTTGCTGTTTCTGAAGCTCTGACAAACCTTGTTTGGGCTCCTTTGGCAGACGGTATGGACAGCATTTCTCTTTCTGCCAACTGGATGTGGCCTTGCCGCTCACAGGAAGGTGAAGATGCAAGACTTTATACAGCTGTGAAGGCTTTGTCTGACTTCTGCTGCTCACTTCAGATAAACGTTCCTACAGGTAAGGACTCATTGTCAATGACTCAGAAATATCCTAACGGAGAAAAGATTATCAGCCCGGGAACAGTAATCGTTTCTGCAGGCGGTGAAGTAAGCGACGTGAAGAAAGTCGTTTCTCCTGTTATGGTTAATAAGGAAAAATCTACATTCTATCATATAGACTTCAGTTTCGACGAGTTGCGTCTTGGAGGTTCTGCTTTTGCTCAAAGCCTCAACAAGGTAGGTAGCGATGTTCCTACAGTACAGAACCCAGAATACTTCCGCGATGCATTCCTCGCAGTTCAGGAACTTATCAACAAGGGTCTGATTCTTGCAGGTCACGATATTTCTGCCGGTGGTCTTATCACTACATTACTTGAAATGTGTTTCGCTAACACAGAAGGTGGTATGGAAATCGAACTTGACAAGATCAAATGTGATGACATTGTCAAGATTCTGTTTGCAGAAAATCCGGGTATCGTTATACAGGTGGCAGATAAGGACAAGGCTGAAGTCAAGAAGATTCTTGAAGATGCAGGCGTTGGTTTCGTGAAACTTGGTAAGCCTTCGGAAGAACGTCATATCCTCGTTTCTAAGAACGGTGCTACTTACCAGTTCGGCATCGACTATCTGCGCGACGTATGGTATTCTACTTCATACCTGATGGACCGTCATCAGAGCATGAACGGATGTGCTAAGAAGCGTTTCGAAAACTACAAGCAGCAGCCAATTGAATTCGCATTCACTCCTTCGTTCACAGGTAAACTTTCTCAGTTCGGACTTGATCCTGACCGTCGTACTCCAAGCGGTATCAAGGCTGCTATCATCCGCGAGAAAGGTACTAACGGTGAACGTGAAATGGCATACATGCTTTACCTTGCAGGATTCGATGTTAAGGACGTTACAATGACTGACCTCGTAAGTGGTCGCGAAACACTGGAAGATATCAACATGATTGTATTCTGCGGTGGTTTCTCTAACTCTGACGTTCTTGGTTCTGCCAAGGGATGGGCCGGAAGCTTCCTGTTCAATCCTAAAGCTAAAGCAGCTCTTGACAACTTCTACGCACGCCAGGATACATTGTCACTCGGTGTATGTAACGGTTGCCAGCTGATGATGGAACTCGGACTTATCACTCCAGAAGACAAGAAGAAAGGCAAGATGCTTCATAACGACTCACACAAGTTTGAATCTAACTTCCTTGGCGTGACAGTTCCTATGAACCGTAGCGTAATGTTCGGATCATTGAGCGGTTCTAAGCTCGGTATCTGGGTAGCTCACGGAGAAGGTAAGTTCTCATTGCCTTATCCTGAAGACCACTATAACGTAGTTCTGAAGTATTCATACGATGAATATCCTGGTAATCCTAACGGTTCAGACTACAGCGTAGCAGGTATCGCTTCACAGGACGGACGTCATCTTGCAATGATGCCACACCTGGAAAGAGCTTGCTTCCCATGGGAAAATGCTTATTATCCGGCAGAACGTCTTGGTGAAGACCAGATTACTCCATGGATGGAAGCATTCGTAAATGCTCGCAAATGGGTTGAAGCAAACAAGAAATAATATATAACATTTTGTTATTAATAATATCAAAAAGGTTTTCCCAAGTAAAATCGGGAAAACCTTTTTTTCGTTTTATTTTGTTTTCCAATCATTTTTAGCGACATTTGCAATGTATAACTTCATAATGCCATGTTTTATAGAATTGTCCTTACATTTATCATATTATTCTCATGTATATTAAATTCATACACTCAAATATACAAATATATTGATATGAAAGACGGCCTCAGCAGCCGACGTGTCCTATCAATATGTCAAGGTAATCAGGGATATATGTGGATTCTGACACACAAAGGTGTGGACAGATTCGACGGAAAGAATTTCAAGCATTATCAGCTCAATAGGGATAAAAGCATAGTAAATTTCTATCCTAATCTGAACATCTTATCAACAGATGGAAAAAATTCCCTTTGGGAAACTGGTAAAGACGGATATGTATTCAAGTATGACGAAATGAAAGATTCATTCAGTATGGTCTTCGATATGAAGAAGGCTTATCCGCAATACACCGACTTGCCAGTATCAGCAGTCTGTCTTGCCAACAATGAAATACTAATGACATGCAATAATGACATTATAATATATAATACAGAGAAAGACAGTTCTACATGCATAAAAAGCGTAATAGATGAAGACATCTCATATATAACAGAAGGCAAGAATAATGGAGAATATTTTCTAGCATCTAAAAAACATATATATAAAATAAGTATAAAAACTGATAATTCACATTCTGTAAAAAATGTAATACTTAATGAATTTGGACTGACAGACTACATATACTATCACAAAGATACAGAATATCTTATTATTAATACTCTGACAGACGGACTATATGTATACGACACAATAAAAGCTGAGCTTTACAGTGTAGGTAAACTCCTGACAGACGTAAGCATAAACACTATTAAACCGTATGGAGGATCAGGATGCGAAGTTCTTATAGCAACAGATGGAGACGGCGTTTACAGACTGAACCTAAAGGATAGAACATTCGGAAAGTTCCTGACGGAGGACTACTCGAGACTTAACAGAATGAACGGAAGTATAGTAAAAGACTTGTGCATTGACCATGACGGAAGAATATGGAATGTTATCTACCCTACAGGTATTACTGTATACACAGAGAAATATCAACCTTACGAATGGATAAGACATTCAAAGGACAATAACAATTCACTGGTAGACAACAGAATAAACGCTATCATGACTGATTCGGAAGGTGATATATGGTTTGCCACAAGCAACGGTATCAGTTGCTATGACCGCTCAACAAAAAAATGGACAAACTACCTGTCAGCTTTCACCAAAAACCCGGAAAATGACAATCATATATTTACTTCACTGTGCGAATATAAAACTGGAGAAATTCTGGCAGGAGGATATATGTCTGGTATATACCGTATAAACAAAAAAAAGCAAAAAGCCGAATATGCCATACGGCTTACAGTGGGTGACGAAGAGACCCCAGACAAATATGTAAGAAGTATAGTCAGAGACTCAGACAATATTTTGTGGGGAGGTGGTTTCCATAGTCTGAGGGCTTATAATGAAAAAGAAAGACACACAAGTATTTATCCTTCTGTATATCCTATCACATGTATCAGAGAGAGAGACAGGTTGTCGATGTGGATAGGGACAATAAACGGACTGTATATATTCAGAAAAAAAGATGAGAAACTGGAAAGATTCAAAACAGAACATGAAGTTGGATGTATAAATGCTATATGTATAACCGGGAATGGACAACATACATTCGTTGGTACATACGGAAACGGACTGTTGATGATAGATAACGTAACAGGAGAAGTAACACATTACACTACGGCAAACTGCAGTCTTATAACCAACAATATCTACAGCATTGTTGAGAACAAGTATGGTGATATAATACTTGGAACGGAAAATGGTATATCATTATTCAAGATTAAGGATAGCGTATTCACAAACTGGACTGGCGAACAAGGGCTCGCAGCATATAACTTCAATCAGGGAGCAGCTGTAAATACAAAGCAAGGAGAGATTATTCTTGGCAGCAACGAAGGAGCTATAGTATTGGCGGACAGTATGCGGCTGCCAGAAAGATTTTCGTCTCATACAGTGCTAGACAATTTGAGCATCATGTACAGACCTGTATACCCAGGAGAAAAGGATTCACCACTGAAAAAGCATATAAATGAGACTTCTCTGTTGGAACTGGATTACGACCAGAACACTTTCTCAATAAACGTATCATCGGTGAACTATGACAATCCTTCTAACATATACTACACGTGGAAACTGGAAGGCTTCTTCGACGAGTGGAGCACACCAAGTGAAGCTGGAATGATAAGATATACGAATATATCACCTGGTGAGTACAAGCTTAGAATACGCGCCATTTTGTTGGACAACAACCAGTTGCTAGAGGAAAGGACCATTGGAATAGTAATAAACAGTCCGCTGTGGCTCACTCCATGGGCTATTATACTTTATATTATATTTGTGTTCGGAGCTGCCTTCTCTCTTTACAGATACAAGATGATAAAAAAAGACAGGCGTATATCACAAGAGAAGATAAACTTCTTCATACATACAGCTCACGACATACGTACACCTCTTACACTTATCAAGGCTCCTTTGGGAGAGATTCTTAAAAACGAGAAACTTTCTGAAGAGGGAACCATGAATATAAACCTAGCGCTGCAGAACACGGATAATCTGTCCGAATTGGCCAACAAACTGATGAATTTCCAAAAAGAAGAACTGTACACTCAGCAGGCTAACGTAAGGAAATACGAGTTGAACTCTTATCTGAAAGAATATCTGGGGCAGTTCAGAAACTATGCACAACAAGAGGGAGTGACACTAGTATATAAGAGTGACTTCGAGAGTCTTGAAGTATGGATAGACCGTAATAAAATGGACTCAATATTGAGAAACCTTATCTCAAACGCTCTGAAATATACTCCAAGAGGTGGAACAGTAAGCGTGAATACATCGCAAAACAGGAGAAACTGGAATATTGAAATATCAGACACAGGTATAGGCATTCCCAAAAAGGATCAGAAAAAGCTGTTCAGATATATGTTCCGAGGTCAGAATGCAACTAATCAGCTTATCACCGGATCTGGAATAGGTATGTTACTGACCTGGAGACTGATACAGAATCATGAGGGACGTATTACATTCACCAGCGAGGAAAATGCGGGAACGAAGTTTCATCTGTCTTTTCCAATAAACAGTAGAAAATTTATCCACCACGATGAAAAAGTTTCAGAAATTCAGGAAGTTCCTTCTCAGGACGGTTGGGCATATACTATAGCCTCACAGGACGAAGCTTTGTCCGATAATTTACAAGTAACGGAAAAGAGTGCCCCTGTTGGTGCTCCGCACGTGTTGATTGTAGAGGACAATGATGCATTGAGGAAATTTATCGTACAGTCACTGGCAGATACATACAACACATCGGAAGCCGAGAACGGTAAAGAAGCTCTGGATATTATAAGGAAAGTACAGCCTGACCTCATTATTTCGGACGTTATGATGCCTGTTATGAACGGACATGAACTATGCAGAGTTGTGAAAGGAAATATGGCCACAAGCCATATCCCATTCATCATGCTTACAGCTTTGGGAGAGAAAAAGGATATAATAGACGGACTGAAAACCAAAGCCGACTTGTATATTGTAAAACCATTTGACATGACTCTTCTGAAAGCTAACATCAGCAATGTGCTTGAGAATAGAGACCTCATAAGGAAAAGACTACAAGAACTTTTGGTGTCATTACCTGTACTAAGTGAAGATAGTCCGGAAAAGAAGAGATCGTCCGAAGGTGAGGATATTCCACAGATGGTTTCATCACTTGACGAAGAATTCATACGTAAAGTTACCGGACTCATCAAGGAAGGTCTGGGAACAGGATTGAACGTAGATACCTTGTGTGCGGCTGTGAACATGAGCCGTACAAGTTTCTATAACAAAATTAAGGCACTGACCGGTGAACCACCTGCCGAGCTTATCAGAAATATACGTATGAAAGAGGCTGTCATACTACTTGAAACACAGAAGTACACAGTATCAGAAGTATCGGATATGCTTGGATTTGCCGACCCAAAATATTTTACAGATACGTTCAAGAAGTATTATGGAATTCCGCCGAGGGACTATATGAAATCAATTAAGAATTAAAAAAACAACAACATGCTATACCTTAAATATTTTATAATATTCTTCCGTATAGGATTATTCACAGTAGGTGGCGGATATGCCATGGTACCACTGATAGAAGCGGAGATAGTAGACAAACGAAAATGGATAAAAAAAGAGGAGTTTCTGGATCTTATGGCATTATCGCAAACCGTGCCTGGTATCTTTGCTGTTAATATAGCTATCTTCATAGGCTATAAGTTACACAAATTCTGGGGGGCATTTTTCATGGCCTTAGGTACAATAATGCCTTCGTTTCTGATTATTCTAGCCATTGCACTTTTCTTTAGACAATTCCAACATCTAGAGCCTGTAGAGCGGATATTTAAAGGTATACGTCCGGGAGTAGTAGCCCTTATAGCTGCACCAACTTTCAAAATGGCAAAAACAGCACGAATCAGCAGATATAACATCTGGATTCCCGTTGTATCAGCATTACTGATATGGCTATTGGGATTTTCTCCAATCTATATTATAATACTTTCCGGATTAGGTGGATACATTTACGGACGCTATAAAAGAAAAAACGAAAGTTAGACCTATTGACGAAAAGCTAACAGTCAGTTCCTACACGCATAATTTACTTTTTAACTTTAAGTTGACTTCATCTATTCTTAATTAACTTCGTCAACATTTAATATTTAAATCAATAATTAATCAAATGATATTCCTACAACTATTCTATACTTTCTTCAAGATAGGTCTCTTCGGATTTGGCGGAGGCTATGCAATGTTATCCATGATACAAGGTGAAGTTGTGACACGTCATGACTGGCTCAGTTCTTCTGAATTTACAGATATAGTTGCTATCAGTCAGATGACACCCGGCCCTATCGGTATAAACTCAGCCACATACGTTGGTTATACAGCTGTAGTAAATGCCGGCTACTCTCATGGAATAGGTATTTTAGGTTCTGCCATAGCAACATGTTCTGTAGTCTTGCCTTCATTCATCCTGATGATATTGATAAGCAAATTCTTTTTGAAATATCAGAAACATCCTGTAGTAGCTTCTGTATTCGACGGGTTACGCCCAGGAGTAGTGGGACTTTTAGCATCTGCTGCCCTTGTACTTATGAATACCGAAAATTTTGGTTCGGACACTTACAGCATAATAACGAGCATAGCGATTTTCGCTTCAGTGTTCATTGCTTCACACAAATATAAAGTCAACCCTATACTTCTTATCATACTCTGCGGCATCGCCGGATTTATATTATATTGACACATCATCTAATTACTCATAGTATCTGAAGATTGCATTTCATATATAGTAAAAGTGCGAAAATAAAATAAATGATTTTCAATTTTCCGTTTTTTTCATATATTTGCAATGTTTTGTTCCAATATGCCTATTTACAGGATGAGGATGAAAAGGGAATCGGGTGAAAATCCCGGACAGTCCCGCTGCTGTAATCTCCACATAATAAGGATGCTTAATATCTGTTTAACCACTGTCGAACTTGATGACGGGAAGGTAAAGCCATCCGGAGTAAGTCAGAAGACCTGCAAAACAAGAAATCATGCCACACCATTCTCGAGGAAAGACTGATGCGGATACATGTAATTTTTGTAAGACACTTATTGAGTAAGAAATGGGCAAACTGAATGACTTTGTCCGGATGTGTATTTTCGTGATATCAGGTATAATTACATTTATACCGATAGTTTCTTTATATTCACAAAACACAAGCCAGGACAGCATAACAGGAAAAGTACATCAAATCCCTGATGTTACCGTCAGTGCGAGAAAAACTCCACCTTCTTTGACGGCAACATCACCGTTTCAGGTCATGAATAAAAGTGAACTGGAACGTATGGGGACATATGATGTAGCTGAAGCTGTAAAACATTTCTCTGGAGTAAGTGTAAAAGATTATGGAGGCATAGGTGGTCTGAAAACTGTTTCTGTAAGAAGTATGGGAGCGCAACACACCGGAGTAACATACGATGGAGTGAGCGTAAGCGACTGCCAATCTGGGCAAATAGATGTATCCAGATATTCACTAAGCAATGTATCAGAGCTATCAATGACTATCGGTCAGACAGATAACATCTATCAGTCGGCTAAAGCATTCGCTTCGGCAGGCGTATTGAACATACAGACATCACGCCCTGACTCTGAAAACTTATCTGCAAAAATCTACTCAAATGTCAAGATAGGATCGTTCGGTATGATAAACCCGTCCATTCTATATATGCAGAATTTTACAAAGAGAATAGGAATTTCATTATACGGCGATTATCTGCAAGCCGACGGTGACTATCCGTTCAAGATGTGGAACGGCAATCATCTGATCGACTCTAAAAGGAACAACAGCGACATTCGTACATGGCGTGCCGAAGCAAATGTATATGCATCATTACATAAGAACCAGGAATTACAGTTCAAAGCCTATATGTTCGATTCAAGAAGAGGACTCCCAGGGAGTGTGGTATATGACAACCCATACGCTGCAGAAAGACTATATGACAAGAATTATTTTGTTCAAAGCAGATATGAAAAGCTATGGAGTGAGAAGCTGAAAATCCAAGCACTGGGAAAATTCAACTATACTTGGACCCGTGACTACAATAACGAGGCTTCAGGAATAACAGACGACAGATACAAACAAACAGAAACATACCTGTCAGCTACAATATTTGCCAATCCGATAAAAAATCTGTCAGTCTCGTTTGCACAAGATTTTGCTTACAATTATTTATATACAAACCTAAGAAACTCAAAATTTCCACACAGATATACTTCACTCAGTGTAATAGCTGCCAGATATGAACTCAAAAGGTTCACAGCTTCAGCATCGCTGTTAAATACCTACATTACGGAAAAGGTAAAGACAGGCAAGGCGTCAGATGACCGCAAACGCCTTTCGCCTGCATTCAGTATGTCATGGAAACCATTCGATAATCATAATCTGAGATTCAGGGCCTCTTATAAAGATATATTCCGTACACCGACATTTAATGACCTGTATTATACACTGATAGGAAATACAAAACTTAAACCTGAAACCACACGACAGGCAAATTTGGGAATAACTTGGAGCAAATACATACCGGAAAGCCACTTGAAATTTATAAGCCTTTCCACTGACGCTTATTACAATGTAGTTAACGACAAAATCGTGGCAGTTCCAACCATGTTCGTATGGAAGATGATGAATGTCGGAAAAGTGGAAACTATCGGCACAGACATAAATGTATCTGCAGAATGTAATATAACAGAGAATGTCAATTTATATATTACAGGAAGTTACAACTTCACTCAAGCAGAAGATATCACTGACAAGACATCAAAAACTTGGAGAAACCAAATCATATATACTCCGAAACATTACGGCACATCAAGTATCACGCTGGAAACACCGTGGGTAAATATCATTTATAACATGATAGCATCATCCGAAAGATATACTTTCGCACAAAACCTGCCATCGTACAGAATAGATCCTTACACCGACCATGGCGTATCAATCTACAGAAAGTTCAACTTCGGAAAACATAAAATAAAGATTCAGCTTGACGCACTCAACCTCGGCGGAAAGAACTATGAAATAATTCGCTTCTACCCTATGCCGGGACGTAACTATAAAATATCTATTAACTATTATCTATAACATAAAAACAGAAAGACAATGAAAAAAGTATTTTATTATCTGAGCCTTTTGCCACTTATGACAGGATTGATTTCATGTGAAAACAACGATCCTAATCCTAACGATGGTAATCCTGAAGTAACAACTTATGGAGCTTACATTGTAAATACAGGAAACTGGGGAAAAAACGACGGTTCAATACAAGGATACGATGCCAAAACAAGTACCGTATCAGAGGACATATATATGCTGCAGAACCAAAAAGGTATAGGCGACTTACAGGATTTGTGTATATACGGTTCGAAACTTTATGCCATTTCCACCACATCGTCAAAGATAGAAATCCTGGAAAAGAACGGCAAGATCATCAAAACCATACCTATGATGAACGATGCCAATCAACCGAAAAAGCCACGCTATGCGGCTGCAGGTGGTGGATATGTATTCATCACGGCCTACGACGGTACCGTATCAAAACTTGATACACTGAATATGGAAATCACCAAGGAAGGTAAATTTGAAGGTAAGCTTGAGGGACTATCATACAACGCAGGGAAACTGTTTGTAAACAAATCAAACTACGATATGGACGGCAGCGGAAACATCGTTTATGTAATCAACGCCGAAACAATGGAAAAAATAGAAGATATAGAAGTTATACTTAATCCTTATACACAAAACATAGTCGGCAGTGATGGAAACATATATGTTGTATCCGCAGGAAACTACCCTACAGAAGACCAGCCTGAAGACGAACGTATCTACTCAACACTGCAAAAAATCAATCCACAGACTTACGAAGTGGAAGAACTCTTCAAAGCAAGTTATATAACAAACAGAGGCGACAAAATGTATATTATATATTCAGAATATAACTTCCAGGACAAAGCTAAATGTTTCGTATATGACATCAAGACTAAAGAAGAGAGCAAATTCATAGATATCAGCGAGGTTAACACTCCAGGTGGAATCATAGCAGATCCTAACTCGGGAGACGTATATATTATAAGCAATCCATACGGACAGTTGAGCGAAGTATATATATATGATGAAAACGGCAATTTCAAAAGCAAATTTGAAACAGGAGCCTATACTACAAACGTCAAGTTCGTAACTGAATAAATACAGACATGATAAAAAAAATACTATCTGCCAATATAGTAACATTAGTCCTGCTTCTCTCTGCATGCAGCGGAGGAAGCAGGACTTCCTCGCATTCTGAAACGCCTGTCGATACAGTAAAATTCAGTTATGCCGAAAACATCAGAATTCTGAAATTCAAGGATTACACCAAAGTGGAACTGCGCAATCCATGGGACACACTGAAAACTCTGCATACGTACATACTGACAGACAGAGAGAATACCGACACCGGCAATCTGCCCGAAGGAACTATAATTCGTACCCCATTGAGTAATGCCATTGTTTACTCATCTGTTCACAACTCTCTCCTGGCCGAAACAGGAGCCATCAAATCCATAGCCGGAGTGTGCGACATTCAGTATATCAAGCATCCACAGATAAAAACAATGTATGAAAAAGACTCTATAGCCGACTGCGGCTCGTCAATGAGTCCGGACATAGAAAAGATTATCGACCTCAATGCCGATGCGGTACTGCTCTCTCCTTTTGAAAACAGCGGCGGGTATGGAAGAATAGAAAGTATAGGAATACCCATCATAGAATGTGCCGACTATATGGAGACATCTCCCCTAGGCAGAGCAGAATGGATGAAGTTTTATGGACTCCTTACGGGTAAAGAGGAAGAGACAGACTCACTGTTCAGAAAAATAGAGAAACAATATCTCACTCTGAAACATATGACAAAAGATGTCCACGACCGCCCTACTGTGATTACTGAATTGAAATATTCATCTGCATGGTATGTTCCCGGAGGAAGAAGCACCACGGCCAGGATGATAAACGATGCCGGAGCAGACTACATATTCAGCTATACAAAGGAAAGCGGTTCAGTGCCTATGTCGTTCGAGACAGTTATGGACAAAGGTCAGAAAGCTGACTTCTGGCTAATAAAGTACAATCAGAAGCAGAACAAGACATACTCCGAACTGAAAAACGACTACTCTCCATACACTAATTTTGACGCATGGAAAAATAAGCGTATCTTTGGATGCAATACCTCGTACACAAACTTTTACGAAGAGACGCCTTTTCATCCGGAGGCTCTGCTCAGAGACCTGATTATAATCTTCCATCCGGAAATTATGAAAAATGAAAAGACACGGTATTATACAGAATTGAAGTTTTAACTGTTGATTTTGATTACTCGTCTATTAAAGAATAAAATTTTGAGAAACAGGAATACCATATATATAGCACTGCTTGCCATCCTGACTGTAACCCTTGCCGCCATAAGTCTGTATTATGGTTCAGTCAGTATTCCGGCATCTGTAGTTACTGATATACTTTCAGGTGGAGAGGCGGAAAAAGCCAGCTGGACTTACATTGTCCTGCAGTCGCGTGTGCCACAGACCATTACCGCTATACTAACAGGAGCCGCGCTTGCAGTGTCCGGACTTATGCTGCAGACTGTATTCAACAATCCTCTGGCAGATTCTTCCATACTGGGAATAAGTTCCGGCTCCAGTCTCGGAGCCGCACTGGTAATACTTGGTATGGGAGGAAGCATAACGGTATCTACCATCAGTCTCAGCGGATTTCTGTCCGTCATAGCTGGAGCTATGGCAGGCGCATTCGCCATAATGGCATTCATCCTGTTTCTATCCACACTGATAAAGAACAACGTCATGCTTCTAATAGCCGGAATTATGACAGGGTACGTCACTTCCTCGGCAATATCACTTCTAAACTTCTTCTCTACAGCCGAAGGAGTACACTCCTACGTCACATGGGGAATGGGAAATTTCGGAGGTGTATCGCTCACTCAACTTCCTGCCTTTTCTTCAATGATACTAATAGGACTGGCAATATCCGTAATGCTCATAAAGCCTATGAATGCTCTTTTGCTGGGAACGAGATATGCGGAAAATCTTGGCGTAAATATCCGCCGAACAAGGAATTTGCTCCTGCTGTCAACAGGAATACTGACTGCCGTAACAACTGCATTCTGCGGACCGATTTCGTTTATCGGGCTGGCTGTACCTCATATTGCACGGCTTCTGCTAGGAACATCAAACCATAACTCACTTCTCCCCACAACCGCACTCTGCGGAGCAGCAATGGCTCTGTTATGTTCGATAGTGAGCATACTTCCGGGCGAGAATGGTATCATACCGATAAATGCCGTAACACCGGTACTCGGAGCTCCGGTAATAATATATGTAATTATAAACCAGAAGAAAATACAATACTTTAACTGATGGAAAATAACGACGTGATTACAGCTTCCAATCTGAATATCGGCTACCACACGAAAAACAGAAAAACTACCGTACAGTCCAACCTCAACTTCACACTGAAGGGAGGCAACCTGACATGTCTGCTTGGTCCGAACGGTGCGGGAAAGTCAACTCTCCTACGCACAATCTCCGCATCGCAACCTATATTGGACGGTAGCCTCAACATTATGGACAAACCTTTAGAAAGATATTCTGAAAAGGAACTGTCGCGCACCATCGGACTTGTACTGACGGAAAGAATTTTTGCAGGAGCATTGACAGTACGACAGCTTGTAGCCCTTGGACGCCAACCGCACACCGGTTTCTTCGGACGCTTGTCTGCCTACGACAAAGAAATAATAGACCATGCGCTACATCTTACAGGAATAAGCCATAAAGCAGAAACTTATACGGCTAACCTCTCAGACGGAGAACGCCAAAAGGCCATGATAGCCAAAGCCATAGTACAGGAATGTCCTATAATACTACTTGACGAACCTACCGCATTCCTTGATGCAGTAAGCAGAATAGAAATACTCACATTACTCCACCGTCTGGCGCACGAAGAAAACAAAGCCATATTACTCTCCACCCACGACATAGAGCAGGCGCTGGTTACAGCCGACTATCTATGGCTGCTCACTCCGAAAAACGGAATACATTCCGGAGTGACGGAAGACATAATATTATCCGGACTGATGGACCGGCTTTTTCCTGAAGCAGAGATTAAATTCGACCTTATGCACGGAGGATACTCCCCTACCGTGAAAGCCAATCGTTCTATCATACTATATACAGACGACCAGATACTTAAACACTGGACACAGAACGTACTGAACCGCCACGGATTTCTGTGTCTGGACAAACAGGCTGCACAGGAAGACAAAAAACTGCCGGAACTTAAAGTCCTGTCATCATCAGAAATGCAATTACATATCGATGAAAAGAACTATAGTTGCGGCAGTTTCGGAGAGCTTATATCTATACTAAGTTAAGAAATATCAGATATATACACAGATCTCATTCATATCCTTCCTTTTCTTCTCTGGAATTTCTGTATCAGGTGTATACCCCATAGGAATAAGAGCAACCGGTTCCATGTCCTCAGGCAAGGACATCAGCTGATGACAGAGTGCAGCATCGAAATTACAAACCCAGCAAGTTCCTAGCCCCTGTTCCGCAGCAGAAAGACACAGATGTTCAATAGCTATTGCCAAATCAATATCTGCATGATCTTTATTGTCCGAACGGCGATGCCATGACTCATCATGTTTGGCACATGCCACAATGATACATGGAGCAGACATTATCCATTCACGCTTATAAGTTGACTTTATATCATTCAGCTTATCTTTGTCCGTTACAATATAGAATTTCCACGGCTGGAAGTTCACGGCTGACGGAGCCATACGAACACATTCCATGATATAATCTATCTTCTCTTTCTCAATCTGACGTTCTTCGTATGAACGTACAGAATAACGCTTATTTACCAAATCAAGAAAACTCATAAATTAAAGTATTAAAGTTGTACAATTATAAAGCTGTCTAGTTGTCCGTTATAAAACTGTATGAGGCAAAATGTTTCTTTTTAATCTATTACAGATTGACTATAAATTCCACACCCGCAATATTGGTCTTTGTGGAAATATCATCCTGCCTGCAATAAAAAACTGATAATGAATACATATCAGTAAGATTTATCCTTAATCCCGGCATATATCGGATTCTTTCTGCTTTGAAAGAATCATTATTCTCCAAATCATTGAAGGCCTCAATTGAAAAATAAGGGACCAATATAGTTGATGGTATATTATAGTCAAACATCAGTCTGGAACGAATTATCATCTCATCATCGCCTAAAGCGAATGTATGCTGAAACCTCTCTCTCCAGCGGATTCTGAAATCGCCCTTCTTCCAGAATACTTCAGAACCCAAATGATATCTGTAGGCATTGAAGTTACCCTTCGAAACACTGCTCCTGCGATGATAGGCAAAAACACCTTTCACTTCCCATTTTGGCAGAACCCTGTAACCCAATCCGGCATTTATAAAAAATCTCTCAAAAGCACTGAAATTATCCCTTGACCTGACTTGCACTTTCGACATAATCCTAAGGTTCTTATTAAACTTATGGTTTACATTTACAGAAGTCCATGAACTCCAGTCAGCTCTTTCCTGTGCAATCAATGGAAAATTTACCAATGCAAGAAGCCCGCAAAATACCAACAATAATATACCCGACCTATGTGTTTTCATAATTTTATAACTTTTTACAATCACAAAGATATAACAAATCAAACGATTTAACTAAGTTTGCAGTCGATTTATAAACTATAGGATAATCAAACAAAAAGAAAATTCTTTATTCATGAAACTTGTAATATTCGATTTAGACGGCACATTACTGAACACAATAGCCGATTTGGCTGCGGCTACCAACTATGCACTTGAACAATATGGACTTCCTACACATAACGAAGAAGAATATAAGTTTTTCGTAGGAAACGGAATAAACAAGCTGTTCGAACGTGCATTGCCTGAAGATAAGAGAAACGATGAATATGTTATGAAAATACGCTCTGAATTTGTACCTTATTACGATGCGCACAATTCAGATCTGAGCAAACCTTATCCCGGAATGAACAGTCTTCTGGCAGATCTGCAGAAAAACAACATACAGATAGCAGTAGCTTCAAATAAATATCAGGCAGCAGCCGTAAAGCTGGTAAGACAGTATTTTCCTGACATAAACTTCTGCGAAATACTCGGGCAGCGTGATGGAGTTCCATCAAAACCGGACCCTACAATAGTAAATGAGATATCAGAACATGCAGGTATATGTAAAGAAGAAATCGTGTACGTTGGCGATTCATGCGTTGACATGGAAACTGGTAAAAATGCAGGAGTAAAAACTGTAGGAGTAAGCTGGGGATTCCGTCCTAGAACAGAACTTGAAGCATATAAACCGGATTTCATTGCCGATGATGCGAAAGAGTTGAAAAGTTTCTTATTGGAACAATAAATAAAGTAGTAAATACATTAATACTATCATAACAACACACAGAGCCGATACACCATCACGGCGTACCGGCTCTTTCTCTGAATTAAACAACCAATAAATAGAGAATCGTATATGTTATCGTATGAACAATAACTCACGATACTTAGGTAAAGTCCACATCTGATCGTCAACTATCAACTCAAGCTTATCAATATGATAACGGATAAGTTCAAGCATAGGAGCGATATTGTCGTGATAAGCTATGGCCTTTTCGCGTTCGGAACTTATCTTATTTGCTACCTTGCGGGCCTCAACCATTGCATCAACATGTTCCTTGATATATGCCGTACGTTCAGATATTTCTTTGATTATAGCAACATTACCTGCAGAAAGTTTCTCGGCTTCTTCAGCTGCAAACAAGCTCTTCATCTTGAATACATTGTCAATGAGTTTAGTCTGATAGCTGATAGCAACAGGCACTATATGGTTCATAACCAAATCACCCAATACACGAGCTTCAATCTGAATTTTCTTGGTATAAGTTTCCCATTTCACCTCATTGCGTGCCTCAAGTTCCTTACGTGTCATTACACCTGTAGATTCGAACATGGCCACACTTTCAGGTTTCAGATAGTTGTCAAAGATAACAGGACAGCTGGTCTCGCAATCCAATCCACGTTTGAGAGCTTCTTCTTTCCATTCTTCGCTGTAACCGTTGCCATCGAAACGGATAGGTTTGCTTTCCTTGATATATTTGCGCAATACCTGAAGAAGAGCAGAAACCTTAGGTTCACCCTGTTCTATAAGGGCATCCACTTCTTTTTTGAATATAACAAGCTGTTCTGCAACTGCCGTATTCAAGGCAATCATCGCACTTGCACAGTTAGCTTCCGAACCTACAGCACGGAACTCGAATCTGTTTCCTGTAAACGCGAAAGGTGAAGTACGGTTACGGTCTGTATTATCTATCAACAATTCAGGAATCTGAGGAATATCAAGCTTCATACCCTGCTTTCCACCAAGGGAAACCAAATCTTCGTTGGCATTTTCCTCGATATGGTCAAGTACTTTGCTCAGCTGTGAACCAAGGAAAGAAGAGATAATTGCTGGAGGTGCTTCGTTAGCTCCCAGACGGTGAGCATTTGTCGCGCTCATGATAGAAGCTTTCAGCAATCCGTTATGTCTGTAAACAGCCATCAATGTATTTACTACGAATGTCACGAAACGAAGGTTCTCTTCCGTTGTCTTTCCTGGCCCCATCAGCAACACACCTGTATCTGTACCAAGCGACCAGTTGTTATGTTTTCCTGATCCGTTTACACCCTTGAATGGTTTTTCATGCAGAAGAACACGGAATCCGTGAGCACGTGCCACCTTACGCATAAGCGACATAACCAACATATTGTGGTCAACAGCCAGGTTACATTCCTCATAGATAGGAGCAAGCTCAAACTGGTTAGGAGCTACCTCATTATGACGTGTCTTAACCGGAATGCCAAGTTCAAGTGCCTGAATTTCCAAATCTTTCATAAATGCAGCCACTCTGGTAGGAATTGCTCCAAAGTAGTGGTCTTCAAGCTGCTGGTTTTTAGAAGCTTCATGTCCCATCAGTGTACGTCCTGTAAGCAACAGGTCAGGACGAGCAGCATACAAACCTTCGTCAACGAGGAAGTATTCCTGTTCCCATCCAAGGAAAGCCGTAACTTTCTTTACATTAGTATCAAAATAATGACATACAGCCACTGCAGCCTTATCTACTGCGCTAAGTGCTTTTAGCAAAGGAGCCTTATAGTCGAGTGATTCACCTGTATAAGCTATGAACACTGTAGGAATACACAATGTATCACCTACCACGAATACCGGTGATGAAGGGTCCCAAGCACTGTATCCGCGAGCTTCGAAAGTGTTACGGATACCACCGTTAGGGAAAGACGAAGCATCAGGTTCCTGCTGTACTAGAAGTTTTCCTGAGAATTCTTCCATCATTCCACCCTTTCCGTCGTGTTCTACGAAAGCATCATGCTTTTCCGCTGTTCCTTCAGTCAGAGGCTGGAACCAGTGTGTATAGTGTGTAGCCCCAAGTTCGCTTGCCCAACGTTTCATACCTGCAGCAACTTCATCTGCAGTAGCTCTGTCAAGAGCTGCTCCGTGATCCATTGCATCTACCAGTTTTGCATAAACCGTACTAGGAAGATACTTGAACATCTTTTCCCTGTTAAACACATATTTTCCGAAATACTCACTCGGACGGCAGCTTGGTACGCTTACCTCCATTGGCTTTGCCTGGAAAGCCTTTTCTACTACATTAAAACGAATCATATTTATTTAGTTGTTGGTTATTCAATGAATAATTAATAATTAAAAATTAAAAACAAGTTGATGTTTTCATTATTCACTATTAATTATTCATTGTTTATTATTAATTATAAATCATCTGTTATATGCCGATTCACCATGTTCATAAATATCCAATCCTTCTTCTTCAATACGTTTTGAAACACGGAGACCGAATATCTTGTCAAGAGCTTTGAAGATTACAAATCCCATAAATGCAGCCCATAAACCTACTATTATTACACCAAATACCTGTGCTCCGAGGAATCCCCATCCACCTCCATAGAAGAGACCGTCTGAGGTTGCAAAAAGTCCTGTAAGAATTGTTCCAAGAGAACCGCAAACACCGTGTACTGATGATGCACCAACAGGATCATCTATTTTCAGTTTGGTTTCGATGAACTCAACAGAGTATATCATTACAAATCCACAAATAGCACCGATAATGGCAGCACCTAAAGGAGAAACGAGGTCACATCCTGCAGTTACACCAACCAGACCGGCAAGAATACCGTTCAGAGTAAATGACAATGAAGGCTTTCCGTATTTAACCCATGTTGTGAATAGTGCAACTATACCACCAGCACATGCAGCAAGGTTTGTTGTAAGAAACACATGCGAGATTGCTATTCTGTCTGCCTCACCAGATGCGGCCAACTGTGAACCAGGGTTGAAACCGAACCATCCGAACCAAAGGATAAATACACCAAGACATGCCAATGTCAAACTGTGTCCAGGTATAGCCTTAGCCTTACCGTCATGACCGAACTTACCTACACGAGGGCCAAGGATTGCAGCACCAACCAATGCTATCCATCCACCTACTGAGTGAACCACTGTTGAACCTGCAAAATCATGGAAAGCGATACCGAACCAATCTCCCATCAAAGAACCTTCGGAAGCATTGCTCAACCATCCTCCGCCCCATGTCCAGTGTCCTGAAACAGGATAAATCAATACGCTGATAGCTACTGTATATATAAGATACATTGAAAATTTTGTACGTTCCGCCATAGCTCCTGAAACGATTGTAGCGGAAGTAGCACAAAACACTGTCTGGAAAATAAGGAATCCTTCGATAGGCAGACCGTTATTGATAATAGAATCCATGATCTCCAGATTTCCGAGATGCGGAGCTCCTACAAATCCTCCGATACCGAACATAAGTCCGAAACCTATAATCCAGAAAAGAATGGAACCTACCATAAAGTCCACAAGGTTCTTCATCAATATATTAGCTGTGTTTTTGCATCTTGCAAATCCTGCTTCAACCATTGCAAAACCAGGCTGCATAAAAAATACCAGCATAGCAGCCAAAAGCATCCATACAGTATCAAGACCAGTTGTAGTCTGTGCCAGAGTCTCGGCAAGTGTATCGACAGTTGCCGCTTCTTCAGAAATAGTATCCTGAGCCATAACAACGCCAGGAAGTGCTAACGATAGGGATGCGACGCCCCTGAGGAATGTACTGCTACATCCCTTTGATATAAGAGTTTTCATAAAAATCAAAGATTATTTAAACGATGTATTCTGTTTTACAATAAAAATGACAAGCCATGCAATCATTTCTCCTGTTCGGCATTATAAAGAGCGATATCACCTCTTTCACCTGTACGTATGCGTATAGCATCCTCTATAGGAATCACAAATATACGTCCGTCGCCAATCTCGCCTGTATGTGCGGCTTTCATTATGGCTTCAACTGTTTTTTCCACATTCTTGTTTCTCACAACAATAGAAATCAGAATACGTTCTATCGAACTCGTATCGTAAACTACTCCACGATATATACGTCCTTCCCGTGTTTTTCCCACGCCTCTTACATCATAATAGGAAAACCATTCAATATCGGCTTCCAAAAGCGCTTCTTTTACATCGTCGAACTTTGTCCGGCGAATGATAGCTTCAATCTTTTTCATAATCTCGTCTCGTTATTGTATTTGTATGTTGTATATGTATATTGTATTTGTATGTAGATGCTAGAATATCAAAAACTGATTCCGGCTACGAAATATGCTCCTTTAGTTGTAGGATTCCAGATAGCCTGAGCCCAAAGCGGAAGAGAAAAACAATCTGTTATCTTTATCTCTTTTGATGCCTGAAGACTTATGGCAGAAACTTTAAAACCGTTGGAATAACCATTATAGAAATCATTAGCCCAAGGAGTGGCTCCAATCTCTGCTGTCCAATCAATGCCTCCCAATGAGAATGGTGCCGAAACAGAAAAATATGAAGCATATGCATCTTTACCATCTTCGTTTACACCTACCGAACCAGCAAAATTAGTAAACCAATTGACCGCTACAGGTCCGAAATCGTAACCCAAGGCAACTTCAAATGTATGAGCATCCTTATAATCGGAATAACGTGCAGGCGAATCCGCACTTGTAAACCAATAGTCAGTCACTCCGACACTAAAACCACCATACTCATATCCAAGGGTCAAATCAAGTTCTTTAGTATCTGTGCCTTCAAAACCTACAGACCCCCAGGCCGACAAAGAGAAACCTTTGTACGAAAGTCCTGCTCCCGGCTGGATGCTTACACCACCCAGATCCTGACCACGCCAGATGTAACCACTGACCAAGTCAGCTCCTACCGACGCTTCAACCTTGTCCTGCGCCTTAACACCCGATGCTGATGCCAATCCAATAATAGCAAAAAGCAACATCATTTTTCTACCTTTAATCATTTTCATATCTCTTTACCTTTTTAAAATGAACTTTTGTCTTATTTAAACCAACATCCATGGATTATTGCTATCTATTAGAAAGCATTAAAGTTATATTTATATCTTTATGTCTTTCTTTACTGCAAAAGTACAGCTTTTTGAAAGAAAAAATTCAATTTACCTATACTTTATGTACACTAAAATGCACAAGTAACAAATCCAAAGAAAATAAGATATTTTTAATTACAGTTTTCAATTATTACATATATCATTTTTACTATTTAATACATCGCTAAAATATAAGAGAAAATATATACCGGATTTATGCCATACAACATATAAATAACTCCTTCTTTTGACAACATATTATACTAAAGTTTATAACTTTGCAATATAATGATTTTAAAACGTTTTTACTATGATTCACGAAATGCCAAAGCTTCCTTACGACATGGAAGCACTAGCTCCTAAAATGAGCAAAGAAACTTTCGATTACCACTATGGCAAGCACCTGCAAACCTATGTAAACAACCTGAACAAACTTATAGCAGGTACACAATTCGAGAACATGAGCCTGGAAGACATCATCCGTAACGCCCAAGGACCAACATTCAACAATGCGGCACAGACATGGAACCATACATTCTTCTTCATGTCGCTCACACCTGAGCAAAAGGAAATTCCATCAACACTGTCCGACAAGATAAACTCCATATTTGGTTCCATAGAAAAATTCAAAGAAGAATTTACCAAATCAGCATTAGGCGTGTTCGGCTCAGGATGGACTTGGCTCGTAAAAGACAATGAAAATAATCTGAAAATAATGAATACAGCCAATGCCGGCAACCCTATCACCGACGGTTTTACACCACTTATGGTTATTGACGTTTGGGAACACGCATACTATATTGACTACAGAAATAATCGTGCAGCTTTTATTGAAAACTTCTGGTCACTTATCAACTGGAGCAAAGTTGCGGAAAGATTATAAATAGGCTTTCAACACCTCATAAAAAAACGCTTTGACGTTTTAATTAAAATAACAAAGCATTTTAGTTAAAACGTCAAAGCGTTTTTATTTTTACTCAATCACGGTCTCAGCTATCTTCTTTTTAAGAAACTGAACCTTCAAATTAGCTTCTTTCTGTTCTTTTCTAATCTCCTCCATCGAAGCCAAAACCTGTGCCAATTTGCTAACCTCAACTATTGCCTTGATATCAGGAGAATACATTACAGTCCTATATGTTCTATCACCAATAAATTCAAGTTTCAATGACTTGGCATCTTTATTTGCTATTATAAATCCAACTACTCCACCATCTGAACCAACCTTATAATCTGCCTTTTCTATCTTACGTCCCAAATCTGAAGTGACATACATATCTGGTGATGCAGGTGTCTGAGCAAATGCATCACTAGAACTAACTTTTACCGAAGTATGGTTCAGCGTTCCTCCGGCACAATAAATCGAAGTGAGAGACATTTCTCCTTTTTCGCTAACGCAAGCCCTAAGAAACGTACGACCTATATTCTTTTCTACCACCTGAGAAGGATAAAAATAGTTTCCTACCTCCTGATATGCTGTATCTTTTTCCAATACGAATCCGACTTTCATCGAGTCTAAAACAGATTGTTTAACAGCCAACATGCTGTCAAGATATGCCAATGAAATATTCTGTTCTTCCAGTTCAACCTGCTGCATTAACTTTATTGCTTTCTTACGCACATCAAACACTTTCGGATATAAATTTCTGATACTGTCTATTTGCAACTTGGCTTCACTATAATTTGCCGAACGAAATGAAGCTTCTGCTCTGCTCAATAGTTCTGAAGCTTTTTTTTCTTCTTGTCCACATGAAACAAGAAACAAAATCATAAACGGTACAATAAATCTTCTGACTTTCATATGTACATTATTATATATTAATACGGCAAAAATACATAATATTACATCAAACAAACACATTATTTGATAAAAAATAATCACAGAGTTATCTTTCTATTCCTAAAACACAAATAAGAACAAAAAAACATCATTTACATAACATCTGATTATCAAAGAATTACGCATCAAGCAGTAAAAATAATCACAAAAAAGTTTATAAATAATTTGCAGTTTCAAAAAAAAGTCATACCTTTGCACTCGCAATCGAGAAATAACGATAGCAAACAGGATTGATTCGCTAGCTCAGCAGGTAGAGCACAACACTTTTAATGTTGGGGTCTTGGGTTCGAGCCCCAAGCGGATCACTCAGAAATTCAAGCGATTATCTCAAAAAGATAGTCGCTTTTTTCATTATAATATACTACGTTTTGGCGCATTTGTGTAAACCAGTGTGTAAACCGAAAAACAAATGAGCGAAACAATTAAAGTACTATGTTACAAATCAAAAATTCTTAGTAATGGAGAGTATCCCCTGATGTTATGTGTCTGCAAAGACCGTAAAAGAAAGTTTCAAAGTCTTGGACTATCCATAAAAGCGGAACAATGGGACTTCAAGACGAACAAGCAAAACAGGTAAGGGAAGCATATAATTTCATGCGAATAAAGATATTAGACCATATTCATTATTTCTAATGCAGGTTACTACAGTTTTACGGATGAAGTGATACTGTAACATTAAGGGCACTCAATCGGGTGTCCTTAATTTATAATATTCACTTCACTACTGTCCACTAAAAATGGACAAGGTTAAAAATTAAATAAATTCGGTTCACTTGAATCATATCGGTCTTTGACATTTTTGAAATTCGATTTGTCAAACAAGTCACTGAGATGTGTTTTGTCGGTCAGAGAGATTCCGAGTATTTGGAGAATTTCATAGACGTTACGTTCTAATTTCATATCGTGTTTGACTATTGCTACTAAGCAGTAAGTGATTATCGCACAATAGATTTGTATGCGTACAGCGTTTTCCGATGTTCCCCAGAACTTCTTAATCCTGAGGTGTTGTTTTTATCCATTTGAAGAACAGTTCAACACTCCATCTGTTTCGATAAAGCGATGATATAAACTCTGCAGATGCGTCAAGATTATTTGTCAGGAAGATGTATCGTGTACCGTCTTCAGGATTTTCAATGATGAGTTTTCTAAGTTCCTCTGGGTAATCCTTAGAACTTTTATAAACCGTAAAGCATCCGATTACATCCGATACTACACCTTCTGGCAATCTTCGTTTCCAGGTTTTAGGCTTGATCCGTACATTTGTTTTGGCTCGTACAATGAAGAAAGCACCTATACGATTTATTGTATTAAGGTTGCTGAAATCGTTATACCCTCGGTCGAATATATAATGCGCTCCTGATTCATATGGAATCTCAGGCATAGCCTTTGAATCGTGAATATTGGCAGGTGTAATATACACAAATGCAGGCACTTCCGCTTCAATATCGTAGAGTGTATGCAACTTTATTCCGCCTTTATGTTTGCGAAATTTAGCCCACTCAAACACTGACAGGCACAGATCAATCGTTGTAGAGTCAAATGCATAAACATGACCGTCAAGTTCGAATATTTTATTGATTCTACGCTTGCGGGCCTCGGCAATCATGAATGTTGCGTACTCTTCGAAGATGAGGTAGTTACGTTGCTCATTAGCCTTACTAAGATTGCTCCGAGTTACAGACTTCCCGATTCCGAGATGGTAAAGTTTTCCAGCATGAGCTTCAATAGCCACAATCAAATCTCTAAGACTATCTCGATTGGAAGCTGACCGAACATCATCGTAAGCAGCTGATTCCAACAGGTATAGCTCTTGATATACTTATCGCCTTCATACTTTGTAACGATACGATTGAATTTACTTCGGTCAAGGAACTTAACTAATTGGGCAAAAATATATGGGTCTTTATGCATAACGGCCTGAAAATTACTACAAAAGTAAATTCAAATCCGTTCCCCCAAAAATCTCCTATAACAAATTGAATTTCAATAATTTCAAAGAACTTCTATGATTTTTTAGTGGACACTAATGAGAATCTCTATATATTTATTTGTTAAACTGATTAATACAAAACAAAAATGATAAATAGATTAATTACTTTTTTTATTAGGGATAATAATCTCCATACCACTATTAGCCGATAGAGGAGAACGTGGCGCCTGGAATGAGGTTAATAAAGATTCATCATCAACTCCATTCTGGCTCATTGCATTATTAGTCATTGTAGGTTATATAACTTACAACATTTTTAATGATGATGATGAAAATGATACGCCTAAAGGTTGCATAGCAACAATAATTGTTTTCATTCTCATATTTATACTTATTTACATTATTAACCATTAGGAAATTATAGAAAATATCTTGTGCATTTTATAATCTCAAAGTATTAATTTTCTAAAGTTAATAAGTTGATAATTTTATTAGTCTAAATAATATTATATCTTTACCAAGAGATTAATAAATGAATGTTATGGCAGAAATATCTGATATTCTCAAGATAGGAAAAGAAAAATACTTGAAAGAAAATCTTCAACAAGAATTCTATGAACAAATAAAAATGTTTAGCGGTCGTACAACAAGTTTTCAATGTAAGGAAGAATACGGAACAAAAAGATATGAAATTAAAACTTTCAAACTTTATCCCGATATGCATCGAGAAGAGCGAAAATATCAAATTGATGAAAAAGATGGCGAATTTATAATTAAATATGGACTTAAACCTTATTTAATTTTACAAGCCCTTCCTTATCGTGATAAAGAAGATTTTCTAATTGAATTCAAAGAAAGGTTAAATCGGTTAATTTCTAAAGTTAGAAAAGAAGACTATGATAATAACAGAGCCTTTTATGAAGAAGTACACCTAATGAATAATATGATTCTTGACATAGAAGACCCTGTACATGACCAAGAAGGTCTTATACGCTTAGGTTCAATGACATATAATGATAAAGAAAAGGAATTTGCAAAGAAGTACGGAGATAATTTTTTAGCTGATTGGAAATCTTTTAGAAATAAGCAAAAAGAGGATTATAAAAAAATAGAAAATTATTATATAATTTATGAAGATTTATACAATAGTCACTTTGAAGATTTAAAATTATATTCCTTAATGTTTAGAAATGTATGGCTGGGTAACTATTATAGTGACCCATTGTCTGTAATATATTTTTCTGAAAACTACAACAACATTGTTGGATATAAAGAAAAATTAAAAACGCAAAATACACCAAAATCACAAATTGCATTTCTCTATTATGAAAATGAAGCATTATTTCCATATATCTGTAGTGAATATGCTCAAGTATGTTTTTCGAGAAAGACCCAAACTGTTCCTATTATAAATGCTCTGAATATATTTCAATCAGGAATAATACCTCAAGTCTTTAGCATTGGCAATATGACAGAGGAACAATGTCAAGACATTTTAGATAAAATGGATAATCTAAAAGAAAAATACTTATCAATATATGACAAATGCGGTAAGTCAGAAGTAAATATATGCTATAATAAAATTCAATTCACACAAGAAGTTTTTATTCCTATACTTGCAGGAATTAACTATTATTTTAGTGGGCTTAGCATAGAAAAGCATGATTATTATTATAAGTCTTTTGAAAGAAAAAGATTATTTCGTTTCCTTTTTAAAAAATATAATAAAAAAGATGATGTAAAAGATGAGGTTCAAAATATTAAAATCATTTTTAATTCGTATGTCAAACAAGTAAACGATAGGTTACAAGAACTATATTATCAAATTAGTAGTCTATCTAATAAAATTCATGCAATAAAAGAAAATATTCAGGCACAAGAAAGATATTGTGAACTAAATGCAAATGGTTATGATTATTTTTCAATAAGAGATTATGAAATGAATCAAGAACTTGAAAGAAAAAAACGAGAAATAACGAACAATTTTATCAAATGGGAAAATGAACAAAACCAAAAAATCCAAGAGTATGATAATATTATCAATGGAATAAGAGGACAAATAGATACAACAAAAAAACATTTTGACAGTGAAATAACGAAATTATTGAAAGAAACCTCTCTGTGGAATTTTGTCTATAACAACCAAAAAGAAATAATATATTACATTAACAATTGTAATATTAGGGCATATTATATATGCTGGATAAAAAAGCCAGATAAAATGAGGAAATTAGATAAAGATAAATCTATTGCGCCAAATTTTAATTTACATTACAGATGTTTATTTTCAAATGAAACAAACAATATACATATATCTTACTCACACCTAATACAATTATGGATAGAGAACATTAAATTAGAAGAAAAGAAAAAACTGGAGCTTAAAAAACAAGAAGAAGAAGCACGTAAAGAAAAATTCAGATTTAATCAAAGGAATACTCATCCTCTTGATTCTAATATATCTTTCCATGCGTCTGACCATACTTACATAGTAAATGGAATCCATTTAGAATCTGTAACAACATTTGTTAATAATGCTTTTCCTAAATTCGATGTAGAAGTTCATGCGAAACAGAAAGCTGAGAAACTGGGCATTTCCATGCAAGAAGTAATAGAAATGTGGGAGCAAAAAGGAAAAGAAAGTCGAGATTTGGGTACTATAATGCATCAAAATATAGAAAACTATTTCAAAGGCATTGATTCTCCTAACGATAAAACTTTTATGTTGTTCAAAACATTTGCAAATAATTTTAAATTATCTCCATACCGTACAGAATGGTCTGTGTATGATTGGGATTATAAAATAGCAGGAACTATTGATTTTGTAGATTATCAAAATGGAGAATTTTCTATTTATGACTGGAAACGTAGTGATAAAGTTATTACAAACGGACTTCCAATAAAAAACAATAAGTATGGAGAAAAAGGAATTTATCCACTAGAGAATTTAGACAACTCGCCTTATTATCATTATGCTTTACAATTAAGTTTATACAAATTTATATTGGAAAGAAATTATAATATCAAAGTTTCAAAATTGAGATTAGGGATATTCCATCCAAGCTATAACAAACCATATATTTTAGAAATGCCATATCTTGAAAAAGAACTAAATTCAATATTTAACCTTCACTCTGAAATTATATTTTAATACTATCATAAATTTATGAAGAAGATTCCCATTCTTATATTAATAATTATACTGCTTGCATCTTGCAACATTAAAAACAATAACACAAGTAATGTTTCCACCATTGATAGCACGATGAAAGAGGAAAAAGAATTAAATTCTGGACTGTTTACTGAATGCTCTAAAGAGGAACAAACATCAGATGTTGAAAGTCTTGAATTTTGGACAGCAGATATAGTTCTGCAAACAAACCGAGAACTCGTTACACTGATGAGCCCTCTTTATCAATATGTTTATGCAGATTCATTATCCAGTCTTACTTTCGAGAAAGATTTAAAGTGGATGAATGAATACCGTAATAAACTATGTAGTTATTATAATGCAAATGAGTTGGGAACAGATACTATCTCACCTTATGCAAAAGCTGATGCAGTAATTGAAGTAAGCCGTAAATTGTGGAAACTAGATTCAGATGATTCTACAATGGGAATGAATGTAAAAAATGGAGTAGAATATACTCGTCTGGTTTTCCAACAATTTAATGAATATGCACAATTACTGGATATATGTAAAACAGAGAAGCAAAGGAAGCTATTGAAAGATGAAATGATTGCATGGTATGAATTAGAGGAATTACTATCAAAAGCCTATACAGATTGTACTTATTTAATACGTTGGGGTGGCTCTTGTGCCAGTACTGCATCTTCTGCAGGAATTCTGAATATTTGGGAATTACATATTAATCTATATAGAAAGAATAAAAGCATATTGAAATATGACTTTAAAACACCGAACACTCAAGGAGTCTATGTGGAATACGTTAAAAAACTGCCAGTAAACTGCTTCCTCAAAAAATTAAATGAATGCATCTTCGAAGAAGAAAACGGAGATAAATACACAGAACAATTAAGCACTACCAAGAAAGATATATATAAGCTATCTTCAAAAATCAACAATTGGATTACAGCATATCAATTATGGATAAAAGAAATGGACGAATATAACTTAGAAGATATTTCTGATAAATATTTAGGAAGAGTACTTATTGAATTATCATGCTTAATTAGTTCGATATAACTATACAAAATAATAACAAAAGCCAACCTATCCAATAAAGCGGATAAGTTGGCTTTTTCAGTTCTATATAAACATCATATTAACATACAATCATATACTTAAATACTCGATATTGCAAATCAAAATAATGAATTAATCACAGGTGGATTTTTATGAAATAATTGTCTTATATAGCCATTAGATAATTTTACACCGTTATCATATAATCTACTTTAGATACTATATATGAGTGAATTTATTGGACAGAGAAATCTACAGAAATTCAATATATGCAATATCGTATGATAGACAAAAAAGTAACTGTAATCATCATAACTATTATGATTATTCATTGCATAAGAGAGCTATATTGAGTAATTTTGTGATGCAGCAGTAAAACTGCAAAGAGATTATTAATTTATTGTTGAATTTACATTGATATTCACAAATGTGTAAACCACAATACTAATTGAAGAAAGAAGCAGAAAAGTAATAGATAATCGAAAGCTTCGCTAGTTCAGCAGGTTGCCTTTGAAAGTCGAGCCATAGGCGAGGCTTTTAAAGGTCTTGAGAGTAACAATACTTTTAATGTTGGGGTCTTGGGTTCGAGCCCCAAGCGGATCACTAAGAAAAAGCGGTTATCTAAATAAAGATAATCGCTTTTTTATTTATATATACTACAACGTAAAAATCTGAGGGATTCTCGAATTACATATTTTTTATATATTCTATACAGAAAAATAAATCTGACTAATATACAGGTCTATAATTAAAAAGGACTATATATAGATAAAATAATCATAAATATTCACGCAATACGACTTACATATAATAAAAAATGACATACCATGAGAACATTAAATAATTTTATTGATTAAATTTGCAGCATAAAAGAAAATATATAAGAAAACAATCACTTTTTATCATGTTAACCCAAATAATTAATGCTCGCATTTTAACGCCACAAGGATGGCTTAAAGATGGATCTGTAATAATCTGCGACAACAAAATTCTAGAAGTAACCAATTGCGATCTAGCAATTGTAGGTGCCAAACTGATTGATGCAAAAGGTATGTATATTGTGCCTGGAGGAGTAGAAATTCACGCTCACGGAGGTGGAGGAAGAGACTTCATGGAAACCACCCCCGACGCATTCAGAGCCGCAATAAAGGCGCACATGCAGCACGGAACCACAAGTATATTCCCCACGCTGTCGTCGTCCACAATGCCGATGATACGCGCAGCGGCTGAAACCACAGCTATGATGATGAAGGAGCGGAACAGCCCGGTGCTGGGGCTGCATCTGGAAGGACACTATTTCAACATGAAAATGGCAGGAGGACAAATGCCGGAGAACATAAAGAATCCGGACCCCGAGGAATACATCGGCCTGCTGGAGGAAACGGACTGCATAAAGCGATGGGACGCCGCGCCCGAGCTGCCGGGGGCGATGCAGTTTGCCAAATATATCACCTCGAAGGGGGTGCTGGCGGCGGTGGGACACACACAGGCCGAATATGAGGACATACTGACGGGATACGAGGCGGGATATACGCACGCCACGCATTTCTATAACGCCATGCCCGGATTCCACAAGCGAAGGGAGTATAAGTACGAGGGGACGGTGGAGAGCATATACCTGATAGACGACATGACGGTGGAGGTGGTGGCCGACGGCATTCACGTGCCGCCCACTATACTGAGGCTGGTGCACAAGATTAAGGGTGTGGAGCGCACGGCCCTCATTACGGACGCCCTGGCGTGTGCGGCAAGCGACAGCACCGAGGCCTTCGACCCCCGTGTGATAATAGAGGACGGGGTGTGCAAGCTGGCGGACCGGTCGGCGCTGGCAGGAAGCATAGCCACCATGGACAGGCTGATACGCACAGCCGTGCAGAAGGCGGACATCCCGCTGGAGGACGCCGTGAGAATGGTGAGCGAGACTCCGGCGCGCATCATGGGTGTGCTGGACAGGAAGGGTACGCTGGAGAGAGGTAAGGACGCCGACATCATTGCCCTGGACAGGGAGCTGAACGTAAGGGCCGTGTGGGCCATGGGCGAGCTGGTGGAAGGCACGAACAGACTGTTTTGACATGAAAAGGAAAGGAGGAACAACATGCTGACACAACTTATAAACGGATGTATTCTCACCCCGCAGGGGTGGATGAAGGACGGTTCGGTGCTGATGAGCGACGGACGGATTCTGGAGGTGACGAACAGCGATCTGGCTGTGATAGGGGCCAGGGTGATAGACGTGAAGGGGATGTACATTGTGCCGGGATTCGTGGGCATGCACATCCATGGAGGCGGCGGACACGAGTATACGGAGGCCACGGACGAGGCTTTCGCCGCGGCAACAAGGGCGCATCTGGCGCATGGGGCCACTACGGTGTTTCCCACTCTGACTTCGGCGCCTGCCGGGGTGATAGCCCGTGCGGCGGAGGTGTGCCGCAGGATGATGGCGGCGGACGGTGTGACGGGTGGTCTGCACATAGAGGGGCCGTATCTGAATCCGAAAATGGCCGGAGCGCAGTGGAAGGAGTTCCTGAAGATGCCGGACAGGGAGGAGTATGCGGCGCTGACGGACGAGGCGGGATGCATACGCCGCTGGGACATCAGTCCGGAGCTGGAAGGGGGATACGAATTCGGAAGATATGTGTCCGAAAAGGGTATCCTGGCGGCCATTACGCACACCGAGGCGGAATACGAGGAGATAAGGAAGGCGTACGAGGCGGGATTCAGGCATGCGGCGCATTTCTACAACGCGATGCCGGGATTCCACAAGCGCAGGGAGTATAAGTACGAGGGCACGGTGGAGAGTGTGTATCTGACGGACGGCATGACGGTGGAGGTGATTGCCGACGGAAGGCATCTGCCGGCCACTATCCTGAAGCTGGTGTATAAGCTGAAGGGGGTGGAACGCACGTGCCTGGTGACGGACGCGGTGAAGTATGCGGCGTGGAACGGCACGGTGGACGACGAGCGCTATGTGATAGAGAACGATGTGTGCAAGCTGGCGGACCACTCGTCGCTGGCGGGAAGCCTGGCCACTATGGACACTCTGGTGCGCACCATGGTGCAGAAGGCCGGTGTGCCGCTGGAGGACGCGGTGCGAATGGCTTCGGAAACTCCGGCCAGGGTGATGGGAGTGGACGCCGCAAAGGGCTCGCTGCAGAGGGGCAAGGATGCCGACATCGTGATCCTGGACAGGGAGCTGAACGTGAGGTGCGTGTTCTCGCACGGGGTGATTGTGGAAGGTACGGACACACTGAACCGCTGACACGGGGCGGACAGTGGGGATGAAAAAACGGCTGTGCCGGCATGACTCGAATGTGGTCTTGCCGGCACAGCCTGTTATTGCGGATGCCGCACACATGCGCGTGAAGCGTGGGATCAGCGGCTTCGCGAGCCCTGAAGCACTTCGTCGGGTACGGCGGCGCAGCGGGTGTAGACGGACACATCGGAGGCGTCGTCTCTGACGGTCCATTTCATGGTGTCGGAGGTCATCTCGGAAACCACGTACTCTCTCCATGGGGCGTGCGAGAAATCGTACTCGCCTGTCAGGATGTAGCCGTCGGTATCGTCCTCGGTTATGAGGTATGTGCCGGTGGATTTGTGGGAGTACATGCTCGACATGTTGTCGTACATCACGAAGGTGTGTTCCTTGCGGTCGAAGGTGATATATACGTAGCGGCCTTCTTCAATGGGCTGTCCGTTGTGCTCGGTCAGGGTCCATGTGCCGCTCAGGGTGGAGTAGTTCACTGCCTCGTATGCCACTGGCTCGTCGGCGTCTTCGCGGCACGAGGTGAAACCGGCGGCCAGCATGAGGCACAGGGCCGCGGTGCGGATAAGCTTTCTCATGTATATGCTGTTTGTTCTCATATATGCTGTTTTTTTCTGATTATAGGTTTGTTTTTTCTGATTATCGGTCTGTTTCTTCCGGTTATCGGTCTGTTTCTTCTGATTATCGGCTTGTTTCTTCCGGTTATCGGCGATTATTCCGTTATCTCCATATCTGCCTCTATCGTCCTCTCGGAAGGACGTGTGTCGATGCCCTCGAGGAGTATCCTGAAGGTGCGCTTTCCGGAGATGCCGGAGGGGATGCGGCCGTCTGTCTGCAGTATCAGGTGTCCTTCCTCCGAGGGCTGGAGCACCTGTGGCTCGGTGCGGATGGTTATGAATCCGGGAGCGAAACCGGGGGCGGCGCTTATCTTCAGGGGCCTGCTCCCGGCATTGGCGCAGGCTATGCGCTCTGTCCTGACGGTGCCCCGGCGTATCTGACCCGCACGGAAGACCTTGGAACGCAGCTTCAGGGGGCCGCAGGTGTATCTGTAGTCTTTCCACAGCGTGGCAGAGGGTGTGACCTCGCCGCTTACCGTGAGCACGGCTATGGGGCTGACGGACGAAAGGCTTGAATAGACAAAGGCACGGAGGAAGGTTTTGCCGGGATGTCCGAACGGATTGAAGACCAGACGCACACGGGCATCGCCACCGGGCTCTATCACAGGATTGCTGACTACGGCCTCGGTACATCCGCACGTGGTGGATATACGGGTTATGACTACGGTGTCGCGGCTCACGTTGCGGCAGCTGAAGACGTAGCTTCGGGGGCTGTCGTCCTCCGATATGGTTCCGGCATCGGCCGAGGTACGGTCGAAACGCAGGACATCGTCGCTGCCGGAAAGCACGGAGGGGTTCATCATGGAGTCGAGCTCTCCGGTGGTGAATACTTTCTGCGGAAAGAGTGTCGCCGCCGGAAGTATGAACATCATTGTCAGGAACAGGGCTTTTCTCATATCTCGCTCCTCCGGGGGATTACATCCAGCCGTTGCCGGACGTGCCGCGCACTGTTATGGTGAATTCCCGGGTGCTGCCGTCGGTAGCGGTGACGGATGCCTTTGTGGCTCCTGTGGCGGTGCCTTTCACCTGAAGGATATTGCCGCTCAGGGTGACGGAGGCGATATTGCTGTCGGCCACATGGCATGACGCGGCGGATGTTCCTTCGCTGTAGACGGTCGATAGATCGAACGTGTATGTCTCGTCGGGCGACAGGCATACGTTAGGGATTCGCATCGGACGGGCGCCGTATTTATCGCCTTCGATATTGTCGAGCAGCATTCCGGCGTCTATCAGTCCGCCCATCATTCCTCTGTAGGCCGAAAGGTTCATCGTCATGTGAGGTGCCGATTCGCCGTAGACTGACCAGCCGTACCAGTAGGATTTTGAGCCGGTCAGGTTGTCTTCAATCGGTCTGACAGAGTTGAGAAGCATTTCCCTGAAGTCGTCGGCACGGTAGTGCTTGCGGAGTTTGGCCGCATACGAGAGGCCCAGGGCCGCCACTCCCGACACGTGAGGACAGGCCATTGAGGTGCCTTCCATGTATCCGTACGAGCTCTGGTTGGCTGTGGGGTCCTCGCCCTCCACGGCGAAGGTCGGTATGGTGGACAGTATGAGGCCTTTTCCGTTGCGTGTGCCTTCGCCGTCGCCGCCTGGAGCGGCTATCATGTTGCGGTTTCCGCTTGGGGTTCCGTAGTTGGAATACGGCGCAGGCGTTCCGTCAGGACCTATCGACGACACGCAGATGAAATCCTTGTAGGCTCCGGGATATGCGGCCATTGGGGCATACTCGTTGCCGGCGGCGAAGATTATCAGTCCTCCTTCTATCACTCCGTTGGGGTCGCCGGCATAGCGCATGAAGTATTCCATTACGTCTTTCTCCAGGACACAGCTCTCGGACCACTGCTCGTCGGAAGTGAAGCCGGGAACGTAGTTGTTCATGTTGGCCAGACCGGAGTTGTAGCCCCAGCTGCACTGAAGGATGACGGCGCCGTTGTCGGCAGCGTATTTCACTGCTTTCGCCTCCATGAGGAAAGTGGAACCTGTGGCTCCGGCAAATATCTGGAGCGACATTATCTTTACTCCTGAGTCCGGCTGGCCGTTTCCGCCGGCAATGCCGCATACTCCAGTTCCGTTGTTGTTGACTGCGGCTATGGTTCCTGCCACGTGTGTGCCGTGGCCCACATCTTCGATATTCGAGTAGGTGATGATGCCGCTGTCGGTCACGAAATTGTATCCGTGAACGTCGCCGGCGTATCCGTTGCCGTCTCTGTCCTCGTCGCTGCCAAGTTCCTCCTGCGGATTGGTCCACATATTGGCCTTGAGGTCCTCATGACAGTACATCACGCCCTCGTCCATTACGGCCACGATTATAGAAGGATCGCCGGTGCATTTCTCCCATGCCGCCTTGCAGTTTACGTCGTATCCCGCTACAGCCTGCACGCCCGGCGCTTCACCGGGTTCCGGATTCAGTATGGTTCCGTCGTTGCTGTATCCCCACTGAAGACTGAGCTTGGGGTCGTTGAAACTTCCGTATACTCCGGCTCTTGTCATTACGGCCGGATTTCCTGCCATGCGGGCCTTTTTCGATGTGTCGTACGAGCGCTTTATCTGGCGGTTGTACTGTACGGTGGCCACCTCGGCCAGTCCGGACATGTCGTGAGCCACTTTCTTCAGGTCGGCATCACGGTCGAACTTCACAAGATACCACAGATGAAGGCCGCTCTCGCGTGTGCGTGTCTCGTTGCGTCTGTCCACAGGAAAGACTCTCTCAAACTTATACGCTCCGGCTATGTCCAGCACCTCGTCTACCGAAGGAATGGAAGAGCGTGACACTCCCGCACCACGGCTCAGGACACCGGCCTTGTCGAGGATATCGGCTACCTCCGGCTTGAATTTTACAAACAATTCTCCATTGACAACATCTTCCGGGACATTTACCAACGCTGAATTACCGTTGTCTCCATTGCCCGGTCCGGGGACAATCATTTCCGAATCGCCGCAAGAGAATAGCAATGACGCTGACAGAAGCGTCGAAAGTATATATTTTCTTTTCATATTTCAGTGTAAAAGTTTTTTTGATTGCTGGTATCAGTTTTTATCGGCGTCATAACCGGGTATTCTGTTAGGATAAACCTCGTAATAACTGCCTTCCGTATAAGTGGTGTTCGAATAATTGCTCAAGTTGACAGGCTCGTTTGTAAAACCGGCCTTGTTGCCGAACGTGTCTGTAGCCCCGGTCTCCTGGGTGAATATCATCGTAAACGGATTCCAGAACGACAGGTACGGGTGATACAGTATCCATTTAGGCAGCTTGCCCGTCAGGAACGACAGGTTGAACGAGAGTACCCTCATCTTAGGCCATACCTTAGGGGCGGGATTTCCTTCCTTTATCAGATATTTGCGGGCATGGTCGAGAGTAATCGAGTCGTTCTCATAATAATCGGCCGATGTGATGTCCTCCTCTGTATATCTCGGGAGTCCCAAGGCTATCAGCTCTTCGTCCGACGGAAACTCTCCCTCCAATAGGTTTATCGACAAGGACAGCTCCTCGAGTGTATCCCACCTGAGCAGATTCTTGAAGAACACTCCGTTGTTGATGTTCACACCTTCTGGCATCTCTCTGTCGGCCGGATATCCTGTAGTCCATCTGAAACCTACTGTATCTGTCTTCACGTTCTGAAGGTCTTTTGTCGTGTCGAAACGGTTAATCTTGTTCAGACGAAGTCTCTTCAGCTTAGGGAAGTTCTCTTTGGTCAGCACACCGAGCTTGTTGTGCTCGAAGTTGTTACTGCTCAGGTCTAGGGTCTCAAGACTCTGTCCCAGCTTGGCAAAGTCCGCAGGCAGGGTGTTCAGTCCGTATGCGCTTATGGTAAGCTCCTTCAGGTTGCCGTATTGGGCCAGCTCGCATATCTCATTTCCCAAGGTAATGCTCTTGAGGAATGTGTTGGTATTTCCGGAGAAATAAATGGATTTGGCGGTCTTGAGGTATTTCACCTGATACGGGATAGACTCGTACGTGTTGAACAGTCTGAAACGCACGTTTTTCACACGGCCCAGAAGCTCAGGCTTGGCGTGTACCTCCTCGTCAGTGGCCTTCCAGAGTTCCACTCCGTCCCAGTACATCATGTTTTCGCTGGAATCCCAGCCCAGCATACCGTTCATCGATTCGTATATGGCAAGAATGGCCAATGAGTCGCCGGCACGGCTATCCGTTATTTTAGGAGCGGACTTCTGTCTGAAGTTCAACACTACCGGTTCTCCGTCGACAGGAGTAATTGTTACAGTAGCTGTACGTTCTTCTTCCTGAACGTTTGTCTCCCATTCAAACCTCTGGTTGAAGGTACGGGGACGGTCGCCGTAATCATAGTCGGGAACCTCGTCTTTGTATTGCAACCAGTTCGACTCACTGTCAACTGTCACTGTGAAAGCGGTATTGGCTGTCATCTGCAGATTATAATAGCGCTTTCCGAATTCGGCAGTATTCTCGATAATGATTTCCTGATCCGCATTCTCTATAAACAGACCTTTCTTATAGCCGGACTGCACTACCTTTACGATTTTCACATCATTTCCTTCAGCCATAAAATGAATCTCGGCATTACGGAAATCGGCAACAACAGATGAATCCACTTTTACCTCACAGAGAGTGGAGCCCATACCGTTGGAAGGCATAACTCTAACCCAAGTGGCATTTACCGACGTCTGCCATTTTACATCACCATTCACCTGTATGGTTTCCACACCACCATTTTCCCCTATCGCAATCTCTGCTTTATCCACAGAGAAGGCAGAGGGCAATTCGTTTTCGTCCTTACATGAATTAAGCGAGACAATCGCAAGAACGAACAAACATGTGATATAATATTTATAATTAAATTTCATTACCTATAATTTATAAATCCTTATTCTTAATCAAGTTCCAAAGCATCACATCCACGTATATCCTGTGTACGGTCGTAAATCAGGGTATATAATCCGGCCTTGATATACGGGCACACGCTTGATACGTTCAATATCAGGTTAGGATTGTCACTCACATCAAGAGTATATATCAGATATGATATTTTTTCAGTCTCCGGGATTTTGCCCAAATCGTTACCTCCAAGGAAAAGCGCGCGCAAGCCTTTGTGCTGTGCCACTCCTTCAGGCCATTCCGACATGGTTCGGTTACCGTTGTCGTCACGCTGGTTTCTCAGCGAGAGCACTGTGAGATAAGAGATGTTGAGCGCCCCCCACGGGAATCCGTTGAGCTGGTTTCCGCTCATGTCCAGACCGTAAAGGTACGGAAGTGTCTTTCCGTCGAAATCGGCAGGCAACTCTTTCAATCTGTTATATGTAAGATCGAGCGTAGTGAGCATATACGCGTTCTTTCCTTCCAGGTCTCCTTTTTTGAACTCGGAAATTCTGTTTGCGCTCAGGTTCAGTACGGTAAGAGGAGAACCTGAGGAAATCAGCTTTTTAGGGAACTTGGTAAGCTTGTTTCCCGCCAGCGAAAGGTTGGTAGTGTTGATACCCTCCGTCTGGTTAAGCCCCTCGTCTGTGATTTCATTGTAGGCGAAACTTACAGACGCCATGATATAAATAGATTTTACATCAAAGATATCAGGCAAAGTGGTGAGCTTGTTATGTGCGAAGGAGATTGTCTCCACGTCGTCCATACCGCAGAAAATCTGCTTGCCGGCATCGTTTGCCATTGTTCCTATCTTTGAAATCTGATTATAGTCGAAATTAGCCTGTACCAGATTGACATCCTGTCCGAAGGCAGGAAGCTCTGTAAGCTTGTTCTTTATCAGGTCAATCTTGCCCAGCTTCGTCATTTTACAGATGTCCGCCGGAAGTTCCTCTATGTTGTTGTATCCAAGATACAGAATCTGTATAGTCTGCTTGTCCTGTTCCGGATTGCCGTTTCTGTCGATGAGAGCCTGTATTCCTTTTGTGAACTCGCTTCCTGACATCTGCTTGTTCATAGCCATATTGAGCTGGATAAGCTCGGGCAACTGTCCCAGCACCATAGGGAACTCCTTCATGTTAGGGCAGTTGTAGATTTCCAAATCCGTAAGCTTTGTAAGTCCGGCAAATCCCTCGTATTCGCCCTCGGCCTCGGGGAGTTTCTCTATCGGCGCATTGGCGATATACACCACCTCGAGATTCTTCAGGTTACCTATGGCCGGATGAATGCCGGTGATGCCGTTGGTGAGGTTTCCCCAGTTGATATCTCTGGCACCAGCGCCACCGTTACGGTGTGCGGCGCGAGTGTAGTCGCCTTTTATCTCCATTGCCAGCTGCAAAGGTTCGGACAGGTCCTCACGGATGTCGTGCGCCACATAGTGGTCCATGTAATCGGCACGTATCGCGGCCAGTTTCTCCGGAGTAAGCTCGCCTTTAAGAGATGTCAGGGCCGACTGCTCTTCGCCCGGCACATATCCAAGGAGGTCATTGTGAGTGCCAAGAGCCAGTGTCTGCAATGCTGTGAGCGCTCCTATCTCCTCGGGAACGATACCTTTCGCCCTGAATTCGCCCAGGTTCAGCGAGGCCACACGTCCGTTGTTGTCGAGAACCACGCCCGGCTGTTCGCCCCACAGGTCGATGTCCTTATTGAAATTCCAGTTGATGCCTTTAGGATAAGACTCTCCGCCGTACGACCAGTTCGGTCCGTCCATTTTGTCCCAGATAGCTTTAAGAGCGATATAATCGAGGATATTGGCAGCCGATTCCACGAGATTCACAGGTACGTCTGTCTCGACGGTCTTATTGTCGGCCACAGTGAATACCGTCTCCTCCAACACCTTGTCGCTGAAATACTCGAGAGGTGTGGTGCGGTTGTAGGCCACGTATGAGAGAATCTTATACGTTCCGGCCTCCATAGACACGAGAGAGTCGATTTTTCCAACCGACGTACGTCTTCCGTCGCCATCTCCGGCGAAATCCTCCACATATTCAACCTCCAGCGAGCTGAGAGTTCTCTTCTCTCTGGTGTCGACATTCTGTACAGTGATGTCCACCTTGTTGATATCGCTGAACGGATAAGTCTTCGTATCGGCTGTAGCGGCCCTTGACTTAAGAAGATTCTTCACCAGAGTGAAGCGCACGGTACCTCTGGCTATCACGTCGGCCATGAGGTCCTGTACATACAGTTCGCCTTCCTTCACGGTGAATGTGGTTTTTTCCGTCATCTGTCCGGCAAAGATCTGTGTCTCGGTCTTGTCGTACAGATAGAAGCCTCCCACCGTATATTCGCCCGGCTGAAGTTCCAGTTTGTCGCTTCTGAGTCCATATTCGGCCGTAGTCTCATTATAAGCGTTAAGGTTGAGTGTCTGCGCGAAGTTGAACTCCTCGTTGCTGAGCATGACCTTGATTTTCTTCGCGTCGTTCAGATAGTCCAACTGATTGTTTCCGGCACGTGAAGCCGGATCCTGATTCTCCGGCGCGCTTTTATACACCTTAAACTGAACGTAGCCGCTACCGCCCCGCACAGCCGTGTTATCGTCGGTGCAGGAGGCGCAAGCCAGCGCCGTCCCAATCGCAAAGATATAAAATCTGTTTATATAGCTAGATAATTTTTTCATATTTTCTTATTCCGGAATAACATTGATAATTAATGCCTTGTACGTATCTCCATCATTGAAGATCATATACATGGATGAAGATGGAACCATAAAGCTGACGTTCCAGAAACCTGACACGGTGGCACCTCCCTCGAAAAACACGTCGTCGCCCGTAGAGGCATGAGTGAAATAGAAGGCACTGTAGAAGTCGGTTGTAGGCTCGCCGCTCATGAACTTAGGCGAAACGCTGAGATATGTCTGCGGATACATGTCGACAGAGCAGATGTTCTGCGCCCCGATGCCATATTCCGAGGCGATATATTTCGCTGTTTCGGACTCGGAGTCGAACTCGCACGCGATATCCTCGAAACCGTTCTTTGTCACCACGAACGGCATCTCCACCTTCGATGTCTCCTGCCTGAAGGCGTACACCACCTTGTCGTCGTAGGCCGGGTTGAGGTCCGTATCGTCGTCATTCAGCAGGATGCCGGTATACATTCCTCCGGCCTGGTTCACCTGCTCCATCATGCTGTCATACTCGGCTGTGCTCAGGAGTACGATGTACGCCATACGCTCGGAGTCGGAGTTAGGCGCCACCGGATCAATCACGATATTGCCGTCGCCGCCGTCGCGTAGAGAGAGATACACGTTCTCGTCCACTCCCCAGAACTGCATACCCCAGTTCTCATACTGCTCCACCACCACAAGCCTGTAGGCATTGTCGCGTGCCAGCACCCTGAAGCCCGAAGGCAGCGCTATTTTCTCGGGTTCCGTTCCGTCCAGGCTTCCGTCTTTCCAGAAAGTCTGTCCGTCGGCCGCTATTTTCCACCAGAACGGATTTCCGTCCACACCGTCAACCTCCACCACGCCTTCAGGCAGTCCGGCATACACCACGGGTATTGTCAGCCTGTCGTCCGAAATCATCGATTTCACCGTCACGCTGCCCGTGTTCTGCTCCACCCAGTACGTTTTCGGCACATTGAAAGTGACGTTCACCCTGCTTCCCCCTTTTCCTCCTATCAGAGATTCAGGATTCACCGTAACCCATTCCGGCATCGATTCCTCCTCGATTTTCCAGTCGAAATTGGCCGAGAAGGTGATGATGTTCTTCACGTCGCCGTTCTTATACTCGAACCTGAGCGGATTCTCCTCGGAGTAGACAGTGCCGTTCACGTCGGCTATGACAGCCTCGAAACCGCCTCTGCCGTATCTGGCTATCACCTTTTCCTCGCCGCCCATGCGGAGGGTGATTTCCGCCACATCATCGTCCAGGCTCCACGCGTCGGCGTTTATGTCGAGAGGCACAGTGACAGCCGTACCCGCCTGTCCGTTTATCGAAGTAAGACCGTTGGCAAACTTGCACCACACGGCCGAAGAATACAGTTTCCAGTCCAGATTGGCATCAAATGTCAGGCTCACGGTCTGTCCCGGAGCCACCGCCACCGTCTGCTGTTCCGAAGGGAATACAGGAGCCACCGCCCCTTCCTCGTTTCCGGCGCACGCCACACAGGCCGCCACCGTCAGCAGAAGGCATATATCAGAAAAAAACTTCAATCGTTTCATTTATACACATCTATTTATTTTGATTAATATCCCTGGCTCTTCAGATAGTTATATTCCTCTTCGGAGATCCATTCCACCACATTGGCATACGTGCCCACGGTGCCGATGTCCTTCACATGGAAAGTGGTGTACAGCAGCACATAGCCCTGACACGAGTTGAAATACGACACCGCTCCCTGCGGCTGCACGGCCCTGAGCTTGTCGTCGCCCCACACCGTGCCCTGGAAGGCATCCGCCGTGGTGCCCACAATCTGTTCCTCGGGCCACATCTTCAGCACGGGTTTCAGCGGGTCCGCCGTGTCGAAGTTCACCCTGATGTCGTATCCCCCGTAGAGGAAGTCCTTCATGATGACCCCGTTCTCCACCTCCGGATCCTTCACCACCTCCAGCAGGCGGATTTCAGTGGAAGTCATATATTCGGCAAAGAAGGTCGATGTGAGCACCGCATGTCCCACGAATCGGTTCACATCGAACGGACACACCTTCACCAGCACCACCTTCGTGTCGGTTCCGTACATGTCCCACACCTTGTCAGCGGGAGCCACCAGGCGCAGCTTTATCCCTATGGAGTCTGTATCCTCGAAACTGTCGAAATGTCCGCGTATCCTCACCGCCGACGCCAGAGTGCCGGCCTTTATCGTCACATTGTTACTCTCGAGGTCGTAGTGCACCCCCTCAATCGCATTGCTGCCGGCATCCACCACCTCCACCGAGTAGGTGCGGTCGTAATCCACCGCCGTAGTGGCCGACACCGGAACGTCATGATATGTCTCTCCGTCCTGCACGGCTATGCTCTGCAGAGTATCGGCAAACATAACGTAGTCAGGTCCGCTATAGACCGTATTCCCGTCGCCGCATCCCGTCATCACGACAGCGGCCGCAACCAATACGCCCAAATTTCTTAATAGTCTGTTCATTGTCATTCCTTATTATTATATTATTTGTTACTTTCATTAGGCTGAATATTTGATCCCGGCAAGTCCAGTTCATGCTGAGGAATCGGCCATACGAACAACGGATTTCCTGCCTCAATCTTCAGACTACTGCCATTGGCTATGCTCTGAGTCTGCGGCTTGCGCTCGAATCCGCGTCCCCACCTCTTGAGGTCGTGCAGGCGGAATCCCTCCATGAAGAGTTCCCTCACACGCTCATTACTTATCTCGTCAAGCCAAGTATCTTCGTTTAAAGAGGCAGAACCGTATGAAGAATATCTTGCTTTACGCAAAGTAGTAATATCAGATGAAGCATCAGAGAATTTCTTCAGACGGCAGTTCGCCTCCGCCCTTATCAGATACTGCTCCGACAGGCGGAACACTTTAGGCATGCTCACGTGCAGAATCCTGTAGTTGTTCATGAAGTCCTGATTGCCGTGATATTTTATCAGCAGCGGCCACGTAAGCCCATACCCCGTAGTGGTCTGTCCGAAGAAGGCGTTATATCGCAAATCCCCCTCCTGATAGAGGCTCAGGGCAGCGTTTCCCGGCACATAATCCGGACGATAAGTCTGATAGTCGTAGTTCAGGAACACCTGCCCCAGACGTCCGCCATAAGATGTAGCAGTGAATCCCACCTTCCAGATAATCTCCGTCGACTGGTCGTACTGCCACATATAGTCATAATACGAATAATTGCCGGTATAAATTGTATTTACATCCGAAAGAATAAAATAATCACTGTCTATCACCTCCGATGCCGCCTTCACCGCATTATCCCAGTCCTGCATATACAGATACACACGTGCCTGCAGCGCACGGACCGTATAATAAGTGAAGTAAGGAGTGTTCATCACATTATTAGGATCTTCATCCTCATCCACCTCCAACATTTCGGCAGCCTTTTCAAGATCCGCCAGGACAAACTGATATGAATCGTAAAGAGACGCGCGTGTCATTTCTCCCGGATTTGAATAGCTCGACACAAGAACAACACCAAGCTCATCGCCGGCAGTTGCCGGATCGTATGCCTTGCAGAAGCACTTGATAAGTTCGGAATAAGCCAAAGCCCTGGCAAAATACGCCTCTCCCTTAATTCCCTGCAGCTGCTCGTAGGCAGTGTCATCATCTATATTATTCTCCCATTTCGCCACTTCCTCGAAAAAGAAGTTGCAGTCGCCTATCACTTTATAAAGACTACCGTACACAGCCTCTATATCAGAGTTCGTGGCGTTGATATTCCAGCGCCATACATCTCCATACACATTAGAATATCCGTTCACGGCATAAACCAAATCAGCCTGAATGTCCGGAAGCAATGTCAGATTTCCACTATAAAGATATGAGCTTTTAAAATCGGCATAAATACCAATCATGGCCTGATTAGCCTCACTCACATTGGTTATTGCTTCATCGGCAAGAATAGCATGAGTAGGTTCTTTGTCCAGACACGAAGCGGCCAGCGTCATCACCGCCGCCCCCAACAAATATATCTTAATATTTTTCATTACCATTTCAATAAATTAAAAGTTCAACTCCACTCCAAGTGTAAACTGTCTTGTCATAGGATACTGGGCACGATAGATATTGGCGCTCACCTCAGGATCAAGCCCCGTAAATCCGGTGAAAGTCAGAAGATTCTGCCCCTGAACAAACACACGCGCGGCATCGAAGAAACGAGTTTTCCCCAAAACATCTTTTGGAAGACTATATGACAACATAAGGTTTTTCAGCCTCAGGAACGACGCGTTTTCCAGATAGTGAGTATCAAACTGAGGAGTCACTCCATGACGTGGAATATCCGTCACGTCACCCGGCTTCTTCCAGCGGTCGTACAGCAGACGGTTCGACTGGTTGTACGATGTGTAAAGCCCGTTACTCTCGTCCATCAGACGGTCATTGTTATAAACCCACCTGTCCGCCATCCAGCTGAACTGTGCAGAAAGCATCAGTCCTTTCCACGAAAGAGTTGTTCCGAAACCACCCTGCCATGGAGCGTCAAAGCTTTTTCCCTCGATGAACACACGGTTTTCTTCGCTGAATTCATTTGTTATCTCACCATCCTTTGTGTACCACAGAGCATCACCGTTTGCAGGATTCACCCCCGCATATCTCACCATATAGAAACCACTCACGGTCTGTCCCACGGCATACATCGTCACATTGCTGTCCACATACTCGTCTATACCGTTATAAAGTTCCGTCAGTTTGTTCTTGTTGTAAGAAACATTTGCCGTCACATTCCATGAGAAATCCTTATTGCTGAAAACAGTAGCGTCCACCGAAAGTTCAACACCACGGTTCACCATGGCGCCCACATTGTCCCAATATGCACCGTAACCTCCATCAGCATAGCTCACAGGAACCTGCATAAGCATATCTGTAGTAAGCTTGTTATAGAATTCGGCCGTAAGGTTCAGGCGGTTAAAGAATCCCAGACGAAGACCAACGTTTGTTGTCCAAAGCTTTTCCCATGTAAGCTCTTTATTTCCTCTCTGCGAAGGAGAGATGCCCGTTTCGCCCATATAATTGTTATTTCCTGTAACAAGTGCCAGGTGTTCATAATTAGGGATTGAAGAGTTACCAGATGTACCTGTACTGAAAGTGAGCTGTGCATTTGTAAGCCACCCGTATCCGCTAAGGAAATCTTCCCGTCGCATATCCCACATCAGCCCGACAGACCAGAATCCGGCCCAACGGTTTCCCCGTCCGAAGCGTGATGAAGCGTCGGCACGCACGGAGAAATCTGCATAGTATTTGCTATTGTAATTATATTCAGCACGGCCGAAGAACGACAAGAAGCCATAATCGCTGGTTGTATCACTCCATGATGAAGCATACGAACCTGAAGCCATATTTGTCAAGGCATCATTTGTCTGTCCGTCCGTCACAGCCTGAAACGACTCATAGTGATAGTTCACACCTTCCTGACCAATCATGAAGTTCAGGTCATGAACATCGTCCACATTCATACGGTAATTGGCAGTATTGGTTACAGTAAGTGTAAGCCCGTCCGACGAAGCCCTGCCGGCAGAACCCGAACCATTATTAAGTATATAGCTTGGGAAAGACTGCATAAAGCTTGTAGAATGAGAGTAATCCGCGCCGAACTGCGAACGTATTGTCAGATTCTCAATAGGAGTTACTTCTGCAAAAACCGACGAAATAACCTTATATGTCTTATGTTTCACCGGATTGTTCTGCATCCATTCTATAGGATTCTGACCTGCTCCGTTCCATTCACCTTCAGTCTGCGAAGCCACCGATCCGTCGGCATTATAAGGATTCCAGTAAGGCAACATGAAGTGCGAAGCCGAGATAGGGGCATACAGCGCATATTCGCCATCCTCGGCCTGCTCTATGTCCTCGTATGCCAGCAGTGTGTTTGTCCCCAGCTTCAGCCATTCCTTGGCACGGTTCTCAATGTTTGCCCTGAAGTTATAACGACGGAAGGCAGAACCGATAGTGATACCGTCCTGATCGAAGAAGCTACCTGATACGTAATAATTAGTCTTGTCAGTAGCCCCGTTCACAGAAATATCATAATTCTGAGATGGTGCATTATTGTTATAAACAGCATCCATCCAGTTTATATCTATATCCTTAATCCTGTTATAAAAATCATCACCCTGGTCCATGCCTATTTCTTTTTCATACTGTATGCGCTCTGCAGTATTCATCAGATTCCAGTTATTTCCGGCAAGCTGTGAAAATCCCCACTGGCCACGGAATGTAACCTTTGCGCCGTCAGTGTTGCGGCCACGCTTGGTGGTGATGACCACAACACCGTTTGCTGCACGCGCACCATAGATAGATGTAGAAGAAGCATCTTTCAATACAGAAATACTTTCTATATCACTTGGGCTGATTGCGTTAAAACTTGAAGCTTCTACAGGCACACCATCAAGAATAAACAATGGCGAAGTTCCTGAATTGATAGAGTTGGTACCACGAATCTGGAAAGTGGCAGCTGCACTTGGCTCACCTGAATTCGAAATAACTGTCAAACCAGGTGTCTGTCCTTGTAAGGCCTGATCAAAGCTTGCAGTAGGAACGTTTTCCAGTTTTTCACTTTTTACAGTAGAAACAGAACCTGCAATAGTCCCTTTCTTACGTACACCGTAAGCCACTACAACCACCTCATCTATCATCTCCGCATCGGATTTCAAACTCACGTTCAAAACTCCGGTGGACGCATTCACCTTATGGCTCTGCGCCTGCATACCGATGTATGAGAAAACCAAGGTAGCATTCGCTGCTCCCTTCACCTCGAAGCTGTAGTTACCATCTATATCGGTAACCACACCATTAGTAGTTCCCTCTTGCAATACTGTTGCACCTATCAACGGTTCGTTGTCCTCATGACTTGTAACCGTTCCTTTCACCACAAAATTTTGGGCAAAAGACGAGTGTAACGTAAATAATGCGAGAGAGATAAACAAAAGAATAAATCTTTTCATCTTCCGCTAGTAAATATTAAATATTAAAAATTAAACGAATATTCATACAAATGAATAAATACATAAATATGCTTCACAATCATATATTTCCTCTGAAATTACGACACATACTCATGCTATTAAGATAACATATCAGTACATAAAGAATGTAATTCAGAAACACTTTTCTATATATACATTACAGGTACTAAAAAATGAGTCACATACTTTGACATTTTGAAACACAAGATACCTATTAACAAAAAACAGAAAAAATCCCATTAAATAATTCATCTTTAATCCTTAAGTTTAATTTTATGTGCTGCAAATTTACAAAAGTATGTTATAACATAAAAATGAAAAATGTAGATATTACATTTCAAAATAAACGGCTTTGCTTACAATACATTTATTCATATTACACTTTACTGTATAAACAGTTATAAATATAACATATCGTCAGCAAAACCATTCACATTAATACAATATAATCGCCATTACAAATGTAACATTACTTACGATTTGAAAGCATAAATATTGTTAATCCGTATATTTATAACTATATTATACAGACTAAAATAAATTCGAATGTTAATCCTGTTTAATTTGAGTTACAAGAACCTTGTCAATCCTTGCCCCATCCATATCAACTACTTCGAAGTTAAAACCGTTCCATTGAAGAGTTTCCCCACTCTGAGGTACATGTTGAAGATGTTGGAGTATAAGTCCTCCAAGGGTATGGAAATCCGATACTTCGAACAGCTCCGGACGGTTGAAATAATTAAGAAAATCGTACATAGGGCACTGTCCGTCAACCAACCATCCGTCGTTATTGACTCTCTTGATAATGTCCGGTTCATCATCGGCATCATCTACAGTTCCAACCAATCCTTCCAGAATATCTTTCAGCGTTATAATACCGGTACATGCCCCAAACTCGTCACATACAAGAGCACGGCTGATTTTCTTCATCTTCATTTGTTCCAAGACCTTATATACATTCATGTTCTCATGAAAGAACACTGCATTCTGGGTCAAAGATACCAGATTGAAATCATCTTCATTCAAATGTAATACCAAATCCTTCAAATGAATAACACCTTTTACATGATCAAGATCGCCATCGGCTATAGGATAGAACTCATAAAGATTGTCGCTTACTATAGTTTTCACATCATCCACAGTCATATCTGTGTCCAACCATACTATATCCGACTTATGTGTCATAATAGAGCTGACTTTCAAATCACCTAAAAGGAACACTCTCTGCATGATATCCTGTTCCACAGGCTGTACTTCGCCGTCTTCAGCTCCTTCTTTTATTATAGACTTGATCTCTTCTTCCGTCACCTTGTTATCCTCTTCTTTTACACCAAGGAGATTGAAGATAATCTCAGTGCTCTTTGCAAGCAGCCATACGAAAGGAAGTGCAATGACTGAAAGAACATTCATAGGCTGTGCCATTACCTTTGCAGCCTTTTCTGCCATACTCATACCTATACGCTTAGGTACGAGTTCACCAAAAATGATAGTTAGATATGTAACTACTACTACGATTATACCTTGAGCCAATCCGAATGCATAAGAAGATGAAACTCCCCATGATTTCATAGCCTCAGTCAGATCGACTGCAATCTGGTTTCCGGAATAGATACCGGTGAGGATTCCTATAAGAGTAATACCAATTTGTACTGTTGAAAGAAACCTGTCTGGTTCATTAGCAAGTTTTAGAGCTGTTTTTGCCGATTTGTTTCCGTTTTTAGCGTCAGCGGAAAGACGTGATTTACGGGCTGAAATAAGTGCTACCTCGGACATTGCGAAAACTCCATTAAGCAATATCAACCCGATAATAATAAAAATTTCGTTCATATATATATTAAATGTTTTCAACAGCAAAAATAATAGATTGTTCACGCTTAACACAAATTAATAACATTCTATTAGAAAGTTTTAACAATATGTTTATTATCAATTTTGAGCTATACCTAAAAATAATTAGATACACCGCAAAAACAGTAAGAAATATACCTAAAAATTGCGATTGCGACAAAAAGCCTATGACAGTAACTTTGCATCCGGAATTAAAGAATCAGAAAATATATTTATAAGGTATTAGTTTATGGGCAAAACACTGTGGAGTCAGTATTTTAAATTTTTATTTCTGTTTACCGCTATGGCTTTTTGTTTAACAGCCAAAGCTGAAGTCCGGAAAATTATCCTGTCCGGAACAGTAAAATCGACAGACAAGAATCCTGTAGATTTTGCAACGGTTTATCTGAAGAACACCAACTTCGGATGTACCACTAATGAAAAAGGTGAATACACACTTAATGCTCCTGCTGGAGAATACACTCTTGTTGTTTCAGCAATAGGTTTCGAGACATACGAAAAGAATGTAACAATAAGCAATCAAAATTACAATCACAAAGTAACATTGAAACCGTCTGTAACAGAACTGGACGAAGTGGTTGTAGTGTCGAACGGTGTAAGTCGTCTCAAGCGCTCGGCGTTCAATGCAGTGGCTGTAGATACAAAGGATATGAAGAACAGCACGAAGAGCCTTAGCGATGCACTGGCCAAAGCTCCGGGTATGAAGCTCAGGGAATCAGGTGGTGTAGGTTCGGACATGCAGATGATGCTCGACGGATTTAGCGGCAAACACGTAAAGATCTTTATAGACGGTGTTCCACAGGAAGGTGTTGGAAGCTCGTTCGGCCTCAACAATATTCCAGTAAACTTTGCCGAAAGAATAGAAGTATATAAAGGAGTAGTTCCGGTAGGGTTCGGTTCGGATGCCATAGGAGGAGTTATCAATATAGTAACAAACAAAAAAAAACGTAACTGGTTTCTGGATGCTTCGTACTCATACGGTTCGTTCAATACACATAAATCGAACGTTCATTTCGGACAGTCTTTGAAAAACGGATTTACCTACGAAATAAATGCTTTCCAAAACTATTCAGACAATAATTATTACATAGACGGTCCGATAAAGGATTTCGAAACAGGAAATATAAATGCCGGAACAGGCAGAGTAAAAAGGTTCAATGACACTTATCACAACGAAGCTGTCATCGGGAAAATAGGAGTCGTGGACAAGATATGGGCAGACCGCCTTATGTTCGGATTTACCTATTCAAACATGTACCAGGACATACAGACCGGCGTGCGACAGAATATTGTCTATGGAGAGAAACACAGGAAAGGTCACTCGTTTATGCCTTCTGTGGAATATAGAAAAAGAGACCTTATAGTTAAGGGGCTTGAACTGACACTGACAGGAAATTACAACAGGAACACTACTTATAATGTAGATACTGCAGCCTACGAATACAACTGGCTGGGCGACAAAAAACTGATGAATTCCCGTGGCGAACAGTCTTATCAGTATTCGCGTGCAGACAATGACAACTGGAACAGCACACTTACACTGAACTACAGAATAGGCAAGGCACATTTCATCACATTTAATAATGTGTTCAATGCATTCAGACGCGAAAACACTTCCCTACTGACAAAGGAAGAACAGACAGATCCGATAGACAAACGTACAAGAAAAAATATCAGCGGACTTTCATACAGACTGATGATGTCGGAAAGATGGAATTTTTCAGCTTTCGCAAAGCAATATTTGCAGTATGTGTCAGGTCCGCAAGCCACAGACTCCAATAATTCAGACTTTGTGCGTACAGACAGAAAAGTAAGCTCAACAGGCTACGGAGCGGCAGGTACATTCTTCGTAATACCTTCATTGCAGATAAAACTCTCGTATGAAAAAGCCTACCGTCTGCCTACCATTGAGGAAATGTTCGGTGATGAAGATCTGGAAATGGGTGATGTAAGTATTCGCCCTGAGAGCAGTGACAATATAAATCTGAATATAAGCTATAACAAGACTTTTGGCAAACATAGTATTTATCTGGAAGGTGGACTTGTATATCGTGATACAAAGGATTATATACAGAGAAACATTGCCGACCTCAGCGGTGGCAAAATGGCTGCAACATATATCAACTACGGAAAGGTTCTTACCAAAGGAGTTAATGCTTCAATAAGATACGGATTCAGCAATTGGCTGAGTATCGGAGGGAATTTCACCCGAATGGATGTAAGGGACAATCAGGAAATGGCAATAGGTACCAACCAGCCTAATCTGGCTTACAAGGAACGTATGCCAAACATACCTTATATGTTTGCCGATTCGGACATAAACCTATACTGGCACAACCTGTTTGAAAAAGGTAACACACTAACCTTTACTTACGACAACCAGTATCTGCACAGCTTTTCATACTATTCGCAGGTAATAGGCTCAAGCAGCGATTACATAGTACCAAATCAGTTTTCGCACAACATAAGCCTTTCATACAGCATGAAGAAAGGAAGATACAACATCTCCTTCGAATGTCGCAACCTGACGGATGAAAAGCTATACGACAATTTCAGTCTCCAGAAAGCAGGAAGAGCTTTCTACGGAAAACTGAGAGTATATTTCGGAAAATAAATGATAAATATAAAACGAGTAAAGATATGAATAAAAAGAATTTCATCAAAAGCGCAGCTATCGTATTTGGAATAGCTGTTTCTGCCGCATCTTGCACAGAAGAGAATATCGGTAACGATAATAATAACAACAATTCAAAAGGACAATACGTAATAGCCGCATCCGTTACAGCATCAGGAAATACCACCAACGTACTTCTTACAGCCTCATCGCTTGATGAAGGGACTGTATCAACGAAAAACAACGGCCTTGTGAACGACGGAGCCACACAGTGGATATACTATAACAACCAGTACCTTTACGGACTGGCATACAATCAGGGGAATGCAGGTGTAACCACATCATTCATCCTTGATGCAAACAATGATATCAAAAAGAGAAACGGCGAATTCGCTATCAGACGATTTACAACTTTCGGCACATACGGAAAGTACATCATGACTACATCTACAGGCGACGGACCTACAGAGTGGAACGACGAGAACGGTTACACTCCGAAATCATTCCTGATTTCTTATCTTGATGCAGCAGGAGAAAAATACACCACAAACGATACTAAAAACGAAAAGTATCTGTCGGAAAATTTCCTTGGCAACGGAGAATATGTAACCTTAGCCGGCATTCTTGAAAATAACGGCAAAATATTTTCTGCAGCTATTCCTATGGGACTGAGCCAGTATGGAACAAAATTTGAGAATGGGAAATGGGTTTTGCCAGGCAATGAGGATTTGATAAAGACAGAAGCAGGCGGTAGCGGAAGCAGCTCATACAAGAAAGATGAACTGCAATGGACCCAATACCCGAATGAATGTCACATAGCAATATTCAGTGACGAGAGTCTTACAGAAAAGAAAATCATAACAACAGACAAGATAAGCTATGCGGCAGGAAGGATGAAATCGCAGTACTACCAGATGGTATGGAGTGCAGGCAACGGTGATATTTATGTATTTTCACCAAGTTATGCCAAAACAATGACAGACAACCGCCAGCAGACTACACTACCTGCAGGAGTAGTTAGAATACCTGCAGGAACAGAAAGCTTTGACGATTACTACTGCAACATCGAAGAACAGACAGGTGGAAAATCATTCATGCGCTGTTGGCCTATTGCTGACGATTATTTCCTTTTGCTAATGTATGACCGTCCATTCTCCGAAACAGGATATACAGCAAACCAGCTTGCAATCTTCAAAGCAGAAGACAAGAAGATTACTTACGTATCAGGAATGCCTTCTGACATAAGCGGATTCGGCAACACTCCATACGTGGAAAACGGAAAGGCATATATTGCCGTAACTACTACGTCTGGTTATCCGGCTATCTACAGAATTGATCCTGCCACAGGAGCTGCCACAAAAGGACTAACAGTAGAAGCAACACAACTTTCGGGTGTTGGAAGACTTAACATAACTGAATAAAAAAAATTAAAAGACTGGAATGAAAAAACTACTATACAAAATACATCTATGGCTATCCATACCGCTTGGAATAATAATCACAATAATCTGTTTCACCGGAGCCACACTTGTATTCGAACAGGATATCACACGTGCCCTCAACAAGTACCTTTATCAGGTGGAAATACCGCAGGGGAAAGAAAGGCTGAATCCTTCCAAAGTCATAAATATCGTCCAAAAGAGACACGGCGAAATGAAGATTTCATCCGTAAGCATCCCCAAAGCAGCAGATGCTACATATCAGATAAGTTTCAGTAACGGAGGAAAGAAAGTACTTTTCGTCAACCCTTATACCGGAGAAAGCATAGGATGGTCAAAATCATATCCTTTCTTTCAGACAATGAGGAAACTGCACAGGTGGTTCCTTGATGTTCCTAAGAGTAAAGGCAGCATGTCAACCGGTAAACTTATAGTAGGGATTTCCACTATAGCAATGACAATAATCCTCATAAGCGGGCTGGTAATATGGATTCCACGCACACGTAAGGCTCTGAAGAACAGACTTACAGTAGCTTGCGGCAAAGGTACAAAACGACTGATGTACGATTCGCACGTAGCACTCGGCTTCTATGCCACAATATTCCTACTTCTTATGGCACTGACCGGACCTACATGGTCGTTCGGTTGGTATAGAGAAGCTGCTTACTCACTCCTTGGAGCCGAACCTCAAGCCCAGAGCCAACAAGCCGGACACGGACACAGTCACGGGCATGATGACAAAAAAGATAGCGGCAAGACAGAACGCAAACAGGAAAATGCCATAGCATACGATGCTGCCCTAAAGGAAATACGAAGTCTCTACTCTGAATACTACTATATCAAACTGAGCAAAAACGAAGCTACTGTATCACTGAACAAAAACGGATACAGGAGTAAGTCGGACAATGTAAAGTTCAACCCGAAGACCGGACAAATAACCGAAATCAGGAAATTCGAGGATAACAGTGTGAGACAGAACCTCAGAGGACTGATTTATTCGCTGCACGTAGGTACATGGGGCGGTCCTGTTACCAAAATCCTATATTTCCTGGCTGCACTGATAGGTGCCACTCTCCCACTGACCGGATACTATCTTTGGCTTAAAAAGAAGATGAGGTAACAAAACTCCAAACATCAAATCAGAAAGTTAGTAACGAGCTAACATATTCTATAAATATAACTTGTGTTTATATAAATTACAGTGTGGTTTGTATAAACACAAGTTGTATTTTTATAAACCACACTGTGGTTTATAGAAAATAAGCTGAAGAAAATACTTTTTCGACGACAGTATTTAAATATAAAACCGTACAAGGTGTCCGTTTTCGGACACCTTATTTTTTTGTCTTCCACTGATAATCAACGGATTAATATTTTGGCACACATCTTGCATAATAAAAAGCGTCATAACGAACAATTTTATTCAAAACAGATTATTATGGATAGAGAAATACCAAAAGATGTACTGAAAAAGGAACGTAACAGACGGATTTTAAAATATGGAGGTATAGGAGGTGGTTGCATTGCCCTCATCCTAATACTGTTTTCCCTGATGCGCAGCAGTGTGAAAGAAAAAGACCTGGTATTCTCGGAAGTGAGCAAAGGTACTATAGAAGTTAGTGTCAGCGCTTCAGGAAAGGTGGTTCCCGCATTCGAGGAAATTATCAACTCCCCTATCAACACACGTATATTGGAAGTATATAAGAAAGGTGGAGACAGCGTAAATATAGGTACACCTATTCTTAAACTGGACCTGCAGAGCGCAAAGACAGAATACGACAAGCTGCTGGATGAGGAACAGATGAAACGCTATCAACTGGAACAGCTGAAAGTGAACAACAGTACGTACCTGAGTGACCTTGAAATGAAAGTAAAGGTGGCTGAAATGAAACTGAACCGCATGAAGGTGGAACTGCGCAATGAACGTTATCTCGACAGTCTGGGTTCGGGTACCATGGACAGGGTTCATCAGGCAGAACTGAATTTCGAAACAGGAAAGCTGGAATTGGAACAGCTGCATCAGCAACTCGCCAATGAACGAAAGGTCAAGGCAGCCGACCTGAAGGTAAAACAACTGGAATATGAAATTTTCCTTAAAGGACTTGCCGAGACAAAACGTACGCTTGACGAAGCACAGATACGCTCACCACGCAAGGCTATTCTGACGTATATCAACAATCAGATTGGAGCTCAGGTAAACGAAGGTTCGCGTATAGCAGTCATTTCCGATTTGAGCCATTTCAAGGTTGAGGGTGAGATAGCCGACACATACGGCGACCGTGTTGCAGCCGGCGGAAAGGCTGTAGTAAAGATAGGTAGTGAGAAACTTGAGGGCCAGGTGAGCAGTGTGACACCGCTTTCAAAGAACGGAGTCATTTCATTTACCGTTCAACTGGAAGACGACAGTAACCGCCGTCTCCGCTCAGGACTGAAAACAGATGTGTATGTGATGAATGCCGTAAAGGAAGATGTGTTGCGCATTGCCAATTCAAGCTATTACGTCGGGCGTGGCGATTATCAGCTTTTTGTACTTGACGGTTCAGATGAGCTGGTAAAACGAAAAGTCCGTCTGGGAGATTCCAACTTCGAATATGTGGAAGTGGTGTCAGGTCTTCAGCCCGGTGACAGAGTTGTTATTAGCGACATGAGTCAGTATAAAAACAAGAACAAGTTGAAACTAAGAAAATAAATACAGCGATAAGTATGATAAGGAATTACTTCAGACAAGCATGGACACTTGTCAGACAACACAAACTTTTTACCGGTATATACGTGGTGGGTACTGGTTTGTCCATTGCGCTGGTAATGACTCTCTTCATTATCTTCTACGTAAAATTCGGTCCTGTCTATCCGGAGTATAACAGGGATAGGACACTGGTAGTCAAGCCGATAAAACGCTATCCGAAGGGTAAACCCGAAAACTGGAGTATCAACGGCGGTATGGCTTATTATGTAATTGATGAAATGCTTGTAGACCTGCCCCATGTGGAGTTGGTAGCCGGTAGTATGTTTGATTTTTGGGGAAATTATCAGGTGTCTGCTACGGGTGTAAAGCCTTTCAAGGCAGTTCCCCGTTTTGCCAACGAAGACTTTTGGAAACTCTTTTCTTTCCGTTTCATCGAAGGCCACCCTTTTACACAGGAAGATGTTGAAGCCAAGTCACCGGTAGCCGTCCTTAGCGAATCACTGGCCAGACGTCTGTTTGCTACGGTCGAGGGAGTAACGGGACGTCATTTCGGTTTCAATGGACGTGATTACCGTGTGTGTGGTGTGATACAGGACGTATCCAATGCTACACCAGAAACGGCAGGAGATCTTTGGCTGCCATTGCTCAATGCACAATACATCCGGAAAGAGTTGGACCGTATGGGATTGCTGGGTAATGTGTACGCTTACCTGTTGGTTGACGATAAGGCGAATATTGAAAAGGTACGTAGTGAGGTACAGGATGTGTTCCGCCGGTATTCACAGCAGGACAAAGACTATGAATACGACCTGATGGGACAACCGGACATATATTGGCTCAGCACCTTCCGTCAGGATTTGGATAAGGTACCGGACACTATGGATCTAGCTAAAGATTTTCTCTATATCCTGCTGGCTTTACTTTTCATTCCGGCACTGAACTTGAGTGGAATGATTTCTTCGCGGATGGACAGCCGTATTTCAGAATTGGGACTCCGCAAGGCATACGGAGCTACCCGTCGATGTTTGTTGGAGCAGGTACTTTGCGAGAATCTCCTGTTGACCTTATTGGGAGGACTGATGGGACTGGTATTCTCATATTTGATTGTATTGACGGCCAGCGACTGGATTCTGACACTATTCGACAAGAACATTTACGATACCTCCCTTTCCACTTCGTTCACGGTAGAGATGTTGTTCAATCCTGCGGTATTCGGTATTGCCTTGGCCGTGTGCGTTGTGCTCAATGTGGTGTCGGCGCTTGTCCCTGCTTTGTATGCGCTGCGACATACCATCACAGAATCGTTGAACTCGAAAAGATAAAATGTAATGATACGAACTATTTTACACCAACTATGGAACCAGCGCCGTCAGAACGGCTGGATATTCTTGGAATTGCTGGTTGTCAGTTTTTTCTTATGGACGGTTATCGATCCTATCTATGTATTGACCGCCAACCGTGCTATCGACCGTGGCTATAATCCCGAAGGACTTTATGTGGTGAACATCGGCATGTACGACGTGACGAACGGGAACTTCAATCCCGATATGGCTTCCGACTCTATGAATCTGGTGGCTTACCATCGTATCGCCCGCATAGTGCGTGAGCAGCCTGAGGTAGAGTGCTGGTCCATTTCCGCAAACCAAAGTTTTCCTAACAGCAACTCGTGGAGCGGAACACAAGTTTTTGCCGATACCGCCTCTTTACACAAAAAAGAAGGCTACGTACATGCCCAGTGGTACAATTTCATAACACTTGATGGTAGCAATCTGCTCCGTACCTACGGCATGAAAGATGTCCGTACGGGCGATGATATCCGGTTACCCGAACAGACTCAAGGAAAAGTCTTCATATCTGAACTGTTAGCCCTACGTCTATTTGGTACAGCAGATGCAGTAGGGAAAAAAGTTTATGAGGACGATGAACCTTCAGAAGTAGCAGGTGTATTCCGTGACTTCAAGCACCGTGATTACGAACAGCCTTATCCGCTCATTGTACGCATGTATGATGATATGCAAGGAAGTCCTTATATGGCGTGGATGTATCCTTTTGTCATCCGTCTGAAACCAGGTGTAGACGAATCAGCCTTCATACAGCGTTTCCAGCAGGAAGTGGGGCCTCAACTATCCATTGGCAATTTCTATTTTGACAGTCTGAAAAAATTTTCAGACATGAGTGAGGCCTATGCGATGGCAAGCGGTGTCACCAACAAGCTCCGCCTGCAATATGCCTTGACTGGTTTCGCCCTGCTTTGCATCTTCTTGGGTATGGTGGGAACCTTCTGGATTCGTAGCAATGCCCGTCGGGAAGAGATAGGTGTTATGCGTAGTATAGGAGCATCGCAAAGGTGTATTGTGCGACAATTCCTTATCGAGGCATGGTTATTATTGACAACAGCTTTCGTGCTGGTCATTCCTTTCTTGCTTTATCATGCGTATATCAGTGGTATGTATGCGGTAGAAATGAGGAGTTATTTCGTACCGAATCCGGAATACTGGCAGAACCGTTTCGGCTTCCACTTCTCAATAGTTCTGATAATCAGTTATCTGATATTGCTGATAATTGCGCTGATAGGCACATATATTCCGGTTGTACGGGCTGCACGCACTTTGCCGGCAGATGCTTTGAGAAATGAATAAAGATTTATAATAAAAAAACATATAACTAACAATTAAATAACAACAGACTATGAACATGATTGAACTGACAGGAATCAACAAGATTTACCGTACTAATGAAATAGAGACACAGGCCTTGGAAAATGTAAACCTGAATGTGGAAAAAGGTGAATTTCTCAGTATTATGGGACCTTCCGGTTGTGGAAAATCAACATTGCTGAACATTATGGGACTGCTGGACGCTCCTACAAGCGGAACTATTAAAATAGCAGGAACAGTAGTAGAAGGGATGAAAGACAAGGAACTGGCTGCTTTCCGCAACAAGAACCTGGGATTTGTGTTCCAGTCGTTCCATCTTATCAATTCATTGAATGTGATTGACAATGTGGAACTTCCACTTCTGTACAGAAACGTATCGGCAAAAGAACGCAGACATCTGGCGGAAGAGGTTCTGAAGAAAGTAGGACTGAGCCATCGTATGCGACACATGCCTTCACAACTATCCGGCGGTCAGTGCCAGCGTGTTGCGATAGCACGCGCAATTATCGGAAACCCTGAAATAATACTTGCCGACGAGCCGACTGGAAATCTGGACTCAAAGATGGGTGCTGAAGTAATGGAACTGCTACATCAGCTCAATAAGGAAGACGGACGCACGATAGTGATGGTTACACACAACGAAGAACAGGCAAAACAGACTTCAAGAACAGTACGTTTCTTTGACGGACGTCAGATAGGATAAAATACCAAGAAACTTCTATATGATAAAAACATACTTTAAACAAGCCATTGAATTGATGAGGCAGGACCGCTTATTCAGTACTCTTTACATTACAGGAACAGGCCTTGCCATTGCAATGACGGTTATCATGGCTGTAATTTACTATGTAAAGCTGGCACCGGTGTATCCCGAAGGAAACCGGAGCAACACTTTATATTTGACTAATGCCATGTTTCATTCGGAAAAAGAGAAATCCAACTTGAATGCAGGCCTAAGTTATCGTGCATTACAGGAATGGATATATCCTCTAAAAAACGTTGTAGCGGTTTCAGCCCATTTGGGAAGAGGAATGTCTGGAGCCGGATATATCCAGCCAGCTGACCGTAGCGGAGATTTTCGCCCGGCATTAAAGCTGGTAGACCCTGCTTTTTTCCGTATCTATCCATTGCGTTTTGTAGATGGCAATCCATTCACTGATTCTGATTTGGAAAGCGGAATACGAACTGCTGTCATATCGGATGATCTAGCCCGACGACTTTTCGGAAGCACAGAGGAAATAGTGGGACGTTCGTTCACACTTGACTATATCGACTATCGTGTGTGTGGAGTAGTCCGTGGAGCAAGCTACCTTACAAATGAATCGTACGCACAGGTCTATCTACCCTATTCGGTTATTCCGAATTATAAGAAACCACTCACCGAAAGGTTTCCTTATTGCGGTCAATATAACATTACTTTCCTTGTTAAAGATGATGCTCAGGCTGATGCCCTACGTGCCGAAATAAAGGAACTGACAAGACGTGTAAACCTGGAATACAAGGATTCCTGGAGTATAGATTTGTGGGAACAACCCACTTCACATTTTGTAAGTGTTTTTCAGGAAATCCCATCAGATGTCAGATTCAGTTTCTGGAAATCGGCAGGATATCTTATAGTCGTGGTATTGGTACTGTTGTTGGTACCTGCCCTGAACCTGAGCGGACTCATTGCCAGCCGTATGGAAAGCCGTCTGCTGGAGATGGGTGTCCGCAAGTCATTCGGAGCCAACAGAGGAGCACTTCTGTCGCAGGTTATGTGGGAAAATCTCTTCCTTACCGTAGCAGGCGGCATTATAGGACTGATTGTGGCATGGACAACCGTCTATCTGGGACGTGAATGGATTTTCACTCTACTCAGCGACTGGCCGACAGCCACTCCTGAAGATGCAAATCTATATGTGTCCGGCGAAATGCTTTTCGCACCTGCAGTGTTTGGCATAGCCTTTCTGCTCTGCCTTTTGCTGAACCTTCTGTCAGCATTACTCCCAGCATGGATGTCGCTCCGTAAACCTATTGTATATTCTCTTTACGAAAAAAGATAATATTATGCTAAAACTTATACTTAAGAACTTATGGTCCCGTCGCCGTAACAACGGTTGGCTTATGGCTGAACTGATATTGGTAGCTGTACTTTCGTGGATTATATTCGACCCTGTCATTGTTGTTACATACGACCGTCAACGTCCACTTGGTTATGATGCAGACCGTCTATGCATGGTGTCAGTAGCCATGCTCCAGCCACAAGCCCCAGGCTATGATCCCCAAAGCACAGATTCAGCTTCTCTGATGCAAGCATACATGAATATTGTTGAACGTACACGGCAGCATCCGGATGTAAAGAATGCCACTCCTATGGTTTCTTTCGCATATCCATGCTCAATAGGAAGCAGCAGCTCAGTTCTGACAGCAGAAGGTGATTCTACAGATTTCAACATCATGAATATTTACTTCTGGCCACATACCAATTTCTTTGAAACATACGGTTTCAAGCGTGGAGAAGGCAGCATGACAGAAAGCCAACTTTCCGACTATACCTATAAAGAGTCCGATATAATACTGACAGAAGATGCTTTGGAAGGCATGTTTCACACCAAGACTTATAACAGACAGCGTTGTTGGGAGGCAGAGGGAAAAGATACCATATATATGTCAGTTGTGGGTACTGTAAAACCTTTCAAATATGCCAATGACCTTCGTCCTTTACCGACAGTATTCATTCCAGAAAGTCATCCTGATATTCTTGATAATCTGGAAGATATGCATATTGTAGTCCGTATAAAAGACGGAATCAGCATGGAACGCTTCCTTCATGATTTCAAGCCATGGATGCTTCGTGAAATGCGGGCGGGCAATCTTTATGCACGCGACCTTCAATCGTATGACGATCTTATTGCGGATAGCGAATTTTACAGCAGCACTTCACTATATCGCCGAAATCTGAGTGTAGCGATGTTCTTCCTTATCAATCTTTGCCTCGGTGTAATAGGCACTTTCTGGCTACAGACACGTACACGACGTGAAGAAATCGGGGTAATGCTGTCGTATGGAGCTACACCACACAACATCCGACGGCTACTGCTTGGCGAAGGTGTGGTACTGACAACCATAGCTACACTTATAGGATGCATAATATATATGCAATATGGTCTCAGTGAAGGGCTACATGAGGTCAGCAGCTATATCAATGCCACAACACAGCCATGTTGGATTGACAATTTCGGGCAACACTTCCTTATAGTATCATTCATCATCTATATCATCCTGCTTCTGGTAGTACTGACAGGTATCTATATTCCGGCACACCGTATAAGTAATATTGCACCTACAGAAGCTTTGAGAGACGAATGAAACAATAATTGTAAAAAATCAAAACAGAATTTGAACAATGATTAAACAATATTTTAAACAGGCGATATGGCATCTGCGTGAGAATCCGGTCATCAGTTGGATTTCCATACTTGGTACAGCACTTTCCATCTGTATGATTATGGTGATTGTCATTACCATACGAGCACGCATAGCCGATTGTGAGCCTGAAATAAACCGAAGCCGCTCATTATACGTTCCAAATATGTCTTATCGTGCCAAGGGTAATACAAAAGGAGGTTCAGCAAACTCGAGAATGTCTGTACAAACTGGCCGTGAGTGTTTCAAACCGCTGACAACAGCAGAGAGCGTTACACTTATTTCAAAGATAAGTAAAGTACGAACATCATTACCAGCCGGCAAAAAAATGACAGCGGATATGGTTCAGACAGACGAAGCTTTCTGGAAGGTATTCAGTTTCCGTTTTATAGACGGTAAACCTTTCACAGAGGCCGATTTAAACAGCGGATTATCAAAAGCTGTAATAGCAGCATCCGTAGCACGACATCTGTTCGGACACACCAATGTAACAGGGAAGCATCTGGAATTAAATCATGTAGATTTTCAAGTATGCGGTGTTGTAGCAGATGTATCTACACTGGCAACCGAGGCTTATGCCCAGGTATGGATACCTTACACTGCCGGCAATGCAGAAGCAGAATCATGGGGATATAACCTTATGGGGCCGATGCGAGCAGTTATTCTGGCTCATGACAATGACGATTTTTCTGCCATCCGCGAAGAATGCGAACGCTTGAGACAAAAATACAATGACGCTCAGGACGGTGTGGAAGTCTTTTATCGCGGACAGCCGGATACACAATTCGTACATCTGTACCGTTCATGGTCGGAAGTTCCGGATATACAAGGAGTAATCATACGATATATAACTGTTATACTGGTTCTGCTTGTCGTACCTGCTATCAACCTGAGTAGCATGACACTATCACGTATGCGCCGTAGAATATCAGAAATAGGAGTACGCAAAGCTTTTGGGGCCACTGAAAATGAATTGTTATGGCAAGTATTCGTTGAAAACCTGATACTGACATGCATGGCCGGCATTCTAGGACTGGCATTAAGTTACGCGGCTACTTTCGTACTGAATGATTTTCTTTTCGGAAATTCCACCAATGCATATTTCACCGGAGAAACAACTCTTACTGCAGGAACTTTGCTCAACCCCTGGATATTCCTGATTGCATTTGCATTCTGTCTCCTGATGAATACGCTTAGTGCCGGAATTCCGGCATGGCGTGCGTCAAGAATGAATATCGTAGAAGCCATTAACGGGCGAATTTAGGTAAATAGACTTTTATTCTTGGTCAGTTTACTGACTGATTACACTTTACTTACTTCAAAACTAAAAAATTGATTTATGAGAACTATATTCCGACAACTAAAGAATGAATGGCGAAGCAACTTCCTGTTGGGAATTGAATTGCTGGTCGTATTCGTTATATTGTGGTATATCGTTGACTGGTGTTGCGTGACGGCACGTGTCTATTTTTCGCCAATGGGATTCGATACAAATCATTGCTATTGCATAATGCTGAACCGCCTTACACCGAACTCAGCCCTTTACGATGCAGAACGTACTCCTGAAAACGATATTGACGATTTACTGGAAATAGCCGAACGCCTGCGTCATCGTCCGGGTGTGGAAGAAGTGGCAATCTCGCAAAACAGTATTCCTTACGGAGACGGCAGCAATGGCATGACAGTATGTGCAGATACTGTACAAATCAATGCCATGCGCCGCTGGGCACAACCTGACTTTATACGCTTATTCCGTATCAAAGGTGTGGCCATTCAGGATATGAATGGAAAAACAGTCTATACAAATAGTTCTGATTCACTGGCTTCAGTTTTAACCCCCAATACCATCATACTGTCACGTAACGTAACTAAAGCCTACGAGGAACTTCAATTACCGGACGCTACTCCCTTGCTGGGACAGCAGTTGCCATTATGGGTACCTGACAATGAATTCCGTATGCGTGTAGCCGGTATTGCAGAGCCTTTACGCTGGAGTCACTTTGATACTTCCGACCAGTGGGGAGGACCTTTCATCGCCACAGATCTTCCACGCAACGTAATGATAGAATTCGGAAATCCGGCCTACCTGCAATTAAGCGTGCGCGTAAAACCAGAAACAGACCACAATTTTATAGAAACGCTTATGGATGATGCAGACAGACTATACAGAATAGGAAATGTATATATCCTTAATGTATTGCCATTTTCTGTATTACGTACAATTGAAGAAATAGAAGATGTAAACGAAGTCAAGTCACAACTCTGTATTTTGGGATTCCTGATGCTGAATATCTTCCTTGGTGTTACGGGTACATTCTGGTTCCGCACACAGCATCGCCGTAAAGAAGTTGCACTCCGTATGGCCATGGGAAGCACCCGTAAAGGTGTTTTCATACGCCTGATAAGCGAAGGACTACTTTTATTCACCATCGCAATGATACCTGCAGCATTAATCTCGCTGAATATCGGTTTCTCAGAACTGGTGGAAGTCAAACAATTACCGTTCGACACTATCCGTTTTCTGCAAGCATGGGCTTTCACTGTCCTTCTCATGGCTCTGATGATTGTTATGGGCATCTGGTACCCAGCACGCCGGGCCATGAAGATACAACCCGCCGAAGCATTGCACGATGAATAAACATTATAAAGAATTCTATTATAAAGGATATATGAAACGAACTGTTATACTTATTTGTTCTCTAATCTCTCTTAATATGGTGCTAGCAGCCGGAGAAACAGACTCTCCGGTGCAGCGACGCGCCATCTCACTGGACGAGGCTATCACATTGGCACGCGTACAGAGTGTGGATGCAGCGGTAGCATTGAACGAACTGAAAACAGCCTATTGGGAGTATCGTACATTCCGTGCCGACCTGTTGCCTGAAATAAACTTTTCTGCAAATCTGCCTTCGTACAACAAGAACTACAACTCCTACCAGCAGGAGGACGGTTCATATACATTCGTCAGAAACAACTATATGCAGATGAACGGACAGCTTTCAATCGACCAGAACATCTGGTTTACGGGAGGTAAACTGTCATTGAACACTTCACTCGATTTTCTGCGTCAGATGGACGGAACAGTAGGAAACCGATTTATGTCCGTCCCTCTAGCACTGACTTTGAGCCAGCCTATTTTCGGAGTGAATAACATAAAGTGGAACCGCCGTATAGAACCGGTACGCTATGCCGAAGCCAAAGCTGCTTTCCTAAGTGCAACCGAGGAAGTGACAATGACAACCATAAATCATTTCTTCAACCTGCTGCTGGCAAAGGAAAATGTAATGATAGCGCGTCAGAACCTTGCCAATGCCGAAAAGCTTCACGAAGTGGCAAAAGCTAAACGACGTATGGGACAGATTAGCGAGAATGATCTGCTGCAATTGGAACTGAATGTGCTCGATGCGCGCTCTACCCTGACTTCAAACGAAAGTTCGTTGAAGAGCTGTATGTTTACTCTCCGTTCTTTCCTCGCTCTAAGTGAAGACGAGGAACTCGAACCTATAGTCCCCGATTCAGTACCGGACGTGCGGTTAGATTATGATGATGTACTACAGAAAGCTCTTGCCAATAACTCTTTCGCCCACAACATCCGTCGCCGACAACTGGAGGCCGATTATGAGGTGGCAAAAGCTAAAGGAAATATGCGTGAAATTACTCTCTTTGCACAGGTCGGTTTCACCGGTACGGACAACCGTTTCGACAGCGCCTACCGCCGTTTGAAAGACAATCAGGTAGTAGAAGTAGGATTCAAGATTCCAATACTGGACTGGGGCAAGCGTCGCGGACAGGTAAAAGTGGCACAGAGCAACCGCGAAGTGACAGAAAGCAAACTGCGTCAGGAATCCATGAACTTCAATCAGAATATCTTTATACTGGTTGAGCAGTTCAACAACCAGCAGACACAGCTTCATCTGGCTGATGAGGCTGACCAGATAGCCAGAAAACGCTATCATACCAATGTTGAAACTTTCATGATAGGAAAGATTTCCACACTCGACCTGAACGACTCGCAAAGCCAGAAGGATGAGGCACGCCGCAAGCATATCAACGAACTGTTTTATTACTGGTATTATTATTATCAGTTGCGCAGTCTGACACTTTGGGATTTCTCGACTGACACCGGGATTGATGCCGACTTTGAAAAGATTGTCAGAAGATAAAACCACAGATTAAAGGAATTATATTTACTTTTGCAGAGTTATGATACTGATAATTGATGATGATAGTGCAATACGTTCCTCGCTCAGTTTCATGCTGAAGCGGGCAAAGTACGATGTCCTGGCTGTTTCCGGTCCTAAAGAGGCTATAGAAACAGTCCGTTCCGTTACACCACAACTTATTCTGATGGATATGAATTTCAGTCTTTCCACCAATGGCGAGGAAGGTCTGATACTGCTCAGGCAGGTCAAGCTGTTCTGTCCAGAAGTTCCTGTAATATTGATGACAGCGTGGGGAAGTATCCCGCTGGCAGTACAAGGTATGCAGGCAGGAGCTTTCGACTTCATCACAAAACCATGGAATAACGCTGCCCTTATGCAACGCATAGAAACAGCTCTGGAACTGACATCAAAAGACAAGTCTGCAGATACGGTTTTAACTGACGATGACGGATTCGACCGCAGTCATATCATAGGCAAGAGCAAGGCATTGCTTGATGTTCTTACAACAGTAAAAAGAGTGGCACGTACAGGTGCCTCTGTACTGGTAACGGGAGAAAGCGGAACAGGCAAGGAACTTATTGCTGAGGCCGTACATATGAACAGTCCGCGCAGAAACAAGCCGTTTGTAAAAGTCAATCTTGGAGGTATCTCACAGACTCTTTTTGAAAGTGAGATGTTCGGACATAAGAAAGGGGCATTCACCGATGCCGTAACTGACCGTAAAGGACGTTTTGAACTGGCGGACAAAGGAACAATCTTCCTTGATGAAATAGGAGAGCTGGATCTGTCATGTCAAGTCAAGTTGCTCCGTGTCCTGCAGGAGCAGACATTCGAACCTCTTGGTGAAAGCCGCCCGCGAAAGGTAGATGTGAGAGTGGTGTGCGCTACGAATGCCAACCTGGAGCAAATGGTGCGTGAACACACATTCCGCGAAGATCTTTTCTATCGTATAAATCTGATAACGGTACATCTTCCGGCATTGCGAGAACGAAGGGAAGACATACCATTGCTTGCACGTCATTTTGCCGACAGCCGTTGCAAAGCCGACGGTCTCTCTTCTGTTAAATTGACTGACGATGCTCTGGATTACCTGAGCCGCCTGCCCTACCCCGGAAACATACGTGAGCTGAAAAATCTGGTAGAACGTACATTGCTGGTATGTGGCAAACAACAGCTTACAGCAGATGACTTCAAGGCACAGTATCATCCGGCTTCTACTACATCCGTTACAGAAAACCTGCAAGGTCTGACCTTGGAGGAACTGGAGAAACGTACTATCATGCAGGCACTTGAAGCACACGGCAATAATCTTTCACAAGTAGCTCTTTCATTAGGTATCAGCCGCGCAGCTCTATACCGCCGTCTGGAAAAATACGGCATTTCGTTCAACGACTAAATCAAATAAGGATGAAACTGAAAAACCTGTTCTTTCTGCTGGCTATATTACTGATATTTGCATGGGGTATCCTGTTCTTCTTCACTTTAAAAGAAAAGGGTACACTCCACTATGTAGGCGAGACAGTCATAACGCTCAGCCTTATTGTTTTGGTTTATTTCTACCGCAAAGTGGTAAAACCTCTGGACAGTATAGCCAACGGAATGGATTTGCTTCGCGAACAGGATTTCAGCAGCCGTCTTGCTCCTGTAAGACAGGCTGAAGCAGACCGTATAGTAGATATGTTCAACAGAATGATGGACCAGTTGAAAAACGAACGGTTAAGACTCCGCGAACAGAATTACTTCCTTGATTTGCTTATCAATGTTTCCCCAATGGGAGTTATCATACTCGATTTCGACGGAAAGATTTCCATGATTAATGCTGCCGCACTACGCTTTCTGGGATACACATCGGCAAACGAACTGACAGGAAAAGAGTTCAAGAATCTGGAATGTCCGCTGGCTGAAGAGATAGATCGGTTGCCCAAAGATACAACAGACACTATCCGACTGAGCGACTCGATGATTTACCGCTGTTCACGGCTTTCGTTTGTTGACAGAGGATTTGCACACCCCTTTGTTCTGATAGAAAGTCTGACTGCCGAAGTGGTTAAAGCCGAAAAGAAAGCATACGAGAAGGTTATCCGCATGATAGCCCACGAGGTAAACAATACCACGGCAGGTATTACTTCCACGCTGGAAACAGCAAGCGAGGCCCTTCAGGGAATAGAAGATACGGAAGACATACAGGAAGTTATGAAAGTATGTGTGGAACGCTGTTATGGCATGAGCAGCTTCATAACCAATTTTGCAAATGTAGTCAAGATACCGGAGCCAAATCTTGAACAGGTAAGGCTGAACGACAGAGTTTCCGCCTGCCGCATGTTTATGGAGACTGTCTGCCGCGACCGTAAAATAACTCTCCACAACGAGCTTTGTCCGGAAAATCCTGTTGTAAAAATAGATACTGTACTGTTTGAACAGGTACTGGTAAATATAATAAAGAATGCCGCTGAAAGTATCGGCGAGTGTGGCGACATATACATCCGTACTACGGATTCACCCGTAACGCTAGAAATAGCAGATACAGGTAAAGGTATCAGCCGGGAAGTGGAAGCCAAACTTTTCAGTCCTTTCTTCTCTACAAAACCGAACGGGCAAGGTATCGGTCTGATATTCATCCGTGAAGTACTTACCAAGCACGGATGCACTTTCTCCCTGCGTACATATTCTGACGGACTTACGCGTTTCCGTATATCTTTCCCCAATATACAATAAAAAAAGTAGTATAGCATACATTGATACTATACTACTTCCATATATAATCTGTTAAAATCAATCCTTTATAATCTCATCAATACGTTTGAGTTCAGCCTCATCGAATGATGTGTTCTTCAAAGCCTTGATATTATCGGATAACTGCTCCACAGAACTTGCGCCTACTATTACGGATGTCACCTTATTATCCTTAAGCAACCATGCCAATGACATCTCGGCAAGAGTCTGTCCACGTTCCAAAGCTATACGGTTCAACTCAGATATCTTCGACAACATTTCAGGAGTGAGCGCTTCTTTCTTCAAGTATCCACCTCGTGCAACTCTGGAATCTTCTGGTATTCCATTCAGATATCTGTCTGTCAGCAGGCCTTGGGCAAGTGGAGAGAAAGCTATAAAGCCAACACCTGTATTATAAGCTTCATCCAGAATACCTTCTTCCTCAGGTCCACGGTTAATAATATTATATCTGCCCTGATACAACAGACACGGTACTTTTTCGGACTTCAGATATTCGTATGCAAACCTGGCCTTGTCGGCAGGATATTTCGATATACCGACGTATAATGCCTTACCCATTCTGACAATATCTACGAGTGCCTGCAATGTTTCTTCCAACGGAGTTTCAGGGTCATACCTGTGGGAATAGAATATATCGACATATTCGAGGTTCATTCTTTTAAGACTCTGGTTAAGGCTGGCAAAAAGATATTTCCTTGAGCCCCACTCTCCGTATGGTCCGGGCCACATATCATGTCCGGCTTTGGTAGAAATAAAGAGTTCGTCACGATACGGAGCGAATGATGTCTTCATTATATGTCCGAAAGTCTCTTCCGCCGAACCGTACGAAGGTCCGTAGTTATTGGCCAAATCTATATGGGTTATACCATTATCGAAGGCAAAATGCAACTTTTTACGACTGTTTGACAATGTATCAACATCGCCGAAGTTATGCCACAAGCCCAATGAAATCTCAGGGAGAAGAATTCCACTCTTACCGCATCTGCGATACTTCATCTTCCCTTCATATCTGTCGGGAGCTGCAGAATATACTGGTTCTATCATAATTATACTAGATTTATGTATTTAAGTTAGTATGCTACAAAGATAAAAATATTATATGAAACTCTATTCCAACAAAAAAACAAATAAATACATTATCTTTGCAATCTAAACGAACACTGAAAGATTGCAATATGGGTAGAATAAAAGTTTCAGCACCTGAAAATATAAATACAAACATACTTTTACCGTCGTCAAAGAGTATATGCAACAGGGCCCTTATTATAAAAGCACTGTCAAAACATGACGGGAAAATAGAGAACTTGTCCGAATGTGACGACACTTTCGTAATGGTGCGCGCACTTAGTGAAATGACCGACACTATAGACATCATGGCGGCAGGTACAGCCATGAGATTTCTCACCGCATATCTTTCGGTTACAGAAGGCGAACATATCATTACAGGGACTGAAAGGATGAGACAGCGCCCTATAAAAATTCTGGTGGATGCCTTACGAAGCTTGGGAGCAGACATTGAATATACCGAAAAAGAAGGTTTCCCCCCACTGAGAATCAGAGGAAAAGAGCTTAATGGAAATTCTATCTCACTGCCGGGAGACATCAGCTCGCAATACATATCCGCCCTTATGATGATAGGTCCTACTCTTAAAAACGGACTTACTCTCAACCTGACCGGCAACATCGTTTCAAAGCCATATATCAATCTCACAATCCAGATAATGAAAGAGTTCGGAGCTGATGCCGTATGGGCAGACGAACATACCATAAGCATTAGCAACGATACTTACAAACCTACTCCATATTATGTGGAAAGTGACTGGAGCGCTGCTTCTTACTGGTATGAGATGACAGCCCTGTCGGACAACGCCCGTGTGAAACTTCCGGGACTTTTCGAAAAGAGTTTCCAGGGAGACTCAAAAGTAGCTGAATTGTTTGAGCAACTGGGTGTAACAACCGAATATGGAGACAAGAATGTAGTTCTGACAAAAAGCGGAAAGGTTACAGACAGAATGGAATACGATTTCGTAAACCAGCCGGACCTGGCACAGACATTCGTAGTGACATGTTGCATGTTGGGAATACCGTTCCGTTTCAGTGGTCTGCAAAGTTTAAAGATAAAGGAAACTGACCGTATGGCTGCACTTATAAATGAGATGAAGAAACTGGGATACGTAATATCGGAAAGTGACAATTCGGTATTGTCATGGGACGGAAAAAGATGTGAAGGTGACACAAACCCAGCCATAGACACATACGAAGACCACAGAATGGCAATGGCATTTGCACCTGCAGCACTGAAGCTGAGGAACATCAGAATAAACAATCCGCAAGTGGTTTCAAAATCTTATCCCGGATTCTGGAATGATTTGACAAAAGCAGGTTTCAACATAATGGAGGAATAAAGACATGTGGATACTCGTTTTAGCACTCATCGGTGTTGCACTGTTCGGACTTATTGCCGGATATTTCTATAACCGCAACATCCAGAAGAAAATTGAAAAAGGAGAAATAACTGAAGAACCGCAAGTGGTTGAAGTGGACAGCGAATGTTGCGGACAGCACGAGACATGCGAAAAAGACAGTCTGCTGGCAGCCGTAAGTAAGAAAATAGAATACTACGACGATGAAGAGCTGGACCGTTTCAAGGGACGTACATCAGACAGCTACACCGAGGAAGAGATAGAAGAATTCAGAGACATTCTTTACTCCACTCAGGAAGTAGAGGTGGCAGGATGGTGCCGAAGTCTGCAACTGCGCGGCATTGAACTTCCGGACGAACTTAAGGACGAACTGTTCCTGATTGTGGGAGAAAGAAGAATACATTAAAAACTCGTCAACTTGTCAACAAACATAAAAACTCAAAAACTTAAAATGACCGATTTTATAGAACTGTTCCAATATACATTTTTCCAGAATGCACTGCTGGGAAGTCTTTTTGCAAGTATAGCCTGTGGAATAATAGGCACATACATCGTGACAAGACGCCTGGTATTCATCAGCGGAGGCATAACCCATGCTTCATTCGGAGGAATAGGAATAGGACTATATACAGGTATTTCGCCGCTACTTACAGCCGCCATATTCTCTGTGTTATCAGCATTCGGAGTGGAATGGCTAAGTAAAAGAAGCGACATGCGGGAAGACTCTGCCATTGCCGTATTTTGGACTTTCGGTATGGCTGTGGGAATTATATTCAGTTTTCTCGCTCCGGGATTTACTCCTGAGCTTTCTTCATTCCTCTTCGGAAACATCCTGACCATAACTCCCAGCGATATCATACTGCTTGGCATAATAAGTCTCGCACTCGCCGTATTCTTTGCAATATTCCTTAGACCTATAGTATCAATAGCATTCGACAGAGAATTTGCACGTTCGCAACGCTTGCCCGTAACCCTGTTTGAATATACGCTGATGATGTTCATTGCACTGACCATAGTGGCTTGCCTTAGAATGATAGGTATAGTTCTTGTCATCTCATTGCTTACACTGCCACAAATGACGGCAAATCTATTTACATACAGTTTCAAGAAGATTATCTGGCTGTCAATACTGATAGGCTACATAAGCTGTTTGGGCGGTCTGATGCTATCATATCAGCTTCAGGTACCCTCAGGAGCATCAATCATATTTACTTCTATAGTGATTTATGCCATAGCAAAAATGATAAGAAGGAGAAGTTAAGAAATTAAGTATTAAAGAATTCAATAAACTCATATAATTATGGAAATAAAGATTAATTCACTGGAACAAATCCATGAAGCAGCGAAACAATTCATAGCTGAAATGGGCGACAATACAGTCTTTGCTTTCTACGGCAAGATGGGTGCAGGTAAGACTACATTCATCAAGGCTGTGTGTGAAGAACTTGGAGTGACAGATGTTATAAACTCACCTACTTTTGCTATAGTAAACGAATACCGTTCTGAGACTGCAGGCGAACTGATTTATCACTTCGATTTCTACAGAATCAAGAAGCTGGAGGAGGTTTACGACATGGGATATGAAGATTATTTCTATAGTGGCGCACTCTGCTTCATAGAATGGCCTGAACTGATAGAGGACGTACTTCCGGGTAACACCGTAAACGTATATATAGAAGAAGCAGAAGACGGAACACGTACCGTACGTTTCGAAGCTGAATAACGATGATTGCACACTACATAATACAGTCGGTATTTGTACTGGTAGGGATTTTGTCTCTCATGGCATCAGTCTTTAACTGGGAATGGTTCTTCACTGCACAAAACTCACAGTTCATAGTGAGAACTCTTGGGAGAAACAAATCCAGAATATTCTATGCAATACTTGGTCTGGCTATGATTGCGGCAGGAGTTTATTTCTTTCTGTCAGTACGCGAAGCCTACAGATAGACCATCATTTTTTTACTTAATCAAAACGGCCGGTTCGGAATAATCCAAATCGGCCGTTTTAGTTCCTTCCTGATATATCATTACTACATCTGCCTTACTTTCAAAAAAGGCATACTATAATTTAAATTGGTGCGGATATTTTTTATTTTTGCCGCAAAATTCTTGAAATGAGAAAGACTACATATTATATACTGTATATCCTGATTGGATGGACTGCACTCTTGAATATCCAATGCAACGGAAACGGCAGAGAGGAAACACCGCTTCCGCAACTGAATCATGCGGAGTCCGTGATGTTTGACCATCCGGACAGTGCGCTGCACATACTGAAGGAAATGCCGATGCCTTCCGCACGCAGGAATATGGAAAATCATGCGTTGTGGTGCCTACTGACTTCACAGGCACAAGTAAAACTCGTCATGAAAATCCCTTCTGATTCCCTCATCCGGATAGCATACGGTTATTACAAGACTACGGATTATGCCCGCAGAAAGGCGATGTCGGCTCTTTACATGGGTGACATCAATTATGATTTAGGAAATATTGAGGAAGCAATGCAGTATTATCTGGAAGGAAGAACAGAAGTGGAAAAAACTGACGATTACAAAACCGGATATCTGATAATGTCTTCATTAGGGAAACTGTATTTATATCGCAGACTTTCTGATTATGCCATGGAAGCCTGTACGAAGGCATACGATTATGCCGTAAAAGATTCGAACAAGCGGTATCAGATGGCCTCTCTTAAATTCTTGGCCAGAAGCTACTGTATTTCCAATAATTTGCCAAAAGCTATAGAAACATACAAGCAGTGTATTGATATTGCTTTAAATCTAGATTTCGAGAATAATGAATATTATTATAATCTGCAAAAAGAACTGGCTTCAGTATATACAAGCAGTCGTGAATTCAACAAGTCATTGGAAATTCTAAATTCTTTTCCCAAACGACAGGAACAATTTTTATTGATGGGAACAAATTATTTGATGCTTAATGAATGTGACTCTGCTTTTTATTATTTGAATAAAGCCTTGACAACAAACAATATTTATACAAAGAGGGCAATATACAATGCTTTGTATAAACTGGGGAATACTCCCAAATACCATAAATATCTGAAAAGTTATTGTGATTCGTTGCTGTATTACAACGATTCCATCATATCCCTTGACAAGGGCAAGGAAATAATTGCTTACAAGGAAAAATACGACCACGAAAAACTCATTACCGAGCAGCAACGTCTAAAACTGGAAAAGGCTGACGCACAGCGTATGCTGTTCATCATTACAATATGCCTGATTGTGGTTACAGCTATTGTTGCCTATCTTTATCAGAAACGTCTTGTCCGTAAGGAAACCACCATACGTAAACAGTCAGAAAAGTTACAGGAGTACATGCTTCAACTGCATGAATACGAAACACGCCTCATGCAGAACAACCGCTATATTGATGAACTTAAGGAGCAGATAGCAGGTCAGGGAATTAATGCTGAAGAGATAGAATCATACCGTAAACAGATAAACAGCCTTCAGTCAGAGAACACAAAGCTATCTGAAAATATAAATACCTTGCAACAGCATATTGCCGAATATACTTCGAAACTTGATAAGGCCCGCCATGATACAGAGAAGTTCCGTAGAATATCAGAAGAGAACCTTAACTTGAAACAGCGGGAACGTATGCTTGCCGACTATGTTGTAGATAATGACAGATTGGTAAAGGAACTTAGAAAGAAATGCCGTATCCTGGAGGATAATGAATGGGAATCTTTAGAGCAAATATGCGAAAATACGTATGGTAATTTTGTAAGTCACCTTCAGGGTATCTGTCCGACACTGACAAAGCAGGAACTTCATCTTTGCATTCTGATAAAGCTTCGTTTCAGCAATGCTCAAATGTCAGAGATATTCGGTGTCAGTGTCTCTTCCGTATCCCAGAAAAAATTCCGTCTGAAGAAGCATTTGAGCGATTCGTCGGAAGGCGGTCTTTCTGAGGAGATGACACTCGACAGATGGGTAGCAGAGCTCTGAAAAAAAATTTATTGTTTTTCAACCTTTAGAGTATATTAATTACTTATTTTTATATTCTTAGATATGTATTTTTGATTCATAGTTTAATGTGTATCAATATACCATGATGTTTGTGGATAATCTATCATCTTGCTGTTTGTACTTGGTTCTGAGGTTGTTATTCCTGAATATCTTTCCACTGCAATAGGCCCTCTTGATGCTGTGTAGAATTTTTCTGTATGTGTCTTATATGGAACAACTTTTTCCATTAGTGTTGTAAAATTATTATATATTTCTGTATCTGTACCGCATAGTGTCTGCACATAGTCACCAAAATCATAGAATATCACAGGAGAGTAACCATCCATACGCTGGATATGCGAAGCTTGTGTACTATCAAAAGAATAATTAGAGTGAATGTATTTCATCAGTTCAGCAAGTTTATCCATATAAGAGCAGTCTGTCACAGCCAGTGTTCCATAAGGATATTGATAATTGGAATAAAACTGATAAAAAGACTCGCATATTGCTTTATAGTTCGGATTCTCTGATAAGAGATATTTACCCATTGTAGAATATGGCATACCAAAAACCATAACTTCCGTTGGACAGGCAATCATATAGTTGGTTACATGGCGCAGTTCATAAGCAACTTCCAATGATGACATATAACAATCATCAAATAGAATATACTCCATAGACAATCCGTTATTGGATAAACTTTTAGCAAGAGTACTTATGTCTGTTTGGTATTCGGCTGTTAATCCACCAAAAAAGCGTGTCATAGGAACATTCTCATAATCCCAATGATAAACAAACTCTTCCTTTGCTTTGCTTCGGCTTTGTACAACAGGAAGCCACCCCATGCCATGACAGCCGATAATCATTGAATAACTTTCAGCTGGAGCAAATGTCTTCATATCTCTTAGGATATCTGTCAAACCAGCTTCTGTTGTAAATGGAGGATTTATATACTCTTTTAAGACATTCCTTTTGCACGAACCGTTATTTAAGGTTATCTCAAACATCTCCGCTTCAGAAGAACTTGTAGATAAAAACACGATAACCCTTTCGTTGTCTAATCCATTTTCTTGTATAGCTTCTTCCATATCTGAAATGTTATTATAAAAATAGCTTGTCAGATTAGTTGACCATGGGAGATACATAAAGACTGTTCGTTGGTTATTAATCTCTAATTCAAATTCTTCTTTATTGCATGAAATAAACAAGAATATGGATAATACAAATAATATTTGACTTTTTATCCTCATAATACGTCCATTGGGAATTTATAATTCTGTATTAAATCTTATTTTCTACATTTAATTATTATTCGAAACAGCTAATATTGCAAATATAGTGTTTATAATTGAAAACAGGAACTCTCATCTAATTTCTATGTAATAAAAGACCTAATATTCAACAACTTATAATATTAAACGAGGTATATTACTTAGAAAGACAGTTCACATGAATGACATCATAGAGGTTGGTGGTGTACTGCTTGCTGATGTGTTCGAATTTGAGGTGCCATGACTTATCTGTAGTTGCCCTATTATTTATGTACAGCAGCCGGAAGAAAAGTTTGCAACAGCTTCTTCCAAGCTGAAGAGTTCGGACAGGCCGGAGGCAAGTTAGGAATGAGTACGTGATTATATATACTTACTGTTTGTGACAGGTTAGTTTATCCTCACTATTTTTTATATGGGTATTACAAATTATTATATAACTATCTCATCACCACACGATAGATAATGAATATTATTTATCCTTCGTGATAAATAGTAAAATGCTTTCAGTCCAGTACAGTGACAAGTATAAAACTTTATGTTACTAAACTTTTGCAACATGGTTACAAGTTCATTTAAATAATTTTTTGAAACCATTCTTCTTGTTATGGGATTCATTAAATGGAAACCTCCGATGCATAAAGAAGGATTATATTTATTTGCTTCGTTTATAATGTTAATTATACCATTATGACCACATCCCATAATCAACACTGTCTTCTTCTCTGATATTATTAGATTCTGCTCATGTTTAAATATATCTTTTCCGTATTTATCATAAAGAACATTATTAAGAGGAGAGGTTAATCCTGTTGTATTCGAGATAGTAAATAGGAATAATTCATCATCAATTTTATGATTACCTTCTAATAATATTATCTGCCTGTTATCTTTCAAGCACTCATCAATACCTATTGGTACCTTGAATAATAAAAATTTACTATAATGAGGTACAAAAGCTGATTTCTGTACATAGATTCTTGCAGAGGAATTAATTTTCAGAAATCTTTGTAAAGCACCACCATGATCTATATGCCCATGAGATATAACTACAATATCCACTTTAGAAAGATCAATCTCTCTCTTTTTCGCATTTTCAAACAAAGTATTGTCTGGACCTAAATCAAACAGAATTGTATGAGTTCTAGTTTTTATATATAGTGACAAACCATGTCTTGTTTGAAATCCTGATTTTGTAGTATTCTCTACCAAAGATATTATTTTCATAACAATCTATATAACATTTTTATATTAGTTTGTAGATTGAGCCGTTATTAAATTTGTACAATAACATGCAATGATTGTCAAGTCATCAATATTTAACCATTGGAATACTTAATATCCCTCTATTACACTCTTTATCACCCACAACCTTAAATCCTAGTGATTGATAGAATGGGACAGCATACGTTGAGGAATTAACTGATATTCTGGTAAATTCGCAGTCTTCCATCATATAATTAAAAAGAGATCTTCCTATTCCTTGCCTATGGTATTGCCTATGTACAAAAAAAAGTGATATATGTTGCTTTTCTCTGTTGATACCAATAATACCTATTAATCTATCATTGTCAAAAGCTCCATATATATCAAGTTCAGCCGTTATCGAAATATCGTATACAAAACTCTTGAAAGTTTCAAATCCTTCTTGGGTAAAATCATTACACTCCATGCAAACCTGAAATGAGAGATTTGCAGCGTTGTTATATTCTGTAGTTGCCAACTTCTTTAATTTCTTCCATTCCATTGCCTCTGTTTATAAGTTTCTTTCGTCATAATTTCTTTTCTTGTCTCTTCCTGAGAATCCGCTTCTTTATAGAATTTGTAACATAACTACTTTTTTAAAAAACTTACTATAATCAGGCTTAAAAACTGATTACATAAATTAGCTAGTGAGTTTTAAGATGTATATTTGTTTATCAGAATTATCATTAAATTCACACTCTGTAAAATCACCAAATTTATGGACAACATTAAATCCCGCTTGATGAAGATATGAATTTAACTCTTGTGGAAAGAACAGTCTCATGTCCATATTCTGGACTGAGTGAAATGCACCGTCAATAAAATACTGCCACTTTATACGATTGATTTGAGATGCACTTTCGTAATGCATACTTTGTCTTATCAATACGCTTCTTCCATCATTTGTAGTATATTCAGCCATAACATGTTGTTCTCGTTCATTTTCGACAATATATTGGATATTGGGATTGAAGCAGTCCAATAAAAACAGACCGTTACCTTTCAGGTGTTTTTTTACAGTGTTCAACGCCTCAAACAAATCTTCATTTTTATACAGATGATGAATAGAATTGAACGGAATAAAAATAAGATCGAATTTCTCTCCCAAGTTTAATTCTCTTATATCCGCTTCAATGAAATCTATTTTTAATCCGGCTTGAAGCGCTTTTTCTTTTGCCCGTTCAAGCATGGATGAAGTATAATCAACGCCCTTAATGTCATAGCCATCCTTTGCTATTGGAATCGTAAGTCTTCCCGTTCCACAGCAAAGTTCAAGTATTTTGGCCTCTTTATTTTTGGGTAACCATTTTTTGTAAAACTCTAAATCGGACAGATATTTATTCAGTCCATCATAAATATCTGCATCATAGATAAAATCTCCGACTTTATAATCTGCATTCATATTCCTTGATTTCTTTATTGATTGCAGGTGCATTATAATGCTTATCTGCAAACAGATTTTTCAATGTTGTTTTTTGCTCGTAGTAAGAGTGTTTTGCAAATGAAATTGTGGAACGGTTTAATTATGGCAAAATAACATTTTCCAAAACGATTATGAAATCTGACTTTTGTACTTACAGATATGCGTTGACTATCACATTCCACACGCTCAGTCATAAAAGCAATTTCCAAATCAAGATGCTTGTCATTTTTACTTACTGTTGCCAGGTTCTCGGACTCTATATGTACTAAATCCAATAAACATCTTCCTTTTTTCAGACCAAAAGGTTTCATTATGATATTACGTATTGTCATTAATATAGTTATCCACCTGGGAGCGGAAAAGAACAATTCAGATAACTCTGCAGCATTTATAAATTTTGCAGTATGGATTATATCACTAAACTTATCCGTATAATTGTAACTCTTATCGTCTCTCATAAGTCCATATTTCAACAGATTATTTTTATACTTTCTATATCACTTATGCTTATCCAAACAAGTTTTGATGAAGCTACGTACAACCAAATTAATAAGTATCCGAAATGTAGAAATAACCTTTTGCATTGCCTCCTACAGGCTTTTGTGCTCTAAATGTCCAATGGCATGAGGTATTCTTCGTCCCAGTAAACCACCAATATCGCTTTATACAACCTGCCGTATTGTTATTTCCATAAATTGTAAAAGCAGGTCCGTATGAAGAGGAACCCGTCTCACAGACTATGGCTGTGCTCCAATATCCATCACAAGACATAACAGAAAAATCAGTAGTGACCTGCTCCTTGGCATCAAAACTCTTGCTATATTCAAACCAATTGCCATACGCAAAAGTCATCTGTCCATTATACACACGCCCAGTCCTTTCCAATTTTGCTTCTGGTACATACACATCTAAAAATTTTATTTGAGATCTGTCAATATTGACTGCGAACGATTTAAAACCATGAATATTATTCAATATAAGTGAGACCACTTTACCATCTTTAACGTCATCTTCTATACTTTTATTAATAGACTCAATACTTTTTAAAGCACGTATCACATTCTTTTCTGTCAAATTATGCTCAAACATTATTTCATCAGTTATTATAGCTGAATAGCGATAATTTATCGTATCAAGTGTTGTATAATTATTTATAATCGCTAATTCCTGTTCATAGGTTAATGGCATAATAATCTTTTCTTCATCAAATTCTTTATTGCAACAAACCAACGCAAATACAAAAACAAAACTTAATAACAACTTTTTCATACTCCAACTTAGTTTAACTGAACTTTCGCAAGTGAATTTTCATTCATCAAGCAACGTTTAAATTATACATTCTATATAGTTTATGGAACTTATGATTATCATCAAAAAATGCTATAGATAAAAGTATAATTACATTTTTTGATTTCATCGCATAAATATTCTAATAAGTAAGTTCATTTATCGCAGTCTTTGTCTCAAATTCCCCTTTAATAACAAGTTTTTCAGGAGATAATCTCATAATAAAACAACTTATAGTTTTCATAAAATTCAAGACATGAAGGATATCCTTGAAAATTCCAAGCCCATACAATGGACTCTTTTTATAATTCTGACCGTTAATAGTGGCAGTACCTAGAATTTTCTCTTCACCTTTGAGATATTTTTCGCACCCCACTAAGAAAGGTAACAATAAGAAACCACCGAAAAGTAATTCAGCCGGAGGCTTTATTAATGCTTGCCAAGTTATTATCTTACATCATCAAAATGCTTTGATGATGCAAACTTCTTGGGAAGTCTTTCAAAAAGTTTCTGAAATGTTTCTTTGTTTATTGAATGTCTGCTTATGTATAAGCAATAAGCCCCCACAAGATTATCAATATTACGTTCTATTCTTTGAATATTGAGAATGGAGTCTTCTTTTATGAGTTCATTCATTTCTAATGTTATTGAGTCTTTCTGTTCCTGCGTCAAAGTAGAATCCTTCAAACGGAGATTATCAAAATGTCCCAACACATGACTGATTGAATCTGTTTTCATACATGCTATACGAAACAAATCATTATATGGAGAACCATATATATCGAATATATGGTTTTGGCCATCTCTTATGTATTTCACTTCAGAATCTTGTGTAAAAACACAAGCCACACTTGGCTCATTGCCCACAGCAGGAACTATAACTTTAGGCAAAAAATCTTCTTCTGCCGCTTTGGGCAGTTTGAATGTAAATTTACCATTCATAACTATAGCAGAGTCAAGATATGTATTTTCCATATAATTATGGATATACATATAATCTCCGTCTTTTACACCAGTAGTTGTTCCATGAATTATACATTGCTGTTCTGTACATGACACTAAAAAAGAGAACAACGTTAGTATTCCAAGTAAATGTTTTGTTTTCATATAACAGTTATTTTTAAGTTTTAGACTTTCTCAATTATTTTGTTTGTTACAGCACACTTAGTAAATTTCTAAATATGCTTTTATCTAAGACTATTACATGATAGCTATTTTGCAAATATACATGTCCAAAGCAACATAACTCTCAAACTAATTTGAGAGTAGCAAACAGAATCATATTGCAATTGCATAAAATTGACATCGCTTTTTCTCATAAACTCTGTCAAGGATAATGTAGGAAGCGACATATTTTCACTTTTACAGGTATGGCCATAATAGAAGGTTCCTGTTTATATTTCTGTTGAAATTTTGATTTTGAATACAAAGTACGGGATAATAAATAAAAAAGGTCTTGAAATATTTCAAGACCTTTTTCTCTAAATGTTAAAAAATACGGCTACTTCCTCAATTTCCGGCGTAGATGACTGACAGTTTCAGGAGTAACCCCCAAGAATGAAGCAATGTTTTTCAAAGGTACTGCTTCTTTTAGATTGGGACAACGTTCCATCAGTCTTTTGTATCGAATTTCAGAACTGCAATACGAATCGAGCAGTCTTTCATATACCATTTCATACAGATTTTCGGCTACGCATCTTCCAAACCGTTGGGTTTCCATATTTGTCTCCCAATATTCAATCATATCATGGTGTGATATTTCATAAACGTAGCAATCAGTTATTGCTTGAATGCTTACCAATGACAAGCTGCCTTTCATAAATGAGGAATAGTCACATACATATTCATTTGTAAACGAATACCCTACAATGTGTTCTTCTCCCTCTTCGTCAATATGGGTATATTGAAAGGTTCCATCTTCTACCCATCCCGCAAAACGCTTTTTTTCATGCTGACGAATAAAAAAATCTCCTTTACGATAAGTATGTACTTTCCCTTTCCTTTCGCATAAATCTTTAATAAAAGAATAGTCTAAGTCATTTAGGTATGTATTGAACTCGTTCATATGATAAAATCATTTATTCTCAAAAGTAATTTCCTTACGGATACGGCTGAGATAGGTTGGTGTAACATTCAGAAAAGAGGCAATTTCTTTAATTGATATGTTTTGAAGAATATCAGGACATCTTTTCAATAAAGCGATATAGCGTTCCTTGGGTGATAAACTGTGCATATCTAAATATCGTTTATAAACGTCATGGAACAGTAAATCTGAGAGTTGCTGATGAAGCTCTCTATTCTCATTGAATACTTTATTGAGTACTTCACAATTACATGCCAGAACCTCCACATTTGTTGCAGCGACAAGACTGGTCATACAAGGTGATTTGTAAATGGTACTTAAATAGTCACCGGCAAATTCTCCTGGCAGCGCCAAACCGGTTATATGTTCGTTATCCTTTGAATCTGTTACGACATATTTAAAATACCCTTCTTTCACGATTCCCATATATCGTATAACATCCCCCTGTTGCACAAAGAATTCTCCTTTTTTATAATGACACAGTTTACCGTTCTTAGCACAAATCTCATGCCAGAAGTCCATGTCTAATTTGTCTATAAAAGAATTAAAATTGGCCATTTCGAATATTTAATTATCAATATAACAACTATTTGCAAAGTTAGTATTATAATCCAATAATTTTCTATATAAACAAGCATAATAGATTATTAAAGGAAGATATGAGATGCTTGTATATATTTGTTCTTTTATTTAGATTATTGTATAAAAAACAAGTAAATTATGTGTCTAGACTGCGGTGCTAACTAGTTCCTGAAGGTCGTTAGTCGGTATCAACAAATGGCTGGTACGATTGATGCACTGTTGCGGAAGTTCCACACGAAACAGGGTGGCTTATGCAAAAGCAAGTGTGTTGCATAAGGAGATAACGATCACGTCACTTCAAAGTATTAATTATTCAAAATAAAACACGGCGGCGTTTGATATCAAACGCCGCCGTGTTTTATTTTGA
>NZ_CALDPF010000035.1 GCF_937912035.1 uncultured Bacteroides sp.
AGAGCAACTGACTCTTAATCAGTGGGTCCAGGGTTCGAATCCCTGAGGGTGTACGAAGGAAGCTTCAAAAAGCAACCTAAAATATTGAAAAGCAACATTATAAGTGCAAACTTATTATGTTGCTTTTCGGCGTTTAAGACAGTCCTTTGCGAAATAATCGCTCACGCACGAAATGTGGATTACAGCCTGTAAATCCTACAATTTCAGCGGAGTGTAGTAAAAATGTAGTAAAAAATAGACGAAATTATGGCTGTAATCACATCTTATCAAAACACATCGTATGTAAACAAGGAAGGATGTGCACCTATTTACGTGTCCTTCTACTTGGAAAGAAAGAAAATTGCTCTTTCATGTAATTTATCAGTCCCAGTTAAAGCGTGGGACAAAGAAAAGGGAAAAGTCCTGCAGACGGAAAAAAATCACAAGGATCTGAACCTTTGCATTGAAAAAGTAAGAGCTAGAGTAAATGATATCATGGTTAGGTATCGTTTAGCCAAAAAGGCATTATCGAAAGAAACATTCATGAAGGAATATTCACGTCCGGCTGATTTCCTTACCTTCTATGACTATTTTGAGGACTATGTAAAGCGACACAATGGAGAAATAGAAGATACAACTCTCGATGTACATAGAGACGTTATAAGCAAAATGAAAAGACACTCCCCCAGCCTTACAATTGATGAACTGACTGAAGACTGGCTTAATCAGTATAAGATATATCTTAAGAAAAAGCTAAATAATAAGGATAGCACAATTAACAAGAACCTTGCCTGCATAAAGAAATACTGCAGAGCTGCGATTAAGGAAGGATATATGCTGCATAATCCTTTTGAGAACCTTAAAGTAAAAAGCAGGACATCATCCGGATTTACATTTCTGACAGAAGATGAACTTAATAAGTTAGTCAAAGTATATAAGGCCAATAACCTATCACCGAATAAACACAAAGTTCTTGAATTTTTCTTATTCCTATGTTTTTCGTCGCTACACGTCACTGATGCTAAGAACCTCCAGATACAGCAGATAGGAAAAAGAACATTCACTTACTTCAGAATAAAGAACAGGAATTCCAAGCCAGAACCAATTACGGTGCCGTTATCTGAACCTCTTAAAGCTCTTATCAATAAATTAAAGGGAGAAAGGAAAGAAGGGAAATTATTTGAAAGCATGATTGCAGATCAGAAGATAAATGAATACCTGAAAGAGATTGCAAAATGTGCCGGCATCAATAAACCTTTATCTTGCAAAGCCGGAAGACATACTTTTGCCACAATATTCCTTCAGAGAACCAAGGATCTGACTACTCTTAAAGAAATAATGGGACATAGCGATTACCGGGAAACGCTTATATATGCTCACGTTCTGGAGGAAAGCAAGCAGGAAGGAATGAAGATTTTTAACAGCTTCAGTCTCTAATTTTCCTTCCTACCGTCCTACTGTCCTACTTATTTTGGTACAAAATGGGTATATTTATATAGAATATACCAATTTTGTACCAAATTCTGTTTATTGGTCAAATTTATTTACATTTTTCTTCTTTTTGATTGACTTTAAATCCCTTACTATTGTACTGCTTAAAACCTCAGAATATATCTCTGTAGTCTTCACTGAAGTGTGACCTAATAACTTCTGTACGGTCGTAATTGCAACACCTTTATGGATGAGTAATGTAGCACATGTATGACGTGCAGTGTGGAATGTAAAGTGTTTCTTAATTTTAGATTTTTCGGCTATTTCAGACAAGATTTTGTTAGTGTCTGCATTGATCGGAATAGCTGCCATCTGCTCGATGCTATCGTATTTATCTATGATGTCAAGAGCTTTGCCTTCAAATAGTAATTCCAAAGGGAGTTTAATATCCAGGTTTGTTTTCTGCATTTTGAGACACAACCATTTCTTTTTGTTGATAGGTACAATATTAGATACTGTTAATGTGCGGAAATCTGAGAAACGCAAGCCTGTATAACAGCAGAAGAGAAAGGCATCTAAGATGTGTTGCTGACGATGATCGTCAAGATGCAATTTTTCCAACTTACCAAGTTCATCTGGTGTCAAGAATGGTTTCTGAGCCTTCTGAATCTTAATTTTGAACTTGCGGAAGGGATAAGCATCTGCAGGCATATAACCGTCGTTTATGGCTTCGTTCGTGAGTGTACGAAGTTGTCTTAAATGTTTTCCCGTAGTATTCTGGTTCTTACCTAGCTCACGAAGCCATGATTCGAAATCTTTCAAAAATGTGTACGATAAATCCTCAAAAGTCAGTCCAGGACGAAACCGGTCTAACAACCTGACTGTTGACATTAAATTTTCCTTTGTACTTTCGCTTTTTTCGGCTGAAATAATCGATTTTCGGGCAAACTCTGTGAAAGTAATGTTTACCGGAGACTTCTTCTGAACAGCATCACGTAACAGTGCCAACGTTGGCTGTATACCTCGTTTCCAAAATGATAACTCTATTCCCTGCAGATAGATAATATACTCAAAAAGCATAGCATTAAGTTCCACCGCTTGAGGGTGATTAACAATTTCTGAAGATTCTCTACTCCAGTGCTCCGGACGGATATAAATGTTCGTAGTTAGATAGATGTTACGCTGATTAAGCTTAGCTTCTACCTGTATTAAAGCCGTTCCTTGCTTATTCAGAGTGTGTTTTCGATTATAGACCAGGCGGTAACGAATTTTCTGCATTTTTCGGCAAAGGTCGAAAAATTAGCAGATTTAGGCAAATGTTAAAATCTTTGCTGTTGTGGGAGAACTACTACCAAAGACATTAAAGACTAGCGGTAGTGCAAATGGTGGATTAATAAGTGATGGTGTATTAGCTACGTGTAATCATGCAGGAAAGAAAAGAATGAAAATAGTATTTCAGCCTAAAGATATTGGTGCTCTTGTAAATGTTGTGGAAAAGAATGCCTGGGGTTCAATGTTTATTCTAACTCTATCGAGCCAAGGTAGCAGTTTAGGATATGTTAGAATAAAAAGATTATCAATATCCACCTCTTATGACAACAAAGCTATAGCTTATTTTAGACCTTCAGAAAATCATATTATAGTAGAACTTGAATTTCCAGAATATTTTACTTATGGAAACACATCTGTATTCAGCCTTCAACCTGGGGTAACTGTAGTAAGCATGTCTGCAATTTCGGAATCTGAATATAATAGTGCATCAGATACTGATTATACAGAAGCAACAATAGAATAAATACAAGTGATGTAAAAAAATAATTATTCTCCCACTTTTCCAGTGGGAGTTATATCTAGTGGATTTTTTACTATATTTTAGACAATAAAATTATACGGACTGATAAATGTATAGATAATGATAAATTATTTTTTAAAGTTAAAACGTTGTCGTAATCATCTGTTTTGATATTAATTTTATTAGGAGTGGATAGTGTGTTGTCAAAAGATACCTTATTATGTGCTCTCAGTTGCGTTCCAGTATTTAAATCATAAATTCCCGCCTCGAAGCTTGAAGTTAAATTCTGAATCATTAGCAGACCTCCTTTATTTAAATTTATACCGTCTAAATTTCTTGGAACTGATATTTCTTCATCAACCGCCCAATTTGTTTTTTTTATTATAAGTTCGTTGCTGCTACCAATAGTAATCAATTCTCCAAAATCGTATGTTTTCACCGAATATTTTAGTAGTCCTCCCACCCGAACTTTGAGTGGGAGATTGTTTTTTAAAGCTTTCTTATATTACCCTCAATAGTAGTAGTTGCACCCTCTATTGGTGTATCAGAATATTTCATATCATAAATTTGTTGAGCAAGAGAAAAAGCATAAGCATTATTTATGTAAGAATATGTTTTTATCTTAACTTCTAACCACACTTCACTATTATCTAAGAGCATATATTTAACACTAGAAATATTGGGCACAGTGTTTCCACCTAATACCGCAACATCACAAGATAATAATTCAGAACCAGAACCATCGGTGTTCAATGTAATAATTAAGGTATCAAGTGAACCTGCTCTTCTTATATTTAAGAATAAGGTACCTGACGAAAAAAAAGCTAAATTGGCTATTTTTATAAGCAAATAGGGGTGTCCTTTAATATTATCAGAAGGACTTACAGATAGTATTGTTCTAGCTGAAAGAAAACCTTTTCTCGCTACATCTGCTACCGGTAATAGTCCTCCCACTGGTACAAGTGGGAGAACTACTTCCTGTGGCTACTAGAGATAAAAACGGTTTGTTAAATAAAAATTATGCAGAGGCTAATTTTGGCTCATCAATTGGTGGGTATATAGATTTTACTAGGGGACAATATCACATATTCTCCACTACTTGTATAATAGATATATATGTATATTCTAACTCTCTTGTTGCTTTTTACGAAATAGTTGCTGGACCTAATGTGCTCAAAATTTATGAACGAGGTGACGCTAGAGTTTTAAAATTCAAGCCATTAGACTCACATAGACTCTCTTTCAAATCTTCTGGTACAGATACAACTATAAAATTAAAGGTTGTTTTAAGCAGGGGTACACCTGCAACTTTTATAAACGATGGGGGAGTATTATATGATTCATTAGTGTCTCCAGATATGGATGTAAAACAACTATGATAGATTAATTCCCACGGGTACTGGTGGGAGGACTACTTGTTAAGGATAATAGCTATATATCAAACCTACATAATACATCTGCCTTTAAATCACAAGGTTCGATAGGTGCAACTGTAAATATAGGTGACGATGGTATAGCCAGTCCTACATGGTTTAGAATTATATCAGATAGCGCTGCTAATAATTCTGCAATAATTAGCCTTCAAACATCGTACACAGTGGTAAGACCAAGATGTATATGCTTTTGGTTGTCAGGTGGTAGTTCACAAGATTGGAAGCTACAAAAAATTCATAAAGATGATACTACTTATTTCCAAAAGATAAGAATTGTATCATTAGTTTCAAATAAATATGCTGTTGATATACTAATGGATTGGGGTGATGACATCGGAATCATGAGAGGAGTTTTTGCAAACAATTTTGGTTTTATCTTTTCACAAGATAAAATCCCAGTGGTACCTTCAGATTTGCCTACCGGTGAAACGCTTGTACAAGAATTTGACTTGCTATCATTGTAATAAAATATCTCCCACCAGAACATTTAAGTGGGAGAATAAATTACCCATTAATTGTCCAGTTATCCCAGTTATTTTTATCCAATGCAAATCTACATGCAACTTCTGCTTGTTGTGTTATTATACATTGGATAAGTCTTCTGCCATTAGATGTATCGTAGCCAGATACTATTATTATACCTCTAACATGTGCTCTCTTGAAGTCAGGTAGATTTATATATGTTGATAATTCTCCCGTTGAATAAATTCCAGGTTCAATTATTAAGTTTAAGTCTTTAATATCCAATTTATTTTCGTACATTACCAATGGATTTAGTAGTCCTCCCACAACTGATATTGTCTCTGGATCTCTGATTACTTCGTTGAAATCTATTGTTTCCATAATTTTTCCTTTCTTTTATAAGTTAATAAAATTTATCCAATTAAAATAATCACCGTTCTCTAGGTAATTATTATCATTTTCAGCCAATCTGGCTTCACGTTCAAAGCTGATTTTCTCATAAGCTTCATCGGCCGTGTTGTTCCATCGTTTTATAAGATATTCTAATACATATAGTACGTAGAAGGAGATTAATGACAGAAGCATCCACCAGCAGCTGATATTGAATATAGCTATTAATAACCATATCATGATTGCAGAAACAGCTGCACATTCTACCCATTGCCTAGCATGTACACATTCATGGTTTCGGACACGCTGAGACATTTCTTCCTTATTCTTATGAGTTGTGAAAACCCAAGCTGCTATAGCTATTGTGGTATATCCTTCCCATAATAAGTTCTTGGCTAGCCAACTATTATAACGTATCTTTTTCATTCAAAATTATTTTGATAATGTCTATATACTAATATTTTGTTCTACAATACTAACAATCCACCCACCAGTATATCCAATGAAAGAATATAATGTTTTTCTTTCTAAAACAAACTTGGAAGAATAGGTTATACCACCCATACATATCCATTTTCCACTCGGAATATTAACATATAATTCAATGGCTTCAAGAAGAGGGTCTTTAACTAGAATCATAAGTTCTCTACCATCTGCTTCATCATCCCAAGGTATTTTTATTTCGCCACTAAATGTTGGATGTATTATAACCTTATCATAATAAAACGATGAAGCATCATATATTGATTGTATAACACCTTCTTCGACCTCAATACTTTCATAATAAGAATCTTTCCAAGGATTTCGAATGACACCTTGAGCAATAAAATTAGTAGCAATACAGTCTACAAACACACCATTTTTAGCTGTAATTCCAGTAGCATCTATCAAATCCGCAGTAATCTTATCGGTAACTATTTTACCTGCAATCAACAATTGCGTAGCAATAAAGGCCCATTGTTGCGCTGATTCCCAATGCGTGGTCGATATATCAGGTGCGTTGCTCGAATCAGCTGTATGTGTCTTAATGCACAGAGATAATTGCGTACCTTTTATTACAATGTCATAGAATTCTTCACCTTCTGCACCCTGAAGATATCTTTCACCACTTTTCCATACTGTCATACGCATTTTTGCGCCTTTACTACCTTGAGCGCCATCGTATGACCAACGGTTTTTCAGCCTAGGTGTTTGCCAGTAACTTCTGGAACTCCCCTTCACTGTCCTATAACTTTCCCAGATATAAGCGTTAATTGCAGAAATATCGGGGGCGGATGATGACCAACCTGTCGGAATACCAGCTCCACTCGCTTCTGATGTAGGAATATCCGGTCGCACATTGTATTGAGTAGCCTTGTAGCAATATTCATAACCCACACCGTCAGTGCCGTCCTGACCGTCCTCTACGTATCTATTATACTCAACAGGAGTTGACCAAGCAGACCATGTACCGTTTTTTTTCGACCTCTTACACACCCATTGATACCTCTTAGTTGAGGTTACAGATTGAGGGGAGGCATACCAGCCTGACGGTACGTAATCATTTACGTTTTCCGAAGCGGGTTTAGAAGGTGCGGTACCACCTGTGGTAAGAGTATATATATCTTCATACCCTATTCCATCCTCTATACCTATTAATCCAAATGCTCCTGATACAATCATACCAACCTCTTACTTATATAGTTGCACTAACCGAACCGCTTATACCCATATTGGCACGCTTGATATCAGCGTATGTTATGCTTGCAGACGCTGCATTGAAGGTGGCTGCATCCTTGCCGGTAAGGGTGAAAGGATTACCTGCATTATCCCTTATACTCCATGCCCATGAAGCGACATCTGCTGTCTGGCTTGTATCTGAACGCTTGCGTGCTTTAGGTGTAATAACTGCTGTTTCATTCACTCGAATTGCGTTACCTGTTATCCCTGTAATGTTGAAAAACACTTCGTATGGGTCGCTCACGTCAGTTATTGCTACAGTTTCAGAAATACTCTCGCCACTTATTGTAGCAGTACAACGTAATAACAATACGTTGTCTACATCTGCATTTGTGATAACTTGTGTTTGAGCTGTACCCATTGCCACATTTCCTGTTCCTAGCAGCTTTTCCCACTTGAATGTTATACCAGTATAATCCGTTAACTCATTACCGTCTTTATAAATATTACATTTAGCGGTTAGGGAATCGTTTTCGGTAACAAGATAAAAACCTTTGTTGTCCGTAATAGACATCGCAAAAGCATTACCAGTAGCTTCCTGAATTATCACTTCCTTCGATATATCAGAAAAAGTTACAGAGTTTCCGCTTACTTCAATAGAGCCACTTACAGATAATCTGTCATTGTCATAGCCGGAAATAGGTACAAGGTTTTTCCTTACCTGAATTGCCGGAAGATTGTAGGTTACACTATCTATAACGGTAGACCGGCTATCTATTTTTTTGAACACACCTTCCAATCCGTCTGTTGTACACAGATCATCCTCTCCGAAGGTAAGCTCCACCCCATTATATTTCCATACTACACTTCCTGCAGTAGGTATCATCACATCACCGTCTGCGGTATCACGTATTATTACTACCGCTGTAGGAAGATTAGCTTCAGGAAAACCGTCTGCTTCAAAATCTGGAACGAATACGTTTGTTCCTTTGTTATATCTCTGTACCAAAGGATTACCTTCTACACGAAGAAATCCATTCAAAGTAGTTCCGTCCATTAACCCAATTAGCGTGAACCCTGCTTCTACTTTATTCGACATTTTCCACCTCCTCTTCTATAGTGTTATTATCTTCAACAATTACAGCATCCTCGACACTTTCATCTGTACTACCGACATCAGGATTAACAGAAAATCCTTCATCTACTGGTGTCTCATCTGTAACCAACTCTCCTCCTAATTCAGGAAGTATTGTCGGTGTGTCGAACATGCCTGATTCTTTTTGTTCCAATATCAGTTTGTCAAGCTCTTTTTTGGAGCCGACAATCTGAACACTTTCCACACTTCCGATTACTCGGAGCATTGTAAAGTCTACAATACCACGGCCGTCAGGTATTCGCTCGTAATATTTTATACCCTTTGCGTCTAACACATCGGGAGCAACCAATAAATATCCCATACCTATTCGTATTTAGCGGCTGTAACAGCCTTGTTATTCTTCAACATTAATTTACCGTCCCTCAACATCAATGCAGTAACCGCATACAGTTTAACTTCTGCATATATGCTCATACCATAATTTTTATCAAACCCTAACGAAGAAGGAGTAAAAGTTATAGTTCTACCTATTCCAATAGACTTATCGGATACACCAGCTTTCCCCGAATGGGCTTTCCATGTTATTTTGAAAAACTTATCTTTGTCTGTACCTATAACCTGTCTGTTGTCCGTAAGTACACATTCAAACTTCACAGGTGTATTCATTGCTGCATTAATTTTGCTACCACTTAGCTGTCGTATCTGTACGTTCAATGATTTAGGCATCTGTACATTTATTGAGGTTACAGCAGATAAAGTAGAATCAAGAGAAGCCGGTCTGGTACCTTCATAGAATCGTGACATGCATCGGAAAGATGTGCTGCGTATAAATCTTGCATCGAACGTTAGTGTTTTAGTCCAATTACCTTCTGAGTCCTTTCCTGATATATAAATATCAAGTTCGTCCTGCGTAATATCTCTCCAACCATTTCCTTCATTTATCTGCCACCAGTATGCGGCATTTGCATCCGGAATTTTCTTGAGTGCTGATGTTAATTGTGCTGTGATAGTATGCAACCACTTTCCGTTACTGTCTGCTGTTTCACGTAAGGGGTCTATAGTCCACGATTTTGGTGCATCAATAGACAAGCCATAATTACGTATATCATATATTGTTGTGTAAAAATTCACACTACGTTCAAACTTGACCTCAGTATTTTTGCGTGTATCAGTAATCGTGAAAATTGCTGTAATTTGTAGAGGTGTATTTGGCTCTACATTCTTCTTTACTTTAAGCGAGTATTTAGGTGTGTTTGTGTCTGATATAATATAATCTGTACCACTTGTAATTTTATTACTACCATCCGCCTTAGGTGCGCCCTCATACCATTCTACACCTGTAATGGTACGTTTACCGTTCATTTGTCCTTCGGGGTCTGACACCACTACATAAGGCATTAGCAGACATGGAACTGCACTGCGGTCAGGTTCAAACTCCTGCGTATCATTGTTATAAGTCTGTGCCGTGTTCCCACTAAGTATCTCTATAGCTGACGTGAAGGATATAGGGTCTACATGAACTGAAATATCTTTTTGTTTCGTTACTATTGCCATAATCTGATATATTTTATTATTATGTATTCTTTTATAAACCCATACATCTTAATCAATTCTCTTTCGATAAAATCTTTATCGTCTACTTTATCATCTGGTATATCCAGTATATCTGAAGCATGTTTAATGTTGCATATCTCTACATTATTACATCTTCTTACATTGTCTTTAATTTCGTATCTAACAAACACAGATTTCATAACTTAGATTTTTATATTAATACTGTTTTCTACGGTCTCATATTCTTCTCCTACAGGTATGTAAACCCTACAGATGAAACTTATCTTCCGATACTCACTACCCCATCCGCTACCCATATCAGCTACGGATAGATGTATGACATGCTTCTGACCGTCAACGTATGTAGGTTTCCAACTGTTATCTGAAGGTATACTACCGGTATCACGAAGCCATTCTACCTCTACCCCCTCTGTAGCCATTAGAACATTGGTTATATCTCTGTTTCCATAACTTACAACTGCTTTAATGTCTGTATTGACTTGTTGGATGAAGAACTGCCAGCCGTTAGAACTTTCAAAATCAAGATGGTAATTCTTATCGCCTTCAAGTAACGACCACGAGGGGGAGTTCCATACAGGTTCATCTTGCGTCTTGTCTACCAAGCAACCCCACTTACAGCCATAGTGATACACGGTGTGTTGCTCCAGTTCTGTATAGGTATATCTGCCATCCTCATGCTGTTTTTCGTGCTGTATAAATCGGTATGGCTGCTCAGATTGTGCTACAGCTAAAGACCATTCTCCACGGTCTACTTTATTGGATTTTACGTCACCATTGTAATCATATTGATATAATCTCTCGCATATAACTGTCTGAGCCATCACACCAACATCACCTTCTTTTACAGGAAGATTATCAAGTGCTGCAATCTTAGGTAGCTTACCTACAACAAGGCTGTAATTGTAATCCTCAAGTATAGGTTTATACACATTCGCCAAAAACATTATCCTGCCTTCACGTGAAGATAACAGCCATGATTGCGCACGTTCATTAATCTGACCTTCATCGGGCAATACCGAATTTCCCCTACGTGTAAGATTATATCCTGCAACAGGAGGGTAGTTCTTACCTCCAGGTACCTCCTCGTCAGGATATAATACAATGGTCAGGGTATTATCATTGACATTTTTTGTCAAGACACGCATCCATGATGTATAGTAATCTGTACCGCCTGTCTTTAAGTTGTTTACAATAGAATATAGAATATCGTTTTCGTCTAATGTAGTGAAATCAAATTCAGTATTTTTTCTTATATATAGTTTATAGGTATTCGCAGAAACAAATTCTACTTTTTCGATATATCCGCAATCTGAGAACGAAAAATCGCCCATCATTGCAGAAATTTCATTGATAATAAGCTCCATGACAGTCATAGACCCACTGACTTCAAGTTTGCGTGTCTGAATACGTCCGTCTGGGAAAATTCCTGTTCCCTTACCGGCTATCATTGAATCGATGAATTCCCCGAATTTGAGTAGGAAATTCGTCTGGTCTACTCTGTCTTTGTGTATATACACATCATTCTCCTCGCTTATTCTACCAGCTTCATCTGCATATCCGGCCTTTATTTTCTTCCCATTATATGTGAGGTATTCATCGACGTACTCAAGAGCTTTAAGAACATCAAAGTTAGCATGCGTGTGGCCAACGCCACCAGTACCATCACCACCTAACTCAATTATCTTATTCATAATATACGACAGAATGGCACCAATGGTAGTAGTAGCCCAGCTTTCAGAATAAGGATTCTGAACCGGGAACATAACCCCCTCAGTAAGGTTCTGGGAAGGGAACTCAACTAACCGAGGGGGTATAGTAAAAGAACTCAGATCGGGAATAGATATGGTCAGATCCGAAGGGAGTTCTTCTACTCTCTGTAGATTAAGATATGGTTTTGCGTCGGCAAAACGATAGTTGAATGTATATGAAGATGGCAGTTCATTACCTGTGTATGATGTATCATCTTCGGTCACGACAATGCGTCTCAAGTAATTGCTTGAGTACAGATATTTCTGACGTGACGGGAAAAAATCGAGCAGCCACTTGCGTTCATGCTCTACCAGGTAGCCGGTATTTTTTTGAAATTCACGTGTGGTATCTACATTGTATTCGTCTGTGATGTCACCGATTTTTGCCAGCTGATGATCGTGATCAGCAGTGAGTGAATGCTGACCGTATGCACGGAAGGTGTCGAATCCGCCAAGGGAATTCTCAAAAACAATCCAGGATTCATCCTCGCTCATCATGCCAGAAGATACGTATCTCTGAATGTAGCTGAGACGTACACCATCAACGGTTTCAAACCATACATCGTAGAATGCCGGTAAGCGGGATTCGAACTTACCGGCTATGACTGCATACTGAACAGGGACGGTATAGGCTTTGCCGGCCACAATGGAAAGGAGTTGTTTTGTTTCTTCAGCGTAACCGCTATCCTGCTGCTGGAAATATGCCTTGACTTTTACGACGGACGCTTCAACGCTATAGAATGTAAGGCTTTCAGGCAGGTAGTAAGTAACCTTCTTAACCTGTGGCTGCCATGTGAGCCAATTTGCCTTGAGAAAATTAGCGGCCGATGTGGCCAGACGATCGACACCTGCCTTGATGACGGTGAAGGTATGTGTCTGTTCCGCTATTTCTGCCGTATATGTCTTGACCAGTTCCGACTGCTCATAAGGTTCGGATGAATCACTGAAGACTGCTTTCAGGTCAGCCTCGATAATATCCTTGACATCTATCTCGATGCGCTGGTTGTCGTTCGGAGTATAATTGCCTTCGAACAGCACCCTCGTATCCTGCTTGAGGACAAAAGAAACAGCACTTGAGGATGAGATGATGAAATCCACAAGATTGCCTGAGAGATTTATCGTTTCCGGTTTTTGAAGTATAGTCATAACATTAATTCTTTTCAGCGAAATTAATGCTATGACCATGGAATAGAAAGGACAATTATTCGGCTACGGCTTCGAGCCAGAAGGTGGTTATTCGCCAAGCAGACTTGCCGGAGAGATTGGTGTACTGCTCTGCCAGCTTACGGACATAGCTCTGCTTACCGACATCATTAGCCGTTGGTTGCAATGGGAATATTGCAGGTATTTCAGCATCCTTATATATGGAATTATTGTAATCGTCTTCCGATATATCCTGATAAGAGCTTTTGATTTCCCATTTGTATCCGGTTGATACGAGTGGTGGGATTATATCGTCAAAGTTCTTGGCAAGAGTAACCGGTTCATACATATTAACCGTATAGAGACTAGCTTCGCTCAAGTTTGATTTCGTTCCTACAGAGAACTTCATCGTATTGATAAGAAAATCTACACCATGAATGTTAACCTTACCGATGGCAGATAAGTTCTGAGCCACTGACATAGGCAGATTAAGCTGAGCTTCGACTTCGTGCATGCTATTGCGCAAGAGAGTGTCATATTTCCGATAGAATCGTTCGAAGATACCATCATCGCCGTTATATATTAGAGAATAATCGCCAAGGCGATGGTATGTATAGCTATCATCTACTCCATAATTAGTGACAGTACCACCGGTAGTAGAGTTTACTCTGTATGCGAAAGCAAGCATAAGATACATAGTATCGTCGGACGACTTATCCATATCTGTGGCCGGAACGCTTTCTGATCCGTCGGAAGAGAACAGTTTCAGGGATGAATTAAGGTATTGAACTTGTCCGATAAATATAGGAGCATCCAAAGAAGTAGAAGGAATACTCTCAGGCACATCAATCTGTAATGTTGGCAATATACCACCTTCATAATATGGCTGAGAGCTGTCGGCCACTACCTCTCTTACAGAGTATCTATAACGCACTGCAGGAACATAATTATATCCGTCACGATAGAAACATCCACGTTCCTTAGAGAATTGTGCTGTAGGGAACTGAGAACGGATTAGAGGCAATGAATCGAGCGAGGATTCGTTGTCAGAATTGGCAGAACCTGAAGGACGGATGATAATCTGCTGATAGGATTCGGGATATGATATTTTAATCTTTCCAACCAAATATGGCGATAAATCTATGCCTTGAGTATTATCAATAACCTCATTCATCAGAACAATAGATGCTGTCTTATTATATTCATCGATGACATATTCGCAACAGAACTTCTTACGGAAGAGGTCAAGCAGAGACTTGCACGTGACCTTAGGTATAAGCTGAGAGAGCTTGATAGTGCCAAGAACTGCAGCATCGGCAATATTGTTCAAAAAGACCATGTTCTGGAACTGTTCGGTCTGTGTGAAAAAATTAGGTTGCAAAGTATATCCCAGATAAGAGAACATTCTTTCGAGTACATAATTAGCCTTCAGGAAGGGAGTGAGATAGAAGCCTTTGGATACAGCCATTTTCTTACCGGCCAGTCTATCCTTATATGCTGGGATACGGTCACGGTCCGATGCAAAATAAAAATTATCCGAACGAGTATCCCAGAGATTAAGAATAAACTTATGTTCATCTTCCTGTGCCGAAACCGGAAAACAGGCGAAATGTTCATCTCCACCATTAAGATATAATTGTCTGAGCCACTCAATAGCCTGATCGACAGTAGTAACACCAGGTACAGTTTCATCGCCAAAGACATCGGTAATATATACATCTTCCAGACGACTGTAGAACGATCCTTCGTTCATGTAGAATGAAGTCTCGATACTTTCGCCTTGAGTAACGGAGAGAATGGCCTGACGGCAGACGGAATAAAAGTTTCCGTCCTGGATAGATGCATCTACCATTTTAACCTTATCCTTGCGCTGCGTCATGCCTGGATTGCCAAGGAGAGTTCTGTTATAATCACTGTCCGGAAGCGATACCGGGAGTGTCTGTTCGCCATAATCGTTAAAGAACGGATTGGTGCGTTCTATGCTGAGTTCTGTTCCGGGATTGAGCTGATAAGGCTTTCCTGATTCTGTATTAATTATTTTCATTTTGAGCCAATTTTACGTGAGCGATTGCGGAGATTCTGTTTGCTCTCGAATTCATCAAGAAGTGTATAAGCATGTATTCCGTTCTTGTCGAGAGATTCGAGCAGCTTGAGCAGTTTGAGTTCTATTTCGGATGAGAAAGGTGATGAAGCAGGAACAACTTCCGGACGGGATGAAGAAGATATGCTTCCACCTTCGGCTTTACCGACAAGGCTGCGTGCCTGGATGTATTTATTGAGGTCGAGAGAACGTATGGTTCCTGCCTGCTGGGCTGCATCGAGGATACTCAAGATAGGTGCGACTGTAGGATTATTAACTGCATCATTGCTTGCCACCCATTCACGTGACATTCCTACAGGTCCCTCTCCTACTATGACCGTAGGCCGGGAAACGAAGCCACGCATGGACGGATTAAGGGATGCTTTATAACGACGTCCATCCTGAGCACGAGTGACATCGATGTAGCCACCTGACTGTTTTCCGGGAACACGGGTGTAATAGGTGTTACCAGACGAATCAGTAGTAATGGAATCGGCATTACTGCTTTTGGTGAGCAATCCTTTAAGAGCAGTTTTAGCAGCAGTAAGAGATGCCATAATCAATCCGCCAATGATTGCAGTACGAGCTGCTGCCGTTGCGCCAAAGGTAGCGACAGAATCCGGTTGTGCAGCCGATATCGCTGCAGCCTTAGCCTGTTCGGCAACCGCTACTGCAGTAGCTTCCGCTATCTTCTGATTAATGATCTGCGACAACACATCGAAGAGGATATCAATCATTGTGTTTCCAAAAGCTGTCAGCATGTTTTCCTGACCGGAAAGAACCTGGCCAAGAGCATTACCTATCTGGCTACCATAGTTTTTATAGGATTCTACCTGTGACTGTAATGACTGCTGGATAATTTCGGTGCGCTGCTGATGTTCCTGCTGGAGCTTATTCATCTGCTGAGACATCCACTTATCGTTTTCGGCCAAGGCTTCTTCATCTGACTGACGCTTAAGTGACGTCTGCTGGGCTTCGAGTTCAGCCTTCTTGGCATAGAAATCTTCCATGGCCTTGATACGGATATCAAGAATCTGCTGTTCGAGCTGCTGACGCTGTTCTTTCTCCAGACCGAATATCTTCAGACGTGCGTTCAGATCCTGGAGTAACAATTCTTCCATGGCTTTATTGAATTGCGTCTGTGTCTGGAGCTGCTCATCATTACCGGAAAGGTAGCGTTGCTTGAGTTCGTTCTGCTGTTGCTGGTAGAGGAGTTTCTGCTGTTCAAGGGCTACCTTGACAGGATCGTTCTTATCATCGTCATTTCCTCCTTCTTTCTTTTTATCTGGGAACTTGGATTCGTATATCTGCTTAGCGATTTTCATGTACTCGCTAGCAGCATTGCGTTCGTCTGCAATCCAGGCTGCAAGAGTTTCTTTGTTCATTGCATTGAAGGCTTCTTTCTGCTTTATCATTTTCACATCATTTTCCACCCTTTGTTCCAATGAGGTTCCCTCCAACCTTGCAAGTTCTGCGTTTAATCCTTGTAATTGTTTGGTTAGTTCCTGATATCTCTTTTTATATGCATTTTGATCTTCTGTTGAAAGTTTTTTATATCTCTGTTCAAGATAATTTGAACCAAAACCAAGAGTCCCTGTTTCCCTAATTGCATACTTTGTATTTCCTTGTTCATCCGTTCCATATAATTGCCTACTTATTTTATCAAGTTCATCCATTCGTTTTATTTTTTCTTCAATCATTTGCTTATCTTTTTTTGCAGCTTCAATCTGCTCTTTATTAACATAAGCTAATCGAAGTTTCTCAGTTCTTATCCAATCCTTGACATATCCAGAGCTGATATTAATAGCTCTTCCATATTCATCAAAACCTGTTACGGCAGCAGGAATAATCTGTGCTATTCTTTCAATCAAAGAATTCATTTCCCTTTGTTCATCCACAGAAAGATTCGTTTTTCGTTTAAGTTCATCATATCTACCAATTAAAGGTGTAAGTCCTCTTTCAATATCCACAACCTTTTCATACTGCTTATCATATTCTGTATTGACATCATCAAGACTATTTGAAAGTTTCCCTAAAGCACCTCCTAACCATCCCATGAATGACTTGATGACCGGTTCTAGTTTCTTGCCTATCTTATTGTAGATGGCATCTATCTGGTCACCAAGATTGGATTCCAAGCCGGCAAGTTCCTGCATCTGTGTGGCCATTGCACCCTGCACACCTTGCACATTTCCAAGACTGAGGATATAGTTCTTGATAGCCTGATCCGTGTTCTGAACTTCGGTAGTGACACCACGGAAGGTGAAGGCTGTAGTTTCTCCGTTTTTCTTGGCTGTGATACCAAATTCCTTCAGACGTTCGTTCTCTCCGGTCATTGCATCGAGTAATGCTTCGATGAACTGGTCAATATCCTTGCCTTGTGACGATGCGATATCACCCATCTGGATAAGTTCTTGTTTAGCTGGAGTGATACCACGATTGATGAGTTTGATGTATGCCTGTGTCCATTCGGCCACACTTGCCGGAGTGTCTGCTGCAAGTGTCTGTATCATCTTCATGGCAGCTGCTGCAGCTTTGGTGGAACCGGTGGCATTTTTCAGAACTGCCTCGTATGTAGCAAATTCTTTACGGGTGTTGTATGCCTGTGTTCCTATGTTCTTGAGGTATTCCCATAACTTGACGGCCACGAAAAGCTTCATGGCAATAGTTACTTTTGAAATTGCTTTCTCTGTATATGACATTTCTTTCTGGACATGACGTCCGGATGCACGAAGTTCGTCCATACGACCACGCACACGATCGAGTTCATTCTGCAGTGCATTGTACTCTTCCGGATGCGTGGACTGTACGGTCTGGTCGAGCTGACGCTGAAGGTCACGAGCTTTAGCCTTGAGCTGTGACATGGTAAGCCCGGTAATATCGAGTTTCTTTTCCAGCTCACCAACAAGTTTATTATTGGTGGATATCGCCTGGCTTGTTTTCTTTATTTCGGCTTCGAGGTTTCGGTACTCCTCTGTTTCCTTTTTCCCTTGTGCCTCCAGCTTTATAAGTTCCTGACGTCTCTCCTTGTTAACATTAACAAGTTCACGGTTCGTTTTGACGAGTTTACGTATTTCCTGCTGTGCTTCGGATGCATCGACCGATAATATCCAGTTTATCTGGTCTTCAGTAAGTTTCTTTGCCATAATCGCTAAACATTAATGTTACCAACTCTTATCATAGTTTTCTATCTCAAGCGCACGCACGAGGTCTTTACGTATAGCATTGCGAATGTCTTGCGTGTATCCATAGCGGATATCAGGTAATGTCTCGTTATAGAGTACTCCCCAAATTACACGGTTGTAAAGTGCAAGATTGCGCCTTACCCTCATATCTTCACGGTAACGAATATCAAGGAACCTCAGGTAAGGAAGTATCTTGAACCAGAATATCCTGCCGTCGAGATCCATTGGACGTGCTGTGGTGAGGAAGTTGTATAGCTTTCCGGTGTCATAGAAATATGCCCGGACAACTTCTGCCTGGGTTTTGTATATAACAGCCCGGTCACGATTGACAATGCTTTTAATGAACGTCTGCTTGATGATATCTTCTGTAATCATACTTCATTAGTTTTCAGCGAAGATACATCAGGAAACAAAAAAGGCGAAGGACAACTTTTACACTGCCTTCGCCTCAATGAAACGGGTATAATAATTATTTTACTTTGAGCATCCATTTAAAATCCAATGCTAATGCACCGGGACGGCACTGAAAACTGAATCCGGCTGCTTTCATGGCATCATAGACTTCTTCTTTGGTGATACTGGCTCCGGGAGAAATCTTTTTAATTGCGTCATAGACTTCATCGGTACTGAACCAATGGGTGGTTTCGGCTTCTGTCAATGCCGGAAGGAATGTTTGTTGCAGTGCATCTATGTAGCTGCATGCTGCTGAGTTATCGTTATCATTCTTCATCGTCGATATTAATTAAGGTTGTCAAATCTTTTTTCATGTAGCGGAGGAGTGCCAGAACTTCAAGTTTCTTGGCATCGGATATCTCCGGAATAATTCCTGAAGGTGTGAGCAGGACATCCTCGCAACTGTCTATGGCTGACAAATATAATGTAATTAATTCACTGTCGTTCGATTGCATCAAACGAAGTGCCTTTAAAGCCTTTTTATTTAGATTTACGCCTTTGATGTTCATTTGGAGCCTCCTTCCTGATCAGATTCTTCGTATTTACGAACTAGTAAGACTGCAGATCCGAACCATAGCGCACAAATAACTGTCATCAATGGATTGACGAAATTGAATGTAAGGAGAACTACTAGGGAGAGAATGAGCTGCATATCGAGCAGCATCTTTCTGTTAGTGATGGTTTCGCCTGAGCCGGCAAAAAATTCTGTGAATAACTTGTTTTCACGATTCAGCCAGTCTGTAAGAGTTCTGACTTCTGCCTGCTGTGCAGGTGCGATTGTTTCTTTTCTCATAATTGTAACGCATTTAAAAAGTTTAAAAATACGGGAAAGGAAACAGAAAAGGTTCCGCTTTCCCGTTGCGTTACACCTTGAGAAAGGCAGGGTGCCCATTACAGACACACCACGGGGGTCGGAACCTATAAGTTTATATAGCATGAGCTAAGGACATAAAAAATGCCCGCAGCAAATTATATTGGCGAGCCATCTCGCCTTTCTCAAAATGTAACGCATTGCAAATATGGAGATTTATTTTGAATTGGCAAAAATTATTGCACGAAAAAACGCTTTGTCATTTAAAATCGAATGACAAAGCGTTTTGATTGGAATGACAGGGCGTTTATAGATACTCGCTAATTATTGACATGACCTCATCTTCCTCTATAATATCAACTCCTAATTCTTCTGCCTTCTCTATTTTTTTATCTCCAGGAGCTGAACCAACCAATAAATATCTGGTATTCTTTCCAACCGCAAGGTCTATATCAGCACCCATCTTATACTTCAATATTTCTGCCAACTGATATCTGCTGATAGGGAAAATACCTGTAATAACAATCTTCTTGTCATAAAAAATACTTGAAGGATCAGCATTGGATAAGTCTTTTTTAAGTATATCTCCTGAGAGTTTATCTTCAGAATCGTGTGGTATAGTTACATAATTCTTTTTACTAGATTTTGAATGATAACTCTGTTCAGGTATGTCCTGATAATTGTAATTCAACAAACCAGGCTTTTGCTCCATCATCTTCATAAAGCATCGGTACGTCATCAATGTATCTGACAATGCAGAATGAGTTCCTTTTATAGGGAGTGATGATACATTAAAATATAATGAACTGAACAGTTCTACCAACTTTGGATTCTTTGGTCTGCCATTTGCATCAAATGAATAACAAAAGTCCTTTCCTGCTTTCATGGTGCAAAAATGTTTCTTTTCGTATAGAGAAACATTAAAACCATTTCGGTATAACTCACACTGCAGGATAGGCAAATCGAAATCAATATTATGTGCTATTATATAATCACAGTTGGCTACGGCCTCGATAAACTCTCTATATACGACCTTTGGAGAAACACCTTTGCTGTTCATATCTTCATTTGTGATATGATGTACTCTTATTGCTTCCTGAGGGATTTTTACGTTCTGTTTCACTATATATTTATCGCCACTTACCTGCAGACCAAACTCGTCTGTCAGAAGCCATGCAATCTCAACAACGTATGGCCAGTTGTCGAAATCCATAGGATCTGCATTACGTTTTTTGGGTAATCCTGTAGTTTCTGTATCCAGAAAAAGATAGACACCCTTCTCGTATTGGGAATCACCAGGGAGCTTACACAGTTCACTCAATCTGGCATTGACATCTACTCCATCTAGCGTTAAGTTAAACGTATCATCAGACTTATTTTCGTAATTACTGGATGTTGGTTCTTCTGAAGATTTTCTAAGTAAAGCGAAAAAGGCTATTACTACTAATATGAATAAGGCAAAGAATATGAAATTCATAAGAAAATATTATACGATTTGTAAAGACAAGTCATTTATTAATTCATTAAAATATACTTGAATTTTTCTATCATCAATATAATCATCTGTGCGATATAACGCAAAATCAGCATTTTCAAAAAATAGTCTTGTCTGCTTGTTATTCATTATTCTTAGCTGATACAAAATATCAAGTCTTGATTTTTCATCAAATGTGAATATTCTAATTTTTTTCCTTTTATCTGGTTCAATCCTTTTACATTGAGATTGAAAGAATTCAGAAAAATATGGATAATCTGTTTCACCTAATGAATGACCAAAGAATATTATTTCGTCAGCTTCTTCCAACAAATCTATAATTCGTGAGGAATGATAATATGGACTATGAGATTTTATGACATAAGAATAACTTTTATCAATTTCTATATCATCTTGAACACCAAGTATCAGGCTAGGATTTAGGCCTTCAGATATTTCACCATGAATATAATGTACAGGAACTTTGATTTCCATACCTGTAACACGTTCTAAAGGAGTATAGTTAAACGTAACAATATCTACATTCTTATATTCATTTACTGCCAAGATTCTTATTAATTCAGCTGCATAATTATGAAGAACATGAGGTATATCTAATCCTAATATATATTCATTCAAGCATTTTCTAAGCATATCGAATGAATGCATCATATAAGGAGTAGATTCAGCAGGTACATATTTATATTTACCAGTTAAATTATCTACCCGTTTTATTTTCCTACTTGCTAATTTACCAATTTCCATCTCCAAATCAATCCATTTCTGTATGTGCAAGACTGATTTTAAATAGTCAAATATAGGAATATCAGTATCAAAATCTATATTATAGTTTTTCTTATATGAAGGATGGTTAGATATTGATTCAGAATATTTTTCATAAGTCTTACTATTAATAAAATCTTTATAACTCGTTTTTAGCCCCAATTCTAAATCAAAACCATTTCCTATTATCAATAAAAATCTTTTCTTTTTCATAGTTTTAAAAATGTATGTTATTATGCAAAGATAATTATTATTGATAATGAGTTTAATTTTTAGACTAAATTTATTATAATAAAATAGGATACGTCTAATAGCGTATCCTTATTGATATAATATACTAAAAATCTATTATAGAAAAATTATTCAGATGTTTACTCACTATTGTAAAATAAAGTATTATACACTTATCTTATTATTATTTTAAATATCTCAAATTAGTTCTTTTGTATAATAACGTCTAAAACAATAACTTGTCCACTCTTTCAAATTACTGACACTAAAAGAATAAATTTGGCTATTTTTTCTTATTGTAAACAGACCATAGTCAGCAGCTCCTGTAGCTGTTGAAATATCAAGAAGTGGTATGTTAGATTTATATGTTGGACTTACACAAACCTTCCCTGTATGCAGATATTTTGATCTCAATCCATAAGCTTCTTTAAAAACATAAGCTATATCTTTATTTATATATTGAGAAACAAAATTATATACCCTATTAGATATTTTATATTTTATATTCTTACATTCAGGACATATTTCTGGTACTGAATCAGGAAAAGAAACTGTTTCTATAGATGAAAGATACGATGTTACAGACTTAGTTATAATATAATCCTTATTGATTATATATTTAGGAGAAAAAGACATGATTTGTGTATCTGTTATTAATAAAGGAAACTGCTCTAATTTACTTTCATTATAGACACCTTCTTTAAAATGAACACAACCTAATAAAAAATATTTTTCTTTTTTAGAAAGTTTCAGATTTCTCTTTTGAAAAAGTACATTCTCTAAAAAAGACAAAGCAGCTCCAGAAAGACAAATCATATTGTCTTTCTTGGGATATAAGTCAATGTAATCTCCTATTAAATTTATATTATAATCATGTTTTATATTCAACAATCCACGATTTATTGAAAATTCAATCATTTGTACATTCAGATTTGTTTCAACTGAAAGAAATGATATAAAATAATTTAATCTTTCTAAACATAGCATCTCAGCCTCTACATCACTGACTGCACATAACATAAACTGTAGATAACTATCTACCCCATCATTATATATCTGGAAACGAGAACCTTCATATTCTGAAATCAATAATTTTTTAATTCCTAAATCAAGTTTACAATTTAATATATAAGTATTAGTATCATGCATTCGTCTTAAAGCTTCAAATACAATATTTTTAAAAACATACTTATAATTGATATCTTGATGGGGTAACATAACACCAAAATATACAGAATCTATATCACCTTTCTTTCTGTATGACACTAAAAAATTTATTGTAGAAATAGAAGAATTAAAATTACCAAATGAAATGACTGAACTCTTTTTTCCTGTGAATCTATTCGGGAAATACGCCCATGGTACCCTATGAATTTCAGGAACTCCAATCTGTTCATTTAATTCACGCACTAACGATAAAAGAAAATAATTTGAATTATCTAATCCTTTCACATTAACATCAAACTTAAAAAAATTATCAAGCTCAACTTCTATTGAAGAATTTAAATAATTAGGAGGTACAACTCTGACTTTCATAAAATTAACAATATTTTTCTTTAACTAAAAATATTTTGATGTAAAATCAATAATAACTACCTTTGTATCGAATTTAAATGATATGGCTGTCCTACAAAACATATTAGCATTCATAGGTACTTTTATAGTTATCAGCTCCGGTTCGATACTTGCTATAAACAAATTGACCGAAGTTATCTCCAATAACTATAAAAGCAAAGGCTATGTGGATTATAGAATAATAATCATTGGAATAGTTATAGCATTGGTTTTAATTCCGCTATACTATTTTCCTAATTAATTTAGTATTTATCTCTTCCTTCATTCTTGGTTTTCATAAGTTCTAGAACCGGCTGCATATCACTTGGTGCTTCTATCTTTAAAGAATCTACTGCTCTGGCTGCTGAATTTAAAAGTTCCCTATCTGCTTTTCTATCTAAATAATCAGATACTGCATTTATTAATCCATCGGTGGAAAGTTTAAATTTCGTTCCTTCCTTAGTTGAATATTCTAGTCCACCACCATTAATAAAAAGAATAAATAATCCAAAAAAGAACAATCTTTGATTTGTTTTCGATGAAAGACGTAAAGCACCAGGAGATTCCATCTGTACTTTCATGACGATACGGTCATCAGGACTAATACCCTCGCCGTATTGAGGATATAGTCTACAGAAGCCATCCACCAAATAATCTATAGCCTTTAAATCAAAGAAATCATCGAATGTAACTTCATCTTTTGTTCGGATATTCAGAACCATATGCATAGTATCGTCCTTCACATAAAAGTCATTGATTACACTATCTACGTATGGTGCATAGCTTGTAACATCGGACAATATATGTCTGGAATTAAACATCAGCTGCAATGAAGGCGGAAGTTTTCCTCTTCGGCATGAAAGCTTCCAATTGATTTTTCTCCTCTTAAAGAATCCGCACTTATGTTCGCTGTCTATATTCGGATTCGTATCCTCGTATACATCACTTTCAACGGTACCAATAGCAACATGTGTGGCTCCACTGGAAGGTATAATAACAATATCACCACGCTTGATATCCCTTGTGAATCTTAACAGCTGAGAAGTAGGGTATGCTATATTTCTAAGTTCTACACGTATTTTCTTTATTTTTTCCTTTAATTGTTCTTTAGCTAAATTTTCATTTGCCGGTAACGAGTTTATCACATCCAAAGAAATGTCATTATAGCCAACAGCTATGTATCCATTTCTCAAAAAATCCCCATAATAACTACCACTCATAGTACGAACCATCCAATACTTTGTATCCTGGTTCAAGGCCTTTAAATCTGAAAATAAGTTTACAAAATTCATTGTAATTTGTTTTAATGGATTTATTTACAAAATTACACTATAATTTTAACAGAGTGTAATTTTTAGACTAAATTTTGTACTATAATTGATAGTTTTTCGTGATTTGAACAGATGAACAAAGGTTGATATATTTGAAAAGTGGCTTATTTTTATTAAAACCTTGGCATGGTAGAAAATTAAAGACAGCCACACGGACTGTCTTTAGGATAAAAAATTAGATTTACTTATCGAATGTAAGCATGCTGAATTAAACAATTGACAAAATTCTCTACTGTATCAGTAGAAATATCAACTCCATGCAGTTCCCGGTATCTGCGAGCAAAGTTCTGCATGAATTCCTGATTGGTACACTCACTGTCGAAACGGCTGCCTTCACGTAGCTTGGTTACGAAATCTTCTGGGCTGGTGGCGGTAATTATACCACCATCCAGCAGGTTATAAGTTTTTATCATCTGGCTAATTTTTTGGTTCTAAGTTTGTAAAAAAGTTTCTGTTTCTCATCAAGGAATGGAATGTTCTCAAGGCTGGTATTAGCTGCTATTCCGCTTTTCGCAAAGGTAATCAATCCGTTCAAAAAGCGTACCCAATTTTCCATCTTTGTGAAGTTTGTGGTACCGGAATGCTGTCGGAATTCAACTGTTCTGTGTCTTGCGTAGGCTTCGAGGTTAACCTTGCGATATCGGTTGTTACCGAAAGCTGCTCGTAGGTCATTTATGTTTTGTGCAGCCTGAATATCTGCAGCCGAAATGGAACTCAAGCCTTTGCAATAATAGTTCTGCCTTCTTGATTGTGGCATGAAGGAATCAATTACCCTTTCAAGGTGTTTGTAACTCAAGGCGAGGTTTTTCCATGTCTGAAGGTCGAAATCGGCTGCATCCATGTGGATGTGCAATCCGCAACTGTCGTTTACCTTTACATCGCAATACTCGAGTACCCAACAAACCTTTTCGAGTTCTTTCAATCCGGCTTCACCCTCAAGAACCGGGCTTACAAGTTCGAAAGTATTGTTTCCGGTAAGGCTTGAATCTGTGACCAGTTTCCAATGGTTGCGAGTGGTGTGGTTGTATCCTTCAACTGCTACATCGATGCCGGCTGATCTAAGTTCGCTTGCAAGCTTTTCTCTGGTGCAATTGTATGCCTCAATCTCGATGCCGAACTTACGTGTGAAGGTGTAATCAAGCTGAATGCTTGCCGGAATGGTCTGAACGGTGCGTGAAAGCATCTTCTTATATACGTTCTGTACAAAACCGTAATTTCCGTTTGTTACCAGGTCGGCCACCTGACGTCGTGTAAGTCCTAACTGAAGAAGTTGTTCTATTTTTCTTGTCTTTGTTGTAGTCTGCGATAATATTGCTGTAATCTGTTCATTCATAATGCTTTACCTTTATTATTGTACTGCTAAGGTAACACTATAAACTCACATAAAGTAATAGTACTTGCTTTATTATCAGGGAGTTAGCTTTGTTTAGTACAATAGGTAATTACAGCAAAATCTTGATACAGAAACTTATTATTCTCCCCAATTCATTACATCAATGAATTCAAGATTGTTATATTGTTTCAAATATGACAATCTATTATTGGTTAGTTTTTTTAGTTGCCAAATTAAATCATCATACGCTTCTGCTCCATAATGATAAAAAGTAAAATTCTTCTTTTTGCAATCAGGCATTGTTTGCGCCTTAAAGAAATCATCAAAATACGAATGATCTGTTTCTCCCAATGAATAACCGAAAAAAGTAAAATTCTCCGCATTTTCAAAGATTGAGATCAATCCATCTATACGCTGATTTGTATTATGAGATTTATAAAGGAATACATGTTCCTTGGCCACTTCAACGCTATCCTCTATACCAAAAACAATATTATCATCAGACAAACAGCCATGTATATGACTTATAATATAGTTCTTTTTTAATGATGAAAAACAATAATCATGTATTCGTTCAATTATATCAGTATAGTTGAAAGTTAATATAAATGTATCTTCTCTACTATTAAAAAATTGCGTTATAATATGAAATGCAGCCTTATTTTCAAGGTTTATATGGCGATTTATAGCGAATTTCAAATAATTTTTCAATGAAAAGCAAATATCATAATAATCCTTTTTTAAACATTTCACTAATTCTTCCTTTCCTACTGCAGGACTAAATGTATTTCCTATTCTAAAGAACAATTGTACTGAATAATTGTATAATTCCTTTTCTATATCTACCCAATTTGAAGTTTTCGAACATCTATCCAGATAGTTTGCCAAACAATTATTACCCAACAGTTTCTTGAATTCCCCACTGTCCAAATAATTTGCATACGAAGTTTTTAGACCAAGATTCAAATCAAATCCATTACCTACTATTAATACATCTTTATAATCCATAATGCTTTGCTTCATAGTTATATCAATTTATTTCACAAAAATAATAATATATGTCGAAACCGCTTCGGTAGTGGATTATAATGTCAATAATATTGCAAATATTGGTGACTAACAGAAATTATATTAATCACCACGACCATAAATTATAATTAATTGTTACAGCCAGAACAGGAGTAAAGCCACTCTTTCCAATACCATATCCGGCAGACAGACCTATCCCCCAGCGTTTGGGCTTACTTACAATATCACGATAAATGTATCGTGTTTCGTATATCGTCTTAGGATATACTCTGAGTTCATCAAGCCTTGGTGCAACACCACTTATCTTAGCATAGTAATTGCTATCCTGATATTCTTTATATTCACGCAGATGCATACAAGTGTCCGTTTTTATTGTGTCGGTATGATCTATCCATGCAAGATATGGGAATGGAGACAGTATATACTGTGTATCAATCTTGACTTTTGTGACAACAATAGGGTCACTCACTATTGTATCATAGTTTATCGGTTTGTCCGGTAAAGAAGAATGGCTGCACCAGCCTAAACCAAAAGCCAGAGCAGCCAGTATTATGTAAAGCAGATTCTTCATAATTCTATCTTATAAGAGTTCCCATCCTGCAATTACATCTTCCATCACAGCCGGAACTCCGTTCTCTACCTGAGAAATAGCTGCTGCAAAAGCACACATAGTGTCCTTATCCTCGATGTCCGGAATAAACGTAGAAGGGACCTGCATTTCAGAGCAAACTCTAGTAATATATCCACGTGTGTTATTTTCAACAGGTGGTGCCCATCGGTTAATGAAATCTGCTATGGTTCTGCAGTTATGTATCTTCCGGTAGTTCTGAAGGGTACGAAGTAATGCACGGTATCCCCAGCGCATTTCGGTAAACTGAAAGAAACTTTTGTCAGTCTGTTCTGCACGTAATCCTTGCCATTTATCCTTGGTAACACGGATGTTTCCCGGATTATTATTACGTAATCCTCTTGGTAAATTTGTCATATAAACCTTCTTTTAAAAAATTAATAATCACTTGGTGGTTGTCTCTTTTCGCAGTTTTTGACATCACACCGCCTAACCTCTAGCTTCAGTTTCTCTATCTCAAGAGCTGTATTCTTTTCCATGAGTTCACGTATGCGAAGCCTATCCTCATTCTTCTCTGCATAGAGTTGGTCTATTTTGGCATCCTGCTCTATGACTTTCTTCTCTTTCTTTTCATACAGTTCCTTCCATTCTGCAGCATACGAGGAGATGGTATCAGCCTCGGCTTTGCTGGCATCAGCTTCAGCCTTCACTGCAATGGCAGCTTCCCTTTTGGTCTCATGACGTCTGTTCAGCCACCATTTAAGCAGACTTTTAATTCCCTCGATGCCGCCAAGAGCTGTTATTAGTATAACCCAATCGTTCAACTCCATCAGTCAGCACCTGTTATATGTTCATCACTCCATTTCTTTGCCATCCATCCAAGGATGATTCCAGCAGTGAATGCTCCTGTTGATACAATGCTTGCCCAAAATGGGACATACTGGTAGTAGGCCAATAATCCGATAATTACAGCCACTACAATAACGAAAACAATTAATCTCTTCTTCATAATCAATGTATATTTAAAATTTAGATTTATGTTGCAGCACGAAGTTAGCCTATTGTAGCTATCGTGCATAGGACATACTTAGTTCCTTGAGTTTGAACCAATCGGATGCTGCAGCATCGAACATGAGTGTCCATCCGATAGAGTTCAGTTCCTTGGATTCGAAGGGTACTATGCTGTGTTTCCTTGAGAGCATATCAAGCCATGAGCATTGATCCTTGTATGCAAGCATGTAGGCCCTGACATGATTGAGAAGGTCAAGGGTATTATCGCTTATAAGGACTTCCTCAATTATGTCTGCCGAATTGGATACCTTCATTGCTACGGTGACTGCAAGCCGCTGGGTGTCCTCAATGGAATTATTAGAGTTACGGTCAGAAGAGAACTCTCCAAAATCTACGAAAAGGTATGTTCCCGGAACTTTGTCCACCCTGCGTTTTACGGCCTCTAAGCTCTGACCAAAAACAAGGGATTTAATATCCGGAAGTACCGGTTCCGGTAATTGACGGATGTATTCCTGAAGTTCAGTATAGCCGGGTAATTTACTACGGCCATTGGAGAAGATATCTTCAACTCCATCACGATCCGGAATAGCTGCAAAGAATTTCAATAAATCGATTATTATCATAATAGTATCTGTTTGATGATTGATAATGGTAGTCCGGTTTCAGCTTCGATATCTACAAGTTCCATCTTGGCGGCCTTCAGGGAACGGACACTTTCAATTACTTTCTTACGAAGTATAACCAGGTACTGCAGTAAGCCCATACGTTCTACTTGAGTAACATCGCCATAGCCATCGGATGATAGATTGTAGAGGGATTCCAATGCTCCGGTGGATATGGCTGAATTCTTGGTTTCACGGCCTGCAGTAAGGATGCTGTATCTGGTTTTAGTAAAAAGGAAGTTTACGAATGCCTGAAAATTCAGCGATATCGCATATAGTTCATCACGGGGAACGGACTTAAAGGTGGCTGCAAGAGAATGAGCTGATTCAGAACTATACGGATATGGATGATAGAGGATGGCTGCAAGCAAAGGCAGCATCTTTTCTCCCTGGCCGATAAGCTGTCGTGCTTCGATGAACTGCAAGGCTGTGAGTGACGTACTCAAGGTGTCGAAACTCGTGGATATGGTGTACCCTGTATAATGCTTGCCATTGACACTCAGGTACGGCATAAACTGACGGCAAAAGCATAAATCAAGGGTAAACTTATAATCAAGCCTGGAAAGAACTTTTGCCAACGTGACTCCATGCAGTCTTTCAGGTGGGATTCTTTTGCACAACTGGTAAGTGTACTCATCAAGCCCTTGCAATGCTTCGTCATTATTTGGATAAGAGATACGAAACATGAAGGTCACCTGTTCTGCAAGCATTACCAGGTTAGCGAATGCATCTTCATCTTTTATCTTCTTATAATTCCAACCGAAATACCGGCATATATAGTTAATGCGTACCATGGCAGGAGAAAGCTTACCTTCGGACATCAGCATAAGGTCTCTGACTAATTGCAGGTAATCATAATCATCTCTTATCAGTTCCCATCGGTTTGGGATCTGATATGTCAGGTCGGCAACCTGAATTCGGATATAGTCGTCCAACAGGCTCATGGCATTAAATAGAATTTATCTGAAGGCTGGAGATAAGATTCTTCGGTACTGACATTTCCGCCTTCCGTGTTAGACAATATGATATCTATATCCTTGAGCAATTGGTCGGCTTCGCTTTTCAGTTGTTCCGATAATGTAAGGATTCTATTTTGCTCGTCACCACCGGAACGAGACGCTGTTGAATCATAAAATAGGCTACGGATCGTCGAAGGAAACTCGATGATATCGAACTGACGTAATGATTTTGCAACGGTGTACATGGCAAGGCATCGGTCAAGCTTTCTGTATATGCTTTCCTTGCTGTCGTCATCGTCCGGAACACGGGAATAATAACCATTCATGTAATCCTCTAATGCTTCACGCTGGAATGGGATAATGCGGAAAAAGAAGAGATACGAACCGTCTATAGGATATAGTTCATCGAAATCAGGAGCTGTCTTAATACGCAATGATGACAGGATTTTTTTATATCGTGTTTCTTTCCAGGCTTCAATCTGTGAGCTTTCAAGTTCCTGGACAAGACTGTCCATGGCATTATAGTAGTTCTCGATAAAAGCTCTTTGCATTGATTCCTGCTCATGCTTGTATATATCTATCTCTTGTTTGCGACGATTAATGGCATCGAATACCACTTGCTTGGCAAGAGTAAGATTGGCTACAGCGGTTCGAAGTTCTTCAAATACTGCACCATTACCGGCTTGGATAATTGCCTTATACACGTCTGGAGTAATTATAACACATACTTGTTTCTTGGCAGATTTTGCGCTGCTACCAAGGTCGGAAAATGATATGTTACTATCCATGAATGGCACATACTCTCTTAATGTGGCCACATCGGTAAATAATTCTTCTAATATCATGGTTGCTGATTGTTTAAGCGGTTTGACGGTGACAATTCTTCCTGGCGAGCTGGAACTTCACGGTAGAATCCGATTCTGTATCCTTGCTCGTACAGATGTGGAAAATTGACCTTAATTGCCCAGTTGAATGGTTCACAACATATCTCATCTTCCGGATTTAGCTGCATAAGGTATATTAAGTAATTATAATATGAATCAGATCCGGATTTACTTATAACACCATCCTTGCTGACTGAAGATATGGAAGAATCAAGACCTACTGAAGACAAGAGAACTTCGTCTGCTCGCTTATCGTATGCAATAAGGGATTCGATGTACTCCTTATATTTCAGATCTAAAGTTTGAAACTGCCATTCCTCGATTCCATTGGCAGACTTAAAACTATATGTAGCATAGGTTTTTCCCTGATTATCTGCTCCGGAAAGAAAATTGGTTACCTCACGAAGTTTCAGGCTTATGTATTGAATTAAAAAAGCTTCCTCGAAATCTGTACCTATTTCAATGCCTGCGAAGCTATGTAAAGCGAGATTCTTTTGTTTACGTCTCTTATTGTCCTCGCATAATCTCTGGATTTGTGTTCGTTTACTTTGTACCCATGCATCCGGGATGATGATGTGAACTTTAGCTGCCAGAGCATTATTGAGGAATGAATTAATATACCTTGCTATAGCATTACTGCCCTTGATATATTCCCTTGTACCTTCGTGGGTTTCGTTTTGTCCATAAAATTCATTTACAGACTTCTCACGATGATGACTGATAGCTGCGAAATTATACCTGCTTACATCGGTTAGCCTAAACTTCGGATATATACGAAAGCTACTTGATATACCGTATGCGAATCGGCCTACTGCTACGGCAGTAAAATCCCTGTCTGTAACAAGTGAATATGCAACATCCTGTTTAAGTGTGGCAAGCCGGCAATGATTGTTTTCCATAGCCTCTATTCCGGCAATGGGCAATACACCAGGAATAATGTCTTTACCAACTGAGAATCTGAATTTACAGAAGAAATCACGAAAATAATAGAAGTTCTTAATACAAGCCTTAGCAAAATCTTTAGGTCCCTGAACAATACCGTTATCCTCCCAGCTATCAAGCCATGCCTTAATCTCAGGAACTTCCTGCCAGATCCGTTTAATCTTTCCATCAACAAGGCCCATCTTATATACAGCAGGACCATTACCATACAGCATATCGCACTGCTTAGTGATAAGCCTTGGCAGTAATCTGTTCTTCTTGATATCACTTGCAACCTCAAGACATTTAAGGTCATTCCATCCTCTGCTGAGTATATGATATCCGTTAATACTCATCCAATGTGGCTGCTCAGTCAGGTTAAGCAAAGAGGATGGTAATTGGAAATCGGAATCGAGTGCCGGCATAGAAGCCTGTGTCCCTAATTGAAAGGAACATGATGTGCCTTCGTTGATATACACACCAAAATTCCCGTACATATCCATCTGTTCGTTCATAACCAGTTTATTTTATGTAGTTTATATCCATCGTTCGGAAAGGCCATGTACCGGATGAGTATCCTATAACACATTCGTGGTTCGCCATTCCCATCATTAAACAAAAACAAGTTCTCACCATCAACACTGAATTTTTCTTGAGGTAATTGAGTACGCCATTTGCAACCTTCCTTAACTGTCAACTTATCACTAGCCATACCTCTATTCCTGGAACAAGGAAAGAAGGCTACTGTAAAGTGACCATCCGGGAGCTTAGATATTTCCTTAGCCCATTGCATCGCAATAGGACCGGAGATTGTAGTGGAATCTTCTATCGTTTTCATACCCAAATTTATGTCGCAAAATGGGGTACAGAAAGGACCAAATCATATTTCCAAGATTTTCGGATTTTTACCGGGCATACGGAAATCTTAGCGGGGCGTGTTGGTCAGAGTGATGTGAAAATTTCGTTTGTTTCTAGCCGGTACGGCTAGAAGCTGAATGTCAAATAAATACACATTCATACGATGACAAACGATATAAACTATTACTTTAATTTAGAGAATTATATTTCAAAAAATCAGCTTGTTACGACATTATCCAATAAATTATCGGGATAATTTGATAGTTCGGACTTAATTGAGTCACCATACTTGCCATACAAAAGATATATGAGAGCTGAAGGTATCTGAGTAGTTAAACCTGCCTGACGTTTCAACGGAACTTTTTTCTCGCTTGTTTTGTCGAGTTCTATCTTGCCGTTGGTTTTCTTCAATGGAGAGAGAGGAATAGCACTCACAAGGTTCGGACATTCGTTTTCATCGATTAGAAGCTCCGGTAATACGTTGCTCCTGCCTGACATTATCATTGCCATAAGTTTGAACTGCTGCCAGTGATAGATAGTTCCCTGCCCTTCATTCATCAGGTCAACGGTAAAACCATAGCTTTCGAGTTCCTTACGCATGGCACGGGCATCCGTTCCTACCTGCTCGAGTTCCTCACGTGTCTTATTGCCGGCTCGGTCAGGATACAACACGATGTGCTTACTCAGAGAATCGGAGCCAAAGAACTCCCATATCTGCCGGGCAAGTTCCGGCTGCTCGTCCGGATAACAGCAATAAAACTCTTTTATAATACGGAACTGACGGCCATAGTTTTTTTCCTGACCGACAACTATGCTTGAGAAGTGTCCGGGGTCGTATCCAAGATACAGAGTGTCCCGCTTATTGAAATGCTTGAGATACCTGGCTGTCAAGATGAAGTGTTCTTTCAAATCTAACTTCAAAATACTATTATAGATATAACTATCTGAAAAGCAATGTTTTGCTTTATCAAAGTTTACGAAAAACTTATTGACTACAGCCTTTCTGCGAACGGCACAAATCGCTGTCAGGAATTCGTCAACATCGAGTGTTTCCATCTGTGTTTTGAAAAATTTCGGTCCCAGAATATCCTTATTAGCAAAGGAACTGGCTCTGATATACAATGTTGCATTGCGTCGCATATCTGCCAATCGTGGCTGCCAAATAGCCAATCGCCTTTCGGCTTTCTCTATATCGAGGCGCAATTTCTCAAGAGTGACGGGATTAGTGGTGTGCTTTTGCTTGAATATGCTGTCATGCTTGGTAAAAAGTGCTTCGTTTACATGGAGTGCAACAGTAATGATTTCGTTGATAAGCTGGCGGTTCACATTATCCTCGTAAGATTCGAACCAGTCATCCTCATTTAAGTCAACTCTGGCAGTATCTGATACACCTGTCCATCCCTGATAATATGGTGACCGTCGTATTTCTGCCGATGAACCACGCAATGAAGGGAAAAGTCGTGTCTTGAGCTTCTCACCGTCATTGTGTTTCATTTCCTCGACGAAGGCATGCACACCACTCTGACCGGCTACAGATTCAGGCTGGTCTGAACTTACCAGCTGGAAGTGATGGCCGTTGCGGAATACGATTGCATGCTTGGGATAAGATATCGGTCGTCTGGGTAATCGGAAATGAGTAGGCAGTTTGTTTTCTCCGGCTACGTAATCTATGCCTTCCTGAAGCATCGGACGGACGTGGCCATTGACCGTAACCTGCTTGGCAAATGATGCCTGTATGTTTGGCCAGACGTTTGTGAGCAATGCAACGTAAGTTTTATGGACGACGAAACTACACTCGCCAGGCATAGAATCGCCTACCCTTATCATACGGTTGGTTGTGACTTCAGTGGTCTTACCTACGGCTCTGGCACCTTCCACGATAAGAGTGTTAGGATCTACGATGTTGGCAAGAAGCTGCATTCTGTTCATGTAAGAGCGTTCTATCTCGGCTGCTACTTTATCAAGTTCTTCATTTTCCATGATTATTCCTCCGTATATTCTTCTACGATTTCGGCTTCCTGAATATCTGCATCTCTGAGCAGACGTTTCTTTTCCTCCTTCTCGATTGGAAGGTTAGATATAAGGTTATGATAAAAGCCTTCATTATACTTGGCTGCAATCTTCTTGAGGTTCTCGGATGTATAGCCAAGTTCCTCGGCTGTGAGTTCCTTTGAGAACAGGAACACAATGCCCATATTAGTGGTGGCTTCTGCTATCTGGGATGCACGCCTTCTACATTCAAGTGCTTCCTTGTAGCATTCTTTCTGTGTCTTGTAATCGCCACGCATGGCAGAAAGCTTTGCCAGGTCTTCATATTTGTCTGCAAAGTTGTCCTCCCATACTTTAATGGAAACATTGTTATCGATGTTGAAGTAGTTGATTGCAGCATATATTCTTGCCCTACATGTACGTTCGTCAAGACTGATTTTCTGCTGTGCGAGTATCCTTATACGAAGCTGACGGGCTGCACGGCTGATATTACGTTCGTATTCGTATATCTCTGCAGCCCATTGGATTTGCTTAAGAAAAAGCTTTACATCTTCCGGGATACCGTCACATTGTCCGGTACTCAAGAATGCAGAAATCAAGTCCGGATGAATCTTATCAAGTCTATCTATAATTGTCATACGCCAAATAATTCTTTACGCATATCGAGTTCCTTACGTTCGTTTTTACGCTGCTCCAGCAGTGTGATGGAATCTATATCTCCAGTCTCGGCACGTTTGGCAAGCTCGGCATCAATGTTATATTCGCCAAGAGCCTGACCTGAGTTATAGGCATCATAATAGATATCACCAGGTATTTTCATTCTGAGCTGGAGAGCTAGCTTCTTCTTGCCTCTGAGATTGAGCAACTGACATATACGGTTTATGGAGTATCCCAAGGCACCGAAAGTACGGACTTGGGATACGTATTCATCACCTATGGCCAATGTCTTATCTATATCACTCGCTGGTTGTAATTCGTTGTCCATGGTATATTATGTTTAGAGTTTCTTCTACTGAGAACAGAGTTCCGTCACGATATAATCTGACAGGCTGTTCCGGGAACATAGCCTTGTAACGGTTTACTGTTCCTACTACATACTTAGGATCAATCTCCATTGCATGGCAAATACGGTCAACCTGCTGGCACGCCATGAGAGTTGAGCCACTTCCGGAGAAGATATCGAGGACGATATCGCCATGAGCTGAAGAATTGCATATAGGATAAGCCATTAAGGCAATAGGTTTCATAGTCGGATGGATGGAATTACGCTGTGGTTTATCGAAAAACCATGTTGTAGTCTGCTTGCGGTCGGAATACCACTTATGACTTGCACCAGGTTTCCATCCATACAAGCAAGGTTCATGCTGCCATTGATAGTCCTGACGTCCCATTACCATGGAATTTTTCACCCATACGCAACACTGGGCAATTTTGAAGCCAGCCTTACGGAGTGATGCACGGAAATTCTCGCCTTCCGAATCGGCATGGAAAACATAATACGAGCCACCAGGCTTCAGGCAGGCAAACATTATACCGAATACCTGACGAAGGAATGTGGCAAACATATCATTCTCCATGGAATCGTTCTGAATGGTAAGCTCGTCCTCGGTACCACCGGTATAAGCTACGTTATATGGCGGATCTGTAACAATCAAGTCTGCCTGCATGCCGTTCATCAGAGTAGTTATATCTGATTTCAGTCGGCAATCGCCACACATCAGCCTATTATTTCCAAGCAACCATACATCACCCGGCTTAACAAACAGAGTATCCTCTTCTTCATCCGGAAGAGTAAAATCAACTGCATCTTCCTGAATATCCGTCGCCTCATGTTCCTGGGAGAACAAAGACTGTGAAGGAGAATAATCTACAGTCTTGACTTCATAACCAAGATTGAATCGTTCGAGAGTATCGGTACTGATATCATACTTCTTGAACAATAATGTGTCAGGATTTTTCTTGGCAAACTCACTGTTGTAGGCTGCAATTTCCTCTACAGCTTCCTTCTTATTTTCTGCGAAGATTGGTTCGTAAGGTATCTCCGGAATTTCGAATCCGGCTTTACGTAAAGCCAACAAAGCTTTCCTTCGCTGGTGGGCATCGATAATCCACAACTTTCCGTCCGGATCTTTCCAAGCCTTAAACGCATACTTGAAACCTCTGGTAATAATCAGCATCTGAAGTTTGGCCAGCTTGTCAGGATCTGAAATTTTGAAGTCTTCCTGGAGTTCAAGAAAACTGTCTATGGGTGCTGTTGGCAGTCCACCCAGATTATATACTTCTATTTGTTTGTTCATGATTTAATGGATTGTAATATAGTTTTGAATAACAGTTCTTTATCACGGTGCCGTTGAAGTAAAGCACGAAAGTTTTCATGCTTATCAGCGAATGCCGGATTCTTCAATTTAGCTTCGTACCTGCGTATATTGTCGAGTACACATTTATGACGACGAAGGAATTCCTGAGGATCATTCTTGAGCAGGGATTCGAGTTCTGAGCGTTCGGACTTATGACATATCAGAGGATGCCGGTAAAGGAACTTACCATTGTCGTTGTAAGACTGAAGCTCGGAAAAAGCAAGAAGGTTCTGAATACGCAATTCCACCATCTGCATGACTGCACCTGAAGTTGGAGCCGTATCCAGAACCTTATCGAGTTCTTTCATTTTCCGCCAGGATATAATTCTGGCATTATAGATTATTGTGGCGGTCTGAACATTCTCATCTGTAAGATTATTCCAGTCTATTTTTGGGAACTCTTCTTCCTTTTGGATTTTGCCGGAGCCGGCTGTTCTTTTTTTTTCTCTTCCTCAAGAGCCTGTTCAGCCTGTTCGGCACGTTCCTCAGCTTCTTCAGCACGCTGTTCGGCTTCCTCGACCTTTTCTTCAGCTTCCTCGGCACGTAGCTCGGCATCATCAGCCCTTTCCTCGGCTTCGGCAGCTCTCTGTTCAGCTTCAGCTATACGCTGTTCGGAATCGTCTGTTACGGTACCACCCTCGGCAGGAGATTCAGGCTGAGGAGCAGGTTCGGGGGATGGGACTTCCGGCTGTGGTTCCGGCACTGGAGCAGGTTGCGGTTCTGGTGCAGGCTGCGGTACCGGTTCTGATTTCTTGCGTCTGAATTCACGGATTTCTTCTTTGGTTGCGAAATCAAGCAGAGAGAGAAGAATTTCATCCCCCAACTTATTAGCATATAACGTGAACCGTCGCTTATCCGGGTGTTCCGGGCATAGCATGAGTAAGAGTTCCAAATCAATGGTTGCGGAACCAGAATTCCGCAATGCATTGAAATGATACTTTTTTTCTTTGTATGAATATTTTACCATATTGAAAACTTTTAAGCGGTTTGAACACGTGAGCCTGAGACTTCAACCAATGTCTGCGAATCGAAAACTCTGAAGGTAATTCTACTTCCAGCCTTGGCTGTCCATGTAGCACCATCCTCAAGAACGAACGATGTGTTATCGGCAATGGTAGCAGCCTTCTCATCGGTACCCGTACCTTCAAGAGTGATGTATCGGCCTTTATCGGAAGCGGTGATACCACTTACAGAAGATATGGCATAAGTAGCAGAAGTACCTGCAGGGATTTTATATGTATCTACTCCAGACTTAACGGCAAGGTCTGTCTGATCTGCAGTGTGACTTACCGGTTCGCTGCGTACAATGGCTCCAGTGTATATATAATACTGGTCTATTGAAGTTCGTGTGAATGTGTATGTAACATATCGTCCATCCTTATCATTCTTATTCTCGAAGCTGGAGAATATCATAGGACGGTCAACACTACCTAAAATATACCAGTCTGTCTCTCCGATTTCACGGAAAAGGATAATGAACTTGCTACCTGCATATTCTTCCTGGAAATTCAGGAGCTGTTCACGAATCCCACCCATTATTATTGCAAAGGTGTTGGTACCGGAAGTTGTGATGTCTCCTTTCTCGCCTGTTCCTGTGAAAGTAGGAATATCATGAGCTTCGAAATATCTCATAAACTCACCGTCCTTCATTGGTATCTGACCAACCTCTCTCGATGCATTAGGCTTTGGGAAAGGCTTAGTAGTATCAATCTGTTCAACTGGTATGAGATGTACCTTATAGGCAATGTTAGAACCATGCGTCTGACGGTCGGAAACATCATTGATATCACCTATAACCATCATTGAAGCCAGACCCACACCTAAATCTAAAGCAGAGCCCGGCTCAATGAATATGTTGACCAGACACACGATTGCGATGAGTAACAAACAAAACAAGTATGACTTGATTATATCTTTATGTGAAAAATGATTTTTCATAATACATATTATTATGGGTGGGTTTCCCCACCCAGTTTTGAAAAACTATAAAAACTATCTCACTCCAGGAACATTAGGTTGAAGAGCAGAGTTGATGGTGCGCTTACCTCCTACGCATCGTTCAAGTTCAAGGAAGTTCTTTTCAGAATTCATTACAACCATGATGTAGTCGCCAACAGCTGTCGGTGTCCATTCGGATGTGATATCGGCAAACTTACCACTCTTATCAATGCTTTGTGGCTGCGTAGTATGACCACACTCGATGATATATACAACACCTGCTCTTGCATTAGTAATGTCAGTAATCTTCTTGGATGCAGTAGTATTCTGAATTGTTTCGAACCAGAAGCCTTTTGTAGCATCGCAAGTTGTAGCATCGTCTTCCAAAGACACACAAGGCTTATTCATGAATATCTGCTGCCATAAGAATTTGTTTTCCTTCAATGCTGCGGCAGAATCAAAGTTCTTACCTACGAATGCAGCAGAACATCCTTCTTTCCATACTGACCAACCTTTAACAAGCTCCATATCTTCCTTAAGCTTGAAGTTCAGCATCTCGCCAGGAACATATTCAAGGAACTGAAGGTTACCCGGCTCATGGATAAACATCAATGGCAACTGTCCCAGATATGGAAGCCAGATGATACGCATTTCTGTGTCCGGCAATTTGTATTTGTATGAATCAGGACCTGAGAAGTCGATATCCTTACCATATTTGGCACGAACATTCTTGAGGTACCATGGCTGATGTGTCTTGTTAAGGTAGATACACATGTTGTCGAGTTCCATATCCTCACTGCACTGTGACTGTACATCGCTGTAGAACTCAAGAACTGCATCTAGCATATCGTCCTGAGTATAGCTACGATAAGCAGCATCGTCGTTCAAGAGAAGTTTATTCTCATGAGAGTAACGAATCAGGGTGTAAAGGATACCTGTACCAGTGTTGAGGTATGAACCAGGTTTTCCAGCTTCCGGCTTAACATACATACCACGAATTCGACGTTTGTTCTGTTCCACCTGTGCAGTTTCAAGAGTATTCAAGATGAAGAATTCAATCATACTCCACTTGATAGGATCAGAACCTTCCTTATTAAGATATGCGATGTAGATACGTTCAAGTTCCTTCATCTGGCCGAATGAAAGCTTAATCATTGCATCGTCCACATATCCACGTTCAGGCTGGATTTCTGCTCCACCTTTCCAAACTTCGCCCGGCTGATATGCCTGAGATACTTCTGAGAAGTAAGCGTTGAAAACGAGGTCGGAATCCTGGATACCATATCGAACAGGAAAATACTGAGTGACATCACGTTTCATCAGCACACGAGCGATAAGTGCATCCTGACGCAAAACAATGAAGTTGTCACCACCCGGAACTGATTTTACACCTGAATAGTCAGTTGCGAACTTACCTTCAGAGAGAGCCTGCACCTGGTTAAGGTAATTATTCTGGTGGAGATAATTGAAACGCTGTTTCAAAGAACGTGAGTACTCAAGAACAGCCTTACGGAATGCCGGTCCGTCAGTTTCTTCGTCTACCGGATTGGCAGCTGCATAAGAAGGCTGAGCAGTAATCTTGTTCCAACGATGATCCATTGAGAACATCGAGTTCTCAATACCGAACAAGAATCTTGTTGAATCAGCAGGACCATTATATCCATGAACAGCTACGGGAGAAGTAGTCTGGAGAGGTCTGTCCGGAGCTGCACGATGTGACATGGTTCTGACATTGTTGGCAACCTGTCCAATCATGGTAAGTACTTGAGACATGGAAGGAGTATTATCCTCTGTCTGCTGATTAGTTTCTTCCTCTTCAGTGTTTTCTTCTTCAGATGTAGTATCTGTACCAGCGTTCTGTTCTGCAACAATATCTTGCAACAAAGTATATGCAGCAGTGATTTCTTCCTGAGAAATTGCAGGAGCCTGAGAATGATTATTCTCTTCGGCCATTGCTTCCTGAAGAGTAACCTTATATTCCTGCTGGAAACGATTTACTACAGTCTTCCACTCTTCGTCAGTGAGAGACTGGTCCTTAGCTTTCTGAGTAAGTCCCAGAAGGCTAAATACATGTGTAAGTTTTTCTTTTAAATTCATACGCAGTTAATTAAGAATTAAAAATATTGAGAGCTTTCTTCCTGGTAGAGACTTGAGTATCCCATTTTGCAGCCAGTTCTTTTGCATATTGCAGTGTTTCTAGTAAGGATTTTTTCCCGTCCACAAGACCTTTTTCTATAGCAACCTGTGTCATGAATGTTGCACCACGCAATGCAGGTTCGTCTTCAGGTGCATCCTTGAGCTTTTTCCGTGAGTTTCTAACAGTCTGAAGGAACAATTCATTCATAGGATCGAGGAATTTATTAATAAACTCCTCAGTTTTGCCTGCACACATATCATCATGTTCTTTATTCTTTAGGTCGGACTTGCTGGCACGAACAGTAATCCTCTTGAGACCAAGTTTAGCGAAATAAGAATCCCAGTCATAGAAATCAGTCATGGTACCGATACAACCTATGAGGTCATTATCTGTAAGGCAGAATACATGTTTAGCCTGACAACCTATATAATAGGCAGCCGAACCGCCTGCCATTTCAAAAAGAGTAACTGTAGGCTTTTTGAGTGAAGATATAGTTTCAGAAAGACGGTCAAGGTACCATGCTTCTCCTCCACCGGAGTTGATGTGAAAGAAATGGCATGAGATAGCCGGATTAGCTTCAGCAGCTATCAGGTCTTTTTCAAGCTGTTTGCTGCTGAAGTAATATCGGCTGGAAGATGTTATAAAACCAAAAACCCTATGGTAAGCAATGCTTGAATCAGCAAGCTCGTTTGAAGAAAAGTCAGTTGTAATATTGAAATCAGGATACTCTGCCTGAATAACAGAGAGTGCCTGCTGGCAGATCTCTGAATATTTCTTGGGCATGGCAAACTGTGATACCGGTGTCAAAGGAAAAACATCCATTACAGCAGAAGCGTATGCCTCTGCTGTAATAAGAAGTCCTTGTCGGGTAATCAAGAGTTGCCTCAGGTATGTAATTGCTTCATTCATGTCTTATCTTTTCAGCGAAGATATAGACAGGAAATGCATAGAGAAAGGACTATATAAGAGGTGAAGTCAGCATACTGCATTGGATTTTCAATACTGCAGTATTAAGGTTTGGCGAAATTATGACCTTTGCCGGGATATCATCAGTTCCTATTTTAATGAGATTTCCGGCTGAATCGGTAAAATTTACTATGCAGGAACGCAACATTGAGAAATCAATCAAATCATCAGTGTCCGGCTTATCGATATTGACCTCTAAGTCGCAAACATATACAGTTCCGGCAGATGATGTGGTGAGTGAAGGCAGGAAAGTGAAATAGTCACTCGTCATGAAATTGTATGATTCTTTCCGCATGCTCTTGACAGGTTGCACCTGAATTCTTACTGATAGTTCTTTCATTGCATTATAATATATTGATATTCAAACAGTTCTATATACATTGTACGTTTTATCCCACGTAACAGGACAAAACAATACAGTTGGTAGGTGATTTTTATGCCGTTTTTAACTTATATTAAATAGGTTTTCCCGTCGTTGTTTTCGTTTCTTCCGCTGACGCAATGCCTCACGGTACCGGTAGTAGTTCTTTAGCAGTGCATCCTCGGATATGGATTCGATGCCATAGGTACAGAGGAACTTATGAACCACATCAATATTATCGAGGAAATGCCCTCTCCTATCATTATCCATAAGTTCAGAATGCAGTTCCTGATTAAACATATTCTTGATATGAAGTTCGATGCCTTTGACAGCACGCACGGAAAGGTAATTGTACACAGCAGGATCCTTGCCGGCACGCCTGTCCGGTAAGGCTATTTCAAGATTACCGGATTCAAGAACCGGAACATTATCCGGCCTGCGAGACATGTACTCCCAGATGATATGGTACAAGTCCGAACTGTCCGGAATACGTACTTCTCCCTTATTGCAATGATTGTATTTTCCTATTATATATTCGGCTAAATAAGGAGTAATGGTAATCTTGGTTGTAATCATGGTTTCTTCAATTTTATATGGTTTTCTTATTTTTCTGCGTCATACCGACCTACAGTCCTACAATTGTTTATAACATAACGTAAAGGTAATGAATTTCAAGCAATTACTAAAACAATACGTTATGTTTTTACTTGTAGGTCACCGTCCTACACGACCTACAATGGCAGTTTTGGAGCTATTTTGTAGGTTTGGTAGAACAAAAACCTACGACCTACAAAAATATGCCTTCGACCTACACGACCTACATCAACCTACAGACCTACACTATGTATGTTATATATATTATCTTATTAGAAAATTATATATATATCTATCATACAAAGAGTTATGCACATTATTTGTTTTGAAATATTTTTTCGTTGTAGGACTGTAGGTCAGTAGGTTGGTGTTTTTGAAATATTTTTGTTTCAAAATCTGTGTTTATTTGTTTGTTTATAATTCAGGGGGTCCGGGGGATTGGTGTCGATATAAGAAAGGTGGATGAAACGATGTTAATATCGCCATCCACCTTCTTTAAAAATGTTCTTATTATAATTTAGTGTATGTATTCAATGAAATGTTCTACTGATGTGTTCAATATAGCTTACCATGCTTGTATGGACGTAATTCATTGTACTGCATCTTCTGTTTGATATGCCAGATTATATCGATTTTTCTGCCTTTGCAGAAGGCAAAAATTTCATTAAGGATAAAACCTATATCTAATGGTTCCCAATAATTATTTATGACTTGTACAATCTCGAACATAGATTCTGTAAATGTCAGTTCTGAATAATCTGCAGTGCTGCTATTCTCATAATCAATATCATTCAAGTCTGCATTAACCACTCCTGCAAAGTCAAATAATCGGATACAAGCATCGGCAAGTTCATCCTCGACAGTATCCTTAAGAAAATCACGGAAAGCAATGGCTAATCCTTTTTCTTTTGGCATTGACGGATGAAGTCCTCTGCAAACTAAACTATCCGAAATCCTCTTTTCATAATACTTCCTTTCAGCATGATTATCTTTTCTGTCTGCTTCTACAGCTTCCATCAGTTCTGATATCACCAAGCAAAGCCAGTGCCGGCTACTTTTATTTTCATTATGCCAACCGTGAGCAACTGCACACTGGTAGGCTTCATCTCTGAATTCATTAAAATTTATTTTGTTTGTCATAATCAAATCTCTTTATTCTCTAATAATTTAAAATTCCCTGATGATAAAATCATTTCCACTTTGTCATTATCAAGTAATTCAGATAAAAATACAGCAGCATTTTTCAATTGTCGCTCAATCGACTTTAAACTATTAATTATATCGTCTGTATAAGGTAATATCAAATCATCCTTATTTGTGTGATACCTGTAATTGCTCGCAATATAATCTCCAATTCTTCTATATACAGGGCTATTGTAAGTGCTTCCCGTCTTGATAGCATTATAATAAGAGATGTTGCCGTTTATCGATTCCTCTATAAGAATTGAATAACCGAATTTTAACGCACTGTCTTTTTCACCACCGAATAAAGATAGATAATACTTCCCTCCAATATCACTGAATTGTGGTAATATATATCCATCTTCACCTCTTGTAATTTCACCTCTGGCAGCAAATCTTATGTGTACAACTAATCTTGTTTTTATTTCAGCCTCTTTATATTCGCCGATGATTTTATAAACCATGTCTTCAAGTTCTTTCAAAGAGCTATATCTATAAGATTGAGCCAAATCTAATTTTTCAATCAAAGATCTTAACTCTGCAGGAGCATCGAAAGTAAACAAACCTGATGAATTACATTTTACCTCAATATCATAACAATTAGCTCCCAATTTTATTTTTATAGTTTTTATTTTAGCCATATTACTAATCAATAAAATATTCACAACTATAAACACCTGAATTCTCCGGGAATTCTACCTCTATACAATACTCGCCACACATAATGAATGGCTTATCTGAAACGATAACACCACAATTACCTGTGTTCGGATCAGTCAGTTTAACCCCCTTCACCATTTTATCTAGTGCATTCTTCATCTTCACTGAAGTAAAGCAAGTTATCCACCTGCCTGAGCGTTCCATCATAATAAGGCCCATACCCAAACTATCCATAGTTTCTTTTATAAGCTTTTGAGCTTCAGCTCTACATAACACAGTTTTTGTCTCAAACTTTTGTACTTTAACGTCCGGAAATTTCTTTATAAAATCTTTTTTAGTCATAATTCTTTTTATTTAATCGTTTTCATATCAATAATTAAGTTTCATTTTCTTTCGTCTGTATTCCTCTGCATACTTCTCGTTCTGCTTTTTGCGAGGAACAAGAAGAATAGTTGAGCCTGTCACTCGCAACATCTTTAATTTCTTTTCTCTTTCATGCTGTTGTTCTCTTAATTCGGTAATAACATCAGCTTTAGCTCGTGGATCAATTTTATCGCTCATAGTTTATAATTTAAAATGGTAAATCTTCTTTGTCTGATTCTTGTTTTGGTTCATCCTCGCCTTCAGGCTTGCGCTGCAGGTCGATGTCGTATATCTGACGGAACATATCGTAGTTGATAGCGATACAGCTTGATATGGCTTCCTGACGTTCCACTTTCTTGACCATGGTATTATCTATCTGTGTGCCTGTTCCGGACGTGTTCTCTTCTACACCGCCACGAGGGACTTCGATAGTAGTGTACCACTTAAATCGTCGTGAATTTACAAGACCGATGTAAGCCGGATTGGAACGAAGGTTCTGCTCGATAGTTGATTGGGTAGATTCTTCCTTATTGTAGGAACTGCGTGCGTACTGGGTGTATATTGCTCCCATTCGGAGATACAATACCTTGGTTCCTGCAGGAAGCTGTACCTCGCTTCTCTCACCACCTGGAGACTTGACTGTAACCTTGGATTGTTCGACAATATCGTAGTCACGTCCTTCGATTATTGCCTTGGTATCAATCATCACATCCATAGCTTTGAAGAATGTGGCCAACTTGTCTGTTTTGCTTATAAGCTCTATCTGGAAGTTGATTTTAGCAAATGCTATCTCGAAGAATTCTTCGTATGTGAAAGGAAGTTTCAGATCCGAATGTTCAGTCAGGAGTTTGCATGTGGCCAAGAATAATGAAGCTGTCTTCATGAGACGGTCAACTTCTCCAGTGCTGCTCATTCTGGACTTGAGTTCTTTGTAACATTCCTGTTTCAAAACTCGGAATTTATCCATTACAGTGGTACGAAGCTTCAGTATCTCAAGCAGGACATTGGAAAGTCCACGTTCCTCGATATCCTTTAGTTCCGCAAAGAGGTCGAGTTCCTCCTGCGTTCTAGCTTTGGCCGGCTTGGGGACTTCGCACACTATGATACGTGACATCAATGCGTTGTCGTCTCGCTGTGGTGTTTCCTGACCGCATATTACTACCGGTGTATAGACCTTTTCGTTCTCTATTTCCTTGCCGGAAGTTCCTCTTCGTTTCTGCTTTCCGTCACCGTCATACACGATGCCTTTCAATGCCTGAAACTTCACATCGGATATATCCTTGTTGTTATATTCATCGAGGACAACCGGAACATCACGGAAGGTGGACATCAAAGTGCTCATGGCTGCATCAGTACCGATATTCAGGTTGAAGATTGGTACTTTTGGAGATATGAACAGGCTACGGATAGATATCGCAATCTGTGTTTTACCTGAGGACATCGGTCCCATGAAGAATGGTGCCGTGAAAAGGCGATCCTGGCAATGGATATTGATACGGAAGGCACACATAACTGCATACAGGATTGCCCATTTGCCGTTGTTGTTCATCTTATATACCCTGTTCATCAGGTCGGCCCACTTCTCGAAGCTGCACCGCTGTTCAGGGGGGAGTTCTTTATAATATAAGGTGGATACGAGCTCGTATTTATCCTGGTTGTCACTCCCGGCATAGATAGTGGAGAAAGCCGGAAGGTAATAGTTCTTTTTGTTATGAGTAACTACTCCTAATTCGTTCACGGCATCGAACCGCCACTCTCCATCCACCTGATGGTATATTCCGTTTGCAAAAGCAAAGAACATATTGTCCTCTTTTTTGGAGAATCCGTCTGTCTGCTGATTACCATAGATTTTGATTTCCTTGCAGGTAACGAAATTACGGGACATCCATTCACGAATCTTTGTCCAGTGTTTTTCCTCACCGTCTGTAAAGTTTACTGCTTCCAACATAATTAACCTTTCTTCAATTGTTGATTTCTTGAGAAATGCCTTTGACTGCACTTCCAAATAAATCGGCTGTTTATAATATCTTCTGTTTATCTTGACTACTCTTTTATTGTCTTCATCGATGTCTGACTGAATGTGAAGGAGTGGTTCCATAAAGAAGTCACCTACCATGGTATGGCCTTTGTCGTTACCATTCTTGAAGATGTAGCATACAGGAATTCCTTCATGGTTGAGTTTCGGATAGAACTTGCATTGCTGATACATCTGCTGATACTTCGGTTCATTCTCTACGTAGTCCGGCAACTGGTCCGGATCGTAATAGATATCGTCGTCATCACGCTGAGCATTGATGGCCATGCGTGATTTTCGTTTTGCCAGGAACGGTTTGAGAATTTCGTTAAGCTGCTGTTTGGTCAGGCTGAGCCATACCTGGTATTTGGCATAGTTTATAATACGAACAGAATCATCGGCACATGCTATCAGTTCGGCACATCTCTGTATATATGGTGTGTGGTCGTATGGATTGACATCACGAAGGAATATATGGTATTTATATACATAGGTATTGATGAATGTCCATACTTCATCATGGTATTCTCTATTTATATAATTGTCTGAACTGTCTGTATCATCCGGAAGGCTGTCTAAGGACTGACTGTCGGCACTATAATTGACAGATATTTCTGTGATACCATTACGGTAACAATCTGCCATGGCCGATAGCAAGATAGATTCACGTCCATCCTTCTGGATGCTGAGGTCTGCATAGTCAACGTCCAGAAGGGTGCATTTTCTTCTCATCTCCTGAATATCCTGCATCGACAGTTTCTCATGGATATAAAGCTGCATTTCTTCGCCATAACCTTCGAGGAATTCATTCCAATCACAAGTAATATGTATGCTGCCTTCGCCTTGAGGAAGTACGTCAAGACCATACAATCCAGGTTTCAAATCGTCCTGTTCAGCCTGTTCCGGTTTCTTGGAAAGGTATGTTTTGATACGTGACAATACCATATCTGCAGGAATGGAAAGGCGATTGGATATTATCTGGGCATAAGAATGTCGCAATGTTGGCGATGCGCAATTGGAAACTATCTCACATAATTCGTTCAAATGCTGTTCCTTAATTGCAGGATCACTCAATTCCTCTTTTGAAATCTGAAGGCAGAGGTATGACACTATATCACGTGTATTATTTTTAAGGAAAATGGCTGTTTCGGAACCTTTCTCCTTGGCTATATCGTCCGGATCTTTTCCATCAGGCAATAATATGCATTTTACCTCAAGACCGAACTTGAGCATCATGGCTGCTGTCTTTCGGCAAGCTTTCTGGCCGGCTGCATCGCCATCGTAATTTAAAACAACCTCACGGGTGTACTTAGAGAGAAGCTTTACCTGGGTATCTGTCAAGGCCGTTCCTGACGATGCTACAGCATTGGTCACTCCTACTGCAGCAAGCGACATTACATCGAACTGACCTTCCACAAGATAAGCAAATCCCATTTGGCCGATGGACTGGCGTGCCTGGAACAAACCGAAAAGGTATGAACCTTTATTAAATAAGGGTGTATCCTTGGTGTTGGAATACTTAGCAACACCGTCACGAGCCTGAAGGATTCGACCGGTATAGCCGACCACGTTTCCCTGATTATCGAGGAATGGGAACATGATTCGTCCCTGGAAAATATCATACTGACCATATTGGCCAGTAGCAATAAGGTTCACTTCATGCATCAGATCTGGATTATATCCTTGGCGTGGGAGTTCCTTGGAAAGAACATTGCCGTTAGGAGCATATCCTACCTTATATGTCTTGAGGATATCATCATCGACATAATATCCTCGATCTTGGAGATAGGTTGCAGCATGCTGAAGCTGGTCACGAAAGAAATCGCATGATGCGTTCATCACGATTCGTAGGCTTTCACGATGCTTGCGCTGCTGAATCTGTTCCGGAGTGGAATCCTTATCTTCATCTATTGTAAGACCGAGACGTCTGGCACACCACTGAACAGCTTCCGGGAATGTCATATTCTCATGCTCGACGAGGAACTGATATACATCGCCAGTCTTTCCGCATGCAAAGCACTTATATATCTGCTTTGTTGGGCTGACAGAGAAGGAAGAATGTCGGTCATTATGGAATGGACACAATCCGATATAATTGATACCTCTTTTCTTCAGATTAACGAATTCGGATATAACATCCTGAATGTTTATCGAATCCTTTATGTATTTTATAGCATCTTGAAAATTCATTCTTGGAATAGGTTTAATTGTCGAGCTTCGAAGGCTTCCTCGAGTGATACATTAAAATATTTCGCAAACTGCAGATATTCGGCATCGGTAATCTGCTTACGGCCATGGAACAAATCCCAGAACCGTCGTTGGGTAATTCCTATCTCTGCATAGAACTCACGGGTGGGCTGAAAGAATTTAGGATTTCCGAACTTCATACGCAGCAGTTCCTGCAGAAGGTTCCTCTTAACGACCGGTCCGATATTCATCCTGTGACGGTGCATGTACAGCTTTACGGCCAACTCTGTTTTGCCAAGTGCTGCAGCCAATTCAGCCAATGTAAGCTTACCGATATTTTCAGTAAGATATTCTATCTCATTCTGTTTCCAACTACCATTATTCATACTGTTTTCATTTTTTCGATTCGTGAGTAATCATTGCTAAAAGCTACCTCCGGATGAGAACGGATATAAAGGCATGATAAACGGATGAACATTTCCCGTTTCTCGACAGGCAGATCATGAAGGTCATAAAACTTACCCGGCTTAAGCTTATCAAGAGCTGCAGTAACCTTACTTTCCTGCTCCGTAAATTCATCCAGCCCTATCCGGGAAATTGTAGATAATATCCATGAGCCATTATCATCGTCCGGAAGTCTGTATTGTTTGAAATCGTCGTCCATATCAGAATTGGTTATTGTTGATGCAGCTGCATAACATATCGTTAAAGATATTTTGGTCTTTATCATCAAAGGAAAACTCGACATCTATCATATATTCGGACACTTCTTTTGTTGTCTTTCCGGTAACGCAATTGATTGGAAGATTCTTATCATTAATCTCTTCCAAAATGAATTTTACCAATTTCTTATTTATGCTGAAATTCATTATCATGGCTCGCATATTTTATATTGTTATTGGAAATTTCGCAGGCTATATTTTTTGCCACTATCCGATTGCCTACCGGTATATCAGGATTGGTGGAATATCTTACTAATGCTTCTGTGAGGACATAAACTTCATTAGAGGTCATTTCCATAAGTGAAACATTGCTGTTTGAATCTTTATCCGCATACATTTTTGAATTCCTCCAATTTTAATTGTTCGTGAGCTGATTGAAGTGGTAAATCGTATTGCAGCATACGTTTGTTGTCTTTATGCCTATAACAGAATCCATTGAAATCCCAATAGAAACGTCCTTCCACTCCTGGAATAAATCCATGTATTTTTACTGACGGAATATTATATACATATACCTCGTAGCCACATAATTCAGCAGCCTTCTCTATTATCTGCGTTAATTGTATATAGTTCTGAAGAATGTTATCATTAATAGATTCCAGCATTCGGTCAGCATATACGGATGATATCGGCAGATTGAATTGCGGTAAATGCGTACCATTCAGCTTGGTGCAACTCCCCATTGAATCCCATTTAACTTTATAAGGAAGGTTAGGAATGAAACCTTCAGCAAACAGGATATGCATATTTCCGTCATATTTTACATAGTCAAGCTTATAGCCACATTTCTCGGCAGCTTTTTCAAAAACGTCTATCCTGTACATAGTATTTATTTTAAGTGATTATTAAACCAATATGTTATCATCTCCTTGACTGAACGCAAACCTAACTTGGCTTTTATGTTTTCCCGGTGCCGGTTAACCGTAGCAATTGAGATATTAAGTTCGTCGGCTATACCGTCCATCTGGTAATTTTCAACTATGAGCCGGAACACATCCATTTCACGAGTTGTCAGACTGGTATTCATTTCAGGCTTGCATATAATACATTCGTCACGGCATTCGCCTCGCAACGGACATTTGACTTCTTCGAAATGGAATGTTCCGTTATGGTCTATATCCATGTGGTTCTGATCGTATTCACCCATGTTGCAGCGGATAAACCTTTTTACCATCCGGTAATTATAGTGAGATATGTTTTTTTCGCTCCTGGTATAATTTTCGCTTAGGCGTTTGTAAGCGAGAGGAAATCTATCTCTTATGACATCAAGCAGTTCATTGATTAGTTCCGTATCTGATTCCTCAAGGACACGGATAGGCTTGTGTGGCTCTGATATAACCACCTCACCTGAAGGTGTGTTATAAAATTCAATGTTACGTAACAGCATATCAATACAATGGATAGTTAGACAAAACATCATAAAAAGCTTTCTCTTCGAGAGGACGGAAAGAATTATTGCGTACCTTATAATAGAAAGTAGAATAGCTCATTCCGGTTGTCAGCAGATACGCATCACGGAATTTCACTCTTAATTCATCGCTGGCCGATTCAAACAATTCCTTAAGCGAACATTGCGTTTTCGTATGGTTTTTAGATACCATTTTTTGAATTTCTGTCGTTTTCTTCATTGTCAGTTCAATTTTTAGTCTTAATTTTATACTGCAAACATAAACAATAAGTTTGATAATTCACACAATTCGCCTCTTTATTTTGCGTATTGTTTTATTATTTAAACTTATTCTAAACAATTTAAGATGTCATAAAAACAATACGCTATGTTTAAACCACAAAGAATCAACGAATTATTAGAAGAACGCAGAATCAAGAAGGTAGATTTTTGCGAAAAGGTTAATATTTCGGCCACGACACTGAACAGAACGACAGAAAAAGGTGCCGAAATTGGATGCATCAAACTTGAAAGAATTGCAGATTTCTTTCAGGTACCTATGGATTATTTCTTCGAAAGGGAATACCAGCAGCCAGAACCGGTAAATAAGATTGAAACAGGCATCGATTTATCATCCGGAAATACAATTAATGGAATAAATGGGAATGGTAATACTATTGCAATGAGCTATAATGATCAGCAGCGAGAGATTGAGCATTTGAAGATTAGATTGAAAGAAAAGGAAAGAATGATACAATTATTACTTCACCAACAGAATATTGTGCTAAAAGATTCAGATATAAGCGATTAAGGTCAGTGTAGTAAAAATTGTAGTAAAAATTGCGGTTAAAACCTAAAATTAATGATATATATAATGTGTGGTACCGGCTTTATCTTGATTAAATATGTAGTGATAAAGCCGGAGAACGCTTACTGATTTATGGCGATTTAAACACATTATAACAATTGATGTAGTAAAAATGTAGTAAAAATTTGTCGCAAAGGACTGACTTATAATGTTATTTTCATTCCGCCAGGAACCTCAAACAACAGGCAATGCACTCTTAGCTCAGTTGGTAGAGCAACTGACTCTTAATCAGTGGGTCCAGGGTTCGAATCCCTGAGGGTGTACGAAGGAAAGAGAATGTCGGACATGGCATTCTCTTTTTTTGTATTCATCAATTGAATTTTGTAATTTTGCAGGCACTTAACAAATAAATATTTTAACGATATGGGTCTATTATCATCACTGTTCAGCAGTAATAAGAAAAACGAAAGCAACGAACAGGAAAAACAGGAAAAGAAAAACTTTGAGATTTTAAAATACGATGGCATAAGAGCACGTAATATCCGACAATTACCGTATGCCATAAAATGCTTCGAAGAGGCTACAGCTATAAAAGAAGATGTAGAGACTATGGAATATCTCGCAGCATCCTATCTTCAGACCGGAAAAACGGACGAAGCTAGAAAAGTATACAATAGACTGGTGGAAATTGCACCTGAAGATACAAAAATTCTTCTTTCGCTCGCAAGCGTATGCTTTATTCAGGAGGATTACTCTACAATGAAGGATGTATGCGACAAGGCTATCGCAATTGATGACAAAAACAAAGCAGCTTTCTACCTGTCAGCCAAGGCAGAGAAAGGAATCAAAAATTATATCCAAGCAATAGTAATGCTGACAAAAGCCATTGCAATAGACGAAGATTTCAAGGATGCCTATCAGTTGAGAGCTGAGATACTTTGGGACATGCGTCAGGCTAAAGAGGCTATAGAAGACCTTAACGCAATATTATCGAAAGAATGTGACGATGAAGATGCATTAGTCCTAAAAGGTGAAATTTGTGCTACTATAGGAAACCTTGAAGAAGGTATATCATATCTGGATAAAGTAATCTCATTAAACCCTTTCAATGAAAAAGCATATATAGTGAAAGGGACAGCTTTTCTGCAAAACAAAGAATTCGACCAAGCTATCGCTATTTATGATGAAGCAATTGAACTCTCTCCTGAGAACGCAAAACTATATCAGGAAAGAGGTCGTGCCAAATTACTGAAAGGAGACAAGGATGGTTCGGTTGAGGATTTAAAAAAGGCTATCGAGCTGAACCCTGAAAGTGAAAACCTGATAAACGGGAATTACAACAATTTCTCTCAGGAAAATAAAGTAGGAATTTATTAATCTCTTAAGACAGTGTTTAAAAACAATTTAAATGCCGTTTAAAAAGGTTTTAAAAGATTCTTCAAAAGAAAAGCCCGGAAATAAAAGCGTAAATAACTTATATTTCCGGGCTTTTATCTTTTAGATATTATAAAGATTTATAAGCTTCTGCCAATTGTTTCATAGCACGTTCAACAACAGAACGCTGGGTTCCGACATTCATTCTCATAAATCCCGCACCTTCACGACCAAACATTTCACCATCATTCAATGCCAGACCGGCTTTCTCCGCAAAGAATGAATTCAATTCCTCATGGTTCAACCCGAGTTCACGACAGTCAAGCCATATCAGATACGAAGCCATAGGACGTATAGCCTTGATTTTCGGAGTGTTTTCCTTTAAGAAAGAATCAACATAATCTATATTTCCCTGAATATAATCCAGACACTGGTCCAACCACTCTGTTCCGTTGGAATAGGCAGCCTCTACTGCAGGAAAGGCAAATACATGACCCGCGTTCAACTCACCGGCCTCAAGATAAGTCTCAAACCTTCCACGTAAAGCGTCATTATATATTATAGTGTGCGATGCTGCCACACCTGGCATATTGAATGTTTTGCTTGGAGCCATAAATGTTATTGAATTCTTTTTTGCTTTCTCAGACACCATTGCAAAAGGAAGATGTTTATGAGGAGGAAGCGTCAAATCGGCATGTATCTCGTCAGAGAACACTAAAATATTATCCTCAGCACAGATCTCAGCCAATTCCTCAAGCTCTTCTCTTTTCCACACTACCCCACCCGGATTATGAGGATTACAGAGAATAAGTACCCTCACTCCTTTCTTTATACTTCTAAGAAGTTCAAGATTCATTCTGTACTCACCATTTTCGAATATCATAGGACATTCTACCAACTGTCTGTTGTTTCTTTTTGTCAGCCATGCAAAAGGATGATATACAGGTGGCATAATAACTACTTTATCACCTGGAGCCGTGAAACAATTCAATGCCATTCCTAAACCGGCAACTATTCCGGGAACATAGTTGATGTGTTTTTTCTCAATCTCCATTCCATAACGACCCTTAACCCAGTTTATGATAGAGTTATAATAACCGTCAGACTTTACAGTATATCCGAATACAGGATGCTCACAACGCTTCTTTACAGCGTCAACCACAAAGTCAGGTGTAGCAAAGTCCATATCGGCCACCCACATAGGAATAAGATCGTCTCTACCCCATACATCTTTCATTTCGTCAATCTTGACAGCATTTGTATTTCTTCTGTCAATCAATTCATCAAAATTATACTTCATAATGATTATTCTATGTATTATAAATATTAAACCTGCATTACAAAATAAGCTAATAATGCCCGAAAATTAAAAATTTTGAAGAAATTTTTCATCATATTCTTGTTTTTTCAAGAAAAGTATTACATTTGCAACAGAAATAATAACAAAAAGTATAACATGAGAACATTTGCAACATACTTCTTCTTTTTCTTTTATTACTTTTACTTTAGCAATAAAGTGAAGCGGGAAGTCGTATGTGTAAGATACGCAAGATAATCAATACAAAATAAAATAACGAAATCCCGCTTCTATATGAAGTGGGATTTTTTTTTAACGATATAATAAAAAAATGAGAAAGATAGCAATTCAAGGAGTAAAGGGCTCGTATCACGACATAGCTGCCCATAAATATTTTAAGGATGAAGAGATAGAACTTATCTGTTGTAATACATTCGAAGAAGTTTTTGCACAGATGAAAAAGGACAGCGACGTGATAGGTGTGATTGCAATAGAGAATACAATAGCCGGAAGCCTGCTGCATAATTACGAATTACTTCGTGAAAGCGGCGCCACTATCATAGGAGAACACAAACTCAGAATAAGCCACAGCATCATGTGTCTGCCGGAAGATAATTGGGAAGACCTCACCGAAGTAAACTCCCACCCTGTAGCCCTGGCGCAGTGCCGCGATTTCCTGCACAACCATCCGGAACTGAAGGTAGTAGAAACGGAAGACACAGCAGGTAGCGCCGAGAATATCAGAAAAAACAACCTGAGAGGACATGCAGCCATCTGCTCCAAATATGCCGCCGGACTTTACGACATGAAGATTCTGGAAGAAGGTATAGAAACAAACAAACACAACTTCACCAGATTTCTGGTCATCAGCAATCCATGGCTGGCAGACGAGTTGAAAGACCGCTCTAAGGTAAACAAGGCAAACATAGTATTCTCTCTCCCTCACAGCGAAGGAAGCCTCTCACAGGTTTTGTCAATCTTCTCATTCTATAAGATAAACCTGACAAAGATACAGTCACTGCCGATTATCGGACGCGAATGGGAATACATGTTCTACGTTGACGTAATGTTCAATGATTATTTAAGATACAAACAGTCTATAGATGCAGTTACACCGCTTACAAAAGCACTTAAAATTTTAGGAGAATATGCAGAAGGAGAATCAACAATATAACATACAGCCGGCCGACAGACTGGCAAATGTCAGCGAATACTATTTCAGCAGAAAGCTGAAGGAAGTGGCAAAGATGAATGCCGAAGGTAAAAACGTGATAAGCCTCGGAATAGGCAGCCCGGACATGCCGCCTTCAGAAGAAACAATCAATGTCCTTTGCGAAAATGCCAAAAAAACTGACGCTCACGGCTACCAGCCTACAGTGGGAATACCCGAACTGAGAAAAGCCATGGCCGACTGGTATAAAAGATGGTACAATGTAGACCTCGACCCTGCCACAGAGATACAGCCTCTTATCGGTTCAAAGGAAGGTATCCTGCACGTGACACTGGCTTTGGTAAATCCTGGTGATAAGGTTCTTGTTCCAAACCCTGGCTACCCTACCTATACATCGCTGAACAAGATTCTTGGAAGTGAAATAATCAACTATAACCTTCGCGAGGACAACAACTGGCAGCCTGATTTCGACGAATTGGAGAAGATGGATCTTACAGGAGTAAAAATCATGTGGACCAACTACCCAAACATGCCTACAGGAGCAAATGCCACAATGGAACTGTACGAAAAGATTGTTGATTTCGCACGCCGTCAAAACATCGTAGTAGTGAACGACAATCCATACAGCTTCATCCTGAACAAAAAGCCGATAAGCATACTCAATGTTCCCGGAGCCAAAGAATGCTGTATAGAATTCAACTCTATGAGTAAGAGCCATAACATGCCGGGCTGGCGTGTGGGAATGCTGGCAACAAACGCCACTTTCGTACAGTGGATACTGAAAATAAAGAGCAACATCGATTCCGGTACCTTCCGTCCATTACAGCTGGCAGCCGCACAGGCATATAACAACAGCGCCGAATGGCACGAAGAAGCCAACTTCAATGTTTACAGCCGCCGCAGAAAGCTTGCCGAAGAAATAATGAACGTGCTGGGATGTACATTCGATAAGAATCAGGTAGGAATGTTCCTCTGGGGCAAAATACCTGAAACTTATACAGATGTAGAGGAACTGACAGAAAAAGTTCTGCATCAGGCAAGAGTATTCATAACACCGGGATTCATCTTCGGAAGCAACGGAAAGAGGTATATCCGTATTTCGCTTTGCGCCAAAGAAGAAAAACTGGCAGAAGCACTTGAGAGAATAAAGAATATGAAATAAAAAGAAAATACAAATAACTACTAAAAGATTACAACTATGGCACTCGAATTAGAACCTATCAGACTGGAAGGCGTATCAGAAGAACGTCCATTAATCATAGCAGGACCTTGCAGCGCAGAAACAGAAGAACAAGTAATGACAACTGCAAAACAGTTGGCCGACAACGGAACAAAAATCTTCCGCGCAGGTATATGGAAACCACGTACCAAACCGGGAGGTTTCGAAGGTGTAGGAGTTGACGGTCTGGCATGGCTGAAAGAAGTGAAGAAAGAAACCGGAATGTATGTTGCCACAGAAGTTGCGACAGCAAAACACGTTTACGAATGCCTTAAAGCCGGAATAGATATATTGTGGATAGGTGCACGCACCACAGCCAATCCGTTTGCAGTGCAGGAAATAGCAGATGCCTTGAAGGGAGTTGACATACCTGTATATGTAAAGAACCCTGTAAACCCAGATCTGGAGTTATGGATTGGAGCAATGGAAAGAATAAACAATGCAGGAATCAAGAGATTAGGCGCCATTCACCGCGGCTTCTCATCGTACGATAAGAAGATTTACCGTAATCTTCCGCAATGGCATATTCCTATCGAACTGAGAAGACGCATTCCTAACCTACCTATCCTGTGCGACCCAAGTCATATCGGCGGCAAACGCGAGCTCATCGCATCACTCTGCCAGCAGGCTATGGACCTCGGTTTTGACGGACTTATAGTAGAATCACACTGTAACCCTGACTGTGCATGGAGCGACGCTTCTCAGCAGGTGACACCGGATATTCTTAACTATATTCTCAACCTGTTGGTAATCCGTAAGGAACACCAGTCTACAGAAAGCCTCAGCGAGCTGAGACGTCAGATTGACGAATGCGACAACGAGCTGATGGAGATTATGGCAAAACGTATGCGTGTGTGCCGCGAAATCGGAACATTCAAGAAAGAACACAATATGACTATCCTCCAGACAGGACGTTACAATGAAATTCTTGACAAGCGCGGAGCACAAGGAACACTGTGCGGTATGGATTCTGAATTTGTGAAACATGTATTCGAAGCCATACACGAAGAAAGCGTACGTCAGCAGATGGAAATAATAAACAAGTAAAAAGAACAAGAAAATTATCAAGACGATGCGTATATTAATATTGGGAGCCGGAAAAATGGGCTCCTTCTTTACCGATGTATTAAGTTTCGACCACGAAGTGGCAGTTTACGACATAAAACCTCAGAACCTGCGCTTCATGTACAACTGTCTGCGTTTTACTTCACTGGATGAGATTAAGGAGTTCCGTCCTGAACTTGTAATAAATGCAGCGACAGTGAAATACACGCTCGACGCATTCCGCCAGGTACTGCCGGTAATTCCGCAGGACTGTATCATAAGCGACATTGCATCAGTAAAGACCGGTCTTCAGGAATTCTACGACAACAGTGGCTTCAGATATGTATCAACCCACCCTATGTTCGGTCCTACATTTGCCAACCTCGACCAGCTGAGTACAGAGAATGCCATAATAATAAAGGAAGGCGACTGTTTGGGCAAAGTGTTCTTCAAGGATCTTTACCAAAGACTTGGACTCAACATTTTCGAATACACCTTCGATGAACATGACGAAACTGTAGCATATTCACTATCAATCCCGTTCGTTTCTACATTCGTGTTTGCCGCAGTGATGAAACATCAGGACGCGCCCGGTACAACATTCAAACGCCACATGGCAATAGCAAAGGGAGTTTTGAACGAAGACGATTATCTGCTTCAGGAAATCCTGTTCAACCCACGTACCCCCAAACAGGTGGAAGGAATACGTACCGAACTGAACGAGCTTCTTGATATAATAAGCCGTAAGGATGCCGACGGCATGCATGCCTATCTTAGCAAGATTCGAAACAATATAAAATAATAAATACACAGGTTGTTACATGACTAAAAATCACGTAACAGCCTGTATTGTTATACAATAGTCGTATTATAAATCCAGTACTTCCAGATCGTCCGGAACATAAACATTACCATTGAAATTCTTTTTAGCCTCAGCAGTATATTTTTCTTTACGGCTCGGAAGAGTCTTATCCTCTGTGTGGTACAACAACAGGTTTTTCACGCCAAGTTCCTCCGCCTGTACTCCAGCATCAAGAGCTGTACTGTGATGTTTCTCATATGGTTTGAATACATCTCTGTCCTCATAAAGACAGAATGCCTCACACATGAGCCAGTCGGCATTATTCACATACTCTTTATTATTCTCATTGTAAGGCTCGTCGCCCAGACAGACAATAGTTTTATTGTCAGAGGTTACAGCTTTAAAGCCGAACTGTTTCTCTTTTGTGGAATATATATCAAAACACTGAATTTCCATTCCGGCTGCACTGAACTTATCATTTTCCGACAGGACATTGAAGTTGATGCCATTCCCTATCCTTGCAACAATCTTCTTTGGCAGAGTGTTTCTGCATATCCAGTCAAGAACATGTATCGCCTTGTCATGAGAATATACATTAAGCTCACCGTTATATTTTCCCTGCTGCATTCTCTGTGCTATGGTTCTGACTATCCATATTATACCCAAGATATGGTCTGTATGAGCATGAGTTATAAAAATATCATGTATATCGTTTATCTCGATACCTGCCTTCTCAAGCTGTACGAGGATACCATTTCCTCCACCGCCATCAACCAGCAGCAAGTCATTTCCATTGTGAATTGCGAAGCAGGTGTTATAACATTTGGTTACGGCAGCATTACCAGTACCAAGCATTGTAATTTTTGAATTTCCTTGCATAAATCTGTTATCAGATTACATTCGTTAAAAATAAAAATCCGCTTAAAAACCTGATGAAAGGCTTTTAAGCGGACTCATATATATGTTTTAAATAAAGATTACTTTCTGTCAGCTTTCAGACGGTCAGCCATAGCCTTTGCAAGTTCTTTTGCCTGAGCATAGTTGTCCTGCTTCATAGCCTGCTTCATTTCTACAGGGTTGCCTACAACCTCGAACTTCAGCTTTTCAGTGTATTCACCAATCTTCTTCACTGCAGCACTTGCCCAAGTATATGAGCCGAAGTAACCCATCACACGGTTCTTCACTTCGCGGGCAGCAATCTTACTCAACAGCGATTCCATTTCAGGGTAAAGGTTCATATTGTATGTAGTACATCCCACGATAAGACCTTTGTACTTGAACACGTCAGCCAGGATATATGAATGATGAGTGTGAGAAACATTGTGCATAATGATATTCTTGATACCCTGACGGCTCAGTTCTTCAGCTATTGTTTCAGCCAGTTCTTCTGTGTTGCCGTACATAGTTCCGTATGCTATCACAACACCTTCTTCAGCTTCGTAGCGGCTCATCTTGTCGTACATATCGATAACCTGAGGAATCTTTTCTTCCCAAACAGGTCCGTGAGTAGAACAGATAGTGTTAATTTTCAGTCCGCCAAGTTTCTGCAAAGCCTTCTGCACAGGATTTCCGAACTTACCAACGATGTTGGCATAGTAACGGCGCATTTCGTTCCAATAGATATCTGTATTGATATTCTTGTCGATACATCCACCGTTCAAAGCTCCGAAACATCCGAAAGCATCGCCAGCAAACAGAATTCCGTCTGTTTCATCGTATGTAACCATTGTTTCAGGCCAGTGAACCATAGGAACCAGATAGAAACGGAGGTTATGATAACCAAGTTTCAGGAAATCGCCGTCATTAACTACATAGCGGTCGCCAGTAACACCATAATATCCTTCCACCATTTCGAAAGTCTTCTTGTTTCCTACAAGAACGATTTCAGGATAATACTGTTTGATAAGAGCGATAGAGCCTGAGTGGTCAGGTTCCATGTGGTTTATAATAAGATAATTGATTTTACGGTCGCCAATAATGCTGCGTATTTTCTTCAGATATACTTCGAAGAATGCAACATCAACTGTATCCACCAATGCCACCATCTCATCATCTGCTATCAGATAAGAGTTGTATGACACGCCGTATGGCAACGGCCAAAGATTTTCGAACAATGCTTTGGTGCGGTCGTTCACACCTACGTAATGTACTTTACCTTTAATTTCCATTTTATTATGAATTTGTTATTTATATGTTGACTAATTTTTTTCCTTGATACGAATCCCTCTCAATCATCCTCTTCTTCAGCTTCGCAGTGAATTCATGGTTCTTCAATCCCCAATCAGGAGCAATAAGCAAATCGCGCGGCGACTGCGATATAAACCTTTCCAATACCAGGTCGGGACGCAAATGCTCTATATAATCCAAAACAAGATCGATATACTCGTCGGCAGTATATAGATGAAAATCTTCAGAACATTTATCGTACTCGTGCGCCATTCTTGTTCCCTTTATCAGCTGCAACTGATGCATCTTCAGCGTAGTGAGCGGCAATGACGATATATCTTCAGCCTGACGTATAATCATATCTTTGTCCTCGCCGGGGAGTCCCAATATAACGTGTCCTCCTGTCATTATACCTCTTGAAACGGTACGCCTAACAGCATCAGCAGTACATGCAAAATCATGTCCGCGATTGATACGTTTCAGCGTGACATCATTAGTGCTTTCTATGCCATACTCAACCAAAAGAAAAGTCCTGCCGTTTATCTCTTCCAGATAATCCAATAGAGAATCCGGCATACAGTCCGGACGTGTACCTATAACCAGCCCCACTACTCCATCTACAGAAAGTGCTTCCTCATACATCGTCTTGAGTTTTTCCAACTCAGCGTATGTATTAGTATAAGCCTGGAAATAAGCAAGATATTTCATTTCGGGATACTTTCTTGAGAAAAACTCCTTTCCCTCTTCAAGTTGCTGTCTCACAGACTTCTCAGTCCGGCAATACTCCGGATTAAATGTCTGGTTGTTACAATAAGTACATCCCCCATATCCCTTGCTACCGTCACGGTTAGGACATGTAAAGCCTGCGTTGACTGAAATTTTCTGAACTTTAAACGGAAAGTGTTTTGCCAGAAAACATCCAAAATCATTATATCTTATTTTATTATCCATCTGACTAAAAATACGCAGCAAAGATAATATTTTTCTGCCGAAACGACAATAAATGAAAAAACAGATTTATCAATCTGATTGTAAGATATCTTGACATAATTACCGTAACACGAACGTGTAACGCGTGAAACACGAACGTATAACGAGCGTAACACAGACGTGTTACAAGCGTGACACGAGTGTGTTACGCAAAATATTTACCGAAGTTTTATCTTATGTTTCTTTAATCTTTCCTCCATCATATAGTCAGGAATTATTGATTTCATAGTTTCCAATACAGCATTTACGGCACGTTCCCTTATAAAATCATCTTTTATAAGTATAGAAACACACCTTTGAGCAGGAGGATTGACATTCAAATGTACAACATTATCTTTCTGGATATCAGACAAAAAAGGAATGTGAAGTTCGGGAATAATGGTATAACCGCCGTTGCGGTCGACTATCCTTACTAGGGTTTCTATACTGCCGGCCTCATAGATATGGTTTCCTATATCCTTGTTCTTGCAGAAGTTCATCGAACCGTTCGGCACGCAATGTCCTTCCTTCAGTATCCACATCTGTTCGGCAGGAAGGCTTCCACTTGCTATTATCTTCTGTGCCTGGCTGCACTCCGAAGAGAAGTACGCCACAAACTTTTCTATATAGACAGGTATTTCGAGTATCCCTTCCCTATCCTCCGGCAGTGTAGAGATAGCTATGTCGATATTGCCGAAACGAAGTTCACGCACAAGGGAGGTATTTTCTTTCTCGTCGATAGAAAGATCCACATCGGGATGCGCATCACGGAAATGGTGAATGAAGTCAGGTACCAGATACGGGGCTATTGTAGGAAGTATTCCTATTCTCAGACTACCAGCCATGGTACCAGTTTCGTCAGATACAAGTTCCTTTATCCTCTTCGATTCGTTCAAGGCTATTTGTGCCTGACGTATTATCTTTTGTCCTATGGCTGTGGGGACAACATTCTTTCTGTCGCGGCTGAAGATTTTTACATCGAGTTCTTCTTCAAGTTTCTGAATCATCGCGCTCAGTGTGGGCTGGGTCACACCGCATGCCTCGGCAGCAAGTACGAAATGACGGTACTTGTTGAGTGCCACAATATATTCCATCTGTTGTAAGTTCATGGTTCAATAGATTTTGTCTATACAAAGATAGAAATAATCTGTTGTCGGTGTAGCGGAAGTGGAGTACTTTTGCATCAGAAACAATAAACAATTACTACCATGAACGAATTATTAAGAAACTGGGACATATTCCGATTGATAAGACTTCTGTCCGGAGCAGGATTCGCGATATACGGTATTTACTCCGGTGACCAATTTCTCACAACTCTTGGATTACTGCTGGCATTCATGGCCGTCATAAACCGGTCGTGCTGCTGTTCGGCAGGCGGATGCGGAACAAGACAAAAGACAAAACCTATATATAAGGATATGGTAAAGACATACGATCCTAATAAATAATAAAGTATAAACATATAAATAATGATTGATTATGAAAGCAAAACATTTGACCAAAGAAGAATTCCTGAATAAAGTAGCCAACTATGAAGCTAACCCTAACGAATGGAAGTTTCTGGGTGAGCGCCCTGCTCTGATAGACTTCTATGCCACATGGTGTGGACCTTGCAAGATGCTGGCTCCAGTGCTGGACGAACTTGCAGAGGAATATGACGGAAAGATTGACATATACAAGATAGATGTTGACCAGGAAGAGGAACTGGCAGGACTGTTTGCTATACGCAGCGTACCTACACTGCTCTTCGTACCTATGACCGGTGCTCCACAGATGGCTCAGGGAGCTATGCCTAAACCTGCATTGAAGGATGCTATACAGAAGGTTCTTCTCGGATAAGACATTTTAACACAAAACGAAATGTGATTTACCAAAACGAAATGTGATATATCTAAAACAACAAATGTGCCGGAAGCAGCTAAAAGGAAAAGCTGTTGTCCGGCACATTCTGTTATATATTTATCTGAATCAAGCATCAATATGCATGGTCATCATTCTTTATCTCATCCGCAGTAATAGATTTGCGGTCTATAGCACGCCATGCATAAATTATATAAGCCAAAACAAACGGAACTAGAATTGACACATATGCCATGGTCTTGAGAGTGAACAGGCTGGAGCAGCTGTTTGATATCGTGAGCGAACTCTGCAAATCAGTCAACGACGGATAATATGCCGTATTGTTATACCCTGCAACAAGCAACAAAGAAAGGACTGTCAATACTGTTCCTATACCTGAAAACCATATACCTTTCTTATATGTTGAAACCAAGATGCTCTTACCAAGACCGTACAACACGCATACTACACCTGCTAGGAACAATACAAGAAAATATGGCATATCAACGAAATTGTTGAAATACTTATAAGGTTCCATCACTATCGTCTGGGTTTCCGGATTTACAGCAAATCCGTCTTTCAGCAATGTGCGTATCACGTATGCCAGAAAGAACATAAGGAAAGGTACCGCATCGGAAATCAACTGTCGGCGGCAACGGGTATTTATCGGTTCATTATCTATATTATTGATGAAATACATTCCTCCAAGAAGTCTCGCCAGGAAGAACACAGCCATACCTAGTACCAGGTTCCATGGTTCGGCAAAAGCATCAAGCCCATGCCATCCGTTTGACCATGTGCTGATGACAGGCATACCAAGTTCGGTAAGATTATCCTTTGTTACTTCGAAGTTTGAACCATAGAAGAATGTTGACACAGCCATACCGAGAAGCAGAGGTCCCATCACACCGTTCAGCATAAGGAAGTATCTGTATGTACGCTGTCCAAGCAGATTGCCCAACTTGGACTGAAACTCATACGATACTGCCTGAAGCACGAAAGTGAAAAGTATTATCATCCAAAGCCAGTATGCTCCGCCGAAACTTGTACTATAGAATAATGGGAATGATGCGAAGAATGCTCCTCCGAAGGTTACAAGTGTAGTAAACGTGAACTCCCACTTTCTGCCTGTAGAGTTTACAAGCATCTTTCTCTCTTCTTCGGTCTGCCCTATACGGTAAATCAAAGAATTTCCTCCCTGCACGAACAGCAGGAACACCAATATTGCACCCAGCAGTGACACGATGAACCACCAATAGTGCTGCAAGAATATATATGTAGATTCCATATTAAATGTAAATAATATTTATCAAAACAATATAGTGTTATTTCTCCTCTGGACCGTGTTTGATAGCCTTGAGCATTATTCCTATCTCTGCTATCAAAAGAACGGTGAACATGATGAGGAATATGAAGAATGTGGTCTGTACAGAACCGGTCTCGAGTTTTGATATTGCCGCATCGACAGGAAGCATATCCTGAATAGTCCATGGCTGACGTCCCACTTCAGCAACTATCCATCCTGCCTGACTGGCAATATATGCCAGAGGAATACTCCATACTCCCAGCCAAAGCAGCCAGTTGTGATAATCTACATTGCAGGTTTTCTTCCATGTGAGGAACAGAAGGACAGCAAACAGAACAATGAAATACATTCCCAGACCTACCATCACACGGAATGACCAGAACATAAGATTTACGTCTGGCACAAGCGTAGATGTATCCTTGATATATCCGTAACCGAAATATGGCATATTCTCGTTAAGCAGACTAAGCGATGTTTCCATCTCAGCCGAGTTGCCATCTTTTTTAGCCTGTCTGTAGTCGGCCAAAGCCTTGATTGCAATCTTTCCACGTTCCACCTTTTCATCTACAGAAAGCGCTTTTGTTCCGTCGGCAAGCTGGTATCCGCCTTTCATTATATCGTTTATACCGGGAACAAAACCGTCTGTACTGTGTGTGGCAAGGACGGAAAGCATCTCAGGTATCTCTACTGGACCTACAACTGTAAGAGGAGCATGTGCACTTCCGTCATAAAGGGCTTCCATTGACGCAAGTTTCATAGGCTGCACCTGAGCCACCTGATATGCCGACTGGTCACCTGTTGCTGCAGTAACGATAGAAGCAAACAGACCTACGGCAGAAGCTACCTTTATGCTTGCCTTGGCAAATTCTTTTTCACGTTTCTTTATAAGATACCAGCAGCTTACTCCCACAACAAAAACAGCTCCTAAAATCCAACTGCTTATAACTGTATGGAAGAACTTTACTACTGCTACAGGCGAGAATGCTACGGACATAAAATCTACCATCTCATTACGCATGGTATCCGGATTGAACTCCATTCCTACAGGATATTGCATCCACGAATTGGCAACCAATATCCACCATGCCGAAATCGTAGCTCCAAGTCCGGTGAGCCATGTAGATGCAAGGTGGAAACGGCGGCTCACCTTCTCCCATCCGAAGAACATAACGGCTATGAATGTAGCCTCCATAAAGAAAGCCAGTATTCCCTCAATTGCCAACGGGGCACCGAATATGTCGCCCACAAACCATGAATAATTACTCCAGTTGGTTCCGAACTGGAACTCAAGAATAAGTCCGGTGGCAACACCGACGGCAAAGTTTATTCCGAAAAGTTTCATCCAGAACTTGGCTGTACGTTTCCAGAACTCATTGCCAGTACGATAATAAACAGTTTCCATTGTTCCCATTATCACGGCCAGACCGAGTGTGAGAGGAACAAACAGCCAGTGATACATGGCCGTCAGGGCAAACTGCGCCCTAGACCAGTCAATCAAAGAAGTGTCAATAGCTTCAATCATAAAATAAAGTTTTATTAAGTTAGTTTGATCAATTATTTCGCATAAGAGTCAGATGCCCGCATAATCAGTTCATTGCCTACATAATCCTGTTTTTCCTCCGCAGTCTTGTCTTTCAGAAAAGAAGGGAAAAAGAACAGTTTGATTATAAAGAACATCACAAACAGTTTCACCAGTATTATGAACCAAAGCACTCGCCCTGTAGTCATAGACCTGAAACCGTCTGCATAAAATCTATAAATTCCTATTATATTCATAATTAATAAGCATATATTTTTATAATGATTACAAAGTAAATGATTTATCGTGAAAAATCAAGGTTTGGTCCACATATTTCTTTGCCAAATCTATCTTTTTTGCCTCTATATTATATAAGGAATAATTTTGCCTCAGAAAAGAACTAAAGATAACAGTAAAAAAATGAAACAACGGGATCTATTCATTATCGCAGTCCTAAGTTCAAGCACAGGACTATATGCTCAGGATAACAAAACCTGGAGCCTGCAAGACTGCATTGACTATGCTCTGGAGAAAAACATACAGCTGCAGCAAAACAAACTTTCGCTGGAAGAAGCTGATGTGGATGTGAAAACTGCAAAGGCATCACTGTTTCCAAGCCTGTCTTTCTCTACGGGTCATAATTTAGTAAATCGTCCGTATCAGGAAAACAGCGCAACAGTAAGCGGTACAGAAATTATTACCAGTAACAGCAATACCACTTACAACGGAAGTTACAACCTGAGTGCACAATGGACTTTGTGGAACGGCGGACAGCGACTAAACAACATCAAGCAACAGAAGACTAACAAAGAAATAGCAGGACTGTCTGTTGCAGAAACAGAAAATATGTTGCAAGAAGAAATTACAAAACTCTTCGTACAGATTCTATATGCAAACGAATCGGTAACTATAAACAAAAATACACTTGAAGTGAGTGAAGCTACATACAAACGCGCAGTAGAGCTTTTCAAAGAAGGGAGCCTGTCAAAATCAGATGTGGCGCAACTTGAGGCCCAAGCTAGTAATGACAAATATCAATTAGTGACAGCAGAAAGTTCTCTGAGAAACTATAAACTTCAACTTAAACAATTACTAGAACTGGATGGTACTACGGAAATGATTCTTGACCTTCCTGAACTGAACGATGAAGACGTAATGGCTGCTCTGCCCAACCAGATAGATGTTTACAACACTGCCCTGACTTCAAGACCGGAAATCCAAAGCAGTAAGTTAAGCATAGACAATGCAAAACTGGGTATAAAGACCGCTAAATCAGGGTATCTGCCTACAATCAGCCTCACAGCCTCAACATCGAGTATGACAAACAATGCCAGCACAAACAACTGGGCTGAACAGATGAAATATGGATGGAACAATATGATAGGTATAAACCTAAGCATCCCTATCTTCAACAACAGACAAACCAAAAGTGCCGTACAGAAAGCACAGATTACTTACAGTTCATCACAACTGGATCTGATAAACAAACAAAAGGAGCTATACTCCACCATAGAAACTCTCTGGCTGGACGCTCTGAACGCACAGCAACAGTATGAGGCGGCTAACAGCAAACTGGAAAGTTGCCAGACCAGCTTCGATATGGTGAACGAACAGTTCAACCTAGGTATAAAGAACACAGTGGAACTTCTCACAGAAAAAAACAATCTATTAAGCGCACAACAACAGCGTGTACAAGCCAAATATATGGCTATTCTCGATAGGGCATTACTTGATTTCTATGCGGGAAATGAAATTAAACTTTAATAAAAGGAAAACAACTATATTATAAGGAACAAACGGAAAAACAACTAAATATGAAAAAGAAGAAAGTTTTCATCAGCGCAGCTGTTATAATAGTTCTCGCTGGAGCAGGACTGTGGATATTCGGTGGAAAAAAATCAAACCAGACAATAAGTTTCGCCACATCAGCTGTAAATAAGGGCACTATCAGTAATTCAATTACAGCTACAGGTACTATAGAACCTGTCACAGAAGTAGAAGTAGGTACTCAGGTATCAGGTATCATAGACAAGATTTATGTTGATTATAATTCTGTAGTTAAAGCAGGTGAAGTAATAGCAGAAATGGACCGTGTGACACTTATAAGCGACCTTCAGTCAGCGCAAGCTACATACGACGGTGCAGAAGCAGAATATAATTATCAGGAAAAACTTTACGAAAGGAATAAGACTCTGCACGATAAACAACTTATCAGCGACACTGAATTCGAACAATACGAATATAACTACCGCCGTGCGAAAAGTACATACGACCAGAGTAAGGCAGCACTGGCAAAAGCTCAGAGAAACCTGTCGTACACCACAATTACATCACCTATCGACGGTGTTGTGACAAGCCGAGAAGTGGAAGCCGGACAAACTGTGGCTTCAGGTTTCGAAACTCCGACTCTTTTCACAATCGCAGCCGACCTTACAAAAATGCAGGTAGTGGCAGACGTAGATGAAGCTGATATAGCAGGAGTAAAGGACAGTGCAAGAGTTACATTTACAGTAGATGCCTATCCGAATGACGTGTTCGAAGGAAGAGTAAAACAGATTCGTCTGGGAAGTACAAACAGTACAAGCTCATCTACCAGTACTACATCGGAAACCGTTGTGACATACGAGGTTGTAATCACAGCAGACAACCCTGATCTGAAACTTAAACCAAGACTGACAGCAAACGTGACAATCTTCACTGATACACGCGAGAATGTTCTTGTAGTTCCGAATAAGGCTCTCCGATTTACACCGGATAAGAAACTGGCAGGTGGAAAGACAATAAATGACTGTAACTCTCCGAAGAAAGTATGGACTATGGATGCTACATCACTGACTGCACACCCTGTCAAGACTGGTATGAGCGACGGATCAAATACTGAAATAGTTTCCGGCATCAGTGAAGGTACTGAAGTTATAACAGAAACAATAGTAAAAGGTGAAATGCCGGAAATGATAGAGGCAGGCGGTGAACAGAATCCATTCATGCCTGGACCTCCTGACAGAAACAAGAAAAAACAATCGAAGTAATAGGACTAAGCACCATGAGCAAAACAGTAATCGAATTACAGAATATAAAACGAAACTTCCGTGTGGGAGACGAAACGGTGCATGCGCTCAGAGGAGTATCGTTCAGCATAAAAGAGGGCGAATTTGTCACTATAATGGGTACATCAGGATCGGGTAAATCCACACTGTTAAATACACTTGGATGTCTGGACACACCTACAAGTGGCGAATATCTTCTGGACGGAGTGTCTGTGAGAACCATGAGCAAACCTCAGAGAGCTATACTGAGAAACAGAAAAATCGGTTTTGTATTCCAGAACTACAATCTTCTGCCTAAAACCACTGCAGTAGAAAATGTAGAATTGCCACTGATGTATAATCCTTCAGTTTCGGCAGCAGAAAGACGCAGAAGAGCCATAGAAGCTCTGATAGCCGTGGGACTGGGTGACAGACTGGAACACAAGTCGAACCAGATGTCCGGAGGACAGATGCAACGTGTAGCAATAGCCAGAGCACTGGTAAACAACCCCGCAGTAATTCTAGCGGACGAAGCTACCGGTAACCTTGACACACGTACGTCATTTGAGATACTTGTACTCTTCCAAAAACTGCATGCTGAAGGAAGAACTATAATATTCGTTACCCACAATCCTGAACTGGCAATGTACAGTAGCCGTAACATTCGCCTGCGCGACGGACATGTGATTGAAGATACCGTAAATAACAACATCCTCTCAGCTGCAGAGGCACTTGCCGCCCTGCCAAAGAATGATGAGGACTGATGCGGAACAATAAAACATTTTTACAATGAACGGAACAAATCTTTTTAAAATAGCTATCAGAGCACTGTCCAACAACAAGCTTAGGGCTTTCCTTACGATGCTTGGTATCATAATAGGTGTAGCGTCAGTGATAGCCATGCTGGCAATAGGACAAGGTTCAAAACGAAGCATTCAAAAACAAATCTCGGAGATGGGTTCTAACATGATTATGATCCATCCGGGTGGTGAAATGCGAGGAGGAGTAAGACAGGACCCTTCCTCTATGCAGACTCTTAAACTTGAAAATTACGAGACATTGAGAGATGAATGTGTGTATATTTCGGATATAAGTCCAAACGTATCTGCCAGCGGACAGCTTATATCAGGAGCTAACAACTACCCTTCGTCTGTAAGCGGTGTAAGTATAGGTTACCTCAACATCAGACAGCTTAAAATAGAACAAGGCGAGATGTTTACTGAAGAAGACATCCGTACAGCAGCAAAAGTTTGCGTAATTGGTTCTACTATTGTTGAAAATCTATTTCCTGATGGTGTTGACCCGATAGGTAAAGTCATTCGATGCAATCAAGTTCCACTCAGAGTTATAGGTATACTTGAATCAAAAGGCTATAACTCAATGGGTATGGATCAGGATGATGTTGTACTGGCACCCTACTCTACCGTAATGAAACGTCTTTTGGCACAGACATATCTGAGCGGAGTTTTCGCATCAGCACTGACCGAAGACATGACAGAAGAAGCTGTAGACGAAATAACAAATATTTTACGCCGCGAACATAAACTGAAAGAAACAGATGACGATGACTTCACTATCAGGACACAACAGGAGTTGAGTTCCATGCTTAATACTACTACAGACCTGATGACTACTCTTCTAGCCTGCATTGCAGGAATATCTCTTGTTGTGGGAGGAATCGGTATTATGAACATCATGTATGTATCAGTAACCGAACGTACCAGAGAAATAGGTCTGAGAATGTCTGTAGGGGCAAGAGGAATTGACATCCTATCGCAGTTCCTTATAGAATCGGTATTGATAAGTATCACCGGAGGACTTATTGGTGTCATACTGGGATGTGGCGCATCGTACATAATAAAAACAGTAGCCAACTGGCCAGTGTTCGTTCAACCTTGGAGTGTTCTACTGTCATTTGCTGTATGTACATTCACCGGAGTATTCTTCGGTTGGTATCCGGCTAAAAAAGCCGCTTGTCTTGATCCTATAGAAGCTTTGAGGTACGAATAACTTAAAAACAACTTCATTCTATAAATCAGGAACTTCTTTGTTCTTCATAACTTTGGTTTCCTTTTCAGCAGTGCTGACGGTACTTCGAGAGAAGTACCCCAGTACTGCTTTAGATTATAGAAAGTTTGCAAGACTTATAACATTCTATTATATTTGTAAGTACACAATATAAATCATAAAAACCTATGACACACACAAACCGCAACAACAGATTGTTGGAAATATCAATACACGCATTCTGCTGGATATTGTTTTTCGGTTTTCCGATAATAATGACGCAAGGTGATAACGGAAGCATAGACTGGAAAGCTTTTATGCGGTTCATCATTGTTCCGGCATCACTATTTGCTATATTCTATATAAATTATTTTCTGTTAATCCCGAAACTTCTTTTTAACGAACATAAGAAAAAGTTTCTGGCTGTCAATGCAGTCTTGACTATATTGCTATCGCTTGCTATCAGGTGGTGGAACGACATGCATGTTCCTGGCCCTCCACCTGATATATTCAGACACAACCCGCCTTCACAGATTGTTTTCATGATTAGAGATATAGCCAGCATGATCTTTTCTGCAGGACTAAGTGTGGCCATAAGACTAAGTATAAAATGGAACGAAACCGAACTGGCAAGGCGTGAGGCTGTGAAAAGCATGACAGAAGCTGAACTTAAAAATCTGAGAAACCAGCTTAATCCTCATTTTCTGCTTAATACTCTGAACAATATTTACGCACTGGTAGCGATAGATACTGACAAAGCCCAACAGGCAATACAGGAACTCAGCAGGTTATTAAGATATGTGCTCTATGACAATCAGTCAATGTACGTTCCTCTGAAAAAAGAAACAGACTTCATCAGAAACTATATAGCGCTGATGAGGATTCGTGTTTCGGAAGATGTAAACATAGAAACCAATTTCAAGATAAAGGACAACAGCCAGACTCCGGTTGCTCCACTAATCTTCATTTCTCTTATAGAAAATGCGTTCAAACATGGAATTTCACCTACCGAACAAAGTTTCATAAAAATAACTATAGAAGAGAATGAAGAGTATATTATCTGTACAATACAGAACAGTAACCACCCTAAATCAACTACCGACAAGAGCGGATCTGGTATAGGATTGGAACAAGTTAGCAAAAGACTTGAGCTGTTATATCCAGACAAGCACGAATGGAAATGCTGGCTTAGCGATAATGATAAGGTTTACAATTCATGCATCAAATTAAAAATATAATCTAAATTTATCACACTATATAATTATGACTATAAGGTGCGCAATAATAGACGACGAGCCTCTAGCTTTAGGATTAATAGCAGGGTATGTAAAGAAAACGCCGTCTCTTGAACTATGTGGGAGTTATTCAAGTGCAGTACAAGCAATGAACGAACTACCCAACAATCCGGTAGATCTTTTGTTCCTCGATATACAAATGCCAGACCTCAACGGACTGGAATTTTCAAAAATGGTTCCCGAAAGAACAAGGATAGTATTCACTACAGCTTTCGAACAGTATGCAATTGATGGATATAGAGCAAATGCACTTGACTATCTCCTGAAACCAATCAGTTATGCCGATTTCAGTGAAGCTGTAAACAAGGCAATGGAATGGTTTAATTTGAAACTAAAAGCCGAAAGCGAAAAATCAAGTTTTCAACCAGAAAATCCTGAATATATATACGTAAAAAGTGATTATAAATTAATACAAATAGAGCTGGACAAGATATTGTATATTGAAGGTCTTAAAGATTACGTGAAAATATATACAGAAGATAACACACGTCCAATATTATCACTTATAAGTATGAAAGCATTGGAAGAGAGACTACCTTCCGAGCGCTTTTTACGCATTCACCGTTCATTTATTGTACAAAAATCCAAAATCAAAATTATAGATAAAGGACGGATTGTTTTCGGCAAAGAATACATTCCAATATCCGAAACATACAAAACAATGTTGCAGGATTATGTTAATAAACATATTATTTAATAAATAAGTTTCATTCCCAACTTTTTCATTTATAGTTAAGGAAAAAAGCTATTATTTTTTTTGTTTTTGTTAATAAAAAACATACATTTGCAAGTGAATAAAGAACAGAAGTTGTGAAACTTCTCATTTAAATAGTTTAGTTAAGTCTAGTTTAGTTTTTGTGTTGTGATACTCTTATCAATAGCGATTGGTAAGAGTATCTTTTTTATAAATCACTCTTTGACTCCATAAATATAATCAGCCCATATACGTGCTGCAGTTTCTACCATCTTTGCACACGGACGCTTGGCATAATATGCGCTGGTACGGGCTTCAGGAGTAGAAACTATAGGTTCTTTTTTTGACAACCCCAATAAATCAGAGCAACGCAATGATCCGGTCTCTTCCCTGAACTTTGCAGCAAGCTCCTGAACCAGGGCGTATGTGGCAGCCTTACCTTCACGATCGGAACCTTCAGTAGCTCCTTTTTCAAGACCTGCCAGCATGAACAGTCCGCAGGCTGCTCCACAAGTTTCACGCATACGGCCTATACCACCGCCAAATGCAGATGACATTTTAAGTGCCTGTTCTGTAGTAAATCCGTACATATCGGCAAAAGCAGCCACCACAGACTGCGAACAGTTATATCCTTCCTTGAAAAGCGAAACCGCCTTTTCAATTCTTTCTTCTTTAGTCATATTCCTATCGGGCTACGTTATTAATTACATTTCCTTCAATAAAACTCTTAAGGTTTTTCACTGCCAAATCCATGAGTCTCACTCGTGCCTCGTATGTTGCCCAGGCTATATGCGGAGTGATGAAACAATTCTCCAACCCCAACAAAGGATTGTCTTCACGCGGTGGTTCGTTCACCATTACATCAAGACCCGCAGCCTTTATACGGTGTGACTTCAGTGCCTCAGCCAGATCATTCTCGTTTACCAGTCCGCCGCGACCTGTATTTATAAGTATGGCCGTTTCCTTCATCAATGACAGATTATGTGCGTTCACTATCTCCGCAGTGTTATCATTTAGCGGACAATGAAGGCTTACGATATCGGAGGTTCTGAAAATCTCGTCCATCGAACATGCTTTAGTCATACCTTCAGGCAATGCAGACTGAGATTTACTGGTATATACCAGAACTTCCATTCCGAAAGCCTTGGCAATACGTGCCGTAGCAGAACCTGTATTTCCAAATCCGATTATACCTATTCGTTTTCCGTAAAGTTCCATAATAGGACTGTTGGTGTATGAAAAATCCGCCTGTCTGCTCCATACCCCGGCATGTGCTTCCTGAGCATAGCTTCCTACACAGTGAGTGATATTAAGAATGTGCGCAAATACCATCTGAGCCACAGATTCTGTACTGTAGGCAGGTATATTTGTCACCACTATGCCAAGCTCCTTAGCCACAGCAATATCCACTACATTATATCCGGTAGCAAGAACTCCCACATATTTCAGTTTTGGCATATTTCGTAATGATGAAGCATTGATAACTGTCTTGTTTGTCAGTACTGCTTCAGCATCGGCTGCACGCTCCAATAATTGCTCAGGCGATGTTCTGTCATATACTTTCAGAGTTCCTAGTTTTTCTAATTCACTCCATGATAAATCTCCTGGATTCATAGTGAATCCATCCAACACTACTATATTCATATCACTTATAACATAATAAAAATTTATTACATATTATTCTTTAAAACGATTACCCCACAACTGTATCATCCTATCAATGAGTTTGGATTCCGACGGGTTATTCTGCGGATGCCATATTCTGGTATCCTTCAGTTCGTCCGGCATGAACTGCTGTTCAACGAAGTTTCCTTTATAGGCATGGGCATATTTGTAGTCCTTTCCATAACCAAGCTGTTTCATAAGCTTTGTTGGTGCATTTCTCAAGTGCAACGGCACCGGAAGGTTTCCTGTCTGACGAACCAGTTCTATGGCTGAGTTAATACCCTCGTATGCAGAATTACTCTTCGGACTTGTGGCAAGATAAACTGTAGCTTCGGCAAGAGGAATTCTTCCTTCAGGCCAACCTATCTTCATAACAGCATCGAATGCAGCATTAGCCAGAAGCAAAGCATTAGGATTTGCCAAGCCGATATCTTCGGAAGCTGAAATTACCAGTCTTCTGGCTATAAATGCAGGGTCCTCTCCTCCTTCTACCATACGCGCAAGCCAATAAAGAGCACCGTCAGGATCACTACCTCGTATAGACTTGATGAATGCAGATATTATGTCGTAATGCATCTCGCCTTCCTTGTCGTATGCCAGAGGATTCTGCTGAAGACGTTCCACCACCTTCTCGTCGGTTATCTCTACAGGAGTATCGCTGTCGGCCTCGACTACAAGTTCCAGAATGTTAAGCAGTTTTCGTGCATCACCTCCAGAATATCTAAGCATAGCATCGGTTTCCTTAAATACCACGTTTCTCTCCTTCAGAATATTGTCACGCTCTACAGCTTTGTGAAGAAGCTCCAACAAATCCTCCTTTTCCAATGATTTCAGCACATAAAGCTGACATCGCGAAAGTAATGGACGTATAACCTCGAAAGAGGGATTTTCTGTGGTGGCACCAATCAGTGTAACAACCCCCTTCTCAACAGCACCAAGTAACGAATCCTGTTGTGACTTGCTGAAACGGTGAATTTCATCTATGAAAAGTATAGGACTCTGCTGTGAGAAAAAACGATTGGAACTTGCCCTTTCTATAACATCACGAACATCCTTCACTCCTGACGTAACGGCGCTAAGTGTATAAAATGGTACTTCCAGTCTGTTGGCTATAATCTGCGCCAATGTAGTTTTCCCTACTCCAGGAGGCCCCCACAATATAAAGGAAGATATGCGCCCGGAGTCTATCATCTTCCGAAGAACAGCTCCCTGACCAACCAAATGTTTCTGACCAATATAATCATCCAAAGTTCTAGGACGCAAGCGTTCTGCTAATGGTTGAGACATATTACTATAATTTTATTAATGAATTGCTACAAAAGTACACAATTAGTACGAATTATGACAAGTGATAACATAAAAAAAGGCCCTTTTCACAAAGAGCCTTTTTCAAGTTTTCAATAGGTATTAGTTTTTTTTTCTTAAGGTAAAAAGATTGTTTTCAGGATAACGTCACAAAGATGGGGTGATTTTTTGGATTGACCAAATAAAAAAAGATGTCATAAAACATATTTTGCAATTTTGCTGCATATTCAATACAATTCCAAGGCATTCTACCCCCATTTTTGTTTGTTGCCAAAGATAAACACTATTTATGGATATACCAAAATTTGTTATATTAATTTTAAGTTTTATATATAATTATTCTATAAAAGAATCTTTAGATGATATTTTTAATCTTACTAACAGAATAACAGAAAATTTCAGTTCATTTTATATGTATACATACTTGATTTTTGTAAATACAATCTATATTTATAAAAACATAAGTTTTATTTATATAAATACAAGTTGTATATATAGAATATGAGAAGACAAAATAAAGTTTCCGGAATGACATCCTACAGAAAACAAATCAATTAAACATATAATATTAAAAGAAATGATTATTTTTGCACATTATTATAAATAAGGACTATGACTGAAATAAAAGCTACTGAAAGTTCAGAAAAGAAAAGTCTGAACTTCATCGAACAAATCGTAGAGAAAGACTTGAAAGAAGGAAAGAACGACGGCAGAATACAGACACGTTTCCCGCCTGAGCCAAACGGATATCTTCACATAGGACATGCAAAAGCCATTTGCATGGACTTCGGAATAGCAAAGAAATACGGAGGCGTATGTAACCTTCGTTTCGATGACACAAATCCTACAAAGGAAGATGTGGAATACGTAGAGGCTATAAAAGAGGACATCCAGTGGTTGGGATTCCAGTGGGGTAACGAATATTATGCTTCGGACTACTTCCAGCAATTATGGGACTTTGCCATCCAACTTATCAAAGAAGGCAAAGCATATATCGACGAACAATCATCTGAAGAGATAGCTGCACAAAAGGGTACTCCAACCCAACCGGGAACTAACAGTCCATACCGTGATCGTCCTATCGAAGAAAATCTTGACCTGTTTATGAAGATGAACAGTGGCGAAATAGAAGAAGGAAAGATGGTTCTGCGTGCAAAAATTGACATGGCAAACCCTAACATGCACTTCCGCGATCCTATTATCTACCGCGTGGTAAAAACTCCTCACCACCGTACTGGTGACAAATGGAAAGCATATCCTATGTATGATTTTGCCCATGGACAGAGCGACTACTTCGAAGGCGTTACTCACTCGTTGTGTACACTGGAATTCGTTGTACACCGTCCGCTTTACGACTTGTTTGTTGACTGGGTGAAAGAAGGTAAAGACCTTGATGACCACCGTCCACACCAGTATGAATTCAACAAGCTGAATCTGAGCTATACTCTTATGAGTAAGCGTAATCTTCTGACTTTGGTTAAGGAAGGGCTTGTAAACGGATGGGACGACCCACGTATGCCGACTATCTGCGGTTTCCGCCGCCGTGGTTACTCGCCTGAGTCTATCAGAAACTTCGTTGATAAAATCGGATATACAACATACGATGCCCTGAACGATTTCGCATTGCTTGAAAGTGCAGTACGCGAAGACCTGAACGCTCGTTCTACACGTGTTTCAGCAGTTATCAACCCTGTAAAACTGATTATCACAAACTATCCTGAAGGTAAGGTGGAAGAAATGGAAGCCATCAACAATCCTGAAGATCCAAACTCAGGAACTCATACTATCGAATTCAGCCGTGAATTGTGGATGGAACGTGAAGACTTCATGGAAGATGCTCCTAAGAAGTATTTCCGTATGACTCCGGGACAGGAAGTAAGATTAAAAAATGCTTACATCGTGAAGTGTACAGGATGTGATAAAGATGAGAACGGAAACATCACAACTGTTTATGCTGAATATGATCCTAACACAAAGAGCGGAATGCCTGAAGCAAACCGTAAGGTAAAAGGTACACTGCACTGGGTAAGCTGTAACCACTGCCTGAAAGCTGAAGTTCGTCTGTACGACCGCCTGTGGAAAGTAGAAAATCCACGCGATGAAATGGCTGCAATCCGTGAGGCCAAGAACTGCTCACCTCTTGAAGCAATGAAGGAAATGATTAATCCTAACTCTCTGACAGTGCTGAACGAATGTTATGTAGAGAAGTTCCTGGCAGATGCAAAACCATTGGATTATCTGCAGTTCCAGCGTATAGGTTATTTCAATGTAGATAAGGATTCTACCCCTGAACACCTGGTATTCAACAGAACAGTATCACTGAAAGATACTTGGAGCAAAATCAACAAGTAATCGTCAGATGAAATAAAAAATAAAGAGTAATATCAACACCAAAGCGGTAAATGATATTACTCTTTTTTATTTTACACAAACTGAAATATTTTATTTTTTCTTACCTATCCATGTAAGCCTGTGCCATACAGTTTCCAGAGGTCCACGCTTGAAATTTCTGAACCACCAGTGAGCAAACAGAACCTGTAGAATCAGAAATACTACACCTACAAACAAACTTGAAGCGGTTCCGCACACCTTATGCAATTCCAGTCCGTAACCGAAATAAAGGAAACTTCCGACAATGGACTGAGAAACATAATCAGTAAGACTCATTCTTCCGTAAGGAGCAAGAAGCTTCTGAACCTTTCCATTGCATGTCCAATAGAGCAAAAGGAATGAAGCAACAATACACAGCATAAAGAACAAATTATACCATGAATTAAGAATTGTCTTCAATGACGAAAGCATGAACTTTATTTCAACCTGAGTGTAGACAAACTCTTTCAAGTAATACATCAGTATAGTTACCGGCAATGAAAGACACAGAACCTTTATCCAGAAATTACGTGACTTAATAAGTTTTTCTTCAGACGAAGCATCGAAATAACCTAATCTTCCAAATAAAAGTCCAATCATAAACAGAGCGGCTGTCTGGAACACACGTCCGTAACACCACGCCCAATTAAGGCTCGCCAACTGTCCGGTGACAAGATTCACCTTAACCATTTCCCAAAACGATGTTCCGCCAAGTTGCGGATATACATCTCCAAGCGAGAAAATCATTTGCTTAGGATTCTCCATAGGATTGAAAGCTGAGTATATAACTTTTATCCATTCTACAGGCTGAATCATCAGGAATAATGCCATTGCAAAAAGCGCCCTGTTACTCCAATGCCTTACAGGGACTAGTACAAAACCAACAATGGCATAGAGAACAAGAATCTCTCCCGGGAAGAATGCGGCATTAATAAATCCAAATCCAAGGAGTAGCAGAAGTCGCCACATGTATCTATTTCTGAAATCTTCTCCCCTCTTCTCCGTACTTCTACTCTGCAAATAGAATGTAAAACCAAACAATAAAGCAAAAATTGCGTATGTCTTACCTGCAAAGGTAAAGAACATCATATCCCACAGACTAGTGTTGAGTGCCTTGATTGTTTCCCCCGAAGCTTCTGGAAACGAATAGAAATTAAAATGTTCAATATTATGCAGCAACATTATCCCCATTACCGCAAAACCGCGCAATGCATCAATAGCCACATTACGCGTACTTTCATTCTGTGTTTTCATCATATTATCAAACAAAAAAAAATGCCACCCACAAACTTATAATAGGTTTATGAATGACATTATGGTTTTTAAACTCTGTACTCTGAAAATATTTATTTCGCAGAATCACCTGTTGCAGGAGCAGCAGCCGCAGCATCAGTCTGAGGAGCAGCAAAGCCGGCAGGTGCATTCAATGGGTTAGTACTCTGTTCTTCTACAGCCTGTTTCATGATAACTGAAGAATTTTCAGCTGCATGAGGAATAACGTATGCAGCGGCAATACTTACCACTACCATGAAGGCAGCAAGTCCCCAAGTAAGTTTTTCGATGAAATCAGTAGTTTTACGCACACCCATAATCTGATTTGAAGATGCGAAACTGGAAGCCAAGCCTCCACCCTTAGAATTCTGTATCATTACAACAAAGCATAGCAACAATGCTGCAAGCACAATCAATACAATAAATAATAAATACATTTTCTTTTATTTTGATTTAGCGTTAATAATCAATCTCTCTAAATATCTCATTTGGTCTGCAAAGTAAATATTTTTTTTTGGATATTTCAAATTTAATTTTTTAATAATTTCCAATGCTTTATCATATCTTTGCTGTTTAACATATATTTTAGCCAATGTTTCCGTAAGATATTCGTCTTCACTTCCTTCTGCAGTTTCGGTATCATCCGATAGAGATTCATTTTCCACATCAACTTCATTACCGCAATCATCCGTATCATCAACTTCATCATAATAATCTTCTCTACTATCTTCCTCCGACATAATACCATCTTTATCTTCCGTAATCTTGCCGGTTTCAGACTTCTGTATAAAACTGTCTATCAAATCCTGACCTTTCAACGGCGAAACTTCAACCTCTTCCTCCTTTTTTCTTCCCGAACCGGAATTCAAAAGAAGTAATGATGAATAATCCATAACAGTATCCATAGGGATAGACAGTTCAGAACTAAACCCCTTGTCATTAGGAATCTCAGACAAGAAACGGTCTATCAGGTCGAGAGTCCTGTCATTGACTACAGGTTTGTCCGCCTGTTCATTCTTTTTGTGCTCTATGGAATATTTGTTACCTTCAATAAAATAGAACAATACGCTCAGGTCTGCAACATATAATGCTCCCCGTCGTAATTCTTCCTTGAAAGAAGGATTATTGAGCAGATAAAGATTTTTTAGATACAGCAACCATGCTGTCTGAAAGTACGGATATCGCGAAATTAGAGAACGAAGCTCACCCAGAGTCTCTTCCCCCATCAGTTCTGGATTGTTTATCCAATCATTGAGTTGCTGCATTTCCATACATTCATCTCCTTACCAGTTAGCAACAGTAGCATTGAATATCTGTTCCACTATCTCGTCAATCATCTGATTAACCAATTCTTCCTGAACGGCAGACAACTGCTGTGTAGAATTATACTCACGACTTGCAGAGAACTGCTGCTCGAAATCTTCCGCATGATTAGTGTTGTTCACAAATCGAACATTTACAGTCATCTTAAGCTCAGCCATTGTAGAATAACCGTCCGAACCTACACCCTTATTGTATGCGTCATAGTTGGTTATCTCACCGGACAGCTGCAAGTCACCGTTCTGTCTCACTTGTTTGAGTCGGGTCTGCTGCATATATCTGTCCTGAAGCTCGGTATTGAACATAGATTCCATAGGTCCCCATACGAATGCGGCAGATCTGTTCGGGAAATTCTCGAACGATATAGTCTTTACCTTATCATAATTGATGGAAGATCCGTTAAATTTATAAGAGACAGTACATGCCGCAAGAAAACATAACGACAGTACCAATACAGATACGATATTAAATCTTGTTATTTTATTCAAGTCCATATTCTTTTATTTTTCTATACAATGTTCTTTCTGAAATCTTCAAGTCGTTGGCAGCATTCTTTCTCTTTCCGTTATGACGCTCCAGAGCTTTTTTTATCATCTCTTTTTCAACATCATCAAGCGAAAGATTTTCTTCCACATAAACCTCCGTATCCTGATAATCCGAATCCGCATGTTTTACAGATACGTTAGAAACAGGAGTTATAGAAGAAACCTTATTTACCGGCTGAATCTGACTTACAGGCTGGATCTGGCTCACCTGCTGATATTGCTGAACCTGCGGCATGACCATCGGCACATCGCTAATGACATCAAGTGTAGGATTCTGAAGGAAATGAGAAGCGTTGTCAACCGGATGAGACACATGATGACCTGCAGCTTCACGTTCCGTCATTATCTCATGTACAAGCTTTTTCAGTTCAGTTACGTCACGACGCATATCAAAAAGCACCTGATAGAGAATTTCTCTCTCGCTTTCAAAACTCTTGTTTCCGGAATGCGCGCCCTTACCTCCAACGAATGCCGGCAGCCTGGAACTGTTTCCCATATCTGGCAGATAAGTTGAAAGAATTTCAGGAGTAATATCCCTGTTGGTTTCTATGATAGAAATCTGTTCGGTAATATTTTTAAGCTGTCGGATGTTTCCCGGCCATGGGTACTCCACAAGCATACGCTTAGCCTGCTCGTTAAGCTGTATGGAAGGCATACGGTATTTCTCTGCAAAATCGGCTGCAAACTTCCTGAACAGCAACGCTATATCATCAGGTCTCTCCCTCAATGGCGGAACCTTAATAGGGACTGTATTCAATCGGTAATATAAATCCTCACGAAAGCGTCCTTCGGCTATGGCATCCGCAAAGTTAACGTTTGTAGCGGCAACTATTCTTACATCAGTCTTCTGTACCTTGGACGAACCGACCTTGATATATTCACCTGATTCAAGGACACGCAACAGTCTTGCCTGGGTTGACAAAGGTAATTCTCCAACCTCATCCAAAAAGATTGTTCCACCATTAGCCTCGGCAAAATAACCGTTTCTGTCGCTTATGGCACCGGTAAAAGCACCTTTCTCGTGTCCGAACAATTCCGAATCTATTGTTCCCTCAGGTATTGCTCCACAGTTGACAGCTATATACGGTCCGTGCTTCCTGCGGCTGAACTGATGTATTATCTGCGGAAAACTTTCCTTACCAACACCACTCTCACCGGTAACCAGTACCGACAAATCCGTAGGTGCCACCTGCATAGCAATATCAATAGCCCTATTAAGTCCCTCGGTATTACCTATAATACCAAAGCGTAACTTTATATTTTGAATATCCGACTTTACCATATTATAAAAAATTATCTGCCAAATTTACAAAATCTTTGGAAAGAATCAGTAAATATGGCAGAAAATTACTTTAGAACACTGTACGTATCATCAATCTCACACCCCACTTGTTGGCTGTAGGAAGATGATTATAGTTAAGACGTCTCACATATTCTATATGCAAAAGCTTGAATATATTGTGAATTCCGGCCGTCACCTCAACATACGGAACTTTAGGATCCATTACATAACTAGAATAATTATAATTACCTGTCCGATCATAATGTCCCGGGAACATCATTAACATATCATCATTCTTGTTCTGCTCAAGGAATGGATTGTTTTTATCCGTAAGCGTACCCCATAAGCACTTGACACCGATAAACTCACGCCATTTCAGTTTCTTGATCAAAGGTATGCGGTTGAAAAGTTTTCCCTGCATATTCCATGATACGTCAAGCGATGCGTAACGGTCGTTCAGGAACTCCATATTATTGATAAGGTTAAATGTTCCGTCCTGTAAAATGTACGACAAGTTTGCAGCCGGCATTATCAGTAATGGGAAAGGAACCTTGTTCCACTGTATTCCACTTTTCAAATGTACGTCAAGATTACCCCACGAACTTAACCAGAAACGCTTATAGGCTGTAGCTTCTGTCATATTATAAGTATAATCACTACCTAAAACACCTTTCAGTCCTAATGTGTGCTGCAAAGTAAACACCGGCGCATCAAGATTTACAGGCAATCGTCTCTGTTTCGTATTTACGAAAGTCTCGCCCGGAGCGTATCTTAAAGTTAAAGAAGCTTCAGTCACTGTTATATCGTGAGTATTGAAAGGCGACTGTACCCATTTCTGTCCGGATAACGAACCGTCTGCTATCGCAGTCTGCAATGCACTTTCGCCAGCCATTGTACGATAGAACAATTCACCACAAGGCTCGTAATTGGCATATCTCAACATTGCTGTTGTCTTGAAACCGAACTCACGTTCACGCTCATACTTGATAGTAGCCTTGCGTTCGTAGTTATACTGATCCACCTGACACACTTTCAAGGCTGTAAACACATTATCCTTGTCTGCATTTATAAACTTATCAGACGGCAACATATTGTCATACTGATAAGTAAACGTCATGGAATGTTTAGGGAACTCTCTCGGAAGATATTCCTTCTTGTCGAACGAATACTCCAGCTCTCCCATATACTTCGACTTTTTGTCCTTGAATCCGTATGCATAATATCCTTTCAGGAAGATATTAGGATGCAGATTAGCCGTAGTCTGTGCAGATGCACGCAATCGTAATCCGTCGATATAGTTCGATGTTATCATCGTATTTATCGGACCTATATCTACTTTACTGTCCTTGCTTGTCTCGACATAACTTTCAATCAAGGCCTTCAATCCGAACATTATATATTTGAATCCCTTTATCTTCGCCAAGTCGTCAAGGAAGCTCCCCATACGTGTTTCCGATTCCGTAAGTTCCTCCTGCCTGTACTTTTTCCAGAACTCATCATCACGCATCATCGCGTTTACATCCTTTATTTCGGAACCTTTCTTCTTGAACAACTTGTCAGGCAACGGTTCGAAAGAAAAATCAAAGTTACGTGTAGTCCTTCTCACCATGTACGACCCAAGGATTTTTTTCAGATATGACAATTCACAGAGCATATCATCTTCCATCAACGACCATTCACCGGTAGGTAATTCTCCGAACTTCTGGTTAATGATCATGTGATCGACGAAATTTATATCAGTCTTTTTCGGAAGATTCATATTACACTGTTTCACCCTATATGTAGAGTCAGCCAAAATGTACAGATGACCTGTGAAACCGAAATCCTGAGAATTATTCGGCACAAACGTCAAATGGAAACACCTGTCGCGCTCCACATATACTGTATCCATTATGTAATATTTGTAAAACCTTATACCGGCATCCGACACTGGACTGTCAAACGGATACTGCAAAAAGCGGAACCTGTCCTGATAAATATCAATATCCTGAAAAACATCTTTCAATACAGTAGTAAGCATATCTCCAGTACTGAACAATTCATTTATACCCTTCGACTCTATACCTTGTATTATTGTTTTTTCAGAACGAGGTTCCTTCCTATAAATTTTCTGCGAAACTGTTTCATCAACAGAAACCGGCAATATACGTTTCTGCGTCACATCACACATTTCCACCTGATCGCGGAGAAATGGATATTTCTTGAAAAGCCAAGATTCTTTCAACGAATCCGGAGTTATATCATTTACGGCAAGTGTTATTTTCTGGTACTTATTATAAAAATAATAGTCTTTATTCTCCAGATTGGTCTTTTCTTTCGAAGCTATAACCTTCTTCATTAACTCCACTGCCGGATTATTCTTTCTTGAATATTTCTCTTTTTTAGGCTTGACCACCACTTCGTCAAGAACCAGATCAGACTTCATGCTTACATTAAGCTCTGTAGTTTTTGACGAGACGGTTATATCCTGTCTGGTGTAGCCGACCATAGAGAATGTCAATTTGTTCCATCCGGAATGATATGGAATTGAATACTTACCGTCAATGTCGGTTATAGTTCCTACCCCCTTGCCATCATAGTATATGTTCAAATATGGGATAGGCTCACCGGTATCTGAATCTATAACAACCCCATGAATCTGAGCATATAATCCCAAAGCCCAAACCCACAAAGCTATCACAACGAGTAATCTTTTTACCATATTAATAAATATATTTTTGTATCTTATAAAACATAATCCGTATATTATCGGAACAATAATGACCTATAAAGTCAGCCCAGTTATTTTTGCATCTAAAAAACAGAGACTCCAATTACTGTTTTTTATAAGGCTTTAAAGGATCTTGTTCGGACAATATCTTTCTGTCTTTACTGAACTGTATAAAGTAAGCTACAAACAGGAATACAGCTATAGCCAGACCTACAATATCGTAAACGCCCAGATGCTGACCATATACATCAACACATATATCAGCCCAAGGAGTGTACATACATATAGTATTGATTAAAATAATAACCAGTCTGAACTCTGTCGGACCAAAAGAGCTGTATGTCAGACGGAACTCACCCTTAATTATAGTAACAATATATGTATATACCGACAGAACCAAATAACCAGCCAGAACCAACAATGCCACATCCAGTCTGAACATAGGAGACAATCCTGCTCCTACACACATTATACATATAGTTATGGCATCCAAAGAATGATCTATGAAAAATCCATAAACAGGGCGTTGCAAATTACGTACACGTGCCAATGTTCCATCAAGGCTGTCACCATACCAGTTTAATACCATACCAAACGAGGCCAGCCATAAATACATTATATTACTTGCCGCCAGCACGCATCCCAAAGCATAAACCAAAGCACCTATAACCCCCATATAAGTTAAAAAATCCGATGTTACCCAACGTGGTTGACGCTGTGCTAACCATACCAATGCTACTTTTTCAGCCCTGTTAAGTATTGATGTCTGAATTCTTTTTGACTCTTCTTTTCCCATACCACTCTCTTTTAATAAAATCTTACGTTTTTTCCTATATTATCATTTATCTAACATCTTGCGTCAAAAGTATCTCGAATATCTTTAAATCTTCAGGATACGTCAGTTTCAAATTAAATCTGTCTCCATCAACCATATACAGCGGAGTATAATCCAATTGAGACATCAATATATAAAGCGATTGCGAAACAAGACCTTTTTCATTTGCATCATTCAGCGCCTTCGCCACACAACCCAACCTAAATGTTTGAGGTGTCTGTACCATAAACATTTTCTCCCTCAGGAAATGCCTCTCGGAAGAAACTCCGTCTTCACTGTATAAATAGGACTCATTTCCTCTTACTACAGTAACAGCATTACCTCTTTCCATACATGATGTTATATTGTCGGCTATTATCTTGTCTGTAATAAAAGGTCTGACCGATTCATGCACCAAAACTATATCATCTTCACTGTAGCCTTTGTCAAGCAAATATCCTATACCTTTTGATATTGACTCCTGACTATTGCTACCACCTTCAACTATAACCTCAAGTTTTGTTATATTATATTTTAAAGCCAGTGCTTTAAGTTTATCAATCCATCCATTCAGACATACTACAATAATAACATCTATATCATTGCTTTGTTCAAATTTCAGCAAAGTATGAATTATGACAGGCATTCCCTGCAACTCCAGAAACTGTTTTGGAGTATCCTTATGCATCCTTCCTCCAGAACCTCCTGCCGTTACAAAAGCTATCTTTTTCATATATTTACATCTAAACAATAATCCTTATACATTTTCTTACAGAAACTCTCATGTCTGTATCTCATGTAGAAAAACAAGATATTAAGAACAGTTACTTCGAAAACGAAGAAAAACCATGGTTCTTTCACAAGTACAGATACAAAAAGAACAAAAGCCCTAGTATCGAATGTAAGAATATTTGTATATTTCATCAATGGCTTACTGTTTCTTCTATATTCATCCCTGAAATCAGAAGGTATATCCTCTCCTTTTTCCAACCATTTTCTTTCCAGCCCACGCAACAGTTTCTGCAAAGAAGGCGACAAGCTTTCCTGACTTTTTGTATATTTTATATAGAAGAACAGATAAAGCTTTTCAAACCAGTCGGACTTCCAGCTAAGAGATTTCATCTTTTCCACCTGTCGGGATGACTTGTCAAACTCGGAATTTATATTGCCTTTCTGAAAAAACATGTGGATGTTTCTATAATAATCTGCAAGGGCACACTGCTTACTATGGCAAATAAAACCGGAAAAAGCAGCCAATAACCATATATATATACCCCATGTATCTGTAAGACGGAGACATATAAAGAAATATATTGAGAAGAACCATAAATCTCCGGCAAAACCATCCAAGACACGTCCCAACAAACTCTTCTTGCCGGTCATTCTGGCCAACTGACCGTCTGCACAGTCATACCAGTTTGCCCAGACAAGCAAGAATATACCCAACAATGCATGCTTCAGGTCGTCAAAATAAAACATATATCCTGCCAGCATACCCAATATGATGGATATTATGGTGACTACATTAGGATGCACTCCCAACTTTTTAAAGAACAGAGCCCATAAATACCCACTTGAACGAGTTACGTATATTTCAAAAAAGCCCTCTGTATCTTCTGATTTTAATGTTGATTTCAGTCCTTTTTTAAACGAAACTAAATCCATGGTCTTATTATTTATTGCCTACCTTCATCAATGCTATACCAATGATTACACATACCACTTCCCTAATTCTTATCAGAAGCGCCATGAATACGCCATAAGAATATGGGATAGACAGCAACGCCACCGACATGACAAATCCACCTTCGCGCGCACCAAGCTGCATTGGAGAAAAGAACATCAGATTGGCAAACAATGATGTAAACGCCAATATCAATATACTGTCGAAGAAACTTGCATCAGTAGAAAATATCAACAAAATGATATATACCTCAAGACAAGATACAACTCTTGCTATAAATTCCAATGACAATGAAGTAAAAAACGTATACTTATTATTCCTATACAAGTCCTTTATCTGATTGTCTATCTGTAAAAAAGTCTCTTCCTTTTTCTCTATTAATCTAGTTATCTTGTTTTTTATAAAAGGCACACGCTGCAAAAAACGCATCAACTTCATTACCATTCCCGAACGGTACCCTTTTATAAAAAAGTAAATTCCTATCATACATGCCACCACAAAAACACTCATGATTATAACGTATGTGCGGTTTATTTGGTTATAGTATGACAATATATAAATAAGCAGCGAGAACAACCAAAAACAAAAGTGCGAGAAAATATGCATCATCACATACAATATCACACTTGAAGATGCCTTTTCTATTCCTACGTAGGGTTTCAATTCCATTATACGGTAAGGTTCGCCTCCCATCAGCCCAACAGGCGTGGTAGAGTTCAGCGCAAACCCAGTAATGGTATATTTGAACACCTTCAAGAAAGGAACCTTAACCCCATTCAACCCATTACAAATAATAGCATACCATGCTCCCGCATTTATAGCATATATAAACATCCATAGCAACAGTAACACAGGAAACCATATACCGGCTTTTCTCAAGCATGACACTACATCTTCGTATGTCATGTCCATTCCAAAAAGCATTATTACTATGGCTACAACTCCTACTATGAAAAATATATTCCTGAATTTACTCTTCATATTCAGCGTCAAGTTTCAATTTATCGCTATCATCGCGTTTCTCGTAATACTGTTTGCGAAGCGGATTCGCACTTATCTCTCTCTCCATACATCTGTTACGGAATACGTCGATAGCCACATAAATGGCCTGACGGAATGAATCTTCCGAAGCAATGCCTTGTCCGGCAATATCATATGCCGTACCATGCGCAGGTGATGTCCTTACAATAGGCAAACCTGCTGTATAATTTACTCCCTCATCCATAGCCAAAGCCTTGAATGGAGCCAATCCCTGATCGTGATACATAGCCATAATACCATCGAAATGAGTAAAGTTACCTGATCCCATAAAGCCATCGGCAGGATAAGGGCCAAAGCACTGGATTCCCTTTGCTTTCAGTTCTTCAATTGCTGGAATAATTATATCCTGTTCTTCTGTTCCAAGAAGGCCATTTTCTCCAGCATGCGGATTCAATGAAAACACAGCAATGCGCGGACACCCAATTCCGAAATCCTGTTTTAACGATTTATGGAATATTTCTATTTTTTCCTCAATCAATTCTTTGGTAAGTATAGACGGGATTTCCCTGACAGGAACATGACCTGTAACCAAAGCCACTCTGAAATCATTCTTCATAAGAATCATCAATGACTTGTTGCCATCTCCCACACGTTCTTCAATATATTCTGTATGACCAGGAAAATGGAATGTTTCTGACTGTATTGTGTGCTTGTTGATAGGAGCAGTCACCAATACATCTATTCCACCCTCCCGATAGTCAGCTAAAGCTCTTTCCAAAGCATCTAACGCAGCCTTTCCTGCTTCTGCAGTAGGCTTGCCAAGCTCCACTTTAAGTTCTTCAGCCGTACAATTCAAGACATTCAGTCTGCCATCTTGAATTTCTTTTGTAGAATTTATTATGCTGAAATTGGCAGAAATATCCATCGCTTTACGATGATATGCCGCCACTTTTGGCGAACCGTACACTACCGGCGTACATAATTCCATCATTTCCGGTTCAGCAAAGGTTTTCAGAATAACCTCATAGCCTACTCCATTGATGTCACCGTGGGTGATTCCCACTCTTATTTTACGTCTTTCCATGTCTATACTTATTATGATATATACTTATTTTATAGAGTCGCCGGTTATTGTAATCTCTGTCACACCAGCCCCTATAGGCAACTCAAACACCTCTTTCTGTGCAGGAAGCTTTAAAGTGTAAAGACACGCTTCAAGCTTACGCATCAGGTCACGCTTCAATTTATCAGGTTTAAATACAAAAGCCTCAACCACTATTACCCTGGCATTAGCTCTGTCGACCCTTACATGCGACACGAAAGGACCTCCCATGGCATCATTTCTCATTTCCCAAAGTCCTCTCGCTTCAAAAGCATAATCACCTTTGACAGCAATATTCTTTACATCCACAAAGATCGAATCGGCTGTCTCCATATACATACCTTCCTCTGATCCAGGGATATTAATTTTCATTACAGAGTCACGCTTATTTATAAAAAATTCTTTTGTAAACGTATTGTTATCCCTGAACGGATAAGAATACATCACGAAATTCATATCATTAAGATTCGTTGAAGCCCAAAAGAAGTCCTTGCCCGTCTTAAACGAATTCAGTTCATTAGGCATCCAGATATCACAGTCGAACAGGCTTCCCACTTTTGCAGAAATAGTTCCATTGTGTTTTTCACGCATAAGATTAATCTGACGGTTCATTTCTGCACGTGTAAAGAAATCTACAATCACCTGTCCGTGCTTGCTTACATATTCCGCAAATTCCTGCTGGCTTGGCGACTGTATCGTCATTATCATCTGTGGCGAAGCATACGCGTCGCGAACATACTTGAATTTGGTCTGAGTATAAATATCCTGAATATCTGCGATTATGATATTTCTGAAAATTCGCATCACACGATCAAAATGCGCAGGACGGATACGTGAGATTCTGAACGAACGTTCTGCCTGAGGCAATCCCGGGACATCTGTGTCGAGCACGTGATACAAAGCACTGTCCGGACTCATCCAGCAATTGTCGTCAGCTACAACCAACACTTCGTACGGTCTTCCACTTGAGACCGGAGTTATAATACTTTTACCGTCGTTACAGCATGATGCCAACATGGCAGCCAATACCACGAAGCTAAAATAAAAAGCAATACGTTTCATATTCTCAATTTCTTATTGGTTTACACATTATTTTTTTCAGCCTGCTGCTTGGCAGTAGAAAGCATCCCGCAAGCCGCAAATATATCTTCACCTCTGGAAGCCCTGATTGTTGCAAATACTCCATGTTGAGTCAGATAATCACGGAATTCAACCATAGATTCCATATCAGTACCTTCAAGATCCACATTCGGTATGGCATGAAAACGTATGAGGTTCATTCTGCAGTCAAGTCCTTTCAGAATTTTGACAAGTTCCTTGGCATATGTCAGGCTGTCATTTACTCCTTTGAAAACAATATATTCAAACGAGAGACGTCTCTGCTTGCTGAAATCATATCGCTTTAATATTTCTATAATTTCCATTATAGAAAAAGCTTTCTCGGCAGGCATAAGTTCACGTCTCTGTGCCGGAAAAGGAGAATGCAGACTCACAGCCAGATGACAGTCACTTTCTTCAAGAAATCTTTCCAAGCCTTTTTTCAGGCCTACAGTTGACACTGTAATCCTTTTCGGACTCCATGCGTATCCATAATCCGCGGTGAGTATTTCCAAAGCTCTAAGCACCTCATCCAGATTATCAAAAGGCTCACCCATTCCCATGAACACAACATTAGTCAGTGTATCCCTCTCAGGGATGGAATAAATCTGATTAAGTATCTGTGCGGCAGTCAGGCTGTTGGTATATCCCTGCTTGCCCGTCATGCAGAACTTGCAGTTCATCTTGCATCCTACTTGAGACGACACACACAAGGTCGCCCTATCATCATCAGGAATATATACAGCTTCAATATAATCATTTTCCGGGGTACGGAATAAATATTTTACAGTTCCATCTACAGAACGCATCTCGTGTACAGGAGGATTTGCCCCAACTTCATACTTTTGCGACAAAAGTTCACGGTTTTTCAGTGACAGATTTGTCATTTCATCTATTGAGGAAACTTTCTTTTCATACAGCCACGAAGCAATCTGTTTTGCGGTAAACTTTGGCATACCTAAATCCAAAACAACAGATTGAAGTTCGTTCAAAGTTTTACCCAAAAGTGGTGATTTTATATCAGTCATCATTCAGTTATATACAGTTAGCGTACAAAGGTAGCTAAAAAATAGCATAAAACATCTATTATTTCCCAAATTATGACTTTCAAACGACATAAAGGACAATATTATCCGACGAATTGACCAGTAAACCGGACATAATACATGAAATAAATAAGTAAAGGCATTTTGCTCCAACGTCCAAATCTTGAACTATGATTACATTATAATCTTTATATAGCATGCCTTCAAAACTTTTTTCAGCAATAGCCTATTCTGATAATTACGTCTCTTAGTAATCATAGGAAATAATAGTAACAACCTCCCAAACATTGGGATTATCAGTAGTATAAAAATAGTAGTAAGCTAATATTATTTAATTTATTTCGACAACTAGGCCAATCATAAAGAAACAACATATCTAAAATTAATAACAGAAAGACACAAAAACAGCACAATAAAGTAACATCATCAAACCACAAACCAGTTCTTATAAAAAACAAATATCAAATAGCATCACAATTAGCATCAATTTTAAACAACCAAAATAAGCAACAATGTTAATCACTGCAACAAATTTAACACTCATCACAAATAAAATCCACTAAAATCATCACAGAAAGTGAACTGAAGTGTGACTTTAATCGACCTGAAATCTTAAATAGAATGACAAAGCATTTTTCTCATGATGATTTTTCATCTGATTTTTACGCTATTTCATCATAAATCATCAACAAAACAAAGAATACAGATTAATGCATTATATGATTATTACAATACATATTAACAAAAGAAACAATATTTACATATACACCATTTTACTATTAAGCACAAATAGACAACAATAAGTCATATCCAACACCACCCAAGAATAATAAAATCATAAGCTACTCTTAATCCAGTCCGTTTTATTAAAATCTCAAGGTTCCAAAATATCAAATTGACATATTGGAACCTTAATGATTTTCTATAACTATACAAATCTATATTATATCAGCACACCATAATCATCTTCCTGTAGCCTGCAGATATTCACGTTTTTTCAGTTCATAATTAGTATATGCTTCTACGTACTTGTCACGACTCTGCTGATACAATGTTTGTGCATCAAGAAGTTCACTCATTGTAGTTGTACCCGCAGAATAATAGTCCAGATTAAGACGTAAGTTTTCAGCAGACTGTTCAATGGAAAGATGAGCTATTTTTATCTGCCTGTATGCATCGTTCACGTTGTTCCACGAATTCTGCATACCTATAACCAACATATCTCTATTATCCTGTAAAGTGTTCTCTGCATTACATACACTTAATTTCTGTTTCTTTATAGCGTGAGTTCCTCCCCACCATCCGGAAATAGGCACGGAAACTGTTGCAAATCCTACCCAAAACGACTGATCCTGCCCCATGATAAAATTGTCATAGACATATCCACCTCCAATGGCTATTGTAGGAAGATTTTTTCCTATTGCCATTTTATATTGCAATTGGCTGGCTTTCAGGTTCTGTTTTAACAGTCCGTATTCATTCGTCCTTTCCAATGCCTCCAGATGATTGCACAGCAATTCATCGGGTGACTGAGGCAGTTCATCGCTAACACTGAACGCCACGTCAATAGAATCAGATTGAGCACCTATGTATTGCCCTAAAAGACTAAGAGACAATGACAGAGAATTCTCCAACTGAATTTTCCCACTTAGTATATCGTTCCTCTTCAACTGTACCTGCAACAGGTCATTACGGGTTGTAACTCCCGCATCTACCGAAGACTGCACATCATACTGAAGCCTTTCCAACTGTTTTTCCACAGTCGATACAGTTTTAAGTTTCTCTTTAAGCATAACCACTTGCCAGAAATATTTCTCTACAGTAATACGCACCTCGTTATCAGTCTGTTTTCTTTGGAGTTTTTTCACTTCTACTCCTACTTTGGCCAATTTATTACCATTGACAATCTGACCACCGGTGAACAAAGGCAATGCAGCCGAAACTCCGCCTACCACACCATCTTTAAGCATTGACATCTTTGCTTCCGGAGACATCTGCATCTGTACCAAAGGTTCGTTTGCAATAAATCCGGAACCCACGGCTGAAACTGTGGGAAAATACTTTGTAAACGCTTCCTTTTTGTCATGTTCAGCCATCTTAAGATCATTGTCGGCATTCTTGATACGCACATTATTCTGTAATGCAGCTTCAATACATTCATCAAGAGTGTACACGTTCTGCCCTTTTACGGGCAGAACACATGTGTACAACATTAACAGAAGAAGTATATTTTTATTATTTGATTTCATTTTTCTCATTATTATTTTATAGACATTACATTTTTTCGATAGCATTCCGCATAACACGTTTCTTTGTACTGCCTCTGAAAAGAAGCATATACGATATAGGTAATACAGTGAGCAGGAACAACATTGTAATAAGAGTTCCGTAGCATATCACCGTACCCATAGGCATCCACAACCCACTCTTACCTATTATCATCGGGATAACTCCCATAGAAGCGGCAGCCGATGTAAGGAATATAGGACGCATACGTCTGCGTGCCGAATGATAGATGGCATCGCGCACACACAGTTTTTCCTTCTCCCTCAGTTCCTCTGCATAGTCTATCATAATGATACCATTACGTACGATAATACCCATCAGACTTATTATACCGAGAGTACATGTCATACCAAAATCTACCCCTTGTATCAATACACCTACGGCTGTTCCGAAAAGGCAAAGTGTCATACTGAAGAATATCAGCAATGCTATGCTTATACGCTTGAAATGTGCCAGCAAGATGAAGAAGATAATGAATGCGGCTATAGCCAGCGCTGCCATTATAGGAGGCAAATTTTCATTATCCTGTTCGTCATCGCCACCGTACGCCAGAGTCACACCTTCAGGCAATGGTATATCGGCAATCTTCTCCTTCAATCCGGCAGTAAATGCAGCTACATTCACGTTTCTGCGTACATCTGACATCACTGTTATTGTATAGATACCGTTACGCCTTACTATCTGACCATCCTTAACTCCTGGCACGATATCGGCAATCTGCCTCAGCGGTACATTGTCAAGACCTCCCATGACAGGAATCATTTCATCTTTTAGATCAGAGAAGTCTGAACAGTCAGCATTCTTAGATTTTATTGTGACAGGTATGTTATAATCTCCTTCCCACACATTGGCAACGGGCAATCCACTACCGTATCTCATGGCAAGTAATGACTCAATCTGAATATTGTTTACTCCTAATCTTGAAGCCTCATCTTCCTTCAATACCACCTTGGCACAAGTCTGAGGTTCGCTGAAATTGGTCTGCGCCAGTTCCACTTCCGGCATACTTCGCAATAAAGACAAATATCTGTCTGCCACAAACTTCAGACTGTCAAGGTTCTGTCCGCTCAAACGAAGTTCTATAGGATAAACGGCCTGACTGAAACTGATTTGCTTGAATCTGACTCTGGCTCCCGGAAAAGCATTGGTATATTTCTCAGAATATTCATCAAGCAACTCCACAGTCTCAGCATTACCCTGTGTATTTACTATCAACTGTGAATAGTTTGTACCTCCTATCTGAGGAGCATAAGCCGTATGAAATCTGGGTGATGAACATCCCACAAAGGAAGTAACCGACAAAACCCGCGGATCGCTACGAAGAATGTTCCCGACACTGTCTGCCACTATCGCTGTCTTTTCTACTGCCGTTCCGGTTGGAAGATATATTTCTACCGCAAACTGGTCACGATCTGCAACCGGCATCAGTTTTTGCGGGAGTTTTCCCATAAGGAAGATTCCTACAACTACCGAAGCTACACCTGACCCTATAGTCACATAAGGATGAGCAAAGCAAAAATCGAGTACACGATTATAATACTTCTGCAAGACATCCATAAATGAAAATCCTTTCTTTACTGAAGGAATTGGTTTGCGGATAAACCAGAACTGCATGAAAGGGACAAGAAGCATTGCCACCATAAGTGAAATGCCCAGTATCAGCGATATTGACCAGGGGAAACTCAAAAGAAAGTCATGTATCATTCCAGGTATCACTACAAGGAAAGGAAAGAATGTTATGCTTATGGCCAATGTAGCAGAGAATATGGACTTGAAAAAGTGAGTGGCACTATATATGGAAGCATGCCAGCGCGACATTCCCTCTCCTATCTTTTCCAGATAGCTGTCGATGATAACAATGGAATTATCGACTATCATACCCAAAGTGACAATAAGAGCTGCCAGTGTAACTGTATTAAGCTCTATTCCGAAAGCATAAAACAGTCCTAAAGATATGAATATAGTGATTGGTATGGTTGATGCTGCAACAAGGGCTACACGCATAGGCAGCAATAACATCACAACCACCACTACGGCTACTATAGCTATCACGAGTTCATACAGAAAATTGTCCACACTGTCGTCAACCACTTTTGCCTGATTTGTGACATTATACATACGTACTTCAGAAGGCAATTCTTTCTTGAATTCTTCTATCACACTATTTACATCCTCACCCATTTGGACTATATTCTTGCCCTTCTTCATTTCAAGGCTAAGCAAAATACACTTCGTACCGTTGTTCTTTATATAACTGTCGGCATGGGGATATTCCTTTACCACTTTAGCTATATCCTTAAGCCGTAAATTGTTTCCATTTGCATCGGAATAAACAATCTGCTGATGTACATCATAAATCGTATTGTATGATTTATCAACATGTATAGGCAATACATACTCAGGTGTACGGATACATCCACCTGCAGTAACAAAACCTTTTGCAAACAATTGTGTGGCAACAATCTGTTCATTCAGTCCGTACTGCGAAAGCTTTGCAGGATCCAGATAAACGGATATCTGCTCGTGACGTTCACCGCTTACTGTTATCCTTCCCACACTGTTCACACGCCTGAGCCTGTCTTTAAGTTCGTCCATATAGTCAGAGAGTTCACGGTAAGTTTTATCCTTGCTCTCCATTGTTATAAGTAATGCTGATGTATCACCGAAATCATCCATCACCTGCACTGCAAGTACATTCGAAGGCAGTTGTGATTTAAACGTAGCCACTCCATGTTTGAACTTACTCCAGAACTCGTCCTTATTGGTCAGTTCGTCAACCAGTTCCACCTGAATAAAGACCATCCCATCACGTGTCGTGGAAAATGTTTTTTCTTTCTTTACCTCCTTGTATGTGAATATATAATCTTCAAGAGGTTTTGTCACTTGTTCCACCATCTCGTTAACGGTATTTCCTGGAGCGGCAGCTACCACAAGCCCCTGACGGATAGTAAAATCAGGAAACTCATTTTTCTGCATTTTCGGCAAACTGTATATACCGAATGCAACCAGGCAGCATGTCACCAGTATGATAATCTGACGATAATGCATAGCCCATTCTACTATATTACGTTTCTTACCATCCATAATTCCAATAATGACATTCTACTGTGATATTACATAGACAAAAGTATTCCTTCGCTTACTTTCTGCTGGCCTTCTACTATTATTTCATCTCCCGACTGAAGACCTGACTCTACAGTGACTCCAGAAGAAGTGAAACCACTGCAAACTACGATGCGTTTGGCAGCCTTGCCAGAATTGTTCAACCATACGAAATAGTTGTTATCCTCATCCAATTGAATTATCCCGGCAGGAATAACTACACTCGGTGAGCCAGACTCATTTGATATATATACTTCAGTAACCATTCCAGGCATTACATCGCCTGCCGAAGATGATTCGTCTATCTTTATCTTTACCTCATAAGAACGTGATATGGAATTTGCCAGGATTCCCTTTTCTGATACCATACCACACAACTTCATATTCTCAAGTGCAGGAACAACAATTACAGCTTTCTGTCCCTTTTCGATACGTGATATCTCATTTTCAGGAACAGAAATCCTGACATTCATGTTATGGCGACTTACAATATTAAATACCGGTACTCCCGGAGCTACATTCTGGCCAACTTCGATAGATTTCGAAGATATAACTCCGGAATATGGAGAATAAAGCTTGCAGTCGTCAAGATTCTTTTTTGCCATCTCTTCCATTGACTTGGCCTGACGATACTTGCTCTGTATATCAATCCATTTTATCTCGGCCAGACTACCCTTCTCATGAAGTTCTTTCATTCTGTTATAGGCATCTTCCGCCTGATTAAGCGAAGCTTTGGCAGCCTTATATGCGCTTAGCATTGAAGATTCATCTATTGTGGCGAGGAGCTGTCCCTGACGCACTGTCTCACCAAAAGTAGCATAAACATTGCTAACTGTACCCAATACCGGAAAACTCAATGCTGTAGTATTTTCCTCTTTCACTGTGCCTGAATAAAAATACTCACTGCTACTGTCCGAAAATTCAATCTTTTCTACCTTTACCTTTACTGATGTTTCATTGTTTTGCTTATGTTCCTCATTTCCGCAACCCGCAAAGAAGAACAACAATGATACTGGAACTAAAAATAGCTTGTCCATAACTGTTTAATTTAAAAAATCATTTATCAAAAAACATGGCACAAAGGAAATCCATTTCAGTAATTTATCGTGTATATAAAACACTCCATAACTGTCCTATTTTTCCGTAATATATCAGAATCGGAAAAATAGAACAGTAAACTGGTAATACAGACTATTACTTATTTGAAAAGAATAACTTTATTTGCATCAAAAAACATAAGAATATAAGTAATGGATAAAGAAAAGGATGTTGAGAACGAAGGTATTGCTTACAAGGATGACAGAGTTATAATCCTAAGTCATGTAAACGAAGTAAATTTAATCAACCATTCACCTATTAAAACCGAATGGTTCATCGTGGTATTATGCACCAAAGGAAAAGCCGAATTAAAAATAAACAAGAATTTATACTCATTAAAAGAAAATGATTTGCTGATATGTCATCCTCAAACCATTCTGGAAAATGAAATGACCGGATCAGAATTTAATGTCTGCGGTTTCTGCTTGTCGCCTGAATACATAAGACAAACATTTGTAATAACAGCAAATAACTGGAATGCTAAGCTATTTCTTGAGAACAATCCTATTTTATCATTGGATAATGATGAATGTGAGCTGTTTCTGCAATATTATAGCCTCATCAAATCCAGACTTACATCAAAATCTACACACAAGAAACAAGTACTTGATTTATTGCTGCAGGCTTTCATGTATGAATTTCAAGATGGTATGGATAAGCATGTAAATCTAAACCCGCCAAGATATAATTCTGCAGACAATCTGTTTTCATCATTTATAGAACTTATAGCAAATTCTTACCCCAAAGAACGTTCTGTAAATTACTATGCAGAAAAGCTATTTGTCACGCCCAAATATCTCTCTGCAATATGCAAGGAGGCATGTGGGGAAACGACCTCGGACATTATAACAAGATATGTAAAAAAGGATATAGAAACTCAACTCAAGGACCCACAGATAAGTATAAAAGAAATCGCAAACAGACTTAAATTCGAAAACTTGTCTTTTTTTGGGAAATATGTAAAAAGAAATTTCGGAGTTTCCCCAAGAGAATACAGAGAAAACATTACAGAAAATAAAAAGTGATGATTCATATATATCATTAATATATGAACCATCACTAATAAAATATTTACCTTTTTATTATTTTCTCTTGTAATCTTTCACAATTGCCTCAGTTATCCAGTTAGCCAAGGCCTGGCGGTTATTAGGAATCACCAGGCGTTTCTGGTCAAGGGCATTCTGCATATTACCAAGCTCCATAAACACTGCGACAGGAGTAGTATTTTTCAGAACGTAAAGATTACGCTCGCTTACTGTTCCACCAAATCCTCTACCGGGCTGATGTTTTCTGTATTTACCTTTGAAAGTCTTTTGAATTTCTGTTGCAAGACGTTCGCCGTATTTGCTGTTCGGGGCATGGTAAAAATATACGTCTGTCTGCTTGCTTCTTGAACGGCTGTCAACATGAATGAATATAGCACGCTTGTAACTGCTCTTATCCTTACGGTAGAGATTATTTATAGCTACACACCTTTGTTTCAAGCGTTCAACCTGATTCAAAGGTATCGGCTTGCCCATACAAGTTTCACGCTTGCTGTTCTTCAGGATATAGGAGTCACGGATACCGTCCTTTGCATCCTGAATTATAAAATATACCTTTGCCCCCCTCTCCAGAAGTTCCTTACCCAAACGAAGTATTATATCGTAAGCGTATTCATCTTCATGAAGTTCCTTTCCCTGATACTTACCTATACAACCCGGATCAGGTCCTCCATGACCACTTACGAGATAAAAGACAGCACCCTTCAACGATGAAGAACTTACCGTATAGAAGGAATGAGATTTACCGAAAAGAGGTTCTTTCTTAGTTTGAGACGATACCGAAAAAGATATTACACAAAAGAATGACAATAAAAAACAAATGCGCTTCATACCTTTACCGTCAGTCTTTTAACATTTCATCTATTTTCTTGCACAATGACTTGAACTCATCGTCATTGAAAAGTCTTGTCATCATTACAATCTTTCCATTACGGTCGATAAGCACATTTCTGGTTATTCCGGCATTTCTTTCCGCATAAAGCGCAAAAATATCTGCCCCAGGATCAAGTCCTAGAGGATAAGTGACTTTTGTCTTCTTAGCAAATGCTTTCACACGCTCCAGCGGTTCATCACGGTCTATACCGTAAAGAGCAAACTGCTTGTTATCCTTGTGCTTCTGCCATATATCACTCTCTATAAAAGGCATTTCCTTACGACACACACCGCACCAGCTCGCTGTAAACTGAAGCATTACCACTTTTCCGCGGAGTGATGAGAGCTTCACTTTAGTTCCGTCAGTGAGAGTCATTTCGAAATCAGGGGCCATATCCCCTACCTTTACTATATATCCCGCCTTATCGGCTACAGGGTTTTGCGACATTAAATTTGTTACACCAAAAAGGCAGAAGAACATGGCTGCCAACATAATAAATCTTTTCATACTATTCTGGAATATAAAATTTATAGAGCGTAAAAATACAAAAAAACATCGGTACATTAAAATGCGTGAAACATTTGTAAACATAAAAAAGATGAACAACAACATCTATAGTCTGCAAAAACCATAAAATGTCATTGTTCATCTTCTTTTATTATGATATCACCTTATTACAAAGGCATGTTTCCATGTTTCTTAGGAGGATTGCTCTGACTCTTGTTCTGAGTCATTTCCAATGCCTGAATAAGTTTATATCTTGTATCTTTAGGAAGAATGATTTCATCAATATATCCCTGCTCAGCAGCACGATATGGATTAGAGAATTTCTCCTTGTATTCTTCTACTGCCTTAGCCTTTTCTTCAGGAGTAGCCTTGCGATAAAGGATATTTACAGCTCCATCAGCACCCATAACGGCAATCTCAGCTGTAGGATATGAGAAGTTTACATCCGAACCGATAGGCTTACTGTTCATAACGATGTATGCACCACCGTATGCCTTACGTGTGATAACTGTAATCTTAGGCACTGTAGCCTCAGCGTATGCATAAACAATCTTGGCTCCGTGACGGATGATACCATTGTGTTCCTGATCGCATCCAGGCAAGAATCCAGGTACGTCAACAAACGAGATGATAGGAATATTGAAACAGTCGCAGAAACGGATGAAACGAGCTGCCTTGTCAGAAGCGTCAATGTCAAGCACGCCGGCAAGATATGCAGGCTGGTTTGCTACGATACCTACAGAACGACCTCCCATACGGGCAAATCCCACTACCATATTCTTTGCAAAGTGTGGCATTACTTCGTAGAAGTACTGATTATCGACTACAGGCTCGATGATATTCTTAATATCGTAAGGCATGTTCGGGTCGTCAGGAATTACAGACATAAGCGATTCGTCTGCTCTGCGGATATCATCAGAACATGGCTGGATAGGAGCATCTTCCATATTGTTTGATGGCAGGAAGCTCAACAGCTCGCGGATACCCATAAGTGTTTCTTCTTCTGTATCACAAAGGAAGTGAGTTACACCACTCTTGCTGCTGTGTGTGTATGCACCGCCAAGTTCTTCCTTATCTACTTCCTCGTGAGTTACAGTCTTAACCACATCCGGTCCTGTGATGAACATATGGCTCTTTTCCTTCACCATGAAGATGAAGTCAGTAAGTGCAGGAGAATAACAAGCACCTCCGGCACAAGGACCCAGGATAGCAGAAATCTGAGGGATTACACCTGAAGCGATAGTATTCTGATAGAAGATAGAAGCATAACCAGAGATACTTCCCACACCTTCCTGAATACGTGCACCACCAGAGTCGTTCAATGCAATTACAGGAGCACCGTTCTTGAGTGCCAACTGTTGCACTTTAACAATTTTCTGTGCGCCTGTCACACTAAGTGTACCGCCATATACAGTGAAATCGTAAGCATATACATAAACCAGACGTCCGTCAACTTTACCATAACCGCACACGATACCGTCGCCAGGAATATGGTTCTTTTCCATACCGAAGTCGGTACAGTGATGTATCACTAACTTGTCTATTTCGTTGAATGTTCCTTTGTCAAGCAACATGTCTATACGTTCGCGGGCTGTCATATGTCCGTTGGCATGCTGTTTTTCCACACGCTCTACTCCACCGCCCTGAGAAGCCTTCTTGTCAAGCTCCTGAAAATATTTGTATTGTTCTTCTGTTGTCATAATTAGTCTTCTTTAATAATATCCAAAGTCATAACCACCTGATTGGCATTTACAGAGTCACCTTCTTTTACAAGGATCTCCTTAACTACGCAAGGAGCGCTTACCTTGTAGTTACTCTGCATCTTCATGGCTTCAATTACAACTACTATATCACCACTTTCAAGTTTGTCACCTACAGAAACCGGTATGCTCACAATCTTACCAGGCATAGGAGAAACAATCTTATCCTGCTGTTTTTCGTCAGCTCCCTTACGCATACGAAGATACTTGGCCTGTGAATCTATGATATCAATGTTATATGACTGATAGTGAGCATTTACAGTATAACTCTTACCACCTTCCTTACGGATAAGTTCTGTGTTATACGATTTACCGTCATGTATAATAGAGCAACTACCGTTTTCAGCCATTACGATATCCACGTCGTATGGGACACCATCGATAGTCAGTTGCACCTTATTACCTTCCTTGCTGACCAATGAAACATCAGCAACTCTGTTTCCTATATGTATTTCCATTTGATAAACTACTTAAATCCTTAATACACCTTTCTGCAATCCAAATTCTTTCCATCTGCTGATAGGACGGTTATCCGAAGATGTTCCCTTGTTTTCTTCCAGATTCATCAGATAGTCGATATATGCAGCTATCATGGCTATGTTTTCAGTCTCTTCTTCTTTCTTGCCTGCCCATTCTTTAAGCATTTCCTGATGCTTAGGAATAAACAATGTATTATAGTGACCTTCTACAAAGTCAGGAACATTCATTATATGACGCAAGTAACTGATGTTAGTCTTAAGTCCGGTAATCTTGTATTCATACAAAACTCGGCGCATACGTTCGATGGCAAATTCACGTGTAGTAGCCCATACAATCAGCTTACCTATCATCGGGTCATAATAGATAGGAATTTCGTAACTTTCATATACATAGCTGTCTATACGTACACCGATACCATTAGGTTCCATCAGCTGCTTGATAATACCCGGTGAAGGCATGAAGTTATTGTCTGTATCTTCTGCACAGATACGGCATTCAATGGCATGTCCTCTCTGTTTCAGTTCTTCCTGCTTCAGATGCAAAGGCTCATTGTTAGCGATACGCAACTGTTCCTTAACCAAGTCAACACCAACGACCTCTTCTGTGATAGGATGTTCAACCTGAAGACGTGTATTCATTTCAAGGAAATAGAAGTTACGGTTCTTGTCAACAAGAAATTCTATAGTACCAGCACCTTTGTAGTTCACAGCCTTGGCAGCAGCAACAGCAGCCTTACCCATTTTCTCACGCAACTCAGGAGTTACGAATGGAGAAGGAGTTTCTTCTACCACTTTCTGATTTCTGCGCTGTATAGAACATTCTCTTTCGAACAAATGTATGGCATTGCCATAATTGTCGCCCAAAATCTGGAACTCAATGTGATGAGGTTCTTCAACGAATTTCTCCAGATAAACAGTATCATCTCCGAAAGATGACATTGACTCTGAGCGTGCTGTGTTATAAGCCTCTTCTACTTCAGCCTCGCTATGGATAAGGCGCATACCTTTACCGCCACCACCCATTGAAGCCTTCAGCATTACTGGGTAACCTATTTCATTACATATTCTCTTTGCTTCCTCTACATTCTGCAAAGGTTTTTCTGTTCCCGGAACTACAGGTACTCCGGCAGCAATCATGTGTTTTCTTGCAGAAATTTTATCTCCCATGGCATCCATAGTCTCAGGATCCGGACCGATAAAGATAATTCCTTCGGCCTTACATCTGCGGGCAAATTCTGAATTTTCAGAAAGAAAACCATACCCCGGATGAATAGCATCTGCACCATGACGCTTGGCTGCCTCAATGATTTTGTCAATATTCAAATAACTTTCACGAGATGCAGCAGGACCTATGAAACAAGCTTCATCTGCATATAATACGTGGCGTGCCGCTCTATCGGCTTCCGAGAAAACTGCTACTGTCCTGATTCCCATCTCACGACAAGAACGCATAACACGCACTGCTATCTCTCCACGATTAGCTATCAATACTTTCTGTATCATGCTCTATTTTTTTGGTTTATAATCTTTTTATCAAAATTGCCTTCAACGGCACACAAAATCGAATTCTGTGCAAAAATATTAAAAGAATTACAAACACATGCTTAATAACATGTTTTTAAACTATCTGCCACTGCGTATTTCATGTTTTTTAACTACTCAAATCTCAATTCATTACAAATGCCACATGGATATAGCAAAATAATAAAAAAAGCCGGACAACAATAGCATAGTGTATCGGCTGCTGCCATATACAATATATTATTGTTATCCGGACTTATATTTGGGATATATATGAAACCTTATTTCTTGCGTGAAACCGTATAGATTACTTTACCTTCCTTGTTTATCATGTGCAGGTTAAGTTCCTTTTTATCAGCCGAGATAAGAGAGAATCCTGTTTCACCACTACAGAACTTGGTTCCGTCAACAGGTTTTACCTTACGGCTGAGCGAACCTGATGTATTCACTACATAATCAATATTACTGTCAGCCTTACGTATATGCTGGAAATTGTGAATATGTCCGCACAAATACATATCTACATTTTTGTGTTTGCGTAAAACAGAATCGAGCCTTTTCTGCAGATCAAGTCTTTCTGAATCATCTTTTCCTGTCTCAGCATATATAGGATGATGTCCCACCACAAGCACCCAGTCTTCCTTTGCAGCAGTCAGAACAGAATCAATCCATGCCAATTGCTTGTTCATATCTTGTTTGCAAGCATCGGGATATTTCTCAGTATCTTCACGATATTTGTCAAGAAGAGGAGCTGTGTCCACCATTACGAAACGTACAGTGACACCATCATTTTCCATAGCGAAAGTATAATATCTGTCAGGTACATTCCATCTTGCACTTACAGCACTGTAATCGATTACAGCCTGAGTGTTTCCACGATACTCATGATTACCAAGAATTGCATACCATGGAATCATCAGTTCTGGATGACTGTATATAAGTTCATAGTTTGTCATCCACAGAGGGTCATTCACGCTGCGCACCCCTTCAAAATGGTGCACATCGCCTGCAGCAATCACACATTCAATATCCACGTTTTCTGCCATATTGCCCATCAGTTCGGCAATAGGTTTCTGGTCATAATATCCGTTTCGGCCAAGGTCATTGGCAAGATAGAAATTCAATGACTTTTCAAGAGTCTTCCAGCTTTCAGGTGTTTGTGCAAAAGAAACTGTAACGACAAACAAAGCCATAAATAGCGTAATAAAGTTCTTTCTTAATGAGTTCATGATGTTGTTATATTTATAGATTATAATTTTATTGATTACTTGTGCAAAAGTATTTCTCAAATCTGAAATGAATCTGAAAATTATTCCTGGTATGAAACATTTTCAAAAAAATAAGCCCGAAACTTGTCCGGACTTATTTTTACATATATCAATTTAATGATTACTTCTGACCATAAGCGCCATAGTGTGCTTCTGGAGCCGGAGACTTATATGTTTTGCCGTTTACTGTCAAACCTGTTGATACGAATGCAGGCTGCATATCTGTACCGCTATATGCTCCGTTCAAAGCCGGTGAACCAGCCTGAAGATGGAAATCATATTTCTGTGTTCCGTCATTATTGAATAGCTGATAATCAAGAAGACGAACTGCATTAATATCAAAAGCTGTAAACTTAGGATCTTTTGAGTCATCTTCGGTAGCTACGATTGAATTCTTATCAACTTTTTCTGTGTCATACATGTTGATGTATATCACTTCACCGTCATCTTCGTCTTCCAATGTATAAGAGTAGTTATATCCTTCCCAAGAATATTCTATACCAGCTTCATATACATAGTCAGCCTCATCAATTTTCTGAGAGCCAGAAGCATAGTAGTTGTAATCAATAACTGAGTTATTTCTGTCGTAACGGTCTGAAGAATCCTGATTCCAGAAAGGAGTAGTTGCCTTGAACTTACAGTTAACCAAAAGATTGTTGAATACTTTTACATTAGCATTTTCTTCTACATAAATACTACCACCTTTATCTTCATCACGTCTCCATCCCGCATTTACTATTGTATTGTTGTAAGCCTGAATCTTAGCCTGAGCTCTTTCCTCACTCTGTGACTTGCTTGATAATTTCAATGCGTTGGTGTTTGGAGCAAACATCAAGTTTCCGGCAACGTCAACTACACATCCTGACTTGACATTCACAGCTTCTTCACCTGTCTTACCGTTTGCACAGAATACATTGTTTGCAATAATTGCGTTACCACCCATCATATAGATAGCATCTGAAACTCCATAACGTAGGATAGAATTTGTGATGACGTAATTACCTTTAGTATTATTAGTAGTTATCTGAGGATAAGCATCATCACCTGCTTCATATATTCCTGCAAGTGCTGCCGGAGCTCCTTCCAGAACATCTCCACCCACATATTCTATAATAGTATGATCGATAAGCATTTCCTGACAAGTTGAAGTGGCAACAATACCTCCCCACTTTCCTTCGAAAATATTACTTTCAGTTCTTTCATTTTCAGGAATAGAGAAAAGAACAGGTTTCTCAGCTGTACCTTCACAATAAAGATTGCCCTTTACTGTAAACTCGATAGGAAGTTCATTCATTCCAACCTTTCCTGTTGCGATAACCTGAACACCTTCTTTAATGACAAGAGTCTTACCTTCCGGAACAGTGAAATGGTCTTTCAGTTCAACAACCTTACCTGCTTCCCATACCACAACATCGTTGTTTGTAAAATCACCTAGATCTGTAGAACCTTCTACATCAGAACCGTTGTCATTGTCTGAATCAGCTACATTATCTTCAGTACAAGAAATTGCCATTAATGACAGGCTGATCATTGCAGCGCTAGCCCAAAAATAATTTTTCAGTCTCATTTTTCAAAAATTAAAAGTTGTTAGTCAATTTATTTAATACCTATTAAAGTTTATATCTGATACCAAGCATAAACGATTGTCCATGCCATTCTTTACGTTCAATCAAATTGCCGTTTTTACGTTCAAAGCCTGTTATACCGTCTGTGTAAGGCCCTTTATGAGTAAATCTGAGCAAAGGTGTATCAAGCAGATTTGATGCCTTGGCATATATGGAGATACCGTTTTTGAAGCTTTTCTCTACCGAAGCGTCAAGCTGCATATATCCGTCTTCCCAAATGTCATCATCGAAATAGTTGGATACTTCACTCAAACGCTTTCCAGTATAACTTCCGGCAATCTGACCTTCCCAACCATACTTGCTGCTTTTCAGAAGTAATGATAGATTTGCCACATGGGCAGCCTGTCCGTATAGTGGTCTGGTCTGTTCTACTACTACCACATCAGAGCCCTGCATTGTACGTTTCTCTGTAGTAATTTTGGAATGTGTATAAGTATAGTTGGCCTTAATACCGAACCAGTTAAAATACTTCATTACATCAACCTCTACTCCAAGATTAGAAGCATCACCATAGTTCATCGGAATATAGAACAAATCCTGTCCCTGCGGAACCAAACCCTGCTCTATAGGATCCTGAATATATTTGTAGAACACGCCTACCATAAATTGTTCTGAAGATCTAGGGAAAAACTCATAGCGCAAATCCAAATTATCGGCCACAGTATGTTTCAAATCCGGATTACCTTTCTCGCTGAAGTCTTCATTCAGAATTGTGTAAGGTACAATTTCAAAGAAACTAGGACGGTTTATTGCACGTGCATAAGAGAAACGCATATTGGCATTCTTATGAACTTCATACTTGGTATGGAAACTAGGCAATATATCAACATACTTTTGGTTTCCTTCGGCATTAACTCCATCTGTAGGATATTTAAGAAGGTATCCTTGATTAGTATGTTCTACACGTACTCCGGCAATAAATTCCCATTTTCCGAAAGTGTATTTTGCCATACCATAACCAGCTCCGATCTGTTCTGTAGCATCATAATTCAGAGCGCCGTTGATATTACGTGTCTTATAATAAAAATCTATTTCATCATAATTGTTCCAATCTTCACCTCTGTACTGACTTTCTCCCAAAATAGTTTCAAAAGTATATTCATTGAAGAAACTGTCTCTTTTCTTGTCGCGGAACATACCTCCGGCAGAGAATTCAAATTCAGAGTCAGACAAATCAAGTTTATATGACAAATCAACGTATCCTGCTTTGTCACGGTCTGAATTATGTTCCCAACGGTTTATCAATGCCCTATTCACGGCCACACGATCACCACCTCCAAGGAGTGAAATCTCATTATTGTCCGGTGTCTCATTAAAAGCCTTTGATAGTACTGCCGACCATGACAGATGCAATGCATTGTCCGCAAGGAATGAATGTTCACCTTTCAACGTAGAGTTTACGATATACTGACGGTTCCACCTCATTCGGACATATCCTTCTTTCTTGTCCAGACGGTCACGGACTTCAGTCTCGCGCATATCCATATATCCGTTATACCATGTAAGCTTATGTTTCGGACTTATATGATAGTCGAACTTGGCATGAGCTCCGATACGTGTCTGCTGGTCTGAATAATTTCTTGTCTCAGTGTTATTCACATCACGTCCCGGCTGATAATAAATCTCGCTTTCTTTTCCACGATATGTATTCAGGAAACTTCCTGACAACATTACACCGAGTTTATTATTGAAGAAACGGTCACCATATGAAAGACTTGCAGTCAGATCCGGCAAAGGTTTCTTCCACGTCATGCGCAAATTATCGTGTGAGAAATCTTCATCACTTACCTTGAATGCCTCCGGCATACCTTTCAATTCGTAAGGAGACTGTTTGGTTATTGCTCCTTTATTGAACGACTGGAAATCGCGGTCAAAATACATAGAGTTATATCCTGTAGAAATATTTGCAGTGAACTGACGTTCGGACGGCGCATCCTTCATAACCAAGTTTACAGCTCCACCTATTCCATCACCTTCCATATTAGCTGTAAGAGATTTTGTCACTTCAAGTCTGTCAAGCATTTCCGAAGGGAATATATCCAATGGAACAAATCGGTTCTTATTGTCAGGGCTTGGAATCTTTACACCGTTTACCAATGTATAATTGTAGCGCTTATCCATACCACGAAGAATTGCATACTGTCCTTCACCGCTACTGTTTCTTTCAACTGTCACACCCGACATTCTTTGTATGACATTTGCCACTGTTATATCAGGTGAAAGCTCTATTGCTTTTGCACTCATCACATTCACCACATTCATGGCTTTTCTTTCTATGCCTCTAGCTCCGGCCTCTGTACGTCCGGGATTAGTTGCCACCACTGTGACTTCTGCCAGCATAACATCATCAGTTTTCAGCGGAATAAAAACTTCTGCATTGTTAGCCTCAACCACTACTTCGTATGTCTCATAACCTATGTATGAACAAACGAGTGTGCATTTTCCATAATCCAAATCCAGATTAAAACTACCGTTCAATCCTGAAACAACTCCCTTTGAAGGTTCTTCTTTTACAACAACAGACGCTCCTATTATTTCCTCACCTGTCTGTGCATCCTTAATAACACCTCTAACTATACGTGCATTTGCCACAACAGAAACAAACAGCACCAAAACCAATACCAGCTTAAATTTCATATAGTCTCTTTCTCTTGTTTATTTTTCTTTTCTGCCGCGAAAGTATAAGCATGGTATTACATAAACATTTCAAGTCTATTGCAAGTATAATACAAAAGAGAATTGAATTATAAGATTCAATTTATCTATATAATAAGGTGTATTTTTCACAATAAAAAATCACTAAGAAAGTATGTTATTACAAAGCTGTAACAAATAAATCAAAATTATATATTTCAATTAAGGTGTTGTAAACATTTTACCTCCAATTATTATAGAATGGAAAAGCTGGTCCAAATCCTGTCCCGAACGAAAATCTAGCACCATATTTTATAGCATTATAAATAAACTCTTCAGATTTATCTATGGCATCAACTATATTACATCCCATGGCTATATATGTAGCTATAGCAGAAGCAAACATATCACCTGTACCATTCACATTCCTTGTTTCAATAAAAGGTTTAGTATATTCCTTAAAGCAATCATTCTGCGGACAATAAAAATAATCTGAGATTTTATCATCACACCGTACAGACTTAACAATCACAGAATTTCCCCACTGGGACAGTTCTCTTAAATCATCCTTGATACCACCAATATTCAACCTTCTGCCAAGTAGGATCTCCGCCTCCCTCATATTGGGTATTATAAGGGAAGCAAGAGGAATAAGATATTTTCTATAATATAGAACAGCATCATCTTCCAACAGTTGATCCCCTGAAGAACTAACCATAACAGGATCTACTACCAAAGGGATATGAGCATATTTTCTCAATGTTTCAGATACCCGAAACACCAATTCTTTCGAATATAACATCCCTGTTTTAATACAATCAGCCTCAACATCTTCCATAAATGATATAATCTGGGAGACAACCATTTCAACCGGTATCAGACATACATCTTTCACGTGTTCTGTATCCTCATCAACAACGCATGTTATTGCTCCGGCTGCATATCCGCCACATGCAGATATTGCTTTGATGTCAGCCTGAATACCAGCCGTACCCAAAGGTTCGCTTCCAGCTATAACAAAAACCTTATAAGGCAATTTTTCTTCCTGCTCAATCATTTCCGCATTCAACCTTATGCAAACACCTGATAAACTTATCTATAAAACAATCCACCTCCGATTTTGAGACACACAATGGAGGCAATATCCTGAGAACATTCTTTCCTGAGTATCCAGTAAATATATGATAATCATACAGCAAAGAATTGCGAATAACAGATACAGGGACAGCAAACTCAATCCCTATCATCAGTCCACGCCCTCTCACTTCCATTATTAACGGATAACTCAAAGATCGTAATTTACTGATAAAATAAGAACCTACTTCATTGGCATTCTCAATAAGGTGTTCATCTTTCATAACCTGAATAACAGACAATGCAGCCGCACAACCCAGATGATTTCCTCCAAATGTGGTTCCAAGCATTCCCTTACACGGTTTGAAATCATCGCTTATCAATACTCCAGAGAAAGGAAAACCATTTGCTATGCCTTTTGCCACAGTAATGATGTCAGGTTTTATGCCGCACCATTGATGGGCAAAGAACTTTCCTGTACGTCCGTAACCGGATTGTATCTCATCCAGAATGAGAACAGCATTATATTGTTGAGTAAGCTTTCTTAAAGCCTTGAGGAATTCATCATCAGGAACTCTTATTCCTCCCACTCCCGATATTCCTTCTATTATCACAGCACATACATCACCTTTACGCAGCACGTCCTCAATCTCGGCAATATTCATATCTGCAAAATAGACATTGTCATTGGAATTAATAGGTGCAGTTATCAGTGGGTTGTCTGTCACTTCTACTGCAGCAGACGTACGGCCATGGAAAGAACTCTTGAAAGCTATAACCTTTTTCTTTCCGGTATGAAACGATGCCAGTTTAAGGGCATTCTCATTGGCTTCGGCTCCCGAATTGACAAAGAACGCACTGTAATCCGGATAACCGGATAATTCCCCTAATTCGTATGCAAGTTTTTCCTGGAGTTTATTAATCACAGAGTTAGAATAGAACATCAGATTCTGCATCTGCTCATACATACACTTTATCAGATACGGATGAGAGTGTCCAATTGATATTACAGCATGTCCACCATAGAAATCCATATATGAATTTCCGACTTCATCATATACATAACAGCCTTTTCCACGAACTATATTTATGGGAAATACAGAATATACATCAAACAAATTCATAAGCAATTCTTTAGTATTTTATTATTCCATCCTGCCATACTTCATCTCATCACCATTCTTATCGTACTGCTTACGCTTTCCTGTCGGAGGATCAAATAAGATTATCCTGACAACCGCCGTACGATGAAGACTTCTCTCAACCGCTTCTTCGAAAGCATCCATGTGATTGGGTAAGAAACGTTGGCTTATCAATCTTAGAGCCAGTACCTTTTCATAATCGTCAGTTACAATCTCAGCCTTTCCGAATGCGATAGCCGAGCGATACTGGAGAGTGAATGTTCCGTCTTTAGGTCCTACAGTGGGCTGGCATTTTGTTACAGCAGAAAGGCATACTTCCGGATTCACAGCAATGGCATCAAGTTTATCCCCCTCCGGAGCACAATGAAAATACCATACATTATCATCTTTACTTGCCAGAGAAAGCGGCACGCCGTATGCAGTACCGTCCACTCTGGTAAAACTTACAGTTATATAAGGAGCCTTTCGCATCACCTCCAATGCCCATTGGCTGTCCATTTCACGACTTGTTTTTCTCATATTCCATAAATTAATCATTCAACAGCCACAAAAATACTATCATTACTCCTATCCGTATGTAAGATTTATGACAGAGACATGCATTTGGCAATAAATAAAAAACATTAATACGTAAATATATTTGACTATTAGAGATTAAACAGATACTTTTGTATCTGAAACCGAAAAGCAAAGATGAAAACAATAACTTTCGATAATTACTACAAAGAGAAACTGCTGTCAATACCGCTATTCTGTGATTTGCCTGACAACATTAAACATGAGATTATCATAAAGCTTGATGTAAAGCTTTATGATATTGATGAAAACACTGTTGTATTGGAACAGGGCAATGTATGCTGCAATCTGTATGTACTTCTAAAAGGTACATTGGAAGTAAATATCATCGATGCTAATGCCAATGAGGTCCTGATAGAATATATAGAATCGCCAAGGGCATTTGCCACACCTCACCTATTCAAGAAGGACAACCGTCTACCTGCCACATTTAAGACTATAGAGAGATCTGTATTACTGACAGCCACCAAAGACTCTACATTCGAACTGATAAGCAAATACCCTGATATATTGAAGAATTTCCTTTGTGTCTCGGGAAATTGCAATGTATGTACCACTATGAGACTGGATGTTCTATCAAGAAAGACCATACGTGAAAGAATTCTGGTATATCTTATGAAAAGAATTGACAAAGGGACATCTACAATAAAGCTTACGCATACCATCACCCAACTGGCAGAATACATTAATGTCACACGCCCTGCCCTATCAACAGAATTCAACAAGATGGAGAAGGAAGGCATTATTACCCGTAAGGAAAATAATTATATTGAACTGGATCTGAAGGCTATAAAGAACATTGTTCTATAAAAGAAAAAGGCCATCCCACGAACAGAATAGCCTTAATCATCATTTATGTCATTTTATAAAAATTCTTGGGTTTATATTTAGCGAAATCCATCCCCAGTCTTGCCAACTGCTGTGGTTTCCACCTTTTACAACATCCATTGTTAAGGTTCCTAACATAACGGAATAACCTAAGGACAGACTTACATCTTTCATTATTTTCCAGTTCATCTGATAGTCAATCTCAGAACCAAGCGTACGTTTCAGATTGTCCAGCTTGACCGCTGTAGCAAAATAATGATAATTCAGCCCCATAGATACAGCATTTGATACCTTGAAGTCAACTTCCACATGAGTATCCGAAAGGCCTGGATTATAACCAACCGCGAAATCTGTGGCATAGAAATAATCCATTCCTCCGTAAAACTTATGATGTGTGCCATATAGAGGATTGAACGCCTTATATTTTCCGTCTGCATCGTTGCTTCCGCTCAAATAGTCTGTACCTATACCTACAGACCATAATCTGTTTATACTATATGAGAGGTCTATATTTCCCATATAAGCGGAAACAGTGCGTGAAGCCACATTTTTACCGGTCTGATAATAGAATGATCCTGAGAAGTTCCATACGTCCGGTGTATATTTGATATAAGTACCGAAAGTCTGCATGTATTTGGTATCAGCTTTCCTTGTTGCTGCATCTCCACCTTCCTGACCAATGTTCATCGCAAGCAATGAAACCTGCAGAGGTGTTGATGCGCAATCATAATGATACCACAACGTCTGCATATTCTTGTATAGTTTGGTTTTACTACTGTCATAGAATGTTCCTCCTATTACGTTTTCGTCATTCTGATTGAAAGCAAATATTCCATGAAGCTGATAACCATTGTGCTTATATCCTATCTTCAACGCGTCATGATAACGTCCGGCAACATTCCAGTCAAGGTTTCCGAGGATTCGTTCATCATCGTACACCAATGCCTGCCTACCCAGCTGCACAAACCAATAGTCATTCATATTGAAAGATGCCCATGCCTCATTCAATATGAAACGCCCGTTTTTATCAATAAGGGCATCCTGTCCCCATACACCTACATGCTGTGCAGAAAACCTTAAAGCCAGTTTCTGACGTTCATAACCCAATGTAAGTCTGGCACGCTCGTTTACGAATCCAGCCGGAGACATTCCTTTATCCCGGGGATACAATGCACCATTACGGTATTCTCCCCTTGTACGAATCTGAGCTGACACCCAGAAACTGTCATCCTCTTTTTTGTCATCTTGAGCATAAAACAATGATGCATTCCCCATAAGAAGGAATGGGATCAAAAAATGTAAACTTATTTTTCCCATAAATTTCAAGGTTTTAATCAGTTCATATTATAAGTATGGATACTGCTTCCCTGTGCTGAAGGCAGATAGTTAATACCCCACCAACACATCTGAAGAAATATAAACGACAAAAGCAATATATACAAGGATGACTTCTCTCTGCCCTGTATTCCTAATCTGATATGGATATAGGTAAGATATGAAAACCATGTTACGGCAGCCCATGTTTCTTTAGGGTCCCAAGACCAGTAGTGTCCCCATGCCTCTTTAGCCCACAAGGCACCGGTCAGCATTCCCCAAGTCATGAATGACAGACCTATATACACCAGATTATCACATAAAGCCATCTCCTTAACATCGCACCTAGTCTTCTTTATCCATAGAAGATAAACTCCCATTATGGCAGAGGCTCCCAACATAGCGTATGCGAACATATAGATAATGACATGAGGAGCAAACCACGGACTCTGCAATGCCGGCATTAACGCCTTATTGTGAATCTCAGGCTTGAGCAGGTTGACGCAAATGAATACCACTGACAGTATGGTACTGAAACACAGAATCCATTTGTATTTCCATCTGACATAGGTTATCAGTCCGGCCAATGGCAAAAAGAAAGAGTACCAGAGACGAGTCTCTCCCATAGTGCGCAGTGGAGGACGTTCCAATGATTCCCACAACAGACCTATGAAGATACCGAACACCAGGAGTCCAACAACCATGAAAACGCATGCCTTCGACTGTGATCCTTTAAAGGCATTCCAAGAACCTGCAATCCAAAAAATCACAGACAATACAGCAAAATATATAAACCAATCCCAATTCATCATAATCACTTGTTTGCTAATTGTTATTCTTTTGTGCTGTAACGAACATACATACAGATCCCAGCATCATCATTATAATTCCGACATATACGGCAGGCAACCACGGGTCTGAAACCAGTTCAAAAACACTTATATCGCTCCAGCGCCCTTTGCTTTCGTCATAGCTAAGCTGATATATCTTCCAACTTTCTATCTCGGCAGGCTTGTTCACCTCTATAGTCTCTTCCAGCGTTTTGCCGCTCTCAGTATAAATCACTACGTCGGATGAATAACGGCGAGGCTCCATATCGGGCATGACAAGGCTGCAATCATCGTCAAGACGCAATGCCTGATAAGGGAAAAGGAAACTTCCGCAACTTACCCATCCACCGACTGACTGTTTGCCGTCAGGCGATACAGCTCTAACATTAACGGCATAAGTGGCTCCGGCACTAGGCCATTCCACATACTTCACAGTATCATTCCCCGATACAGAAGCAGCCATCTCTATTATCTCCGATATCTCAATATTCCATCCTGACAACATTCCTGATTTTACCCCTTCCTCCAGCAAGATATGTTCCGGCGCATCATAGGGTAGAGCCTTGCCTGTAGCATTATCTATCAACATAAGCTTGGGAGGATATTCATCAATACTGAAGTCTTTCAGCTCGACAGCCAGAGGCAGTTCGTACACATTTCCATCAGCATCAGTGGCACGCCATTCCGCCTGACCTATACGGGTGTTCATCGTAAGTCTCTTCATATCGGCACTTCCCAAAGTAGCAGAAACCAAGGCTATGAACAGGCCAAGATGATTCAACAGAAACGGTATTCTTCTGATGCGAAAATGAAACAGACTCCTTATAGAAACCAATCCTACAATGGTAGTCATCCAGAGATAGACAAGAATAAAAGGCCAGAATGAAAGCATGCGATTCAAGATAAATACATCTTCCGACTGTACCGAAGACGGCACTTGCCTTATCATTCCCATAAGCAATGTAAGGAGAACAACAGCAATCAAAGACGGAACAGCAGCCTTATACGACATAGCCCAACGTACGAAATACAGCTTCGACCTTAAAATATATAGCATTATCAAGGCGGTCACATACAGAATCAATATATATATATTAAGCGGACTGGCAAAATTGTTCCAGTCAACAGCACCGGTAATAAAATGAAGTATAAGACCTATGGCGATAAGTCCGCCACAGGCCATTATACCTTCTTTCAGTCCCCAAGAATTATTCCACATATCAATTTTAGATAATACGTCCGTTAGCCTTTGCTTCTTTCAGCCATCCAGGAACAGTATTGTTCATAAAACGTTCCTTGGCAGCTTTCTCAGCAGGGATATCGAGTCCGATAAATTTCTGAGCCTTATCCTTTGTAGAAATATCAGGCATAGGAACATCATCGGTATATCCATGCTTTGCAAGAACCTTTGATATAGAGAGTCGTGCCTGCAAAGCTCTGTCCAGTCCATGCGAAAGGATTCTCTGTATCTCCTGAGGTGCATGGAATGCGGCTCCGTGTGAAGCGACTCCAAAATCCCATCTCCACTGTGCTTCTCGAAGGAGTTTCAGCACCGGTTTCATCTCAGTTTCTGTAGCACCCTTATCCCATGCGAACTTGGCTTCTATATGTGCAGACGCAAGTTCCTTTTCAAGACGGTTTCTTATTTCATTAGCCTTACGCTGACGTTCGTAAACATTGTTTCGCAAAGTCTCTTCGCTTTCACGATGACAAACCTGACAAGTACGGTCTATCATGGCAAGCGGACTCTGAATATGATGGTCACTGAACTTCATACCGCCTTCACTCTTATATGGCATATGGCAGTCAGCACATGATACTCCACGCTGTCCGTGTATTCCCATCTGCGAAATCTCATAGTCAGGATGCTGTGCCTTGATGATAGGCGCACGACTTAATGCATGAGTATAGTCGGTAAAATTATTTTCATCATAATACTGCTCCATAGCTTCTACGGTCATGCCTTTATCCCAAGGGAATGTAAGATATTTTCCATCACCCTTAAAGTAGTATTCCACATGACACTGCGCACACACCAGTGAGCGCATTTCCTGTGGTGTAGCCTTTGTTATGTCTTTTCCCTGACGGGCAAAAGCTTCAATCAGTGCCGGACGGCTGATGTGAAGGTCCATAGTCTCGGAATCATGACAATCCGAACATCCTATAGGGTTTACAATCTCAGAACCGAAAGCTGCCCACTTGTTGTTATAGAATGAATCAACTCCTATTTCCTGCATCATATGCGGGACATCCGGACTTTTACAAGTCCAACAGGTCGAAGGTTGTGGTCCGTCGTTTGCTGTCTGAGGGGCGCCTGTACGGAGAGTTGCACGGATATCCTCTATGGCATGCATGTGTCCTCGTGGTGTAGCATAATCTTTTGAGAAAGCATAGCCTGCCCACAGAATCACCATTTCGGGACGCTGTTCGAGTACATCAACCTGTATGTTTCCATTGAACTCGCTCCGGAAATCAGTTCTGGCAGTTTCTGTCCATGTCTGATATTCACGAGGAAAATCACTTTGGAACTTCTCATTCTGTGGAACGATTCCCTTCATAGGGTTCTTCCTGTTGTTGAAGATACTTACCACCTCTGCCCTACGTTCAGACAGAGCAGACACCGCTAATCCCAAACAAAAAACTACGGCCATTGAAACAAAAAACAACAACCATCCATGCCAAGATTTAAAATTATTCATCATATATTCTAGATTTAATTATTTTACTTCTTAATTTTTCTAAGCCATTCCGGAACGAGAGAATCCGGTAACGGTACAATAGCTGCAGGTGTGGATGAAAGACTGTTTTTTCCTCCATGAGGAACATCTCTGTGGCAGTCCCAGCATGCCTTCCCCTTTCCTACTTCGGACATCATATAGTCTATGCGTCCTGTTTCCACAAATTCTGTATTCAATTGTTGGTGACATCTGATACAGTTATTCATTATAACTTGCGAACTTGCAGGATGAGCCTGTATGACCTGAGGCTCCGAATTTGTAAGGAAAGCCGCGACATGTTTCATTCCGTCCATTCCCTTGAACGTCCATTTCTTTATAAAATTCTCATGCGGTACATGGCAGTCATTACACGTTGCATTTCTTGAATGCGAACTGTGCATCCACGTAGCATAATAAGGCGACATGATGTGACAATTCACACAAGCCGAAGGCTCGTCAGTTAGATATGTATGAGCCCTCAGCATATACAGGAAGAATCCCCCTCCTCCTACTATGACTCCGGCTATGACAGCCATTATGATTTTTTGTCGTTTGGATAACTTCATAAATTATACTTTTTTGCAAATAAAATATTTTATCCAGAAATACAGTGTAAGATATATTACACTGACTATATATTTTCCCATTTATAATCTTTTATGTTATAGAAAAGTATAAAAGGAACAGATAAAAAACAAAAACAACTATGTATAATCTATAAATATAACTTATGTTTCTATAAACCACACTGTTGTTTATAGAAATAACACTGTAATTTATACAAACTACAGTGTGGTTTATAGTAATCATCAAGACGTTTACAAGAAAAAACTTCGGAATGACAATTTTCATCACTGAAAATTATTATCTCAAACTGAAAGTGTACAGATATATAAAAAGACAGATGATGTACCATGAAAATAATGATACATCATCTGTCTTTTTATTATATATGATAGATTTATCTTACTTCTTCAAATCAATCTCTTTCAGCAATTCCTCTACAGCAGCCTTCAGCTGAGTATCCTCACCTTTAACAATAGTTTCAGGAGAGTTCAAAATGTATATATCCGGTTCAAGCTGTGTATTTTCCAGATAGCTTCCGTCAGGCAAACGATAACCTACCACAGGAATACCGAATACCAGTGTAGGGTCCTGAAGACGCTCCCAGTTGACACTTGTCATAGTTCCTGGAACAGGAGCACCCACCAGTTTGCCTATACCTCTATGCTTATATACCCAAGGAGTTCCATGAGCATTAGAGTAATTGGCCTCACACTGAAGCATAATAGAAGGCTTGTTCCATCTGCGGCTTGGCATATCACAGGCTTCACGTCCTCTTACCACCTGTGTGAAATATTTCTTGCCACTAAACAGTACCTCGATATCCTCATGCAGGCGACCTCCACCATTGAAGCGTGTATCGATGACAATTCCTTCACAATTATTGTACTTACCTAAGATATCAGAATAGACTGTACGGAAACTTCCGTCGTCCATAGACTGGATATGAACATATCCCAAACGTCCATCGGAAAGTTTCTCTACCTCATCGGCACGCTGCTTAACCCAACGTTTATACAGAAGGGAACTCATGGCACCACTTGTAACCGGCTTAACCACTTCATCCCATCTTTCTCCGGATTCTGGATTATAAACAGATACAAGCACCTTCTTTCCGGCCTTTCCGTTAAGGAGAGTAGTATAGTCTGTATCCTTATCTATAACACTGCCGTCAATTTTTTCTATTATATTACCGGCCTCAACTTTAGAGTTCTTTCTGTCGAACGGACCTTTGGTCACAACTTCGGAGATACGAAGTCCCTTGCCGGAGTATTCCCAGTCGTACAGTAATCCCAGGTTTGCTGTAGCTTCAGTTTTTGAAGACGGACGGTAACTTGCACCGGTATGCGAAACATTAAGCTCGCCAAGCCACTCACTAAGCATCTCGGCAAAATCATAATTATTTGAGATATGAGGCAAGAAACGGCGATAAGCCGCAGTAAGTCCTTCCCAATCTACTCCATGCATATTAACCTCATAGAAACGTTTCTTCTCCTGTTTATATACATGATTAAACATATACTCACGTTCTGCAGCAAGGTCCATTTTCATTTCAGCCTTATATGTTATAGGCTTTAGAGACTCAGACGAAGCATCCATTTTCTGCATATTGCTTCCGCCTAAAATAAATACAGCCTTACCTTCCTTATCAGTCTGCATATCTCCCCATCCGGCATCCATCTTATGCAGGAGCTTAGTCTCTTTTTTTCTCAAATCCAACTTCCACATATCATATCCACCTTCGAATGAAGACAGATAGTAAAGCTTTTCTCCGTCCTTTGAAATAATAGCAGAAGCTATGCTTGATGAGTTAGGAGTAAGACGGACAATACGGTCTTCTATGCCTTCTGTTTCAACTTCAACAGGTTTTACTGATTCTTCGTCTTTCTTGTCGGCATCATCACCCTTCTTTGATTTCTTATCATCTTTCTTTGAACTCTTGTCGCCTTTAGAGTTATTCTCCTTCTTGGAAGCCTTCTCCTGTTCTTCCTTCAGAGCCTTCTCTATTTCATAATCCTCCTTGCTAAGACGGAATTTATCGTATGAATCCTGATTCATGAAAACTATCATTACATCATCCAGCGAGCCCCATGAAGCATGATTGCGCATACCATATCTCTCTGTAGTGAAAAGAAGAGCATTACCATCCATAACCCAACGAGGAGAACCGCTTGTGTAACCGCTTCCTGTAATATTCACAATATCTCCTTTTCCGTCTGCCTTAACAATACCTATGTCAGTGTAAGGATCGTGTTTGTGACCTATAAATTCAAGAGTGAACCACTTTCCGTCAGGACTCCATGAATACTCAAATCCTCCGTAAGTATTATACCATGTAGAACCATCGGTAATCTGTCTTACTTTCTTCGATTCGAGGTTCACCACCATAAGTTTGTTTCTGTCTTCGATGAAAGCAACTTCCTTACCGTCGGGAGAGAACTTTGGATATCCACGTTCCACCGATGTTGAAGGCAGCAAAGCTTCTTCCTCTATAAGTGTAGCGTTAGGGAAGTTAGGATCATCCTTACGGGCTATCTTAGCCAGATATAGTCCCCAGTTACCTCCTCTTTCGCTTGCATAAACCAAAGTGCGGTTGTCTGCCCCGAAAGAAACACCTTTCTCTGCTTCCGGAGTATTGGTTATCTGCTTGGTAGTATTGTATTCTACAGAAGTCACAAAAACCTCACCACGTACAATAAATGCCACCTGTTTACCGTCTGGAGATACTACCGCCTCACTTGCGCCACGTGTGAAGCTCATATTTTCAGGCATAGCCTCATCATCTCTCACAACAGTAACATTCAGTTTCTTTGGCTTTTCTCCAAGGTTCTGAGTATAAATCTCACCATTATAAGAGTAGCACAATTTATTTCCGTCACCAACCGAAAGGAATCTTACGGGATGAACCTTAAAATCGGAAATCCGGCTCACATTCTTTGGATCTGATAGTGGGAAAGAATAGACATTAAAAGATCCTCCGTTTCTTTCACTCAGGAAGAACACAGTCTTCTCATCATCCGAGAACACAGGATTTCTGTCTTCACCAGCACGCTCTGTAAGATTGGTATGTTTTCCGCTTTTGGTATCATATAACCAGACATCACGTGTTACGGAAGAAGTATGATGCTTTCTCCACTCGTCTTCATACCCCTTACAGTCCTGATAAAGGAACAAATCGCCTTCATTATTAAACTCAACCATTTCGGCAGGAGTAGCAAGAACCTGTAAAGTTTTTCCTCCTTCTGCTGGAACTTTATAAAGTTCGGTCATAGCCGAAGTAGGAAAAAGGGCACTCTGTGCAGGGTCCTGAATAGAGGCGGAAAAATAAACGAACTTGCCGTCGGGACTGAAAGCTGTCGGTATCTCTGACGCAGAATTAAGAGTAAGTCTGCGTGCCGGACCACCATCAGCCGACATAATGAACACATCCTGATTACCATAACGGTCGCTTGCAAAAGCTATTTGCTTACCGTCTGGCGACCATACCGGGTCTGATTCATACGACTCCTGTGTGGTAAGCTGAACAGCCTGTCCACCATTAGCATTTACCTTATACACATCTCCCTTATAGCAGAAAACCACAGACTTACCATCGGGTGATATGCGTACATCACGCATCCATAGAGGATTAATACTTGCAGCCTGAGCAGTCAAAGCCCCGGCACCAAGTATAAGCATTAGAATATTCTTTCTCATTTTTCAAATATTATATTTAAGTTCTATATTATTTTGTATCAACAAATATTTTTAATCTTTATAAATTTCCATTGTCTAATTATCTTATCCAGCCTGTATGCTCGTTATCTCCTGCAACTCCCTAACAGCCGACTGCACATCTTTTATATCCTTGATAATCATGCTGCGTTTTCCATTCTGCTCTCTGAGATTACACTGGCGAGGATAGCGTGACATATAGCCTATCATCTTGCCGAAAGCCTCACTCTGATAGTACGGACTGTCAGGATTGCTTACAAAGAAGAGTGTCATACGTCCTGATTTCAGGAATATCTTCTCTATACCAAGACGCTTGGCGATACGTCTCAACGGAACTATACGTATCAGCTCTTCTCCTTCCGGTGGAATTGCTCCGAAACGGTCTATCAGACGCGCTTTGAAATCTTCTACATCCTTGTCAAGTTCCAGCTTATCAAGCTCACGGTAGAGCAACATCCTTTCGCTGCTGCTTGGGATATATTCATTAGGGAACAACAGCTCTAGGTCGCTTTCTACTGTACATTCATCAACAAATCCTTCACCGCTCAAAACTTCCTCACCTGCTTTTACCTCATCGGCATAAAGTTCGGAGAACTCATCGTTTTTAAGTTCGGTAACAGCTTCTGCCAAAATCTTCTGATAAGTCTCATAACCAAGGTCTGCAATAAATCCACTCTGTTCGGCTCCAAGCATATTTCCTGCACCACGGATATCAAGATCCTGCATGGCTATATGGATACCGCTACCCAAATCGCTGAAATTCTCAATAGCCTGCAGACGGCGGCGTGCCTCAGGCGTGAGCGAACTCAATGGAGGTGCAAGCAGATAGCAGAAGGCTTTCTTGTTTCCACGTCCAACACGTCCGCGCATCTGATGCAGGTCGCTCAAACCAAAATTCTGCGCCTGGTTTATTATTATGGTATTGGCATTCGGAATGTCTATACCACTTTCGATTATGGTTGTTGCCAGAAGTACATCGTAATCATAATTTACGAAATCGAAGATAATCTTCTCAAGTTCCTCCGGCTGCATCTGCCCATGGCCTATACATACACGGCAATCCGGTATGTTTCTTTCTATAAGAGCCTTCAGCTCAACAAGGTTCTGTATGCGGTTGTTCACAAAGAACACCTGACCGTTACGACTCATCTCGAAGTTTATAGCCTCGGTTATTATCTCCTCGTTGAAAGTATGAACCTCTGTCTGTATAGGATATCTGTTTGGCGGCGGTGTCTGTATCACGGAAAGGTCTCTTGCGCCCATAAGCGAGAACTGCAGTGTTCGCGGAATAGGTGTGGCCGTCATAGTAAGTGTATCAACATTCACCTTTATCTGACGGAGTTTTTCTTTCACACTTACCCCGAACTTCTGTTCCTCGTCTATGATAAGCAAGCCCAAATCCTTGAACTTGACACTCTTGCCTATTATCTTGTGAGTTCCTATAAGGATATTTATCTGCCCGTCGGCAAGTTCTTTCAATATTCTACTGGTATCCTTGGCCGTACGTGCACGGCTAAGATATTCCACCTTGCAAGGCAATCCCTCAAGTCGTTTTTTGAAAGTCTGAAAATGCTGGTATGCAAGAACTGTTGTAGGGACAAGTACTGCCACCTGTTTATTGTCTGCCACAGCCTTGAAAGCCGCTCTTACGGCAACTTCCGTCTTACCGAAACCTACGTCTCCACAAACAAGTCTATCCATAGGACGGTCGCTCTCCATATCGGCTTTCACTTCCTGAGTGGCTTTCGATTGGTCCGGAGTATCTTCGTACAGGAACGACGCTTCCAGCTCATGCTGCAAAAAGCTGTCCGGACTGTATTTGAAACCCTTTTCCTGTTTGCGCTGCGAATAAAGTTTTATAAGGTCGCGGGCTATATCCTTTATCTTGGTCTTGGTGCGTTCCTTGATTTTCTCCCATGCGCCTGTACCCAATTTACTTATTCTTGGCGGTTCGCCTTCCTTACCCTTATACTTGGATATCTTATGCAACGAATGGATTGACACGAACACCACATCGTCATTCTGATAAATCAGTTTGATTACTTCCTGAGTGGTATTTCCGTTAGGTATGCGCACCAGTCCGGCGAAACGGCCGATACCATGATCTATATGAACAACATAGTCTCCCGGTTCAAACTGATTAAGTTCCTTCAACGAAAGCGCTACTTTTCCGCTACGTGCCTTGTCGCTGCGGAGATTATATTTATGGAAACGGTCGAAAATCTGATGGTCGGTAAATATACACAAACGCATTGTATGATCTACGAAACCTTCATGAAGAGTGCGATCTACTGGTTCAAATTCTATCTTGTCTCCCCTCTCCTTGAATATATCCTTCAGTCGGTCAGTCTGTTTGGAGCTGTCTGAACATATATATATCTTATACCCTCGCTGAATGAAATCATTCAGAGAAGACGAAACCATATCAAAATTCTTATGAAAAATAGGTTGGACAGAAGTCTCAAACTTCAACCTTGCCTGAGGTGTGCCGATAGGTTTTGCGCCAAAATCAATCCTTCTGAAATCAAGAGCCTTGTCTGTGAAATCAGTTCCTTGAATAATGGTTTTCTGTATGTCAGGCAGTTCCACATTGTCACCGTCTTCGGCGGCAGCTATAGCCTGCGATGAAAGGACTTCATCGTGAATACTCTGTATCCTTTCCCTTACCCATAACAGGTCTTTCACACACAGTAATGCATGCGACGGAAGAAAATCAAGGAATGTAACCGAGTCTCCGCTCACCCCAGTAAGTTCGGGAACAATATTAACGGCCGACTTCTTTTCCTTAGACAACTGCGACTCTACCTCAAAAGTTCTTATACTGTCTATCTCATCACCAAAGAAGTCTATACGGTAAGGAAACTCTGATGCAAACGAAAACACATCGAGAATACTTCCACGAGTGGCAAACTGTCCCGGCTCATAAACATAGTCCACATGGTCGAAACCAAGAGAAACCAGTTGTGCTGCTATTGTGTCAGTCTCTATATTCTGACCTACCTTTAACGATACGGTCTTATCCGTGAGAAGCTTCTTCGATACCACCTTCTCTGCCAGAGCCTCAGGATAAGTAACCACTGCCACATTATCCCTCTTCTCCAGACGGCTCAATACTTCTGTGCGCAAAATCTCATTTGCCGCATCTTTCTGACCGTATTTTATTGCACGCCTGTATGACGATGGGAAAAACAGAATATCCGCATCACCATTGGCCTGAACCATATCGTGATAGAAATATCCCGCTTCCTCATTGTCGTTGAGGACAAATACATATACTGAAGGATTTTCTTTTATAAACGCCGAAAAGAACAATGACATACACGAGGCATGCACACCGTCCACATATACAGTTTTTATGCCGTTATCCTTAATAATCGTAGCCAAACCTTTGGTATTAGGATGTGCAGCATATACGCTTTGCAATTCTGAAATAGTCATCGTTATGAAAAATAGTTCGTGCAAAATTACGAAAAAGTTATTATTTTTGCAGCAATAGTATAAATATTGTAATTATAAGAATGATATGCACATCGAGATAAAAGATTTGATCTATAAACACAAACTGAAAGAAGCACTCGAAAAGCTTCAGGAATACGCTTCTTCTACAGACAACTGGCAGATAAAATCAGACATTGAAAGCCTTAAAACCACATACGGCTTAATGTTACAATATACAAGCCAGGGAATGAATGATCCGAAAAGAAAAGAAATGTATAACCAATTATTGAGAAAAGCATATATTCTTAACGAAATGACTAAGACACAAAGTATGCTTGAGAATGGTAATTCATACATTTCACAGACATACAGAGAAGAAAAACATAATACAACGAAAAATTATACGGAAATACTACTAAAACTGGAAGAAAAGCAAAAAGATATAAGTATTTCCGACATGTATGAAGAACCATACCGGACTGAAACTACAGATGCCCAAATTAAAATCAGACAATCAATACTTGAAACACTGTTCAACAAGACATGGAGACCTGTTGTATGGAACGAAGAGGATTATAACGGAGCCTTATCAATAATAGATTCTGAGAAAATATCAGACAATGACAAGGCGTTATTCACTTCAGCATTATGCCTAAGCCTAATATACCTGCTGGACATATACAAGTTCAGACTGCTCATACACACCTACATGAAATGTCAAAGTCCGGTAGTTACACAACGTGCTTTGGTTGGTATCATGATAGCAATGTACTTGCAAAGTGAAACAATAAGCTATTCATATCCCTACCTCTACGATGAGATCAATCTCATGAAAGATAATCCATATTTTCTTGATGATTTCTACACTATTATCATACAAGTGATCTTATCGCTTGATACAGAAAATATAAACAAGAAAATGAGAGACGAGATAATACCTTCTATAATGCAATCGACAGAGTTGACATCACCTATCGATGATATGTCAGAAATTAATTTCGAAGAAATCATAGAAGATTTTATCGAAGAAAATCCTGAATGGAAAGAAAACATTGAGAAAATTAAAGACCAGATTAAAGAATTGGATATGTTACGCCAGGAAGGTGCAGACACAAACATGTGTACATTCTCTAATCTGAAAAACTACCCTTTCTTCTATGAGCCGTCACACTGGTTCTACATATTCAGTCCGGAAGTACCTGTCATACATGAAATGATGACAGACAAAGGAAATAATTATGCACCATTCATTAATACTCTGATGAAAGCCACTGACATGTGTAATTCCGACAGATTCTCTTTATGTCTGACATTCAAAACTGTACCTGACCTGCCTTTGGAAGCGATGAATACAGGATTAAATGCCCAAAACAGATTGAATGAAGAGTTAGATGACATAAACACTGAAAAGAAAAGACGTCAGACAGAAAGCAGACATTTCATACAGGATCTATACCGTTTCTGCAAACTATGGAGAAAACAATATGAAAAGACAGATATATTCTCTGAAGGAATTGCATTATGGGAAAACTTCAACATACGAATGATAGTAAAAGAAAGTGGTAAGTTAAAACAATTGGCTGACTATCTGTTTGCCAAAGGACATATAAATGACGCCATGTTTGCTTACATGGACATCATCGATGATAATCCTAACGACTACGAAGCTTTCCAAAAGATAGGATATGTACATATATTGGAAAAGAATTATGACAATGCTATAAAAGAACTGAATAAAGCCAATATTCTTGCTCCGGGCAATATCTGGACACTAAAAAATCTGGCTTACTGTTATAAGAAGAAAAAACGATATGACCTTGCATACGAATGCCTGAAAGAAGCAGAAGCAATAAATCCTGACGATTTGAGTATTTGCAACATTATAGGACAGACACTTATATCCGACGGTATATATGACGAAGCTATAAAATATATGTTCAAGGTGGAATATATGACCAAAGGAAAGACATCGGCACAAAGAGCTATTGCATGGTGTTATTTCATGACAGACAGATATGATAAGGCAAAAGACATGTACTCTAAAATTTTAGAGAAAAAAGATGCAACAGCCGAAGACTGGATGAATATGGGACACGTATTTATGGTAAATAACGACATTAAGGATGCAATCAACTTCTATAAGAAGGCCAATGAAATATCAGATAAAAAAACTTCATTCGAAAAAATATTTTCATCCGATGTCGAGACGCTGAAGAAAAAGGGTGTTGAAGAAGACATTATTTACATGATTCCAGATATGGTAACCTCAGATATGTAAATATACTCCTGATTAAACAATCGAATTTTAAATTATACTTATTCTAAGGAAAAGAAGGTATATAAAATGATTATATAGAATCATTTCGTATACCTTCTTTCTTTATAAATTATTTTTCCATCAACTTGTTATTCGGTAATCTTTCCCCAGAAACCTTGTTTTTGCAGAACACGAATCAATCCGGAAGACATAAATTCATTATCTGATTTTTTGTACCTTATATCAGTAAAAATCTGCGCTAAAGTTTCCTTATTATTTATAGATATAAAATTCAGATTTTCAGGAAGAGATTCCTTGTATGAATATATATTGTCAATATCATCCGGGGTATATTGTCTATAAGTTTCTTCATGGATAATTCCATTCAATGGTAACCTGTCAGGTTGAGAAGGACATTCATCCGGATAACCAACAGTAATAGTCGCTACCGGTACAACCAATTCCGGCAAATTAAGCAAATCAATAATCGGTTCAGGATTATATATTGTTGTTCCTAAATAACAAATACCCAAACCTGCATCTTCTGCCAACGTACAAAAGTTCTGAGTAAACAACAATGCATCAGAAAGGGCATTAATAAATGAAAGGAAATTATTATATCCAGGTTCTGCTTTTCTCTGCCTGCACCACAAACTAAAGCGATTAAAATCAGCACAGAATGTTAATACTACAGGAGCTGTAGTGACCATAGGCTGATTGAAATGCATAGGAGCTAATTTTGATTTCATTTCTTCACTACGGGTGACAATAACGCTATACAATTGCATATTTCCCATTGTAGATGCACGGGATGCTTCTTCAATCAATCCATTCAACAAATCAGCAGAAATATCCTGAGATTTGTATTTTCGTATCGTTCTTCTATTTCTTATTGATTCCATAAATATTTTTTCTTTTCTACAAAGATAATATAAAAAACAAATATCTCAATATTTTACAACAATAATAATCTAAAAGAAATGCAACTTTCACAAAAAGAAAACTTTATTTTTAGACAAAATCGATAAACAACTAATAATCAATTACTTTCATAACAGGATTGGAAAACTTCTTTCTTTTGTTAATAACTTTACGTTTATTTTCTTTGTTCATAAAGAAAACATTAATAGCTTTGCAGTGTTCTATAAAATATCGGATAACATAACAAGATACAATAATATCGTGGAAAAAAAAGTTTACAGCTACAATGAAGCATACGAAGCTTCATTAGAGTATTTTAATGGGGATGAACTTGCCGCACGCGTTTGGGTAAACAAATACGCTGTGAAAGATTCATTTGGAAACATCTATGAAAAATCCCCAAGGGACATGCATTGGCGACTTGCCAATGAGGTTGCTAGAATTGAGGCAAACTATCCTAACAGCATGACTTCACAGGAATTGTTTGACCTGTTCGATCACTTTAAATACATTGTTCCGCAGGGTAGCCCGATGACCGGTATCGGTAACGAATACCAGGTTGCTTCCTTATCAAACTGTTTCGTAATCGGACTTGACGGGAAAGCTGACTCATACGGTGCCATCATCCGTATTGACGAAGAGCAGGTACAGCTTATGAAACGTAGAGGTGGCGTAGGTCACGACCTGTCACACATACGTCCTAAAGGATCACCTGTAAAGAACTCTGCACTTACATCCACAGGACTTGTTCCTTTCATGGAACGTTATTCTAACTCTACAAGAGAAGTAGCACAGGACGGACGTAGAGGCGCTCTTATGCTGAGTGTTTCAATCAAGCATCCCGATTCTGAATCATTCATCGATGCCAAGATGACTGAAGGCAAGGTTACAGGAGCAAATGTTTCTGTAAAGCTTGACGACGAGTTCATGCAGGCAGCCGTTGAAAACAAGCCATATATACAGAAATTCCCTATAGATTCAGATAATCCACAATTCGTAAAAGAAATCAATGCTAACGAATTATGGAGAAAGATTGTGCACAATGCATGGAAATCAGCCGAACCGGGTGTTCTGTTTTGGGATACAATTTTAAGAGAATCTGTACCTGACTGTTATGCAGACCTAGGATTCAGAACTGTATCAACAAACCCTTGCGGTGAAATTCCATTGTGTCCATACGATTCATGCCGACTGTTGGCTATCAATCTTTACTCATATGTTGTAAATCCATTTACAAAGGATGCATACTTTGATTTTGATTTGTTCAAAACACACGTAAGATATGCACAAAGAATAATGGACGATATCATCGACCTCGAACTGGAAAAGATCGGTCTCATCCTTGAAAAGATTGACTCTGACCCAGAAAACGATGAAGTTAAAAATACAGAACGCCATCTTTGGGAAAAGATATACAGAAAGTCTGGTCTTGGAAGACGTACCGGAGTAGGTATTACTGCTGAAGGAGATATGTTGGCTGCTATGGGACTAAGATACGGAACCGAAGAAGCTACTGAATTCTCAGAAAAAGTACACAAGACAATTGCTCTCGAAGCATATCGTTCGTCAGTTATTATGGCAAAAGAACGTGGTGCTTTCGAAATTTATGACAGCGAAAGAGAAAAAGAAAATCCTTTCATAAACCGTATCAAGGAAGCTGATCCAGCTCTGTACGAAGATATGGTGAGATACGGACGTAGAAATATAGCCTGTCTTACTATTGCTCCTACAGGTACAACAAGTCTTATGACACAGACTACTTCTGGTATAGAACCAGTATTCATGCCTGTGTATAAGAGACGCCGTAAGGTAAATCCTAACGACGAAAACGTAAGAATTGATTTCATTGACGAAACAGGTGATGCTTTTGAAGAATATATCGTATTCCATCACAAGTTTCTCACTTGGATGAAAATCAACGGTCTGGACACAACAAAGAACTATACTCAAGAAGAAATAGACGAGCTTGTAGCCAAATCACCTTACTATAAAGCTACATCAAATGATGTTGACTGGCTTATGAAAGTTAAGATGCAGGGACGCATCCAGAAATGGGTTGACCATTCAATCAGTGTTACTATCAACCTGCCTAACACTGTTGACGAAGAACTCGTAAACAATCTTTACGTAGAAGCTTGGCGTTCAGGATGCAAGGGATGTACAGTATATCGTGACGGTTCACGTGCCGGAGTCCTTGTTTCAACACAAAAGACAGACAAGGAAGAAAAGCGCAAGGAAGAAGAATGCAGATGCAAACGTCCTGAGGTTGTAGAGGTAAGACCAAAAGTGCTTGAAGCAGACGTGGTACGCTTCCAGAACAACAAAGAGAAATGGGTAGCATTTGTAGGCTTACTCGACGGACATCCATACGAAATCTTCACCGGTCTTCAGGATGATGAAGAAGGTATAGTGCTTCCTAAATCTGTAACTTGCGGTAAAATCATCAAGAACATTGATGAGAATGGAAACAAGCGCTACGACTTCCAGTTCGAAAACAAACGTGGCTACAAAATGACAGTAGAAGGATTGTCAGAACGTTTCAACAAAGAATACTGGAACTATGCAAAACTTATTTCAGGAGTATTGCGCTGGAGAATGCCAATCGATCAGGTTATCAAACTTGTAGGTTCACTTCAGCTTGACAGCGAAAACATCAACACATGGAAGGTCGGTGTTGAACGTGCCCTGAAGAAATATGTACAGGACGGAACAGAAGCCAAAGGTATGAAATGCCCTAACTGCGGAAACGAAACATTGGTTTATCAGGAAGGCTGTCTTATCTGTACAACTTGCGGTTCTTCAAGATGCGGATAATATACTTAAAACATAAATGACAAACCTAGGCGAAGAATACCCATACAATAACGGAATTCTTCGCCTTTTCTTTTAAAACCATAGCATACATGAAAGCCCAATCAATGAATATCATCCTCAATGAGATGAAATTTTACTCTTATCATGGCGTACTTCCACAAGAAAACACCGTTGGTGCAGAGTATAAAGTCAGTCTTGACATAGAAACAGATTTCAGTGAAGCTGCTGCTACAGACAATCTTGAAGGAACAATCAATTATGCAGAGATACATGAGGCTGTAAAGGAAGAAATGAATATACCTGCAAAACTCCTTGAACACCTGGCTTACAGGATATCCAAACGTCTGTTCGCCGATTTCCCGACCATCAAAAGCATAGAGATAACCATATTCAAGGAAAATCCGCCAATGGGCGCCGACTGCAAGAATGTCGGAGTCAAAGTGAAATATTTTCAATAAAAAATCAGCCAAATGTTTGGATTATAAAAAATAATACATACATTTGTCGCAGAAACAAGAAACAACATAACATTTATGACAAACTCAATGGTAAATACATTCTTCTGGTGGCGCCACTTACAACTCCAAAAGTCGTAAGGGCATCAGTCGCGTGTATATACCAAATTTAAAGATATAAGTAATTAAAAAAAAGCAGAGCGGGCTGTCGTACTTTACGGCAGCCCGTTCTGCTTTTTTGCATTTTCAGAAACAATTAAAAAAAACAATAACGATATGAAATCTTACCAAGTAAACGAAAAAGGTTATTACGGAGAATTCGGAGGAGCATACATCCCCGAAATATTGCACAGATGTGTAAGCGAACTTCAGGAAGCGTATTCAAAGGTGCTTGAAGATGAAGGGTTCAAGAAAGAATACGCACAGTTGTTGAAAGACTATGTGGGCCGCCCTTCCCCACTCTACCTAGCCAAACGCCTGTCCGAAAAATACGGATGTAAGATTTATCTGAAAAGAGAAGATCTGAACCACACGGGAGCCCACAAAATCAATAATGCTATAGGTCAGGTGCTGCTTGCCAAACGTATGGGAAAAACCAGAATCATAGCAGAAACGGGAGCAGGTCAGCATGGTGTGGCTACAGCGACAGTCTGCGCACTGATGGGAATGGAATGCATAGTGTATATGGGAAAAACCGATGTGGAACGCCAGCATGTAAACGTAGAACGAATGAAGATGCTTGGAGCTACTGTCTGCCCGGTAACTTCCGGCAACATGACTCTGAAAGATGCTACGAACGAGGCCATACGCGACTGGTGTTGTCATCCTTCTGACACTTACTATGTGATAGGCTCTACAGTAGGCCCTCACCCCTATCCTGACATGGTGGCAAGACTTCAGTCCGTCATCAGCGAAGAAATCAAAAAGCAGCTCATGGAACACGAAGGACGCGATTATCCTGATTATCTGATGGCTTGCATAGGCGGCGGAAGCAATGCAGCAGGGACTATATTCCACTATCTGGACGATGAGAGAGTAAAAATAGTACTTGCCGAAGCAGGTGGACTGGGATTGAACAGCGGTATGTCGGCTGCCACAATCCAACTGGGTAAAATCGGTATTATTCATGGTTTCAAGACCCTGGTAATGCAGGATGCAAACGGACAGATTCTTGAACCTTATTCTATCTCTGCCGGTCTGGACTATCCGGGAATAGGTCCCATGCACGCCAATCTTGCCAAAGAACATCGCGCTACAGTATTGGCTATAAACGATGATGAAGCAATCAAGGCTGCTTATGAACTTACGCTTCTAGAAGGAATAATACCGGCTCTTGAATCGGCACATGCTTTGGGAGCTTTAGAAAAAATGAACTTCAAGCCTACAGATATTGTTGTACTTACAGTGTCAGGAAGAGGCGACAAGGATATTGAAACTTATTTGAAGTATAAGGGTTATTAGTTTTTTAATTCTTATTTTTTAATTCTTAATTATTTAAAGATGAATACAAAATACAAATACACCACCAACCATAAATCAATACTGGGCGACCTACATACCCCGGTAAGCACATATCTGAAAGTGCGTGACCTTTTCCCTCAAAGCGTACTTATGGAAAGTTCGGACTATCACGGAACGGAAAACAACAAGTCCTTCATCGGCCTCAACCCGATAGCAAGCATAAGCGTCAATCATGGGAAAGCCTTTGCCACTTACCCCGACGGAACTACAGAAGAAACTTCTGTAAAGAGTAAGAGAAGCGTGGAAGATGCCATAAATGCCTTCCTCGGACATTTCGGGATAGAAGGTGAATACTCGTCATACTGCGGAGTGTATGGCTACACCACATTCAATGCCGTCCGCTATTTTGAAAATATAGACGTTCCAGACAGTATAGACGCAAAGAATGACGCACCGGAAATTCTATACATTCTATATAAATACCTCATTGTTTTCCACGGATTCAAGAGCGAGATGGTACTGCTCGAACTGCAGTCGCCAGGTGAACAAAGTCATATAGACGAGATAGAAAAAGCCATAAACAATCGCAATTTCACGGCATACGAGTTCAGGGCTGTAGGAGAAACCACCAGCACACTGACCGACGATGAACATCGCAAGAACATACGCCTAGGAATAAGCCACTGCATGAAAGGCGACGTATTCCAAATTGTAATGTCAAGACGATTTATACAGAGATACAAAGGTGATGACTTCAAGCTCTACCGTGCCTTGCGAAGCATAAACCCGTCGCCATACCTGTTCTATTTCGATTTCGGAGGATTCAGAATTTTCGGTTCGTCACCTGAAACTCACTGCAAGATTGAGGACGGCATAGCAAGCATCGACCCGATAGCAGGAACTACCAAAAGGACAGGCAGCAAGGAAGCCGACCGTAAAGCAGCCGAAGCCCTGCTTGCCGATCCAAAGGAGAACGCCGAGCATGTCATGCTGGTAGATCTGGCAAGAAACGACCTTAGCCGCAACTGCCACGATGTGAAAGTGGATTTCTATAAGGAGCCACAATATTACAGCCACGTGATACACCTCGTGAGTCGTGTGAGCGGAAAAGTAAACACCGGAGCCGACGCCGTAAGTACATTCATCGACACCTTTCCGGCAGGAACACTGAGCGGAGCACCAAAAGTCATGGCAATGCAACTCATAAGCAAATACGAGCCACACAACCGTGGCGTTTACGGAGGATGCATAGGCTTTATCAGCCTGGACGGTAAAAACATTAATCAGGCGATAACGATACGCACATTCGTAAGCCGCAACAACGAACTCTGGTTTCAGGCAGGAGGCGGCATAGTGGCAAAAAGCAATGTGGAAAACGAATTGCAGGAAGTAAACAACAAACTCGGAGCACTGAGAAAAGCCATCGAACTGGCAGAGAAATTATAATAAATTGACAAGGCTTCAGTTACAAGGTAACAAGGCTCTCCATCCGGATGGCAACCTTGTCAACTCGTCAACTTGTCATCTCGTCACCTTTAAAAAATATCAAATATGAAAATAGTAATCATAGACAACTACGACTCATTCACATACAACCTCAGCCACCTAGTAAATGAACTTGGGGCAGAAGTGACTGTATTCAGAAACGACTGTTTCAGTATGGAAGAACTCGAGGAGTTCGACAAGATACTCCTCTCCCCAGGCCCGGGAATACCCGAAGAGGCAGGACTACTTCTCGACGTGATACGTACCTACTCCGGACGTAAGCCTATCCTCGGTGTATGCCTTGGCGAACAGGCCATAGGCGAAGTGTTTGGAGGAAAACTGATAAACTTGAAAGAAGTATATCACGGCATACAAAGCAAAATCCGCATCACGGCCGATGACTATATATTCAACGGTCTTCCAGAAGAAATCCCTGTAGGAAGATACCACTCATGGGTTGTCGATAACGATTCTCTCCCCGACTGTCTGGAAGTGACAGCCGTAAGCGCGGAAGGCTACATAATGGCAATCCGACATAAAGAATACGATGTCCGAGGCATTCAGTTCCACCCGGAATCAGTCCTTACTCCCGACGGAAAGAAAATGATTGAGAACTGGATTCGAGAAAATTAAAAATTAAGAACCAACGGTCAACGAAGTTAATTAAAAATTAATTCATGCACCAAATTATTAATTATTCATTCTTAATTATTTAAAAAAGCTGCTACAATGAAAGAAATACTTAAACGACTATTCAATCATGAGGAACTTACACGCGAGGAAGCATGTTCGCTCATGAAAAACATAACGGGAGAGAAATACAACAATACCCAGATAGCATCACTCCTCACAGTGTTCCAGATGAGGGGTATAACAGTAGAAGAACTGATAGGTTTCCGCGAAGCACTCCTCAGCACGCGTGTCAATATAGATCTTAGCGAATACAGACCAATCGACATAGTTGGCACGGGAGGCGACGGCAAGAACACATTCAATATCTCCACATGTGCCTGCTTCGTAGTTGCAGGAGCCGGATACAAGGTAGCCAAACACGGCAACTACGGCAGTACCTCCGTGAGCGGAGCAAGCAACGTGATGGAGGAACACGGAGTGAAATTCACCAACGACAATTCCCGCCTGAGAAAGTCGATGGAAGAATGCGGAATGGTATATATGCACGCGCCTCTCTTCAATCCGGCTATGAAGACCGTGGCAGCCGTAAGAAAGGAGCTCGGAGTAAGAAGCATATTCAACCTGCTCGGTCCTCTCGTAAATCCCTGCATCCCGGCATATCAGTTGCTCGGAGTAGCCGACCTTACACTGATGCGCCTCTACACCAACACACTGCAACGTCTTGGAATAGGTTTTGCCGTAGTAAACAATCTTGACGGATACGACGAAATATCCCTTACAGACGAGTTCAAGGTGATGACCAACCGCTATGAAACCATCTGCAAACCTTCCGATATAGGTTTCACCATAGCACGCCGAGAAGAGCTCTACGGAGGAAACACCATCCGCGAGGCAGCAGAGATTTTCGACAATGTGCTGGACAACCGAGCCACAAAGGCACAAACCGAATGCGTACTTATAAACGCATCTTTCGCCATACAGGCCATAGAGCCGCAACTTCCGATAGAGGAATGTGTAGCCAAGGCACGCGAATCGCTCGAAAGCGGACGTGCCCTGCAGACACTCAAGAAATTCATCGAGATAAACCAATAATTACTCCACCAGTATGAAAGAAGATATTCTCACACAGATAATAGCCAACAAGCGCAAGGAAATCAGCCGGCAAATGGAAGCCGTAAGCATGAAGCAACTCGAAGCCATAGTTGCCATGCGTGAAACACGAGAGCCTTTAAGCCTCAGCCGTTCGATAATGTCATCCCCCACAGGAATAATATCAGAATTCAAAAGACGTTCCCCCTCAAAGGGCTGGATAAACAGCGAAGCCGATGTCCGGCTGATAACCGGAGGATATGCCGAAGCCGGAGCTGCAGGACTGTCAGTCCTGACAGACACAGATTTCTTTGGAGGCAACGAAGGCGACCTTCTTAAAGCACGCCTCTCAGCTCCAACCACCCCTATCCTGAGAAAAGACTTCATCATATCGGAATATCAGATATTGCAGTCCGTAGCCATTCAGGCTGATGCCATACTGTTGATAGCCGCCGGACTTGAAAAGGACGAATGCAAACACCTTGCAGAAATGGCACACAGCCTAGGACTTGAAGTATTATTGGAAATACATTCGGAAGATGAGCTGGAATATACGACGGAGTGTATCGACCTCATAGGAGTGAACAACCGAAATCTCGGCAGTTTCCACACTAATATTGAAAACTCATTCCGCCTTGCCGAAAAACTTCCGAAAGGAATACCGCACATATCGGAAAGCGGAATCTCAGGGACAGAAACCATCATCAAACTCCGAAAGTCCGGATACAACGGTTTTCTCATAGGAGAATCATTCATGAAGACTGCAAAACCGGCCGGCGCATTGAGAACGCTCATCGAAGAAATGGAAACAGCCCAAAAGCAATAAAACGATTCGATAAAGTTAGCGTTACACCTAGGTGTAACGGGCGTAACACGAACGTGTGACGAGCGAAACACGAGCGTATTACACGCGTGACACGAACGTGTTACGCCAAATATTACAATACATTTTTAATACATTACAACGAATGATTATAAAAGTATGCGGCATGAAATATGCCGATAATATAAGAGCATTGGACAAACTGAAACCAGACATGACAGGTTTCATCTTCCACCCTTCCTCCCCTCGTTTCGCCTATGCAGTTCCGGAACACATGCCATCTTCATCACTATGCGTCGGAGTGTTCGTAAACAGCGAAACAGACTATATATTATATAAAGTAAGGGAATTCGGCCTCAACCTTGTACAGCTACACGGAAACGAATCGCCTGAACAATGTAGAGACATACGAAACAAAGGCATAAAAATAATAAAATCCTTCTCTCTAAAGACTGACAATGCCGACACCATAACCGCCCCATACGACGGGCTGTGCCGATACTATCTATTCGACACGCCATGCGCAGCCTACGGCGGATCGGGCAAGACGTTCGACTGGACTATCACACAAAGCTATCACGGCAAGACACCATTCCTACTAAGTGGTGGAATAAAACCGGAATGCCTGGAGCAGATTTCATCATTCCGCCATACGTCGTTTGCCGGAATAGACATCAACAGCGGTTTCGAGACAGCTCCGGGACTGAAAGACACCAAAGCAATCGCCGAATTCATAAAACGATTAAGGACACTATAAAAACAGATACAACTATGGACAGAATAAACGAACTCTTCAGCAACAAGAAACATAACATTCTCTCAATCTATTTCTGTGCAGGCGCACCTAAAGCCGACAATACAGCAGAAGTGATAACCTCGCTCGAAAAGAACGGGGTGGATATGATTGAGATTGGAATTCCTTTCAGCGACCCTCTAGCAGACGGTCCTGTGATTCAGAACGCGTCATACCAGGCACTACGCAACGGAATGACACTGACCGGCCTTTTCGCACAGCTGGAGGGTATCCGCAACACAGTGAGCATACCTCTCATCCTGATGGGCTATCTCAATCCGATAATGCAATACGGAACAGACTCGTTTTTCGAGAGCTGCCACCGTACGGGAATTGACGGAGTAATCATCCCCGACCTGCCTTTCGCCGAATACATGCAGTCTGTAAAACCTGTTGCCGAAAAGTATGGTATCAAAGTTATAATGCTCATCACCCCCGAAACATCGGAAGAAAGAATCCGCCTTATCGACGAGAACACCGAAGGATTTATCTACATGGTATCTTCGGCTGCCGTAACCGGAGCACAGAAAGACTTTGATACTCCAAAACAAGAATACTTCAAGAGAATAAAAAACATGAATCTCCGCAATCCGCGTATGATAGGTTTCGGCATTTCCAACCGACAGACATACGAGACAGCAGTAAAAAATGCTTCAGGATGTATTATAGGAAGCCGTTTCATAACTCTGCTCAATGAGGAAAGCGGAAATACGAATCAGGCAATAGAGCATTTAAAAAAGGACTTGGAAATAGAATAGTTATTCCTGAGCACACAAAAAGAACAACAATATTTAATCAGCGTTTAAACGGTATTTAAATACTGTTTAAACGCTAAATAAATACTATTATTTCATCCCATTATAAACAGTAAAAACACAAATTTTAGTTTTTTTATCATAACATCAACCGTAAAACATATAATTGATTTGTCTATCATATTAAACAAATACAAGCCTTATGACTTTACAAATAGAAACCAAACAATGGATGTTTCCAGCATAAAACAATAAAACCTATAGAAAATAGAAAGTTTCTATGGATAAATTAAGTAGATTAACATTTTTAAATAAGATACAAACTTCATATCTTTGTATCGAATATAAAGATACATTAACTGCATTATGATTAAACCGGATTACCCGTCAGTCCTGCTTATATATACAGGAGGAACCATAGGAATGATAGAAAACCCTGAGACAGGGGCACTAGAAGCATTCAATTTCGATCAGTTACAGGAAAATGTTCCAGAACTGAAAAGATTCAACTATCGTATTTCGTCATACCAATTCAATCCTCCTATCGACTCGTCTGATATGGAGCCTTCACTTTGGGCAAAACTGGTAAAAATAATAGACTATAACTACGACAATTTCGATGGATTCGTTATACTGCACGGTACAGACACCATGGCATATACCGCTTCGGCACTCAGTTTTATGCTTGAGAATCTGAGCAAGCCTGTCATCCTTACCGGTAGCCAGCTGCCTATCGGAGTTCTACGTACAGACGGTAAGGAAAACCTCATAACATCAATAGAAATTGCCGCCGCAAAACATCCGGACGGAACAGCCATAGTACCCGAAGTATGTATTTTCTTCGAGAACCATCTGTTAAGGGGAAACCGCACAACAAAAATCAATGCAGAAAATTTCAATGCCTTCCGTTCGTACAACTATCCTGCACTTGCCACTGCGGGCATACACATAAAATATGAATATGACAAAATAAAGAAAGTACAACCCGGAGTGCCCATGCACCCTCATTATGTGTTCGACACCAACGTCCTGGTTTTGACAATATTCCCTGGAATACAGGAAAAACTGGTACGTACTGTACTCAACACTCCAGGACTGAAAGCTGTTGTACTGAAGACATACGGATCGGGAAATGCACCACAAAAAGAGTGGTTCATAAAATTACTGGCCGAAGCTACACGTAACGGAATTGTAATAGTTAATATAACACAATGTCAGACAGGAATGGTTGAAATGGGACGTTACGAAACCGGACTCCATCTTCTTGACGCAGGAGTGATAAGCGGCTATGACGCTACTGTAGAGAGTGTTTTGACAAAACTCATGTTCCTGCTCGGACATGGACTGAGTCCTCGTGAAGTAAGAAACGAGATGAGCCGTTCAATAGCAGGAGAATTCACAAAACCGGTATTGTAACACAATTGTAATATTTATTTCACACATCAGTAATAAAATCGCATCATCTTTGCACCTGAAAATAATATTGAATACATTTGTGAAACAATAAATAAAGGCATTATGAACGATTACAGAATTTTAGTCGTAGATGATGAAGAAGATTTGTGTGAAATCTTGAAATTCAACTTGGAAACCGAAGGCTATCTGGTGGATACAGCCAATTCGGCAGAAGAAGCTCTGAAACTGGATCTTACCCAATACAATGTCCTGCTGCTGGATGTGATGATGGGCGAAATTTCAGGTTTCAGAATGGCAAGCATGATGAAAAAGAACAAGGATACGGCAAATATCCCTATTATTTTCATTACGGCAAAGGACACAGAAAACGACACCCTTACAGGTTTCAACCTTGGTGCCGACGACTACATTTCAAAACCATTCTCACTCAGGGAAGTACTGGCCAGAGTAAAGGCCGTAATAAGACGAACAGCCGGAGTACAGAACAAGAGCAACGACCAACTGATATTCAAAGATATGGTTGTTGACTCTGGCAAGAAAAAAGTAGTTATACGCGGTGAAGAAATCTCACTGACAAAGAAAGAATTCGAAATACTGCTTCTCCTCCTTCAAAATCAGGGAAGAGTATTTTCACGCGAAGACATACTTACAAAAGTATGGCATGACGAAGTATATGTACTGGACCGCACTATCGACGTAAATATCACAAGACTAAGAAAGAAAATTGGAGAATACGGCAAATACATTGTTACACGTCTGGGATATGGATATTGTTTCGAATGTGAATAATTAATTGAAAACGTAAAAATGACAAAGTTTAACATACGTCTCCTCACTTTCAGCCGTAAGTTGTTCTTGTCTGTCATAACTCTGTTCGTAGCATTTGCAGCTTGCTTCATGCTGTTCCAATATCAACGCGAAAAATCATACAAGACAGAACTTCTGAACACCCAATTACAGAACTACAACGAACAGCTATACAGCTACATGGCTGATGCCGGTTCATTAGACTCGCTGAAAAACTATATAATGACCCACATGATTCCAAATCTAAGGGTTACTATAATCACTCCTGAAGGTAAAGTTATCTTCGACTCTACAGACAAGAATCTGGAAGATTTTCAGAACCATTCTTCCAGAAAGGAAGTACAGGACGCACTCATGTACGGCAGCGGATATGCCATAAACAGGTTCTCTGAAAGTATTGATGGAGAAGAGTTCTTCTACTCTGCAAAATACTTTCCTAAACATCGTATAATCTTACGCTCGGCACTGCCATACAATGTAAGCCTCACCGAACATCTGGAAGCCGACATGGGATATGTGTGGTTTACAATACTCATCTGCATAGTTCTGATGATAATATTCTACAGGTTCACTTTCAAACTGGGAAAATCAATTACCAACCTGCAGCAATTCGCATTGAAAGCCGACAAGAACGAACCTATAGACATGGATATACTGCGTACATTCCCCAAAAACGAACTGGGAGAAATTTCGCAGCACATCATTACCATCTACAAAAGACTGCACAGAGCCAAGGAAGCACTCTACATAGAAAGAGAAAAGCTTATTTCGCACTTGCAGACATCGCACGAAGGGCTTGGTGTATTTACTAAAGAAAGAAAGGAAATTCTGGTGAACAGCCTGTTCACACAATATATCAATAATATTTCGGACCGTAACCTGAGTTCTACCAACGAGATTTTCACAATACCGGAACTCAAACCTATAATAGAGTTCCTCAACAAAAACGAAGGCAACTACAGTAAGGAAGAGAAAAGAACAGCACTACACCTCAACAAGAATGCGCGAACATTTACCATAGAATGTATCATTTTCCAGGATCTGTCGTTCGAAATATCAATAAACGACATAACACAGGAAGAAGAGCAGGCACGCCTGAAGAGACAACTCACCCAGAACATCGCACACGAACTTAAGACACCGGTAAGCAGCATACAGGGATATCTGGAAACGATTCTAAGCAATCCGAACATTCCGAAAGAAACTGTCAAGACATTTCTGGAAAGAAGCTATGCGCAAAGCAACAGACTTACAACACTGCTGCGCGACATATCAGTACTGACAAGAATGGATGAAGCACCGGAGATGATGGAAAGAGAAGCCGTAAACCTGAGTCTGGTAGTAGAGAACATAATCAATGAGGTTAATCTGGGACTGGAAGAAAAGCATATAAAGGTTATAAATCTGATGCCACAGGCATTGATGATAAATGGTAATCACTCATTGCTGTACTCCATATTCAGAAACCTGATGGACAACGCAATAGCATACGCAGGAACAAACATACAAATAACTATTAACTGTTTCCGCGAAGACGATACGTTCTATTATTTCAGTTTCTCTGATTCCGGAGTCGGTGTAGAAGAAGAACATCTTACACGCTTGTTCGAACGTTTCTACAGAGTCGATAAAGGACGTTCAAGAAAACTTGGAGGTACAGGTTTGGGACTTGCGATAGTCAAAAACGCCGTACTCTTCCACGGAGGAACGATATTTGCAAAGAATGCTCCAAACGGAGGACTCGAATTCGTATTTACTCTACAAAAATAGGAACTATCAACGGGACTGCCCTGCAAGAAACGGCAGCCCCCTTTTTTATATATATAATTAAGGTAAACATACTATATAGAAATATAAAAAACATTTTGACAAGTGGAGTTTGCAAAATGACAGAAGCACATGAAAATAATTATAAAATGCAAGAAAAAGTTTGCATCCTAGGGTTGCAAAAAAGAATAAAAGAAGTAAATTTGCGTTCGGAATAGGCTAGTGTGCCTGTCCAAGGTTTACGAAATAACTTATTTTTTTATTATCAATAAAAACGTAAAGAATATGACTTATTCACACGAAGTTGAACACATGTGTGTTGTAAAAAAAGGACCTAATCACGGTCCGGCTCCAATTCCTGAAGAAGGAAAATGGGTTAAATCAAAAGAAATCAAAGACATTTCAGGTTTGACTCACGGTATCGGTTGGTGTGCTCCTCAGCAGGGTGCTTGTAAACTGACTCTTAACGTGAAAGAAGGTATCATCCAGGAAGCATTGGTTGAAACAATCGGTTGCTCTGGTATGACTCACTCTGCAGCTATGGCTTCAGAAATCCTTCCAGGTAAGACAGTTCTCGAAGCATTGAACACAGACTTGGTTTGCGACGCTATCAACACTGCAATGCGTGAATTGTTCTTGCAGATTGTTTACGGTCGTACTCAGTCAGCTTTCTCAGAAGGCGGTTTGATGATCGGTGCAGGTCTTGAAGACTTGGGTAAAGGTCTCCGTAGCCAGGTAGGTACATTGTACGGAACATTAGCTAAAGGTCCTCGTTACCTTGAAATGGCTGAAGGATATATCAAGACTATCGCTTTGGATGAAAACGATGAAATCTGCGGATACGAATTCGTTCACCTTGGCAAGTTCATGGATGAAATCAAGAAAGGTACAGACGCTAACGAAGCTTTGAAGAAAGTAACAGGTACTTACGGACGCTTCACAGCAGAACAGGGTGCAGTTAAACACATTGATCCACGTCACGAATAATATAAGGAGGAAAGAACATATGATTAGAGAAGTAAAATTTGAAAGCCAGGACCGTCGTATCAAACAGATTCTTGCTGCTTTGAACGAAAACGGTATCAAAGACATCGAAGAAGCTAACGCTATCTGCGAACAGTATGGTCTTGATCCTTATAAAACTTGTGAAGAAACTCAGCCTATCTGCTTCGAAAATGCTAAATGGGCATACGTTGTAGGTTGTGCAATCGCTTTGAAGAAAGGTTGCAAAAACGCTGCTGAAGCTGCTGAAGCTATCGGTATCGGTTTGCAGTCATTCTGTATCCCAGGTTCAGTAGCTGACGACCGTAAAGTAGGTCTTGGCCACGGTAACTTGGCTGCTATGTTGCTTCGCGAAGAAACTAAATGTTTCGCATTCTTGGCAGGTCACGAATCATTCGCTGCTGCTGAAGGTGCTATCAAAATCGCTGCAAAAGCAGACAAAGTACGTAAAGAACCTCTCCGTTGTATTTTGAACGGTCTTGGAAAAGACGCTGCTCAGATCATCTCTCGTATCAACGGATTTACTTACGTTCAGACTCAGTTCGACTACTACACTGGCGAATTGAAAGTAGTTCGTGAAATCGCTTACTCAAACGGTCCTCGTGCAAAAGTAAAATGCTACGGAGCTGACGACGTTCGCGAAGGTGTAGCTATCATGTGGAAAGAAGGCGTAGATGTATCAATCACTGGTAACTCTACTAACCCTACTCGTTTCCAGCACCCAGTAGCAGGTACTTACAAGAAAGAACGTGTTCTTGCTGGTAAGCCATACTTCTCAGTAGCTTCAGGTGGTGGTACAGGTCGTACACTTCACCCAGATAACATGGCTGCTGGTCCTGCTTCTTACGGTATGACAGATACTATGGGGCGTATGCACTCAGATGCTCAGTTCGCTGGATCTTCATCAGTTCCTGCTCACGTAGAAATGATGGGATTCTTGGGTATCGGTAATAACCCTATGGTAGGATGTACAGTTGCATGTGCTGTTGACGTTGCTACTGCTTTGAATAAGTAATCTATACTTAATCAAATATATAAACTCCTGTAATCTAAATGGTTGCAGGAGTTTTTTTGTTTGCTGTATTTTATAATTTAGGGATATTTTAATAGCATTCTCCTTGGTTATCTTTTCTTAATAAGCAAAAAGAAAAATGAGACTGTTACAACCTAAAATATAGTTCCTCCAAAAGCTATTACAATCAAGCCCAAAGCAGAGCAATTATCACTTAATTAAGCCCTAAAAAAGTGACTTTTGCAGCCCATTTGCAGCCCAATTTGCCATTTTCAAAAATGGGCTGCAAAAACTTATATAATCAACTATAGTACAATGAGATATACTCCATTTTACAATCATTTTAATATGGAAAAACATTGTACAATGGTTTACTTTTCATTGAGAGAAAGTAAGCAAAACAAGAAAGGTTTATCACCTATTGAAGTTTCTATCTCCACAAACGGAAAAAGAATCTATTTCAGCACAGGTAAATATGCACGCTCTACAGACTGGAATAGAGAAAAACAGTTAGTAAAAGGTAAGAGTGAAGAAGCTCAATTAGTAAACAGCTATCTTACACAGCTAAGAAACAAAATATACCAGAAAGAAATTGAGCTACTTCAAATGGGTTACCTAATTACAGCAGAGCTACTAAAAGAAGCTGTTGCAGACAAAGTAGAAGCATTGAACGAAAAAAGTCTGTTTGAAGTCTTTGAAGAACATAACAGAGAACAGGAAAAACAGGTTGGTAATGGAGTTTCTAAAGCTACCTATTGGATTTCTATCTATACAGTAAGATTACTCAAAGAATTTGTTCAGCAGAAATACAAAAGAGAGGACTTATACCTACGTGAATTAAATCTGAACTTTATCCAATCTTTTCATACGTTCCTAAGAATAGACAAAGGAATGGCACAAAATTCATCTACCAAACACATAAAGTTACTCAAAAAGATAATTAACCTTGCAGTAGCTAATTCCTATATGACTACCAATCCGTTCATTACTTATAAGGTAGAACGTGAGCCTGTAGAAATAGATTTCTTGGATGAAGAAGAACTAAGAAAGATTATCAACTTTGACACTCCCCTACCCAGACTGGAGAGAGCAAAAGATATGTTTCTCTTTGGGTGCTTCACTGGATTGAGTTACATTGACATCAAAACCTTAGCACCAGAACATTTTGAAAAGGATAATGCTGGTAGAATTTGGATTAAGAAACGCAGAGTAAAAACTGGAGTTCTTTCACGCATTCCACTACTTCCTATCGCCAAACTGATATTGGATAAGTACAAAGGTGGAGAGAAATTACTTCCTATCCAAGACCCAGCAGATATAAACAAATACCTAAAGGATATAGCCATTTTGTGTGACATCAAGAAACGAATCACATTTCATACAAGCCGCCACACATTCGCTAGTACTGTTACTTTAGCTAATAATATTTCACTGGAAGTCGTTTCTAAGATGCTTGGTCACACCAATACCAGAATGACCAATCATTATGCCAAACTGATAGATAAGTGCATAGGTGAACAAATGGATAAGCTCATGGACACATTTACAGAAGATTCCAACTACTAAACCTTACAAACTAAGATTATCCCACTTGCTGTATTTGTGAGTGGGATTTTCTTTTTATTTTTGCTCCAAATATAATTTATGAAATCATGCTTGAAGTTACATTTGACATTCCAACGATAAAAAAGTTATATCCAGAGCTAAATAGATGTTTTGGTTTTACTTACGATGATATATCCAAAGAGCTGACTAAAGTCTATACCAAAAAAGTCTTTAATCTGACACCAGAAGAAAAAGAACTTGCCAACCAATGTAAATCAGAAAATGGTTTGGGAGTAGATGCAATAAAGTTTGCATTGGCTACCAATGAGAATATAGTACTAACAGTTCAAAAAAAATTTAATCCTGCAGCAATCATGGAATCGTATGTTACGGAACTTCATAATGAAAATTTGGTTTCATGTGCATTAATATTCATGGCAGCACTTTTATACAGGAATATAATAACGGAAATTCCAATATCAGAAGGAGAATATGAGGTTATGCAATACCAACAATATATACATGAAGTCAGACCAGATATGTTAAAGCTTTATATTGCACTCAATCAGCCCAAGCAAAAAAACGGGAAAAACCTTATTACCGATATAAAAATTGCAGTAGGGGGTAATTCCCCAATACTTATCAATAACAAAGATTGCTGGTTTGAAAATCATCTGAATGAATACTTACACCAATACTTAGGGGTAAGCAATTTGGAGGAAGCTCATAAGGAATTGGATATTATCTACGGAAATAAGAAAGTAGGCAATAAAATGATTGACCCCAATCAATCACTCTATATATGGGGAACATATCAGTTACTGCAAAACACCCATTTAAAATCCACCAAAGAAAGAGTTCCAACAAGACCACAAGCCAATTTAATTGAATCATATCTGAGAGCTATTGAATTGATAGATGCCGATGATGTTACAACAGATGCCAACAATATAAGAAGTAGATTAAATTCATTCCTTAAAAAATATGATACGGTAGAAGCCCTGTTAGATTACAAAACATTCAAATCATCACCTTATAATATAGGTGGAACAAAACTCTGGTAATTAATATTCTCCATATTTAAAGGCAGTTCTTACAACGGTAAAGAATTGCCTTTTTCTTTGCTATCTTTTTTACCAATTTCCCATATTCTAATTTTCTACTTTTGCATCGCTTTAAAAAAGAAGTGATGATAATTCTAAAAGTAAAAGGTTGGTAAAAAACTCACTAAAACACACAGATATTCTTTACCAACCGACCATATTAGAACATCATATCTTTGCAAAGTAATCAGTAACGATAAGGCGCCAAGTTACAGATTACATGAATTAATAACATTTTAAATAATTAGATTATGGAAATAAAAATTTTAAAACAAACAGTTGCTGAAAACCAGATTTTAGTTAATAATACTATTGATACAGTATTTGTAACCAGATTCATAAACGGTATGCTAAGAATCCCAACAGAAATCCGTTTACGATTCAAGACACTCAACAATATACCTGCCATTACAGTTACATTAACTTACAGAGATAAAAAAGGTAGATTGATAAAAGAAGAACTTACAACCATTGCAAACGGTGAACTTATCAATGCAGTCATTTCAGCAATGGGCAGTAACTTGAAACCAATCCAAGCATTCCAAACTGAAGGTAACAATACAGTAGAGGATACCACGACAAATTTTGAACTGGAAATGTTTGAAAAATTCATGGAATCTTCATATCACTTAAAGATTGAAGATGATTTCATTAGTTCAAACGGTGACAGATTTCTCCATGCTGTTTTCTCTATCGGATTCCATTATGATATACATTTCTACCTTAAAAGGGATAAACACATTGAAGAACTATTGAACAAAGCTCTTACTGCATAATCGAATCCAATTTTGGAGGGAGGGTAAAACCTCTCTCCTATTATAAACCATAATAACATGAACATTATACTCCCACCAGCATACAATAATGAATCAGCACATCATCAAGTAAAACAACTGATGAAACAAAAGAAAAATCTGTCAATCCGAGTTGATGATACTCCTTGTGCTTGGATAAGCAACTCAGGCATGACAAGGTTAAAATACATGCTAAATACAGCATCTTGGAACTGGGTTATAAATTATCTGGAAACTGGAAGTTCCGATGATTTCAGAGTTTTTCCATTACAAAAGGAATCATTACCCGATTTCCAGACTACAGTCCTTAAAGAATTGGTTGACAAGAGACATAAAATCTACAGAATTCCTTTTCTAAGAGAAACCCAACCATATATAAACCTTATAGCAGTTTTCAAATTCGGGAAAATCTATTTTAGAATCAAATTGACAGACCCTATTGTAGAATATCTAAACTCTAACAATATATGAACCACTACATTATCAGTAAAGGACAGAAGCTATCCGATATAATGCCACAAATAGAATCAAACATTAATCTTGCCAAGAAATTTCCTGGCATTGGAGCTACCTATCTGGAAATCCATTCTCCCAGACCTTCTATACTGATAGAGCCTAATGTTCCTGTCATTCAAGGCAAATGTGCAAATTCAGACAAGGACTTTAAAGTGTTCGGAGTTTACGAGGGTGTTTCAGTAGAAAAAATAACCAACTACTTACAAGAGCCAAACAAATACCACAAACTGATGACTACACCAGAAAGTTTTCCTAAAATCAAACAGGCTGCCAACAATGCAGGAATAGACCTCTATTCGCATTTCTTTTGCTTAATGGATGAATCTCACCTGTTGGTAAAAGACGTAGATTATAGAGATAACATAGTTCTACCTATGAATGATTTTTTCCTTTTCAAACAGAAAGCTCTGGTTTCGGCAACACCAATTGCATTCTCAGACCCTCGTTTCAATGCACAAGGTTTCAGAACTGTCACAATTGATGCTGACTATGACTACAAACAGGATATTACAATAATTCATACCAATAATACACTGCAAAGCATTCGAGATTATCTGGAACAACATAATGATTCTCCAATATGTTTCTTTATTAATCTTGTTGACTACAGCCATTCATTAATAAAAAAGTTGGGAATCCAGAACGAATCATCCATATTCTGTGCGCCTAAAAGTGTACAGAAGCTAAAGAACGAACTTGGATTCAATAATGCTTATGATGAATGGGAAACGGACAGAATGAGAAAGTTCAATTTCTTCACAAGCAGGTTTTATAATGCCTTTGACTTGGAAGTTGATTATACCCCACATGTTGTAATGCTTACTGATATAAAGGCATCACCATATACCATACTTGATATTAATACGGATTGTGTACAGATTGCAGGTCGTTTCCGTAACGGTTTGTCAACACTTACACATATCTACACAACAGACAATAATCTACCAATAATGACTACAGAAGAAATCAGAATACACCAGTTAGCACAGGAACATGCATACAATACAATCAGAACATTATATAACAGTGCAGCATCCGAAACAGAAAGGAATGCTTTTGGAGAAGCCATGCGTTCACTTCCATTCAACAGAATGCTATACCCAAATGGAAAGAAAAACTATTTTGCTATTGATAATGATACCAATGACAAGTTGGTAACAAGCAGTTATCATGACAGCGACAGAATCATATCCCTTTACTATGACTGTTACATGTTCCGCCCCTCCTGTACAGGATATATCTATCAATTTAAAGACTTTAATCAACTATTACTTCAAGGCTCTAAAATGACAGTCAAAGAAAAGCGCAAGAAAATGGTAGCTATACTTTCCGAACTGAAAGAACCGCTATCTGAATTTGATTTGGACTTTATCAATGAAATGAGAAAAGTTGATTTCTTATTAATAGAAGCATACGAACTTTTAGGTTTGGATTCAATCATAGAAATGAATTATTCACAAAAAAGCATGAACGAAGCTATTATTCTAAAACGGATACAGGGCAATACAACTGTCAAACTGATAAAGAACAGTTTCAAGACTGATTACAAATACAAATGCTCACAGATAGTTTCTGAACTGACTAGAATCTTTGAAATGTTGAATATTCATCCTCATAAAAGCATTCGTGGGGAAACTATTAATCATTACTTCGATACAGTCCCATGCAGAATCGGGAAAAAACGGGAACGAGGATATTACCTTAGAACAGAGCTATTATAATTACAGGTAGGACAAAAACAAATAAAGTTCTTCTTTTTATACCCCATTACACTTTTGTCCTACCATTACAGAATCATCTGCAACACCGTTAAACCTATCTTTTATAAGTAGTGAACCCAAGATTAGTTCCCCACATATAAAGTAACTATCTTTATACAACCTCAAACAGATAATCCCACTAACAAGATTACCCATTTACAAGTCATTCAATATTTCTAAAATGCAGGAATTTACTTATGAACAAATCAGAGAAAAAGCATTAAGACAAGGAGTAAAAGATAACAGAGTTCATATAGGATTATGGGCTAATATTAATAACTATCTAAAGACAAGGAGAAAGAAAAATGGAAAAGTTACTACTTATTATATCTCATTGTAGAAACTGGCTTACTGAAAAGATAAGATTTAAAGTACAGAGATTGATTTTGTCTAATTTATTGGGTGTGCTTATTCCCTTTTTACCGTGTGCTTAATCACCCCCTCTCTACATTCCTACTACTACACTCCTATTAGACCATGCAATCCTCTCACGAGCATTGCAAAGGTAATCTGGATATTTGGAATTAAAAAAAACGATGATATGTGGATTTACAACAAGCATATATATGGCAAGCTAAGCGAACTAAGGAAAATCAACAGATTAAGTTCTTCTAAAATGAGATTTCTATTAAAGACCAACCAAATCATTCTTATTAACCATATTGAGCGATTGCCTTATGACGAAACTACCATTCAAAGAATATACCGTAATGAATAATACACTTATTCAGAAACTTGGTTGTGCAGATGTTTACAGAACCTATGTGTTACTATTAATAGCAGATAAAAGTACACTGACAACTGATACTACAATAGACCAGCTTGCATCATTTGTTGGGGAATCAAAATCCAACTACAAAGGTAACAGGAAAACCAAATCATTCAATGACAAGTTAAGAGATACAGGAGAAGTTACCATACAAGAAAAGAACAGTGGCAGAAAGGACAGAACTTGGACTGATTATATCTTTTTTCCAGTTACTTATGGAAATTACAGAAGAATCAGCAGGGAGTTTTACGATTCATATAATGATACATTAGATTTGAAACATAGAGGATTCATTCTTAAACTGTTCAGTGCAGCAGAACCACACAGTTATACCATTACTTTACCCATGAGAAAACTGGAAAAACTAATTCACATGGGGCATGATACTATTAATAAATATATAGACCAGCTAATAGAACTGGACTTATTAGATAAAGTTGGTGATTCAACCATATTAAAAGCCAAAGGTCTGATTATAGACCAGCCAAAAGATAAATATGTGGAAGATGTTAAAGCCCGTTTTGAGCACATGATAGCTTATAATGAAAGCAGAGGAAATCCAATTTCAAAGGAGTGCATGATTTATAAGAAGTGTAAAGAAAAACAATTTGAAGGAATCCAAAACATGCACGCTTTTATGAAATCATTAGAAAGTGGATTAGTTGGCACGAAGCTGGATATAAAAGACGATGAAGAACTTCAAGATATTATTTTATAAATCAAACTCAAATCCTGTTTCTATATCTAAAGAGTTATATACGAGATACCATACCACTATTTTATCCCCCTCATGGGCAATTAAGGAAAAAAGAATGCTTTAAAAACTTTCTCTGATAACTGACTGAAAAAGAATGCTTATTAATAAGAGAACTGGCACGATGCACTATTACCATAGTTAATGGAATAATTTACTAAACTCCTCACTTCATATAAAGTCTTTTTAGGGAAAAGCACAAGAATAGCCTAAGATGCAAACGAAGAAATTCATTTGTGTTTTAGGCTCGTTCTTATTTAATCAATTCAATCAATAATCATTTAATTCAATTACATTATGAGAAATTTAGTTATTATGCCAGCTATGGCACAGAACCGTGAGAGAATGAATTTGGGTGAATATGCAGAAGAAGCTACCATTATCATGGATGAGCCAATAAAGCCAACAAATCATTTTATCGAAGCCAACACACAGGAAGTAACATTGAATCATTTAAAGAATGATTGCATTACTCCAGTGTTCTCTAAAGACAATGAGCTTACAATCAATCATGCTCAGTTTATTGAAACAATACAGGATGCAGCACAATCTTTCTTTTGTGGTGAAAAGGTTGAACAAGCCACAATCAGAACAAGCCACATTATTAAGGGAAGAATCCCAGAAGCTATCCATAAACCTGCCAATCAGCTTTTGGAATCTGACAAGACTATCTACTATGAAAGATGTGCTTTCAGTATTGATGTTCCAACCATTTATGAAACAGTAGGAGAAAATAAATTAAATCTTTCTATCGTAGGTGTGAGAGCTTACAACCAGATGAATCTATATTCAAAGAAAGTTCCAGAGTTGTTCCGTCTTGCAATTGGATTCAAAAACCAAGTCTGCTGTAACATGTGCATATTTACAGACGGTTACAAGGATGATTTGAGAGTAAATGACACTACAGAGCTATATCGTGCAGCACTGGAACTTTTCAGTAACTACAATCCAGCCAAGCATATTTATCTTATGCAGCAATTAGGTAACACTTCTATGAGTGAACACCAGTTTGCAACAATATTGGGTAAGGCAAGGCTTTATCAATGCTTACCAACAGGCTACCAGAAAGCACTACCAAGAATGTTGCTTACTGATACACAGATAAACAGTGTAGCTAAAGCATACATTAATGATGAAAACTTTGGCAGCTTTGGGAATGAGCTTAATATGTGGAAATTCTATAATTTATTAACTGGAGCTAATAAGTCAAGCTATATTGATTCATTCTTAGACCGTTCTCTTAATGCTACAGAAATGGCTTTAGGAATAAATTCAGCTTTACATGGTGATGAGAAATATAAATGGTTCATTGATTAAATGAGCTTTATTGATTGAGAGAAAAGGGCATTCTTAATGAGTGTCCTTTTCTTAAATATCAAATAATTAACTATTTATATTTGTAAGTACGCAAATAAGTACATATCTTTGCATTATAACAAAGGAGGATTTATGAGAACAGCTAATTACACAGATTTAAGAGCCAACTTGAAAAGCTACATTGATGCAGTAATTGATGATTATGACACTGTAGTTGTCAATCGTGGTAATGGCAAAGGAGTAGTAATGATTTCTTTGGATGAATACAATTCTCTAAAAGAAACAGAATACATCATGTCGTCACCAGATACAATGGAAGCAATACATAAAGGCGAAGAGGATATTAAGAACGGAAATTCCATATCCCAGAATGAAGGTGAAAGCATAGAGGATTTCTTAAAACGTGTAGCATGTACAGAGTAACATTATCAGAACAGGCGAGGAAAGAATATCTATACTTTACCCAAAGCGGAAACAAAGCAATATTGAATAAAATCAAAAACTTATTGGAAGATATTGCCGCACATCCCTACACAGGAATAGGAAAGCCAGAACCGCTTAAATATGAACTTGCTGGAAAATGGTCAAGAAGAATCAATGCAGAGCATAGAATCGTTTACTCTGTACATGATGATACAATAGAGGTTTATATATTCTCTATGAGATACCATTACACCAAGAAATAAGTAACATATTATTAATATTGAAGAAAGGACAGCTATTAAGTTAGTTGTCCTTTTTTATTTCTACTAACCCAATTAAACATTACAATTATGAACATAGATTATAAAGTAGGAGAAGTGAAATTATCATATAAGCCTAAAAATATCAGTAAATATAAAGTAACCTGTTCAGAGGATGCATATAAATATCTACTTTCTACATATAAGAAAGGAACTATATGCTACAAGGAATATTTCAAAGTCTTGTTTCTTAATCAAGCCAACCAAGTTTTAGGATATAATCTTATATCTGGAGGAGGAATAACAGAAACTACAGCAGATGTAAGACTGATTTTTCAAGCTGCATTACTTACTAATTCCGTAGCTTTAATTCTGGCACATAATCATCCAAGTGGAAACTTAAAGCCAAGACCAGAGGATATAAGACTTACTAAACAAGTAAGGGATGCAGCCCAGCTTATGAGAATAAAAGTCTTAGACCATATCATCCTTACTGATGCAGAATACTACAGTTTTGCAGATGAAGGAATGCTGTAACATATAAACTCTAAACTACAGGTAGGACAAATCAGGAATAAGGTTTGCTTTATAACCCCCAATCAAAGTTTGTCCTACCTAAATTTTAAACTCCAGATATACCTAAAGTCTGATTATTTATGTATGGCATTTCAATCTTATACTAACAGGTTAATCTCATATTTTAAGTAAAAAACTCTTAATCAGAACAAGGTAATTATATCTTCTTAAGATAGTCAAACTATTTCTTTTTATCAGAGTCTAAATACATCTCTAAATGTCTATCTGATAAAAATATATTATATTTGTTTTTGAAATAATACATAACAAAAAACTTTAAGAATAATATGGCTCAGTTTTTTACTTGCCCAGTCCTAGAAAATATAAAAAATAAAGAACAAGTCTGGGCAACCCCTTTTGATAGTGACATATTTTATGCAGAATTAAATTTTGTCTTTAACAGGATTACAAGGTGGGGACGCAATACCAATTTACTTGGTTACCCTTATTTTCCAAGTAAATTAAATGAAAGTTTGTTTACTGGAAGTAATTCAAGATATAAACTAAATCCTTTAAATCCAATTAGATATACAGATGTCTTTTTTAGCTATAATCAAAAGAGCTTTTTTATTAATCGCAGATATATCACAAATAACGAACCAGAATTCAATTTAACTTTTGAGAAGACTGAAAAACTACTTCTTTCAAAAGGATATGATATATTATCTGACACATTCTGTAGCGGTGGAAAATATGCTAAAAAAACTCTAATGGTTATATCATTAATAAATTCAATTACAGGTCATGAATGGTATTTATTACCTGCAATTTTAACCCAAAAACGTAGAGTTTCTATTGAACAACGAGAAGGATATTATTTCAAAACTGCAAGTGGAATTATAAACAGAGCTTTAAATGAATTTATAAGAAGAAAAATTAATCCTACCCAAAAAGAAATTATAGATTTTCTTATAGAATTAATTGACAACAAAGAAATCTATATTTCAGAAGAACATCTAATAGCACAAATTTACGATAGAGTCCGTTATTACAGTAACTATGAAGAAAGATATAAATCTACATGGGGAAGTTCTGATAAAAATGTTATTCTATGTAAAGCTGATTTTATAAAAGATACAGATGTTAAAACTATTCTTTCCTGCATCTAATCATAAAATATTTAAAACAAAGGAACAGCATTTGAGTCTAAAAACTCTTATGCTGTTTTTTATTAGTAACATATGCAGACTGAATACCATTATTAATAAGAAAAAGCATATATTATAATTTACTTTCCTTTCAAAATATCAAAACCTTTCGCTAAATTTGCAACAATTTCAGTGAGTTATAGTGTTAACAAGCTGAAAGGACATAATTAACGACAAGGTGTTATTGAAATTATCTTCTACATTCAAACTTCGCAACTTTGAAAACTAGCATGAAGATGGTAGCAATAGCACCCACATTTGATATATACCTACCTTATGTTTGTAAGGTTTATATATACCGTTTGGTGTGGGGCTATTGTTTTATTCATGCTAGAGGTAATGCGAAGACCAGAATGTAGAATAAAGCAATATAGTGTCCCCGCACCTTTTTATTTTAACAGCTTATCTATGGGGACTGGTAAGCATAAATATTATGATTATGACAAAAATGTACTATGATGGAAAAGGTCCTCAATTATCTGAGTTTTTTATTTTCTTTATAGTTATAGTAATAATTGGAATAGTTGCATGGCTATTCTCTTAACAAAAAATACTATGAATATATTTGCCAGACTATTCAGTTTCAAAATTCATTCAAGTAATGATGAGGCATATAATGTTGTTAAAAGCATGGCTAAAGCTAAGCAGCTATATAAAGAGCTTATAAAGCAAACTCATCCAGACAAGCATCCCAACAATAAAGATGTAGCAGAGGAACTAACTGCAATGATTAATGACAACAGGTTCAATTATAGAGAATTATTAAAGATTAAGGATGTGGTAAATGATAAATTAACATAATATGAATATTATCGATTTCTTTAAAAACTTACTAAATTCTTTAGTAGGTACTTCATTAGAACGAATGAAGTTGATAAATACCATGAATCAGAATTTTAAAGATAGTTACTGTTGCGGTGAATTAGATAGATTCTGCAAAGTATCTGTAACTATTGGAGATGTAAATTATGCACATGAAATGAGTGCATTCTTTTTAAGAAGTGGATTTAGAATATCCATAGAGAACGATAGCAATTTGAAAGATTCTGAAATTAGAGAAATTTCTCAATATATACTATCAAACAAACCTTTTATTAGACAGTTAATGACTTTAGGATTTGATACTCTTTTAGTAGGAGGTAAACACTCAAAAAAAGAGATTCAATACTGTCTAAAAAGCTACACACAATTAGGTGATTTCTCATTAGAATAATTTATGATGTGTGAAGTTATAGATATTTACTCAATACATATTAGTAGATTATTCAATAGTCTGCACAATATAGAACTCATTCAAGGGGTAATTGAACAGAATTTCTCTATAAGTAGAAAAGAAATTAGTAAATGGTATTTTTCAAATAAAGCAATAGAGGAAACAAGAACAATACAACATGAGCATAAAATGATTCTTTCTAATGGAAGAATAACGCAATGTGACACTATATCTTATTATGGGAATAATTTATCTACATTATTAGTTAGAGAATTTGACTCTAATCATGTGCACATTAAAGAATACAGACAACAAGTAGAGTTTAGGGGTTCCACAACGGAAGATGTTTCTCCTTATATAGAACCAGAAGGAAGTAAAGGACAATTAGCTGAAAAAACTATAATTTCAAATTGGGAGGATGATAAGGGCATAAAGAAACAAACTATTATCAAATATAATCATTTAGAACATATAGTCTTATGCGATGCTTGGTGGAATGGTAAGAGAATAAAAAAAGAGTTTGAATACCAATATGACAATCTAAATAATTGGGTAGAATGTAAAGAATATCATGATGGAAAATTTGTTTATCTGCATATACGCCAATACAAATATAAGTAACTACAAACAAATCAATTTTATATCTACAAGAAACAAAATAAAATTAGATAACTATTTTACAATATTTTCATAATAAATATAAAAGCTTATAGTAAAAAAAATCTTATTTTTGTGGATAAAAGATTTGATAACAAATAAATTAATCTTATTAGATATGAAAGAATTAATAAGTAAATTGTTAGGTGAAAAATTATCTTCAATTATAGGGAAAAACATAGATAGAGCTATTGAAAATATAGAATTTGTAATGAACAATAATATTCTTGAATATTTATCTGAAGAATACAACCGTAACATTCAAATAAAAACTTTATTACACAGAGCTTACCCTGTAAATCTTTTCGATATATACCAACCCCTTTTTATTGTGCCAAGCCAATATTGGAGAAGAAATACATCTAAAAGTAAAATATCAACTGCTTCTATTCAAGAGCTTTTCAAAGAGCATCAATATATAACCTTAAAAGGTACGGCTGGAAGTGGAAAAAGTACAATAGTAAAATATTTATTTGTAAACGCAATACAAACAAAATTTAAAATACCAATAAAAATAGAGTTAAGGTATTTAAACGACTATAAAGGAAATATTATCAGTTTTATTCAAGATAAAATTTTCAAATTTCAAGGATTAACCAATAGTGATAATATCACAGAAAAGTTAATGCAATCTGGAGATTTCATTTTCTTTTTAGATGGATATGACGAAATAATTTCTACTAAAAAGCAACAAATAACCAAGGATATAGATGATCTTGTCAAACGGTACAACAGGAATAACTATATGCTAACATCTAGACCTTTTACTGATATTGAAATGTTACCACTTTTCTACAATTATGATGTTTGCGACCTATCAGATGATGATATAGATGAATTTATTATTAAACAAATTCCAAAACGAGATGAGGAATTATGTAAGAAAATAATTGAAGCTGTCCATAATCAAGAAAACAAAGATTATAAAACTTTTCTCAGTAATCCTTTGCTGCTTTCTATGTTTATATTAACATTTCAATCATACTCAAATATACCACAAAAAAGAAGTGACTTTTATAACCAAGTCTTTGAAACATTATTTTCTTTGCATGATAGCATCTCTAAAATGGCTTTTGTTAGAGAAAAACAAAGTGGTTTATCAAAAGAAAATATCATCGAAATATTAAGATTATTTTCATTTTTATCATATTTTGATGAAAAATTTACTTTTTCCTTACAATATATTGAAGATAAGTTACAACTAATAAAGAGCAAGAAAAAAATTTCTTTTGAGAATCAAAAATTGATGCAGGATTTTCAAGTTGCTATTGGAATTATAACACAAGAAGGAACAGAATATACTTACCCGCATCGTTCTTTACAAGAATATTTTGCAGCTAGTTATATAGCATCATTATCAGAATATAATAAAGAAAAAATCTACAAAAAAATTTATAAGACATTTATAAAAGAAACAAAATGGAAAAACAGAGAATATGATAATTTCTATTTATTATTATCTGAATTAGATAAAAGATCCATAATAAATTATACTATCATACCATTTCTTTCTGATGCTATTGATAATATAAAAAAAATAGATAGCATGAATTATAAAGAGGTTATAGATTTATTCACTATCTTACGAAATACATACACATCTATTAATAACATCTTATTAGATAAAATGATTTTTATACATGAAGATATTAAATACAATAAATACTTTAGAAAAAGATTTGAAGAAGAACGTAAACAGATTCAAGAGCCACTCCAAAAAACTGAAGGTGAGATTGATAAAACAAGAGAACTTGTTAGAAAAGAATTAGCCACAAAATACATAATTCCTTTTCTAAATCAATATATCAACAATATTCAAGATACTTTATATCGATTAAAACAAGAAATCAATAACGATGAAGCTACTGACGCTGATTTTATCGACCTTGCATAAAACAATTATACAGATAATTAATTTAATATTTTTAAACATTAATTACTGCGAATATCATAATTCAGAATATGAAGTGTTTGATGTAGTCCCCAACAATGTACTTTATGGCATTGACGGTGATTTATACTTTATCGACACTCAAATCAGAATACGGTCTTAATTCAAATATGGATTTCTCTTAAAGCTGGATTGCATATGGAATTTGACCATAATGCAGCCCATTTTTATAATTAGTTCTTTTATTTATTAACTCGGAGTTTATCTATTGTCACTATAAATCTGATTTATAGACAATTAAAAAGGTTGCATGGATGCAAGGTCGCTGCTTCTTACGGTATGACAGATATTATGGGTCGTATGCACTCAGATGCTCATTTCGCTGGTTCTTCATCAGTTCCTGCTCACGTAGAAATGATGGGATTCTTGGGTATCGGTAACAACCCTATGGTAGGATGTACAGTTGCATGTGCAGTTGACGTTGCTACTGCTTTGAATAAGTATTCTATACTTAATCAAATATATAAACTCCTGTAGTCTAAATGATTGCAGGAGTTTTTTTTGTTTATAACGCATATGAACGGATGAGGATAATGAATTACTTCTCTGTTTATTTTATAGTGCCAAATGGTCACTGAACTGAATACATATTTTATTATAAATCTTTCTCCCTGCACCTGTTGAAGAAATAATCCAACATAAATCGGGCATTCTTCCTTACCAACTCTTTACCATGTTCCGGCCCTTTAGTGCTATTCAAGGCTGCATCCTTTAGATATCCTCTATCAAGAAGTTTGCAAGCCAGTTCATACGGTATCAATTGTCTGTTTGTCAAGAAATTGAATGCATTCTTTTGAGCCTTTTCCTTATTGTAATATGGATTATCAGGAGAAGCGATACATTCACAATAGTTACGCACAACAGATAGTCCTTGTTTAGGTGTAACACATAACATCAATACGTCATTTCCAGTATCAGGAACTTTCAGTCCTTGAGCTATTTTATATTTCATCCTATTGGAAATGAAATCGTTCATCTCTTCTTTTCCTTTCATGAATACAAAATGTTTTCCTTTAGTTGCCGCAATGAAGTCATCGTATGCCACCTTTTTGTTAACATTCGAGAATTCCTTCTTAATGTTATCAAGGTCCGGAATATCTTTAATGCTATAGATATTCATAGCTCCATTGTGTTGCCAATACTTTCCAAACTTGAACAGAGTTGATGTAACTACCGTATCACCTGGAATTAATTTTGGAGCATTAAGCTCAATAGAATCTTTTGTTACTTTATAAATATCCTCCTTGTCTGAAACTTCCTTTAACACATAATAATCATCAGTATCGTCCGTCACCAGATATAATGCTTCCATCCTGCTGTCCACGTACATATATGGTGCATCAACTGGATTCATAGCCTGTTCCTCAAAAAGAAGTTTCAGATATTCAGGAGCTGTAATGAAAAGAAGAGGTGTTCTGCCCGACAATACGGTGTTTATCCTAAAGGAATATATCATCAAATCTATCTTACGGTCATCAAGTTCCTTACGCTTCTCAAATTCATCCAACTGATCGGACAGAGTTTCCAAATAACATTCATAACATCCCATGTTGATATACGAATGGAAATAGAACCACTCTACCTTACTTCTGTATTCCATAAAATCATCCTCTGTCAAATAAGAGAAATCGAAGAAATCCTGAAGTCTTTCATTTACAGGAGCTGTCTCAAACTCCTCGTCAAAGATATCGTATATTACATTTGCCAATACCATAATACCGGTGTTTTCCGGATTATAGATTTTCTCCCCAATTTTATCTCTCTGAAAGCAATGCCACAGAATGAAGCGTACATCTTCCACGTTTATCTCGTCGGGATAATAATCTTCGCCCGGTTCATAAAAAGGCAAACGGCTGCCATACCGTTTTTCGCACTGCGAAGTGAACACCTGCCAGACACCGGTCTGAGAGATAATATCTTCAAACCATCCGACAAGAAATATCGCCGTGTCTTCGTAAAGCTCGTCTTCCGGCTCTATCTCCCCCTTCATTATGTCATAATCATATAGCACTTCAATTATTCTATTTACCAATTTACAGTAATAATTGTCTGTCGCATCGGTTTTAGTATATGGATGCATAGACACCCATTCCTTAGGATAAATTCTTCTCATCTTAGATTAATTTCACTTTAAATCAAACTACATACAATGCACACACTTCTGTTGCCCCTGTTCCTTAACAGGCAATAATTTTGCATTATGCAATATTACGAAATCAAGTTCAAGCCCTCAGCTGCCTCCCAGTGAACACTCACTGAACGACGACCGAACTTATGTCAGACAGACGATATTAATCTTCATTAAGTTCCTCAAAGAAACCTTCTACACCGCCTTCAATCTGCTTACCCAAATCCTCAATCTGTTTTGAAAAATCTTTCAAGGCGTTCTTGGTCATTTTTGCATAAATCCTGCCTTTCAGCTTTCCTATCTCCTTCAATTCGTCATCGGTAAACTCATATTTCGACATTTCCTCTTCAATCTTCTCATACTCAGCTGCTATCTTTTCCCAATCTTCATCCGTAAATTCATCATACCTGTCTTCCACTTGTTCTACCAATGAAGACAGATGTTCAATCGGCGACTTTGAGGTCTCACATGAAGAGAGACACAACGAAAAAGCACTTGCTGCAAGAAATACATTAAATTTGTTCATAGTTTTCGTTATATTTAGTTCTTAATATACATTGGCATATTCACGGTTCCTACATTCTTCAGGACTCCGTCTTTCACAAGTTCCTTCAGAGTTCGCAACGCTTTAGACTTGTTGAAACCTGTCAGCTTTTCAAAATCAACACGACGCATGAACTGATTATCGGCAAAATATTTGTCAATCTTTGCCATTATTTCCGATTGTTCCATATTACTGGAGTGACGCGAATCATCGGTGTCGTGTTCAAACTGAACTGTCCTAAGCATTTCAAGCAATTCCTTCTCGGGAGCAAACTTGATGCCTTTAACTCTTATATCATTTGAAGATACATATTTAGGGTCTACATCCGGTTCGCATTTAAGACTGAGACTGAAATGACCAAGACCTTCCAAATGAACGGAATACCCCTCTTTAAAGGCATCATACAATTCGTTTCTTAAAGCTGTCAGCACACCCCATACGTCCGATTCTGTAAGAGTACATTTCTTGTTTATGCTTTGGCTGATGTTCCTTGTATTTATTACTCCCCGCGTAATCACTTTGGCATGTAGACCCGAAGATGTAACATCTTCACTATCGGGATTATTATACAAATCAAATTTTATAGGCATACTTATATTATTTTTAATGTTTATCGATTCCCAATTAAAAACTCTTAGATAAAGATCGCGTGACACGGACGTGTGACGCGTGTAACACGAGCGTGTAACGATCGTAACACGAACGTGCAACGCGTGTAACACGTCCGTGTCACGGTAAATGTGGCAAGAAGTTTCGATATAAAAAAGTATTCGCAAAAGAAATATGTTTTGTCATATAACAATTAACAATTAATAACAAGAGGTAGAGGATTTTTTCATTACCTTTGTTTTTAAGTACAATTTATAATTATTTATATGCAAAACAGTGACAGCATCATCATAATTCCTACTTACAACGAGAAGGAAAACATTGAGAATATAATCCGTGCCGTATTCGGACTGGAAAAGTTTTTCCATATTCTGATTATCGAAGACAACTCGCCGGACGGAACAGCAGACATAGTGAAAAGACTGCAGAAAGAATTTCCGGAAAGGCTTTTCATGATTGAGAGAAAAGGTAAACTGGGACTAGGAACCGCATACATCACAGGATTCAAATGGGCTATAGAGAAGAAGTACGACTATATTTTCGAAATGGATGCCGACTTCAGCCATAACCCAAATGATTTGCCAAGACTCTATAAGGCTTGTCACGAGGACGGCGGAGATGTATCTATCGGTTCAAGATACATCAGCGGAGTAAACGTGGTGAACTGGCCTATGGGCAGAGTATTGATGTCTTACTTTGCATCCAAATATGTAAGATTTATCACCGGAATACCTGTTCATGACACTACCGCCGGATTCAAGTGCTACAGACGTGAAGTACTTGAAACCATAGATCTGGATAAAATCCGGTTCAAGGGATATGCATTCCAGATTGAAATGAAGTTCACTGCCTACAAATGCGGATTCAAAATTATAGAAGTGCCAGTGATATTCATCAACCGTGAGCTCGGAACATCGAAGATGAACAGCAGCATATTCGGCGAGGCTGTATTCGGAGTTATCAAACTGAAACTGGACAGTTGGTTCAAGAAATATCCTAAGAGAAAAGGTTGTTAGTTTTTAGTTATTAGTTTTTAGGAAATGAAAAGAATTTGGATAAAGAATGCTGTCATCGTGAACGAAGGCAGACAGTTTAAAGGCTCGGTTGTTACTGAGGATGAAACAATATACAGAATTATCGAAGGCGATGCTGCGCCTGAATGTGATGTAAACGAGACCATTGATGCAGAAGGTTGCTTCCTGCTTCCTGGAGTGATAGACGACCACGTGCATTTCCGCGACCCTGGACTTACTCACAAGGCTGATATGGCTACAGAAACCGCTGCAGCTGCTGCCGGAGGTGTGACTTCGTTCATGGATATGCCTAACTGCAATCCGCAGACCACTACCATAGAGGCTCTGGAAAACAAGTTTGCTGATGCTGCTACAAAGTGCGTGGTGAACTATTCTTTCTATTTCGGGGCAACGAACAATAATGCCGACCAGCTTAAAAATCTAGACAAGACTCACGTATGCGGTGTGAAGTTGTTCATGGGTGCAAGTACAGGCAACATGCTTGTGGACCGCATGGAAGCTTTGAAGAAAATTTTCTCCGAAGCGGGAATGCTGATTGCCACTCACTGTGAGGACCAGACCGTGATTAGCCGCAACACTGCCGAGGTGAAAGAAAAGTATGGCGAAGATGCAGACATTTCTCTTCATCCGATAATCCGCAGCGAGGAGGCTTGCTATAACTCATCATCTCTTGCCGTTAAACTGGCAAAGGAGACAGGAGCGCGTCTTCATATCCTTCATGTAAGTACTGCCAAGGAGCTGGAACTGTTCGAAGATAAACCCCTGTCAGAAAAGAAAATCACTTCCGAGGCTTGCGTTTCGCATCTTATGTTCTGCGATGAAGATTACAAGACTCTTGGCGGACGCATAAAGTGTAATCCTAGCATCAAGACACGTACAGACCGTGACGCTCTGAGAAAAGCACTAAGCAGTAATCTGATTGATGTGATAGGCACCGACCACGCCCCTCACCTACTCTCTGAAAAACAGGGCGGTGCACTGAAGGCTGTATCTGGTATGCCTAGCCTGCAATTCTCATTGGTAAGTATATATGAGCTTGTCAAGGAAGGTGTGTTGTCAGTGGAACAGCTTGTACAGAAAATGTGTCATGCTCCTGCCGAGCTGTATCAGATTAAAGACAGAGGATATATCCGCGAAGGATATAAAGCAGACCTGGTGATACTGAATCCTAATCATGAATGGACTGTCACTACCGACTGCATAAAGAGCCGCTGCGGATGGAGCCCAATGGAGGGAAGAAACTTCCATGCCAAGGTTGAGAAAACTCTGGTAAACGGAACTGTGGTTTACGAAAATGATACCGTAAATACTGCCCACAGAGGTCAGGCACTGGTATTCGACAGATGATTTGTTAGTTTTTAACTATTAATTTTTAATTATTAATTCCCCAAATGCGTACAGACATCACCGTAAAAGAATACGACATACACGAACTGGCTGACTACATAAACTGGATTTACTTTTTCCATGCATGGGGATTTCAACCCAAATATTCGTCGATAGCCGATATTCATGGTTGTGACGGCTGCCGTGCAATGTGGCTTGTATCTTTCAAGGAAGATGAAAGGCCAAAGGCTTCTGAGGCTATGCAACTGCACAAAGAGGCACAGAGAATGCTCAACAGCCTGGACGGACGCTTCAAGGTTTATGCCATGTATCGCCTGATGGACGCAAATTCGGACGGCGACAATCTGATAATGGAAGAAACAAGATTCCCACTGTTAAGGCAACAATCTAGAGTTAAGGACTCTGATCCTTTTCTATGTCTGAGCGACTTCGTCAGGCCTGCCTCATCCGGAATTACAGATACAGTGGGATGTTTTGCCACTACTATCGATCCAAAGATGGAAGAAGAGTTTGAAGGTGACGACTATAAGATGATGTTATGCAAGACTTTAGCTGAGAGACTGGCAGAAGCGGCAGCAGAAAAGATTCATGAAACAATCAGAAAATCTGTCTGGGGATATGCTCCTGACGAAAATCTGAGCATAAAAGACCTGTTGGACGAAAAGTATTGCGGAATACGTCCTGCCGTAGGCTATCCCTCACTTCCTGACATCTCGGTGAACTTTCTGCTTGATGATTTGTTGGATATGAAGCGTATAGGAATAACTCTGACTGAAAACGGAATGATGCATCCTCATGCTTCGGTGAGTGGACTGATGTTCGCGCATCCTCAATCAAGATACTTCAGTGTCGGAAAAATAGACGAAGCGCAGCTTGCCGACTATGCTGAGAGACGTGGCAAGACTGCCGATGAGATGAGAAAGTATCTGAGAGCGAATGTTGGCTAATCAGTTGTTAGTTATTAGCTGTTAGCTGTTAATTATTAATTTTTAATTATTAATCCTTAATGATCTTACTTAGAGTTGCAATATTTTTTCTGCTGATGCTGTTGCTGCCGGACTGGTACATACACCGTATATATATCAGGCGCAAGAAAAGTGAGCTTTACAGTAGGCTTCTTTGGTGGCCCACTATTGTTATGCTCGTGATGCTGGCTATCTTCATAGCCTTACACGACAGTCTGCACGACTATTTCGGCATATATCTTATCGTAACCTTATGCTTCTGCATTCCTAAACTGACCTTTGTCTTATTCAGCCTTATACTAAGGGGGATAAATAAAGTTTCTGGATTGAAAATACCTCATGCGGCAATATCTACACTGCCAGCTCTGGCTATGCTGGGATATATTCTTTTCGGAGCAATAAAGGGAAAAGAGATTTTCAAGGTAAGGGAAGTGACATTCACATCGGCAAATCTGCCTGAAGAATTCGACGGTTACAGGATTATGCAACTCTCGGACATACATTCCGGAAGCTGGAAAGGAAATCCGGAAGCTTTGAAAAGAGCTATAGATATATGCAACAATCAGAATGCGGATCTGGCATTGTTCACCGGCGATCTGGTAAACAGCCGTGCCGACGAACTACTGGAATTCTCAGAAATATTCTCCGGGCTAAAGGCGAAGGACGGTGTTTACTCCGTATTGGGCAACCACGACTATGGAACATACGTAAAATGGGATTCAGAAGCCGACAGGATTGCGAATATAGATTCTCTCATTTCCCGTGAAAACAGTATGGGGTGGAGAATGCTGAACAATAGTCATACCATTGTCAGAAGGGGCAATGACTCTATAGCTGTAATAGGAGTAGAAAACAGCGGACGTCCGCCTTTTCCTGACTATGCACGTCTGAAGGATGCCTCAGCAAGTACAGAAGGCATGTTCCAGATACTGATGAGCCACGACCCCACCCACTGGCGCAGGGAGGTTCTGCCCGAATCGGATATTGAACTCACACTGTCAGGGCATACGCACGATATGCAGATTACATTCTTCGGACTGTCTGTATCATCGTTCATTTATCCTGAACACAACGGCATGTATATGGAAGGAGAAAGAGGGCTTTACGTAAACATAGGACTAGGACACGTATTGTTCCCGATGCGCCTTGGAGCATGGCCGGAAATAACAGTAATCACACTAAAGAAAAAATAACAGAAATTCAAAAACTCATAAATATGAAATTATTGTACATTATCTATCAGATTTGCATTGGATTGCCGATATTCCTAGTAACAACCATTCTTACGGCACTGACGACAATGATTGGATGCCATCTTGGCAACGGACACTTCTGGGGATATTATCCCGGAAAGCTCTGGTCACAAATAACATGTTACACTTTACTTCTACCTATAAAAGTAAAAGGACGTGAGAATATAGACCAGAAACAATCATACGTGTTTGTAGCAAACCATCAGGGTTCGTTCGACATTTTCCTGATCTACGGTTTTCTGGGAAGAAACTTCAAATGGATGATGAAGAAAAGTCTGAGAAAAATACCGTTCGTGGGTAAGGCATGCGAATCGGCAGGATTTATCTTCGTTGACAAATCGGGTCCAAGAAAGATACACGAAACCATAGAACAGGCATTCCATGTGCTGAAAGACGGAACTTCACTGGTAGTTTTCCCTGAAGGAGCAAGAACATTCACCGGACATATGGGAATCTTCAAAAAAGGTGCCTTTCAGTTGGCAGACGAACTCCAGCTTCCTGTAGTTCCACTTACTATAGACGGTTCGTTTAATATACTTCCGCGTACCGGCAAGCTGTTGTCATGGCATCCTATGAAGCTTACTATCCACAAGCCTATTTTCCCGAAATGCAAAGGTCCTGAAAACATCAAGGAGCTTATGGAAGAATCGTATAAGGTAATAGAAAGTGCGCTACCAGACGAATATAAAGGAAAAGTTGATAATCCAGACCAATAAATCTGTAATACAAAAAACAGCTCCGGCATATTGGAATTAGTTTCCTTATGCCGGAGCTGTTTTATTTTCGTATTATATCAAACTTAATTGATTACCATTCTACGAATTTACCACGAGCTTTGCGTTCAGCAAGAATTTCTTTCAGACGTTTGTTCTTTTCTTTAGCTATGTATTTACGTCCAAAGATATTAGGAATGGCAACACCAAGTGAAATACACAATATCACCATACCGGAAGTAATACCGCTCTGTATTGCTTTCATCAATACTGATATCTGTTCAGGTGATTCCACATTCATATTGATGATACCGAAAAGCATACGGTACATAAGCACTCCAGGGATCATAGGAATGACAGAAGGGATAGTCAATACGTGGTTTGGACAGTGGAACCAATGTACAGCCTTAATAGCTATAAGGCTTACCAATACAGAACCGGCAAACGATCCTATTACAAGTCCCATATCAAGACCTATATTGTCTGTACTTGGACCCAAATTTACGAAGTTACGTGTACAAACTGCTATTATGCCTCCTATGGCAACAACCCACAACAGACGGCGAGGTATATTGAATATCATAGAAAATCCCATTGCAGAAATGGCAGCAGCTATGGCATATTCAATATATGTATGATGCGGAACCATACTGATAGTCGGGAAGAAATTTTCAATATGACATATCTTTACAGCAAAAGCAATACCGAAAGCCATGGCAGAAACCATAAGCAACGTATTGACAGCACGTACTATACCGACCTGAATATAATTGTCCAGCATATCATCAACAAAGTTTATCAACGGCACTCCCGGTACAATGAACAATGCACATGCCAAAAGCGGATGCCATGGAGTGGTTGTCCACGAAGCAGGCAATAATGTAGATGCCCATGCCAACATTGTAGAAATAAAGGCAGCGATAGCAATACCCATGTAATGATTTAAACCTGACTCATTACATTTGGCACGTACCCTCATACCGATTATAGCGGCTATTGAAGCATAAAGGAAAGCAACCCAGTCGCAACCGAACTGAATACAGAATCCACCGCAGGCAAAACCGGCACCGATAGCAACCTGCCAAGGAGTATAATTACGTTTGCGCTTACGAATTTCTTCCAGCTCCTCCTCATACTGGTCAAGGGTGTAATCGTTTTCGATTGCACGCCATGACAATTTGCTCACAGCAGATATAGCAGTCATGTTCACTCCATGACCTTCTATCCTTTGGAATTTTGTAAATGAATAATCACCATCACTCACATTTACCATAAGCATGGTAAAACTGACGTTGATGTGAAGTTTTTCTTCTGGAATACCTAGGAAAGCGGCAGTACGCTTCATGTTCCTTACCACACGGTTAGTATCGGCAAGGCTCTCAACCAAAAGTTTCCCAGTGCGTAGAAGTAAATCTACTCGTCGATGAAGCAGCAGTTCATCATGTACTTTTTCTGTCGTCTGAAGATGTTCCATATAGTCAAGTTTTGTTTTCGGCTGCAAAGGTATTAATTATTCCTATTTTATACGTATCTTTGCAGAGCAATATTATATAAAAAATACCCGGATTTGATAAGAAACAGAAAAATCACATATCGTTTCCACAGTTTTGTGGAAAAATTACACACCTTTTAATAACAGAAACTACTTAACAAAACAGCTTAAACAGTTTATTTTCAATAAATTAGGTTTTCCATAGTAATTATGGCACATGGATTGCCCTAAATTTAACGGCATCTAAAATATTAACAGATAAGTATATGAAACGAATTTTGACAAAAAAGGACTTGAAGTTCAAGAAAAAACAAGCCATTTACGCAAGCATCTGCATTATCTTAGTAGTAGGTTTTTATTTTATTTTCAACAGAAAAGATAAACCTGTTATAGAAAAACCTATTGTGTGTGTGCAACCTGTTGTACAGGAGAATGTTGAGATCTATGGCGACTATGTGGGACGAATCAGAGCACAACTTTTCGTTGAAGTCAGAGCCAGAGTGGAAGGCTTCCTGGAAAGAATGCACTTCGAAGAAGGTAGTTACGTTAAAAAGGATCAGGTACTTTTTGTCATCAATCAGGACCAATACCGTGCAAAAGCCGATAAAGCTAGAGCTCAGTTGAAAAAAGACGAGGCTACGGCACTGAAAGCCAAACGTGACTTAGACCGTATCCGTCCACTGTATGAGCAGAACGCAGCCAGCCAGCTGGACTTGGACAATGCCATAGCTGCATACGAAACAGCAGAAGCAAGTGTAGGTATGAGCAAGGCTGACCTTGAACAGGCTGAACAAGAATTGGGATATACTATTGTACGCTCCCCTATTTCAGGACATATCAGTGAAAGACTTGTTGACCCGGGAACTCTGGTTGGTACCGGAGGCAAATCATTGCTTGCTACCATTGTAAAGAGTGACACTGTTAACGTGGACTTCAGCATGACAGCACTTGACTATCTTAAAAGCAAGGAAAGAAACGTTACTTTCGGTCAGAAAGATACCACACGTACATGGAAACAGACTGTAACAGTTACACTGCCGGACAATACAGTATATGAACATAAAGGTCTGGTGGACTTCGCAGCTCCACAGGTTAATCCTAAGACCGGTACATTCCAGGTAAGAGCCGAGTTGCCAAATCCTGAACATGTTCTTCTTCCGGGACAGTTTACTAGCGTAAAAGTTCTTCTCGATGTAAGAGAGAATGCTACAGTAATTCCAAAGAAATCACTTATCATCGAAAAAGGCGGATCATACGTATTCGTTATGCGACGTGACTCCGTAGCAGAAAGACGTTTCATAGAGATAGGTCCTGAATTCAAGAACGATGTTGTAGTGGAAAGAGGTCTGGCACCTGGTGAAATGATTGTGACAGAAGGTTATCACAAGCTAACACCGGGAGTGAAAGTACAGGTTGCTCCTGAAGCTATAAACCAGGAAGAAAACAAGGCTGACAATGACAGCAGCACTACAAGCAAGTGAAATTAACACAGAGGTAAACTAACCAAGCTACACATTTATGAAAGTAAGTTTCTTTATAGACAGACCTGTTTTCTCGGCTGTCATCTCAATACTTATTGTCATAGTAGGTATCATAGGATTGATGATGCTTCCTATTGACCAATACCCACAGATTACTCCGCCTGTGGTTAAAATCAGCGCTTCATATCCGGGTGCGAGTGCAGTAACAGTTTCACAGGCTGTTGCTACTCCTATCGAGCAGGAACTTAACGGTACACCAGGGATGCTTTATATGGAATCCAGCAGTTCAAACTCGGGAGGTTTCTCGGCTACTGTCACTTTCGACATTTCCGCTGACCCTGACATGGCATCAGTAGAAATCCAGAACCGTGTGAAATTGGCTGAATCAAGACTACCGGCAGAAGTCGTACAGAATGGTATCACTGTGGAAAAGCAGGCGGCCAGCCAGCTTATGACACTGACTCTGATGTCTGACGACCCAAAATTCGATGAGATTTATCTTAGTAACTTTGCAACTCTATATGTACTTGACCTCCTTCGCCGTATTCCAGGTGTGGGTAGAGTTTCAAACATCGGTAGCCGTTACTATGCTATGCAGATTTGGGTTGATCCTGCAAAACTTGCCAACTTCGGACTTACAGTACAAGATCTACAGAATGCACTTAAAGACCAGAACCGCGAATCGGCAGCCGGAGTACTTGGTCAGCAGCCTATGTCAAGCGGAATAGATATAACCGTTCCAATCACAGCACAGGGACGTCTTTCTTCAGCATCACAGTTTGAAGAGATAGTACTTAGAGCTAATCCGGACGGTTCTCTCATCAGAATGAAGGATGTGGCCAGAGTTTCTCTTGAAGCATCATCATACAGTACAGAAAGTGGTATCAACGGCGGTAATGCAGCAGTTCTTGGTATATATATGCTTCCGGGAGCAAATGCAATGGAAGTGGCGAACAATGTAAAAGAGGCAATGAAGGATATAAGCAAGACTTTCCCTGAGGGACTTGAATATAACTTTCCTTTTGATATGACCGAATATATATCGGAATCTATCCACGAGGTTTACAAGACTTTATTCGAAGCATTGTTCCTGGTTATCGTTGTGGTATTTCTTTCTCTACAGAGTTGGAGAGCGACGCTTATCCCTGTAGTAGCAGTACCTATATCACTCATCGGTACATTCGGATTTATGCTGATATTCGGCTTCTCGCTCAATATGCTTACGCTGCTGGGACTCGTTCTTGCCATCGGTATTGTGGTGGACGATGCTATCGTGGTGGTAGAAAATGTGGAACGAATAATGGAGGAAGAAAAACTCAGTCCATACGAAGCCACAAAGAAAGCTATGGAAGGTCTTGTTGGAGCCGTAATCGCAACATCACTGGTGTTGGCAGCGGTATTCGTTCCTGTAAGTTTCCTTTCCGGTATCACTGGTCAGCTGTACCGCCAGTTTACTGTAACAATCGTGGTGTCAGTACTTCTTTCTACAGTAGTAGCCTTGACATTAAGCCCTGTGATGTGTTCTTTGATATTGAAGCCTACAGATCCTGACAAACCTAAGAACAGGGTGTTCAACTGGATAAACAAGTGGTTAGGAATTGGTAACAACCACTACGTTAAATACATAAAAGGTGTAATAAAGAATCCTCACCGAGTAATGGCAGGTTTCGGTATGGTTCTGGTATTCATTTATGTATTCCATAAATTAGTACCAACCAGCTTCCTTCCTGTAGAGGATCAGGGATATTTCACAGTGGAGCTTGAATTACCTGAAACAGCAACACTTGAACGTACACGCAAGGTTACCGACAGAGCTATTGACTTCATAATGAAAGATCCAGCAGTAGAATATGTTCAGAACGTTACGGGTAGTAGTCCACGTGTTGGAACAAGTCAGGCAAGAAGCCAGCTCACAGTCATCCTGAAAGAATGGAAAGAACGGGACAATACAACGATAGACGAGGTTATGAATAGAGTTCGGAAAGAACTGGAAACATATCCTGAGAGCAAGGTGTTCCTTTCCACTCCACCGGTAATCCCAGGACTTGGTACTGCCGGAGGTTTCGAAATGCAGCTTGAAGCCAGAGGTGAGGCTACATACGATGACCTGGTACGTGCCACAGACACTTTGATGCATTACGCTTCAATGCGTAAGGAAATAGCAGGCCTGTCATCATCACTGCAGGCTGAAATACCTCAGTTGTATTTCGATGTTGACCGCGACAAAGTGAAACTCTCAGGAGTACCAATGGCTGACGTATTCTCTACGATGAAGACTTACACAGGTTCGGTTTATGTGAACGACTTCAATATGTTCAACCGTATCTACCGTGTATATATCCAGGCTGAAGCTCCTTATCGCCAGCAACGTGAGAACATAGGTCTGTTCTTCGTAAAAGGTTCATCTGGCGACATGATTCCGCTTACAGCACTTGGAACAACAGACTACACCACTGGACCGGGTAGTATCAAACGTTTCAACATGTTTAATTCGGCTGTCATACGTGGTACAACCGCCAACGGTGCCAGTTCAGGTCAGGTAATGGAGATACTGGAACAGATAGCACGCGAGAAACTTCCTGACAACATAGGTGTGGAATGGAGCGGTCTGTCATATCAGGAAAAACAAGCAGGCGGACAGACTGGTATTATATTGTCCCTTGTATTCCTGTTCGTATTCCTCTTCCTTGCAGCACTATATGAAAGCTGGACAGTACCTATCGCAGTATTGATTTCACTTCCTGTTGCAGTGCTCGGAGCATACGCCGGAGTAACATTATGCGGACTTGAAAACGATACCTACTTCCAGATTGGTCTTGTAATGCTTATCGGTCTTGCAGCAAAGAATGCCATCCTTATTGTGGAATTTGCCAAAGACGAGGTAGATAAAGGCAGAGATGTTGTAGAATCAGCCATACATGCGGCGCAATTACGTTTCCGCCCTATCCTTATGACATCATTGGCATTCATCCTTGGTATGCTTCCTATGGTATTGGCTACAGGCCCGGGATCAGCCAGCCGACAGGCAATCGGTACCGGAGTATTCTTCGGAATGATCATAGCCGTTACAGTAGGTATAGTGCTTGTACCTTTCTTCTTCGTAATGATATACAAGGCTACAGGCAAAATGAAACAGAAACGTATCAACATAAAGAAAGCATAACATATGAAACATATAGCATCTATATTAAGACTGACAATCTTCTTCCTAATGGCTTCCACCATCGGTGGTTGCCAATTAGGAAAGCACTATACACGTCCTCAGATTGAGATGCCCGAAGTGCTTGACAGTATGAGCATGGACAGTACATCTATGGGTGATTTCCCTTGGGAAGAACTTTACACAGATACTACGCTGCAGGCTTTAATAAGAAAAACACTTGAATACAATAAGGATATGCTTATAGCCGGTGCACGCATCAAAGAGCTGGCAGCAATGAAGCGTATCGACTGGGCCAACATGTTTCCGGCTATAACCAACAAAATATATGCAGAGAACGAAAAAGAAAATTATGGTGGTAATAAGCCATCACTTGACAATGAATTTGATATAAAATTAGGAGTATCCTGGGAGCTTGATTTATGGGGAAACCTACGTTGGGCACGTGATAAGAGTATGGCTGATTTTATGGGTTCCATAGAGAACCAGCGCGCTCTGAAAATGAGTCTCATCGCACAAATGGCACAATCATATTTCGAGTTGGTAGCATTAGACAATGAGTTGGCCATAGTTCGTAAGACAGTTGATGCGAGACGTGAAAGTCTGTATCTTGCCAGAATCAGATACGAGGGTGGGTTAACAAACGAAACAGCCTTCAGACAAGCTCAGGTGGAATTAGCCAGAACAGCAACGCTCATCCCTGATCTTGAGAAGAAAATATCATTGAAAGAAAATGAGATAGCTTTCCTGACAGGTGAATATCCACATCATATAAACCGTTCAGTGCTGCCTGAAGATGTGTTACTGCCGGCTACCCTACCTGTTGGTTTGCCGTCAAGCCTTCTGGAGAGACGTCCTGATGTAAGACAGGCGGAACAGTCTCTCATAGCAGCTAATGCTGCAGTTGGAATAGCATTCACAAATATGTTTCCACGCCTGACTTTGACAGCATCATACGGAGCTGAAAGTGAAGAACTTAAAGATATTTTCAAATCTCCGCATCACCTTATTGCCGGTTCGCTCATTACCCCAATATTTAATTTCGGTAAGAATCGCGCAGCACTTAAAGCCAAGAAAGCCGCATATGAGCAGGCTACATACGCCTATGAAAAAGCTGTACTCAACGCTTTCAAAGATGCAAGAAACGCTATCGTGGAATTCAACAAGACACGTGATATATACGAAACCAGATTGAGACTGGAGCAGGCTTCGAAAAGCGCTCTTGACCTTGCCGAACTGCAATATATCAACGGTGTTATCGGATATATAGACTTGCTGGATGCGCAGCGTGGTTATCTTGATGCACAGATTGGATTGAGCAATGCCATACGCGACAAACAGATTACTCTTGTAAATCTATACAAGGCTCTTGGCGGTGGATGGGCACAGGATACAAAATAAAGACAAATTTATAACCCGTTTAAAAACTGTTCAGGCGGTGTTCAGAGAACGTTTAGTGAACGTTCATTGAACACCGCCTGAATGTTTTCTAAATGGCCTTTAAACAGGTTGCTTAATTAAAGAATTTTATTCCTATAAATATAGTTCTCGGCTGTGTAGGACCGTAAAAGTATTTTGAATCGCGTCCTATACCTTTATCCAAATCTTTCTGGAAAGCATTAAACATATTGTTCACACCACCGTTCAACTGAAGTTTCAGATGATCGTTCAATACAAAAGTGTAGTTAAGTTTCAGGTTAAGTTCCATAAAATCCGGAGTCTTTTCAAGAACATCTTTCTCTATATAACCGGCAAAGTGAGGTACCAGCATACGTCCTGTATATACACCAGACAATGAGAAATCAAAATTCTTATTCTTGAATGGAGCAGAAGTAAACGTAAAATAACCGTACAGGTCAGGAGTACGCGTCATCTTCTTTGTAGGTGCCACATCTGCATCCTCGCTCCAATAAACAGCCTCTGTATATCTGCTTTGCTGTGCAGTAAAACCTAACTGCAACTGAGCATCCCTACCATGAGCTATCTTATAGTCGATATTTGCTCCATACACTCTGGCACCACGTCCGTTACAGCGCTCCTGTATGGTAGTTCCCTGCTGATCGCCCTCACCTATATTTTTAAGATAGAATACATCGTTAAGCATTGTGTAGAAACCTTCAATCAAAAGGTTTGATTGGAAATGGCCGAACGAAGCACTCCAATCTACAGAACCGCTGAAGCTGTTTGAGCGTTCAGGTTTCAGCCCTTCCGCCAGACGGATAATCATAGCCTCACCACCTACGGCTGCAACATGAAGGTCTTCATCGTATGCCTGTGGGGCACGGAAACCAGTTGACCAGGTCAGACGTCCCTGTACCTTATCCGATGGTTTCCACAGAGCATTCACGCGCGGACTGAATATCACATTATCCACAAGGTTATGCTTGTCAAGACGAAATCCGGCCAATAAAGTGAACTTGTCCATTTTCCATTCGTTCTGGGCGTATGCGCTGGCTACTTTCACATCCTGCTTTAAATCGCGGTTATATCCCGCCATGATGTCATGCAAAGAGTTATACTGATATTCCAGACCACCGGTAAAAGTAGCCGGAGAGAAGAGACACTCATCCATATTGCCCACATACATAGCTCCACCTACGGCAGTAAGGTCATCAGTAGTTCCGTATGCCTTTCCCGGATCATCAAGTTCCTGCGTACCATAATAGCTGTTGCGGTCTGTATGCTGAACAGAACCGTAAACTGAGAGTTTATGACGATATTCATTGAAGAAGACATCGTATGTCAGACCTCCGCTGTTAATAATATGCTTTGTCTGTTCGCAGATATATGCTTCATGGGGTTGCAGATTGAAATTGCTTCCTCCGCGTCTGAATTCATTTGTAGTATGATATTCCAGGCTGATACGGCTGAAATGAGTAGGACGGTAATAAGCTCTAAGTCCGAATGTATTCATATTCAGTTTACCCAATTCCGAGAAACCGTCACCGTCAGCATCGTACGGATTTCTGTTTCTATACGACTGATACAATGCTATTCCGTATGTATTGTCAGAAGATACGAGCGAGGCATTCGCTCCCATATACTGTTCCCAAGATTTTCCTCCAAGGTTGGACATATTGGTAGAAACCTGGAATGAATTGTTTATCGGATCTTTGGTTATGATATTGATGGTACCACCGACAGCGTTTGCGCCGAAAAGAGCCGAGCCGCCGCCACGAACAACTTCTACCCTCTCAATCATATTCACAGGAATCTGCTCAAGACCATATACACCCGACAATGCACTCATCACCGGACGGCTATTGATAAGAATCTGCGAGTATGGACCTTCAAGGCCATTTATACGCACCTGAGGGAAACCGCAGTTCTGACAGTTGTTCTCAACACGCAATCCCGACTGATAGCTCAATGACTTTGCCAAATCAGTAGAATTTACCATTTCGAACAGCTTGTTGTTCATCACATTCACCACCACAGGAGCAAGCTTTCTGCTAGTCTCATTTCTGTTGGCAGAAACCACCACCTCGTCTGTCATGATAGTTTCTTCCGAAAGGACAAAATGCACATCTACAGTATATTCATCGCTTACATTCACTTCCTTGGTCTGCTGTGCATAGCCTACTGAATTCACTTTCAACGTATATCTGCCTGCAGGAACTTTTTTAAGCTTGAAATATCCGTCTGTATCAGTCACTGTTCCCTCGCCTGTTTCCACTATAATGACCGTAGCGTACGGAAGACTGTTTTCTGTACCTTTTTCTATTACATGACCTGTTATTACGTTACCCTCTTTCGCAGGGTTATTATCGACTCCTGTCGCCATACTGACTATAGCGCACAAAAGAGCCGAAATGAATATTGATAATTTCTTCATTTCTTCGTTTATTCAAGTTTGATAAAATGTTATGACATATTGATCCCATGCCTATACAGAAATACAGGCACGAAAAGACAGGACACCATACATGGCACCTTACTATACAAATAGAAATGAAGAATAAGGAGGTGCACGCAGACCTATACCGGAATCGAATTCCGGCAGCAGACATGTGGGGACATGTTCTGTATAGTCAATAAGGAATATAGGTTGAAACGGAGTATCGACAATCAAAGGTTCCGAAGCTTCCAAAGAATGGAAATCCGTAAGAAAATGTAGAACCAGAGTCTGTCCGGCTGTATGTGAATGCTGATCAGAGAATGGATGCGAATGCACTACCATTACGCCGTTCACCACGTGTACATGGGCATAAGCAGAGACTATGGCATAATATGCCACAAACACAGTAAGAAACAGCGAGGCCGTTATTCTAATCCATGCTCCAGTGCTTTTTGTCATAACTCTATTTATACTCATTATAAATTACGCAGCAAAGATAAGCAAAATATTAAAGCATTCAATGTAATGGAACAAATTTTATGCGTTATATAAATATATGCCATGACAAAATCATACAAATATGACATTATCATGGCATTCAGAAACTATTTTACATTAAATTTTGATAATAACTGCAACATATCAGACGGTGGCGTTTCACCTTCGAACAAAGGACATATCATAGTATATCTGGTACTGCTAACACCATCTATTTCACGTGCACTCCTCAGACATGCTTCCAAGAATGCAATTTCTTCCTGTTTCTCTACAATCATCATTTCCACCATAGCCTTACATTGCTTGACAGTTTCCCTTCCTGTCTTTAATATCTTTCCGTATGATATTGCCTTAAATCCAAGCTCAGGCAAGCCCAAATTTGCATTTACATACCCTACTGCCAGATCTATCAATTTGCCGTTGATAGTATTAAGCCGCTTGAGCTCTTCAGCGCATGCATCATATTCTCTGACAAAATCAAGATAATCGCCATTATTTATCCTTTCGGGATCATCTATTATTATCGATACAGCCTTACATACGTCACCCAAGGACGTTTCAAGATAATGTGTGTGTATCTTATAAAAAGGTTTGGTATCCTCTATCAATTTCAAAGTCTCATTATAAGCATAAGTACAGTCTGATATATATGCATCTACTTTTTGAGAACCGGAAAATGCAGGACGTTTCCATTTGACAGCCATACTCTTCTCTGTATAAACAGGTGAAGTAACAACCCCTTGTGACAATCTGGCTGCTTTAGGTATATCAAGCTGTAGCACATCTTTCGTAAGTTTTATGTCATAGAATACAAACTGTCCGGAAGTATTATTCGTATTTGCAAGCCAGAACATAAGCTGTTCACAACCGTTTATCGGAACTGTTACCGTCTGCGGTTCCATAGTCTCATAAACTGTCAGTTCAGCAACAACCATTTGGTCTGCTCCGATAAGCAATGTCTCTTTATAATCTGATCTGTTTTCAGTAAACGGACGCAAACAGGCTACTGTAAATGTCACACTATTATATTCTCCATAAGTATTGAATGCGGCACAAGAGTTTTCTATAGCATTACCACCTGCAGCCAGAACCAATAATGCAGCAGCACCTATGAGTGTGCTTCCAACTATAGCTCCCCCCACTGCAGCACCGGCAGATACAAACGCAGAACCTACTGCAGCACTACCAATAATACCTGACGTAGCATTGTCAGTACCTGATGCCAATACACCATGATCAAGAGAGAAATGCACACTGGTCTGCAACATGAAACCTTTATTTATACGTGTTCCGTCAGGCATCTGGAAGTACCTGCGTTGAGTCGTTCCATCATAAAATATTTCATCCTTAGAATCAGCCTTTGTACTCACGTAATGTATATAAGGTGCTCCCAAATCAATCAAATCTATTTCATCAGGACATGAAGGTTTGGGATGAACAAAAAGATCATTCTCTACAGGTTCTCCTCTATACACAACAATATCCGCAATTCCGTAAGCCCCGACATTCAGATTTCCGGAACCACCGTTTTCAAACCTCAGTTTCCTGCATTTCTTTATAGGAATAACAAAATGTTGATTAGGATATGTGGCCTTCATAGGAGCCTGCAGTACCATTTCATCATCAGCATAAACCCTTATCACATCATTGGTCATATTCCAACTTTTACCAACATATCCAGCAGTGAAACTTACATAATCAAACTCTCTGCCCAAATCAAAAACCGCATAAGAGATTATATTATCGTTCCAGAAATCTGCTTTTTCATAAAGAATAAAACCCTCGCTGAACCTGGTTCCTCCCATTGAAAACGTTATATGGTCTGATGAACCATCATAAACCTGATGTTCAATCTGACCTCCTACGGCATACGGAGGTATATTTGATATCAATTTACATACGTCAGGCAAAGTCTTCAACCTTGGATTTATATCCTCTGCCAGACTTTCTCCTTCGTTCTTAAAAGTTCCTTCGGGATATAATGTAGCATCTACTATAGCGGCATACATACTTTGATTTGACTGCTCAGTATGAAATGACAGTTGCTGACAGCCTTTTACATTCAATACTATACGTTTAGCTATATCATCCTGCGAAATTTCATACTCATGAATTATCTTACCGTCAGCCTTTATTGTTATCCATCCTTTCCCACCGCTACTCTTGTCATTGTTTACCGGACCGGCAAGTAGGCTTAATGTTTCATATTGTCCCCTAAGATTAAAATAAGAGCTACCCGGCTGTACACCAATTAGAGCCATTGTCATTTTGCAGATAAATCCATAATGGTACTTATTAGCATTTACAAAGACTGTTTTATACTCATCATCCGGAGAAATACAATAATGATTTACCTGCGCATAGGGACGTAAATCTTTAACGAGCTGTATCGGTTTTGTAGCCTTGGCTATAAGATTTCCTGTCTCTTTGGGCGTCTGACCAGATTTCCATAAAGTAGCCTCAGCAAAAGCTATTCTGTCCTCACCTTTCACTATCACGAAATTCAGTTCATCAACTCCCTTTATATTCAATTTCATTCGTCTTGGGACATCATACCTACGTACAACTTCATCCATAATCTTCTTTCCATCGGCATAAACAGTTACGACCGCCGGATCATAGTCCAATGATTCCGGATCATAGATACGCCCCAGCACAAACATTATGTTTTCATACTTTCCTCCCAGCCTGAACGTTGCATACCCGGGTTTGTAAGGTCCCTGAGAACTCCCTATGGTAAAACCTCCCTGCCATTTCAATCCTCCGCTAATATTCATCTTCTTAGAATTTGTTCCACCATACCTGTATGCTTCATACATATACGATTTTACAGGTTTAACCGTATTTACAAGATAATCAACCTGAGCATTTACCTCTGACAATAGTAAAATCATCACAGATATAAGAAATAGTAATCTTTTCATATATTGGACTTTAATGATTATTAGAAATTAAAAATATCACGACGAAAGAACAATAGCACGGACATTTTCGAAACAATGTTGTTTCAAATCAAAAGGAGAAATCAAGAAGTCAAGCACTCCTACATCCATAAAATTCAGGACGAAATCATCACCTTCGAACGAATCTATCTGCAATAAAATCTGCCAGTCCTCATAAGGAGTATCCCAATTATCCCATTGTCTAAACTGCGGTTCCGCCAACAAAGCATGTTCGTCCGAATTTTCTTTTTTCAGACTGAAATCAATCTTGAGTTCATGTGGAGGCACAAACCCTTTATCAACATTATCAAGATTTACCTCGCGAACATCTTCCGATAAAGGGAAGTACATAACCTTAACGGCATTAACGTCACTTACTACACCACCAATAGGGGTACAGCTATAATAATCTCCAACATAATTTCCCATTATTGCAAAAAACGATAGTACTCCGGTGTGTGGAAGAATATTGCCAATATCATACGGAGCCACATCTGCCAGATTAATCTGACACAAGAAGTCATAATAACATTTGTTTCCTTCGTCATCAACATATTCAGGGAATGAATATCCCAAGGGCAAATCAGGATTTCCCCAAAAGTGGGAAGAACCGCAAGGTAACTTTCCACATAGATTTGACAATATAAGATGAATAGGTTTCATAGTATTATATTTTGAATATAAACACTAATTTCGGATATAAACAAAAATAACAATTATATTTATAAAAATAAAGTATTTTGACAAATTATTAAAAGAATTGTAGTATATTTGTTATAAATATCCAAAAATAAAGCCAATGATAACAGAAGTAACAATAAAAGACGCTACAGAAATAACTGCCATATATAATCACTATATACGTGAAAGCGTAGCCACTTTCGACACAGAAGAGTGGAGTGTAGAAAAAATGTCGGAACGCATACAGGCTCTTTCGTCTGCTTATCCATATATAGTTTTCAGAATGCCTGAAGGAAAGATAGGAGGTTTCTGCTATGCCCATCCCTGGAAAGAAAAAGACGCTTACAGCCGTACACTTGAGACAACAGTCTATGTATCACCGGAATATACAGGCCGCGGCATAGGAAAACAACTTATGAATGAACTTATCAGGATATGCCGCGAAAGGAATTTCCTGACTCTGATAGCCTGCATTACAGAAGGAAATGAAAGCAGTTTCAGACTTCACGAAAAATTAGGTTTCGAACGCGTTTCACATTTTAAGAAAGTAGGCATGAAATTCGGTAAATACCTTGATGTGATAGACTACGAGCTGATACTATAACCCCAAAAACACTAAATAACAGAATGTTAGAAGATATATTTCAAGTAAAATCAAATAATATTACTCCCGAGAAAGGCAGAATATTACTTGCATCGCCTTTGCTTAATGATTACCATTTCGCACGTACAGTGATACTTATGGTGAACCATGGAGATAACGGCGACATGGGTGTTGTCTTGAATAAAGACTTCAGATACCATGTTTCATTGAACGACCTGGTAAAAGATCTGGAAGATGTACCTGCAATACCGGTCTATAAAGGAGGCCCCGTGGGACGTGACACGATGTTCTTCATACACGATATTGAAGAAATAAAAGACTCGCTTCCTTTGAAAAACGGATTGTTCATGAATGGCGATTTCAATCAGATGATAGATTATATCAAATCCGGTAATCCAATTTCAGATAGAGTACGTTTCTATCTAGGTTATGCCGGATGGGAAGAAGGACAGTTGCAGTCCGAAATGGAAGAAGACACATGGATTGTGAGCGAACTTCCGAAAGACAGACTGTTCAAGGAAAACTACAGGTCATTATGGATGAACTGCATGAATGACATGGGAGAGCCATACAGCACATGGGCTAAATATCCCAAATTTCCAACAATGAACTGAGGTACTACCTGTCGGCTATCTTCTGAAACATACAAACATCATAATACTGCTGTCCTCGACGTATCCACAACTTGAGGACGGCAGTTTCTGTAAATCCGCAAGAAAGGAAAGTTTCACGCCCGGCCTCATTATCACATCTTACATACGCATACAGCTGGTTCATGCTCAAAAATCCGAAACAGTGTTCCTCTATCATACGGAGAGCATTTCGCCCAATACCCTTTCCTCTGAATTCGGACAATACTACAATTCCAACCTCAGCCCTGTTATTACGCACATCAAAATCGAATACATCCACTATTCCAGCCACCTTTCCGTCAGGCAATACAATCATCAGCCTCAACTGTTTGTCGGTAAATATATCGTTAGTGTTGGTGGCAATATACTGTTTCATCTGATAGCGTGAATAAGGTCCGGTATTATCACCATTATGTATCCACAAATCCGAATCATTTTCTATATCCAGCATGATGCCAAGATCTTCCGGTTCTGGGGCACGAAGTATTATATCCATACTCATGATTCCTCCTCTTCCTTAAGCAAGTCTAGTTCCGAAAGCAGTCTTTTCTTACCCGGTACACAGAACATCGAGGCTAGTACTGCCATTGCACCGCAAAGCAGGCCTGTTGTATCCATGGTCCAGTAATACAGAGATATATTGAATACAGCCACTACCAAAAGCAGTATAATCCTTACCTCACTCCAACGGCGGTAACTCTTCAAAGCACTATCAATATCAAGGTTCCTGATATATTTTGTCAGCGACAGATTGAATATACGCAACGACATAGGGATAAGGCATATTGCAAGTAACACTCCGGTCAACTGGGCAACATATACAGCTTTGGAATCACCAACCAGAGCTCCTTCCTCCAGAATACCGTTTTCATATCCAGCTATCAGGCATATAATAATTACCCATGTAACAGCAAACTCTATTTTAAGCAGTCTAAGCAATCTGTCTATTTTCTTTTCCATCATTCAATTTTCATTTTATCACATTTTACCTGTAAACTCAATCCTGTTTACTATAGAACGTCCCAAAGTAACCTCATCTGTGTATTGCAGTTCATCACCTATCGAAATACCACGCGAAATCACGGACACCTTCACATCAAGTCCGCTCAGTTTGCGGAAGATATAGAAGTTGGTACTGTCACCCTCCATAGTAGAGCTCAATGCCAGAATTATCTCTTTCACTCCACCGGCCTTTACACGATCCACAAGACTGTCTATCTGCAAATCATTCGGCCCCACACCATCCATAGGAGAAATCACACCGCCCAGCACATGATACAATCCGTTAAACTGCTGGGTATTCTCTACAGCCATCACATCGCGGATATTTTCAACCACGCACACAATTGAAGAATCGCGCGAAGGAGTGGAACATATCCGGCAGATATCCGTATCCGAAATATTATGGCATACCTTACAGTATTTCACCTCATGCTTTAATGTGACTATCGCATTGCCGAACGCCTCTACGGCCTCGGTATCCTGACGCAAAAGATGAAGGACAAGACGCATCGCAGTCTTTCTTCCTATACCCGGCAATCGTGAAAACTCGTCAACGGCCTTTTCCAAAAGTACCGATGGATATTGTTGGTTCATTGTGTCTTTTTTTGAGTTTGTTAGTTTACTTCAAGCCGCAAAAATACAAAAAATCTGATTATCTTTGTGCTTTAATTTACTATTAACATGAACGGCATATTCATTCTAATTACAATAATAATCTATTTCGGAATATTACTTGGCATATCGCGTATAACTGCACGCAGACATTCGGACAACGATGCATTCTTCCGTGGCAACCGCCAGTCACCATGGTATATAGTATCATTCGGAATGATAGGTGCATCACTGTCCGGAGTAACATTCGTTTCTGTACCAGGCATGGTGAAAAATATAGACATGACCTACATGCAGACATGTATGGGCTTCTTTGTGGGCTATCTGATAATTGCCCACGTACTCCTACCCCTATACTATAAGCTGAACCTTACGTCAATATACACATATTTGGGGCAAAGGATAGGCAGATATTCATACAAGACGGGGGCTTCATTCTTCCTCATATCCAAAATGCTGGGAGCGGCCGCCAGACTATATCTGGTATGCATTATCCTGCAACACTACGTATTTGATGACTATAACATACCGTTTGCCGTGACAGCCATAGGAACCGTATTGCTGATATGGCTATATACACACAAGAGCGGCATACGTACGATAGTATGGACAGACAGCCTGCAGACACTGTGTCTCCTGCTTGCTTTGGGACTGATATTGTATAATGTGGCAGACAAGCTGAACCTGAATGTAGGCGGAGTGATAGACACCATAAAGAACAGCAGCGAAAGCCGCATCTTCGTTTTCGACGACTGGCAGTCTAAACAGAACTTCTTCAAGCAGTTCTTCAGTGGGATATTCATAACCATAGTAATGACAGGACTTGACCAGGACATGATGCAGAAGAACCTCTCCTGCCGTAATCTTAAAGAAGCACAAAAAAATATGTACTGTTACGGAATATCTTTCGTGCCGGTAAATCTGCTTTTCCTTTCATTGGGTATCCTGCTCATGGTAGCAGCCACACAGATGAACATAACAATTCCGGCCAAAGGCGATGACCTTCTTCCGATGTTTGCGGCAGGCGGACATCTGGGATATGCGGTACTGGTTTTCTTCACCATAGGAATAATAGCGGCAGCATTCTCAAGTGCCGATTCCGCCCTAGCCGCCCTGACTACAAGCTTCTGTATAGACATTCTGAATACGGACAGATATAGTGAAAAGAAAGCCGAGAGAGTAAGAAAAATCACTCATCTTGGTATAAGCATAGTGTTCGTGGCATGTATTCTGATATTCGAAGCCATAGACAGCCAAAGCGTGATAGACACTATATATACACTTGCATCATATACCTACGGTCCTCTACTGGGACTTTTCTGCTTCGGACTTTTCACTAAATTAAGGCCACGCGACAAATATGTACCTTATATAGCAATTTTATCACCTGCCATATGCTACATAATAGACATTCTCACATTCAATGCCACAGGATACAAGTTCGGTTACGAAATGCTGATGTTCAACGGTTTTCTCACATTTATGGGACTTGCCGCATTGAGTTTGGGAAAGAAAAGGATAAGTTGTTAGTTTTTAATTGTTAGAAAATTTATAAAAGACATATATATGGAAATAAAAAGTGCAGAATTCACAATAAGCAGCTCAAGAGCTGATATGTGTCCAAAATCGGATATACCGGAATATGCTTTCATAGGCCGTTCCAACGTGGGAAAATCCAGCCTTATCAATATGTTGACAAAGAAACCAAAGCTCGCCATGACTTCATCCACTCCTGGTAAGACTCTGCTTATCAACCATTTCCTGATCAACAAAGAATGGTATCTTGTCGATCTTCCTGGATATGGATTTGCATTGAGAGGCAAGAAGATGATGGAAAAGATCAAGAACCTCATAGAATACTACGTTCTTGAGCGCGAACAGCTTACCTGCCTTTTTGTATTAATAGACAGCCGTCATGAGCCTCAGAAAATCGACCTTGAATTCATAGAATGGCTTGGCGAAAACGGCGTTCCGTTTGCAATTATATTTACAAAAGCCGACAAACAGACTGTAGGCAAGACAAGACAGAACGTAAACAACTACTTGAACAAGCTGAAAGAGCAATGGGAAGAATTGCCTCCTCATTTTATTTCTTCATCTGAAAACGGAACTGGCAGACAGGAGATACTTGGCTATATAGACGGTATCAACAAATCATTGAAAGAACAATAAAAAATTAATCCGCTTCATACATCTATCAAAGAAGTATATAGCGGATTATAATTTTTATAATCGTTTTCTGAACAAGAAATACAAAACATTACCTACACAAAACGTACATCTTTCAATATCTTCTTCATCACATTACGTCTGGCCGTCTTCAGTCCTGAAGATAAAGACTCAGCAGATATTATTTCAAGACAATTGCTTAATTCAGACAGAAGTTCCGGAAAGAACCTGCACTGCTCATATGCCAGCTTCATACACAAAGCACGATTAGAACACGATTCGTGAGACGATTGTATAGTTTCAAAACAGAAATCAATAAAGTCGGTACGCAAAGTGTCACATTCAAACGGCTGCCTCAACAGAAGAGTGAGAAGCAAACGTTTCTTTCCCTCATGCTTTTCAGATATAACCTTATCAATCAATTCGTCATGCTTTGCATACAGCCATTTACTGTTCGACAGGTCAAAATAGGTAAACACCCACACGGCATTATATGAAACCTTGACATCCTCATCAGATATCAGGGTATATAGTTCTTCTTTCAGACTGTCGTTGTCCGTACCTTGAGTGAGAAAACATATCTCGTGTATGTCGTCCTGACTCAAACGCTGAAGGAGTCTCTTACGGAAATCCATATCCTATCCCTCAATTTCGCTGAGTTCCATCCAGCGCATGGTCTTCTCATCAATCTCGTCAGTAAGTATCGGAAGACGCTTCGATTTCTCAGTCAGCTCGTCCACACTCAATGTACCACTGCAAAGAGCATCTTCTATAGCCTTCTTCTCCGCTTCCAGTTCAGCTATTTCCTTTTCAAGCTGATCAAACTCCTTCTTTTCCTTAAAGGTCATGCGGCGCTTGTCGTTCAGGCGCACCTTCTGAGTTTTCTCTTCCTTTGGTTTGGCAGCTTCCTTTTCGCGATCCTGCTTTGCAAGTTTCCAGTCACGATAATCAGAATAATTACCCGGAAAATCACGGATATCACCCTGACCGTTGAACACAAGGATATGATCTACCACCTTATCCATAAAATAACGGTCGTGGCTTACCACAATAACACATCCTTTGAAGTTCTGAAGATATTCTTCCAATACCTGCAAAGTCACAATGTCAAGGTCATTCGTCGGCTCGTCCAGAACAAGGAAATTAGGATTACGCATAAGTACAGTACAGAGATACAGGCGTCGTCTTTCGCCACCACTCAACTTATATACGTAGCTGTGCTGAGTCTCCGGAGTGAAAAGGAAATGCTGCAGGAACTGCGATGCCGTAAGCCTCTTGCCGTTACCCAGCTCTATCACTTCGGCAATATCAGTTATCACGTCTATAACCTTCATTTGCTCGTCAAACTGAAGTCCTTCCTGCGAATAATAACCGAAACGCACTGTCTCACCTATATCCAAACGTCCGCTGTCAGGCTTTTGCAATCCCATAAGGATTTTTATAAAGGTTGACTTTCCTGTACCATTGTTTCCCACAATACCCATCTTTTCATATCGAGCAAAGATGTATGAGAAATCGTCAAGAATCTTCAAATCGCCGAAACTCTTATAAAGATGATCAGCCTCGAATATCTTAGAACCGATGTAAGAAGCCTTCACATCCAGCTTCACGTTCGAATCGTTCATTCTTCTTTTAGCCACTTTCTCCAGTTCATAGAAAGCCTCCTCCCTATATCTCGCCTTGTGTCCGCGTGCCTGCGGCATACGGCGCATCCATTCCAGTTCGGTACGGTAGAGGTTGTTGGCCCTTGCTATTTCCGCATTGGCGGCATCAATCCTCTCCTGGCGTTTTTGGAGATAGTAACTGTAGTTTCCTGTATATGAATATACCTGCTTATTGTCAAGCTCGATAATCTCGGAGCATACACGGTCAAGGAAATATCTGTCATGAGTCACCATAAGCAGGCTCAGAGTACCTCGCTTGAGATATTCCTCCAGCCATTCTGTCATATCGAGGTCCAAATGGTTGGTTGGCTCATCAAGTATAATCAGGTCCGGCTCTGTGATAAGCACATTAGCTAGAGCCACACGCTTGAGCTGACCTCCGGACAGTTGCTTTATTTTCTGATTGAAATCCCTGATTTTCAACTGAGAAAGAATCTGTTTTGCCTTTCTTTCGTAGTCCCATGCCTTTTCGTGCTCCATACGTGCCAGCAAGTCCTCCAGTCCGGGGTTCCCTTCGGTTTCCATACATTTCTCATATTCTTTTATGAGCTGCACCACAGGAGTACCATGATAGAAACATGCCTCAAGCACTGTTATATCGTCTGGATAATGCGGACTCTGTTCAAGATAGCCAACACGAAGGTCGCGACGGAAAGTAATCTTTCCATCATCATAGCCTTCCTTTCCGGCAAGAATGTTAAGCAAAGTAGTTTTTCCGGAGCCGTTCTTCGCTATCAGACCGATGCGCTGTCCCTCGGCCACTCCGAAAGATATTGAATTGAATAGAACCAAATCACCGAACGATTTGGTAAGATTTTCTACCTGTAAATATGGAGTCATTTAAGAATATGAGTTTGTAAGTTTATGAGTTTATGAGTTTGTAAGTTTGTGAATTTATAAATTCCTGCAAACCGCAACCAATTCTTAATTTTTAATTATTAATTATTTATTTATCGCCTTCTCTACCTCTTCCTTTATCTTTTCGAATTCAGCTTTCAGGCTACATGACTTACCGTTCTTAACCCTGCTCCATACCAACTGCTGTGGATACACCATAACATCAGTTTCGGCAAACTTCAGTGCAGGATACTCTTTCTGTCCGTCTATCACAGTCACCCATTCCATACCGTCCATTTCATTGACAAGTATGGCGCCGAAAGCCATTCCGAAGGACTCCCAGGCCTGACGCTGACTGTTATTGAACTTGCCGCTGTCCATCACTTTCTGAATGCTTGCAATATCAGCCTCTGATGAAGTAAAATCTTTTGTAAGCTGTTTCTTGATAGTCATCACAGCCCAGTCGAAGCTCTCGTTTATGGCATTGATTTCAAGTACACGCACAGGGATGACCTCTTTCCAAGGTTTCTCTCCCTCGCATCTCACCTTCAACGAAGTTATAATGCTCTCTGCAGGTTTCATACTTTCTCCTTTAGCCACAGTAAAAGAACATTCCACAGAGATGTCACCCTTTCCTGTAATCCACAGATGCGAAGTGTACCAATTTCCGTTTTCCTGGAAATTCTCAGTTGAATAGACGCACGACCACTCTCCCACCTTCACCAGTCGTGAAGTACGGTTGTTCTTCAATTCATAGTCCATACACTCTTCGGCATACTTCTTGTCCTGCCCTTTGAAAGCAGAGATTCTGAAATTACCGTTCCACTTTTCAGGATTGTAAAAAAGGAAGCAGTCTTCTGTATCTTCAAACTCATGCCATCCTGCCGGATATTCCAGCGAGAACCATGAACCGGGAGAAATATATTTCATATATGAGATAGTTTAGATGTTAATACTTAATTCTGTATGCAAATATAATGCTTTATAGAATAAAACAAAAAACTTTTTCCCCGTCAAAACAAGTTTTCGTGCTGATATAAAGCTATTTTTATGGTTAGAAAATCTATAAATATAAATTGTATTTATATAAACCACAGTGTAATTTCTATAAACCACAGTGTAGTTTATAAAAACAGAACTGTTATTTATAGGAAATATAAGCATAAATATAAGAAAATATAATGACGTATTTAATATCTCCTTATATTCTATTTTTCAAGTTATTCCCGCAGGACTTGTATGTATATGAGGGAAACAAAAAGACTGGTTTATCAGCTTTACCACATGCAATTGTTTACAAACAACAGTTTGGGTTGAAGTACAGTATGTGAACCTGTAACATTCAACTTTAAGGCATACTTAAGTAGTATGTACTGACAGTTTAAGTCAACCTTACATGGCATTGAGCTTGCGGATGTTTCTGTTTTGAGTTTCCATATCAATTATTATCATCATAATTACAAGTACGGCGATTCAGAACGAAACCCTTACGATAAGGCAATTTGGTCTTCATCCCTTTATTACGAGTTTAATCCAAATAATCACTTTAAGTTATTTGCCCGTGAAATGATCAGAATATTGAAAGTATCCAAAATGCCTTTAGAGTAATACCAAATGTTGACATAACTATATTATCGTTGATGAACATCAACTATTCTATTAATTTAACATATATAGACTTTTCAATTAAGAATAATGAGGGAAATACCAGTAATTTCTATATAGCCGACATTTTTGCTACCTATAAAATTTCATCCCGCTTTATGATAGATTTCCAGTTGATCAACTTGTTTAATGTAAAGGAATATACCTAGACCACCTTTCTTAAAGACGCTACTTAAGTTAGCAGAATATCATAGTATCAGACTGAGATTTTTTTTATTAGTTTTTATATGATATTTTAATTTAGCCAGATACTTTTCTTCATCCAAATATTCTAAAAATACACCCCAATCACTGTAACAAATTACTTAAGCCTATAAACAGAAATAATCTTGAATTTTAAGTAAAATCCCAATTATATAGTCATATCGTAAAAAAAATACAGCCATATTGAAATAAATATTATTATTATTTTGATTTTAACTTTTTATCATTTATTTTTGGCATAAGCGATTATTAAGTATAACCTAAAAAAAATTATTATGAAAAAGTTATTTATGGCAATAGCTGCAGCATTTATTTCTGTAGCAAGCTTTGCACAATCAGGATCTTGGTCAGTTGGTTTGAATATTGGTTATGGAACAGATATCCAAAAACCATTTCTTGGAGGTAGAGTAATGTACGGCATTAACGACGCATTCGATGTAGCTGGAAGTTTCAACTATTATTTCAAAGATAAATATGGCGAGGACCTTACAATGAAATGGTGGGATATCAATGCAGATGTTCACTGGAATGCTTTTAGAGGCGAAAAGTATAAACTTTATCCATTGGCTGGTCTAACATATATGCAGGCTAAAGCTTCATATGAAGGTATAAGTGATTCTGACGGTAAGTTCGGAGTTAACTTAGGTATCGGCGGAAGCTATGATTTTACTGATAACTTTGCCGTTGGAGTTGAGTTGAAGGCACAAATAATTGATGGAACTCAGTTCGTTCCAATGGCTTCTTTGATGTATAAGTTCTAAAAAGATTTTTTATCTTTCAAAAGAAAATCGGATTTACCGAAAATAAAATAGAATATGAATTAAAAAAAGATACTCATTAAACAGTAGAAAACAGTCAACTAATTCACGTTTTGTTTATGAATTAGTTGACTGTTTGTATTTTGGGTAGATTTTATTGAATATTCCTAAATAGCCATATACGAATCTTTGTAAAAGTTGTAAACATAAAGACTATTTCATAGGATCAATCTTATCATAATCCTTGATATCATTAAGTACTGTCACTATATACATAATTATCAGGACCAGAAGAACAAATACTCCAGCTATATCCAATAAACCAAGAACTATATCCTTACCGAACACGGAAATTTCCATCACTGAATCACTTAGGGCAGGACAGTATATGCAAACGGTATTGAAAATTATAGCCAAGACCCTGAATTCAGTAGGTCCAAGTTTGGCGTATGTAAGCTTGAATTCTTTTTTGAGATGCGCATTTATACTTACATTAAGCGTTAACATCATATATACGATAAGTATAAAAAGTGACAGGTCAAAACATATAAGTCCGGAAAGACCTAACCCTAAGAAAATAAGCAGCTCGTTTATGATATCTACCGTATGATCAATATAATATCCGAAAATCGGTCTTTGCTTGTTTCTTACTCTTGCCAGAGTGCCGTCAAGCGAATCGCCATACCAATTTATAACAAATCCCAAAGAACTAAGCCACAAGTAATTAATATTTATTTGCGATAGAATATACCCCAATGATATCACTATCGCACCAAACGTTCCTATACCCGTAAGAATATTCGATGTCATCCACCTTGGCTGTCTGTCAGCCAAAAATGTCAAGGCTTTTTTCTCTACACCATTCAAAATGGAAGTCTGTATCCTTACAGAAGTTTCACTACTCTTTTCTTTCATAAAAACTATTTTAAATTATACACATTCTCTCTTAAAAAGGTCCTAAATGCTTCAATATCACTGTATTCATCCTGTAGTTCAGGACTTATTACATTTCCCAATATGAGTTTCACGGTTTTTCCTTTCTTATTGAAAAGTTCCGAAGGTAATTTCATAAGCCTTATTCTCCAGTCAATAAGCCCAAGGCTATAAAACAAGGAAGAATTTCCTCCCAGAAACCTGATTGGAAGAATAGGAACACGCAATTTCTTAATAAGACGAATAACCGGTTCCTGCCATTGCCTGTCCTCGATACGAAACTTTGACAAGTTGACATCAGATATTGCACCGGCAGGGAATATGCCAACCGGATGTCCGGAATAGACATGCCCTACTACGCTTCTTATTCCATGAATACTTTCATTTTCCGGTTTACCTTGTTTACGTCCTGTAGGAATGACATCTATAAAATTATCATCAAGATTTTTTATCCTACCCAACACCTTATTGACCATAACCTTATAATCAGGTCTGAAATGTCCTATAAAATCAACAAGTATCAAACCGTCCAAGCCTCCGTAAGGATGGTTGCTTATGGTTATAAATGCTCCTTCACGCAATACATTTATGGCATTTCTATTCTTTATTTCATATTGTACTCCCAAATCTTCCAGAATAGCACTCGTAAAATCCGGACCTTTCAAGGTAGGATATCTGTCATACAGGGCATTAATACGCGAAACGCATGAGATATCCATAAGTCCTTGAGCTAAAATCTTTCCGATTTTTCCTCTGAAGATATAAGAACTGTCTTGTAACTCTTTTACTGTCAGAAGTGGCATAATCAATTCATTTTTTTCTTACAACATAACTTTTTATCGGTTTAGTATTTCCATAAATTCTTCTCCGGTAATAGTTTCCTTTTCCAAGAGGAAGTCTGCCAATTCGTCCATCTTCTTACGGTTAGCCTTTATAATTTCTACAGCCTTTTCGTAAGCATTTTCTATTATAGCACGAACTTCAGAATCTATATCGGCAGCCGTAGCAGGGGAACATGTCAACGTGGTATCTCCTCCCAAATAGGCATTGTTGACAGTTTCGAGTGCCATCATACCATATTTGTCACTCATGCCATATCTGGATACCATTGATCTGGCAATTCGTGTAGCTTGCTCAATATCATTAGAAGCTCCTGTGGTTATCACATCAAATACTACTTTCTCGGCAGCACGTCCACCGGTAAATGTAGTAATTTTATTCAACAATTCTTCTTTAGTCAACAAATATTGTTCCTTACTGTCAACCTGCATGGTATATCCCAAAGCGCCCGATGTACGAGGTATAATGGTAATCTTATGTACAGGAGCCGAATGTGTCTGCATTGCAGCTACCAGAGCATGGCCTATTTCATGATATGCTATAATTTTCTTCTCATTTTCTGAGATAACCATTCCTTTTTTCTGTGCACCGGCTATTACAGTCTCTACAGATTCTTCAAGATCGGACGTACTAACATACTCCTTTCCTGTCCTTACAGCCAGCAATGCAGCTTCGTTTACTATATTAGCCAATTCGGCGCCAGACGAACCGGCTGTGGCACGTGCTATAAGATCTACATCGATATCTTTATGTTTAATGTTTTTCAGATGTACATTAAGTATAGCCTTCCTACCCTCCAAATCAGGCAGATTCATAATCACCGTACGGTCAAAACGTCCGGGACGAAGCAAAGCATTATCCAGACTTTCAGGACGGTTGGTAGCTGCAAGTATTACAACACCCTTCTTACCGTCGAAACCGTCCATTTCTGTCAATAGCTGATTAAGTGTTTGCTCGCGTTCATCATTTCCTCCCATTGGTCCTGCATTTCTCTTTTTACCTATGGCGTCTATTTCATCAATAAATATTATGCACGGAGCTTTTTCCTTTGCCTGCATAAACAGATCTCGAACTTTGGCTGCACCCATACCTACAAACATCTGCACAAAATCTGAACCCGAAATGGCAAAGAAAGGGACTTTAGCCTCACCGGCCACTGCCCTGGCAATTAAAGTTTTACCTGTTCCCGGAGGACCTACCAGCAAGGCTCCTTTTGGAAGTTTGGCACCAATTGCTGCATATTTGGAAGGATTGTGCAAAAAATCAACAATCTCATTAAGTCCTTCTTTTGCTTCCTCCTGACCGGCTACATCGGCAAATGTAGTTTTTACTTCCGAATCTGCATAAATTTTAGCACCACTATTACCGAATGACATGAAATTGCCTGAAGAACCACCCATTTTCTTTTTCATAAGACTGTTCATTCCCCACCAGAGAAGATAAAAAATTATACCGGGGACAATCCACATCAGCATAAAATTGACTAAAGGAGAATTCTCTTTCGGTATCTGCTTGTTAAATACTATTTTGCCAGTTTCATTTGTACTCTTGGCATTCAACAATCTGTCAACCAATTGAGGGTCATCAATGGCGCCTGTCTTATAGTAGATCTGCTTACCATCTTCTTTGGTAACAAAATATATACAGTTCTGGTCTATACTGACCTCCTGAACTTCTCCTTTTTCTACATTAGATATAAATGTTCCATAATCAGTTTCAACAATCTGTTTATTAAAAAGATATGGAAATACAAACGAGTTTAAAATGAGAACTATCATTATCCCATAAATAAACCCATTCCATGGAATTGTCTTTACCTGTTTTTTCTTCATATAATAACGATTTGATTATTGTTCACTAAAAATATCTATCATGATAACTTATATTGTTTGGGAGACATACCTGTGAGACGTTTGAAATATTTTCCAAAAAATGACGGAGAAGGAAATTTCAATTTATATGCAATTTCTTGAATTGTATATTTGGTATGTTTTATCATTGTCTTTGCCTCGAAAATGACAAACTCATCAATCCACTCGACGGCAGTCCTGCCTGTATATTCTTTCACCAGTTTAGAAAGATAATTCGGCGTTATACCTATCTTTTCGGCATAATATGCCAGATTACGCCCTATTGCTTCACTTTGAGTAAGAAGCTCTATAAACGATTCAAATATTTCTTCGTTTCTCTTTTTTGCCGGAAAGTCCTGCTTGTTGTTCTGAAAACGATGGATTATACTGTTCAATTTAGAAACCAATGATTGAATAAGCCCTTCCAGGATAGATTGCTTTCGTTCTTCGTTACTTTGTATTATATCTTCCAGCAGGAAATAATATTTTTCCAATGTCGCTATTTCCGAGTATTCCAAAGAAATAATAGGCTCTTTTTTCGCAAAGACATACAGTTTCATCAGGTCTTTCATCTTGATATTCATTTTCTTTAGAAAATCAGATGAAATAATAATAGGATAAATCTTCAGATTATTTACGTTACTTATACGGATTACATTCTCCGGAATGTTAAGCACAAGAATACCGGGATATATCTTATATTCGTGGAGATTAATCTGCAGTTCTGCTTCACCATGAGCACAGAACAGCAAGACAAAACCGTCAAGGCGGCATGGATTATCGAATAGGTTTCCCTTTATTTCTATATTATCGGACAATATAATATCATCATCCAGCACACTCATTTCCAAACCAATATTCTTCAGCTGGCTTACTGATATTTTCTCAATAGTATTCATAACTCAGACTATTTTTTAGCAAAAATAGCCTTATTGAAGAATTTTATCAATATATTGATATTGAAATTCCTCAAATAGAACATTTTATTCTTCATATATAACATCAAAATATTGAAGAAATAATCATGCTTACATTACCGATAAAGCTTTTATTAGCTTTTATATAAAATTCAAAGGGTATAGACAACAAACATGAATTAGGACAGTATCTATGCTGTATGTTTTTATAAAAAAACAGTATTTAAACGGAACCTAAATACCGTTTAAATACTGTCAATACTCTATCACCATACCGTCGTATGTCTGATGCATGTGCTCCGGTAGCATTTTCTCCACATCTGCATGCAGACCTATATGATGGCTGGCATGTATGAAATATGTTTCCTTGGCAGAAATCTTGTTTGCTCGCTCAATAGCCTCCGGAAGACTCTGGTGCGTCCAATGAGGCTCCATACGAAGAGCATTCATAAATAAACATTCAAGATTTTCAAGAAAGACATTACTTTCTTCAGGCATATCTGTCATATCTGTTACCCATGCCATATCCCCTATTCTGAAAGCAAGAATAGGCATCTTGCCGTGCATTACTCTGAATGGAATGATTTCCACTGTATTGCCGTACATTCCGGTCACAGAAAACGGCTTGCCGGGTTCTATTCTCTGCAAAGGTATCCTTGGAACACCAGGATACGGATGTTCTACAAAACAATATGGTATGCGCTGCTGAAGTCGTTCGGCCGTATAATCTTCGGCATAGACAGGTACATCCTTGAACTGGCAGAAAGGACGAAGATCGTCAAGTCCGCCCACGTGATCGTAATGCTCATGAGTGATAAGTACCGCATCAATAGGCCCGAAATCTTCCAGACGCAACATCTGCTCACGAAAATCAGGACCACAGTCTATCAAGATTCTTACTCCGTCAACTTCTACTAATCCTGAACACCTGAGACGCCTGTCGCGAGGGTCGGTACTGGTACACACCGGACATGTACACCCCACTTGAGGCACTCCGGTAGATGTTCCGCTTCCTAATATTGTTATCTTCATAATAGTCGTACTTTATATTGTATTATGTATTTATCAGGTTAATAAATATAATTCACTTCGGGATGTATATCTACTCCAAATTTATCTTTTACTGACTTTATAATTTCATTTGCGAGGTTTGAAATGTCATTTCCTGTAGCGCCACCAAGGTTTACCAAAACAAGGGCCTGTTTTTGATATACTCCTGCTGGTCCTATATTGCATCCCTTCCATCCACAACGGTCTATCATCCATCCGGCAGGAACTTTCACTGTATCATCATCTACAGGATAATGCGGCATGTCAGGATATTCTTCCTGCAACTGTCTGAACTTCTGCGCTGAAACCATAGGGTTCATAAAAAAGCTTCCGGCATTACCTAATTCAGATGGTTCTGGCAATTTGGAACGGCGCACATCTATTATTACGTTTCGCACATTTTCCAGCGATGGTTCAATACTTCTTCTTTCCAGCTCGGCACTGATATTTCCGTATGAGAGATGATATTCGGCTTTCTTGCGAAGACGGTATGTGACGTATGTAACAATGTACTTTCCTTTAAGTTCTTCCTTGAAGATACTGTTACGGTAAGAATAGCGACATTCACCGTTTGTGAAGACACGTTCTGAAGCATCAGAGACATCGACTGTGTGAACTTTCAGGATTATATCTTTTGCCTCAACTCCGTATGCACCTATATTCTGTACGGCAGACGCTCCTACTTCGCCCGGAATGATTGAAAGATTTTCTGCTCCATACCAACCTTCCGATACGGTATATGCCACAAAATCATCCCACACTTCGCCCGCTCCGGCCTTTATGTCTATCCATTCGTCAGATTCATCTTCTATGCTGAAGCCTTTTATTGCAGAATGTAATATTATGCCTTTAAAATCGGAAAGGAACAGAAGATTACTGCCACCGCCAATATGCAGCAAAGGCAATGCAACATCACGTGATGCAAGAAATGATTTAAGTTCGTCAACGGATGAATATTCCACAAAACGGGATGCCTTGACATCCATTCCGAATGTATTGTATTTAAGTATAGGATAATCTGTATATTCTTTCATTATATATAGGTTATATTTATCAATCGCCCAAATCTTCAAATTTATAGAGTTTCCATTTTCCGTGAACTCTTCTGAAATAAAGAGTATTGCTTAATCCGTTACCAAGACCTTTGAATTCTACGATTTTTGTATTCGACTCTTCAGTCTCTTTCTGTCCGTAACGGATATTGGTTAGTTTTTCTGTCGGCATTGGAGGACGGAAAGCAAACCACTGTCCTTTTTCCAATGTGGTTTCAAGAACAGAGAACTCGTCCTCAGGATCCACAGTAGAGAACAGTAAAGGTTCCGACAGTCTTTCGGACTGGAAAATCGAGTCGGAAGCAAACCGATGATAGAAATCATAGAAATCTTCTCCTCCGTGTTTTGTACGTGTCATCTTTTCCTTATTTACCGCTTCCAGATACCAACGTTCGTCCTTCAGCTCGAAATAATATCTCCTGATATGATAATCAGACAAATAAATCCAATCTATCTGAACGCTCGTTGTTGACGAACCGTTCTCAAGTTCCAGATCTTCTTCCTTGTCGAATATCACAGTGTATAACTGGTCGGAGTCAAACATCGGATCGAAAACCCATTCATCGGAAGTAAGCCTTGTCACTGCAGTATCATCATAGAAAGATACCGGAAAAAGAATACGAGAATGCTGGAATTCCTCATCGGAAGTGAAATAATAAAGAAAATCGATGAAACTGGCATCAGCAGTGGTTGGCACCACCTCATCTACAACAATCAATGTATCCGATAATCCCTCATCGGATGTTAAAACAGAATCGGCCTGCACCAGTTCAATTCCCTGTTCGTCCGACAAAGATTCGGACCTTTTCTGCTGCCCTACACACGACACAACCATGAGCAGCAGGACATATCCCAATAGAATATTTTTCATTTAATTATGCCTAATATAAAACACGCCACAAAATTACCTATTTTTTTCGTTAGTAAACGAAATAAGTTTAGTTTTCTTTTTTATTAGCTGAAAAAGAAAATATTTCAGTTTAAATAATTAACTTTGCGCCAATGTAAAATACTTAAAACAGTAATATATGTTAGCAAAAATAGAAGAGTTACTTAAGGAAATAGAAGATTTAAAGGCTTCGAACGCTGAAGAACTGGAAGCGCTGAGAATAAAATACCTTAGTAAAAAAGGTGCTATCAATGCACTTATGGCTGACTTCAGAAATGTGGCAGCAGAACAGAAAAAGGAAGTGGGAATGAAACTGAATGAGCTGAAAAACCGTGCTCAGGAACGTATAGCAGCTCTGAAAGAAGCTTTCGAAATGCAGGACAACGGTACCGCTGAACTTGACCTCACTCGTACTGCCTACCCTATCGATTTGGGTACACGTCATCCATTGAGCATTGTAAAGAATGAAATCATCGATATATTCAGCCGCATGGGATTTACCATCGCCGATGGTCCTGAAGTGGAAGACGACTGGCATGTATTCTCTTCTATGAACTTCGCTGAAGACCATCCTGCACGCGATATGCAGGATACATTCTTCATTGAAAGCCATCCTGACATTATTCTAAGAACACATACCTCATCTGTACAGAGTCGTGTAATGGAAGTTTCACAACCTCCTATCCGCGTAATCTGTCCGGGACGTGTTTACAGAAATGAAGCCATCAGCTATAGAGCACACTGTTTCTTCCATCAGGTAGAAGGTCTTTATATCGACAAGAATGTTTCATTCACAGACTTAAAGCAGGTACTTCTTCAGTTTGCACAGGAAATGTTCGGCGAAGGTACAAAGATTCGTCTTCGTCCTTCATACTTCCCATTCACAGAACCTAGTGCAGAAATGGATATCAGCTGCGATATCTGTGGCGGCGAAGGTTGTCCGTTCTGTAAATACACTGGTTGGGTGGAAATTCTTGGATGCGGTATGGTGGATCCTGCCGTGCTCGAAGCTAACGGAATAGACAGCAAGGTTTATTCAGGTTACGCATTCGGTATGGGTGTTGAACGTATAGCAAACCTGAAATACAAGGTGAAAGACTTGCGTATGTTCTCCGAAAATGACACAAGATTCCTGACTGAATTCGAAGCTGCCAACTGATAAACGGTACTTCGAAAACATATAATTTATACAAGGCACGGTGACCGCAATATGGCGATTCCGTGCCTTTGGATTATAAAACAGGCAAATCACATAATATAGATATGAGCAAAGATAAACTTATCACACCAAGCTATTGCTGCATCCTGGCCGCAAACTTTCTGCTTTATTTCGGTTTCTGGCTGCTTATTCCGGTACTGCCTTTCTATCTTGAAGAGATATTCGGAGTATCAAACACCACAATCGGAATAGTGCTGTCATGCTATACCATTGCGGCTTTGTGCATACGACCTTTCTCCGGCTATTTTCTTGATACCTTTGCCAGAAAGCCTCTTTATCTTGTGGCATATTTTATCTTCACGTCTATATTTGCAGGATATATGCTTGCCGGCACTCTTACCTTTTTTGTCATATTGAGGGTTATACATGGACTTTCGTTCGGAATGGTTACCGTGGGAGGAAACACTCTGGTGATTGACATCATGCCTTCTTCAAGAAGAGGCGAAGGATTGGGATATTACGGACTGACAAACAACCTGGCCATGTCTATAGGTCCTATGTTCGGACTATTCCTGCACAATGCCGGAGCGTCATATACAACAGTATTCTCTTATGCCTTGATTTCAGGAATACTGGGAATAATAATGGCATCGTGTGTGAAAACAGAATATCGTCCACCCGTAAAACGTGAGCCTATTTCGCTGGACAGATTTATTCTAATCAAAGGACTACCAGGAGGATTGAGTCTTCTGCTGCTTTCTATTCCATACGGAATGACTACCAACTATGTGGCTATGTATGCAAAACAGATAGGCATTACTGCAGAAACGGGATTATTTTTCACATTCATGGCTGTGGGAATGGCTGTAAGCCGTCTGTTCAGTGGCAGACTTGTAGATAAAGGAAAAATTACAGAAGTAATAATGGCTGGTATGTACCTTGTATCTTTTTGTTATTTCGGACTTACTGCCTGTGGGTGGACCATTGAATGGAATTACATGTTCACCACCTTATTATTCTTCGCAATATCACTTTTGCTTGGAATAGGTTTTGGTACTATGTTTCCGGCCTACAATACATTATTTGTAAATCTAGCCCCAAACAATCAAAGAGGGACTGCGACAAGTACTTATCTGACATCTTGGGATGTTGGTCTTGGTATCGGAATGCTGACAGGAGGAAGCATTGCAGAGATTTCATCTTTCAAATATGCCTACTTGTTTGGTGCCATACTAACTTTGATTTCAATGTTCTATTTCAAATTCAAGGCAGGCCCTCATTTCATCAGAAACAAAGTAAGATAAAAAATCAATCTTTATATGTAAAAACATATATATGCGAGTATTTACCATCTACTTCTGTTACCTGAGATGAAATAATAAAAGAACGAAACAAATCTATATTGTCACAAATAAATCCGGGAATATAAGGTGAATATGTTTCAATATTATCGGCAACTTTATCCATATCGGCAACCATAATATATGAAGCGTCTCTGGATAAATTTGAAAGACAGTGATAAAATATATTAGTTCTGGACTTAGATATCGCATTTGTTATACATGAATCGACCTTCTCACGACTGGATACAATAATAATACTGTCAGACGAGACATTACAAATATTCTCTAAATGTGAGTCAATGTCATACATACAACTGTCAGGCTCGTACATTGATCCACTAAGGTAAAGGACATCACTATTAAGATGAAGTTCGAACTCACTCCATACATTTTTATTTTTAACCAACAGAGGGAACGACCCTGTACGACCATAGAATGTAAGATAGTTAGCAGATTTCTTCATCTGATGTTTCTTAAAAACTTCGTCATTCGCTAAAGAGGTACCATCCTTGACCGCATCAATTACATTTTCTATCAATTTTTTATGATAGCTTACAACTATATATCCCTCTCCTGTTAAAACAGAAAGGAAATTAGCCGTTTTACCCAATGGGTATATTTCTATTTTTCTTCCTCGATAGACCTCAGTCTTAGGATGAATTTCAGGACCGTACTTTTGACGAAGAATATCGAGAACAAACTTATTACTACCTCCTGATAAATTAAAATACGCAACAACATCTTTCACAGAAGTAGAGTCATGAAAGCTTATCATCATACGCTTAATCTGATTTGCAAGCCCATGTGTATTTACAGAAGTATACTTAGTAATATCAGTAAGAATATTGTTAATCAACTCAGAATGATGTAATGTATCAAGATCAATTGCATAAGAAGTACGTGGAAATTCACTTGTATAATAACTAATATTATCAGTATCAAGAACACCATTGCAGTCATCAGGAATCAAGGCAAACATATTTATATCCTTACCCTTTTCTGCGTCTGTCAAACTTAGAAAGCTATAAAATGCCACTCCAAAACAGAATAACAAGACAGACAATCCAACCCCTATTTTAACTACTGTACGAAACCTCATATAACTCTTTTTGGCAAAGATAGAAAAAACTTTCTAAAAAAAGTACAAATTATACAAAAGTTATACATAAAAAAAGTCCTACATTACTGCAGGACTTTAATATTATTAAGCTGGGAGGGTGACTAGTGGGACTCGAACCCACGACATTCAGAACCACAATCTGACGCTCTAACCAACTGAACTATAGTCACCATTTGTTGGCTTTCCTTTCAAAAGCGATGCAAAGGTACTCATTATTTCCGTTTTTGCAAACTTTTCGCCTGTTTTTTTTCATTTTTATCCAAATAAAATATGCTATCACCATTTTTCAGGATAGAATCAGCATCTTTTAAAAACCTGTTCATTTTCTGTTTCTCATTATCATTCAGATATTTAACATCAACATCTGACGGATAAAGAATAAAATCGGATTTACAGTTCAAAACAGGTCTAGAAGTCCATACCAGCGATTTCTCAAAAGACAACAATCTTGTCATTCCATTAACTTTCTTAAAATAAAGCTTTACCGACATCCCTCCATCTGTATTCCTGGCACTCATATTAGATATATAATTCCCCAATGAAAATACCACCAGATGTTTTCGTGGACTTATACTATCTCCTAACATGGCTATAGGCTGTATAACATGTGGATGAGAGCCTATAACATGATCAACTCCCATATCAATCAGCCATTTAGCAAGTTCTATTTCTCCTGAAGAAGGAGTTGTCCTATATTCTGTCCCCCAATGCATGAAAGCTATTATTATATCTGGTTTCATCAACCTGACTTTCATTATATCATGGGCCAACTGCTTCCTGTCAATAAGATTCACGATATTGGGCTTTGTAACATATATCCCGTTTGTTCCATAGGTGGCATTCAAAAAAGCGACCTTAAAACCTTTTTTCTCAACTAACAGCGGGTAATTGTGGATTCTATCGTCAACATTCTTATATGTACCAGCACGTCTTATCTTTAACGAGTCAAGTATTTCTATTGTTCTCTCAAGCCCTGGTTTACCTCTGTCGAGACAATGGTTATTTGCTGTCACCAGAACATCAAAACCGGCATCTCGGACGGCAAAAAGAAATTCATCAGGGGCACTGAATGCCGGATACCCACTATATGGGGGACCTCCCAAAGTCACCTCCAGATTTCCGACAGCAATATCTGCCGAACGTATATATTGCTTGACATTAGAAAAACTATTACTATAATCATAAATATTCCCAACTCTTTTTGCTGCTTTAATCTGGGCATCATGCTGCATTAAATCTCCAGCAAATAATATAGAAAGTGTATCAGAAGAAACAGCAAAAACAGTTGTTGCCGATAGCCACAAAACTATCGGCAACAACTGTGATATATACCTATTTACTATTTTCATGGATAATAAATATTCAAAAAGCAAACAGACAGTACTTAGATGGTACCTAATAATTATTCAACAATTACACCATATTATTAAATTATTTATAAATAGCTTTTTTGCCCGCAAGAAGTGTATTTTTCATAAGTGAAACAATAGTCATCGGACCGACACCACCAGGAACAGGAGTTATATATGAACATTTAGGAGACACTTCATCAAACTTCACATCGCCTGTAAGTTTGAATCCGGATTTTCTACTTGCATCAGGGACTCTTGTTGTACCTACATCAATCACAACTGCACCTTCTTTTACCATACCAGCCGTAACAAATTCCGGTTGTCCCAAAGCTGCAATAATAATATCAGCCTCACGACATTCTTCAACCAAATTTTTACTTCTGCTGTGACAAACAGTAACTGTAGCATCACCAGGATAAGCCTTTTGCATCATTAATGAAGCCATGGGCTTACCTACAATATTACTTCGCCCCAAAACCACACATTTCTTTCCGCTGGTTTCAATATTATATCTTTTCAACAATTCCAAGATTCCGTTAGGTGTTGCAGACACATAACACGGCAGTCCGATTGACATTCTACCTACATTTATAGGATGAAAACCATCGACATCCTTTCTATAATCTATTGTTTCTATAACCTTCTGTTCTGAAATATGTTTAGGCAAGGGTAATTGCACTATAAACCCATCAACATCATCATCGGCATTAAGTTCTCTGACTTTTGAAAGAAGCTCTTCCTCTGTAACATCAGATTCGAAACGTATCAAAGTCGATTTAAAGCCACAAACCTCGCATGCTTTAACTTTATTTGCCACATACGTTTCACTTCCTCCATCATGACCAACAAGAATAGCTGCCAGATGCGGACGTTTACCACCAGAAGCTACAATCTGAGCAACCTCCTGAGCAATCTCCTGCTTTACCTGTTCGGATATTGCCTTTCCGTCTATCAATATCATAAGCTATATTTTTTTTAAGTTACAAAGACTAATTTATTACATCTATTTTCGTTTGATAAAAGTAATATTACAAAGATAATAAAAAAAGTCATAATATCAGATAGAATAGTATATTTTACTGTTTTTAGACGATTAATTATAAAAACTTAGAATTAGAGCAAAATGAATGCGCAAAAAATATTAACTTTGCAACGATTTGTTTACATTATTATATAGGATGAATATTTTTTACAGAATACTTTTATTTTATAGCATAATAACGTTTTCATATCCTGCCATAGGAAATACGATAAACGATAAATTCATTGTAGTCCTGGATCCTGGACACGGAGGTAATGATCCGGGAGCCATAGGTAGAAAAGGAAAAGAAAAAAATATAAATTTAAATGTTGCTATAAAACTAGGTAAACTCATAGAAAATAATTGTAATGACACAAAAGTTGTATACACTAGAAAAAACGATATATTTGTACCATTACACAAAAGAGCCGAAATAGCAAATAATGCGAAAGCAAACATTTTTATATCCATACATACCAATGCTGTAGCAAGAAAAAACTCACACGTAAGAGGTACAGAAACATATACTCTAGGATTACATAGAACAGAAGAAAACCTTGAAGTGGCTAAAAAGGAGAACTCTGTAATCTTAATAGAAGATGATTACAAACAAAGATACGCAGGATTTAACCCCAATTCATCCGAAAGCTACATTATATTTGAGTTTATGCAGGACAAGAACATGGCACAAAGCGTAAATTTTGCAACACTCATACAAAAGAACTTCAAAGGATGTAACCGAATAGACAAAGGTGTACATCAGGCAGGTTTCCTTGTTCTAAGAGAAACATCCATGCCTAGTGTGCTAATTGAACTTGGCTATATTTCGAACCCGTCTGAAGAGACTTACCTATTATCAGAGAAAGGTACTTCAGAGCTAGCAGAAGCTATTTATAAAGCCTTTTTAAATTACAAGGGGAATACTTCCAAGACACAAACAAAAGATGTAAAACTAGAAAAAAAATCAGAAAGTCCGAAAAATAGTACTCTACACACAACTTCAAAGCCTATATTTAAGATCCAGATACTGGCTTCAGATAAAGTAATACCTACTAATAGCAAACAGTTTAAAGGATTAAAACCTGTAAGTTGGTATAAAGAAAATGGAATGATTAAATATACCTTTGGAGAGAACGAGGACTACAATAAAATATTAAATATCAAAAAAAACATAGTGGATCCTAAATTCAAAGATGCTTTTATAATAGCATTTAAAGGAGAAAAAAAAATAAATATAAACCAAGCAATAAAAGAATTCAAGAATAACAAATAAATAACGATTATGAAAAAAGAATTTACAATAGGAATCGCAGCCATAGCAGCATTATTAATCCTTTTTATCGGGATCAACTATCTTAAGGGAATAAACATGTTTAAAGCAGAAAGCTATTATTATGTAGATTATACTGAAGTCAACGGACTGGCATTGTCTAGTCCTGTTTATACCAATGGATTTAAAGTCGGACTTGTAAGAGATATTCAATATAACTTCAATAAACCAGGACACATTATTGTCGGCATAGAAATGGATGAAAATATAAAGATTCCTCAAGGGAGTAAGGCCGAACTGGTTACAGAAATGCTCGGTACTGTAAAAATGAACCTTATCATGAACCATGGAGAAAGCCAGACAATAGCACCTGGAGATACTATTGAAGGGTATGCAAACAACGGAATCATGGCTAAAGCGGAAGAAGAGCTATTACCTCAAATGGAGAAAATGATGCCTAAACTAGATTCCATCCTATCATCATTAAATAAACTCCTGGCAGATCCCGCTTTAGGAAACACTATCAAAAACGCTGAGAAAATAACAGCATCGTTAAATCAGACCAGCAATCATCTGGAAAAACTTATGAGTAACGATATACCTACACTGACAAGTAATGTAACAACAATAACTGAAGATCTGAAAATTATAAGTGGTAACCTAAAAGGTATAGACTATGCTGAAACATTTAATAAAATAGATCAGACACTTAAAAACGTATATGCATTAACAGACAAATTGAACAATAAAGACAATACAATAGGATTATTACTTAATGACCCTGAACTGTATAATAATCTGAATGCAACATCTGCCAATGCTGCTTCATTACTTAAAGACCTTCAAGAACATCCTAAAAGATATGTTCATTTTTCTTTATTCGGAAAAAAGGATAAATAGCAATAAAATAGAACGTTTCTAAATAAAATCAATTCTAAATAGAGCATTAAAAGCTCATATTTAGAATTGATTTTCAACATATTATATTTATATATAAGAAATATGGCATAATATATAAGGAATAAATAATGAACTAATTTTCAACATATTACAAAGTTATAACAAAGTTATTACCTATTATATAGACTACTTTTTATAATATATTAATAATCAAATACTTATACTATTTTTCAGAAAAACAAGAAAATATATATTTGTTTTTTCAGAATTTCATCACGAAATTTGCACCGTAGATAATTCGCTTAATAAATTTAGATTGTAGAAAGAAATAAAATATGATTGAAGGGAATCAAGCTATTACGTTATGGAACAAATGTCTCATGTTCATAAGAGACAATGTTAACGCAACGGCTTTTAAAACATGGTTTGAGCCTATTGTTCCTCTTAAATATGACAATAAGGCATTGACTATAGGAGTACCAAGTCCTTTCTTCTATGAATATTTGGAAGAAAAGTACGTTGGGTTGCTTCGTGCTGCCATTTATAAGGAAATTGGCGAAGGTACGGAGTTAATGTATTCTATACTCACTGACAAAACAAATCAGATAACTGTCAATATAGAAGGAACAAAACGTTCGCAAGCAGTACAGCCAACAAGTGTACAGAATGCAAACAAATCTCCAAACCCTTTACAGGCACAAGTTGTACAAGATTTAGATCCACATCTAAATCCCAACTACAACTTTGATAATTTCATAAAAGGAACCAGCAACGAATTCTCAAGAACAGTAGCTGAGACTGTGGCTCAAAATCCAGCCAGAACATTTAACCCTTTGTTTATTTATGGTCCTTCAGGAGTTGGCAAGACTCATCTTGTCAATGCTATTGGTACGCGTATCAAAGAGCTATATCCAGAAAAGAGAGTTTTGTACGTGTCTGCACATTTGTTTCAGGTGCAATACACGGACTCAGTTAGAACAAACCACTTCAACGATTTCATTACTTTCTACCAAACTATTGACGTACTTATCATTGATGATATTCAAGAGTTTGCAGGTGTAACAAAAACTCAAAATACATTCTTCCATATATTTAACCATCTTCACCAGAACGGAAAGCAACTTATATTAACTTCTGACCGTGCACCCGTAATGCTACAAGGTATGGAAGACCGTTTGCTTACACGTTTCAAATGGGGACTTGTTGCGGAGTTGGAAAAACCTGACACAGAACTTCGCAAAAACATTTTGCGTAACAAAATAAAGAAAGACGGACTCACTATATCTGAATCAGTAATTAGCTATATCGCTGAAAATGTCAATGAAAGTGTACGTGAATTGGAAGGAATAGTAAATTCATTATTGGCACAGTCTATCCTTTTCAAACGTGATATCGATATCGATCTGACTCAAAGGATAGTAAGAAAAGCAGTAAAATGCGCAGAAGTTAAACCTGTTACCGTAGAAGATATCATAGAAAAAGTTTGCGACTATTACAAAGTTGATACTTCAACTATTCATACCAAAACAAGGAAAAGAGAAGTTGTACAGGTAAGACAGGTTGCAATGTACCTTGCAAAAAAACATACAGAAACTTCTTCATCAAAGATAGGACAGATGATTGGCAAGAAAGATCATGCGACAGTCTTACATGCATGTAAGATCGTAAAAGATCAGGTAGACGTAGACAAAGCATTTAAAGCTGAAATTGAAGAAATCGAGGCTATATTAAGAAAGTAAACAATAACATATAGGTGTATTAAATATTGAGAATTACACGCAATATACAATATATTTACATATCATAATAGGGAAGAAGATTTTTCACAATCTGTTCTTCCCTTTTTATTATCAATTCTAATAAGGGACATTCAGTAAATATTATAGAATTAGCCAACTAATTCATACACAAAGTATTGCGAATTAGTTGGCTTTTTTTGTATCTTTAGGTATTCCCCCAAAAATAAGGTTTGACGGCCAAAACGGGGGAAATCCCCCAATAAAGATATAGCTAAGATACAAAATATTTCGGAAATTCACACTACTTTGGGTTTTACAGAATTTGATATTCTGGAAAAATATCGCAAGAGTTAATGAGAGTGAGCTTGTCAGGCTTCATTCAGTGTTTCCTTTTGAAGTTATGGCAAAAGCCATGGGGCTGTCTGAAAATCGTCTTGGACGCAGGAACATATTCAGTCCTTCTGCAAAGATTGCCCTTATGATCCTGAAGGCCTATACCGGACTTTCTGACAGACATCTGGTGGAACATCTTAACGGCAACATACATTACCAGATGTTCTGTGGAATCATGATAGCCCCGTCTTTCCCAATAACCAACTACAAGATAGTCAGCGCCATCCGTAATGAGATAGCAGCCCGTCTTGACATTGAATCCCTTCAGGAGATACTGGTCACACACTGGAAACCATATCTTGAGAACCTTCACGTGTGCATGACAGATACCACT
>NZ_CALDPF010000036.1 GCF_937912035.1 uncultured Bacteroides sp.
TCGCGACCCTAACCTTGGCAAGGTTATGCTCTACCAACTGAGCTATTTCCGCATTGTTTATTCAATCGTTAGTTGTTTTCCCGATTGCGAGTGCAAAGGTATAGCTTTTTCTGAAACTACCAAAACATTTGAGCACTTTTTTTGAAACTTTTTTCTCAAAAAGTCGCAAGTAGCTGATTTTCAATATATGTAAAAAAACATGGTTTGCAACATTTTTTGAAGCATGTTGCAAACCATTCCTATCAACACATTCTGTCTCTATAATCCTCGTATCTGAAAGTTCTGTATATTTCCAGATTTCCGTCTGTATGAAGTATAGCAATCGAAGGATGATGAATACCGTTGAACATACTTGTCTTCACCATTGTATAGTGAATCATATCCTCAAATACTATTCTTTCGCCCACTGACAATTCATGATCAAACTTCCAGCTGCCCATATAGTCACCGCTCAGACAACTGTTACCTCCCAGCCTATAGACATGCTCTTCCGGAGATGCAGTTTTTACAGCATCCGCAGGAAGCGACTCTGCTCCACGCACTGCAGGCTGATAAGGCATCTCCAGACAGTCAGGCATGTGACATGTAAAACTAACATCCAGTATTGCAGTACGAATTCCCCTGCTTTCCACAACATCAACCACCGAAGCTACAAGCGGACCTGTCTGCCATGCAAAAGCCGATCCTGGTTCAAGGATAATCTGCAGATTAGGATAACGCTGTCTCAATCCCTTCAGAAGACCGATAAGATGATTCACGTCATAATCCTTTCTTGTCATCAGATGGCCACCACCCAGGTTCAACCATTTCAACTGAGGAAACCACTTTGAAAATTTCTTCTCAATATGCTCAAGAGTCCTTTCCAGCTCGTATGAACTTGATTCGCAATGACAGTGACAGTGGAATCCTTCGATACCTTCAGGAAGAACATCAGGAAGCAGATCTGCAGTCACCCCGAAACGTGTACCAGGCGCACATGGATTATAAAGTTCCACCTCCACCTCCGAATACTCCGGATTAACACGTATTCCCAACGAAACATCCTCACCCGATTCTTTCGCCACAGGATAAAAGCGGTTGAACTGCGAAAGCGAGTTAAACGTGATATGACTGCTGTATTTCAGAAAAGCAGGAAAGTTTTCTTCAGTATACGCAGGCGAATACGTATGAGCACGGCTTCCGAACTTCTCAAAAGCCAGACGAGCCTCATATTCAGAACTTGCAGTAGTATAATTGATATACTCTCTGAAGATAGGAAACGACTTCCACATGGCAAAAGCCTTGAAAGCCAGAATAATTTCCACCCCTGCCGATTCAGCTACATTCTTTATCAGACTCAGATTCTTTCTGAGCAATTCCTCTTCCATTACATAGCATGGAGAAGGTACTTTAGTCAAATCCATAATTTTAATTATCCAATAATTTTAAAACGTGCAAATTTCAATAACAGCTGCTTGTCGCCGGCATTCTCAAACTTTACGGTAGCCTTGCAGTTATCGCCACTGCCTTCCAGGCGTACTACCTCTCCCCTGCCGAAACGTTCGTGTTCTATCAGTCGACCTACTTCCACGCCATGCGTATCAGCCTTTCCTGATGAAACGCCCTGACTTATTGAAGAAGCAGAAGATGCAGGAACAATCCTTTTCAGATTCCTTGGCGGCACAGGTTTTACAAACCTTACAGGCTCCTGAGGGATATCGCCACCATCGAACATAGAAGGTCCGTTGCTCCTGTACGAATCAGTCCTCTCATAGTTTCTTTCATAATTACGTTTGGTAAACCCGTCGTCACTGCGCACAGCCGTAAATCCACTATCGGCAGGCATCTTCAGGAACGCCGGATTAATATCCTTAAGGAAACGGCTCGGATTGCAAAACTCAGGCTTGCCATACTTATATCTGTTCTTGGCATAAGAAATGAAACAATTCTCCTCGGCACGGGTTATTGCTACATAAAACAGTCGCCTTTCCTCCTCCAAAGCCCTTGGCGAATCAGAAGACATAGGTCCGGGAAACAAATTCTCTTCCATACCTACTATAAAAACATTCCTGAACTCAAGCCCCTTGGCAGAATGAATAGTCATCAGAGTGACCTTAGGTACACTGTCGTCCTTTTCTCCATCCTGGTCTGTAAGCAACGATACCTCAGAAAGATAATCGGTCAGGAACATCCTTTCGTTACCCTCCTGACGGCGTATGTCACAGAAATCGTACATACCGTTCACCAGTTCGTCTATATTCTCACGCCTGCTCATACCTTCGGGCGAAGTATCCTGTATGATATCCGCCATAATGCCTGACGCTCCTACTATCTCCTTACCCAAATCGTAAGCGTTAGTAGTCTCAACCTTATTTACAAATCCCGCTATTATATCCTTAAAGACCTGCAGTTTTGCATGAGTACCTTTATTTATATTCAGTCCGTAATCAAGAGGCGACGAAATAACCGTCCAAAGACTCACCCCCTCCTGTGCAGCTGTAGCTATAATCTTATTCAGAGTTGTATCGCCTATACCCCTGGCAGGATAGTTTATAACCCTCTTCAGAGCCTCACCGTCATGAGGATTTACCGCCAGACGGAAATATGCTATAACATCTTTTATTTCCTTTCGCTGATAGAAAGACAGACCACCATATATTCTGTATGCCACCGCACGCTTGCGAAGAGCCTCTTCAAAGATTCTACTCTGAGCATTGGTTCTGTACAGAATGGCAAAATCGCTGTATGGCTGTCCGTTCTTTACGTGCATGGAAGTAATCTTGTTTGCAACAATCTCGCCTTCCTCCACATCACTATAGGCACAGGTCACCGTAATAGGTTCTCCCTCAGAATTTTCCGAAAAGACCTCCTTCCTTATCTGCTCGCGGTTCTTCTCTATCAGGCTGTTGGCCGCCTTAACAATCAATTGTGTTGAACGGTAATTCTGTTCCAGTTTGAACAGACGTGCATCGTTATACAACCTCGTAAACTTCAGTATATTGTCAATGTTTGCACCACGGAAAGAATAAATACTCTGTGCGTCGTCACCCACCACACAAACACGCTGATACTTGCTTGTGAGCTGAAGAACTATGCTATGCTGCGCAAAGTTAGTGTCCTGATACTCATCCACCAGAACATACCTGAACCTTTCGGCATACTTGTCGCATATATCCGGATTATTTTTAAACAGAAGATACGTATTCACCAACAGGTCATCGAAATCCATCGCGTCGCTCTGCTTGCAACGTTCGCAATACCTTATATATATATCCCTCATAGCAGGAATCTTCGCCTCCGAGTCACTTCTGAAAAACTCACCGCTGGCAGCGTATGCCTGAGCTGAAATAAGATGATTCTTGGCATTGCTTATCCGCGACTGTATCAATCCCGGTTTATATACCTTCTCGTCAAGGTTCAGTTCTTTCAGAAGGGATTTTATCAGACTCTTTGAGTCAGACGAATCATATATTGTAAAATTCGAAGAATATCCCAACGCATCAGCCTCAGTACGCAATATTCGTGCAAAAACAGAATGGAAAGTACCCATCCACAAATACTTTGCCTTTTCCGTACCAACAGCACGCGCTATACGTTCCTTCATCTCACGTGCCGCCTTGTTAGTAAACGTAAGCGCCAAGATGGACCACGGTTCATAACCATTGTCCAGCAGATATGCTATCTTATACGTAAGCACCCTCGTCTTTCCAGAGCCTGCCCCGGCTATAACCAGCGAAGGCCCGTCATTGTAAAGCACGGCAGCACGCTGGCTTTCGTTGAGTTCATCCAAATAATCTGTCATCTTTTATATAAATGTATAGATAAATCAATAGGAAATTTCAGGTTACAAAGTTATATAAAAGATACGACATTCATAATCATATTTCCATACATTCATCTATAGCAAGTTTATATCCATTCCCCCTTATATTAATAATCTGTACACGTTTATCCTTCGACAAGCGGTGCCGTATCCGCGTTATCAGAACCTGCATACTTCTGGTACAGAAAAAATCATCGTTTCCCCATAATTCCAGCAATACATTCTGCATTGGAACTATAGAACCGAAATTCTGACAGAATCTTTTCAGGACCTCTGTCTCTCTATTTGGAAGTTGCTCTGTTTCACCAGTAGGTATATATAAAAGAATCCCCTTGTCAGCATCAAACTCATAATCTCCAATATTAAATATCCACTGTTCCGATTCTTCTTTTGAAGAAACACGTCCAGAAAGAGCTTTTATGCGTACTATAAGTTCTTTCATGGCAAACGGCTTACGGATATAGTCGTTGGCACCTGTTTCAAATCCTGCCACTACATCGTCCACCTCTGTTTTTGCCGTCAGAAAGATTACAGGTGTAGTCTGGTCTGTTTTTCGTATTCTTTGTACCACTTCCAGTCCCGATATTTTCGGCATCATTATATCCGAAATCAGGACATCGGGTTTTGATTCAAAGAAAAGTTTCAGTCCCTCCTCACCATCGTATGCAAGACAGACGTCGAATCCAACACTTTCCAGTGTATCTTTTATTATCTTCGCCAAAGTTATTTCATCTTCAATAAGCAATACTTTTATCTTTCCCATACCATTAAATTTCAATTGTAAATGTACTTCCCTCTCCCGGAGTACTCGTTAATGAAATCCGTCCTCCATGTCTTTCCACAATCGTTTTTGCAAAATAAAGGCCTATACCATATCCTTTCACTTCATGTACATCACCATGAGGAACACGATAGAATTTCTCAAATACATGTTTCTGTTGTTCCGGAGCTATTCCAATCCCGTTGTCCGATACTGAAATAAATAACTTATCTGATTTTCTGATTGCCTTGAGCAATATCCTCACCGGTTCACCTGAATACTTTACCGCATTATCGACTAAAGTAGAAACCACGCTCGACATCAGTTTTGCATCGAATACAGCAGTCAGATTTTCATCGGCCTCTATCTGTATATCACAGGCTTTTGTAGTACGTAACCTGGTTTCCTGTGCTATTTTCCCAAACATATCTCTAATATTTGTCTCCGATACGTCCAGCCGGAAATTACCTCTTTCCTTCATTGACATCGACAGGATACGTTCCACAAGGGCACTCAGTTTTTCCAGCTGTTCCTTTGTGTCAAGCAGGTATTCCTCCCTTTTTACAGGATTGTCTCCCAAGCCATAATTCAGCAATGCATCATTTGCCGCGTATGCCACTGCAATAGGAGTCTTCAGTTCGTGAGTGATATTGCTTGTAAAACTGCTTTTCATCCCGTCCAGTTCCATCTGCTTTTTCAGAGTACTTATGAAAAACCAGAAAGAGAATATCACTATGACGACAACCATCAACGAAGTGATTATAATGCCGGACATATTCAACAGTATATATCCGGTCATCAGCCCAGTATCAAATGAATAAGGTGTTTTACCAAAAGTTGATTTAACTATGATATATCCATTTCGAACAACAGAATCGGGATTTACATTAGATACAAACTCCTGTGTATCCAGCGGACGGAAGATTTCATCTATACCAGCCTCCTTAAAATTCTGAAAAAGTATGGAATCCATCATTTCATTAAATTCCGGAGAAGTCACTGAAGATGCCACCTGTTTATTAAAGTCGTCACGCCTATATACACTTATTGACCTTATTTTATTATCAAAAGAAGAGTCTCTTTTTATTGATACAATCTTCGACAAATTATCAGGACTCAAAAATGCTATGGAGTCTGCCAGTTGCTCTCGTTTTAACTGAAACGAATAAGCTGTTAGCTCAGACTTGGAAATCAATGAACTGATTTGTACCTCCAAAGATTTTCGTTGAGACTTGTAAAGCCCCGAAAGCCAATACCCCTCATAAGCAGTAATCATGACAACTGAAATTACCGTAATAATCAGGAATCTATGTTTATTGTCAATCTTCATACCAAATAAATCCGTTTAACAGAACAAAAGTAATAGTTTTAAGGCAATATAATCACAAATCCACACTCAACTTCATGAGATATTCACGTGGTCTGAGTCGGGTCATAGAGTAAAAACGGGTGATTGAACTTACATTAACCTGCTCATAAACAGAATTGCCGATAATATTGTCTGCCACAAGCGACAATTCCCACTTCTTTGATTTATACCCTATTGAAATATCACAGAAACAGTTCACACCAAAAGATTTTTCATTGCTGTGATATATTTCATTATTCAGCGAAAACATCCATCCGCCTGCGGGATTGAAATTTATCCCAAGCGAGTGTGACCAGTCAATTACACCACTTTCATTGTATGGAGCTGTTTTTTCCAATCTATTGCATATCATCATTTTTGACTTACCCTGTATTGATATACCTTTCACAGGATTCAATGAATAATCAAACGACGCATTATACACATTCATCCTGTTTTTAGCCAACACTCCGGAAACCAACATCTGCGATTCGGATGAGTTTACTCCCACTCCAATCCCAAGAGAGGTATTTGCCCAAAAGAAATTCTTGGCTATACGTCCGTCAACTATATATGCATCAGTACTATAACGCCCGGATGTAGCCACCATATTATACACTCCGGAATCCAGCTCTCCACTATACAGAATGTTACCTTTATTATGAATATACACAGGTCGCAGATAGGCGAACAGACCGTAAAGAGGATTACGATAAGTAAACGAAGCGCTCAGAGAATGTGCAAATTGGGTTTCAGGCTCTCCTATTCCTACAGTACATTGAGCATACGAAATGAAAAGAGGTTCTGTAACAAGTTTCTTTGCATCATACGGATCAGCCGTCAGACGGTAATCAAGAATAAGTTTCGATGTGGGAGACATTTCCCATCTCCAGTTCAGATTAGGCTCAATCCAGAAGTCTGAAGAACGAAGCTTATCAGTACCCTCATTCCCCGAATTATCCAATAACTGATTCACATAGCTTACCTTGGCTTTTGCCGTTATCTCATGCCCCTTATGTTTCAGACTCACAGACGGACTCCAATATAGCTGTTGAAGTTTCCAGTCAGTACTGTTTATCTTCTGATAACGGCTGTCAAAGCCCATCATATTATCAAAATACAATGCTCCGAACTTCTTTTTATACTGCATATAATTTTTCGAAGAGAATAAATCCATATCAAGCAACTGCCTGCTACCGTTTATCGTGAGCAACTGTCCCGGCAAACGGGTATAACCGGTAGAAGAATTAAACAGAATGACATTGCCCCCTGCCGTAGTATGCGACAACATTAAATCTTCCGAAACCATACGTTTATAAGGTTTGACCGAAAGAGCGGTAAGCCTGTCGTTATAAAGCATATTGCCCTGACTTACATTCCAGTCGGAATACACTTTTGAAATGCTTTTCAGATATGTCCTTTCCTTATTCAGCGTATATGTTATTTCTCCCTTTGCCTCCTTTCGTCTGCTTTCCACATTCCAATCCTCCGTAATTACCGGCGAACCGTCCAAATCCAGATATGTAGTAGTACTCTTTCTCAGTTGTTCCTCACTGTCAAACAGTCCGCTTGCCTGTATTCTCAGGTCTGAATCTTTTCCAGTCCTCCACAGCCAGTTACCGGAAAGAAGATGACTTTTATTGAATGTATATCTTTCGGCATCAAAGGCAGGACCGCCCAAATCGAGCAAACTGATAATATTCGACTCTCCACGATATTCCAACAAGTCGGAAAGGCTTAAAATCTCATCTGCAATATTCGTCCCTGTATTTGCATTTTTATAAAGCAATAATGTCTGGAAATTCTTCTTGAAATTCATCCCCATCAGACGGTTCTCGTAAAGGAAGCCATCACTCTTTTCCGCCAATCCCAATCCTATATCAGCCAAACCCGTCCAGACAGACTTGGTATCATCTTTAAGAACTATATTCAAGGCTGCTTTATCACTGAACTCAATATCACGCAATGACCTTACAGCCTGATGATTTTCCAAGACCTGAACACTCTCCACCTTGTCTGCCGATATATTATTGCTGGCCTGGGCATATTGGCTTCCCATCAGATCAAGCCCCTCGATGTAAAAATGATTTATCGACTTTCCCTGATAGGATATACTGCCGTTAGGCTTTACTTCCAGACCTGGCATTTTCCTTATCACATCGGCTATACTGCGGTCCTGTATCTGCTTGAAGCCTGCCACGGAATATGTCAGAGTATCCCCACTCTCACTTATACGTTCGGCTTTCACAGAAACCTCACACAGCTGAAAGCTTGTCTCTTTCATCCTGACAACAACCTTATTTACCGCAGGATTATACTTCACTGTCTTTGTTTCATACCCCAGAAAGCTGAATCTGATATATGCAATTCCACCTACGGGTTTAAGAGTAAAGTAACCCTCAGCATCCGAAATGGCATAACAAAGTTGCTTGCCGGATTCATTATAAGCCACAATATTCACTCCATACATTCCTTTTTCGGATGTATCAACCACCCTACCAGAGAAAATGGCAGAAGATTGCGCAGGCAGAAATAAAGAAACAGCAAGAGAGAAACACAATAGAATGATTCTTACCATAACCATACGAACTATGTATTTTTCAAATCATATTATTCCAAGTCAAGATAATTACTTGTTGGCTTGACTGTATTAGTAATATCTTTACCGTTGATATCAACAGCCTTTACCAGGTTGATACCCAATTCTTTTACCGCTTCTCCATAAGTCTTCCCTTCCTCGGATTTTCTCAGTTTCAGAAATTTCGAACGTGAACACTTCAGAGCCTTGTCCTTTTCGAACAACTCTATTCTGGCATCAGAAACATTCTGTTCCAGACCTACCGCAACAAAATGAAAAAGATTGTCAGCATCGCATGCCTCAAGAATAACACCAGGCAAACCTTTCAGAACATAAGGACCTGCCGAAACAGGGATATCGGGTGTGTACCACACAGTCCATGTTCTGCCATAAACTGTCGCTACGGCCTTCTTGCACTGATAATAACAAATCGTTTTGGTACTGTCTGATAATTCCCACTCCATTTGCGGAAGTTTCTCTGTGTATATAAACTTATTTGTCTTGATATACCTCATATAGGTATATTCATCAGACGATGGCGCACCCGTAAGAACTTCAAGAGAGTTCTTGTTTCCATACTTTTTATTTGCATTCTGTGCCCTCACCAAGGCTGTTGCAATATCCGTTTCTTTGGATATATTATCATATTCCGACGCCCATGCCCTGTTATTCGGGTTGTAGAAAACGGATTGGGTTTTGCCTACATCAAGAAACCATCTGTAGGTCTTGCGTGTTTTACTGTACAAAGCATCACAATCGTATGTGACGCGAAACAAGGCTGTTTCCTGCGCATTCAGCACAACAGCCGAAAGAAATAGAATAAAGGTAATAATCTTTCTCATAAATACATTCATTTAATGTTTATATGACAAAGATCGTATGTTGGAATCAGATTTGCGGTTAACTCATAGCTAACACTCGGTTAACTAGAGTTAACTGAATCCTCTACTCTACCTTCCACTCCTCTATAGTCCCTGTCTCTGACGAGAACACAGCACCTATCTTATATACTCTACGGCAGTCAGACTCATATTCACGGACATAACCCTTCTCGTCTATCTGACGCATAGCCTCATCGGCAGTTCCGTCAAGCTTGAATTCAAAAATATATACATAACCCGTAGTTTCCACGATACAGTCCACACGGCCATGGCTCTGTACCTTCTCTGTATAGACTGTATAGACACTGATAAGGCGCATTATAAGATAGAATGTATAGTGGAAATATCTTTCCTTTTCACGCTCGTTCTCTTTGCGTCGCATTGTATAGGGAATACTTGCAAGGAAAGCAGTCATACCGGTACGGAAATCGTCTATCTCACCTTTTTTCAATTGTGAGACCGCTTTCCTTATCCATGATGCAGTCTCCATTTTATCGCCAAAATAGGATGAAGCCACCATCGTAAGAAACCCACGTTTTACCTCATTGTTTGGGAAATCAAGCAGGAAAGTCATTTCTTCCAAATCGAATTTCTTTATAGTGAGATAGCCGCTCTGATATATCATAGGCAATGGCTGCTCAACATTTGCTTTGTAGTCTATAAATTCTTCAGGAAAATAATACTTCCCTGTTATCTCGTTCATATTCTCATCTGAATGCGACAACAGGCGGATAAGATATGTCGGAGTACCACTCTTGAACCAATAATCATTCATTTCACCTGAATCGAATGCATTAAGCAGACTGAAAGGATTATACACATCTGTCATTCTTTTACTGAAATGATAACCGTCATACTGCGATTTCAGTTTATTCATCATTTCATCATACGAACAACTGTATTCATCAGCCATCTGTTCTATAGGCTCTCTGAAATAACTCTCAAGTTCCTCCTGAGATATACCGCAAAGTGTCTCATACTTTGCATGCATACTTATATCCTTAGGCTGATTGAATCCGCTGAAAACACTCACCTGCGAGAACTTGGTTACCCCTGTCAGGAATACGAACTGAAGGTATTCATCGGCTCCCTTGAAAGTGGAATAAAAACCTTTCAGGATGTTGCGATGTTCTTCCTCCAAATCTTTGTCATAATCCAGAACATCAAGAACAGGCTTGTCATACTCGTCAATAAGTACCACTGCACGGAGACCGTTTTTTTTATAGGCTGCCTCGAGTATTCTCTTGAACCTGAAACCCAGATTAAGTTCTTCTTCGCCATTTTCTATTTCGTACAGTTTCTCCCAATCTGTGATATAGCTTAGGATAGCACTTCTCAATGCGCCTTTGATTGTATATTCCCCACCATTGAAATCAATATGAAATACCGGATATACCTTCCAGTCCTTCTCCAGCGCATCAATCTTCAATCCCCTGAAAAGCTCCATTCTGCCAAGGAAATAGTTCTTCAGTGTCGATACAAGAAGACTCTTACCGAAACGGCGCGGACGGCTTAGGAAATATATTGAACCTTCCTGCACTAAGCTATATACCATATCAGTCTTATCGACATAAACATAATTGTCCTCTATTATACGGTCAAAACTCTGTATTCCTATAGGGTATTTCATGCAATTCAATTAATAATTAATAATTAAAAATGGACAAAGGCAATTTTGTGAGTGTCGCACGTCTTTTACAAAGATAGTGAAAGTTGAGAGCAGAGACAAATGAAAAATAAAGTTTTTCAAATTCAGACTATGCAGAAAGGCATCGTAGCTTATCAAAAGATAGCGCAAACAGAGTGAAGTACAAAGCGAAAACGAGGTTTTCAGACTTTTAAATCCGAGGTGAAGCCTGAATATAAAAAAAATAACGAGTCATCCTCTTAAAGAGAAAGACTCGTCATATATAAAAAACAATTTCTTTTTAATTCTTGAAACTATGTATCGGAGCAGGAATTCTTCCTCCTCTGTTTACGAAAGCATCGCAACTGAAACGGTTGACAGGCATAACCGGAGCATAACCCAAAAGACCTCCGAACTCTACTGTTTCGCCCACTGTCTTTCCCACTACAGGAATGACACGTACCGCTGTTGTCTTCTGGTTTATCATTCCTATGGCAGCCTCATCGGCTATCATACCTGCAATAGATGTAGCCGGTGTATCACCTGGAATTGCTATCATGTCAAGTCCCACAGAGCATACACATGTCATGGCTTCCAGTTTCTCTATTGTAAGGGCTCCTGCCACTACAGCATCAATCATTCCCTGGTCTTCACTGACTGGAATAAATGCTCCACTAAGACCTCCTACGTATGATGACGCCATCACACCGCCTTTCTTAACCTGATCGTTAAGCAATGCAAGGGCTGCTGTAGTTCCCGGTGCACCCGGATACTCAAGACCGATCTCCTGAAGGATTTCAGCAACACTGTCGCCAACAGCCGGTGTAGGTGCCAGCGAAAGGTCGATAATACCGAAAGGAATACCAAGACGATGAGACGCCTCCTGTGCTACAAGCTGACCTACACGTGTAATCTTGAATGCTGTACGCTTGATTGTCTCGCAAAGGACTTCGAAACTTGCTCCACGTATCTGCTCGAGTGCATATTTCACTACTCCCGGGCCACTTACTCCCACGTTTATAACGGCATCGTCTTCAGATACTCCGTGGAATGCACCTGCCATGAACGGATTATCGTCAGGAGCATTGCAGAGAACTACCAGTTTGGCACAACCCAGAGAGTCACGGTCTTTTGTCATCTCTGCAGTTTCCTTTATGATATCACCCATAAGACGCACAGCATCCATATTGAGTCCAGTCTTTGTAGAACCTACATTAACGGAACTGCATATTCTCTCAGTACATGCCAGTGCCTTAGGAATAGAACGGATGAACAGTTCATCGCTATGGCTCATACCCTTCGATACGATAGCTGAGTAACCTCCTATGAAGTTCACTCCCAATTCGGCAGCCACACGGTCCAGAGTCTGAGCTATCTTTACATAATCATCGGAAGTCTTGCATGCTGCTCCCCCTACAAGGGCTATAGGAGTGATGGAAATACGTTTGTTCACGATAGGAATACCGAATTCCTTTGATATTTCCTCGCCTGTACTTACCAGCTTACCGGCAAGACGTGTTATCTTGTTGTATATATTCTGACAAAGGACATCAAGATTGCCGTCGGCACAATCAAGAAGGTTGATACCCATAGTGATGGTGCGGACATCAAGATTTTCCTTTTCAATCATTTTGTTGGTTTCAATAACCTCGGATATATTTATCATGAGTTTGTAAGTTTTTGAGTTTATGAGTTAGATACGATGCATCTTATCAAAAATTTCCTCTCTCTGACATTTCACCTGCACTCCCATTGTCTCTCCAAGACTTGACATTTCTGTAGCAATCTGTTCGAAAGGTTTTTCAATAGATGACATATCAACAATCATCATCATATTGAAATATTCCTGAACGATAGTCTGTGAAATGTCGAGTATGTTTACATTGTTTTCTGCCAGATATGTACACACTTTGGCAATGATACCTATAGTATCTTTTCCCACTACTGTGATAATTGATTTATTCATCTTTAATTGATTTTAATAACTAATTTGTCGGCAAAGATAGTTAATTGATTTCAAAATGAAAGAGTTTCAATCTAAAATATCACAAAAATCTACAAGCCTTTACTTTTGGCCTCATTCCATAACTCGTCCATCTCATTGAGTGTCATATCATTGAGGTTTCTTCCGGCCTTGATAGTGTGTTCCTCCAGATAGTTGAATCGGCGGATGAATTTCTGGTTGGTATGCTCCAGGGCATTATCGGGATTTATCTTGTATAATCTGGCTGCATTAATCAGACTGAACATCACATCACCAAATTCGGCTTCGGCTTTCTCCTTATCCATATTGCCGACCTCAGACTCAAACTCGGTGATTTCTTCCTTCACCTTTTTCCATACATCTTCCCTGTCTTCCCAGTCGAAACCTACATTGCGTGCCTTATCCTGTATGCGGTATGCCTTGATCAGTGAAGGAAGGGCAGCAGGCACTCCGCTCAATACGGATTTGTTTCCATCCTTTTCCTTAAGCTTTATCTGTTCCCAGTTTTCTGAAACTTTCTCGGCTGTATCCGCTTTAACCTCTCCAAACACGTGCGGATGACGGAATATTAGTTTGTCGCATAGTTTGTCGCACACATCCTTTATATCGAAATCGCCGGTCTCACTACCTATCTTTGCATAGAACACGACATGAAGCAGTACATCACCCAGTTCCTTACAAATGTTCTTCTTATCATTCTGAATCAAAGCGTCGCAAAGTTCATAAACTTCTTCTATTGTATTGGGGCGAAGACTTTCGTTTGTCTGCTTTCGGTCCCACGGACATTTTTCACGCAATTCGTCCAGCACATCAAGCAGACGGCCGAACGATTTCATCTGTTCTTCTCTTGTACTCATTATTATATATTGTATTGTTATTTGTTTTCTTTACCAAGACTGCTGCGTACAAAACGCATAAACAACTGTGCAGCCTCAATCTCCTGACCTTGTGCTGACACAAAGCAGAAATGACGTGTAAACTGAAGTCCTGACACGTCAATCACCCGGAACACTCCTTCTCCCAACTCCTTCACCAAGGCAGCTATCGAAATTATTCCCATGCAATCGCTGCATGCCAGAAAAGACTTGATACTTTCAGTACTTCCCAAATGCATTCTCACATTGAGCGACGATAGTTTCAGACCTTCCTCGGCAAGGACTGTCTCGATTGCATCAAGTGTACCCGAACCTCTTTCTCTCAGGACAAGTGGGATCTTGCAGAACTCTTCAAGGGTTATTTCCTCTACATCGGCAGGAAATGCTGACGAACGTACAACCGGAACAAGTTCATCACAGAGAAACGCTTCGTATTTCAGATTTGGAGTACGGAACACTCCTTCCACCATACCAAGATCTATAGTATGTTCCGACACGGCATTCTCCACATTACGTGAATTGGTATCTATAAGCGACACTTTTATCTGAGGATATTTCTCAGTAAACTTAGCAAGTATCGGAGGAAGGATATATTGGGCTATTGTAGTACTTGCCCCAAGACGGAGTTCTCCCGCATATTCGTTATTAAGCAGATGCATGTCGTATTCCATCTTGCGATACTCCGTAAGGATACGCTCACAATGCTCCATCATCACCTTTCCTGCTTCGGTCAGGGTTATCTTATTGTTCATGCGATTGAACAAACGAACATGATACATGCTTTCCAGTTCGTGCACATGTTTTGTAACTGCCGGCTGACTGACAAACAGCTCCTGCGAAGCCTTCGTGAAACTAAGGTTCTTCGCCACACTATAAAATACTTTTAGACGGAAATCGGACATGGCTATTATATTGATCTACGGCATTAAATGGTGTTTAAATACCGTTTAAACGATATTAAAATGCTGTTTAAATATTCATATATTTTCTGATGTCGACTGTAGTGAGCAGAGCTGCCGACTATAGTGGGCAAAGGTGTCGACTATGGTCAGCAGTGCTGTCGACTATAGTCAGCACCAAAAAAATACATAGACGTTACAGTTCTTCCGCTTTTATACCTAATGACTGAAGAACAGCAAAACCTAACATCTCAAATGAATATGAAGCCTCATCCTTGGGAGGATTCATTCCGAAAAGTGTAACGCTGTCTTTTCCTTTTATCTTGTTGAGTGTAGAATGAGTTTTCTGCTGATAAGAGTCTTCATCAGCAACCGCTATAACACGCTTCACATCCTTGGATTCTCCTGCAAGCATCAGGGCCTCGTTGAACAATTCCTCACATGTCGCCATATCCGACGGCTGGAAAGAATAGATGGAAAATTCGCCAAGCTGACTCTTGAAGGCTACATTATTTAATTCTTTATCCAAATCGGAAGGGGTGCAGAACGACATACGAGGTTCTGCAGAATCATATATAAAAATAACCTGAACGGCATTATCTCCTAACACTACTCCTGCATCAAGCGCCAGGCATTCAAGCAATGCGGCAAGATCTGCCTTGGGCAATTCTCTATTCAATATAGGCGAAAAATGTTCAGCCATATCACGACCTACCCTATCAAGATATGATGCGTCGATGAGCATCACGTTTGGTGCAAATTCTATTTTCTTTTCCATAATAATCAAATTGTCGGGTAAAGATACGAAAACTTTAAAGACAAAAGAAATCACCCTTAACACTTTTTAGTATCAAGGGTGATTTCTAGCTCTATGGGAATTAATAAACTATATTTAATCCACCGTTGTCATACTTTTCCACCAGTCCGCATTTGGCTGCCAATCTTTCTGAAGCATTTTTTTTCTATTCTTCTCTTGTACATCCAATGTCTTTGTTCGCCAATTTTTCTTGACTTCAGCCTCTTTTTGTGGGTCGTACAATGGATCTGCAACCGGTTTACGCGCATCCACCTCGTCAAGCCATGCCATAAGTTCACCTTCCAGTTCTTTTACCTTATCTGGATACTGAATATTTAAAGGTTCACTCTCTGACAAATCCATAACTAGATTATACAATTCGCTATGATTACTTTCATAATAATAAATCAGTTTCCAGTCACCTTTACGGATAATAGACGAAGGCTCACCTCCCTGATTTCCATAATGAGGGTAATGCCAGAATAAGGAACGTTCAGGTTTTACACCACTTTTCAGAACTGGCATTATACTGATACCGTCCTTATGCTGCTCAGGATGCATTTTTAAACCTGCATAGTCCAATATTGTTGGATAAAAATCTGTACCAATAATAGGTACATCACATACACTGCCCGCATTACAGCCTTTAAAATACATCAGGGCAGGTACACGTATTCCTCCTTCCCACTGGCGTCCTTTGCCGCCACGCAAAGGAAGTTGCGACGAAGAATATGCGTCACCCGAAGTCACACCACCATTATCGCTGGTAAAAATCACCAGTGTATTTTCCTCAAGGCCAAGTTTCTTCAATTCATCCAACACTATGCCAATGGCATCGTCCATCTCTTTGATTACACCGGCATAAACCGGATTATCTTGAACCTGACGTACCGGTAATGTACGATCTACCTCGAATGCCTTGTACGCAATACCCATTTTTTCTGCTTTGTCTCTGAAATAAGACCAGTTTTCTTTTGTTGTCTGAAGTGGGGCATGAACAGCATAGAAAGACAAATATGCAAAGAACGGTTTATCCTTATGCTTCTTATTGTGTTCACGGATGAAATTCACAGTCTCATTACCCAACCTGATAGAAAGATTCTCCCCTGCAGGACCGTCTTCAAGTTTAGGATTCTTATAAGGTGAAAAATACCCTCCGGTAGGACTTCCGGCACTCCACCCACCTTTATTAATCATAAAACCATGATCTTCAGGCCATGAGCCCTCTTCTCCAATATGCCATTTGCCTGCAATAAAAGTTGTATATCCGTTATCACGAAGACATTCGGCTATTGTATATTCTTCAGCAGGCAATTTCCACGCATAATCAGCCGGCAGTAACTTACTGTGGCGGTTCATTTTACGCCAGTCCTCGCCAGACATCTCTCCTATCCAGTTTGTCACTCCATGACGTGGAGTATATTTTCCTGTCATTATGCTTGCACGTGAAGGACTGGAGACCTGGCACGCCGAATAAGCATTCGTAAACTTTACTCCTTCCGAAGCCAACCGATCCAAATTTGGTGTCTCGTAATATTTACTACCCATACATCCCAAATCCATCCAACCATAATCATCAGCCAAGATAAAAAGCACATTAGGATGTTTCGGCTTTTTAGCCTCAACTTGTGATGATGCAGCCAATAATGCCGCAGTCATCAATACTCCATTGACAATTCTTTCCATGATATTTTTTATTTAAGTTACTTAATCAAGCTTATTTTATAATACTTATTTCCTGTACGGCAGGTCTGAGATGACCTCCATAAACCTTGAGTTTGGCCTTTCCGGCTTTAGTCGTAGATTGCAATACAACTACCAGTTTCCCATTAAAGACACGCATATAATCGGATGCGAAAGAGGTCTGGTCTGTAGGATCGCCATTACATACGGCTTTCAGTGTGGCATCGCCTTCGACATCGAAAAACAACAGGTTATCGGCCCTGGGACAAAGATTTCCATCTTTATCAAGTACCTCTACGGTAACGAATGCCAAATCCTTTCCATCTGCAGATATTTCCTTACGGTCAACCGTAGTTTTTATCCTGAACGTGCATCCCGCAGTCTTTATGGTTTCAGTATCGGCAATACTACCATCTTCATGATAAGCCACTACCTTGATTTCACCTGGTTGATATACCACATCATTCCACATGAGCCTATAGCGTTCGTACTTACTGTTTTTGTTTTTCTCACGAATTCCCATACTTGTCCCGTTTACAAACAATTCCGCTTTCGGATAATTGGTATAACAATAAACAGGGACATTCTGTCCGATACGTTCTTCCCAGTTCCAATGAGGCAATACATGAAGGACAGGCTTATCGCTCCATTTGCTCTGGTAGAGATAGAAACGATCTTTCTTCAAACCTGCCAAGTCCACAATGCCGAAATATGAGCTGCGTGCTGGTGTACCTTCATTGTAGGGAGTAGGCTCGCCCAAATAATCGAATCCTGTCCAAACAAATTCACCGGCAATGAATTCACAATCGTCCTGCTGTTCAAATTCAGTATCAGGAGTAGATGCCCAACCTGGATATTCCAAATCGTAGGAAGAAACGTGATAGTCATCATAATAAGCACTACGCCATTCCTTTACAGGAAACTTATATTCACCACGTGAGCTGACGGTAGACGCAGTCTCACTGCCATAAATAGTAAATTCAGGGTATTCCTCATGTTTCTTTTTATAATCACGGGCTTTATAGTTGAATCCCACCAAATCAACTTCTGCAGCCAATCCGTTCCTGATAGCATCATTATGAACATTGAATCCTGCTGTAACGGGGCGTGTAGGATCTTCCCTATGACAGATTCCGGTCAGGAAACGTGCCACTTCTGCTCCGTTTACATCCTTCTGTTCCCTGATTTCATTTCCTATACTCCACATAATGACACAAGGATGATTACGGTCACGATGAATCATGGCCATAAGGTCACGTTCTGCCCACTTGTCGAAAAGTGTATTATATCCGTTGACATTCTTTCCTATACGCCATTCATCGAAAGCCTCAACTTGAACCAGAAATCCCATTCTGTCGCAAAGTTCCAGTAGTTCAGGTGTAGGAGGATTATGCGAAGTACGGATAGCGTTACATCCCATATCCTGCATTATCTGAAGCTGACGTTCCAAAGCACGATAGTTAACAGCAGCGCCCAAAGGTCCCAGGTCGTGATGAAGACACACGCCTTTAAGTTTTACATGTTTGCCATTCAGGAAGAATCCTTTTTCTTTATCGAATTTTATGGTACGGAAACCTACCGGAGTATCGTATGTGTCAACTAATCTGTTATCCATATATACATTAGAGACCAACTTATACATATACGGATTCTCAACACTCCACAATTCAGGATTACTAATAGTAAACTTATGAGTGAATGTGAGTTCCTGAGATGAAATGTTTTTTACTGAAGATACCTTCTTTACCGTTTTTCCATCGGCATCCAACAATAATGATTCAAGTTTCACCTTGACACTCTTTTCTGTGGCATTGGCAACCCTCGTCCGAATATCCATACTTGCCTTTCTGGATGAGACGCTTGGAGTAGTTACATAAGTTCCCCAATGGTCTACGCTTACAGGGTCTGTAATAACAAGACGCACATTACGATAAAGTCCCGCACCAGGATACCAGCGTGATGACTCCGGCTTGTTTTCCAATCTTACAGCGATAATATTTTCACCGGCATAATTCCATTTGTCAGTAATATCAAAAGCAAACGAAGAATATCCATATGGCCATTCACCTACAAACTCGCCGTTAAGATAGACCTTAGCGAGGCTCATTGCACCATCAAACTCTATCCGTATCCTTTTTCCGGTCATATCTGCATGAGACTTAAAGACAGTACGATAATATCCGATACCAAAAGCAGGCAAAGCACCTGTCCTTCCTGTACGAATTTTCGGAACCTCATCGCCATCTTCCAGTACTTGTACGGATTGCATATCGATACGCATATCGAATGGCTTGTCAATTGCCCAATCATGAGGAACAGTTACATTCTCCCAACCTGTATCATTAAAATCACTTTCAACAGCTCCGGCAATTTCACCAAAATGAAATTTCCATTTTTCCAACGGCTTGATTTCCCGCGCTAAGGCAGAGAGAGAGAACAAAACAGAAAACAATAATATATTAAACTTATTTTTCATAGGTAAAACATTTTTATTTTATGATACAAAAATACCTATTATATCCACAATGAACAAAAAATTCTATTCATTATAGTTTATTCTTTATTGCTAACCGTTTTCGTATAATATTTTCATCTAATTATCTCTCATATAAAATCATGACAAATTGTTCACGAAAAGGACAAAATTGCAGTCTTAAACGCTAAGTATCTGACATTTAGACATATAATCATAGAAAAAATTATTTTGGCAAGAATTTTGGAGTAATATAAGCGTAATAAAAAAACGAAAGGTAAAAACAAGGATAACAACAAGGTATTGGAACAATAGGTAAAAAGATTCTTGGATAACAATAAAGTATAAAATAAGAAAGGAGAATATATATGAATTTCAACAACTTTACAATCAAATCGCAAGAGGCTGTTCAGGAGGCTGTGAACTTGACACAAAGCCGAGGACAGCAGGCCATAGAGCCGGAACATATACTTGCGGGCGTATTGAAGGTGGGCGAAAACGTAACCAACTTCATATTCCAGAAGCTTGGAATAAACGGCCAGCAGGTAGCTACAGTTCTTGACCGTCAGATTGCATCTCTGCCTAAGGTTTCAGGTGGTGAAGCTTATCTGAGCCGCGATACGAACAATGTATTGCAGAAGGCAGTTGAGTACTCAAAAGAACTTGGCGACGAGTTCGTTTCACTTGAAGCTATACTTCTGGCTTTGCTCAATGTGAAGAGTACAGTGGCAACTATTCTGAAAGATGCCGGAATGACCGATAAGGAATTGCGTGCCGCAATCAACGAACTGAGACAGGGACAGAAAGTTACTTCGCAGTCAAGCGAGGACACTTATCAGTCACTTTCAAAGTATGCGATAAACCTGATTGAGGCTGCACGTACAGGAAAGCTGGACCCGGTAATCGGTCGTGATGAGGAAATCAGACGTGTACTTCAGATTTTGAGCCGCCGTACAAAGAACAACCCTATCCTGATAGGTGAGCCAGGTACAGGTAAGACAGCTATCGTGGAAGGTCTGGCACAGCGTATCCTGCGTGGCGACGTGCCTGAAAACCTGAAGAACAAACAGTTGTTCTCACTCGATATGGGTGCATTGGTTGCAGGTGCCAAATATAAAGGTGAGTTCGAGGAAAGACTTAAATCCGTAATCAACGAGGTAACAAAATCAGACGGTAACATAATATTGTTCATCGATGAAATACATACCCTGGTAGGTGCTGGTAAAGGCGAAGGTGCGATGGATGCCGCAAACATTCTGAAACCGGCATTGGCCCGTGGCGAACTGAGAAGTATCGGTGCTACCACACTTGACGAATATCAGAAGTATTTCGAAAAGGATAAGGCCCTTGAACGTCGTTTCCAGACTGTAATGGTGGACGAGCCTGATACTCAGAGTTCTATTTCAATCCTTCGTGGTCTGAAGGAAAGATACGAGAACCATCATCAGGTACGTATCAAAGACGAAGCTATCATAGCAGCAGTTGAATTGAGTAACAGGTATATCACAGAACGTTTCTTGCCGGATAAGGCTATCGACCTTATGGATGAGGCAGCAGCAAAACTGCGTATGGAACGTGACTCTTTGCCTGAGGAACTTGACGAGATTGAACGCCGATTGAAACAGCTTGAAATCGAGCGTGAGGCTATCAAACGTGAAAAGGATGAAGCAAAACTTGCACAGCTTAACAAGGAGATTGCCGAACTGAAAGAACAGGAGACTTCTTACAAAGCCAAATGGCAAAGTGAGAAAGAACTTGTAAATAAAATTCAGCAGAACAAAAAGGAAATAGAACAACTCAAGTTCGAAGCCGACAAGGCTGAACGTGAGGGTGACTATGGACGTGTAGCTGAAATACGTTACGGCAAGTTACAGGCTTTGGAAGCTGAAATCAAGAATATTCAGGAAGATCTGAAACACAAGCAGGGCGACAGCGCCATGATTAAGGAAGAGGTTACTGCAGAAGACATTGCTGATGTGGTATCACGCTGGACCGGAATACCGGTAAGCAAAATGCTGCAAAGCGAACGTGAGAAACTTCTTCATCTGGAAGACGAACTGCATAAGCGTGTAATAGGTCAGGACGAGGCTATTCAGGCTGTATCCGATGCCGTAAGACGTAGCCGTGCAGGATTGCAGGACCCTAAACGTCCAATAGGCTCATTCATCTTCCTCGGTACAACCGGTGTAGGTAAGACTGAGTTGGCCAAGGCACTGGCAGAATATCTGTTCGATGACGAATCACTGATGACGCGTATAGATATGAGTGAGTATCAGGAGAAACACTCTGTGTCAAGACTTATCGGAGCGCCTCCGGGATACGTTGGTTACGATGAAGGCGGACAGTTGACTGAGGCAGTAAGACGTAAACCTTACTCTGTAGTATTGTTCGACGAAATCGAGAAAGCTCATCCTGACGTGTTCAACATCCTGCTTCAGGTATTGGACGATGGTCGTCTGACAGACAACAAGGGACGTACGGTGAACTTCAAGAATACTATCATAATCATGACTTCAAACTTGGGAAGCTCATACATACAAAGCCAGTTTGAGAAAATCACTCCGATGAATCATGACACGATAGTAGAGGAAACCAAGAACGAAGTGATGAATATGTTGAAAAAGACTATCCGTCCTGAGTTCCTGAACCGTATAGATGAGACTATCATGTTCTTGCCATTGAACAAGAATGAGATAGAACAGATTGTACGTCTGCAGATAAACGGCATTAGAAAGATGCTTGAAGAGAACGGTGTACAACTCCAGATGACTGACCAGGCTGTAGATTTCATAGCTACAGCAGGTTATGACCCTGAATTCGGTGCCCGTCCTGTGAAACGTGCAATACAGCGTTATCTGCTCAACGACTTGTCTAAGAAACTTCTTTCACAGGAAGTTGACCGCACAAAACCAATCATAGTGGAACGTGGTGGAGACGGATTAAGTTTCCGCAACTGATAATAAACAGAAAAAGAGGCCCTCGGGCCTCTTTTTTTATTTCAATTCTTTAGATTTATATCTGTCTCCTGTAGCCTTAACTACTTCCTTCAAGAATTCTTCAGGATAACCCGGACGTTCCAATGGAGCGCAGTTTCCAGTTTCAGGAGCAACCATCTTGCCGTTCTTGACTTTCTTTCTTGCACCGTCATTATAACGCACGATAAGGAACTCGGCAAGTTTTTTCCAGCGGTCAACTGTTGTACGGGCAGTCATGTCAGTATAGTTTGTAAGGAAATCCTTAGCCTTTGCAGGGTCTTCCTGATACAACTTAAGTGCAGCGGATTCTATTCCTGACTGGGCAGATTCGAAAGTATCTTCAAGTTCTTTCTGTACGGCACGCATATCGTCTATCATCAGGCTGTAACGAGGACGGATCATATCTGCCACCCAGTTGTAAATCCAGAAAGCAGAATCCCATGAAAATGTGATGCAGTCACCGTTTCCTTCAGCGTATGGAACAGGAATTCTGTCTGTGCAGCAGTAAACCGGAGTAAAGACAGTCATGTTTGCATCATCAAGTCCGAACCACAACACACCGCCTACAGGGTCTGGCAGGTTTGCACGCATCTGTGCCACGAAAGAGAATGCACTCTGCTGTGTAGAGATAGGGCGTTCGTTAAAATATTCCACTCCGTCAACCTTGAATGTAAGAGGAGAAAGACGATAAGGAGTCTCGAAAGGACCTGCACCCATATCCTTAGTGATGTCAAGCGGTGTACCTTCGTAATGGTCGCGCATTGCTCTCTGAACATCGCGTACAGAAAGTTTTGAATCAGCCTTTATATAAAGTGGCATAGGCTCTTTGCTTTCGCCAAGGATATATGGAAGATAAGCATCGCCTGTTGTCTTGCTGAACATATTGTAGAAACTCCATACACGTGCCTCGCAGAAACGGAGACCGCTGAAATCAAGCGGACAATATGCATCGGCAAAACTGAAATCAGAGTTCTTGCCATTAAAATATCCTTTTTCACGAGCGAACGAAATTACGTCCGGAGAATAAAGGCAGTTGTCCTTGTCATTAAGATTGAATTTGTGGATACGGCTCTGGTTGGCATGGGCAGCAATACAGTCGTCCGGAATGCGGACTGCCACCCATACTGCACCTTTGATGCCTGGACCCTTACCAATCATCTCCATAATCCATGCCTCATTAGGATCGGCAATAGAGAATGATTCACCGCTACTGTAATAGCCGTATTCCTTAACAAGGTCAGTCATAACCTTGATGGCTTCCTTGGCAGTGCGCGAACGCTGTAGAGCTACATAAATCAGGCTTCCGTAGTCCATGATACCTGTAGTATCGACCAGTTCAGGACGACCGCCGAATGTAGTCTCGCCGATAGTAACCTGATATTCGTTCATATTACCCACTACATTGTATGTCTGCTTTGCTTCCTTGATCTGTCCGAGATACTTGCCTGTATCCCAGTCGTGAATATCACGCATGGCACCATCAGGATGTGTAGCTGCAGGATAGTGATACAGCCATCCGAACATACCGTAAGAGTCGGCAGAATAAGACACTATTACTGAACCGTCGGCAGACGCTTTCTTACCGACAATAAAGTTGGTACAAGCCCAACCGTTTACTACAAAGGCTGTAAGCAACACCACAGCCATCAACAATCTGTTTGTCATAAGCGTTTGTGATTGAATAGTTATTTAGAAATTTAATTGTTTACGTGTTTCGTTTCCGCAATTGTCGGTTACCACGACTTCCAGCTTGTGAGGAACTCCCCTCTTTACTTTTTCCTTATCCTGAATGACAAGAATACCTTTCTTCAGACCGAAGAGAACAAACTTTCCGTCGATATATACTTTGTAACTTTTTATACCGGTAGCCCAATCATAAATCTTGAAGCGTATATTCGAGGTAGAACGCCATTTCGCCTTATCAAGAGGAACTACTTTTGGAGGAACTGTATCTATAGCCACGGAATATTTTCCAAAGTTACGCACCTTAGCCCTCATCCAGCCATTGTCGTATTCGCCTCCTACATAATATGATCTTTTACCTTCAGTCTGCCTGATATAATATTTATCGGGAGATACAGTATTCAGTTTTCTTACTCCTATAGCCAAAGGACAATAACCGTGAAGCGGAGTGTTACCTGCGTCAATGTCATATTCAAGCGAAACGGCTGTTGTGTCTTCGGCTGTAATGCCAACACTTACCTCCGTATCATCGTAAAGCATACCTTTCGGTATAATGAATTCCATACCGGGACGCTGGATAATGGCCGTATGAGAAGACTGCAACAGTTCCTCTCCTTTCATACGGTATTGCGGAATATCCTGCCTTTTCCCTCTCACGGTAAAACGGTATTTACTCTTATTTCCGAAATTATCCTCGAGGACATAAACGAACTTATAATCCCTTTCGCTGTCTATATTCACAACACCCCTATCCTGGCCTACATAATGCAGACGCAGCTTGTTTCCGGGCGACTTATACGAACGCATCATCAATCTGCGCGAACGTATAAGTTCGTCATAATCGGTAAAGGTATTTATCATTCTGTTTTCATCGGGAAGAACCCTGTCCGTCTTACTGTTGAACACTTCTACTGAATCAACATACAGAGTGACGGAATGTACACCATAGAAATTGGACGTACCGTCCATATAATCCTTGGCACTGATGGCAGCATATATCTGCCCCCAAGCTGTGACAGGAGATTTTATTGATGCTGCCGGATAAATCTTTTTATTGGTAGAGCCTTCCACAACTCCCTTACCCTTTACAGGATAAAGTCCTATAAAGCTTGCCTTCGGAGCCCTGGTATCCTTTATCCTACTACTAAAATACGGCATAGGGTCAAGATATTCATCTGTACCGGTTTTTCTGATTTCAAGATGAAGATGAGGACCGGCAGAAGAGCCTTCATTACCGCTCAACGCTATGATGTCGCCCTTCTTGAACTTGAAACGTCCCGGTTCAGGATAGAGGTAGCAGACGAAAGTCTCGTTGGCATACTGATATTCCCTTACGTATTTCTCTACTTCTGGAGCAAACGATATGACATGACCATAGACGGATGTATGTCCGTCTGGGTGAGTGATATATATAGCCTGTCCGTATCCTCCATGCTGGACAGCAACACGCGACACATATCCGTCGGCAATACATCTTACAGGATGCCCTACAGTTCCTTTTGTCTTGAAATCAAGGCCGTTATGAAAATGGTTTGGTCTCAGTTCGCCGAAATTGGCGCTGAGTAATAGAGGAAAATCCAATGGCGCACAATACTTTATTGTATCACCGGCATATGAAGCCGAGGCAACACAACAAAGCATGACAAAAAAAGTTTTTCTTAAATCAATCATCGACATTCTTATCAACCTTTCTAACTATAAGAATACTTGCTTCGTATAATACAAATATAGGTACTGAAACAAGCAACAATGTAAATACATCAGATGTAGGAGTAATCACAGCCGCCACTATAAGTGCCACAACGTATGCATGCTTTCTGTATTTCTGCATGAACGAAGAATGCAAAACCCCTATCTTGGCAAGGAACCAGCAAACTACAGGTATCTCGAAAACTATTCCCATTAACAGGCTCAGAAGCATCAGCGTATCGATATACGACGAAAGCATTATTGTGTTCTGAACATCAAGGCTAACCTGATAAGATGCCAAAAAACGGAATGTAAGCGGGAATATGATAAAATAGTTTACCAATACACCGATAATAAACAACAGATACCCACTCGTTATCACACGAACTGAATATTTGCGTTCATTCTCATATAACGCAGGCGAAATAAAATGAAACAGTTTGTATATAATATATGGTGAAGCCACTATCAGACCTGCATATACGGACACCATGGCATGCATCATAAACTGACCGGCCAACTGGGTATTGATGAGCGTGGAACTGAATTCGCCAGGACACAGACCCGGCATACCAAGCAACTCTGACAAACGACATAGAAACCTATAAAAAATGAAATCGGATTCCTTAGGTGCCAGTACAACAGCAAAAAGCTGGTCCTTAAAACAAAAGCCTACTATGGTGAACAACGTTACCACACCAACTATACGGAAAAGCACACCTCGCAGCTCCTCCAAGTGGTCCCAGAATGTCATCACTTTATCGTCCTGTTCCACCTTTACTGCGCTTTCTTATCCTTGTTTTCTTTATCGGACATCTCGATATCGTCCTCGATACCTTTCATTCCGTCCTTGAAACTCTTTACTCCTTTACCTAATCCTTTCATCAATTCAGGTATCTTCTTTCCTCCAAACAAAAGCAAAATGATAAGTCCGATAAGAAGAACTTCCTGCATACCAACTCCCAACAATAATAATGTTGTCATAATTTTTTATGAATTTAAATTTTTGAAATCGATTTTAAAAGCCAATATCCTCCGAATATCTGAAGAAGCATTCCCGGAACACCAATTCTGAAATCCTGAAGAGCAGCATCAAGACTACCACTGATGGCCCATTCTGCCATTCCGCCTATTATCTGATAAAACAAGACGACACCTATAAGAGACAATATTGAAAGTTTACCTGTGCGTCCTGCCAAAAATCCTGCTGCCACCGCAAGCAGTACAGACTTACATATTATAGCCGGAAGCAAAGCCGGTACAGGCATTCCGAAGAAAAATGAATTTACAAGAGGGGAAAGAATCGCAACAAGCAAGCCTAACTTCATACCATATTTATATGCTCCCACCAAAGTAAAAAAATAAATAGGCAACATTGTAGGACCACCAAGATGTACCAGATGGCATAACTGAGGCAAAAGAATATTTCCCAGAATGAAAAATACAGAAAACAGATATGTCCTGCTCTGTCTGTAGGATAAAGAAACAAAGTTAAATGCTGTATTCATATCAAATATAAATGTTTACATTATTAATATTTGCAAAGTTATTACTTTCATACAATTATCAATCATATAATGAATGAAATAATTTCTGTGAGGAAGGAAAAACTTATAAATATTTGGAAAATATGCATTTTAATCTTACCTTTGCATCGCAAAACAAAATAAACTGACTACCGATGAACAAACTTCTGACATACATACAGCCTCACACTCCACTCCGAATTTATTTTACATTCGGACATCGTAGTGCGTCCGTTCATTGGTTCAGCGGATTCGAATAAACATAACTGTTACACAATCATTTCATTTTCAAATTCTAATCCAGAGGTATATCATTATATATCTCAAGGCAATCATATTCTCTCATTTTTTTAATATAGTACAGTTATGTTTACAATAATAGGAACAATGTTTACAGGAATTATCCTGGGTTATATTTTCAGAAACTTGGATTTTCTGAAAAAGACTGAAAAGACTATCTCTTACACTATCATATTGCTTTTGTTCATAATGGGACTGTCCGTAGGCTCGAACGACAGAATAATCGAAAACCTCGGAAGTTTCGGATGGCAGGCGGCAATAATAGCATTCTCGGCTACTTGCGGAAGCATCATCGCAGCATGGCTGGTACTGACTCTGTTTTTCAAGAAAGGAGAAAGCCATGAAGGGTAGTCTGATTGTTCTTCTGTTTTTTATGGCAGGGTGCATATTGGGAGTACTGGACATAATACCTCTCGACTTGCATAAGAGCAATCTGTCTATGTATATACTGTATGCACTTATGCTGCAGGTGGGACTGAGCATAGGTTCGAGCAAGGATCTGAAGTCTATAGTAAAGGATATACGTCCTAAATATCTGCTCATACCTCTTGCCACTATTATCGGCACACTGCTGTTTTCGGCATTTGCCAGTCTGCTTCTTTCGCAATGGAGCATTTTCGACTGTCTGGCTGTGGGTAGCGGATTTGCCTATTACTCGCTGTCATCAATACTGATCACACAGTTCAAGGAAGCATCGCTCGGCATTCAGCTTGCTACGGAATTGGGAACCATAGCCCTTCTGTCGAATATTTTCCGAGAAATGATGGCTCTGCTGGGAACACCGCTGCTGGTGAAATATTTCGGCAAACTGGCACCTATATCAGCTGCCGGAGTAAATTCCATGGATGTAGTACTACCTATTATAACAAGGTATTCAGGAAAAGACATGATTCCCGTAGCAATTTTCCACGGGATATTGATAGACCTTACGGTACCGTTTTTCGTATCATTTTTTTGCCGGCTTTAGTCATAAGCCGGCATTTTTTATACCTGTTTGTACATAACAATCAAAAGGATTCATTAAATTTGCAGAAAAATATACAAAACTAAAGGATATTGAATTTGACTGAATGATAGAAAAACATATTGTACTTGAAGATATCGATCCGGTTATCTTCTATGGCGTGAACAACGTCAACATGCAAATGATTAAAGCTCTGTTTCCCAAACTGAGGATAGTGGCTAGAGGAAATGTCATAAAGATAATGGGAGACGAGGAGGAAATGTGTGCCTTTGAAGAAGCTGTGACAGCACTGGAAAAACACTGCTCGATATACAATTCGCTAAACGAGGAGGTTATTCTGGACATTGTAAAAGGCAAAAACACAAAAATAGAAAAGAACAGCGAGGCAATCGTGTTCAGCGTCACCGGAAAACCTATCATTCCGAGAAGTCCTAATCAGCTGAAACTGGTAAAGGATTTCGAAAAAAACGATATGATATTCGCCATAGGACCGGCCGGTTCGGGCAAGACTTATACCGCAATAGCTCTGGCCGTGAGAGCTCTCAAAAACAAGGAAATCAAAAAAATCATATTAAGCCGTCCGGCTGTAGAAGCAGGAGAAAAACTGGGATTCCTGCCGGGAGATATGAAGGACAAGATCGACCCGTATCTGCAACCGCTGTACGATGCTCTGCAAGACATGATTCCGGCTGCCAAACTGAAGGAGTACATGGAACTGAACATCATACAGATAGCTCCACTGGCTTTCATGCGCGGACGTACGCTGAACGACGCGGTAGTAATCCTTGACGAGGCTCAGAACACTACTACCCAGCAGATAAAGATGTTCCTCACCCGTATGGGTATGAACACCAAGATGATTATCACAGGCGATATGACGCAGATAGACCTTCCTTCATCGCAGACATCCGGCCTGGTGCAGGCTATGAAAATCCTGAAGGGAGTGAAAGGCATCAGTTTCATAGAGCTAAACAAGAAAGATATCGTAAGACATAAACTTGTGACAAGAATTGTGGAGGCTTACGAGAAATTCGAGGAGAAAGTAAAATCTGAGAAAGCGGAGAAAGCAAAAGCAGAAAAAGAAGAAAAGGACAAGGTTGAAAAAGCAGAAAAGAAAGCAGCGTCAAAACAATAATATAACTAACATATTTACTTCCTAAAATATATAGAAAAGATGAGTAAAGCATTAACAAAAACAGACTTCAACTTTCCTGGTCAGAAGAGTGTTTACCACGGAAAAGTTCGCGATGTTTACAACATCAACGGTGAAAAATTAGTCATGGTTGCAACAGACCGTATCTCGGCATTCGACGTTGTATTGCCTGAAGGTATTCCTTACAAAGGCCAGATGTTGAACCAGATTGCAGCCAAATTCCTTGATGCTACAACTGACATCTGTCCAAACTGGAAACTCGCTACTCCGGACCCAATGGTCACTGTAGGTGTAATGTGCGAAGGTTTCCCTGTAGAAATGATTGTTCGCGGTTACTTGTGCGGTAGCGCATGGCGTGCCTACAAGAGTGGTGTTCGCGAAATCTGCGGTGTGAAACTTCCTGAAGGTATGCGCGAAAACCAGAAATTCCCTACACCAATCATCACTCCTACTACTAAGGCTGAAATGGGTATGCACGACGAAGATATCTCTAAAGAAGAAATCCTCGCTAAAGGTCTTGCTACTCCTGAAGAATATGCTACACTGGAGAAATATACTCTGGCTCTGTTCGAACGCGGTACAAAAATGGCAGCAGAACGTGGTCTTATCCTCGTTGACACTAAATACGAATTCGGTAAGCACAACGGTCAGATTTACTTGATGGACGAAATCCACACTCCAGATTCAAGCCGCTACTTCTACTCAGAAGGTTACGAAGAACGCTTCGAAAAAGGCGAACCTCAGAAACAGCTTTCTAAGGAATTCGTACGTGAATGGCTGATGGCTAACGGTTTCCAGGGCAAGGAAGGACAGACTGTTCCTGAAATGACTCCGGAAATAGTAAACTCTATCAGCGAACGTTACATCGAACTTTACGAACACATCACTGGTGAAACATTCGTAAAGGCTGATACAGCCGAACTCGCATCACGCATCGAAAAGAACGTTACTGAATACTTGAAATAATTATGACCGGGCGGGCTCCTTCCCGCCCATCATATATTCTATCCACAAATCCTACACTAACTCACAACATGTCAAACTATCCTCAAGAAAACATTAAACCCTATAATCAGGACGAAAGCAAAGCTGCACAGGTAGAAAAAATGTTCGATAATATCGCTCCTACTTACGATAATCTGAACCACGTCCTTTCGCTTGGTATAGACAAGAGCTGGAGACGTAAAGCTATCAATATGCTCAAGCCATACAGCCCGAAACACATGATGGACGTAGCTACAGGTACAGGCGATTTTGCCATACAGGCTTGCCGCGTGCTTCAGCCTGACGAACTTATAGGTACAGACATCTCGGAGGGTATGATGAATGTAGGACGTGAGAAAGTGAAACTGTCGGGACTGGACAAACAGATTTCCTTCGCCAAGGAAGACTGTACTTCTCTCTCATTCCCTGACAGCAGATTCGATGCCATAACAGTGGCATTCGGAGTACGCAACTTCGAGAATCTTGACAAAGGTCTGACAGAAATGCACCGCGTTCTGAAAGCCGGGGGCCATCTGGTCATACTTGAACTGTCGGAGCCGGAAACATTCCCAATGAAACAGCTTTATGCCATATACTCGAAAGTCGTAATTCCTACAATAGGAAAATTACTATCGAAAGACAACAGTGCATACACATACCTGCCACAATCAATTAAAGCTTTCCCACAGGGAGAAGTGATGCAACAGATTCTATACAAGGCAGGATTCAGCAAAGTGACATTCAAAAGACTCACACTGGGGATTTGCACACTCTACTTTGCAACAAAATAACTTAAAATTTTTACTACGATGAAGAAATTCGGTTTAATCGGCTACCCTTTGGGACATTCGTTCTCAAAAAACTTTTTCAACGAGAAGTTTCATTCGGAAAATATTGATGCAGAATATGTAAACTTCGAAATACCTTCCATAGAGGAATTCAACAAGATAATCAAGGCTAATCCTACCCTCTGCGGATTGAATGTGACCATTCCTTACAAGGAACAAGTGATAGGATATCTTGACGAACTTGACAAAGACGCGGCTGCTATAGGAGCCGTAAACGTGATAAAAATAGAAAGGAATAAGGGAAAACTGAAACTGACTGGCTATAACTCTGATGTTATGGGATTTACACAGTCTATAGAATCGCTGCTTGAACCACACCACAAGAAGGCTCTTATATTAGGCACAGGAGGGGCATCGAAAGCCATCAATTATGGACTTCACAAACTGGGACTTGAAACAAAGTTCGTATCCAGAGCTAAAAGAAACGAAAATACAATTACATACGATGACATTACTCCGGAAATAATGAAGGAATATAAGGTGATAGTGAACTGTACACCTACAGGCATGTATCCCAAGGCAGACGAATGCCCTAATATTCCATACGATTGTCTCACTCCGGAACACTTGCTCTACGACCTGCTATACAATCCGGACACCACGCTATTTATGAAAAATGGTTCGGACAGAGGAGCAACAGTCAAAAACGGACTTGAAATGCTTCTGTTGCAGGCTTTCGGCGCATGGGATATCTGGAACAAATAATATCAAAACATGAAACGCAAAAGATTAATAATCATCCTTGCTGTAATAATCATTGTAATAGCAGGCGGATTGGTGGGCGGAAGTCTCTACATGATAGACTATTCTCTTCGCCCCGAAAACAGAGGCAAGGACCTTGCAGGTTCGGAAACTTATATGCGAGACACCTATCCTCAGATAAACGGTTGGCTGGACAGTCTTCAGGGAAACCAATTGCTGAAAGATACTTTCATCACAGCACCGGACGGAATCAGACTGCATGCTTACTATGCATACGCATCTCGTCCTACGAAAAAGACAGCGGTTATAGTACATGGCTATACAGACAGTGCCATAAGAATGTTCCACATCGGGTATATGTACAATCAGTCTTTAGACTACAACATCATAATCCCTGACCTGAGATACACAGGACTGAGCGGAGGAGATGCAATACAGATGGGTTGGCTGGACCGTCTTGATGTAAAGGAATGGATAAATCTGACTCCGGGAATCTTCGGTGACTCTATCCAGGCTGTTGTGCACGGAATATCAATGGGGGCAGCAACTACTATGATGACCTCGGGTGAAGTCTTACCTGAATATATCAGATGTTTTGTAGAGGACTGCGGATATACCAGCGTTTGGGAACAGTTCAAAAAGGAACTTAAAGAGCAGTTCAATCTGCCGGCATTCCCATTGCTATACACCGCCAGCTGGATTTGCGAACTTCAGAACGGATGGAATTTCCATGAAGCTTCTGCTATAGAACAAGTAAAGAAATGCAAGAAACCGATGTTCTTCATACATGGCGACAAGGATGATTTTGTTCCTACATATATGGTAAACGAAGTATATGCCGCGAAATCAGAGCCGAAAGAAATATGGATTGTGCCTGAGACTGACCATGCCACATCGTATAAAAACTATCCTGAAGAATATACAAAGAGGGTAAAAGCGTTTACTGATAAGTATATCAACTGATACAAAATCATTGAATCTATAAAAAGAAAGCGTAACACGTACGTGTAACGCGTGAAACACGAACGTGCAACGACCGTAACACGAACGTGTAACGCGCGTAACACGTACGTGTTACGATAATTATATCAAAGCATTCTACAGTAAATTTCAAAGAATCCAATCATTTTTATCCTACAAGTTCCTCACATTCCTTGAGCCACATTGCCGCACTGGCATCACTAGGCATACGCCAGTCGCCTCTAGGGCTGAGTGATACGGAACCTACCTTAGGCCCGTCAGGAAGACATGAGCGCTTGAACTGCTGGTTGAAGAAACGGCGACAGAAGTTGGTTAGCCATTTCTTTATTGTAGTACTGTCGTATGTTCCTCTGAAAGCAATCTCTGCAAGATAGAAAATCTTTGCAGGACGCATACCGAATCTGAGGAAATAATACAGGAAGAAGTCATGAAGTTCATACGGGCCAACCAAGTCTTCAGTCTTCTGCTTGATATTTCCGTTTTCGTCGGCAGGAATAAGTTCCGGACTGATAGGAGTATCTATAATGTCAAGCAGAGTGTTACGGGAAATTACATCTACACCGGTCTGAGCCACCCAGTTTACAAGATAGCGTACCAACGTCTTAGGGATGCTGGCATTCACACCGTACATAGACATATGGTCGCCATTATAAGTAGCCCAACCAAGAGCAAGTTCAGACAAGTCACCGGTACCAATCACCAGACCGCCAATCTTGTTGGCATAGTCCATAAGGATTTGTGTACGTTCGCGTGCCTGGCCGTTTTCGTATGTAACATCATGGATAGACATGTCGTGCTCAATATCCTTGAAGTGCTGTATGCAGGCATCCTTGATGCTGATTTCCTTGGTAGTAACCTGAAGAGAACTCATCAGTGTAAGGGCATTGTTGTATGTACGGTCTGTTGTTCCGAATCCCGGCATTGTGATACCTACTATACCCTTACGCGGCAATCCCAGCTTGTCGAAAGTCTTTACACATACAAGAAGAGCGAGCGTAGAATCCAGACCTCCGGATATTCCCACTACCACAGTCTTGCAGTTTGTGTGTACAAGTCGTTTTGCGAGCCCTGCCACCTGAATAGAAAATATCTCTTCACATCTTTCGTCAAGAATCTTTCCGCCTGCAGGTATGAACGGATGAGGATCTACATATCTTGTAAGCGACAAATCACGGCTGTTTACAAGCTCAGACTGAATATGCTGTAGCTCTCCTGAAGCGTATGCCCTGACACTTGCAGCAAATGTGGTATTTACAAGACGTTCCCCACGCAGACGTTCCACATCTATTTCACTGACAACCAACTGCTCGTTGAATGAAAAACGTTCAGCCTCCGCAAGCAGGGTTCCATTCTCATAAATAAGTGCATTGCCGGCAAACACCACGTCTGTTGTAGATTCTCCAAAACCGCTTGAAGCGAAAACATATCCTGCCAGACAGCGTGCAGACTGCTGTGCCAGCAACGAACGCAGATATTGATGTTTTGCGATGTTCTCAGTATCAGCAGACATATTGAATATTATCTCTGCTCCTTTTAGTACCAGTTCGGAACTTGGAGGAACCGGAGCCCATACGTCCTCGCATATTTCTATTCCAAAACATGTATCCGACGTATCGAAAAGCAGATTCTTGCCAAACGGCACAACCTGTCCGCATAATCTTATTGAAGAAACTCCGGTATATGTAAGTGATGATGCGAACCATCTCTGCTCATAGAATTCCTTATAATTGGGAAGATAAGTTTTAGGCACTACTCCAAGAATCTTTCCTTTCTGAAAGACTACGGCACAATTAGCCAAAGTAGAATTAACAACTACCGGCATGCCTACTATAGATATAATATCCAGTTGGCGTGTATTATTCATAACCTGCATCAAAGCCATTTCAGCCTGTTCTATCAGCAGTTTATGCGAAAACAGATCGCCACATGAATATCCCGTGAGGTTCAATTCAGGAAAAATAACTATCTGCACACCCTTACCGTCAGCCACCATAATCTGTGTCTCAGTCTGTTGCGCATTGAATTTACAGTCGGCCACTCTTACCGCCGGTATAGCAGCCGCCACTTTTACAAAACCAAATTTCATATAATTTGTTATATATAATGTATAGTCTGTGCAAAAATACAAATTATTCCTTTGCACAGCGGTTAAGTTAAAAGTAAAAAAAACAAAAAAGTAAGTTTGGAACTTGTAGTTTAGAAAAAAGTTTGTATCTTTGCCATTGAAATAAAATTGTAATAATTACAGAATTGAAAGAGAGTATGAACGTTTACGAATATTTGCTTAGTTATGACATCAAGCCATCCGTACAACGCATCGCAATTATGGACTATCTCCTGAAGCATCATACTCATCCGTGTATTGATGAGATTTATATGGCTTTGCATGATGATATTCCTACCCTTTCAAAAACAACTGTATATAACACTTTGAAGTTGTTTGTTGAACATGGAGCCGCAAAGATGCTTACGATAGACGAGCGTAACGCTTGTTTCGATGGCGATACATCTGCCCATGCACACTTCCAGTGCAAATGCTGCGGTAGGATTTTCGATATGCCAATGCATATAAACGAAAATGAGATGAATGAAATGACAGAAAAAGGATTTAGCGTGGAAGAAGTCCACAGCTATTACAAAGGTGTCTGTCCTGAATGTAGAAATAACAATTCCGACAAAAACTAAAGTCGGACTGAAAATATTAATTTAACAACTAACTAACTTATTACTATTATGAAGAAATTTATCTGTACAGTATGTGGTTACATCCACGAAGGTGATTCAGCTCCTGAAAAGTGTCCATTGTGTAAGGCTCCAGCTTCTAAGTTCAACGAAATGGTTGAATCAGAAGGCGGTCTTGAATTCGTTGACGAACACGTTATCGGTGTAGCTAAAGGTTGCGATGAAGAAATGATTAAAGACCTTAACAACCACTTCATGGGCGAATGTACAGAAGTAGGTATGTACTTGGCTATGAGCCGCCAGGCTGACCGCGAAGGCTATCCAGAAGTAGCTGAAGCTTTCAAACGTTACGCTTGGGAAGAAGCTGAACACGCTGCTAAGTTCGCTGAACTTCTTGGCGACTGCGTATGGGATACTAAGACTAACCTTGAAAAGCGTATGAACGCTGAAAGCGGTGCTTGCGCTGACAAGAAACGTATCGCTACTCGCGCTAAAGCTCTTAACCTTGACGCTATCCACGATACAGTTCACGAAATGGCTAAGGACGAAGCTCGTCACGGAAAAGGTTTCGAAGGTTTGTACAACAGATACTTCAAGAAATAATTTACTATTACAGAATAGGTTTATGCCAGGCATATCTAAAGATATGTCTGGTATTTTTTATTATCACATCAAAAAAAGGAATAAGTCAGAATTATGCCATCAGGACTTTCCAGTTCTGTTCTTCATCTTCTATCAGAACAGATTTATTCTCAATCCAGTCGCCCGAATTAAGATAGCGGATATTTCCAAGATGAGTATCTTCAGGGTGATGTATATGCCCGCATATAATGCCGTCGTAATTATTTTTTACGGCAAAATCTGTTATCTGTTTCTCAAAATTAGTAAAGTTTGAGACAAGTTTTTTTGTCCATCGCTTAATTACCTGAGCGAAAGAAAACGGCTGCTTATGGCGAAAAGCTCTGTATTTATTATAGAACTCATTCAAGAAAAGAAGGAACTCATAGCATGAAGCTCCAACCTTGGAGAGCCATGTAGCTTTACGGTTAACGGTATCGAAACAATCACCATGAGTGACGAAGAATTTCTTGCCTCCACTAATCAGTGTAAAATCTCTTAATACTTTTATACCTACTATCACTTTATCTACATACCTCTGCATGAAGTCATCATGATTGCCGTATGTATAAATAACATCAGACGTGCTGTTTTTCATCATCTCCGATATGGTACGGAACAGACGCATAAGGTCACTTCTCCAAGCGCACTTTGGATGCTTGTGTATGTACCACCCGTCAATAATATCACCGTTCAGAATCAACCGTTCGCACGATACCGAACGAAGAAACTGAATAAGTTCATTTACCTTGGCATGAGGCATTCCCAAATGAAGGTCTGATAATATTATTGTCTTGTAATGTTTTTTTAACTGCATTGCCGTTTCTTTATAGTGATACAAACTTACAAAAAAAATACTTATATAGTAAGTTTATAGCAAGAAAAAAAACGAACCCACAACAGTATAAATCATACGTCATGGGTTCGTTTTACTATTCTGTAAATATATTAGTCAAGTTTCAACACTGCAAGGAACGCTTTCTGCGGCACTTCCACAGTACCAATCTGCTTCATACGTTTCTTACCCTTCTTCTGTTTTTCAAGAAGTTTACGCTTACGGCTCACGTCACCACCATAACACTTGGCAGTTACGTCCTTACGTACAGCCTTGATAGTTTCGCGGGCAATAATCTTAGCACCGATTGCAGCCTGAATTGCGATTTCAAACTGCTGGCGTGGGATAAGTTCTTTCAGTTTCTCACACATACGTCTTCCAAGGTCGTATGCATTGTCGAAGTGTGTAAGAGTAGAAAGAGCATCTACAGACTCACCGTTCAAAAGAATATCTAGTTTGACTAGTTTTGAAGGACGGAAGCCTGACTGGTGATAATCGAACGAAGCATATCCCTTGGAAATACTCTTCAACTTATCATAGAAGTCTATCACGATTTCTCCAAGCGGCATCTTGTAATGCAATTCCACACGATTACCTGATATATAATCCTGACGAACCAGTTCACCACGCTTGCCAAGACACAGAGTCATGATAGGACCGATATAATCGGTAGTGGTAATTATGGAAGCATCAATATATGGTTCCTCAATATGGTCAATCAATGTTGGATCAGGCATACCGCCAGGATTGTGCACTTCCTGTACCCCGCCCTGCTTGTCATATATCATATACGATACGTTAGGCACAGTAGTAATGACATTCATATCGAACTCGCGGTCCAGACGTTCCTGAACAATTTCCATGTGAAGCAATCCTAGGAATCCGCAACGGAAACCGAATCCCAAAGCCAATGATGATTCAGGCTGGAATGTCAACGAAGCATCGTTAAGCTGCAGCTTTTCCAATGATGCTCTAAGGTTCTCGTAATCTTCGGCCTCGATAGGATAAACACCTGCGAAGACCATAGGCTTGACTTCCTCAAAACCTTCGATTGCTTTTTCGCATGGTTTGGCTATATGAGTAATAGTATCACCTACCTTTACTTCTCTGGATGTCTTGATACCAGAAATGATATAACCCACATCGCCTGTACGAAGTTCCTTGCGTGGAACCATGTCCATCTTCAATACACCAATCTCGTCAGCATCGTATTCCTTTCCTGTATTAAAGAATTTTACCTTATCACCTGTACGCAATACTCCATTCTCAATCTTGAAATAAGCAATAATTCCACGGAAAGAATTGAACACAGAGTCAAAGATAAGAGCTTGAAGAGGAGCATCTTCGTCACCTACCGGATGAGGGATGCGCTCTACTACAGCCTTAAGTATTTCCTCAACACCCATACCTGTTTTACCAGACGCACGGATAATCTCTTCACGCTTGCATCCTAAAAGATCGATAATTTCATCTTCCACTTCCTCAGGCATAGCGCTAGCCATATCACACTTGTTCAGAACCGGAATAATCTCCAAGTCATGTTCAAGTGCCATATAAAGATTAGATATAGTCTGAGCCTGCACTCCCTGAGAAGCATCTACTATAAGCAGAGCTCCTTCGCATGCAGCAATTGAACGTGAAACCTCATATGAGAAGTCCACATGTCCCGGAGTGTCAATAAGATTAAGGATGTATTTTTCACCGTTGTAGGTATATTCCATCTGGATGGCGTGGCTCTTGATTGTTATACCACGCTCACGTTCCAGATCCATGTCGTCAAGCATCTGTCCTTCAGTGACCTTGATTGTCTGTGTGTATTCCAGCAATCGGTCAGCCAAAGTAGATTTTCCATGGTCGATATGTGCGATGATACAGAAATTGCGTATATTCTTCATTCGTTTTTAATGCGTAAAATTAATTTTGAGTGCAAAGATAGCAAAAAATCACCTATTTTCAATGTATGGGAAAAGACATTTAAACACTAAACGCCTGATATTTCTCTAATTTATCACTAAATATTTATATCATCATAATAATGAAAAAACATAATGAAGGATGACAATTCTATCAGAGTAATTAATATTTTTAGTTAATTTGCAGAACAAACAATAATGTAGTTAATATGAACCAATCAACTCAGCTTAATGCACATAACAAGCAGGAATTTCCTCCAATGCATACCTGCGAACACATAGTAAACCGAACAATGATAAACCTTTTCGGATGCGGAAGGGCTGTTTCTGCACATATTGAGAAGAAGAAAAGCAAACTTGACTATGCTATTCCGCAACCTTTAAGTGATGAAGACATTGCTAAAATAGAAGAAACTGTAAACAGTGTTATTACACGACATCTTGATGTTACCACAGAATTCATAACACAAAAAGAAGCTGCAGACAGATTTGACTTGAAACGCTTGCCGGAAAATGCCTCAGACACTGTGAGAATAGTAAAAGTAGGAGACTACGACGAATGCCTCTGCATAGGACTTCATGTCAATAACACATCAGAAATAGGAACATTCAAGATTATCAGCCACGACTATAACGATGGCATTTTAAGAATAAGATTCAAACTTATTTAAATAATATGGCAAAAAAGAAAAAAACAAAAAACGGTATCAAGTGGAAACCGTTGCTGCTAATCATACTTATCGGATTATGCGCCGGAGGTTACTATGTTTATTCAGAAAATAAAAACATAAATCTACCGGAACTTCCTGACAATAAAGAAATACAGAAAACATTTAAAAAGACTGTTCAGGAAGCCGACAAGATTAAGGATGAAATACTAGCGCAGGCAGAAAACCTGAAACCGGTAATTGAAAAGATAAGATCAGGAAACAAGGAAGAGACAACCACATCTGCCGAAGCCCCTAAACTTAATCTGGAAATACCAGTTTATACATATCCGGGGAGATATGAAAAGGAAATCATCATAAACAGAATAGGATATACCCTATCATATAACCAGTATTATAAAAACCCTAATTGGGTGGCATGGGAATTAACCCGGGAAGAAACCAAAGGAGAAGCCGACAGATACAACAAGTTCATGCCCGATCCGGATCTACCAGAACCAAGAGTAGTACATAAAGATTATACAAAAAGCGGATACGACAGAGGGCACATGGCTCCGGCTGCAGATATGAAATGGAACAAAAAGGCTATGATAGAATCTTTCTATATGAGCAATATATGCCCTCAAGTTGGCAATCTAAATCGTGGTGACTGGAACGATCTAGAGGAACTTTGCAGAAACTGGGCTGACAAATACGGAAGGATATACATTACATGCGGGCCTATTTTCGATTCAAAATCACCAAAGAGAATTGGTGGACATAAGGTAGCAGTACCTGACAGATTCTTTAAAGTTATACTTATATATAATAGAAAAAATCCTATAGCCATGGGATTTATTTTCAAAAACACCGCCCATTCACAAGATATCAAGAAATACATGGTGACTGTGGATAGTGTGGAAAATGTTACTGGAATGGATTTCTTCTCAAAACTACCGGATGAGGTAGAAAACAGGATAGAAAGCATTGTACCTAAACTACCCAACTGGGATTGACAAAAATAAAACTAGTGATACGACATCAAGAAATCAATCGTATCACTAGTTTTATTCCAGAACAGAAAATATTAATTTGATGAAACTTCACCAATATAATCTGCATTTACGGAAGGGAAACCACCTGCTGTTATTTCCCAAATTTCGGCTGCTTTCCAAATTGTGCCATCAGTAACTTTAAGATTTTCAGCTTTTTCAAGATCATTATAATTTTCTTCTCCTACTTCTACGCAGTGGTCTATTCCATTAACTGCATTATTAATGCCAACCAATTTAATACCTGATACATTATCAGGCAATACAGCATAACATGAAGTTACATGTCCGTTATTATATCCCGCAATAGCACCGATATTATTACCTGCATTACCAAGCAATGATACATGTGTTGAATAGCATCCATAAATATAAGCCGGTGACGATGTAGAATTCAGATTATAACCAACAATACCACCTATAGCCTCTGAGGTTAAATTACCTGCACCCACAATAGAATTTGCTGAATAGCTTGCAACCACTTCACCACGAGCATTATATCCTACTACTCCACCAAGATTTGCACTATTACCTGTTGAATTATGGATAACAGTACATTTATCTACTACACATTGCGCTACTGTTCCAAAGCCATTTTCTCCAGCTATACCTCCTGCCCTATTACCAGATATTGTAATTTCGTACACAGCACATTTTAAAATACGACCACTCGTCTTAGTGCCACCTTCCTCTGAATTAGAACCTACAATTCCACCAGCACTTTGACCAGTAGATGTAATTTTAGTATTATTGCCTGATGCTGTACAATATTCAATCTTTCCATAATTAACACCAGCTACTCCACCTGCACTGTTTCCACTTACTGTCACGTTCTGTACATTACAGTTATTAACTTGTAGGCTATTGTTACCTGTTACTGTACCGGCATAAATTCCACCTGCAACTTCCGAATCGCGAACATTACATTTGTCTATCATCCCTAAACTTTCTCCAGCAATAACTCCTACAGAGGATGAACCTGTTATCTTAGCACCTGAAAATTTAACATCATGAACCTTTCCACTAGCTGCAAGTCCACCAAAGAAACCGGCATTACCGTTGGTTACATTCACATTTAAATTATGTATATATTTACCATTCCCATCAAAATTTCCTGAATACCCTTCTGTAATATCATTTCCTATAGGATTCCATGATTTCCCGTTCATATCAATATCTGCCTCAAGAATGACATTTGAACTTAAATGGTCTTCTTGAGAGGCCCATGTTAACAATCCGTCGGCATTATATACATGATATACTCCATCAATTATTTTATATCCTTGTGACGGAACAAAATTTCCTGGAGTTACTTCATTTAAATTCAAGATTTTACCGGCTGTCAATATTACAGAAGTATTACCTACTTTCTGCCATTCATTATTGTTATCATCGTAAAAAACAAGAGTCAAACCATTGCTTAATGTAGCAGGAGCGGTTACAAAATAGTAAGTTGCCCCAGATGAAAATTCACCACTAAGTGTCACCTCTGTTTCAGCAAAATCTGCTTCCACTGTTGCAGAATGAGTAACAGATGAAGCATCAATATGTATTGTTCCAGCCAATGCTTCTCCATTATTTCCACGAAACTTTACTTTTGTAATGTTATTGTTCCCAGTATATTGTAAAGTAAACTTCACCAAAGCACAAGCATTTTTGAAAGCTAAAGTTTTATCACTGACGGACTTTGCCACTGACGGATTCAGCATATTAGCAAAACTACCTTCAAATGCAACTTGTTCGGCAGGCAACGTAGTAGTAATCACACTACCGGAAAGAACAGCATTCGCATCATACGGATATAATGCATAATATGTCTCCAAATTATTTTGTGCTGACCCGGTAAATATAACTGAAGATCCACCAGTCGAGGTTGTAAATTTATTATTACTATTGGAATCAAATAAAGATATGGCATCATCTTCCTTCCATTCGACAACATTGTTTGTAGTTAAAACAGTACGCGAAATAGCATCAATACCTGCCTTGAACTCCATTTTAACTTTTTCAGTACTTGAAGAATTTGTATCCGAAATAATTTCTTCTTTAGTACATGAATACAACATTGATGTTCCTAAAATAAGAAACGGTATAAAATATTTTTTCATACATAAAATCTTAATTCACCAACTATATTCACTTTCTTCAAATCCTTCATGCGTTGACGAACCGAAATTAGTTCCACTACCAACAAGAATCGCATATTCACATTCCAAGTTTATCACTTGACATTCCGGAGATTCATAAGTCTCCACTTCCATAATAACATTGTTCGTTTTCATATTTTCCACTTGTTTAATATTGTTTGAACATTGTAAAGATATATATAATTTTTGTAATTGTATTAATTCATTCCAATTAAATTACATAAAATTCTTTTATTTATCACAACATATAATCATAAAAAACTTTATTCAGAAATATATTATAATAGGATCATATCATGCAATAAAATATGCCATAAAGCAAACTTTTTGACATAAAAGTTAGGAATTAAATATTATTTAGTTACTTTTGCAAAAACGAATAAGGAAGGCAGAAATAAGACAAATATATGAATGTAGCAATCATAAAATATAATGCCGGAAACATATTCTCTGTAGATTATGCTTTAAAGCGTATTGGAGTGACACCTGTCATAACATCCGACAAGGAGACTATTCTTAAAGCTGACAAAGTGATATTTCCAGGTGTAGGTGAGGCTGAAACAACAATGAAATATCTGAAAGAACAAAATTTGGATATATTGATAAAGGACTTAAAGCAGCCGGTTTTAGGAATATGCTTGGGCATGCAGCTTATGTGTAAATATTCCGAAGAAGGAAATACAGAATGTCTCGGGATTTTTGATACAGATGTAAAGAGATTCTGTCCGGAAAGACACATTGACAAGGTGCCACACATGGGATGGAACACCATCGAAAATACCGTAAGCCCTCTGTTTAAAGGATTCGACAAGGATGAGTATGTTTATTTCGTCCACAGCTATTATGTTCCGCTGAACGATTTCACAGCCGCACGTACCAACTACATTCTTCCTTACAGTTCTGCGCTGCACAAAGACAACTTCTATGCCACACAGTTCCATCCTGAAAAGAGTGGAAAAACGGGAGAAAGAATCTTAAGAAATTTCTTAGAACTATAAACACATAATAATATTATGATAGAAATAATTCCAGCCATAGACATAATAGACGGAAAATGTGTCCGCCTCTCAAAAGGAGACTATGACTCTAAAAAGATATACAATGAAAATCCTGTTGAAGTAGCAAAAGAATTTGAGGCATACGGTATAAGACGATTGCACGTAGTTGACTTGGACGGAGCCAAATCAAAACATATTGTCAACTACAGGATTTTGGAGCAACTGGCCGGAAGAACCTCTCTTATTATCGACTTCGGAGGAGGTATAAAGTCGGATGAAGACCTTATTATAGCTTTCGATAATGGCGCACAAATGGTTACCGTAGGAAGTATAGCGGTCAAAAATCCTCAATTGTTCGAAAAATGGCTGAACAAATATGGTCACGAACAGATAATCCTTGGTGCCGACGTAAAAGACAACAAAATAGCTATTAACGGCTGGAAAGAAGAAAGCGACATTATGCTTGAAGATTTTCTGAACGATTATACAGCCAAAGGAGTATCTAAAGTTCTTTGTACAGACATAAGCAAGGACGGAATGCTGGAAGGCCCGTCAATAGAACTTTACAAAAAAATAATGGTAAACCATCCGGACATGCACTTGATAGCCAGTGGAGGAGTAAGCTGCCTTGATGATATATACAGACTGGATGAAGCAGGTATTCCTGCAGTGGTATTCGGGAAAGCCATATATGAAGGTAAAATCAAACTAAAGGACTTGTCCGATTTATCAAACTCTGACAAACAAGACTGATTATGCTTGCAAAAAGAATTATACCATGCCTTGACATAAAAGACGGACAGACAGTAAAAGGTACAAACTTCGTAAATCTGCGTCAGGCAGGCGACCCTGTGGAACTGGGAAAAGCTTATAGCGAACAGGGCGCAGACGAGCTTGTTTATCTTGACATCACAGCCAGCCACGAAGGAAGAAAAACATTTACAGATCTTGTGAAGCGAATAGCCGCACATATTAATATTCCTTTCACCGTAGGCGGCGGAATAAACGAGCTGAAAGATGTTGACAGATTACTCAATGCCGGAGCTGATAAGGTATCTATAAACTCCGCAGCCATAAGGAATCCGATGCTTGTGGATGAAATAGCAAAACACTTCGGATCACAAGTTTGCGTTGTAGCCATTGATGCCAGACAGACAGCCAATGGCTGGAAATGTTATCTAAACGGCGGAAGAGTGGAAACCCAGAGATACCTGTACGAATGGGCTAAGGAAGTCAATGACCGTGGCGCAGGAGAAATCCTGTTCACAAGTATGGACCATGACGGAGTGAAAACCGGATATGCCAACGAAGCATTGGCGCATCTGAGCGAGACACTGGACATTCCTGTTATCGCCTCAGGGGGTGCCGGAAAAATGGAGCATTTCAGAGATGCATTTACTTTGGGTAAGGCAGACGCCGCACTCGCAGCAAGTGTGTTCCACTTTGGAGAGATACCTATAATGAAACTGAAAGAGTATCTTCATGAAGAAGGTATTTCCGTAAGACTTTAAATACATATACATATTAACCGAAAAAAGATTATAGAATTATGGAATTGAATTTTGACAAAATGAACGGACTGGTTCCTGCCATCATACAAGACAACTACACTCAGAAAGTACTTATGCTGGGCTTCATGAACGAAGAGGCATATCAGAAAACAATAGAAACAGGCAAGGTTACTTTCTTCAGCCGCACAAAGAACAGACTTTGGACCAAAGGCGAGGAAAGCGGAAACTTCCTGAACGTGGTATCTATAAAGGCCGACTGTGATAACGATACTCTCCTCATAATGGTGAACCCTGTAGGACCTGTCTGCCACCTTGGCACAGATACTTGCTGGGGAGACAAAAACGAGCAAGACATAATGTTCCTTAAAGAGCTTCAGGACTTCATCTGCAAACGACATGAAGAAATGCCTGAAAAATCATATACAACAAGTCTCTTCCAGTCGGGAGTGAACAAAATGGCACAGAAAGTGGGTGAAGAAGCCGTTGAAACTGTGATCGAAGCATGCAACGGTACTGACGAAAGACTTATTTATGAAGGAGCAGACCTACTCTATCACCTTATAGTATTGCTTACTTCGAAAGGTTACCGTATAGAAGATCTGGCAAGAGAACTGAAAGAACGCCACAGTGAAACATGGAAAAAACATTAATAGATGAGCGAAGCACCACTTATATCATACAGCAATGTAAGCATCTGGCAACAGGAACAGGAGATTCTGGAAAATATCAGTTTCAGCATCAATCCCGGAGAGTTTGTCTATCTTATAGGTAAGGTAGGAAGCGGAAAATCCACTTTCCTGAAATCCATATATGGCGAACTTGACATAAAGGACGGTAGTGCAACAGTGCTGGGTTATGACATGAAAAGTATAAAAAGAAAACATATCCCTGCACTAAGAAGAAGAATAGGTATCGTTTTTCAGGACTTCCAGCTACTTACAGACCGTACAGTAAAAGAAAATCTGGAATTTGTGCTGAAAGCAACCGGATGGAAAAACAATAACGACATCCAGGCCAGAATAACAGAAGTTCTTACGCAGGTAGGAATGGAAACCAAAGGATACAAGATGCCTAACGAACTGTCAGGAGGCGAACAGCAGCGAATTGTAATAGCCCGGGCAATTCTGAACAAGCCTGAACTTATTCTGGCAGACGAACCGACAGGTAATCTAGATGTGGAAACCGGTCATCGTATTGTTGAGCTCCTCAGGGAAATATGTTCTCAAGGATCGGCAATAATAATGACTACTCACAATATAAACTTACTTTCGGAATATCCCGGCAAAGTATATAAATGTGAGGCCCATAAGCTGGAAGAGCAGCAGAATTCATAAAAAAATCAAACATGAACGTAAAATTGGCATAAAAACAAAAAGAAATTGATTATTATTGCTAATTTTGCATTCTGATATTTAATTATTAACAATCCATTAAAATTCGAAACGTAAAATGAAGGTTTTAAAGTTTGGAGGAACATCGGTAGGCTCTGCACAGAGAATGAAAGATGTTGCCAAATTGATTTCTGACGGCGAGCAGAAAATAGTAGTACTCTCCGCAATGTCGGGTACAACTAACACATTAGTTGAAATTTCGGATTATCTGTACAAGAAAAATCCTGAAGGTGCGAATGAAATCATCAATAAGCTGGAAGCAAAGTATAAACAGCATATAGATGAACTTTATTCTACTGAAGAATATAAACAGAAGACATTGGAATTCGTAAAGTCAGTATTTGACTATATCCGTTCATATACAAAAGACATTTTCACTTTGTTCGAAGAAAAAGTTATCCTGGCTCAGGGAGAAATCATTTCTACAAACATGGTGACAAACTACCTTTGCGAACAAGGAATCAACGCAGTTCTTCTGCCAGCATTGGAATATATGCGTACAGACAAGAACAGCGAACCTGACCTGACTTACATCCGTGAGAAACTGGCTCTCCAACTTGAAGCAAATCCAGGATATGAAATCTATATCACTCAGGGTTATATCTGCCGCAACGCTTACGGCGAGATAGACAACCTGCAGAGAGGCGGTAGCGACTACACAGCATCTCTTATCGGTGCGGCAGTCAACGCTTCTGAAATACAGATATGGACAGATATCGACGGTATGCACGACAATGACCCTCGTATCGTTGAGAAGACTTCTCCTGTACGTCAGTTACACTTCGAAGAAGCTGCAGAACTGGCTTACTTCGGCGCAAAGATTCTTCACCCTACATGCGTACAGCCTGCCAAATATGCAAATATCCCGGTAAGACTGCTCAACACTATGGAGCCAAGCGCACCAGGTACTCTTATCTCTAACGAAACAGAGAAAGGCAAGATTAAGGCAGTAGCAGCAAAAGACAATATCACTGCTATCAAGATCAAGTCAAGCCGTATGCTGCTTACCCACGGATTCCTCCGCAAGGTATTCGAAATATTCGAAAGCTACCAGACTGCAATAGATATGGTTTGTACTTCGGAAGTTGGAGTATCGATGTCTATCGACAATACAAAGCACCTCAACGAAATTGTTGACGACCTAAAGAAGTACGGTACAGTTACTGTTGATCAGGACATGTGTATCGTATGTGTGGTAGGTGACTTGGAATGGGAAAACGTAGGTTTCGAATCAAAAGCTCTTCAGGCAATGAAAGAAGTTCCTGTTCGTATGATTTCATACGGAGGAAGTAACTACAACATTTCTTTCCTTATCCGTGAAGAAGACAAGAAACGTGCACTGCAGTCTCTGAGCGATGTTTTATTCAACAATAAATAAAACTCTATAATACAAAGGCGAATGGCTGTGGATTGATATATCCAGACCATTCGCTTTTTTTGTAAAAACAGCTACAAACGAAAATAAAAAAACAGAACACTTTATGAAAGGTACATTCCCTATCGGAAAATTCCGCGAAATGGAAACTCCATTCTATTATTATGATGCAAATCTGCTTCGCGAAACTCTTCAGACTATAAAGGATGAAAGTGGCAAATACAATAAATTCTGCGTTCATTATGCTGTTAAGGCAAATGCCAATCCTAAGGTTCTCAGTATTATCCGCGAAAGCGGTCTTGGTGCCGACTGTGTAAGCGGCGGCGAAATCAAAGCGGCTATCAAAGCCGGATTTCCTCCAAGCAAGATAGTATATGCAGGAGTAGGTAAAACAGACTGGGAGATCAATCTCGGACTGGACTACGATATTTTCTGCTTCAATGTAGAATCTGTTCCAGAACTTGAAGTCATCAACGAACTTGCAGCAGCCAAAGGCAAGATTGCAAGAGTGGCTTTCCGTATCAATCCTGATGTAGGAGCACATACTCACGCCAACATCACAACAGGTCTTGCAGAAAACAAGTTCGGTATCAGCATGAACGATATGGACTATGTTATTGACCGTGCATTAGAGATGAATAATGTGAAGTTTGTAGGACTTCATTTCCACATTGGTTCTCAGATTCTTGATATGGGCGATTTCGTTGCTCTCTGCAACAGAGTGAACGAACTGCAGGAAAAACTGTTCGCACGCCAGATTATCGTTGAACACATCAACGTAGGTGGCGGACTCGGTATAGACTATGCTCATCCTAACCGTCAGCCGATACCTGATTTTGCAGAATACTTCAAGACATACCACAAACATCTGCGCCTTCGTCCGCAGCAGACACTGCATTTCGAACTGGGACGTGCAGTAGTTGGGCAGTGCGGTAGCCTCATCACAAAGGTTACTTACGTAAAACAGGGAACAAACAAACAGTTTGCAATCGTTGACGCAGGTATGACAGACCTTATACGTCCGGCTCTGTATCAGGCATATCACAAAATAGAAAACATAACTTCAGATGAGGCAATGGAAACATACGATGTAGTTGGCCCTATCTGCGAATCATCAGATGTTTTCGGAAAAGCTATCGACCTGAACAAAACTAAGAGAGGCGACTTGATAGCCCTTCGTTCGGCAGGAGCATACGGTGAAATAATGGCATCGGCATACAACTGCAGAACACTTCCGCAAGGATATACATCCGATGAACTTATTTAAAGAGACAAAACACACAAGGTAAGGCTCCTTAATGGCTAAATAAAAACCATTGAAGGAGCCTTTTTTCTGAAATTTTGAACTACTTTTGCATGACTTTTCAGAAAACAAAATAAGATATGATAAACATAGACTATAATTCGGCTATTCTATTTTTGCAGATATTCTGCGGACTGACGTTTTTAATACAGTTATACTATTTTCTTGTTCCGTACAGCAGATTATTCAAAAGCAACAAAATACAGAACAACCTTCCGGAAAACACCAACTGTCCTCCCCTATCTGTCATTATAGTTACCAAAGACTCTGCCAGCATGCTTAAAGAGAACCTACCGGCAATCCTAGAACAGGACTATCCGGAATTCGAAGTGATTGTGGTAAACGACGAATCGGCAGGTGAAGACGAAGATATACTCAAGATTCTTGGCAGCAGATACCATCATCTATACCGCACATTTATTCCCAAATCTGCACGATACGTCAGCAGAAAGAAACTTGGGGTGGCAATGGGCATCAAAGCCAGCAAATACGACTGGATTGTTGTGACAGAACCTTATTGCAAACCTGAAAGCAAGGACTGGTTAAGAAGTTTGTCAAGAAACTTTGTACCGGGAACAGACATTGTCCTGGGCTACTGCAATTACAGCTACAGTAAAGGAATATTTGCAAAAAGAATAATAGCAGACATGCTGCTGGTTTCAATGCGTTTCCTCGGAAAGGCTCTCGGAGGAAAGCCATATATGGGAATAGGAAGAAACATGGCATACCGTAAAGATATATACGTGAAACACAAAGGTTTCTACAACCAGCTCACATTGTCAAGAGGTGACGATGATTTGTTCATCAACGAAATTGCAGATAAAGGAAACACAAAAGTTTGTGTAGATTCAAACAGCATAGTGCGTATGCCTTTACCTAAGTACAGGAAGACATGGAAAGACGACAAAATAGGATATGAAGTAACCGGGAATCATTACAAAGGAATGTCCCGAATATCAAATGGTCTGGAAACATGGTCCGCATCGTTGTTTAATATATCGGTAATAACAGCTTTGTGTATCAGCATATTGAATAAAGAATGGATTTTCACCTCATGTATCTTCGTTGCCTGGCTGATAAGAACAATAACAGCTATGACAGTTTTCTGCAGGACAGCAAAAGCCATGGGAGAAAAAGTTTCTGCATATTTTTTTATATACGACTTCATGCGTCCACTATACAGTTTCAGTCTGAAAATAGGATATATAACCCGACACAAGAGTGACTATATGAGAAAATAGTCACACATATATATACATTATTTATTGAACAACTCGAACGTAAACTTACATCCGACTGAAGTAAATTTTCCACGTTCATTCCCGATAAACACACCGGCATCAAACACATGTGTACCTATACCATATCCTATTTCGAAATAAGGATTAAGGTGAGGCATAAACAATATTCCGGCATATATTCTTTCCTTCTGTACGAAGGAAAGAAGTTTGCTGACAGGATAAAGCAAAATGAATGGCGACTCGTAAGTCATATTACCACGTACATAATGACTTGAAGCATTATACCACCTTCCATCGAGCATCTGAAACGTTCCTCCTATATCATCATTCCAGCCCTGAGGAAGATTCCTGTTCGCAAAGTTCACATAATCCACGAAATACATATCCTCCTGATTCAGAAAGAATCCGCATCCCACATGATATGCGATGTGATGAATGTCCCTAACCTTGATAACCTGTTCAGCAGACAATTCAAGACGCTCATATTCACCTGAACTTTTAAATGCTTTTATACCACGCTCGTAATCAGCAATAAAAGTTGGGTAATACGAACCTACATTAACCTTTCTGTTACCATTCATATAATAATACATACCCGGAGTCCATTCTATTCTCACACGTGGAGCAAAGCTGTTATATCTGGAGCGTACTCTTGTGTCCAATTCCGGAGTACTTTTCGTATATCTCCAATGCATGGAAATACCTGTCCAAAGATTCAATCCGTTTACTATCTCTACATTGTGTGACAGATTTACATAAATATCCTTGAAATAATCTAGGTTCAATCCGTCAAAAGAGAATGTACTGTCAGGCATAGCTGCAAGCTGATCAAGCACAACACTACTATAAATTCTGTTACCGTTTCCAACATGCAATTCCAAAGCGCCATGCTTCCTTGGGTTATAAACATACTCTACATCTGCCTTGGCATATAGCTCCTTCTTGGTAAAATTAAAACCAATCTGTGGAGCTATCCTCAACAAACGCCCGTCATAAAACAATTTGTTATATTTATAAACCTGCCTGTATGATATACCATTGCGATGACTGTAACTAAGCAACAGCGGATTAATTATAGGCGAACAATTAATACTTCCCACTTTGGGCAAGTCAATATCATACGAGTTTATCAAAGCATCACCCACTTGTCCCAGGAAGACCTGACTTTTCGGCTTCTTCAAGTTCTCAATAGAATCTTTAACCCATTTTTGCCTGTCAATCATCTTCCTGTCCATTTTATCCTTATAGAGCATCTCTTCTTCATAAGTAAGCGGGAAAGGCCTTATTTTTGAAAACGAATCAATGTCGGTAACCAGACGTGTGGTATCACAAGTCAACGTATATGAATTCGACAGATTATATTTACTTCTGTCTTTCTTCAAATATATTATCTCTCCAAGTTCTGTGAATTTCACCTCTGAATAATCCAGCCATCCATAGTACCTCATCTGCAAATGATTCTTAAGGAATTTGAAATTCATATCAATATCCATATAGCACGGAAGAAATTTCGTCTGCGGAGTATTACCCATGTTGGCCTTTATCCTGAAATCTATCAAATCATACTCACCTTCAAAATCAAAACTGTGTACTGACCAATCGTCAGCATACAACCACATATAACCATCAACCAACTTCGTACTCTTATACTTAGGCTGAACACGTATCTTACAGCAAGGCTTATTATCTATTACCGACAGACTGTCCAGCATATATCTATAATGTACCTTAGACTGGCTGTTTAATGGCGACAACACCTTATCGCCCATTAATGACGACGAATAAACATTAAACTTCATATAGTCCATGATATCAAAGATCTGCCCTCTCTGGCTCCTGAAAGTAGATACCATAGCCTTTATCTTTCTGTCATAAATGGAAGGAGCAGTATATTGAAGTTCACTTATTGACTCATGCATATAATTACGGATACTATCCTCAAGCTTGAACATCGAAGGAATATACTTTATAATCCTATTTCGATGATGTACGGTGATAGTTCCTTTCAGATACATATTTGCCTTGTAACCCTTTATTTGGTTAGAATAAATTGATGCCGATGAATACATCTTACTCAAAATAGAGTCAGGAACGACACGGTCCTTGGGAAATAGTGAAACAATATTCTCCGATTTCCCAATCAACGGCATCATTATACAAAAGCATATAAAAAACAGACGCACAAAAATCAACCTTGTATATTCTTGTAAATACGACATATCAGAAACAAAAATAATCAAAACCCCTTTAAACTGTTATTTTTAATCGTAAAAAAACAGTTTTTTAATTTTTTATTCTTACCTTTGTGCTATATAACACGTTTTTATAACATCTATGGTAAAAAAAGAATTATCTGAGACCGAGATTGCCGAAAGCATTCCCGATCTATGGCAACCATTAACAGAAGCTCAAAGAGAATATCTAGCACAGAACTTTACAATTCAGAAGTATAAGAAAAACGAAACAATCTATTGTGAAGGGGAAACTCCTAAGCACTTGATGTGCCTGCTGAAAGGAAAAGTGAAAATCTATAAAGACGGGGTCGGCGGAAGAAGCCAGATAATAAGAGTCATCAAAGACAAAGAATACTTCGCCTACAGGGCATATTTCGCAAATGAAAACTTCGTTACTGCCGCAGCCGCATTCGAACCATGCACAATATGTCTCATACCTATGACGTGTATAGTAAGACTGCTGGAAGAAAATGCACAGTTGGGGTTATTCTTTATCCGCCAGCTTTCTATTGATTTGGGTATTTCAGACGAAAGAACCGTCAGTCTCACCCAAAAGCATATCCGCGGACGTCTGGCAGAATCTCTACTATTCCTCAAAGATACATACGGAGTGGAAGAGGATGACTGCACTCTGAGCATTTACCTTTCGCGCGAAGACCTGGCAAACCTGTCGAACATGACAACATCGAATGCCATACGCACACTTTCAAATTTTGCCGCCGAAAAACTGATAATAATTGACGGTAGAAAGATTAAACTTATAGACGAAGAAAAGCTCAAGAAAATAAGTAAGATAGGTTGATATTGCCAAAGATGATATATAAAAAACGAAATGTCCGATACCAGGAAGCTCCCTTGTATCGGACATTTCGTTTTATTCTTTTACTTAGATAACGTTACGTTCTGAAATTTTTTGCGTACACTTCACTAGAAATATCCCAATAAAGATAGCGTTACACGCTCGTGTAACGCGTGTAACACATTCGTGCAACGAGCGTAACACGGACGTGTAACGCGCGTGACACGTCCGTGTTACGGTTTCCATAATTTGATGTTTTGTCTGATACTGGAGTGCGCATCATTATTGACAACAAACATTATTCATAACGGATTGAGCGTGCCGGATGAATCCTGCTTATAAGATAGGATGGTCCCACGAGCATCAGCACAGAAACTACCAACGTAAACACATTGAGTAGAATATAAATCAGAACATTCAATTCTATAGGAACAGAACTGACATAATATACGGTAGGGTCCAGCTTTATCGGCTCGAAGAAATACTGTATCAGACAAAGTGAAAGTCCTATCACATTTCCCCACAGCATCCCCCTGCCTATCAGAAACACAGAGAATGAAAGGAAGATTTTCCTTATGGAATTATTGTTGGCCCCCATAGCCTTCAGCACACCAATCATGTTGGTACGTTCCAGTATTATAATCAGCAGACCGGAAATCATGGTAAAGCCCGCTACTCCTGTCATCAGTATAAGAATTACCCAAACATTAAGGTCGAGCAAATCCAACCATGCAAAAATCTGCGGATTGGCCTCAACTATGGTACGCGAGAAATAACTCTGACCGTATTTGTCAGAGGCTTCAAACAACCCTGTGCGGATATCATCATTCACGGCGTCAATGCGCGAGTAATCATCTACATCTATCTCAATTCCGCTCACCTGATCAGATTTCCATTTGTTAAGGCGGTTTACCGTATAAATATCTGTCAGCAGAAAATAGTCATCGAAAGCCGAGAAATTTGTCTGATAGATAGCGGCTACGGTCAGTCTGCGCGCTCGCACATTGTCATCTACGTAGTAAGTATAGATTCTGTCGCCGGTCTTAAGTTTCAGTTTGTCGGCCATAGACCTCGAAATCAACACTTTGTTTGTGGATGCCGTATCGGTAAACTCCGGGATTTCGCCTTCCGTTATATGTTCGCGTATATAACTGAAATCATACTCCTGCCCCACTCCTTTCACCACCATGCCTTGGAAACTATCATCAGTCATGATCATACCAGGCTTGACGGAATATCGCTGCACGTGACTGATATCCGGTTTCTGTGAAAGAGCCTCCAACAGACTGTCGCTAGCCTGTATGGGAGCCGTCATATAAAGCTGCGCATCGTCAAGGCTGGTCACTATAACCTCGGAAGCTAGTCCCACCACCTTGTCACGCACCTGATTCTTGAAGCCGATAACCACTGCCACCGAGACAATCATCACGGCAAGACCAATAGAAATGCCGGCCATGGCAATGCGCACAGCCGGCTTTGATACCTCTTTGTTTCCGTCGTTATTCTTGTAGATACGACGGGCAATGAACAATTTCCAATTCATATTTTATTCGTCAACTCTTCCCGGATATGCCTCCAGTGCCTTTCTCAGAACGAAAAGCGAACGAACCAAATCTTCTTTCTTCAACACATAAGCCAGTCGGACTTCATTCTTTCCGGCTCCCGGTGTAGTATAGAAACCGCTTGCAGGGGCAAGCATAACTGTTTCACCCTCATATTCGAACTCAGAGAGACACCATGCGCAGAACTTCTCACTGTCATCGACAGGCAGTTTTGCCACAGTATAGAAAGCCCCCATAGGTATAGGTGAATATACACCTGGGATTCTGTTCAGTCCGTCTATCAGACATTTTCTGCGTTCCACATACTCGTCGTAAGTCTCACGTGAGTATTCTTCCGGCTCGTCAAGTGAAGCCTCGGCAGCAATCTGACCTATCAATGGAGGACTTAGCCTTGCCTGACAGAATTTCATCACAGCCTTACGTACCTCCGGATTCTTGGTAATCAGGGCTCCGATACGGATACCGCATTCAGAATATCTCTTCGATACAGAGTCTATAAGAACCACATTCTGTTCAATACCTTCAAGATGACATGCAGATATATAAGGTGAACCTGTATAGATGAATTCTCTGTACACTTCGTCCGAGAACAGGAACAGATCGTACTTCTTCACTAAATCGCGTATCTGGTTCATCTCCCTGCGTGTATAAAGATATCCGGTCGGATTGTTAGGATTACAGATAAGGATACCCTTGGTACGTTCGTTTATGAGTTCCTCGAACTTTTCCACCTTAGGCAATGAGAATCCTTCCTCAATGGTAGTCGTTACAGTTCGGATTATTGCACCGGCTGAAATTGCAAAAGCCATATAGTTGGCGTATGCAGGTTCAGGAACTATAATTTCGTCACCCGGATTAAGGCAACTCATGAAAGCGAACAACACGGCTTCCGATCCACCTGTGGTGATGATGATGTCGTCAGCAGTAAGATTTATGTCGTATTTTTTATAATAACCTACCAGTTTTTCACGATAGCTCCTATATCCCTGGCTCGGACTGTATTCCAGAACAGTACGGTCTATGTTACGAATTGCCTCAAGGGCCGCTCGTGGAGTAGGCAGGTCAGGCTGACCTATATTCAAGTGATACACATGAATACCTCTTCCTTTCGCAGCTTCGGCCAATGGTGCCAATTTTCTGATTGGCGATTCTGGCATTTCGTTTCCTCTTATGGATATTTGTGGCATAATTTATTATGTTATATAAAATTTTGACTGCAAATATAAACTGATTAGCCAAATAAAACAACTAACCGACAAGAAAGTTTTGTCCGTTTTCGTACACCGTTAACAAATAAATACTATCTTTGTCGAATTAAATTATATGTATTATTTAATATAAAAAAGTGAAACGACATGATGCATAATTGGTTTGAATGCAAAATCAGATACGAAAAAGTAGCGGAAAACGGAATGAACAAGAAGGTGACCGAGCCATATCTCGTAGATGCCTTAAGCTTTACTGAAGCTGAATCAAGAATAATTGAAGAAATAACCCCATTCATAAGCGGTGAATTCACCGTATCGAACATCAAGAGAGCCAACTACAGCGAACTCTTTTTCTGCGAAGACGATGAAGCTGACAAATGGTATAAATGCAAGCTTTACTTCATTACACTGGATGAAAAGAGCGGCGCCGAAAAGAAAACAGCCACAAACGTACTTGTACAGGCCGCTGACCTTAAGGATGCAATCAAGAAACTGGACGAAGGCATGAAAGGAACAATGGCCGATTATGTAATAGCATCCGTAACAGAAACAGCCATAATGGATGTTTATCCATACTCGGCCGAACCGGACGTAAAGCCGGAATTCCCGGATGCAGCAAACAGATAAGGAGAGAATAAATCATGGATATAAAAGCGATATTGAGTGAGATAAAAGCAGAGTTGCCACAAAGCACACGTCTTGTAGCCGTATCTAAATTCCATCCTGCAGAAGCTATAAAAGAAGCATACGATGCAGGACAGAGAATTTTCGGCGAAAGCAAGGTTCAGGAACTGGAAGATAAACATACAGTTCTTCCGCAAGATATAGAATGGCATTTCATTGGTCACTTACAGACCAACAAAGTGAAATACATTGCTCCATATATATCTATGATTCATGCCGTGGATTCATATAAATTGTTGGCTGAAATAAACAAACAGGCAGCTAAAGCAGACAGAATTATACCTTGCCTGCTTGAAATACACATAGCACAGGAAGAAACAAAATTCGGTTTCACTCCCGAGGAATGCACAGCCATGCTGAACGAATGCAGCTGGAAAGAGCTGAAGAACGTACAGATATGTGGTATCATGGGAATGGCAACCAACACTGACGATGATGCATTGATAGAAGATGAGTTCTGTAAGCTGGAGACATATTTCAATGAGCTCAAGTCTACCATTTTCAAAGATTGCGATTCATTCAGAGAGCTGTCAATGGGAATGTCGGACGATTATCATTTGGCTATCAGACACGGGAGTACATTTGTAAGAATTGGAAGTAAAATATTTGGAATTAGAAACTATTAAAATCATATCTATTATGACACAATTATCAACAACTTTTGCAGGATTAAAACTTAAAAATCCTGTTATCATAAGCAGTTCGGGCTTGACAAACAGTGTAGAGAAAATCAAGAAACTGGAAGCTGCAGGTGCCGGCGCCGTAGTTTTGAAATCTGTTTTTGAGGAACAGATAAACATACACGCAGGACAGATGAGCGGATACGGAGCCCCTGAAGCTGACGATTATCTGAGTGCATACGTACGTTCTAATGCTCTTAGCGAACACATTGAGCTTATCAAAGAGGCGAAAAAAGCTTGCAGCATACCGGTTATTGCAAGTATCAACTGTTACTCTACAAGTGAATGGACAGACTTTGCAAAACACATGGAAGAAGCAGGTGCGGACGCGCTTGAAATAAATATCCTTTCATTGCAGTCAGAAAAAGACTATACATACGGAAGCTTCGAACAGATGCATATCGATGTATTGAAAAACATCAAGAAAGCTGTAAACATTCCAGTGATAATGAAACTGGGCAGCAACCTTACCAACCCTGTGGCACTCATCAATCAGCTTTATGCAAACGGAGCAGCAGCGGTAGTACTGTTCAACCGTTTCTACCAGCCGGATATCAATATCGACACAATGACTTTCACAAGTACAAACGTGATGAGTGAATCTAATGAACTTGCTGAAAAAATCAGATGGACAGCTATAGCTTCTGCGGAAGTTCATCAGATTGACTATGCAATTTCAGGAGGTGTTCACTGTGGTAAAGGTGTAATCAAATCAATTCTTGCCGGAGCAAGCGCCGTAGAAGTATGTAGCGCAATCTACAAGTACGGCGAAAAGGAAATAGCTGAAATGCTTAAAGAGCTTACTTCATGGATGGAATCAAAAGGCTACGAAAATATCGAAAGCATGAAAGGTATCATGAACGCTAAAGCTGCAGGAAGCGTAAATCCTTTCGAAAGAACACAGTTCATGAAATACTACAGCAACCACGAATAATGTAAATATACAAGTTCGATATAACACGAAAAGGTGTTCCCGATAATAGTTAAAAAACATTATAAAAACTATTATTCGAGAACACCTTTCATTTTATTACGTTTTATTGACAAATAATTGGAATAGTAATAACTAAATTGTATATTTGCACTACACACTGATTTTTGTGCACATTCAAAACATCAATTATGGAAAAAAGTTTCATAGCTTTCATAGAAGAAAGTATCAAGAAGAATTGGGATCTTGACGCTTTGACAGACTACAAAGGTGCTACACTCCAATATAAGGATGTGGCCAGAAAAATAGAAAAACTTCATATCCTTTTAGAAGAAAGCGGAGTAAAACCAGGCGATAAAGTTGCCTTATGTGGCCGAAACAGTTCGCACTGGGGGGTAGCCTTTCTGGCAATCCTTACGTATGGTGCAGTAGCTGTGCCTATTCTTCATGAATTCAAGCCTGACAATGTACATAACATAGTAAACCACTCCGACGCACGCATACTATTCGTAGGAGATATGGCATGGGAAAACCTAAACGAGGCCGAAATGCCTGCACTTGAAGGTATCATCCTAATGACAGACTTCACCTTGCTGGTATGCCGAAGCGAAAAACTTCTCTATGCAAGAGAACATCTGAACGAAATGTTCGGAAAGAAATATCCTAAAAATTTCAGACGTGAGCACGTAACTTACCGCCGCGATACACCTGAAGAGCTTGCTATCATAAACTATACTTCAGGTACAACAAGTTTCTCTAAAGGAGTAATGCTTCCATACAGATCTTTGTGGTCAAACACACAGTTTGCATTCGAAGTGCTATCACTCAAACCGGGAGACAAAGTAATTTCCATACTTCCTATGGCACACATGTACGGTCTGGCATTTGAATTCATATATGAGATGTGTACAGGATGTCACATTTACTTCCTCACCCGCATGCCAAGTCCAAAAATCATATTCCAGGCCTTTGCAGAAGTAAAACCTAATATAGTCATATCAGTACCTTTGATTATCGAGAAGATAATCAAGAAAAATGTCCTTCCGAAACTGGAAACGCTAAAGATGAAGATACTGCTCAAGGTGCCTATAATCAACGACAAGATTAAGGCTGCCGTGAAAGAACACATGGTACAAGCTTTCGGAGGCAACTTCTACGAAGTCATTATTGGTGGCGCAGCATTCAATCAGGATGTAGAGAAACTGCTCAAGAGTATAGAATTTCCGTACACAGTAGGTTACGGTATGACAGAATGCGGTCCGATTATATGTTATGAAGACTGGAAACGCTTCAAACCGGGTTCTTGCGGCAAGGCGGCACCACGAATGGAAGTAAAGATAGACAGTCCGGATCCTGCAAATATTGTAGGCGAAATCATAACCAGAGGCGATAATGTGATGCTTGGATACTACAAAAACCCTGAAGCTACAGCACAGGCTATTGACAAGGACGGATGGCTCCACACCGGCGATTTAGGTATAATGGATGAAGAAGGAAACATAACAATCAAGGGACGCAGCAAGAATATGCTGCTCGGACCTTCAGGACAGAATATTTATCCTGAGGAGATTGAAGACAAACTGAACAATCTTCCTTTCGTATGTGAAAGTATAGTCATCCAACAGGAGGACCATAAACTGGCAGCCTTGATATATCCTGATTTCGATGATGCTTACGCTCACGGAATGAGTACAGCCGACATAGAAAAAGCGATGGAAGAAAACCGTGTTACTCTGAATTCAGAGCTTCCGGCATATTCTCAGATTACCCGTGTGAAAATCTATCCGGAAGAATTCGAAAAAACACCTAAAAAGAGTATTAAACGCTTCTTGTACCAAGACGTCAAATAATAGATGAAAAAACACTCTACTGATATAAGAATGTTCCTGTCAGCCATATTTCTGGCAGGAACAATATTCTTCCCTGTACATGCTCAGGAATACGGCCTGAAAAAGGGAAGAAATATTTCTTTGAGCATTAAAGGACCTCAAAACGACAATCGGAAAACTTACTTTAATCTTGGTCTGCTAAGCAATTATCAGAACTTGAACGGAGCCAGTATAAATGCCATATCAGATGTAGTACATCAAAAGACATCAGGTTTCCAATTGTCCGGATTCGTAAACATCGTGGGCAACAGAAGTTCCGGTATGCAAGTTGCTGGTCTGGCCAATATCTCAGGAATCAGATCACATGGCTTGCGGATAGGAGGTCTATTCAATATTAGTGGAAAATCCACATACGGAGCCCAATTTTCAGGTATAGGAAATCTGGCTGGGAACAATCAGAAGGGTCTTATGGTAACCGGACTCATAAATATGGGATCTGTTGACATGAAAGGTTTTTTGGTTTCAGGTTTGGCCAATATAGCCGGCAATGAACAAAAAGGATTAGCCATAAGCGGCATGACAAATGTCAGCGGAGGTAACATGCATGGAGCACAGATTTCATCACTGATGAATATAGCAGGCGGCATAAACAAAGGATTACAGCTTACAGCACTCAGTAACGTAAGCGTAACAAACAAAGGGCTGCAGCTGAGCGGTGTAGCAAACTATGCTGGAGACAACAAAGGTCTTCAGGTTGGACTAGCCAACGTAAGCAATAAATGTAGCAAAGGAGTACAAATAGGAATATTTAATCTGAATGGTGACAGTTGTGCCAGACAAATAGGCATAGTCAACATGAAACCACAGACACACACACAGATTATAGTGTCAGGAGGTAATCTGAATAAGGCGAACATAGCCGTAAGATTCAAGAACAGACTGATATATACACAACTCGGTGCATCAATGATTTTAGGTGAACTTACCGACAAAGCTTCTGTGGCCGGCATATACAGAACCGGACTTGCATTTCCAATAATAAAAGACAGACTGCACCTGAATACTGATATTGGATATTGCCATATAGAGACTTTAGGCAATTCAGACGTTCCAAACAGATTATATGCCATACAGCCAAGAATCGGACTGGAATATAACCCAATGAAAAAGATAGGAATATTCATAGCCGGAGGTTACTCATGGGAAAGAACATACAAAAACAATCTGGCATATTCCAGACATCCTATAGTAGAAGCGGGACTTGTATTCTTCTAAATAAAAAACATTTGTAATTTTAATCAGAAGTTTTACAATCACCCCAAAAAAGATAAATATTTAATGGCATTTAAGCAGTGTTTAAACGCTGTTTAAATGCCATTAAAATAATAATATAATCGAGATTTTAATTCAAAACAGAGAATTCTGCCGACAAACCTTCAGCACTGTTAGTACCGACCCACAGTTTGAAGTCACCAGGTTCAACACCGTAAGTCATATCGTAACGCCAGAAAGACAAATCTGAAACAGGAAGAGTGAATGTTACAGTCTTGCTTTCTCCAGCCTTAAGTTCCACTCTCTGGAAAGCCTTAAGTTCTTTAACCGGACGAGTGACAGTACCAACCTTATCCTGTACATATAACTGTACAACTTCAGTACCGTCATACTTGCCAGAATTCTTAATGTTTACACTTACGTTAACCTCTCCGTCAACTGTAAGCTTATCCGAAACTAATTTCATGTCACTGTACTCAAATTTAGTGTACGACAGACCGTATCCGAACGGGAACAAAGGAGAATTTCCCGCATCAAGATAGAACGAACGGCATCCTACCGAAGTCTGTCCAGCCTCAACCGGGATTTCATCGATAAGCATCTCTGTAGGATTTGCAGGACGTCCTGTGTTGTTATGAGCATAATAGATTGGGGCCTGACCTGTCATACGAGGAAATGTAACAGGAGTCTTTCCACTAGGATTAACCTTTCCGAAAAGGATGTCTGCAATGGCAGGACCACCCATTGTTCCCGGATGGAACGAGTAAAGAACAGCATCCGAAGCCTCAACCTCATCAGAAATAGTAAGCTGACGACCTGCCATAACTACAGTTACCACAGGTTTGCCAGTTGATGCAAGCGATTTGATTAACTGACTCTGTGCTCCTTGCAAATCAAGATTTGCCAAAGAATGAGCCTCACCTGAAAGTATTGATTCTTCACCCACGAAACATACCACAACGTCTGCACGGCGTGCCGCATTTACAGCCTTTGCAATGCCTGCAACATTCTTGTCGCGGCTGTATGCCAATCCTTGTTCGAAGATTACGTTCACCTTGTCGCCATACATTTCCCTGATAGCCTTCAGAGGTGTCTGTGTATGTTCCTTTTCACCATCGAACACCCATGTACCCATCTGCTCGTATGGAGCATCAGCCATAGGGCCAACCACTGCAACAGTCTTAACCTTGTCAGTAAGCGGCAATGTCTGTGCATCATTCTTCAGAAGGATAACCGACTGCTCTGCCGCTGTCTTTGCTATTTGCAAATGTGCATCGGCATATTTCACAGTCTGAGGAGTGACAACATAAGGATTTTCAAACAATCCCAAACGGAATTTCAGACGAAGGATGTTTCTCACCGCATTGTCTATAGTCTCCATTGAAACCTTCTTCTCTGCAACAGACTGTTTCAGATTTTTGATGAAAGTTTCGCTCACCATTTCCATATCCACTCCGGCATTTACAGACTTCTCTGCAGCATCCTTTCCATCAGTGCAAAAACCATGATTAATCATTTCTGCAGCAGAAGCCCAGTCTGTTACCACCATACCATCGTATTTCCATTCGTCACGAAGAACATCTTTCAGGACAAACTTGTTGGCTGTAGAAGGTACACCGTCATTATCATTGAATGATGTCATAAAAGTTGCACATCCGGCTTCAACGGCAGCCTTGAAAGGAGGAAGATATACATTACGAAGCACACGTTCAGGAATAAAAGTCGAATTATAGTCTTTACCACCTTCGGCAGCACCGTATGCCACAAAGTGTTTTGCACAGGCTGCAATAGATGTAGGATCATTCAAAGAATCTCCCTGATATCCCTTTACCATTGCTGCACCCATTACTGAACTAAGATAAGGATCCTCACCACAGCTTTCGGCAATACGTCCCCAGCGTGAATCGCGAGATATGTCTATCATAGGTGCAAATGTCCAGCGAATACCATCTGAAGAAGCTTCAACAGCTGCTACACGAGCTCCTTTTTCTGCTATTTCCGGATTGAAAGTTGCAGCCTGCCCCAATGGTATAGGAAAAATAGTCTTATAGCCATGAATGACATCGCGCGAAACAAGAATAGGAATACCTAAACGAGATTCTTCTACAGCAATTTTCTGGATTTTATTTACTTCTTCCGGATTTACGACATTAAGGATTGAACCAACCTCACCTTTGCGTACACGTTCTGCCAATTCATCAAAATCCCATGGACTGAGCTGATTCATCTGACCTAGTTTCTCTTCAATTGTCATCTGACCAAGTAATGCTTCTACTCTTGATTCGATATAAGAATCTTTATTGATATTGCCTTTCTCTGAGCAAGCAAACAATGACATTGCCAGAAAGGCTGATGTAATAAATCTCATTTTCATAATGCAATTAACTATTACAGTTTATTTTAATTTCAATTATTTCTTTTGGAAAACTCTAACATAATCTATCTGATAAGTAGCCGGTAGACAAGATTCATCAACACCTTGAGCCCCTCCCCAGAATCCGCCCCATGCGAGGTTTAATTTCAGATAAAATGGTACATTGAACGGCCAAGTATCTTTATCGCCTTTTTTATCATTAGGATAATAAAACAACTCCTTACCATCCACAAAAGTCTTTATGTAATCTTCTGTCCATTCCAGAGCATACACGTGAAACTCTGTCTGGCTTCCTTCTACCAATACTTCTTTTGTCTTCTGTGTTCCTATGCTATGGTTATATGCCTTGGTATGAATGGATGATGACACATACTCTGGATTATATCCAACTTCTTCCATGATATCTATCTCTCCATCATCAGGCCATGTATTGAACTCCTTAGGCATCATCCAAAAAGCAGGCCATGTACCCTTACCCTTCGGCAGTTTTAGTCTGGCTTCGAAATAACCATACTTCCAACTCTCTTTAGAATTAATTCGTATAGAGTAAACTTCATCTCCGGCTTTTTTAGCTATAATACTGAAAATACCCTCACTGACTTCTGCGCATGTCACGCCATTCTTCGAACCTGGGATATAATTCTGGATTTCGTTATTTCCCCATCCGTTATCACCAGTTTCGTAATACCAAAGCGATTCATCCGGTGCATCAAATTTAGAATCATTAAATTCATCATGCCATACCAAACGATATCCTTCGGGTACAGATATATCAGATGTATCCAATTCTGGGGCAGCTTCCTGAACAACAGATATTCCTTTTCTTGTTGTACCTGACTTAACAGTTATATCAGCTGTACGCACCTCAAAATCTTTATTTTCATCTACTATAATATCTACTGTCCCATTCTTTTCTGTACTTCCATTGACATTACACACTATCCAATCGGCATCAGAATAAGCGGTCCATTCACTACCTGCCTCAACGGAAACAGTTTGTTTGCCTCCGGTATAAGGAATTTCAATTTCCGTGACAGACAGTTCAAGCAATGTTTCGGCAGCAGCACTTTCACTACTGCCTCCACATCCGCTTATAAGAATAATACCTATAGAAACCAGTGATTTATGTAATACACTTTTTATTTCCATATTAAAAATTATTCTCTATGAGTTTGAAGTATAATATCTTTTATCACAACATCTGTAGATGCCGGGTTACCTCCAAAGTCGAATACCAACTTGGCTTTTGTAATATCTACTCCAGGAACATTTATAGCTTTTACCACTACATCTTCACCAGCCAGCAATTGAGCGTTTTTCTGGAATAAGAACAAATCATCATTGTCTGTCTGTGCCAGTTTTACTGTTGCAGAAGCTATTTCATTAGTAGAATTAAGAACTACCTTAAAATCATATTCCTGTTCAGGATCAAGAGCCAATGCCTCTGTTGTAAATATTACCTGATTTTGCCATTGTTCGCTTGTAGCTTCAGGGAAACTAAGTGAATATTCATTTCCGTTAGTCTGCATTTCAGGGTTGTCAATCTGTGCCCATCCCGGTGCATAATAGAATGAAGCGGTAAAGTTTGCACTATTCCACATATTATCTTCACTGTCAACATCCACCCAGGCAGGTTCCGGAGTATCATCAACTTCAGGGACTACTGTTCCGTCATCATTTGCATGATCTTTAAGAACGATACTTTCAACTGTAATATCCGTTGAAGCCTGATTGCCACCAAAATCCAAAACCAACTGTAAATTACTAATGTCCTTACCCTGCATATCACTCTTCCAGTAGCACAAAGGCTCATTGGCTGTAAGTGATACTCTCTCTGCAAAATAATAAGATTCCGCATCATTCGGATCGGTCAGTTTAACAGTAACCCCAGGATGATCTGTTGTAGAACTGATAATTACAGAGAAATCATAATTTGAAGAAGAAACTGTAGCCATGTCAGTATTAATGAACATCTGAGCCTGCCACTGTTCTGATGTAGCCTCTGTCAGACTGACAGTAAAACCACCTTCTATTGCTGTATATGACGGATCTCCTATTTGCGTCCATCCCGGTGCATAGTAGAAAGTAGGTTCATTAACAGCAGCCGTTTTCCACATATTGAAATCAGAGTCATAAACGAAACCTCCGAAACCGTTCATGATTGTCTTGTCTATATGAAATGTTTTTACAACAGAGCCATCGCTTACGCCATTATAATTTGACACCTTTACTTCTATACTGTAGTCACCGGCCTTGCGATAATATTTTGTAAATGACTGAAGGGTAGAATATTGCTTACCGTCAATAATCCACACGGGCATTGCACCTTTTCCTGTAAACGAGAAAGTTACATTATTCGTTTCCTGATCTACAGTAATAACAATATTGTCTTCATAATCTGCAATCAAAGGCAGACCAGCTTCTGTAGGTGCTTCAATTTTGTCGGATGTACATGATGACATGCCACAAGAAAGAGTAGCCGCAAGCACCATGCAATTCAAAAATCCATATATATTTTTCATACTTATAATTTTAAGAATTAATAATTATTTTGAGTCAATGTACCTTGTGCCGCATCTATTTCACTCTGTGGTATAGGCAGATATTTTTTACTCTCTGTCCATGTATTTGTACGATAGCCATAACTGTCAGGAACAAGAACAGTTGAAGCTTTGCCTGTACGTATCAAATCCCAATAACGTTTTCCTTCGCCTACGAATTCCAGATGACGTTCATTGATAATATTATCAATAGTAGGTTCCAGTTCTGTCTGAAGACCTGCACGCTTACGAACATCATTCAGATATTTCTTTGCATCTGTCAGGTTTCCGTTTGTTCTTACCAACAGTTCAGCAGCATTAAGCAATGTTTCCGAATATCTGTAAATACGTAGATTGTTATTCCAGTTCAACTGAGCATCAGCTTTCTGATCCTTGTTATTGCCAGAAATTGCAGCATATTTTTCGAGGAACAAACCTGTGTCCTGATAACGCTTGTTGTAAGTTACTCCTGTAGCTCCAGCATTGAAACAAGTTGCATCGCGACGTGTGTCGTTGTTGGCATACATATCGTAAGTTTCCTGTCTTACAGGGCAGAATCCCCAACCCTGGTCATGTCCTTCTGTTCCGTCAGGCCATGTATGAGGACTAATCAATGTCGGTAAAACCGTTCCTCCTGCAACCAATGGAGAACTCCATGAACGTACGGCGTTATCGTCCTTATAAATAACTTCAAATATTGATTCCTTACTCCATTCACCTTCTTCTTTAAAAATAGAAGTATAATCTTCTACCAGATCATAATCCGGAGAAGCAATTATCTCCTGCATATATTTTAGAGCTTTGGCAAAACGCGATTCATCATTCTGATACATTACTATTTCTGCATAAAGCATATAAACCATAGCTTTTGTAACTCTACCATAATTTTCTGAAGTTTCCTTCATAGGCAGAACGTCCATGTCAATAACAGTTTCAAGATCTGTAATGATATTGTTGTAAACATCATCAGCCTTCAGCTGTTCTGCCAAATATGGAGAAGTCAGATTATCTGTATAATATGGTATATTCCCCCAGAACTTCCACAACCAATTATAATAGAATACTCTCAAAGTCAATGCCTGTGCTTTATAGTAATTTGCATTCTCTTCTGTTACATCCTCAGCCCATGTAAGATAAAGCATAACATCATTACAGCGTTTCACTCCACTATACGCATCAGTCCACAATCCTGCCATTACATAAGTAGGAATAGCCTCATAGTTCATCATCAGATGCCATGTTCTGTTGTCTGTCTTATCCTGTCCTCCTACCCATATATCATCTGCCATAATATCACTCATGATATTTACCGGGTTATATTCGTTCATAGCCCAATCTGGCCAGTGTAAAGGATCGTATGCTGCAACTACAGCTTCCTGTATATGTTCGTCTGTAGTAAAATAAGACTCTATTGTTTCATTTACCGGTGATTCTACTTCAAGGAATGAATCAGAACATCCGGAATTTATTAAAGCTAGTGACAATGCGCCTGCCAAAAGGATATTATATTGTTTCATATTACTTCGATATAGATAATTAAACATTAGAAACTAAGATTTGCTCCGATTGTAAATACTCTGGCCTGTGGATAAACTCCATAGTCAATACCAAGTGATGTACCACCTGAAGAAATTTCAGGATCAAATCCGTGATATTTTGTAAATGTCAGAAGGTTTTCAGCTGCCACATATACTCTCAATGAAGAGATGAATACCTTGCTGGTCAGACTCTTAGGAAGAGTGTATCCCAACTGGATATTTTTCAGGCGAATGTAGCTGCCATCGTAAACATACAAATCGGAAGACTGCCAGTTAACATTATCACCTACCACAAATCTAGGAATTCTATTCGATGTTCCTTCACCAGTCCATCTTCCAAGCATCCATGAAGGTAGATTACTTGCTGAAATATCAGTACGGCGTGTTGCATCGAAAATATCATTTCCTGCTGTACCCTGCCACATCATAGAGAAATCAAAATTCTTCCATGAAGCATTAAAATTCAATCCAAATGTCCAGTCAGGCATACCTTTACCTATATATGTTCTGTCATCTTCATTTATAACTCCATTGCCATCAACATCAACAAATCTTACATCACCAGGAACAGCATCAGGCTGAAGCAATTCTCCATCAGAATTTGTATATGAATTTACTTCTGAATAATTCTGGAAAATACCGTCTGTCTTATATCCATAAAAATATGGGAAAGGCATTCCATTTTGAGCACGGCTTATAGTACCTGCTCCCTGGAAAGAATCAAGATTTGCCCAACCGGAATCATTGCCATATTCAATAAGTTTATTCTTCAGATATGTAGCATTTCCTGCTATTCTGAAATTCCAGTCAGAAACATTAAACTTATAAGATAATTCCATTTCAAGACCACTGTTTTCCATCTTACCAACGTTTCCTATTGGCTTAGTTTCACCCACATATGAAGGGATATTCATAGTCATCAACATACCGTTGGTAGTTTTCTTATAATAATCGGCTGTAAAAGTCAACGCATTATTGAAGAAACCGAAATCAAGACCGAAGTCAATCTGTTCAGATTCTTCCCATCTTAAATCAGGATTGGCAAGGCCACTTGCCTTAACACCATTAACAACAGATTCTGACGCTCCAAATATAGCATTGTTGCCTGTAGATGTAAGTACTGTATAACGGAAATTACCGATATTCTCGTTACCGTTCTTACCCCAAGAAAGACGTACTTTAGTAGAAGACAACCAGTCCGGACGTTTCTGCATAAACTCTTCATTAGTAAGATTCCATCCTAATGAGAATGACGGGAACACAGCATAGTGATTATTCGAACCGAAACGAGATGAACCGTCACGACGTACTGTAACCTGCAACATATAACGTTCATCATAGTTGTAGCTTGCTCGTGCAAAAAGAGATGCCAAAGCTGACGGTTCTGTTGGAGCACCTGCCGAATCACGGTCTCCATTTTCAGCAAGACCACTACTTGCATCTATATACGGACGATCATAATTGATGATGTCGTTTCTTGAGCCCCACAAATATGAACCTGTAGTTTTTTTGGCTGATTGTCCCAATATCACAGAGAAACTATGTTTATCAAGTGTCTTATCATACATCAACACATTTTCCAACTGCCAAACCAAACCGTCATATTTATCAGAATATGCAGTAGAACGTGTTGAATAGCCTCCATTTCTCAAATAATATTTAGGAGTATATCCGTCATTTCCCCAAAATGAAAGGTCTGCACCAAAAGAAGATTTAAACTTCAAATTATCCCATATCTGCAATTCAGCAGAGAAATTAGCTACAAATTTATGACTCCACCCTTTACTTCCAGGCAAAGACAAGTTTGCCAAAGGATTTGTCATTTCACCATACTCTGAACCAGGAATACTAAATAACTTGCCATTATTTGGATCGTACATCGGAGTATAGCCTTCTGTATTTGCATATTTGTCCAACTGTGCTTGCGCTGCATCGCCTTCGTCGTAAACTGTCAATATAGGAGAAAGAGCCAACGCAGAACCCAAAGGAGAACCCCATGTAGAATTGGCATCTATAGAAGTACTCTCGATATGAGCATATGAAAGATTTGATGTAACTTTCAGGCTGTTCAGCCAATTTCTATTTTTACTTTCATCAAATAAAGTATAAATAGTATTACTTCTAAGAGTAAGTCTATCATAATTTGAACGACCGTAATTACCTCCGACAATACCATCCTGAGTGTAATAACCAGCAGAGAACAGATAACTTACTTTTTCATTTGCACCGCTTACACTCAACTGATGATTCATTACAGGAGCATTGCTATTGAATACTGCATCCTGCCAGTCTGTACCTTCACCGTATGAATAAGGATCATTATATTTAGGAGCCAACCCTGCATTCATATATCCCTCGTTAATCATCATGGCATATTCGGATGCATTGAGAACATCACGTTTCTTCCAGGCATTCTGCCAACCGTATGAGAAATCATAGTTTACCTTAGTAGCTCCAACTTTACCTGTCTTTGTCGTTACCAAGATTACTCCGTTCGCTGCACGGGCACCATATACAGCACCAGAAGCAGCATCCTTCAATACTTCTATAGAAGCGATATCATTAGGGTTCAGATAATCCAATCCACCTTCAATCGGCATTCCGTCAACAATGTACAACGGATCTGAGTTGTTGATTGTTCCGATACCACGAACTCGTATCTGTGCAGCAGCACCAGGCTGACCGGATGATGAAGTGACTGTGACACCAGCTGCCAAACCTTTCAAAGCATTATCCATACGTACAGGAGCTGCTGCCGCCAAATCGTCTGATGAAACTTTGGCTATTGAAGCGGTTACAACACTTTTTTTCTGAACGCCATAACCTACAACCACCACCTCTTCCAGAGTTTCAGAATCTTCTTTCAATACAACATTAATAGGAGTCTCATCGTTTACTGTCACCGATTGTGTCACATATCCTATATAAGATATTTCCAATACAGCACCTTTATCTACACCATTAATAATAAAATTACCGTCTATATCGGTAATAGTACCGACTGTAGTACCTTTTACCAATACACTTGCTCCTATTACATATTCACCAAGAGCATCCTTTACATTACCTGTAACATTAATCTGTTGTGCGAAAACACCCAACGAGAAGAATAACATCAGGCAACAGAGAATGAACTTCCGTCCATTTGCCTGCATAAAATTTACTTTTTGTCTCATAAATAAATTTTAAAAGTTAACACTAAATGAATTAATTTCTCTGACAGCAAAGGTAGGTCCTAATTTAATAGTCTGTATATATGAGTAAACAGCAGAAGTAAACCAAAAAGGATATTACATCTCTGATTTTCAGAGATATAATATCCTCATAAAGTAAACTATAGGTAATATATTGTTATGCTCTATTTCTGCATTTTACCTAATGAGCGTACAGTATCTGCAAAGTTTTCTTTAGGTATATTGGCCTTGTTACGTGTTTTCAGACGGTTATTATAAACTGTCTGTGGAGAACAATGCAGGAACTCAGCAATCTTTACGCTATCACTTATACCCAACCGCACCAATGCATATATTCTAAGTTCAGTATTTAGCAATTCTCCTTCTTTAAGCACTACCCTTTCTTCCGGTCTTAACAGAGAGTTGAAATCTTCTACAAAGTCAGGATATACATGAAGAAAAATTGCATCAAAACTATGATAGAATTCTTTAAGTTCACTCTGAACTATTGTTGTATTTGAAGTCAATGATTTTATATCATCTATCTGTCCAGCTTTCAACTTTCTGTTAATATTTTTTCTATATTCTTCCAATTTACTGATGTAACTTGAACATATCGAAAAGACATATCCTATATACTCCTCTTTCACATAGTTTGATTCCTGAAGCTGACTATTGCTTACCTTCAGTTTATCGTTAACTTCACTCAACTCTTTATTAACCTCCGCAAGCATTTGATGAGCTTCGGAAAGTTCATCTACATGACGGTTAAGCAAACGGTTACTTTCATCCAATTCCTTACGTGACCTGACAAGCCTTCTATATTGAACATATATAAACAATATTGAAATCAACAAAACTACCGACATTATACTCATAGCATAAAGTGATGAGCGTAACTTACTTTCCTGCTCAGCATTCCTTTGTTGGTAAGCATGACGTAATTTATCCATTACTGATGAAATATTTGCAAACCTTACCCTACTTGGATACAATAATGCAGCTTTAAGACAATATCCAATATATGTATATCCCCTGTCTATATCATTATATAAATATAGTATATTAGATAATTCTTCCAAAGAGGCTATATCTCTATTACTTATTTTTATATCCGCTATTGCCGAGTATATCAAATATTTTATATAGTTGTAATCATCCCCTTCATTATAAAACATTATAGCCAGATTGTAGGAATTTATTGCATCTGTTCGCGTTGATAAGCTTGATCTATCCACTATACCCTGAAGCTTGACCTTAATACTGTCTCCAAATGCCGATCTTGGAAAGTCCCTATGCAAAGATGCATAAAAGCTATAATATGAAGGATGGTCAGGAGTTATAAATTCCTGTGCCTCACGTTTTAATTCCGCTTCACGTTCATAATAAGCTTTAGTAAGTTCCGGACGTTCTCCAATATATTGACCCAGATGAGAATACAAGTATATCTTACTGTCATAATATCTGAACATCAAGTCTTTATTCAAGTTTTTAATATCTATATCATCAATAACACCCTTAGCCTCACTAAGTAATCCTGTAGCTGTAAGTAAAAATACTTTATTTAAAAGCCATTCCTGTTCCCAATCTTTTCTTCCAAGCTCGTGAGAAATACTGATATTGTCAGTCACATAGACCATTGCAGAATCAACATTGTAAACATAATATTCGTCATAAAACATCTTGTTAATCCACAATCTTTCTTCCGGTTTTAAAGCTGACGACTTCCTCTTCCTTAATTCCTGTATTTTGGCTTCCTTCTCAGCAATGAATTTATCACTACAGGCCAATACTGAATCAAGCCGTATCAATAATTGTTCCAATTCAGAATTAATAGAATAGGTCTCAACCGAAACTAACAACAATAGCAACATCAAGATATTTCTCATCACATTTTTTATCTTATAAGTTAACAAACTCAATATATAATATAACAGCATTTAAAAACAATTTAAATGCTGTTTAATTAAAGGTGAATGTCCTTCAGAATTAATCCTGCATCAAAGGTTTAAGCACCTTTTCTGCGCACAAATAACCTTCCTCATAAAGTTCCGTCAGTTTCTTTATATCCTTCTCGATACGGTTTACAACAACTTTCTTTTCCGGACGGATCGCTATAATCTTTCCCTCATCTTCCATTTTTTCTACCATCTCCAGCTGTTCATTATATACACGACAACGGTTACTCAATAGTACACGCAAACGAGGATATCTGGTATATATGAAATGAGGAACCTTTATGTCTTTCTCCGTCTTACGGTAACCACGATTACGGGTAAGAACGACAACATTCTTCTCATATCCCTGCTCTATGGCTCTCAACACAGGAATGGAATCTATTATTCCTCCATCAAGCATTGGACGTCCATCCACATAAACTATCGGACATACATAAGGCAAACTACTTGAGGCCTTGGCTATACGCAACAGTCGTTCCTTATCATGCTTTTCTTCGAGATAACAAGCCCTACCGGTTACGCAATTCGTTGTGACCATCTCAAACCGATTAGGATTCTTCATATAAGCATCGTAATCGTACGGAAGAATTTCTTCCGGAAACAGTTCATACAGAAGCTTCTGATCTAAAATACTGCGCTGATGAAAAAGATATTTAAAGCTTATATAGTTATACTTTTCAAGCATATCTATATTACTGTATTTGGCACGACCTCGCTGATGCGACATATACGAAAGTCCGTTGCAAGCACCGGCTGACACTCCTACCGCATAAGGGAATTCGATATTGTTATCCATCATAAAATCAAGCACGCCACAGGTAAATACACCACGCATGCCACCACCTTCAAGCACTAAGCCCATTTTACTAAAATCTACTTTCATAACATATTTCTTTTAAAACAGACACGCCAAATGCAAATATATGTTTTTTAAATACATTCAGATAGAAAATAAGACATTTTTTTCTTACTTTTGCAACATAAATATCATATTCTATAAATTACTGTATAATATTACTGTTATGTTTGAAACCTTAACATATCAAAAAAGACGCCAAGCCTTGAGGGAAAGAATGAGCAACGGTCTTATCCTTATCCTTGGAAACAACGAGGCTCCGGCAAACTATCCTGACAATACATACAAATTCAGACAGGACAGTTCGTTCCTATATTTTTTCGGACATTCACACCCGGGATATGCAGGAGTTATTGACATAGACAATAACGAAGAGTATTTTTTCGGCAATGATGTCGATATGGACGACATTATCTGGATGGGGCCTCAGCCTAGTATAAAAGAACTGGCAGCAAGAGTAGGCGTGAGCAAAAGCTTCCCATTCGACAAGCTTAAAGATGTTATAGGAAAAGCTTTATCACAACGCAGAAAAATCCATTTCCTGCCTCCATACCGTTATGACAACATGATGCTTCTGGAAGACCTGACAGGTATTAAGGCATCTATGGTTAAAACTCATGCTTCTGTAGAATTAATCAAGGCTGTTGTGTCATTAAGGGCTGTAAAGGAGCAATGCGAGATTGAAGAAATTGACAAAGCGTGCAACATTGGTTATGAAATGCACACCACAGCTATGCGTCTGTGCAAGCCGGGAGTATCAGAACAATACATAGCAGGTATCCTGGAAGGTATTGCAGCTTCATACGGAAGCATGACTTCATTCGCCACTATCCTAACTCAGAACGGACAGACATTGCATAACCACGACCACAGCCACATTCTGCAGGAAGGAAGACTGATGCTTACAGATGCCGGTGCTGAGAATATTAATAACTATTGTTCTGACCATACGCGTACAGTCCCTGTAGGAGGAAAATTCACTCAGCGTCAGAAAGACATTTATAACATTGTTTATGCATGTCATGAGAAAGCTTTGGAACTGGCAAAACCTGGAATAACATACAAATCTGTGCATCTTGACGTATGCAAGGTTCTGGCTCAGGGACTTAAAGATCTAGGACTGATGAAGGGGGATGTAGACGAAGCTGTCGCAGCAGGAGCACACGCTCTGTTCATGCCCCACGGACTTGGACATATGATGGGACTTGACGTCCACGACATGGAAGACCTTGGACAGATATATGTGGGATATGATGATGAAGTCCGTCCATCCGACCAGTTCGGATTGGCATCTCTGCGTATGGGACGCCGTCTGCAACCGGGATTTGTCATGACTGATGAACCGGGATGCTATTTTATCCCAGCACTGATTGACAAATGGAAAGCTGAAGGTATGCACACAGATTTCCTTAACTACGACGTTATAGAGAAGTATAAAGACTTTGGAGGTATCCGCCTGGAAGACGATATCCTTATTACTCCTGACGGATCAAGATTTACAGGAGAAAAGCGTATTCCTATAAAGGTGGAAGACGTTGAAGAAATTATGAAAAATTAAATACTATAAATCCAATTAATAACATGAACAAATTTATCACACTGGCTGCACTTGGACTTTGTTTCAGCAGCATCAACGCTCAGGAAGCGAAAGAGGACAAAAAAGCTGAAGAAGGCTTTGTGTTTACAACTATCAAGGAAAATCCTATCACATCTATCAAGAACCAGAACCGTTCGAGCACTTGCTGGTCATTCTCATCTGTAGCATTCTTCGAATCAGAATTGCTTCGTCAGGGTAAAGGAGAATTCGACCTTTCAGAAATGTTCATCGTACACCATACTATGGAAGAACGCGCTGTAAACTATGTACGTTATCACGGCGACGCTTCATTCTCTCCTGGGGGTAGCTTTGAAGATATAGTAGCTTGCTATAGACAGCACGGTCTCGTTCCACAAGATGCTATGCCTGGTATCATGTACGGCGATTCACTCCCGGTACACAACGAACTTGACGCTGTAGCAGGAGCATACGTACAAGCTATCGGAAAAGGTAAATTCTCAAAACTTACTCCAGTATGGAAAAACGGCTTGCGTTCTATTTATGACACTTACCTTGGCGAATGTCCGAAAGAATTCACTTATAATGGAAAGACTTACACTCCAAGAACATTTGCTGATGAAGTTCTGAAACTGAACATGGATGATTACATCTCATTGACTTCTTATACTCATCATCCTTTCTATACTCAGTTCAATGTAGAAGTACAGGACAACTGGCGTAACGCTCTTTCATACAACCTTCCTATCGAAGAGTTGATGGAAGTTATGGACAATGCCGTAAGAAAAGGATATACATTCGCCTGGGGCTCTGACGTAAGCGAACAGGGATTCACACGTGACGGTATCGCCGTATTCCCTGATGCTTCTAAGGGCGCAGAGCTTACAGGTTCAGACATGGCTCACTGGTTGGGACTTAGCGCTGCAGACAAGCGTAAGGAACTCACAAGCAAACCTCTTCCTGAAGTAAATGTAACACAGGAAATGCGTCAGACAGCGTTCGACAACTGGGAAACTACTGACGACCACGGTATGCTTATCTACGGTTTGGCTAAAGACCAGAACGGAAAAGAATACTTCATGGTGAAAAACTCTTGGGGTGAAGCTGGAAAATACAAAGGTATATGGTATGCTTCGAAGGCATTCGTTGCTTACAAAACTATGAACATCCTTGTACACAAAGATGCAATCCCTTCAAAAATTGCCAAGAAATTAGGTCTGAAATAATCGTAATATAGACTGATTACAAATAAATATAATGCCGGTTTAGTTAATTTTTATACTAAACCGGCATTTTTATTCTTTCTTTTTCCTAACTTTACAAATTGAATTAAACAGGCATACAAAGTAATGCCACGCTAAAATAACGGAACATTATGTTCCAACCCAATCATACTCAGGAAAAAGAAAAAAAATAATATAATGAGATACAAATGGAATTATCAACCTCCTACTCTAGAGCAAAGAGAAGAAGCCAGGGCTTTGGCCAAAGAAATAGGGATTAGCCCTATTCTCTGCCACTTGTTGCGACAGAGGGGCATAAAAACAGCCGATGCGGTAAAAAAGTTTTTCCGACCGCAACTGCATGACCTGCACGATCCGTTCCTGATGAACGACATGGAGGCGGCTGTAAAAAGGCTCAACAAAGCAATGGGCAGGAAAGAACGCATCCTTATTTATGGCGACTACGATGTAGACGGTACTACTGCCGTGGCATTGGTATACAAGTTTCTTCAGCAATTCTACTCTAACATAGATTATTATATCCCTGACAGATACAACGAGGGATATGGAGTAACAACAAAAGGAGTAGACTACGCATACGAAACAGGAGTAAAACTTGTGATTGTTCTCGACTGCGGAATAAAGGCTGTGGAAGAAATCGCTTACGCAAAAGAGAAAGGAATAGACTTCATTATCTGCGACCATCATGTGCCGGACGATGTTCTGCCAGATGCAGCCGCAATACTAAATCCTAAAAGAGCAGACTCTACATACCCATACGAACACCTTTCAGGATGTGGTGTGGGCTTCAAGTTCATGCAAGCCTTTGCCATGAACAATGGAATAGAGTTTCATCAACTAACCCCATTGCTTGACCTTGTTGCAGTAAGTATAGCTTCGGATATAGTTCCAATCATGGGTGAAAACAGAATCCTTGCCTACCACGGGTTAAGACAGCTGAATGCCAATCCTTGTATGGGACTGAAAGCAATTATAGACGTATGCGGACTCACTGACAAGGAAATAAACATGAGTGACATCGTGTTCAAGATAGGTCCGAGAATCAATGCGTCAGGAAGAATTCAAAAAGGTAAAGAAGCTGTTGATCTGCTTATAGAGAAGGACTATAAACAGGCACACGAGAAAGGTAATCTCATAAACAGTTACAACGAACAGCGTAAGGACTTGGACAAGACTATGACAGAAGAGGCTAACAAGATTGTCGATTCCCTTGAAAATCTTTCTGAAAGAAGAAGCATTGTGATATACAACGAGGAATGGCACAAGGGAGTGATAGGAATAGTCGCTTCACGTCTGACAGAGATTTACTATCGCCCTGCTGTGGTACTCACACGTACCGAAGGACTTGCCACAGGCTCGGCACGTTCGGTCTCAGGTTTCGATGTCTATAGTGCGATAGAAAATTGCCGTGATCTTCTCGAAAATTTCGGAGGACATACATACGCTGCCGGACTGTCGATGAAGGTGGAGAATGTAGAGGAGTTCACAAGACGTTTCGAGGAATATGTGACAAATCATATTTTACCGGAACAGACAAGTGCAACAATAGATATCGACGCACAGCTTGACTTCCGCGACATCACACCTAAATTCTTCTTCGACCTGAAGAAGTTCAACCCGTTCGGACCGGAAAACCATAAACCGGTATTCGCCACACTGAATGTGTACGACTACGGTACAAGCAAGGTTGTAGGCCGTGAACAGGAACATATCAAAATGGAGCTTGTAGACAATAAATCGAACAATGTGATGAACGGAATTGCTTTCGGACAAAGCTCACAGGTGAGATACATCAAGACGAAGCAATCGTTCAACATCTGCTACACGATAGAGGAAAACTCACACAAGCGTGGTGACATTCAGTTACAGATAGAAGACATTAAGCCAAGCGGATTTTAAATGACAGACGATTACCGTAAAATACTTAAAGACTATTGGGGATATGACAATTTCCGTGGAATACAGGAGGATATTATCCGAAGCATAGGAAGCGGACGCGACACACTTGGACTGATGCCTACGGGAGGTGGAAAATCCATTACATTCCAGGTTCCCGCCATGGCGAAAGACGGACTGTGTATTGTCATAACTCCACTGATAGCCTTGATGAAAGATCAGGTGAGAAACCTTCGCGACCGCGGCATTAAAGCCGTTGCCATATATTCCGGCATGACTCGAGAGGAGATTATCATATCACTTGAAAACTGTATTTTCGGCAATTACAAATTCCTTTATATCTCGCCTGAAAGACTTGACACGGAGATTTTCCGCATCAAGCTCCGCAGTATGAAAGTCAGCATGATAACTGTTGACGAATCGCACTGTATCTCTCAATGGGGTTATGACTTCCGCCCCGCATATCTCAAAATTTCAGAAATAAGAAACCTGCTGCCCGGCGTTCCCGTTCTGGCACTGACAGCCACAGCCACTCCCGAAGTGGTAAAGGACATACAGCAGCGTCTTGCCTTTAAAGAGGAGAATGTGTTCCGAATGAGTTTCGAGCGCAAGAACCTTGCATACATTGTCCGCAGAACAGAGAGCAAGCAGGAAGAACTCCTTCATATTCTGAAACACGTAGATGGTTCAGCCATAGTATATGCCCACAACCGCAAACGTACAAAAGAGTACGCCCAGCTATTGAACGAAAACGGAATTACGGCTACTTTCTATCATGCCGGACTCAACAACGATACAAAAGACCAGCGACAGAAATCGTGGGTGAAAGGAGAAACCAGAGTTATGGTTGCCACCAACGCATTCGGTATGGGTATTGACAAGCCTGATGTACGACTAGTAGTGCACGTTGATATACCTGATTCTCCGGAAGCATATTTCCAGGAGGCAGGTCGTGGCGGACGAGACGGTAAAAAAGCGTATGCAGTATTGCTTTATGCAAGAAGCGACAAAGCCACCCTGAAGAAAAGAATAACAGACACATTCCCCGAGAAAGACTATATCCGCACAGTTTACGAGCATCTGAACTATTACTATCAGATGGCAATGGGCGACGGACTTGGTTGCACCAGAGAGTTCAACATTGATGAGTTCTGCCGTAATTTCAAGCACTTCCCTATCCAGGTGGACAGCGCATTGAAAATACTTACCCGTGCGGGATACCTGGAATACACAGACGAGCAGGACAACAATTCTCGCCTGATGTTTACTCTGACAAAAGAAGAGCTTTACCGCATACATGAGACAAGCCCCGAAACCGAAAAACTGATAAACATAATACTCCGTTCATACACAGGAGTATTCACCGAATATGCCTATATAAACGAAGAGACTCTGTCACTGCGCACCGGCATGACACGCCAGCAGGTATATGACACACTTATCTCACTCACCCGCCGACGCATTCTCCATTATATACCGGGAAAGAAGACTCCTTATATTATATATACGCGCGAAAGGCAGGAAGCCGACCGTCTGATATTCACAAAAGAAGTATATGAAGACAGAAAGGAAAGCTTCATCCGCCGCATTGAGGCCATGACTGAATATGCCGAAACTGAAGACAAATGCCGAAGCCGTATGCTCTTGCTGTATTTTGGAGAGAAAAACGAACATAACTGCGGACAGTGCGATGTATGCCTTTCGTCACATTCATCAGGAATCAAGCAGGGAGTGTTCGACGAGATATCAAGAGCCATAGAAGAAACTCTCAAAGAAAAGGACATGACAACATCCGCAGTCATGGAAAAACTTGAATCATACGACAAAGAGAATGTTACAAAAGTATTGTCATATCTTCTTGCTGAAGAAATCATACATCAGAAAAACGGTATGCTTTCATTGCCAAAATAATCTTATCTAACATATTCAAGCTACAAAAAGTAAGAAAAAACCATTGTGTTATAAAATTTTGATTATATTTGCGCTTACAAACATATAAATCAAAACTTTTTTACCATGGATTACACTAATATCATCGGCGAAAAAATCAAATCGCTCAGAAACATAAAAGAGATCAGTATAGAAGAATTGGCAGAAAATACAGGCTTGACTACTGAACAAATCACACGCATTGAAGAAAATATCGATATTCCGTCGCTGGCACCGCTAATCAAGATAGCACGTGCCCTTGGTGTACGCTTGGGTACATTCCTTGACGACCAGGACAGCGAATCCGGTCCGGTGGTATGCCGCAGAGGGGAAGCCGACGACACTATCAGTTTCTCAAACAATGCTACCGACTCACGCCAGCACATGCACTATCATTCACTTTCGCGCAGCAAGACTGACCGCCACATGGAACCTTTCATCATTGATATTGATGAGAATAAGGAAACCGTGTTCAACCAGTCGGCTCACGAGGGCGAAGAATTCATAATGGTAGTGAAAGGTATGGTGGAAATCACTTACGGAAAGAACACATACGTTCTTGAAGAAGGCGACACCATCTATTACGATTCTATCGTGCCTCACCATGTTCATGCCTACGAAGGTCAGGCAGCACGTATTCTTGCAGTAATATATACACCAATCTAATTTAAAGCCGGAAACCATGTTACAGTTATCAGAAAGAACACTTGGCGACTGGCTCGAACATTGGGCCGAAGTCACCCCCGACAAAGAATATATAGTCTATTCCGACCGTAATCTGCGCTTCACATGGAGCCAGTTCAACAAGCGCGTGGACAATATGGCAAAGGGTCTGCTCGCCATCGGAGTGGAAAAAGGAACTCACGTAGGTATATGGGCAGGAAATGTTCCCGACTGGCTGACATTCCTGTATGCCTGTGCCAAGATTGGTGCAGTGGCAGTCACAGTAAACACCAACTACAAACAGGCAGAGCTTGAATATCTGTGCCAGAACTCTGACATGCACACCCTATGTATCGTAAATGGAGAGAAAGACAGCGATTTCGTCCAGATGACATACAATATGCTCCCTGAACTGAAAACCTTCAGCCGCGGACACATGAAGAGCAAACGTTTCCCATGTATGCGTAATGTTGTCTATATCGGTCAGGAGAAATTCAGAGGAATGTACAACACTCCGGAAATTCTCCTTCTAGGAAACAACATAGACGATGAGGTTCTTGAAAACGCAAAAAAGCAGGTAAGCTGTCACGACACGGTAAATATGCAATACACATCAGGTACAACAGGATTTCCGAAAGGAGTTATGTTGAGCCATTATAACATCACAAACAACGGCTTCCTGACAGGTGAACACATGAAGTTTACATCAGACGACAAACTGTGTGTATGCGTACCGCTGTTCCACTGTTTCGGCGTAGTGCTTGCCACAATGAACTGCCTCACTCACGGATGTACACAGGTAATGCTGGAACGCTTCGACCCGCTGCTCGTCCTTGCATCAGTGCATAAAGAACGCTGTACGGCACTATACGGTGTACCGACAATGTTCATCGCCGAACTCCACCACCCTATGTTCGATATGTTCGACCTCAGCAGTCTGCGCACCGGTATCATGGCAGGTTCTCTCTGCCCTGTGGAACTGATGCGTCAGGTTGAAGAAAAGATGTTTATGCGCGTCACCAGCGTTTACGGTCTGACGGAAGCATCGCCTGGTATGACACACACACGCATAGACGACCCGTTTGAAGTGCGCTGTACAACAGTAGGACGTGATTTCGAATTCACCGAAGTGAAAGTTCTTGACCCGGAAACAGGTGAAGAATGTCCTGTAGGTGTTCAGGGAGAAATGTGTAACCGCGGATATAATACCATGCAGGGTTACTACAAGAACCCTGAAGCCACAGCTGAAGTAATCGACAAGAATGGTTTCCTTCATTCAGGCGACCTTGGTGTGAAAGACGAAAACGGCAACTATCGCATAACAGGACGTATCAAGGATATGATAATCCGTGGTGGTGAGAATATCTATCCGCGCGAAATAGAGGAATTCCTCTATCAGATGCCTGGCATAAAGGACGTGCAGGTAGCTGGAATTCCGTCGAAGAAATATGGAGAGGCAGTAGGTGCATTCATCATCCTGCACGAAGGATGCGAAATGAACGAATTCGACGTTCGCGAATTCTGTCAGGGTAAGATTGCAAGATACAAAATACCGAAATATATCTTCTTCGTAGACGGTTTCCCTCTGACAGGAAGCGGAAAGATTCAGAAATTCAAACTGAAAGATATAGGTTTGGAACTCTGCAAACAGAAAGGTATAGAAATAATCTGACATTATACATTATTATATAGTATATGGAGCCACGGTGGCATAGTCACCACATTGGCTCCATTTTTTTGTTTCTACCGAAACAATAGCTCGTTCTTCCTCATAAAAAGATGTTTTCGTGCTGACATTTTCTATAAATATAACTTGTATTTATAGAATTTACAGTGTAATTTTTACAAACCACAGTGTCGTTTATAAAAATACAAGTTGTATTTACAGATTTATTACTGATAAAATACTTTTATCTCCAGCAAAAGAGCCTCTTCTATCCTATATATTTTATCAATGTATATAGTTTAAAAGATGACAGAAATCATGTTTTGTCAGTAACATTAAGATAAATTTCAGCCAAAATGTCAGTTTTTGTCTGTGCCAAAACATTTTTATGCCGTGGCACACGGTTTGTTTATAATACAGCGTAACGCAAAAGTTACAGAAATAACTTAATTAGATAATAATAAAAAAACAGATAAAATTATGGGAAAGATTATTGGTATTGACTTAGGTACAACAAACTCATGTGTAGCAGTGTTCGAAGGTAACGAACCAGTTGTAATCGCTAACAGCGAAGGTAAGCGTACTACTCCATCAGTAGTAGGTTTCGTTGACGGCGGCGAACGTAAAATCGGTGACCCTGCAAAACGTCAGGCTATCACAAACCCAACTCGTACAGTTTACTCAATCAAACGTTTCATGGGTGAAACTTACGATCAGGTATCAAAAGAAGTTGAACGTGTTCCATATAAAGTAGTTCGTGGCGAAAACAACACTCCACGTGTTGATATCGACGGACGTCTTTACACTCCACAGGAAATCTCTGCAATGATTCTTCAGAAAATGAAGAAGACTGCTGAAGACTATCTTGGACAGGAAGTTACAGAAGCTGTCATCACAGTTCCGGCATACTTCTCAGACTCACAGCGTCAGGCTACAAAAGAAGCTGGTCAGATTGCAGGTCTTGAAGTAAAACGTATCGTAAACGAACCGACAGCAGCAGCACTTGCATACGGTGTTGACAAATCAAACAAGGATATGAAGGTTGCAGTGTTCGACCTTGGTGGTGGTACATTCGATATCTCAATCCTTGAATTCGGTGGCGGTGTGTTCGAAGTACTTTCTACAAACGGTGATACTCACCTTGGTGGTGATGACTTCGACCAGGTAATCATCGACTGGTTGGTTCAGGAATTCAAGAACGACGAAGGTGCTGACTTGACTCAGGACCCAATGGCAATGCAGCGTTTGAAAGAAGCAGCAGAAAAGGCAAAAATCGAATTGTCTTCTTCTACTTCTACAGAAATCAACTTGCCTTACATCATGCCGGTAGCTGGTGTTCCAAAGCACTTGGTTAAGACATTGAGCCGTGCTAAATTCGAACAGTTGGCACACAACTTGATCCAGGCTTGTCTTGAACCATGTAAGAAAGCTATGAGCGATGCAGGTTTGAGCAACTCAGATATCGACGAAGTAATCCTTGTAGGTGGTTCTTCACGTATCCCTGCAGTTCAGAAACTTGTAGAAGACTTCTTCGGTAAAGTTCCTTCTAAGGGTGTTAACCCAGACGAAGTTGTTGCAGTAGGTGCAGCAGTTCAGGGTGCCGTATTGACAGACGAAATCAAGGGCGTTGTTCTTCTTGACGTAACTCCATTGTCAATGGGTATCGAAACAATGGGTGGTGTGATGACAAAACTTATCGACGCCAACACTACTATCCCTTGCAAGAAGAGTGAAGTGTTCTCCACAGCAGCCGACAACCAGACAGAAGTTACAATCCACGTACTTCAGGGTGAACGTCCTATGGCAGCACAGAACAAATCAATCGGTCAGTTCAACCTGACAGGTATCGCTCCAGCTCGTCGTGGTGTTCCTCAGATTGAAGTAACATTCGATATCGATGCTAACGGTATCTTGAAAGTATCTGCTAAGGATAAGGCTACAGGTAAGGAACAGGCTATCCGTATCGAAGCTTCATCAGGTTTGAGCAAGGAAGAAATCGAACGTATGAAAGCTGAAGCTGAAGCAAACGCAGAAGCTGATAAGAAAGAAAAGGAACGTATCGACAAATTGAACCAGGCTGACAGCTTGATTTTCTCTACAGAAAATCAGTTGAAAGACCTTGGCGATAAGATCCCTGCAGACAAGAAAGCTCCTATCGAAGCTGCTCTTCAGAAACTGAAAGACGCTCACAAGGCACAGGATTTGGCTGGTATCGACGCTGCAAGTGCAGAACTCCAGTCAGCTTTCCAGGCAGCAAGCGCTGAAATGTATGCTCAGTCAGGCGCACAGGGCGGTGCTCAGGCAGGTCCTAACGCTGGTCAGGCAAACAATGGCGGTACTAATGACAAGCATGGCGACAATGTTCAGGATGCTGATTTTGAGGAAGTCAAGTAAGCTAGAGATAAATAAACATAATTTTTCATAAGTAAAGGCGTGAAACCGCTTGAGTTTCACGCCTTTTTTGTTTTTCTTTATAATGGTGGTTTGAAAACTGTCCATCTGTTATTTTGTTACCATTAAACCACACAGCAATGCAATTCCAAAACTCAGAAACGTTCCGGCAAGGACATATTCTGTTTTTGCTGTATCCGTGTCTTTGAATCGAAGGATGGATTTTGCCGCTATGATAAAACCGATTGCTTCATATTGTCCAATGATAACGAATATGATTGTAAGAATACGCTCTAAATTACCAATTAACGCTCCTGCATTTTTGATATTTTCACAAGACTGTGTCTCTCCAACTTGATATTTCTTTAATACCAGCTTGATCAGGATGTTTGCAGGCTTGATGCACAATAGTAACGCCAATATGAACAGAGGTATAGAGTAGCTGCCATTGCAATCCATCGATTGGATTGGCAACTTTGTTGTAGTGTCAAAGGAAAATGTCACTATAATCAATATCGCCAAATGAGCAACCTGATCAATCACAAAATTCCATAATCCTTTTGGGCTATATGTTTTGATAACATCTATCACCAGATGGGAAAAAGCAATGGCAAGGGCATAAAATCTGAATTCATAAACAGGAACAACTACCCATGATACCACACCGATAATAAGCGAATGCACATACAGGAACCAGCTTTTGAATTTCCTTTCCTCTTTCTGTGCACAGTATTTATCATTCTGAAGGTAAAAATCACCTATAACATGTGCCAATATCAGACTTAAAAACAACCAACTATTCATATCCTTCAAAATTTATCTGTTCAAAATATTTTATGGATTCTTCTATACAATACCATTTTGTAGCTGTAGAAGCATTATTTACACTGGCTTGAGATATACCCAGTTTTTTGGCAATGTCTGCCTCTTTGAAACCAAGCAGTTTATAATAAACGACTTCACTTTGGCGCACAGTCATATCATTTAATATGGCATCGGTCAATAGGGCTATAGTTTGTAAAGGGGCAGATAATTGCTTTTTACTTGTATGAACAGACATTGTTCCCTTATTCAGGGAACTCATTTCCTCAAGCGCACGTCCTGACAGATATATGGCCTCACCATCCCAAATACCTTGTTCGGTATTCACTATTCTCATACCTCCAATACCAATGGCCATACGTATTCCGTATGTATGGAAATTTTTTGTCTTTTCATTCTTAGCTGTGGAAAAAGATTTGATACAGGATTTGATTATAAAGGCTATCCGGAATACGTTTGATACATTTTGCATTACACACTCTATATAGTCCCCTTTTATTTGGCGACCTTCAAAATCAGGATAACTCACTTTTAGCAAGCCAAATAATGATTCTATCCTTTGCTTTAATCCTATAGTTTCATTCACAGACAAGGAAGTGGATGCTACTATATCCGCTGAAATTGTTGCAAACATATTATTGTCCATTAATTTGATAACAAAGATATGAATTTTCTTTTACCTCACCAATAATTATAGATTAAATAGTCTATAATCACAAGATATAGACAAATAAATCTATAATAGAAACTTATATATAATATAACCTATAATTGAGAATCTCAAATAAACTTTGAGATGGCCTTTTTTGTTTTTATATTGCTTTTACATAATATGGCATAACTGGTTCTTCTAATTTCCATGTTACATTCATTGGAAAATCACCATGAGACGAAACATAATTGACTAAACCAAAACAGTGAAAAGGACTAGTATTACCATAGCCGTCTTTCTTATTTTCACGAACAAATAATAAAATCTTACGTTGTGTTTCCATTTGCTGGGTATATCGTTTCCCTCCATCGTTCTGATGAGAGTCAAAATTCCAAGATTGCCAATGAAACAAATTCTCATTTATTACATAATCATCGTATTGTGTGGTCGGAGAAAAATCTTTATCAGATTTATTCAAAGTAACGAATAACAAAGAAGCATTATGTTCCGGTAAATGAAAAGCTCCTGTTGCTGTACCTTGCATTTTCTTTATAGCAGTCTGACGTCCAACCAACATAAAAACCTCTTCACGTGTATAACAGCCATATACCTCCATTTGTGGACAGAATAAGTTCTGCAACGGAATAGTCTTTATTTGCAAATGTTCCAGCAAATAAGATGCTATTTCTTTTATCTCCTGATTGAAGTACTTGTATTTATCTGTTTGGAGTAAAGAAAGTGCTTCATATATGCTATTAAAGCCTGATTTTTCCAACTTATCAGAAAATAAAGCATAATATAACATTAAAGCATAAGTTTCATTTTCTTGTTTAAGAAATTCGCTGTTGCCATTTACGAATCTTTGAACAAAATGCAAGAAGTTAACCGTATTATGATGTATCAAATTTGAAACTCCTTTCTCCAAGCGTTTAGTTATATGATCATCAATATAGTTAATCTTTCCAGCAGCACGTTTTAATGATGTCCAACAATTTGAACCTTGATATAATATACGAATATCCTGGCCATTATTATCAAGAAATTGTGAGATTGTCGGTATGATTTCGCTATAACTGTTTATTTCACGTATTATTCTCGTCTTATTGTAAATTGCACTTTGAATATTATCCAAAATATATTGACGAGCCAATTTCTCCATAATAATGCTACATCCATTAGGCAGCATTGTAAAACCATCTTCTATCTGCTTCCTTATGTTTTTATCAGAATTAAGTGTCAAAGCTCTGAAGCGACTGGCAAAATCATATTTACGATTTACCTGTGCGACAAAGTCCAATACCGTAAGCTCTGTTTTGCCTACAGACAGACGGAGTCCTCGTCCTAACTGTTGTAAGAATATTGTTAAACTATCCGTAGGGCGCAAGAATAGTACAGTATCCACTTCTGGAATATCAATACCTTCATTGAAAACATCAACAACACATAAATAGTGAATATTACCCTCACGTAAATCTTTCGTCAGTTTTCTACGTACATCATTGGGAGTATCAGAAGTAAGACTATGTGCGTTAAAACCATATAGAGATAATTGCTTAGCCATAAATTCTGCATGTCTTTTGTTTACACAAAAACAAAGTGCACGACATGCGTATTCATCAGCCAGATATTTATGTAATGCATCTACTATTCTTCCTACACGCTCTTTATTACATAACCTGTCAGACAATCTTTCAACATTATATTTATTTCCACTCCACAATGAATCATCTGAAAGATCCGTATTGTCTGTTATACATAAATATTGGAATGGAGTCAACAATCCTGCTTGCAAAGCTTGGGGAAGACGTATTTCAGCGCTGATATGTCCTCCGAAATCAGGACGCAAATCACGGCCATCCATACGTTCAGGAGTAGCTGTAAGGCCGATTAATATTTTCGGACTAAAATGAGTTAATAATTTTCTATAACTATCAGCCTGACTATGATGAGCTTCATCAATAACTATGTAATCGTAATAATCTTTATCAAGTAAAGAGAAAAATTCATCATATTTTGAGTTAAACATTGAAATGGAGACAAATAAATTCTCATATTCATCCTCATTTTGCGGACGATATCCTCCAACCCACAAAGAACCAAAGTTTGTATCTCTCAAAACACTCCTGTAAGTATTCAGTGCCTGACAAAGGATTTCCTCTCTATGTGCTGTAAATAAAATACGGCTACACGAATGTGTCCTTATAAAATTTTGATAATCAAAGGCTGAGATGACTGTTTTTCCAGTACCAGTAGCTGCGACTATAAGATTTCTATAGTTATGATTCTCGTCTCTTTCTACACTAAGCTTATCTAGAATCTGTTTCTGATGTGGAAGTAATGTATAACGGTGATATACGTTCTCTTCGCTACGGTTTATAAATAAATTACGATTTATCTCTTTATTAAATTTGTCTATACCTCCAATTCTAATATCTTCAAAATTTGGACTATTCCAATACATATCAAAAGTAGCTAAAGCCGTCTTGATTATGTGTGGATTTTCTATATTTGTTACACGAATGTTCCATTCCAAACCATCAGTCTGAGCTGATTTAGATAAGTTTGATGAACCTATATATGCCGTATTCATGCCAGAATTTCTTAAAAATATATATGACTTAGCATGAAGACGTTCTATATCTGTATTATAAGAAATACGAATCTCTGTATTGGGAAGTTCTAACAGTTGTTCAATAGCTTTAGACTGAGTAACTCCGCAGTAAGTAGTAGTGATAATTCTTAAACGACTTCCTTCTTTTTGAGTAAATTTCTTCAAGTCGTCCATTAAAATACGTATTCCTGAAACCTTCAAAAAAGAAACTATAAAACAGATTTCATCAGCACTAGCTATCTCACGACGAATTTCTTCTCCCAATGATAATGCACTTCCGCCACCAGTAAATAGATTACTCACACGAAAACCACTTATCGGTCTAATTGTTTGTGTTCTACTTTGGCTTTGAAATAGATATTGCTGATGTGTCATAACTTCTGTCAATAGATTCTCATAATCTACTATCTGCATTTCATCCAATAAACCGGCTTCCGATAAAATTCTATTTATCATATTTACTCGGTCTTGTTGCTCCTCTATTTCTTCCAATTTATTGCGAATCACTTTTGCCAGATAATCAGCCAATATCTGAGGAGATTCTGCAGTATCAATATTATTTTTTACACAAACAAGATTTTTAGCCTCTGTCTGTTCTATCTCTCCCCTAGTCTCTTGATTAATAATATGTTCGTATATACCTTTTTTCAGCATATTAATTTTATATTTCAAATTATATTAACCTATTAGGTTTTTACAATATGGTATCAGTAATAGATATAATTTATTAATTATCGTATATAAATATTGTAACTTGAGTTAAGACAAAGTTAATCAAAAATTTTAATGGAGTCAATTATACCAATATAATAGAATTATGTGTTTATCAAATTATTTTTCTCAAGTAAATAACAAAATTGATATAAAGTACCTAACAAAAAAACTGTACCTGCATTATCCTGAAAACAATGAGGTACAGCTACACGAATAAACTAAAAAATTAATTATCTTAAATGCTATGAGTTATCTTGCAAGCTTTTAAATATATAACAAAGTTAAGTCGATTTTGTTCATCAGTTTCATTAATTTCCATAGAAACGAGCCGGATATCCATCAAGGAGGCATTCCAAACGATTGTTACCCATAAATATATTATTCATATACGAATAATCATTCGCACCGTATTTCAGACGCAGTGTAGTATAATTGGCATCATACCAATCCCAAAGAAACGAATACGAAGATTCCTGACGAAATCCGCGATTATCTATAGTCAGAATATAATCTTCCCCTCTATTATTATCATAAAAACGTAACTCCTGACGATGAAAATCGCCATTATTGTCAGTCCATTCCTCTACCCATGTCCTGCTACATAAATAATATGTGGCTTCGCGGTAATTATTGGTTCCGTTCCCTAATTCTATGCCTATACCTACATACTCGCATGATGAGAATAAAATAGGGAATGTGGAGATTAGTGCCAAAAAAGCAATAACCTTACTTAAATTCTTCATGGTTTCCTCCTGTTCTTCTTAACTTCCTTGATACAAAAGTACACACATCTATTCACTTACTATAAAGTAAATTCCTATATTTTAAGGGGAATTTCCCTAAATGTGATAGGGATACAAGAAAGGCATTATGCCATGCTAATAAAAACAACATATCATAATGCCTTAATGTTATAGAAATTGAATGTAAATATCAGGCCATTGTTCCGCCAACAATATCAAGCAATTCGTTCGTAATAGCCTGCTGACGGCTCTTGTTATATACCAAAGTCAGCTCCTGAATCAAATCGTTGGCATTGTCGGTAGCTATCTGCATTGCCATCGTACGGGCTGCATGTTCCGATGCTGCAGCGTCAAGCAATACCGTATAAATCTTCATCCTCAGAACCTTAGGAACAAGTGATTTCATTATAGTTTCAGCCGAAGGTTCAATAATATAGTCTGAAGACTGTTCTTTTACCTCAGAGTTTTCTGTATTGCCAACCTGTCCGTTTACATCAACAGGAAGATATGTTTCATGAGTCAGAATCTGGGATGATGTTGACTTGAAGTGATTATACAGCAAATCTACTTTCTGTATCTCACCTTTCAGGAATTTACTCATGAGTTCAGAAGCCAAATCAGAAGCATCCTGATAATTTGGTTTTCCACTCATGTGCTGATAATCTCCTGCCACTTCCATTCCCATCTTCTTTACCGCCTCAGCAATTTTCCTTCCTACAGGATAAATCAGGATATTCTCCTTTCCTACTTTAGCAGAATACTCATCAACCAGAGCTGACAAATGTCTGATAACATTTGCATTATATCCGCCACAAAGACTGCTGTTCGAAGCAAAAGCCACTATCGCCACCTTCTTTACCTGTTTATTGACAGAGAAAGGTGTCTGAACAGAAACGCCGGACGCCAAGAAATCTCTCAGAATTCCATGCAGCTTGTTCTCGTATGGAAGCATATTTTCTATAGCCTCCTGAGCCTTGTGCAGTTTTGCCGACGCCACCATCTTCATGGCCGAAGTAATCTTCAGCGTACCGTTTATAGAGTTTATTCTACTTTTAACTTCTTTCAGCGATGCCATAATATAATTACTGTTTATATTGAACTGCAGTTTCTGCTGCTACTTTTTCTATAATAGCCGTTACAGCATCATTTATCTGTCCGCTGGCCAAAACATCTATCACATCTTCCTTATAGTTCACACGAAGAGTTGAAAGGAATGTATCCTGGAAGCTACGTACCTTGTCAAGTGGAACTTCACGCATCAAACCGTGTGTACCGCAATAAAGGATTGCAATCTGCTCGCCAACCGGCATAGGTGAGTACTGAGGCTGAATAAGCAACTGGTTATTCTTACGTCCACGGTCGATAGCCATAGCTGTAACTGGGTCCATATCGCTGCTGAACTTAGAGAAAGCTTCAAGTTCACGATACTGTGCCTGGTCAATCTTCAGTGTACCGGCAACCTTCTTCATACTCTTGATCTGCGCACTACCACCCACACGTGATACAGAAATACCCACGTTGATAGCAGGACGGAAACCTTGGTTAAAGAGGTCTGTTTCAAGGAATATCTGTCCGTCAGTGATTGAAATCACATTTGTAGGAATATATGCTGATACGTCACCAGCCTGAGTTTCAATAATAGGCAATGCAGTGAGCGAACCACCAGCCTTAACTTTTCCTTTCAGGCTTTCAGGCAGGTCATTCATCTGTTCTGCCACTTCCTGTTGGCTTATTATCTTAGCCGCACGTTCAAGCAAACGTGAATGCAGGTAGAAGATATCACCAGGATAAGCTTCACGTCCTGAAGGACGACGAAGGATAAGTGATACCTCACGATAAGCTACTGCCTGTTTTGACAAGTCATCATATACTACCAAGGCATGACGACCGGTGTCACGGAAATATTCTCCGATTGCAGCACCGGCAAACGGAGCGAAGTACTGCATTGCCGCAGGATCAGAGGCTGTAGCTGCAACTATCACTGTATAATCCATAGCACCACGTTCACGGAGTGCATTGACTATACTTGCCACAGTAGAACCTTTCTGACCTATCGCTACATAAATACAGTAAACCGGATTTCCTGCCTCATAATTAGAGCGCTGATTGATAATTGTATCAATAGCAATAGCTGTCTTTCCTGTCTGACGGTCGCCGATAATCAACTCACGCTGTCCGCGTCCTATAGGAATCATGGCATCAATAGCCTTCAGACCAGTCTGCAACGGTTCTGTTACAGGCTGACGGAAAATAACTCCCGGAGCCTTACGTTCAAGCGGCATCTCGAATGTCTCGCCTAAGATGTCGCCACGTCCATCCAATGGAACACCCAGAGGGTCGATTACACGTCCCAACATACCCTCACCAACATTGATGGAAGCGATGTGTTTGGTACGTTTCACTATCATTCCTTCTTTAATCTGGTCTGTAGGACCTAGCAGGACTGCACCCACATTGTCCTCTTCCAGATTCATTACCGTACCCATGATACCGTTCTCGAATTTCAGAAGCTCGTTTGCTTCAGCATTACGCAAGCCATATATACGAGCCACACCATCACTCACCTGCAACACGGTACCTACCTCATCGAATTTAAGAGAGGTATCTATACCTTCAAGTTGCTGGAGCAATACTTCCGAGACTTCGCTGGGTTTTATAGTATTATCTGCCATTCTTAGTCAATTCAAATAATTAAACTATTCTTCTGTTCTTCTCAATAAACTGACGCTTAACTTTTTTAAGCTGGTAATCGACGCTGGCATCAAGACGATATCCATCTATTTCCATAATGTAACCGCCTATAATAGAAGGATCTATCTTAGAAGTTATTTCTATCTTGGAATTAGTTCTCTGGCTACCAATTTTTTCAAGATGCTTTACCAATTCCGGAGCTTCGATTGCAGTTGTCAGTTTACCCATCAATATATGCTTCCTTTCCCTATACAGGTCAATATATGACCATGTCATGAATTGCAAGAATTTCTCCCTCTTACCATTAAGTACCAGCAAGAGGAAACGTTTCATTTCTTCAGTGACATCTTTACCTCCCGCTGCCTCAACAAGTAAATTCAATTTTTCCTGTTTCGTAACAACCGGATTATCAATAGTCCTTCTCAAATCAGGAACATTAGCAAAATGTCTGGCCAGCGTTTTTACCTCTTCATATATCTTGTCTTCATTGCCTCTGTCCATTGCAAAGTCCAACAAAGCCTTGGCATAACGCCTTGAAACAACTCCTGTATTCATACTAGGTTATTTAGAAGATTCAACCATTTCGTCCACCAACCGACTGATAAGTTCAGTCTGTTCCTTCTCATCGGCCAATTTTGTACGCATTACTTTTTCAGCAATACCTACAGAGAGTAAAGCCACCTGACGCCGGATATCGCGGATTGCACTTTCTTTTTCGGTTTCAATCTGCTTTTTCATTTCCTCCATCAAACGGTCACCTTCCAGACGAGCCTTTTCCTGGGCTTCTCTAATGATACGGTCACGCGTTTCTGTTGCCGATTTCAGGATTCGGGCTTGTTCCTCATGGGCCTGAGCCAGGATTTTCTCGCCTTCAATCTTCACGTTGGCCAATTGTTCGTTGGCTTCACGCGCTGCTTTAAGCGAGTTGTCAATATACGCCTTCCGATCGTCAACCATTTTGATGATAACAGGGAATCCGAATTTTGCCAACAAAAAGAAGACAATACCGAATACCACTACCATCCAAAACAGTAACCCCGGATCCGGAGTCAACAATCCCATAAGCTGTATATTATAAGAACAAAGTCAATAGACAAACTATAATAGCGATAAGTGCCACACCTTCTACCAAGGCAGCAACGATAATCATATTCATACGAATATCACCTGATGCCTCAGGCTGACGTGCGATAGCTTCCATAGCAGAGCTACCTATCTTACCAATACCAATACCTGCACCAATTACTGCGATTGCTGCACCAAGAGCAGCACCAAATTTACCTAAACCTGCACCAGCGGCAGCCTGTAATAAAATTGAAAGTAACATAATTATAAGTTTTAAATTTGTTTGTTTTTTAATTCATTAATTTTCTTCTTTTTTCTCTTCTTTTACACGAGAAAGGCCGATAAATACAGCCGAAAGCATAGTAAACACATAAGCCTGGATAAATGCCACCAAAACTTCAAGTGCCGTCATGAATACTCCGAAGGCAACTGATACGAATGTCATTGTGCCATTGATGAGAGGACCAATCTTCACTGTTATGAAAATTATAGCCAACAAGCTTAATATGGCTGCATGTCCTGCCATTATATTGGCAAAAAGACGTATCATCAATGCAAACGGCTTGGTGAACAATCCGAAAAATTCTATAACCGGCATCATAGGTACCGGAGCTTTAAGCCAAACCGGAACTTCCGGCCAAAACACCTCTTTCCAATATTCCTTGGTAGCAAAAGCGTTCGTAAAAAAGAAAGTAACCAATGCCAGAACAAGCGTTATGGCTATATTACCGGTAACATTAGCTCCTCCAGGGAAGAAAGGTATAAGTCCCATAAGGTTATTAACCAAAATAAAGAAGAAAGCTGTAAGCAAATATGGAGCATACCTTTGGTAATCAGGACCTATACATGCCTTTATTACATCATTATACACCATTAGCACCACAGATTCTATCATTCCTACTCCACCTTTAGGAGCACCGTTTTCTACAGGATGTTTCTTATACCATCTGGCACATCCCAATACTATCCATACCAATATGGCACTGTTTATCATAAGTGCCAAAACATTTTTTGTAATGGATATGTCCAAAGGACGTACTTCCTCGCCCGCAGCATTGCGTTCAACTATTTTTCCGTCGTATGTTCCACCTTCGGCAATGTAAAGTCCCTCATACTCACCTTCTTCAAGTCTTTCTGACGAAAACACATGCCATCCAGTACTGCTTTTCACTATTACCGGAAGCGGTATTGTGATATGAGCATCTCCTATGCTGACAATATGCCAAGAGTAGGCATCGTTGATATGTCCGAACACCAGTTCATTGACATCCACATCACCACCCTCTTCATGAGAGCTGTCTGTTGATGCAAATCCCGATGTAAAAACCATCAGTAACACCAAAGTCCATATGTAACGTACTTTTTTCATTGTTTCTGTTTTAGTTTTTTCTTCTTTTTAAGTCTCAGTTCGATATTTGTAAAATATACAGTTTCAAATATGAGAAAAGATATGTAGAACGCCATAAAGGTTGCTATAAAAGGCAAAACTTCATGTCGCACAGCAAAACAGTATATAGCTACTATCAGTACACTGACAAGAAACTTTGTTCCTTTACAAACCAGAAACAGTGGAACCATCTTATCTTCTCCCAACCGATAAGCCAGAGAAAACATGTTAATGTAGAACAGACCGAAGAGGTAAAAAAACACAGGAATGGCAGGAAACCATGGGAAATACCTGTCTGGTATAAACAAATGGTAAATCAAACCTATCACAACAGACAATATCAAAGTCAATATTGTCATTTTTTTTATAAATATCCTCTTTGCCTTGAGCAAAAACATGTTTTTCAGATTTTTCGGTTTATAATTCTACGCACACTGAGACCAAATTATCTTTAACCTCAACGAATCCTCCTGTAATTTTCAATCTTTGCGTATCTCTCTGCACCCTGTAATGTGCCTCGCCACACTGATAGACCACTTCACCATCCTTTAATGAAGATATTATCGGAGCGTGGTTTACAAGCACCTGGAATTTTCCTAGTTCACCCGGAAGTTCCACCCAGTTGACAGGGCCATCGAAAAGAGTACGCTCCGGTGAAATAATCACCAGATGCAAATTCTTCCTGTCCATAGGCGTTATGCTTTAGCAGCCTCAAGCAGCTTCTTTCCTTTCTCTATGGCATCTTCTATAGTTCCTACATTAAGGAATGCCTGTTCCGGCAAGTAGTCAACCTCACCGTCAAGAATCATCTTGAATCCCTTAATTGTATCTTCTATTGAAACCATAGCACCAGGAACACCTGTAAACTGTTCTGCCACTGCAAACGGCTGTGAAAGGAATCTCTGTACCCTACGAGCACGGTTCACAGTCAGACGGTCTTCGTCAGAAAGCTCATCCATACCAAGGATAGAGATAATATCCTGAAGCTCTTTGTTACGCTGAAGAATCTGTTTAACCCTCTGTGCTGTCTCGTAATGTTCCTTGCCCACAATCAGCGGATCAAGGATACGCGATGTAGAATCCAGCGGGTCAACAGCAGGATAGATACCAAGTTCGGCTATCTTACGGCTCAACACAGTAGTAGCGTCAAGGTGAGTAAATGTAGTAGCCGGAGCAGGGTCTGTCAAGTCATCGGCAGGCACATATACAGCCTGAACTGATGTGATGGAACCATCCTTGGTAGAAGTAATACGTTCCTGCATTTTACCCATTTCAGTAGCCAGAGTAGGCTGGTAACCTACAGCCGAAGGCATACGTCCCAAAAGAGCTGAAACCTCGGAACCTGCCTGAGTAAAACGGAATATATTATCGATAAAGAACAAAATATCCTTAGGACTGTTTTCTTCAGTCTTGCGGTCACGGAAAGATTCGGCAAGTGTCAATCCTGACAGTGCAACTGACTGACGTGCACCAGGAGGCTCGTTCATCTGTCCGAACACCATCGCAACCTGCGATTTCTCTACTTCCTTATAGTCAACTTTCGACAAATCCCAGTTGCCTTCTTCCATACTCTTCTGGAATTCCTCTCCATAGCGGATAACGCCTGATTCAATCATTTCCCTAAGAAGGTCATTACCTTCACGGGTACGTTCGCCCACACCGGCAAAGACAGAGAAACCGTTATGTTTCTTTGCGATATTGTTGATTAACTCCTTGATGAGCACAGTCTTACCTACACCGGCACCACCAAACAATCCGATTTTACCACCTTTCAGATACGGTTCCAAAAGGTCAATAACCTTAATACCTGTAAAAAGTACTTCCTGAGTTGTTGCCAAATCCTCAAAACGTGGAGGCTCGCGGTGTATAGGGAAACCGTCCTTCTTGTCCAGTTCGGACATTCCGTCTATTGTCTCTCCCACTACGTTCATCACACGTCCTCTGATCTGTGCTCCCACCGGCATGGTTATAGGCTGTCCGGTAGGTACAACTTCCATTCCGCGTTTTAGTCCGTCTGTACTATCCATTGCTACTGTACGTACAGTATCCTCGCCTATATGCTGCTGCACCTCAATAACCAATGTACGACCGTCCTTACGGACTACAGTCATTGCATCGTGTATTTTCGGCAGTGCAACTTCGGCATCCAATCCCTCCAGATTGAAGTGGACATCCACAACCGGACCAATTACCTGCGAAATATGTCCAACGATTTTTGACATAAACTAATCTGTTAAATAATTATCTTAATTGTATATCGCAAATTTAATATATTATCCAGTAAAGATGTACCATAATGTAACATTTTTTAGCCTTAAGATAATGTTATAGGACATAATATATGAGAATTATCCCATAAAGATTTACATATAATCACACCACATAAAGACTTTTTAAACTCAAACAAGCCTTTTAAAGTATAGAATTGATCTTTCTCCTTATAGCAATAATATTATAAACTGATACTACCACAAACAAAAGTACACCACTGAAGCATGCGTACATAATATTTCCTCCACTTTCCACTGTAATAATGTCAGAAAGCGCATCCATATATATACCTCTTATAAATAGCAAAATAATTACAGACAGTACCAGAACCGAAAAATTCATAACTATTGTCAATATCTGGTATGGTCTTGCCACCCTCGAATTGCTATATCCTATAAGAATAAGATTTTCCAACTTGTCAGTATTCTTCTGTAATAACAGATATATACTCAATAATAATATGTAGAATGAAAGCAAGCTAATAACTATCCCTACAGTCATCACCACTCCTACAGCCAGTTTCAGAAACCACGTAATCTTTCCTGCATCCAGCTTGTTATCCTCAGTCTCGTAACCGTTGTCACTGAAATATTCCGCTATCCTCTCATCAGCAGGATTGTCCACCTCAATTATAAGCCTTGACGGTTCCCACGCCTTATTTCCGCCGTATGACGCATTGGCTGCACTCATAAATGCTTCCGGAACCAGTATAGTATTAAGTCTGTTGGAGAATCCCACAATGCGACCTTTCTTCACCTCCCGCATACCATTGCCTGATATATATAAATTGAGCGACACCAGTCCGACCATGCCTTCAGACAGTTGTGGCAAATTCCTGCTTCTGGCAAACCCGAAATTATAAAGATTGAGATAATTGCGAGGTATTATGATTGGAATTTCCTTCTGTCCTTCTGTGTATCTCCACGACTCAGCTTTCACGTCCACGAAATTATCAGGAACCGATTCAAGAAACATTGCCGTAGACATATCCATTCCTCCGAAAGAAATACCCGCCGACACCTTAAACTGAGCAGGCTGGAAGGCTCCGACTCCTACAGTAAATGGCTGCGATTCCAGTTCTTCCATTTCGTACGTAGAAAAAGTACCGCTCTTTCCGGCAAGACTTCCCAACGTGCTGACCTTCTTTGTCACTACTATATAATCTTTCTTAATAAAACTGTCCTCCTGCGTAAACACAGGCGATACATCATTATAGAACTGTATCCCCAACATCACTATCACCATGCCGCACAGGTTGGCAATAAAGAACCCCGCCAGCTGCGCCACACTGATATGTTGTTTTAATAATCTCCAAAGCATCTTGATATCCTCTATAAGTTTTAAAGTTTTATTTCGGCATCATAATTCATATCCAGACGACGGCCTATGGAAGTTACAACAACTCCCACTCCCCTTTCACGGATTTCACTGTCAAGAATTTTAGCCATAACACTTCCGTTGGCATCGTCCAGATGACTAACCGGCTCATCCATAAACAGGAAATCTGAAGGCTGACACAACATTCTGACGAAAGCCACCCTTTGCTGCTGCCCGAACGACATCCGTCCTACAGGTTCAGCCCACTTGTCATCTATTCCAAGCATAGAGAACCAACTTCTTATCTGTTCCTCATCCCTGAAATGCGTCAGATTATTTTTCAGAATTACATTCTCACCAGCCGTAAGCTCAGGAAACAGACGCAGTTCCTGAAACATCATTCCAAGGTTCCTCTGCCTCACATCAGTCCATCTGTCACCCGACAGACTTCTGACATCAGTGTCATCAAAGCGGATCGTACCTTCATAATCCTTTCTGTATCCATAAATAAAACTGCAAAGTGACGATTTACCCGTACCAGAAGCCGCTTCTATCAAATAAGACTTTCCTTTCTCAAGCTCCAGTTTCTTACGCCACACGCCAGAAACAAGATTCTCACGTCCGGCAAAAACATCCGGAAGCACATTATCCAATTCTATCCTATACACCTTTCAGTACATTTAATTATTTAATAATACAGACAGCGGATTTCTGTTCTTGTCCTTCATTATAATTTCAATATGAACATTACTGCCGTCAGCACTCTCCACTGTAAGATAATCCAGCCCACCAAAGAAAGCCAGCACCGAAGCCATACTTCCCTTAAGTTTACTTAAATCGAACAAACGGTCCAAAGAAGTCAGATCAGAAACCATAAAGAATCTTTGTCCTTTCACTCTTTCTCCCCATTCACGATTTCTGAGTGAAAGTCCCAACACACGCCTGTCTATCAGAGATTCCTTGTTGGTCACATAAAACTGTCCATCCTTAATTCCTATCCATAAAGCCAGATATCCGAGAGCTAGCCCTACCAGGCTTCCGTCCACGGTCTTGAATTCATACCCATTGTCGCCATGGTTTCTGAGTATTACCTGTCCTCCGGACAGTGCAGCCATAGACTTAAGAGTCTCAAAAGACTTGAGGAAGGCATCAGTAGTGACATCTGCAAAAGCTATAAATTCTCTTCCGTCAGGACCTGACATACCCAAAGCCACATCACCCTTAATTGCACTGAAGACAGAACCGAAATCAAGCGGTATCATAGACTTTTCGAAATACCTTCTGACAGAAGGATTCTCGCATATAAAATCATAGAATTCTCCTCCTTTAATATTTGCCGTCGCCCAAAACGGAGTATTTTGAGGGAATACATCCAAATAACTACCTTCAATATCCGATGTCACCATCTGTTTCTTTTCCAGAATACCCTTCATCACCTTGTCAGCGACCATCATCTCAACATCCATTACAGTCTTTCCGGTAGTAAAATCCACCGTAGAAACGGCCTTAACATCCTTCAGACGCATTTCTGCCGATACTCCCATTATAAGAGGATACACAGCTTCATGGGGCAACACATCAAGCGAACTCCATACTATTATGTCGCCTTTCTTCTGCTCCATAATTTTAAAATCGTCCGAAGCGGAGAAACCTTCACCGTTTTTCTGGCGCAACCACATAGACGCCTGCCTAACCAAAGACTTCGGATCCGAACCCTTATTATCTGCCACCAGCACCATTGCGCCATCATTATATGCCAATAACCAGTTGCCCACCACAGTCCATTCACATCCGTCAGTTTCTTTTACAGGCAAACAAATCTGTTGTTTTTTCAGAGCTTCAATAAGTTCTTCAAGCTTATCCCTGTCAGTCACTTTGACAAGCAATCCTCCCATTTTGGCCTGTTCACCCATGAAGAGATAAATTTTCTCTTTCAGTCCAAGTCCACTTTCTTCAGCATCACGGAAAATCTTCTCAACAAGAGCCTCCGAACCAACCAGTCCACTCTTCACCATATTCTCAAATCTGGAAACGACAGCTTTGTCGGCTTTATCACCACTCAGCCTACTTTTCTCCGACATTGAATTTGCATCAATGGCTACCACAGCCGCCGATTTTGCCGGTATTGCATTTCTATAATCCGATGTACTGCCACAAGCCGCCATAAATAGAGCCAACACCGGAACAGACAAATATTTCAATTTCATTTTTTCCTGTTTGATATTAGTTTTTAGATATATCCTATTCAGCATTCATAAGATTCATAGTATGAACAGCCACCAAAGCCGCAGTTTCAGTACGCAAACGAGATTTACCCAGACTTACAGGCTTGAAACCTTTCTTTATCGCCATTTCCACTTCCTCTTTACTGAAATCACCTTCCGGACCAATCAGCACCAGAGCATCATTGCCAGGCACTATAGCATCCTTAAGCAGAACTTTCTCTCCCTCATTACAGTGCGCAATAAACTTGTCACCATTAAAGTCCATTTTCATAAACTTATCGAAGTCAATCATCTCATTTACAACGGGCTTACGTGCCTTTAGCGACTGTTTCACAGCCGAAACAACGATTTTTTCAACCCTCTCTGTCTTTATCACCTTTCTTTCCGAGTAACGGCAATTAAGGAAAGTAATCTCGTCCACCCCTATTTCAGTTGCCTTTTCTGCAAACCACTCTATGCGGTCCATCATCTTTGTAGGCGCCATAGCTATATGCAGATGTCCTTTCCACAAAGGTTCCTGAAAAGTTTTTTCAATAATCCTTACCTGGCATCTCTTGCCCGAAGCAGCACTAATGGCAGCCTTATAGAAATACCCTTTACCATCGGTCAGAGAAATCTCATCTCCTATATTGAGTCTTAAAACTCTCAAACAGTGCCCCGCTTCTTCAGCCGGAAGCTCTGAATCAGTAAGTATGTCCGGTGTATAAAATACGTGCATAATAATATACTTGAAATTAAAAACGAACAAATGTAACTATTTTTCCGATACTTCAGAGACTGAAAAGATTTTTTTTGTAAGTTTGCTGCTGTTAACAACAAAACAACCCAAACATGAAAAATCTACTTTTACTAATCCTGGCATGTTTACCTTTTTTCGCCACAGCAAAAGACAATAAAAAGGAAGATAATTCAAATCCCAAATACCTAGTAGGAGCAATTACCATAAAGGACAACAGAATTGTTTTCGAAGATGAGATAAGTGTTCCGGCAATGAATAAAGAAGAGCTATACTCAACCATGATGCAATGGGCAGAGAAACGCTTCGTTCCAGATGGAAAACTTACCAGCCGTGTAGTGTACAAGGATGAGGAAAAAGGAGAGATTGTAGCATCAGCCGAAGAATATATGGTATTCAGTTCTACAGCCCTTTCGCTTGACAGAACAAGAATATACTATCATTTTTACATCAAGACCGATAATGGAAAATGCAATCTCAGCATGAGCCGTATCAGATACTGGTACGACGAGAACCGTGACGGAGGCGAACGCTATACTGCCGAAGAATGGATAACTGACGATATGGCGCTTAATAGAAAAAAGACAAAACTGGCTCCAATCTGTGGAAAGTTCCGTCGTGAAACTATTGACCTTAAAGATGCTCTTTTCGCCTCTGTAAAAGATTGTTTAGGCCAAAAATTTCTTGACAATAAGTCTACAAACACTAAAGTAGAACAAAAAACAGGCAAAGTATCAGTTTCCGAACTACCAAATAATCTTACACAAATAGCATCAAACGGAAAACTTACTATAAAAGCAAACAATAAAGAAATACAGCTTGATTCTAACTCATGGGGTGGATTTGGAAAACTTTTCAACAAAGATGTAGCATATATACTTATCGACAAAAAGCAGTCGGAAATATGCAGTAGTATGGAAAGTTCATCCACATACACAATATCATTCTATAAATCTACTCAATCATCAAAAGCCGAAGTAACAATTGAGTGCAAGAAGACTATGACTCAGGAACTTTCAGCCGAAGAGTTAAAATCACTTAATCAAGACATTGACACAGATAAAGAATACATAATGTATATCTGTGAAGTCACTTCAGCTATGATTAATTGATTATTTTTTCAGTATGCTATACTGAAAGACTTTAACCACATACATAAACTCCTATTTTTGTAGAATTCAGCAAAAGTAGGAGTTTATTTTTTGTGCAATATTGGTTATGGGCGCAAAAATATAAATAATCAAAATTGAGTTTTGACAGGGTTTAAGGAATGCTTACATCATAACTTACATATCCGCCACAATCATACACAGAGATTTCCATACTTGGGAAAACTTTTCTAAGCCTCCAATAATATATGATAATCTCACAATCGTCAAGTGTTCTGTCACGTTCTAATTCATGGTAAAACTGTGGAGAAAGAAACCTTATCCATTCCAATAAAGACGCGGTAGATTTCACGATACATTTCTCCCGTTTACGGTTTAACACTTTACGGACAAAAGCCTTTTGTTGATATGCCTTTGGAGGATATTTTATGAAGCCTTCCTCATTGCTGATTCTAAGAATTGCACGAAAACTTCCGCAAAGCTCTTCACCGCAAATACTTTTCAAGCTTTTTACCATCTCTACGTTCATACGCTCAAATCTTTTACGAGAGCAATGAAAAATCCTATTTTCTATCTCTTCCGTCCCCAAACGGTTGAATCATCCGTCTTGCAAAAGAAACCTTTCAGTACAATACCGCATTTCCCGAACGAACCAATGTCTGGCGACCTTATCCCTATCCAGTCCGTTAAGCATATCAAAATAATCATACATGCTTTCAACCTTGCACTGATCAAAAACATACGTGCTGCATCTCAAATAATCATAACCGTTCACTCTGACTGTATTACCACGCCCTTTATAATCCACCTCATAGACAGTCATATTATGCTCGTAAAAGTATATCCTGATTGAATAATTTTTGTTACTGAAACGTTTTCGTCCCAACAACATAGCTTTTTTAAAAACAACTTTCCTCATACTTGTAAATACCCAATCCTGAAGTACCACATTTCTGACGAATGTCCTCAAATGCTCGCCTAAAATGTACCAAACAAATTAACGATTTTATAATCTCCAACTGTTTACATGTCTCGATAAACGTCGTACTAAACACTACAGAGTTGCTCATTCCTCTAACGCTTCAAAAGAAATGTAGTATTGTTATTGTTAGTATTAAGCATAGAATAATAAACAGAATATTAGACCCAAAAATAAAACAACAGCTATTAACCAATAAAAGGACTTTGACTTTCCAGACTTTAAACTTTCAGTTATAAAGTTATTATTCTTATAAGCAGATAACGGATAAAAATCAACATTTAATTCAAAAGTATAATCACTATTTTCTTTAAACAACCTAGTCTTATCCATATCGACTTTTCCATTCCCTTTTGCCATAAGGGTCTTAAAATCTGCCTCTAATTGTTTTTTTTCATTTTCATTAACTAAAGTATTTTTCTGAATAGAGAGGTAATCATGATGATGTATCAATGTACCTTGACTCCTTTGTAAAGCCATTTGTTGCCAATCCGCTCTATGACTATACCAAACCAATCCTTCAGGTACACATGGAGGAATAGAAGATCTTTCAAACTCTTGATTACGAACAAACTCATTTTTAATTCTCAGATATTCTTCACTTTCCGAAAACATTGAACCTTTTACATTCGCTTCTGTAGTTTTGAAACCACCTCCTGCTTCAATATCCAACTTTCGTTTCTGATTTAAACTTTTTTCATTACCCCTACTATCAGTTATTGAAAGCTTCTTGGCTCCCAATGCCTGCAATAGTACACAAAGTTCTTTTACTTCGTCCCTAAACAATTCTAATTGATAATCTTCAACAGGAAGATACATCTTAGGCTTTAAAGGGTGACAAATATACATTTGTTTGTCAATCGGGTGTCCTACAGGAAATTGAAGTTCAGTAGGAATACTATTTATGGTCAAAACCTTAAAAGAGTCTGGCAAATAGTGAAGTTCGTTATCTATTACCAAAAACTTTCTTTGATTTTGTGGTATTTCCAGAAAATGTTCTGCATAATGTAAATTCTGCTCCTCCAACTTCATCAGATATTCCTGTTGAGTAAAGAAAAAAGAATCTCTTTTCTCAGACTCTTTACAATAAATCAATTCTTGCAATGCTTTATATTTATCATTAGGAGTACGTCCTTCACCCAAAATAATTCCACGCAAAGCATGAGTGTTAGGGTCGTCAAACAGTTTAAGTGATTCAGAAATCGCATTTAAAGCTTCATTTACATTTCCCAACAATTTGAACTGAGAAAAAGCAAGAGTATCAAACAGAGTAGCTCTTAAAACTTCTTCCGAGACTGAAGGTAAAGAAGCAGCCAATTCATTCACAAATTTAATCTTTTCGCTTTCAGGTGCATCAATCAATGTTATACTCTTATCCCTGTATTCTTTTACTATGCTGATTTGACGTTGCTCCTCTTTATAAATTACTGTTTCATCCTCGTAATCATTATCTGTTGACCATTCTTCTCCACAATTTGGACAGACAAAATGATATTTATCACCAAAAACAGAATCTGCAGCTCCTCTAACAATATCAGAAGGCAAACGTGCCGCTCTATCTATTGCTCTTCCCAATCCTTTAAAGCCAAACCAACCTCCAACTTTTTCCATTAATCCTCCATCAGATTCTAAAGCTTCATCTATTGGATGTATAGCTCTATCAAACATATCTCTTTTCTCGGCTTCAACCCATTCTCCACATTTTTTACAACGTTGTATCATAACAAAATTTTTATTTAAGATTAAATTATTTTACACCTGCCATGATAATTTGATAAACTTTCTTTAAACTCATCCAGTAGTTCCTTTGATTCGAATGATAACTTCTGAGGCAAATTTGCAATTAAATACTCGTATTGTTCAGATGTTAAACCACCATATGATGTAATAACCCTTTTAGTATTAAATCGACACCACCAAGAAGACATATCAACATAGGTAACCAAACAACTATATATACCTGAATCCTTAATCTGCCTTTTTCTAATATTAACAGGTGCATCGTCATTCCAAACATACTCTTCTCCCTCAATAGAAGTTACATGAAAAGTTTTATGACATCTACTACATATGTAGTTAGTTGGTATATAATCTCTGACACATTTACTATTAATATGATTTATACCAGCCATACCAGCTAAAAAGCTTAATCCTCCACCAATAGCCATACCAATACTTTCCTCAATATAACCTTCGGTTGTCCTTTTCACTTTTGTACTATTACAGTATGGACATTTACTTACCTTTGCCATTTCTTTACTATTTTAAATCCTTATTACCTAATATCAAACAAATCTCTATTCTTATCAAACAATTCATAATAAGCACGTACATTTTCCAATTTATACCATTCATTTACACATACAAGAGTTGAATCCCAATCATATATTCTTGCTCCCGACATTGACAATATGAACGGCGAATGGGTAGCTATTATGAACTGTCAACCAAACTCACGTACGGCACCTCGCAAGAAATTCGACAATTCCATTTGCCATTGTGCCGACAGGCTGTTCTCTGGTTCATCGAACAATATCAAAGAATCATCCTTGACAGAATCAACAAAAAATCTAAAGACTGTTTCTACATTTGATTTTTCCTCATCCGCTTTTCTCAATTTTGAACTGACATAACGAGAAGTAATATTCCCAATACTGATTTTGTGATTCTTATAATAATCTTTCAATAATTGTTCCCTATCATTATCTTTCTCAAGATTATTCTTCCTATTTTCAAGTATATACTTAAAAACGTCATCACTAGTTATTATAACACCTCTCTTTAAATTAATAGCACCGTCATACAACTCATAATCACACACTTCAACATATTTATCCCAAAAAGAACTTCTATAAAAAAGGGAAGTTCTTGAAATCCGCAATTTTTCTGCAATAAGGTTAAGCAATGTTGTTTTACCTGAACCGTTTTCGCCATAAAGAATGGTTATATCATCAAATTCCAACGGACGTAAATCTTTTCCGTAAAAAGTTTTCCATGGATACCAACTGTTAAAACACGGGACCCTGCATGGAATAGACACATTACCAAAACCAGAAATTTCGTCAAGCAAATTTTCATATGTACTACCAATTTCATTCAATTCAAAAATATTCACCTTACTGAACCATGAATCCTTTGGAATTGCAAAATTTCTTAAGTAAGCCATAACACTAATTGCTTAATATTGATTCATAACCGTACAAATCGAATTAAGATATCGAGCCGTCACATACTAATTTTTTATTAAAGTATAAGATTAAACTTAGTTACAATGTATTCATATCTTAATCCAGTGTTGAAATAAAAACATCCCTTGCTATATTTCCGATTTTCTTTGTCGAGACCAAATCTACTCCACCTCCGATTATACCTCCCAACAAAGGAACAACCCTTCCAAGATTTACTAATCCCTTTTGACCGAACTTCGTCAATAATCTAAAACCTACAGCTTGATTAATTTTTGTTATAATTGCAACAGGTATTTGTTGTATGGCTTTAACCGCTACCTTTTGTCCTAATTTTATTCCAAAATTCTTTAAGACCTCTTTACAAGAAGATGCGACCAAACAAGTATATACTAATGATCTAACCCTATCATCTTTCACATCATACCCACCCATTATGGCAATTGCAGCAATCATTCTCACTTGTACAAATAATACAGATGTTATATTTGCAGGAAGTGTCACCGGTATTGTCAATAGTCCACCTATACCAGTTATAAAACCGCTAGTTGCAGCCTTACAACATTGCCAATTGATTAATGAATTTGCTTTACTCAAAAAAGAATTTTTCCCTTTCATATAATCATCTGCTAGTTCATAAGCAGAGTCTAAACCTACAACACCATTCACTGCCTTATCATAAGCAAAATCCAAACTTTTTCTTATAATGTCATAATCTAATTTCATATCGTAAAGTGTTATTTCCTTGATAATCTTATTAATAGCAACTTTTCGTCAATCTTATTTTACTTATTATCTCCATTTGCTCCCAAATCTCTTTATAGAAAGACTTATACATAAATCCCAATAATGGATATGTCCTTATACTTCCACAACGCTTACAAGGTTGAGGAACTGAATAAATTGTCGCACAAAATTCGATATCTGGTGCAAAAAAATATTTTTCCACATTTAGAATTCCTCTGGTCATAATGTTTTATAATATATCAACCTATCCTTTCCACATCCAGATAAACCATACTAAGTGCCCCAGCCTTTTTTATATCAACCCCATATATGCGATTGAAAGCATCTACTACAGGCTGGCCACCATTTGTTGAAACCGGATTACTGAATGAATTTGACACTACATCTACTGACATTCCTTTCTCAAGACGAACTCCATTGGAGACCTTCAACTGCTTTACTGTAATTCTGAAAAGTGGCATAGATACCTCCTTATGTTTTTCTTAAAAATACCCGCTATCCCCAGAAAAGGCATTATGTTTTCATTAGTATAATTTTAATATAATAAGAAAGGCGTGAGGACTTGTCTGCTTTAAACATCAAAATCAGGTATCGCCAAACAGCACATCGGAATGAATAAAGAAACAATCAAGCCACACCGTTTTTGTATGTAAAAAATCATGTGCCTATAAAATCTCACATGACATACATATACAAAAATCGTGAGCGTCATATTGTCTTAATCCTCCGATTAGAAACTGGCGATTTCGATTTTAGGATAAAGCAAAAAACGCTTTCTTATGTAAACACCGGACCATTTCCCCAGTCGGTGTATTGCAAAGATACATTTTTTGTTCAATATGACGCTCTTTTATGGGTTTATTTTTGAAAATAACTTAAAAACACTTTGCAAAGCATTTGCAAACTCTTTTCAAACACTATTTAAATACCATTTAAACGCTGTTTAAACACCATTTAAAGAATGGATACTCAACCAAAAAACATATTCTTTATTCATATCTGTAATATTTCTAAACCATAATAACGAAGTGTTTTTCCGCTTATAAGTCCTCCGAATTCAGCATTACACAAAAACAAAAAAGGCGTGAGGACTTGTTTTCACTCATCAAGAAACAGGCATCGCCAAACACCTTACAAGCAACAAGCGAAAACAGTAATCCCACGCCGTATGGTTATACAAACGGATACAGCATTGGCTGTACACGAGTATATATACAATACAGATGAGCGTCATGCTCTCCTATCCTGCTTGTTGTTGAAATTGGCGATTTCGTTTCTTAGGATAAAAGTTAAGTACGCATCGCAAAGATACGTTTTTTATAATACACGACACCCGTTCGTGGGATTTTTTTTGTTACATTTACTCTAAAGGCAATACAAATTTAAAGTTACCAGATTTAATCATATAAAATATCTCCGTATAAAAAAAGGAAAATGTATTTTTGTATCAGAACTATTGATTATTGATACAAAACAGTCATACATACTATGCCGGACAATAAAGAACTTCTTACCTATCTCATCGACAACAGGATCTTCGAATCTTCAGCATCCGCACTTGCAAGCCGCCTCGGATATAAAGGGAGAATGGCTTTCTCAAGACTGAAAGAAGGGAATATCCGGACTTCTACGGTAGACAATATCATTAATGATATCTGCACTCATTTCGATTTGGATTATTCGGACCTGGTTGACATCACTGATATGTTCAAGATAGGTCGGATTCTACATAATACAATAAATAACGGAAACGTTTACGGCAATGAAACTTCTAGTCCGGACAGGATTCTGACTGATTTCGTAACTCGTGATTTCAAAGATTATCCTGAAGATTTCAGTCCTTACATACCGCTACTTGACGAACTATACAGGGAGAGACCCTATGTATACTTCGGCTCGGTGATGGTACTGTATATAAAGATGAAAAAGATTGATCCGTATGCAGGAAACACAGCGCAATTCCACAATCTTCTGAAAGAATATACCTCGCACATCTGTTCCGTTCTCAAACTACATATCCCGGAAAATGCTATAGGGCATTCCACTTCATTGGCCTATCTTTCCGACAATATCATAAGGAGTGTTCCACAGTGCATTTGGGGACTTATGATGAACAATATTCATTTATTAAGATACTTTGCCGACCCGGATTATATAAACAGCATTCTTGAACTTGGAGCTGCCTTTCCCGAATGGGAGGATTTAAGCTACTGGCATGAAACTAATGTAGCTTATTCCAAAGGAGAAAAACTCTGGACTCTGTTCTTCCGCGAGTCTAACTCACCACTGCACGGCATGTATATCGGTCAGACTTTCGAAGCCGGAAAAGATAACGAGACTTTCATCCCTAAAGAAAATTTCTCACTGATTTTCTGGGATAAAGAAAATGATGATGATGAATTTGCCACTATTCAGGCATGTAATATTATTAATTCCGCAACCGAAAGCTATACCATATATTATGGACTGTATAAATACGACGATATCAGTAATGAGATAATAATTAAATGGAACAACGAGAATGAGAATTTCCTGAACATACCTTCAAGGCTAAAAAGAATTACGAGGGAGAAACCTGCCGAAAAAAACGAGCAGGTTTGGTGGAACATTATCCACAGGTTCGATGACAATGATTCTCTGGAATTATTTACAAAGACACTGCTCGACAGGCTTAACACGGAATACCTTGACGATGACTACGACATTCAGGACGTAACAATCAGCCGCAAGCTCTTTACTCTTACTATTGAGACAACCGACGGAATAAATGAATACTCAATCCCAATTGACGCATATCCTTTTCTCAGGAATTTAAGAGTATTCGATGAGGTTACTATCAAGAAAGATACGCGCACAGAAGAACTATTCGTCAGCTGGCCGTGGGCCGGGTATGAAATACCGTTGAGTGAGTTCAATACAAATATCAGTTCAGTAACCTAAATTGGTCGCTGAACTGAAATACATATTTTATTACAAATCCTTCTCCCTGCACCTGTTGAAGAAATAATCCAACATAAACCGGACTTTCTTCCTCATCAGTTCTTTTCCGAACATCTGCAAGACACCGATCTGCGAGATAATATATTCGAACCATATATACCAAATTCTAATTATATTCAAACCGCATACATAGGCACACATTCCAGTTGTCCCTGTTCCTTATAGGACAACATAGAAAATCTGACCGCCTTCAAATCCGGATTCTTGGCTAATAATGCGGTCAACGAATTTGCCCTTACATTTCCTTCTGCCTTTACCTCAATAGGTAATAATTTCGCATTATACTGTATTACAAAATCAAGTTCAAGCCTGGAATCATCTGTCTTATGATAATAAATCGGAGAGACACCATGACTTTTCATTTGCTGAAGCACATACTGTTCAGTCATTCCGCCTTTATATTCCACAAAAACATTGTTATTTATCAGCACTTGAACCGGTTCTGTATTAACCATCGCTCCTAACAGGCCAACGTCAAGAATGTATAACTTAAAACAACTTAAATCCTCATAAACATCAAGAGGCAAAGCCGGTTTTGTACACCTTGGAACCTTATAAACCAGACCTGAATCAACAAGCCACTGGATAGCAATCTCAAAATCGTTTGCTCTTGCACCTTTCCTTAATGCACCATATATGAATTTCTTGTTGTCTTTGAATAATTGCGACGGAATACTTTAACATACATTTTTTGTTTATACCATGACTGATATTTCCAGCTTATATTCTTTTAATGTATAATGCTTTCCAATTAAAAATTCTTCGACAAAGATAGCGTGACACGTCCGTGTGACGCGTGTAACACGAGCGTGTAACGAGCGTAACACGAACGTGCAACGCGCGTAACACTGGCGTATCACGGTAAATAAGACAAAAAGTTTCGATATAAAAAAGTATTCGCAAAAAGAATTATTGCAGTACGATAAAATCAATTAAATAGAAAGAGTACTACCTGACTTAATACATAAACTGCACCCCAAAAGCCTTATGTCTGACTTTTGGGGTGCAGTTCATACTTAAGACAATCCAGAATTTATATCTTAAAAAAATCTGAATTTAATCATTATCTCTTTGGTATATCAACAGATGTTTCCTTCTGTCCTTTCAGATGCTCTGAGAAATAATCTACAAGTCGCCAATAGAAATACTCGTTCATATTGCCAAAGCCATGGCGCTGCCCAGGAAGATAAAGCATATCAAAACGCTTACCAGCTCTGATGAGTGCGTTTACCACACGTGTCGTATTAGCCGGATGAACGTTGTTATCTATATCGCCATGCACAAGCATAAGATGTCCTTTTAACTGCTTCACGATTTCAGGATTAGTGGCAATCTTATATACGAAAGTTGTATCACCTTTCTCTGAAATGGTTTCTTTCACTCCATGATGTGTTTCACTCCACCAACGGTTATAGATACGGTTATCATGATTTCCTGCACATGATACTGCGGCTTTATAAAAATCAGGATACTGACATATTGCGGCTGTCGACATAAAACCACCACCGGAATGACCGTGAATACCTACCTTATTTATATCTATATATTTGTATCGTGCAGCCAGTTGTTCAACCGCAGCCTTGTGGTCAGCCAACGGATAATCGCGCATATTGCCGTAACCGTAATTGTGATACCATTTGGAACGGCTTGGATGTCCTCCTCTCTGTCCTACAGAAATGACAATAAATCCTGCCTGAGCCAGACGGTCGGTGCGGATACTCATGCGTGTAAAAGGATAATATACAGCCTCAACCTGTGGTCCCGGATATACATAGTCTATGATAGGATATACCTTTGTAGAGTCAAAGTCGTATGGCTTGTACATCACTCCATAAAGATCGGTCACTCCGTCGGCAGCCTTAACCTTGAACAGTTCAGGGAACTTATATCCTGCAGCCTTAAGATTTGAGAAATCACTTTCCTGGATAGTCATTACCTTATTTCCATTCCTGTCAATCAGGTCTGCACATGGCACTGTGTTTACACGAGAAAAATTATCTACTGCAAACTGTGCATCGTCCGACAATGAGATTTGGTGGAAATAATCACCTTCAGTCAACCTTGTAAGTCCACTGCCGTTTACATTTACCTTATACAAATGCTCGTAATATGGGTTCTCATCCTTTTCCTTACCGTTTGCCAGGAAATATACAGTACGTGTAGCCTCATCTATCTTCAAGACTTGTTCCACATGCCATGGTCCTTCGGTAATCCTGTTTTTCAGGTTTCCTTTATCATCGTAAAGATAAAGATGTGCCCAACCGTCGCGTTCGCTCCACTGTATAAATTCCTTGCCTCCGTTCAATACGTGTATAGGACGAGTTTCCTGATAAGTATTCATGCGTTCCTTCACTATTGGGACAATGGAGTCCTCTCCTACAGTATAAGTACAAACGTCAATACGGTGTAGATCTCTGCTATATCGGGTTACAAAGAAACGGTTATTGTCGCCCTGCCACACAGAAGGACGGAATTCCATATCTCTCTGTTTCTTTTCAACAGGTCTATACTCCAGCCCCAACCACTGGTTTTTCCACGCAGACACCTTGATTTCTTTTCTTGTGTTCGATGTCATATCGAAGATATACAGATGTTCCTCAGGTGCTTCCATTTCTCCCGGCATCTGATACTTGTAGGTCTCAAGTGTAGGACGTGGTTCAGCTATGGAATTTATTACCCACAAAGGTTTTACTGCTCTGTCGTCTGACACTATGGTTACGAAATGCTTTGAATCGGGCGACCAGCAACCCCATGCTCTACGGCGCTTGCCATTGCATAAAGTATCCGTATTCAGTATGCTGTAAGGAATACCATAACCGAAATCCGGCATACCGTCTGTGGTGAGCTGAATTTCCACTATTGTGCTGTCCTTTTCATCCTTCTGTGCCTTGCGATAGTCGGCTATGCTCATACGGTAGAGATTACAATCCTTGGCATATACCACCGACTGTCCGTCAGGAGAGACAGACGCCCAATCCAACTTCTTTGGTTCTTTTTCCTTGTCTGCCAGATGGGTAAGTTTCTTTGAAGGGAAATCGTATGAAAAATAGAATACCTTCTTTTCTGATTTCTTGTCCTTATCATTTTTTTCATCCTGAGATGACACTACTTCGAAAGTAAAAGTACGTCCGTCAGCTTCAGCCTTAAGGTTCTTTACAGGAAGCTGCCTTGCCTCAAACGGGTCTTTCACTATTTCTGTAAGTTGTGCAGCCAACTTATCACGGTCGAACAGCAGTTCTTTCTTCTTCTGGGAAGGAGTTACAACATACCAGAAAGTTCCTTCGGATGTTTTATATTCGTACCAGAATCCCTTGCCATTCTGAAACCAGTGAGGGTCCACCATGGTAGAAAACAACATATTCTTAAGCTTACTTTCCGTAAACTTCTCGGCCTGCAAATATTCCGGAAGTCTTTCCTGTGCCACAGATACTACAGACGAAAACATCATACTTCCCAATATTGCAGAAAACAAAATTCTCTTCATATTTCGATATTTAATTATAACAAGAATCTAAGTACATCGTTGAAATTAGCCCAAATAAGCAAAGCAAAAAGCAGGAACATACCAACCATTTGTGCATATTCCAGGAACTTGTCGCTAGGTTTGCGGCGAGCCACAATCTCATAGATTAGGAACAGCACATGTCCACCGTCGAGTGCAGGAATTGGCAGGATGTTCATAAATGCCAATATAATAGACAGGAATGCGGTCATTGACCAGAAACGTTGCCAGTCCCATACCTTAGGGAAAATACTTCCTATAGTACCGAAACCACCCACACTCTTGGCTCCTTCCTTAGTGAATACATATTTTAGGTCGTTCACATATCCTTTCAGTGTATTTACCCCAAGAGTAACTCCGGCAGGGAATGATTCAAAGAAACCAAATGAACGCACTGTAGGAGTATAGTTGATCATTCCACCTATAGCTGCCACTTTGAACTGCTCGTCTGTAGTCACATTTACGGTATCTCTTACTCCTGCACGTGAATATACCAAAGTGAATTCAGCTGTAGTCTTTTCCGCAACCTCGGCTCTAAGTTTCAAATCAGCAATCTGATTCTGAAAATCATTCCATGAGTTAAGAGTTTTTCCGTTGACTGCTATAAGTGAATCGCCTTTCTGTATTCCGGCATTCGCAAATCCACCTCCGGCAAGTACTGAATCAACTACATTAGGATGAAATACATCAACAAACATAGGATCCTGCTGCGCAACATCTATAAGACTCAATTCAGGCATGGCAATACTGACAGTCTCACCATTACGCAGAACCTTCACTTCCTTAGCCTCAACAACATCGCGTATCATATCCATACCGAAACGTTCAAGTTCTTTTCCATCGGCACTGAGAAGTATGTCACCATCACGGAATCCTATATTCTGTGCAGTTTCATTAAACTTCAATCCATAACTCATATCCTTGAGTGCGATATACTTGTCGCCCCATGTAAACAGAATCATTGAATAAATGAACAAAGCCAGAATAAAATTCATCATCACTCCTCCTATCATCACAAGCAGTCTTTGCCATGCAGGTTTTGAACGGAATTCCCATGGTTGTGCCGGTTGTTTCATCTGCTCGGTATCCATAGATTCGTCTATCATACCAGAGATTTTACAATATCCTCCAAGCGGCAACCATCCAACACCGTATTCTGTATCTGAATTCTTAGGCTTGAATTTGAATAAAGAGAACCACGGGTCAAAAAAGATATAGAACTTCTCTACCCTGATTTTGAATAAACGCGCAAAAAAGAAGTGTCCTCCTTCGTGTACTATAACCAAAATAGACAAACTTAGTACCAACTGAAGGGCACGGATAAAAAATGTCTCCATCTGTTTTTTCTTACTTTTTAGATAATTTAGATTAATAATCAAAAGCCTGAGTTTATGACATACTCGGCTGCTATACGACGGGCGATAGCATCTGTCTCTACATAATCATGATATGTAGGATTACTGATGAACGCCACCTTATTCATAGTCTTTTCTATTACATCACTCATACCCAGGAAAGATATCTGGTCCTTAAGGAAAGCTGCCACCACAACTTCGTTGGCGGCATTAAGTATGCAAGCCATATTTCCTCCACGATTCATTGCCTCGTAGGCAAAAGCCAGATTCCTGAAACGTTTTGTATCAGGAGCCTCGAATGTAAGAGTATTACACTTCATGAAATCCAAACGTTCACCGGAAAGACTTTCACGTTTAGGATAAGAGAAGGCATACTGTATGGGCAGACGCATATCAGGCACACCAAGCTGGGCCTTTACAGCGCCATCCTTGAATTCTACCATTGAATGAATGACAGACTGTGGATGAACCACAACCTCTATCTGTTCGGGCTTTACTCCGAAAAGCCATTTGGCCTCTATAACTTCAAATCCCTTGTTCATCATTGATGCGGAATCAATTGTGATTTTCGCTCCCATACTCCAGTTGGGATGTTTCAACGCTTGTTCCTTTGTCACTGTGGATAGCTGTTCCATACTGAAAGTACGGAAAGGACCTCCTGATGCAGTAAGAATCACCTTACTTATCGGATTATTCATTTCGAGACACTGGAATATTGCAGAATGCTCAGAATCAACAGGCAATATAGGTGTTCTGTACTGTTGTGCCAGTTCGGTAATAAGTTCACCAGCAACAACCAAAGTCTCTTTGTTTGCCAAAGCTATAGTCTTACCGGCCTTTATGGCATTGATTGTCGGTCTCAATCCGGCATATCCTACCATGGCTGTCAATACTATATTAACCGGTCCGGATTCTACAATTTCACACAATGCTTCCGCACCGGCATAAACCTTTATAGGTAAATCGGCCAGTGCATCTTTAAGTTGCTGATATTTGTCCTCATTAGCGATGACTACAGCTTCAGGCTGGAACTTTCTGGCTTGTTCTATAAGTTTGTCTACCCTATTATTTGCTGTAAGGGCATAAACTTCATAAAGGTCAGGATGTTCCTCTATCACTTGTAAAGCCTGGGTTCCTATAGAACCCGTAGACCCTAAAATAGCTATCTGTTTTTTCATAACCTTAGAATACTACATAATTTCCCGGATTTATTGGTACTCCCCTGCGCCAAAGTTCAAAGTGAAGATAAGGTTTATTGTGTTCACCATTTTTATTGCCTACCAAAGCAATTACATCTCCTCCCTTCACCTTGTCGCCAGGTTCTTTCATCAACGAACCGCAGTTTTTATATATACTTATAAAATTTTGCGAATGCTGGACTTGTATTACATAACCGTCATTCACAGTATATGTGGCCATAATAACCGTACCTTCCAATACAGCTACAACATTCTCATTGCCGGAAGTCATTATGTCAATTCCGTAATGTTTCTTTTCAGGATCAAAATTCACTTCCTTAACACCGTTCACAGGCTTAAAGAATATAAGCCCTGAAACAGCATTACTATTATCAATAGCACGCAGATTATATCTTTCCTTTTCTTCGTATTGCTGACGGAATTCTTCTTCTTCCTTTGTTCTCTCCATAAGCTGTTCCGCACGAAGGTTCGTCAAGGAATCAATAGACTGGACAGTATCCGCTTCTACCTTACCACTGAAAATATCCTGAATATTCATTATGTACCTGTTCTGCTTCTCCAATGCCATACGTAATGAGTCCGCACGGAGAGCATTCGAAACGACCATCTCGCGTACCTCAGAATTCATATATCCGGGCAAATAATTTCGCAATGGCGTAAAAGCTATTATGGAAGCTGCAATAATGAATATTATGGTACAAGCAAACAAAAGTACCGAAAGACCGTTGAGCTTGGACACATGAATTCCAACTACCTCTTCTAGTGTATTCTCGTTGATGACAGTAAGCTTATATTTAAACTTTATATTATGCCAAAATGCTTTACGACCTTTCTTCCTCATACTTCATCTGTATTTATTCCTTATTCCAACAATCCTTCAGGAATGTCTACTTTCACACGTTTCTTTTTATGATCAATATCCAGAATGAACTCTTCGTGTGCCGGAAGCAATATCTCTCCACCATCTTCCTTTTCAATAACAAACAGAACGTTCATTGTAGCATCGTCAACATCTGATATAACTCCAAGTGTGCCATGGTTCACATCATCAACAGCAAATCCTACAAAATAGTTCCAAGAAGTAACCTCGTCCTGCTCTTCTACATATTTCACAGGAAAAAAGACCTCTACATTAGTAAACATTCTTGCCTTTTCAGCCGTATCAATATCTTCGAACTTCACTAATGCAGCATTATCCGAACGGAAACGGTATTCTTCTATAAAGAACGGAACCAATATACCGTCCATAAGCAATATAAGGTAATCGCAATCCACACGATCGAAAATATCATCAGTAAAGGTAAACGAAACTTCACCTTTCACTCCGTGCGGTTTGTTTATTACTCCTATTTTATATACTTCCTCTTTTCTTATCATGTCCGTTAAATTCTTGTTATACGTGCACCAAGCGCTGTCAGACGTTGTTCGATATTCTGATATCCTCTGTCTATCTGTTCGATATTATGTATTCGGCTTGTACCTTCGGCACCCATGGCTGCAATAAGCAATGCTATACCGGCACGGATATCAGGCGATGTCATATTCCCTCCTCTCAGGCTGAAATTATGGTCATGACCTATAACAACTGCCCTGTGAGGATCGCAAAGTATAATCTGTGCCCCCATATCTATCAGTTTGTCAACAAAAAACAGTCTGCTTTCAAACATTTTCTGATGAATAAGTACACTACCCTTAGCCTGAGTAGCCACTACCAACATAACGCTAAGCAAGTCAGGAGTAAGCCCCGGCCACGGTGCATCGGCTATTGTCATTATAGAACCATCCATGAATGATTCTATTTCATAATGATCCTGTTGCGGAATAAATATGTCATCGTTTCTCTGCTCAAGCGTAATGCCCAGACGTCTAAAACTTTCAGGAATAATACCAAGATTATCATAAGATACGTTCTTTATGGTAATCTCACTTCCTGTCATTGCAGCCATCCCGATGAAGCTTCCTACTTCAATCATATCCGGCAACACCGTATGCGTACATCCTTTAAGTTCCTTCACACCTTCTATTGTAAGCAAATTCGATGCTATTCCTGATATCTTTGCTCCCATACGATTAAGCATCCTGCACAATTGCTGAAGATAAGGTTCGCATGCGGCATTATATATAGTCGTAACACCTTCGGCAAGAACAGCTGCCATTATAATATTTGCAGTACCTGTGACTGATGCTTCATCAAGCAACATATATGTTCCCTTGAGCTTTTCCGCAGTCAAAGTATATGCTCCACGCACCGAATCATGCTCAAATGAAGCCCCTAATTTTAATACTCCAATAAAATGAGTATCCAGACGACGACGTCCAATCTTATCGCCACCCGGTTTTGAAATCATAGCCTTACCAAAACGCGAAAGCAAAGGACCTATGAGCATTACAGAACCACGCAATTTGGAACATCTTTGCAGAAATTCATCACTCTCAAGATATGACAGATTCACATTATCAGCCTTGAATGAGTAAGTATCTGCACTCAATTTCGAGACCTTAACTCCCATATCACTAATAAGCTGGATGAGGTTGTTCACATCAAGAATATTAGGTATATTGTGTATGGTAACTTCCTCTGACGTAAGCAAAGTAGCACACAATATCTGCAACACCTCATTCTTTGCCCCCTGAGGTGTTATCTCTCCATGAAGTTTATGTCCGCCTTCAATTACAAATGAGCTCATACGTTTTAGCTTTTAGTTTTAAACCAACAATCACTTATCATTGTTGTTCTTACGTTTCTGTTGGTTATTGTTATTATTATTTGTTTGTCTACGGCGCTGTGTAAACACACGATGTTCAAACATTTTCACATCATCAACAGTTATTTTTATTTTTCCGTCTGAAAGTTCACATAAATCATCTATTATTCTCTGATTATCAACGCCGTCCTTGTTCCAGTTCTGATAATCCTTTTTCATCTGATTAGCTATGAGATTGATAAGCTGTCTTTTCTCCTCACCTTCCTCATATCCGGCCGCAACGTTAATCATATCCTGTACAAAGCGTCCGTAATGTTTATAACGCAATTTTGACTGAGGATAAGGGACCCTGTCAGGCTTCACATTCAGGCTTTCTTTCTTTACAATCTCTACAGGATAATCTATATCAAGTTTAAAATCTGACATTATAGCTAAATGATCCCAAAGTTTCTGGTTCAACTCAGCATTATCCTTAAACTGTGGGAACATCCCTTTCATTATTTTTATTATTGTATTTGCACAGATTTGTCTTTCTTCACGATCCTCTATCGTAAGAGCATGGTCTACCATATTCTGTACGCTTCGCCCATACTCAGGAAGCGGAAGTCGGCGTTGCTGGGTATTATATTCCATATATTCACAAATTAAATTGTCAAAGTAATTTTTTGGGAGTAGAAGCTACAAATTCTTTCAAATAGAACGGCTCAAAATAAGCCACATCCTTATAATCCTCTTTAGCTACAGCCTTTTCAGCTAATGGAAACATCCATTTGGCCAACGGATAAACCTCATCAATGAAATGTGCATTGGGATGAGTAATCTTTTCACGGCACTTTGCAGCACCGTTTCCAAAGAAATAAACCGGATGTTTGTCCAAAAATTCCTTATAAGAGTTTTCGTCTATAATATCTGCACCTATTTCACGGCAAGCCTTGAGCGAACGGTCATATATAGCAGCATAAACTTCCATACGGCGTGCGTCTATCATAGGACAAAGCAAAGCATCGTCCGGCAAATCATGTTCAAGAAGCACAGGCACACACATAATCTCCGGAGTAGGAATACCTATTAAAGGTATATTTCTTCCATAGCATATACCCTTTGCCATGGAAACACCGATACGCAACCCGGTATATGAACCCGGTCCACAACTCACGGCTACGGCATCAAGCGGGATTGCATGATTATCAACAAATGACAAAGCTTCGTCAACATACACACCAAGTACTGTGGCATGTGACGGTCCGTTAAAATCCTCTTTTGTAAAAATAGAAGCTCCGTCCTGACTTACTGATACGGAACAAACTTCTGTAGACGTTTCAATATGTAAAATGCACGACATAGTTTACTTTAAATACATTTATGTCCGCAAATATACACTTTTTATCCCACTCTCTTTCTATAAATTCCTCACTTTTCCTTACTTTTGCAAAAAAATAGAATTTGTTATGATACAATCAATGACCGGTTACGGAAAATCAACCGTTATTTACAACGATAAGAAGATTATCGTAGAAATAAAATCACTCAACAGCAAGGCACTTGACGTATCTGCCAGAATAGCCCCATTGTACAGAGAAAAAGAAATGGAAATCAGAAACATGATTTCCAAAAGTCTTGAACGCGGAAAAGTTGACTTCAGTCTGTGGATAGAAAAAGAAGTATCAGACGCAGCAACTCCAATCAACGCCGCATTGCTCCAGAATTACTACACACAAATAAAAAATATATCAGAAACATGCAACATACCATTACCTTCTGACTGGTTTGCAACACTGCTACGTATGCCAGATGTGCTGACCAAAGTTGACATACAGACACTGGAAGACGAGGAATGGGAAGTGGCAAAAGGTGCAGTGGAAGAAGCCATAAATGCCCTCGTAAACTTCCGTAAACAGGAAGGAGCTGCTCTTGAAAAGAAGTTCAACGAAAAGATTGATAATATCGAACGACTGCTTGCATCCATCGAACCGTTTGAGAAAGAAAGAGTTGCACGTATAAGAGAAAAAATCACCGATGCACTTGAGAAGACAATCAGTGTGGACTACGACAAGAACCGCCTGGAACAGGAACTGATATATTATATCGAAAAGCTCGACATAAACGAAGAAAAACAACGCCTTGCCAATCATCTGAAATATTTTCGCGAGACTATGGCAGGCGGACATGGTCAAGGTAAAAAGCTTGGATTCATAGCTCAGGAAATGGGACGTGAAATCAACACTACAGGCAGTAAGTCAAATCATGCCGAAATGCAAAATATTGTAGTGCAGATGAAAGACGAACTGGAACAAATCAAGGAACAGGTATTAAACGTAATGTAAAACAGTTTTTAGCTACTGTTTAAACAGTTTTTAAACGCTATTTAATCATGGGAAAACTTATAATATTTTCAGCCCCATCAGGTTCAGGCAAATCAACAATAATAAACTATCTGCTGAAACAGAACCTGAATCTGGCCTTTTCAATCTCGGCAACAAGCCGTCCGCCACGCGGAACGGAGCAGAACGGAGTGGAATATTTCTTCCTTACTCCGGATGAATTCAGACAGAAAATAGCAAACGGAGAGTTTCTTGAATACGAAGAAGTCTATACCGACCGTTTCTATGGAACACTGAAATCACAGGTGGAAAAACAACTATTAGAAGGCCAGAACGTAATATTTGATGTTGACGTAGTAGGTGGATGTAACATAAAGAAATTCTATGGCGAACGTGCCCTTTCCGTGTTTATCCAGCCACCATCAGTGGAAGAACTGCGTAAACGATTGAATGGACGCGGTACAGACTCCCCTGAAGTAATAGAAAGCCGTATAGCAAAAGCAGAATTCGAACTAAGCTATGCCGACAAGTTCGATGTAGTGATAGTGAATGATGTACTGGAAAAAGCACAGGCAGAGGCACTCGAAACTATCAGTAATTTCCTGAAAAAATAATATGGCAAAAAATCCACAAAAGATAATGCGACTGATGACGATTTTAACAATCGTCATCGGTTTTGCAGCTTTGGCTGTAGGAATTGTAGCAATAGCTAAAGAAGAATATATAATAGCCACAGCAATGATACTTGTTGCGGCATGGCAGGTGGTCAATTACAGATTATGGAAGAAAAAAAGTTGAGAACAGGTATTTTCGGTGGTTCTTTCAACCCTATCCACATAGGTCATCTGGCTTTGGCAAACTATCTGTGTGAAAACGGATACATAGACGAAATATGGTTTCTGGTATCTCCACAAAATCCGTTCAAACAAAACCAGTCATTGCTTGACGACCGTTTACGTTTGAAATTGGTACAAGCAGCAATAAAAGGATATCCACACTTTCATGCATCCGATTTTGAGTTCCATCTGCCTAAACCGTCGTACACTGCAAATACACTCAACAAATTGTCCGAAGCATACCCTGACAGAAATTTCTATTTAATAATAGGTGCCGACAACTGGGAAGCATTCGACCGTTGGAAGTCACCGGAAGAAATAATTGCACGACATAATATTCTGGTATATCCACGATTGGGTTATGATATAAATCCTGATTCTTTACCGCCAAATGTAAAAGCTGTTGACAGTCCTATAATCGAGGTAAGTTCAACCTTTATTCGTGAAAGCATATCGAGAGGAAAGGATGTTCGATATTTTTTACATCCTTCCGTATATGATATCATAGAAAAAGAGAAACTATACAAGCAATCAGCCTCAATCCAATAATAGAATCAATTGGATTGAGGCTGACGGTTGGTAAGTTCTATATTGTATAAGCCGGCATCAAGTTTTATCTCGTCCGATTCACCACTAAAAATTCTTCCATTTATAACGATCCTTTCATATTCGTATGGCATGGAAAACAAGGCCTTTGTTCCGTAAGGAACCTCAAGTCGGATTTTACATGACACATTATCCTTATGTAAAGAAAAGATTATTTCCCTATCATTACTTAAAGGAACAACTGTTTTGATAAAATTCAAAGATGCCGGATTAGGTTTTACCCTGAAAGTTTCAAATGCAGGTGTTACCGTTTCGATACCTGCAATATATTGACTCATAATAGTGAGTGGTCCTCCGCTCCACGCATGGTTATATGTTCCACCTCCAAAACCTTTAGATCCGATTCCCCAACCTTCCCATAAAGTAGTAAGCGGGCTATGTATCATCTCGGAATACCTGAATTTTATTCTATTTATAGCATCCTGATGATAGTTCATCATACAAAGTGCCTGTAAGACATACTTCTCCATATAAGGACTGGCATGATAATACTTTTCAAAGAAAGGCCTTATAACGGGATAAAGCTCTTTTGGCAATGTACCGGATACTACGGCCAAAGCCTGTGATCTGTCGTCAGGTACTCCTTTATAATTTGGAGATATATAGTAGCTTCCATTCCAATATTTTTCGTGGAACGCCTTTTTTAATGTCAAGGCTGCAGTTTCTGCCCACTCAGCCTCATTATAATCTCCAACAAGATTTGCCATCTTTGCATATCCCTGCAATGCTATCAAGTACCATTGGTTGAAAAGTAGTTCCATATCTTTATTATCACCCCAGTCTCCCCATGTCCAACCACCTTTACGCGGAATCACCAGACCATCTGACTTTGTCTTCCAGACATGAATATATTTTTTCACTTTAGGAAAAACATATTGTATGGTTGCACTGTCGCCCGTACCCATATAATATGTCCAAAATCCATAATAACTCACACTTGCCAACATCTGCATAGGCAGTTCAGAATCGTAATTTCCAGCCGGAACAGGTGCAAATATAGTACTATCAGCACGCTGCCAGTCCATAAGTTCCATAATACCCTTTCTGGTAAGGAGATGCGCTTTCTCATCAAGTGCATAAAAAGCCTCACCCAGTTCATTGACTACATCACCCCACCACTGGGCTCTTTCTCTGTCAGGACAGTCCATATACGTATCACGCATAGTGATATACAATGTACGTTGAGCCTTGTTCCACAACGTATTAAGAGCCTGGTCATCACATAAGAAACTTCCTGCAAATGATGTATCATAACCTGTTTCACGATATTTAAGTTCCTTGACTTCTACGTCAGACGGAATATTATAAATAACGTAGTGACCGTTCATCCAACCATAACATTCAAACTCTTGTTCACCTTTCTTTGTAATATACTCGGCATAAACATTTGGTTGAGATCCTCCCATATAATTATCTGTCTGTATATGTATTTTCTTTCCTTTTTCAGAAACTAATTTCATAAAAGGAGTTATCTGAGCATTATATGGAAGATAAGCATGATATATGGTATCATTTATTTTCTTGACCATAGAATAGTCTTTCAACCCATAATCCTTCCAGAAAGGAATAGGCCTGTCAACCAATTTATTCCAACCAGCCTTTTCAAGAGAAATTACACGTGCTGATTTCCAATCACTATCGTCATAGTCAGGAGAATAAAAACCTATTTCTTCATTAGAATCATATCCGATATTAGACTCAGCAAGTCTGAAATTTGGCTTTTCACCTTCAGGTACATAGAATGCACTATTCTCGCACACTTTCCATTTTCTGTCTTCAGAGACTTGTTTCCCGTTCACATTCAGACTGAAAGTAATACCAGGCGTTCCAGAATTTCTATGACTAAATCCGTTTTTACCAAAATACCACACCAAAACTGCTATAGTATTCTTTCCCTGTTTCATGGCAGGCAGAGATTTTATAACGTCACAATATGAATCATAAGGATTAGGACCTCTTTTAAGACCTCCTTCCCTGACTTGCAGTTCTCCATTAACCCATAACCAATATTTGGTGTCGGCTGCAATAGACAATGACAAATCCTTTATTTCGTTGTCTACAGTTACAGTATTTCTAAAGCAAAACCATGTGCCAGGCTGAAAATCCTTATCAGATTTCATTGTAATGACCTGAGCTTTTGCATTACATAAAATGCATAAACAACAAACTGCAATAACTAAAAACTTTTTCATTTTCTCTCTAGATTTTCAATTCTGAAAGGTAAAACCGGCATCATATCATTACTCCTCAAACTACCTATAACAGAATCATTAAAACAGTAATAAACTTTCATTGGAGACTTAAGTCCTCGCACAGGAATAATAAGTTGTTTATCCTTAATTTTACATTTTATATTTTCATGCGCTCCATTATCATCTACAACGCTTATTCCAATTATATTTTTTGAAACAGAAATCAGTTTCTCAAAATTTCCACCAAAATTTATAATTATATTCCTTCCTTTCAAACAAGCATCCTTAACGAACGGACTTTCATAAGGTTTTGTAAACTTGCCATATACTCTATCCAGCACCATGAATGCAAGACGTTCACCAATATCCTTTTTGTTCCTTGGATGAATATCTTTTACATCATCCACAAGGTCTGAGATATTTATCATACCTGAATTTTCCACTTTATCAAGCATCAGCTGCTGCTGTTCTCTTAATAAAGCCGGAGTATTGTTTTTTGATTTATACGTATGAGGAGCAATCTGAACATAATAGAATGGGAAATCCTGACTAAACCTCTTTCTCCATTCGTCAACCAACTTAGTCATAAGAAGAGAATAAGAAGTTGCATTCTCATGATTAGACTCTCCCTGATACCATATACATCCAGCCAACCGGTATGGAATAATCGGATTTATCATTTGATTAAAAAGAACTCCAGGCTTAATCGGCCACCATGGGTACTCTTTGTATTTGTTTCTTGATAATACCGTATCATTCATTACTACTTCCTCAGGCGTCCAGACTTCTGCAGGTGTACCACCCCATGCAGCAACAATGATTCCTACAGGTACATTTAATTCTTGAGTCAAACATCTGGCAAAGAAATATGCTGTAGCACTTGTTTTTCTCATAGATTCTGGAGACGATACTTCCCAACGGGTAGATACATTTACCTGTGGAGAAGAAGCTCCCTGCTTAGGTATATGCAGAATTCTGATGTTATTACAATCTGCATTTCTTACAGACTCCTCACCATTGTAAATACCACTATTGACAGACCACTCCATATTTGACTGTCCGCTGCACAACCAGACCTCACCAAGCATAACATTGTTAATATGCTTTACTTCATTTCTACCAAGGATTTGAATCTCGTATGGTCCACCAGCCTGAGAAGTCGGTAAAAAAAGCTCCCACTGTCCCTGATTATTTACAGTTGTCCTAATGGTATCACTCTTGTTCCATGATCCTACCACACACATTTTCTCCGATGGATTTCCCCAACCCCATATTTTAACATTAGAGTTTCTCTGTAATACCATACCATCTGTAAAGATGGCAGGCAAAACAATTTGTGCACTTGAGCTACAAACAGCAACTACAGATGTAACCAATGTCAAGATGCTTTTACGTATACTACACATATCACTTTATCATTTTCTGTATTTTGTCTATTGATGTTTCAGCTGTTGGATTAAAACTATCCCCGGACATATATTTTTTCAAACTATAAAGCAACTGACGCGCTTCAAGACGTTTATCCATATCACTCCAGAAATCTATACCAGAAACCAAAAGTTTACCATTCCCTACTTTCACTTCGAATACCAGTGATAAAGGACGGTTAGTAAACCAATCATCAATAACTCTAACTATAGGAGTCGCCTTTTCTGCTATCTTAGAATATTCTACTGCATTTGAATGACTCATTGCATCCCACCACTGATAGTCACTGTAAAAATCTGTAGGGAATTCACTAAGAGCAGGATGATCAGGATTACAAAGGATACCTAAAGTATGTGGTCCCTGTCCTGAAGTCCAGGCTGTATTCCAGAAAATACTTGAGAAACCTATCTTAATCTTTCCACCCATATCATCAGCCAAAGAACCTTTCTTTAATGAAAGTAAAACCTTTCCACCGCCATTGAGCTTTTTTACGACCTCATCTGTAACTTTATCACAGACAAGAATTTCATTTTCGGTCGATAAAGTTGGAGTTTCCGAAGGATAACACCACAAATTCCATGAATTCGAATAATCACCTGTCTTTACTTCGAATGTCAGCTGAGTGGGTTTATCTATATTCTTCAAACTAGTCTGAACTTTTCCCAATTTAAAGCAGTTTCCAACAGGGATTTCGTTATGTTTCAATTCTCCGCTACTTATAAGTTCTCCGTCTCTAGATTTTAACGTCCATGAAGTAGTTTTAACTGGTAATTTTTCAGCTCCAAAATGAGAGATTTCCAAATCAACAATAACATCCTCATTGTTAGCATAAATCAATTTAGGGAATCTGGCCAAAGGAACTGTACTATTACAGAATCGGCTGTACTCTTCAGGAGAAATATATCCTTTTTCTTCCCAAAATGCATCCAATACACCAACCAATGCTGTTCCCTGACCAGGAAAATCATAAAGACCCAATAACTGGAAACCGGCAAAGTTCTTAGTTCTCAAAGCAGCTTCAATATCAGCCTTATAACATAAAGCCTGTAATTTACCAGATGCAATAAGGAAGCTATCAGCCAAATGCGCCATACCATTTTCCTGTAGTGTTTCCTTGAATATCTCGAAATTGCGTGGTTTCATCACTCCATCATACTTCTTCATTTCCTTAAAGTTAGGATATACGCACCATTGTCCAATTTCATGGCTAACCATAGGTTGACTAAAACTGTTTACATAATCAGACCAGTCATAATCCGTACGTGGAGGTTCTGCATTAATTATACTTTTCATCTCCTGTCCCCATGCCTGTATTCTAGGATTGGTATCATTAAGGAAATCACTGACAGGGAGATTCGGCCATCCCGCACTCGAACAATACAATCTTCTATTGTCTGCCTCCTTCCACATTGTAACAAAATTGGTAAGATATTCATTGCTTCCCTCACCTGCCGGCTCATTGCCATACATAAGCATTACGAACGAAGGATGATTACCATATTCAGCTACAATATCTTTACTTTCCTGAATAATAAATTTATCCAATGGACGTCCATCCCCAATTGTTGTCGACTGATTTGCCCATGAGGAGCATTCTATCTCAAGATACATACCCACTTCATCAGCAGCTGTAAATGCAGCTTCAGGAGGACACCATGAATGGAAACGTATGTGGTTAAGTCCGTGGTTCTTACATGTTGTAAATATTTTTCTCCATGGTTCTACATCAGTTGGAGGATAACCGGTTTTAGGAAAAGCTGCACAATCCAAAGTACCTCTTAAAAAGACCTGTCTACCGTTTATCGTTAATTTTCCATCAACAGATTTAAAGTCACGGAAACCGAATTTCTCAGTCATTGTATGATTCTCATTTGTAAGTTTATCATTTAAGCACAAAGTCAAATCATAAAGGTTCGGTGAAAATTCATCCCATAATTTTATATCATCATTAATTTCCAATTCAGCTTCTATATTATTGAAACCAGGAGCAAGACGAACTGATTTCTTAGATATATTTCCCCCCATTTTAAGTTGTAACTCTGCGTCAGCCTCATTATCTCCTCTGTTCATCAAGACGGTCTTCACCAATACTGACTTATTCTGAATATTGGGATAAATTTCTGCATGGGCAATATTCAAGGCAGGTTTCATCTCTATAAACATGTCACCGATTACTCCGTTCCAATTACCTTGAGTATGGTCAGATATACTATGCGAATTTTCTCCCGGATCTATATCTTTAATTCTGTTGTCAATACGCAAGGTCAGAGTATGCTTACCTGGTGTAAGAACATCAGTCAAGTCATACTTATGAGGTGCTCCCAAAGCATTCCTCATACCTACCTCTTTGTCATCAATCCACAGACGTGTTTCCCAATGACATCTTTCCAAAAATAATGACAAGTCTTTATCTTTCCAATCAGCCGGTACTTCTATCGTCTTTCTGTACCATGCCACTCCTTTATAATATTTTACAGGCTGAAGCCAGAAAGGGACCTTTACATTACCCTCTTTCCTATATTTGGCATACTTGTCACTTTTGAAATACGTAGAATCAAATATTCCACCGGTCCAATCAGTATTAACGGTAACTTCGTTTCCCAAACCATTGGAAGTCATTGACCCAGGAAGAGATATTTCTCCGTTCCATTTGGTACTATCTGTTGTAAACAGCCAATCACCGGCCAAATTAATTTTATCATCCGAAATGCCTCCATGCTCTGTGCAAGAAAGAGTGGCCAAGCTTAATAATAAAAATATATTCTTTTTCATCTTTACAAAACGACTATTTAATAATAAAAATCACACTATTTACTCAAACACTATTGTCTTCTTTGAATTATCAGACATAATAACAGTAACCTCACGTTTGTTTTCTGAGACTTTAATACTTTTTACCTGTGAAAGTTCATTATCGGTGAATGTTTCTGTTCCGTTCTTCCACAACTGTAGAGTTACAAAAATACAACTGCCATCAATATCAGATTCAGCATAAATAAGCCCGCAACGTTCAGATACCGGATGAAGACCTGAAGGATATAAAACATCCATTTTATCCCATCCATATAAATTCACCATTGCCAGACTATGAGAGCCATTTGATAGAATCTGTATATCTTTACCTTTTATTTTTCTTGTATTCTGAACGAATTTATTTGTGGTTTCTGGTAAAGAATAATGTCCCAAACGTAGTTTAGTGGGAAAAGGAACGGTAACTTTGTCTACTCTTAACACACCGTTATGAAGTGGAATATCAGCAAGCTGATAAGTAACAGAATCATTGGTTTCAAGAACTGCATTTCTTCTATAAATTCCATCCTTAAAATCCATGAAAGTATATAGTCTTAAAACTTCCCATTTGTCTTCTCCATTAATAATACCATAATTCATGGATATCTCACCATTATCTCCATCTGCCATCCATGGGAATTCAGTGTGGTATGCCAACTTATTATAATTCTCAGAGCTTCTAAATTTTTGCCAGTCATCAGCAACCTTCTCATGACACCATGAGCGCATTTCACTACCGCCACAATCCGGATAATCTGTTATCATCAGATTTGTTCCAGGCTGAAATTTATTGTAAACATTACCTTTCTTAAAATCTTTTTCCCATGGTCCGTTATTCTCTGTAGATTTCCAAAATTCCGAATCCTTAGAAAACAAAAGTCCAAGAAATGCTTTTCCACACCAGTAGACACTTCCCCTGCAACTATATATCTGAACAGCAGGAGCAAATGTTTTATAAAATCCCATACATGGAATTCTGTCATTAAGAAAATCTTCAGATGTTAGAAACTGAAGAAGAGTTGAAGACGCAATACGTCTTATCCATCCCCAATTGATATCTTTATTAGGATTTAAAACAAGAAGCGGTAACGGTGCTATTGCAGCAAACCTATAACAAATGCTTCTTCCCCACATATTCATCTTACCTTCCTTACTAAACATATATGGATAGTTATCTACCAAATCATATTGATTAGTCAAATACTTATCAGCATACTTCGGATACAATTTCTTTCCGAAAAGTTCAGCCCAAAGAGGTCCGTATGTCTGAAAAGCCCACATACTATAATAATCGTATGCAGGTGAATCATTATACCAACCCTGACCGCGATATTTCTCCAAAGTCTTTTCTATATTCTCAATCAAATATTTTTCATTTACAGTATATCCCTGTTCCTTGAAGAAGCTCAATATAAAGATATTAAAGAAACGCCAATTGGAATCAATTGTCTTTCCATGCGCATATCCCAGCATGGTTTCCGCCAGCGCATCCTTGTTTTCCTGTGAAAGAGGATGCCATATAATTTCAGGAATGACGGCCAAAGAAATTGCCAATCCACCTAATTCAACAAGCGTCTGACTGGCTCCTTTTACATAAGGCTTAATATAAGTATCACTTGCCGGATCTGTAAGTCTTATTATCTGATGACGATAATAATCAGCAACACCTATTCCGTTTATTTTCAAGTCCGGATTTTCCTTTAATAAAGGAGCAGCCACAAAAAGAGTCCTGCATAATCCCTCCAGCTTCTCTGTTGCAACAGCCGATTCATTACGTGGATATGTTTTATCCAACTGCTTTGGAAATTTCATCGGATCGTCCAGATTATGAATGTAACTGAAAGCCCCCTCCAACAAATAATGTGCAGCATCCATCCAATGTTTTCTGGTCATTCCGGTATATGGACTCAGTTCAAAATCCGGCTGATTTATTTCAAATACACTATTTTTAGAATCTACAGGAAATGCACTTTGTATATTCACAAACATACATATTCCCAAAACAACAATGGCCTTTATTTTATTACTTATAAACATAGTATTATTTATATATACTTATTAAAAAATCAATATATGTCAAGTTCTATTTTATATTGAGGAATTATATTCAAATTCTCCAAACCACACAATACCTGATTATCATCAAACATGTTTTGTACTTTATAAGGCAAATCATTCCAGAAAGGAACATTTCGATACAAAGGTCTGATATAAAAATCCATATTATGTTTGGACAATGATTTTGAGAAACGCTTCAAACCTATAATCCATGGACTTCCATAATAGAAATGGTCCAAAACCATCTTACCATCAATAGAAGCCATAGCTACATCTCCCACATAGTCGAAATTTATAAAATATTCATTCACATATGAAAGCGGCTTAAGCTGTTTCAAATCTACACTAACATAATTATATCCCTTCTTATTCACCTCAACTTTAGGGTCTACAGCCTGTACTGAAGTTTCCTTCCAGTTCAACCCATCAGCTGACGGATAAATGATATATTTAAACTTATTATCCCCTAAGTTCAAAAGTACAAGTTTATTCTTATCAAACAAGACCTGTGAATCAGATATGATTAGCTTATTATTCAGTTTAACTGTATTTAAGGCTTCCTTTTTAGTCAGTGTAGTTACTTTTATTCTATGACCTTCATTATTTATAATTTCGAATGTACTACCTATTCCAGGTTTTGGGAAATAATATTTATCTTTATTCTTTATTGATTTATCGTCGAACAAGAATTGAGGAGATATACCTTCCGGTGCAAAAAAGAAATAATGACTTCCTCCCTCAACATCTATTTTTGTCAATAATTGTGCAGTCGCATATTTCAGCAATGCCCCATCCATATCGAAATTAAATGGGAAGATTGCACTTTCATCTTTCTTTAATGTAAACGTCCCTTTTGATGGAACTCTGACATTTTCATTTTTAAGGTCCAGATTAATGACCAGATTCTCCTGATCTATTCTAGCCGTATCATGATCCTGAAAATTAGTCATAAAAATGAATCCTGAATCATCTTTCATTCTAACAGCAAAACGAAGTTGTTCTCTGTTATCAGGTGTAATTTTATCATTACCTTCAGGAAGCACAGTTTCCATTGTAGCCAAACGACATCCAAAATCCTTTACAAAAGAGTGAATAGTGCGGAGATATTTATATGAATCTCTGGCAAGTCCAAATTCACCAACAGGTGCCTGAAAGTCATACGAAATTTTAGGAACACCCATAGGTTCATCACTCATAAACATGCTTCCATCGCATGATTTAGGAGTTGACCCGCCATGATACATATAGTAGCCTATCCCATTTGCACCACTTCCTAGAGTTCGTATCATCAAAGCCTCAGCAGCTTCCGCCTTTACTATCGGACGGCTGGAGTATATCATCTGAATACCTACTCCCATCTCAGCACAAAATGACGGATATTTTTCAGTATCGTATCTCACCGGAGAATAATCCGGATATTTCTGTATATCTTTAAATAAACAGAATGGTGACTTAAACGGCTTGGCCCAAAAAGGATATGTATATGCTGCAGTTACAGGAATAGCATCGTATCCCAGAACAGCCGCATTTCCCCATCCAGTCACAGTATACAACGGAGTTATTATACCAACCTCCTGAGCCATCTTTTTCAAAGTCAGCATGTGCCTTTCTCCCAACTCAGCCTTTGAGATTTTACTGTCTTGAACGCTCACACCGATTTTAGTTATAGACTTATCGTACGAAGAAGAGGTATAATCCTTCCTTTCTTCAGGATAACATATTGCCCATGGAGCTGCAGAGTGCTGATGCTCATTCTCTATCTGAGTACCTATGATCGGTCCACCATCCTTGAAATACAATCCTTCCAGCTGTCTAGATATTTCAGTATACAATCGCTTCACATATTTCAAATAATCAGGGTCATTTGACCGTACATCTATAGGACGGGCAAAAAGCCAGTCAGGAAGTCCCCCATTTCTTATTTCTCCATGGCAGAAGGGACCTATTCTAACCACAACTTTCATGTCATGCTTTTGACAAAGTTCTATAAACTTACGAAGATCTTTATTACCACTCCAATCGAAATGCCCTTCTTTTTCTTCATGAATATTCCAGAATACGTATGTAGGTATCACAGTTATCCCTCCGGATTTCATTGTAAGTATAGCTTCCTCCCACTGTTCATGCGGATAACGGCAGTAATGAAACTCTCCCATTATAGGAATAACAGGAATATCATCTACAGACATATAAAAACTGTTGAACTCAATTTTTTTATTGTCCTTTGAAATTCCTCCCAAATTCAAATGTCCATTATAAATCACCTTAGCTTTATCCGGAGATTTTACTTCATAATAATTTATATTTTCAGAATAGACACTGAATACGTTCAAAAGTATTGATAATAAACAAATATTTTTCTTTATTGTCATAGTATAAAATTTTAATGTGCTTTAAATATTATACTTCCATGATTTTCCAATAGATAAATCACCAGTCTCAATATATTCTCCATTATACCAAACCCTACATTTATTTCCTAGAAGAGATTTTATTTCAGCCTCAATGATTATTCCGTTTTTCCATTTCACATCAACTTCGAAACCACCTCTGGCTTTAAGCCCTCTGAACTCACCGTTCTTCCAGTCTGAAGGTAAAGCCGGAAGCAATTGAATGACGTATGCTCCATTATCATATACATGGCTCTGAATAAGCATTTCTGCTATACCTGCCGTTGTTCCAAAATTTGCATCAATCTGGAATGGTGGACATTGCGTAAAAAGATTTGTATTAAGACTCTTCTCGAACACTTTATCCAGGCTTTCCTTTGCCTTGTCGGCTTTGTGCAATCGCGCATATTGACTAACCAGCCAGGCAGAACTCCATCCTGTATGTCCTCCGCCATTAGATATTCTATATTCCATTGATTTATTCGCCGCTTCAGCCAACTCAGGTGTCTGTAATATATTTATCTGCGAACCTGGATGCACTGCAAAAAGGTGTGAAATATGGCGATGCCCCGGTTCTGCCTCAGGATATTCTTCAGCCCATTCCATAAGTCTGCCATCTGTTCCTATCTTACTTAAAGCCAAGTTGTCTTTAGCTTCTTCCACTTTATTTTTAAAATCATCATCTATACCCAGTGCATCGGTTACCATCTTATAATCATCAAACAGCTGCCATATAGTCTGCTGATCATGTGTAGGTCCCATACTGATTTGGCAATGGCTACCATCTGGGGCTATAAAAGTGTTTTCCGGTGAAACTGCAGGACCTGAAACAAGTTTTCCGGTTTTAGGATGTACAGACAACCAATCCATATAAAACTCCACAGCACCTCTCAATGTAGGATACATCCTTTTCAGGAATTCTTTATCACCTGTAAATCTGTAATGTTCACCTATATGCTGACATATCCATGCAGGAGCACCAGTATGCATACCCCATGAAGCACGCTCTCCTGGCGAAGTATATCCCCAGATATTTGTTATAGGATGTACAACCCATCCTTTCTTATTATACTGTACCTGTGCTGTCTTAGTTCCCGGTTCAACCAAAGACTCTATAAGGTCAAACAAAGGTAGGTGCATTTCCGAAAGGTTAGCAACTTCTGCAGCCCAGTAATTCATTTCCACATTTACATCTGTGTGATAATCACCATTCCATGGTGTTTGCAGTTTATTAGCCCAAATCCCTTGTAAATTTGCAGGCAAAGTACCCGGACGAGAAGAAGAAATCAGGAGATATCTACCATATTGGAACATCAACTCGTACAACCGTTCACTTATGATACCTTTTTTAGCGTTATCCACCATTACATCAGTCGCAATAGTATCAGGAATTTCGGTTATTGAAAAATTCACCCTGTCATAATACTTTGAATACTCCTTTTTATGTGCCGAATACAAATCATCAAAAGACTTAACTTCCGCATTTGCAATAGCTTCAGAAGTTATATTATTATAATCCCTACCCTTATATACAGGATATTCCAATTTATAATCTGTCGATGCAGCCATCAGGAGAATAACCTCATCTGCATCCTTGACACTTAAAGTAGAATCCGTACACACCACACTACCACCGTAGGCAACAGCCTTAAGTCTAACCATATATTCAAGCCCGTCACCTCCTTTACCGTCAGACATTGCACCGCTCATTATCAGTTGATTATCCTTGGTATATGTTTTATACCTTTCCGGACGGTTCATGTTACATGTAAAATTCATCTGCTTATCTTTATCAGCAGATAATTTTACTACCATAACCTGATCAGGATGACTTATAAATACCTGTCTTTTGAAATTTACTCCATTCTGATTATAAATAACTGTAGCTGTAGCATCAGCAAGATTCAATTCACGACGATAACCAGAATATGGTGATTTATTATCAAAGTCTATCCACAAGTCTCCCATAGTCTGGAAACATCCAAAAGGGACTGCCGAACCATTTCCAAATCCTGAGCCCAAGCCTTTACAAACCTGCGTCTTATTGGTAAGCTCTGTAGCCTCCTTGTACTTGCCCTCGAAAAGAAGAGATTTAATTTTCTCAAGATATTTAGGAGCTTCAGGATTATCACATTCCTGATGACTGCCCGACCACATAGTTTCCTCGTTAAGTTGGATTCGTTCATAATGTACATCACCAAAAACCAAAGCACCAAATGAGCCATTACCCAAAGGAAGAGCACTTAACCAGTGCTGATCATCCCGCCAGCCGTTTGGACTGTCCTTTGCAGTGGCATCTGCCGGTGTATCATACCATAGTGTCAAATCAGATTTGTTATCTTTCTCAACACTACACGACGCTGTTGCAAACAACAATATCAGTATGAGGAGGTTTCTCATAAGTATTAAACAGTTTAATATATGTATATAAATGATTAATAAATAAACATTAACTTATATAAACTACAATAAGACCAATAAAGATTTTACCCTATACGGGAAATCTTTATTGATCTTTCGTATTTTATAAGAAATCAAAGCATATCACACATAGCTAATAGCTGTGCTCCTGCCTGATGATTGATATCAAGACGGACAACTTCCGAAAGGAACTTACGAGCTTGTTCCTTATCACCAAGACCGAGATATCCAAGTCCCATTACAAGATTGCAGTGAATCAAGTTACGTACATTCAAATCGTCATCCCAAATCAGCAAGTCTGGAAGTGATACTGCAAAGTAATCAATCTTAACCTTGTCGAACAAATGCTGTTCTCCATGCCTAATCAATTTATTGAAACGGCTGCGTGCCTTATCTTCATTTCCGAGCTTACGCCATGCCAACCCCTGATAGAAAATCTTGTCAGGTTGCTGATCGTTATAGAAGAATGCAATTGCTGGTTCTGCCGAGCCTTTAGTTGCTCTTTCAAAATATTCTTTTGCAAGTTCAGCCTCACCTAGCCCCTCGTATGCACATCCCATCCAATAGTGAATATCATTCTCTTCAGCCATTGAAAGCTTACCTTCACCGAGATTATCAGGATATTTTTCTGTTTCTTTCAACAAACGTACAGCATCTGCATAACGACCTTCTTTCAAAGCTATCTTAGCTAATTCAACACGGCAGAATACATACTGACTTGTCACCTTACCTTCACCGCCTTCCCACGGATGGAACCTACGTGAATTGATCAAATCGTATGCTGTTTGATATTCTCCAAGCTGGTTATACAAAGTTATACGTTCAATACACAAGTCATCGCGCTGTTCTACGACCTCTGCATGTGCGTTGAGGAAGTCAAGACGCTGACGATGTGAATAACGGAGCTTCTTGTACAATTGATCAAGTTCCATAAGTATACGTGCATCCGATTCATCAAGTTTGTACGCCTTTTCAAGTGCAGCAAGAGCTTTCTGTGGGTTATTCTGCTTATTATAGTAAGCCAACGACAAGTTACGCAATACTGTAGGATATGTATCATCAATAGATGCAGACTTCTCCCAGCAAGCAATAGCTTCATCATATATACGTGCTGCATAATAAAAGTTACCTAGATAATATGGAGCCTTAGCACCTTCAGGATTTAGTTCCATAGCATCTTTAAGCATAAGAACTTCTTCCAGTTTGTTAGGGAAGCAATAGTCAGGACACATTGTCTCAGCTTTCTTATAAAGAGCTACAGCTTCATCTTTCTTGCCCATCTTAGATGCAAAATAACCCAAAGCAAAGTAAACTATTGGATAGGTTACTTCAGTATCTTCTGTTACGAATGACAACAACAGAGCAGCTTCGTCATACATACCTGCAGATGCATAGTCAATCGCATATTCAATATAACTATGAACAGCACCACGCATAAGTGTCTTCATCTCAACTTTAACAGCAGCAGCTTCTTCCGTTTTTCCCTGAAGTGTATTGATGAGGTAAGACTCAAAACGACATCCCATATTGAATTTATCCATTGATAATGATTCATTGATAAGTGCTTCTGCCTGTGCATACTCACCTGTCTTACGCAAAAATGAAGCCTTCAACTGACGCCCCTTATGGTTCAACCAGTTACGGTATAATGAACGGTTAATATGGTCGATACCGTTTGCATAATCCTCACGAATCATATCGATCTGTGCCAACCCCATATAGCCTGAATCCTGCCATGCAGCATTCCATGTAGCCTTGAAGAAAGCATCGTATGCTCCGTCTATATCGCCTTGCATCTTCTTGCTCCACCCTAAGTTGTAATATGGTTCGCCTTCGTATGGATTAGGATTGCGTTCTGTCTGAGTCTTGATTGCGCGGTCGAAATATTTCTGTGCTTCAGCAAAACGTGCGCGACGCATCAACAGCAAACCTACAGCATTGTTACAGCGGATATCGCTTTCATCACGGCTCAATGCTTCCATATAGTAGTCCATCGGAAGATAAGTAGCGTGACGATACTGTTCCAGGTGATGACCTGTCAGGAACAACTGTTCCATGCTGGCAATCTTCTTAGGGTCAAGAGCTGCCTTTGCCGGTTCCGGAATAGGTTTGATTTCTGGTTTTGCCGCCTGATAACTTACAAGTACCTTACCCTTTTCATCAAGGACTGTAAGTTTAAGTTCTTCAAGTTTCTGAGTATCGCAGTCAACTGTATTGATATATGAATTATCTGGTGCTACAGCTGTCAGCGCATCAAGATAAATCTTTCCATTTTCTGTATTTGTAAGCATTACGCGTACTTCCTTGTGAGCAGCTGTAGTATAAAGGATGACCTTCATCTTGCCACCTTCTTCAGGAATCATATTGATAAGAGCATCACGTGTAGCATTCTTAACCATACCTACTTTCTGATAAGGCATGAAGTACTGTACCCATGATTTTTCCTCGTATGGCTGCAACCATGTAAAGTCAGGCTGATTGTCACAGTACATGCCAGTCATAAGTTCGATGTATGGTCCGTCTTCGTCTGTCAGGTTGCGGTCCCATGCCTGTCCGAAGTCACCATGTCCCCATGTCCACTGCTTCTTACCGGCATTCACATGATGGTCTGCCACGTGAAGAAGTCCTGATTCAATATGTTCTTCATAACCACCTACGAAGTCAAACTTAGAGTTGATAGCCATGTATGAAGTTGGAACCGGAATATTTTTATAGCGTGAAATATCAACACCTGCAGAATAGTCTACTTTATAGTATTCACCTGTTGCTATAGGAAAGCTCGATACGGCACGTTTACCATGATCGAACACAGCATTTACATCAGGTGGGAATACTGAATAATAATCCTTGTTAACCACTACTGCCGGATTTGCCCACCACAGGAATGTCTGTGGGAACGGAGTACGGTTATACACCTTTGCCTTGATTTCAATATATGCTTTTCCAGGATAAAGAGTAAACCCTGCCATTCCTTTAGTACGGAACATACGTTCCACTTCACTACACCAGATAGTCTTACTTCCGTCCGGGAATTCTTCTATCATACAGTCAGTTGGAAGATATGTACTAGGACGGTGATGCTGTGGCCAGTTGAATTCAATACCTCCAGAAATCCATGGACCAGTCAAACCTACCAATGCAGGTTTGATAACCTGGTTATAATATACAAAATGACGTTTTTTTACCTTGTCATAAGCCATCTGAATACGTCCACCCAATTCCGGCAGAATCATCAGTTTGATGTATTCATTCTCTATAAAGAAAGCTCTCCAAGGACGGTCATGCTTTTCGTCTTCAATCTTTTCAACTACAGGGTATGGATACACCGAACCTGAACTACCCTGATAAACACGTTTTTCCAGAAAAATAGGATTTTTCTCTTCTTTGCCAATACCGTATGTAGGCAACATTACAGTTTCTTCCCAAGCTCTAACTTCAGAAGTATTTACCGTACTTTGAATAAGGTATTCTGTTATTTTTTCCATAAAGGTAAAGTATAATATTTTTTATTTATTCTTTAATTATTACACTGCAAAAATCGTAATTATTGCACTACTGCAAAATGGATTAAAAGTTCAAAAAGATGTAAATTTTCTCGTTTATTTAGTTTCAACTTTAATAACTTAAGGAAAGTTATTCTCAATACTCAAAGTAAACCAAGCATTGTATATACTAAAAACATGTATAATTTACACCTGATATAACTAATCTCTATATTATCTCACCAATTCCTTTTCAAGTTCCTCCAAAGATTTTCCTTTTGTTTCAGGTATACGACGAAGAACAAACACAAATCCCAAGAAACAAATTATTGCGTATAACATAAATGTACCACCAGTTCCAAGACCTGAATTCAGGAACGGGAATGTATAAGTAAGAAGGAATGATGCTATCCATAATGCAGCAGTACATACGGCCATAGCAACCCCACGTACTTTATTAGGAAATATTTCAGAAAGAAGAACCCAAGTAACAGGGCCCAATGACATGGCATAGAAACCTATGGCAAGGACTACAAATACAATCATTATAAATCCCTTAAACTCAAAGAAGTAACTTAATCCTAAAAGTGTATATATACCAGCCAATCCTATAGAACCAATCATCATAAGTGTCTTACGTCCCAAACGGTCAACAGTGTAAATTGCAACAAACGTAAATACCAGATTTGCAATACCTGTCACTACAATATTCATAAGAACATCTGATATTCCATAGCCAGCAGCTTGGAATATTTCCTGAGCGTAATTGAATATTACGTTCGTACCGCTCCACTGTTGGAACATTGCCACTACAATACCTATTACCAAAACATTACGCATCTTAGATGAAAACAGAAGAGACAATGCCCCTTTTTCTGAATGTGATGAAGTACCTGCTTTAGAATAACTTTCTATCTCTTCATCAGCATATTCCTGTCCGCCTATTGATGTCAGAACCTTGCGGGCATGGTCATAACGCTTGACACTTGCAAGCCAACGTGGACTCTCTGGGATGAACATTGACAACAGAAAGAACAAGCCGGAAGGAACACATACTGCCCAAAACATCCATCTCCACCCAGTCTGTCCGTTCCATGAATTAAGTATATCAGCAGGTGTAGCATCAGCGGCAACAGGATCGGCTATCAACATATTTACAATCTGTGCACCCAAAATACCGAGCACTATAGTGAGCTGATTGAGTGTTACCAATTTACCTCTAATATGTGTTGGTGCAACTTCTGCAATATACATGGGTGACAAATCGGCCGCTAGCCCTATAGCCATACCTCCTACCAAACGCGCCAATATAAATGTAGGAATAGATGTTGCTACTCCGGTAGCCCACGACGAAACAAAGAAAACAAAAGCCGAAAAGATTAACAGCTTCTTTCTTCCATATCTGTCGGCTAGGAATCCAGCCATAGTGGCCCCAAGAAGGCAACCTAACAATGCTATACTCATTGCCAAAGCCTGCATCCCTTCATTACCTACTATATCAAAGTATACTTCATAGAATGGTTTTGCACCACCAATCACTACCCAGTCGTAACCAAAGAGTAGACCTCCCATAGCCGAAACAAGGCATATAAAATAAATGAAAAGTTTATTGTAAGTTTTCATGGTATATATTTTTATTTGTTAATATTTTTTATCAATAAATTCCACTGGCAGACTGTTTTTTATTATTAGCTGTACCGAAAACATTCTTTATTTTTTCAATACCAGTCATCTGAGAAGGATTAAATTCTTCGCTGTTCATATAATCAAGTATAGAACACAACATCTGTTTTGCAACTGGACGTTTGTCAAGAGATTTTTCCAAATCAAAAGTAGCAAGCATAAGTTTTCCTTTTCCAATACTTCCTTCATACAAAGAAGCCAGACGACGGTTATTGACAAAATTGTCCACCATTTCCACTACCGGTTTTCCTCCCTGCAAACTGTCGACAACCAAAGTTGTAGAGTTGATATTTAAATCCCACCACTGCCAGTCGGTATGCATTTCGGTAGGGAAATCATCTAATGCCGGATGTTCCGGATCACACAATACCCCCATGGTACTTGCCTGATTAGGAAAATGTACAGGGCTCCAAAATACAGGAACAAACTTTCCTTCTATCCCGCTAAGAGTACGCCAGTCAGGATTGAACAACACTTTCTCACCATCCTGAAGTAATTTCATTGCTTCCGTATAATTTCTGGTATATTTCACACTTCCCCACTTCGGAGTTATTTCAGAAGGATATACCCATATATTCCAGTGGTTACGGTACTCTGTTCCTTGAAGCGAAACACATACTTCAAGCTGTGAAGCTTTCTCTATCTTATCAAGAGGAAATTCTATTCTGTCTATACCACCATTGTGACCAATTATAAGTTTTTCAACAGTAGTATCTCCCTGACCAATTACTTTACTACCTGATGTTACTTTCCATTCCAAAACACTGTTTTTCAAATCTTCAGCACTATAGTTACACAGTTCGATATCTGCCGAAAATATCTCATTATTAGTATATACTGCTTTAGGAAAGCGAAGCAACGGAACAACAGGAGAACAGAACTCACGGAATTCTTTACCGGTTATAACACCTTTACTTTCCCAAAATGCGTTAAGCAATCCTACCAAAGCTGTACCCTGTCCGGGAAAGTCATGTAGGTCAAGCAACTGGAAACCACTATTACCAGGAGTCTTCAAGGCACGTTCTATCTCTTCTTTATATAATATAGACGCAAGTTTACCTGAAGCCATCAGATAATCATGAGCCTTGTTTACAAGACCTTTTTTCTCCAAATCAGCTTTAACAGCCATGAAATTAAGCGGTATAAGTGTTCCTGTATATTTAGAAATTTCGTTTATATCAGGATATACAGAATATTGACCTACTTCATGAGTCACCAATGGTACACTCATACCTTCAATAGCACTTCTGAAATCTTTATCAAACGAAGGTATTTCTGTATTAAACACACCTTGACCGCGCACCCAACCTTTCTTAGTCCACTGAGTGACAAAGAAATCATCATTCTCTTCCGGCCAAACGCCATGGCCTTTTTCAAATGTAAATGATGTAGTAGTGTACAAATGCCTTGAATCGGTATTCTTCATTTCTTTTAACATACAACCCATGACATTGAAATCATACTGCAACTCATTACCCAAAGCCCAAAAACAGAAAGAAGGATGATTGCCATATTCCTTACTTATCCTTTTAGCCTCAGCACGAAGAAAATCTATAGTAGACTGGTCTTTTCCTAATGTTACACTCCATACTGGAAGCTCAATCTGAATATAGAACCCCATCTCGTCGGCAACATTAAATGCAGCCTCTGGAGGACACCATGAATGAAAACGTAAATGGTTCATTCCGTATTCACGTGCAGATGAATAAAGTTTTCTCCATGACTCCTCGTCTGTTGGAGGAGTTCCTGTAAGCGGAAATATACAACATTCCAAAGTACCTCTCAAGAACATCGGATTGCCATTCAACATTAGTTTGTTTCCCTCATTTACCAAATGACGCAGTCCGAATGTCTCTGTCTTTTCTGAATCAATCGTTTTACCTTTAATCCCAACTGTAGCTGTATATAAATACGGATTAAATTCATTCCATAACGGAGCATCCTGACCAAGACTATATTCAACTTCTACTTTGGAAATTCCAGATTCTACCGTGATATTTTTCTCTTCCGATACATATTTCTCTCCATCAGATTTCCCCTGTACATCCATCTTGAGTGAAAGATTCTCTGTATTGTCTAATGTATTGATTACTGTAACAACAGCTTTTACTTTAGAAGCCTTTGCGTCCGGATAAAGTTGCACATTATCTATCCTCACCTTATCTACCGCCTCAATATACATATCACCTAAGATACCATTCCATTTCACTTGAGTTGCATCAGTATAAGCATGCGCCAACTCATTAACGGATATATCGTAACGCTTTCTGTTATCAACTATAACTGTCAAAATATGCCTTTTACCACTTTTTAGATATGATGTAAGATTATACTCATGAGGTGTAGTAAGGCTCTCTTCGTGTCCTTCAACCTTCTGTCCGTCTATCCATACCTGTGTGTCCCACAAAACTCTTTCCAAATGTAAAATATAATCTTTTCCAACCCAGTCTGACGGAACTTGTATCTCTTTCGAATACCATACCGGACCAATATAACTGTATGCCCTGGTGAGATGCAGAAGCTGAGGTTTTGCCAATTCAGGAGTCAAGGTACTTTTTACACCAAGTTTAGCGGCATCCGTTGTCCCTGGAAGCATAATTTTGTTATCAAACAGTTTTCCTGACCAAGATTCACTGATACCAGTGTCAGTACTGTCAAGTCTGACAGTCCATTCGCCGGAAAGATTCAACTGTTCTACAGGATTATTGCACGATGCCAACTGTAAAAGAATTATAGAAGCTAAAAACGTATTTTTCATTGTATATTATTGTTTATTATTTTTCTAGATGCAAAATAACAGAAAAAGCTTATCATGCAAAATGTATTTAATATCTTATTTGATGTAAAATAACTCTAAACAAAAAGTTTTAATTACATTTGCATAAAACATAAAATATAATGCTACATGGAACGCAAAAAAGACGGTTTTGACGGGCAAATGGCAATTGTGGTTCCGCAAACAATCAAAGACATACTAAGCAGCAATGAACTCACTTCATTATTGTATATTACTGATATTGGTTTTTACCCCAAAGCTAATGGACATTATCGTATTCGTAAAGAAGGAGCTGAACAACACATACTCATATATTGCACAGAGGGTAAAGGTTGGATAAGCATTAAAGGAACAAAATTCGAATTAAAAAAAGGAGAATTTTTTATTATCGAAGCCGGTACTCCACATTCGTATGGTGCTTCAGAAAAAGAGCCATGGAGTATTTACTGGCTTCATTTCGCCGGAGAAAAAAGCCACCTGTTCAAATCTATATATAATATGGTGATAAGAATCGATGAAGCACCAGAAGCCAGATTCAAAGACCGTCTGCTCATGTTCGAGGAAATATATCGTAATCTGGAAATGGGATACAGCTCCGAAAACCTTGAATACGTCACTTTATGCTTATGGCATTTTATAGCGTCATTCAGGTTTATTTCTCAATATAGAGAGGTCAACAAATCAAAAAAAGGAGATATCATTCAGGATGCCATAAACTTTATGAGAAGTAATTTAGAGAAAAAACTGTCGCTTGAAGACATTGCAAACAATGTAAATTATTCAGCATCACATTTCGGACAGATTTTCCTGAAAAAAACGGGACACAGCCCGTTGAATTATTTCAACCAGCTGAAAATCCAGAAGGCATGCCAGTTGCTTGATTTCTCCAATATGAAAATAAAGGAAATCGCCAATGAACTTGGCTTTTACGATCAGTACCATTTCTCGAAAACTTTTTTCAAAATTACAGGAGAAACGCCTTCACAATATAAGAAAAGAAACAAGGGATAAAAATGAACCGTCATTCGATTTGAAATGACAGTTCATTTTAAATCGAATGACGGTTCATTTTTTTTAAACGTATCAAACCTTATTCAGACACAGTTTCGCCGTCGTTCTTAACCAAGAGAAGAACTTCATTATTACCGGCATCCATAAGCGACAAAGTTCCGTCTTCGTTCACTACGAATGAAGCTACTTTATTCATAGCTGTAAGAACCTTACGTTCTGTCTCCATACCCGGACCTGCCATCATAGTGCTTATCATCTGACCGAATTTAAGAGAAGAAGGATTGCCCTCTTCCTGAGAGAATGAACCGTTGATGATGTTGCATCCACCGTTTCCATGGACAGCGTTCTCTACCACATTGAATGAGATGAAAGGAGTCTTGTCAGCAACCTCCACAGCAGCACCTTCCACCTTTGTTATATTCCATTTGCCATTGATGTCATTTACCGATACAGCAGGAGCCTCTTTCTTTTCGAGCGACATCAAGACATTGCCGTCCTTGTCAGTAAGCTCTACTCCGGCAGACGAAGCCTGATATCCGGCAACCTCGTTCAATGCCTCAAGAACTTTCTGTTCTGTTTCCATATCAGGACACATCATACGTGTTGCACCTACTCCGGTAAATCCTATTTTGCCCGGATTGACAGAGTCAACCTCTACTCCACCCATTATTCTGTTACATCCGGCATTTCCGTATATACGTCCTTCTGCAAGATCAAAACCTATGTAAGGATTGCCTTCTACCTGTTCACCCTTTACAGATACAACATTCCACTCGCCCGAAATATCTACTGATTTGCCTGTTGTTCCACAAGATGACAAAACAACCGCAGCAAAGGCTGCTGCACTGATTAACATTTTCTTCATACCTTTTTCCTGTTTTTTATATTTCAAATACTATAACAAAAACAATAATCCATTGTTCACACAAAAGTAACAAACAATGTTATTGTTTTTTCTATTCTAATATAAAAATAATGATATTTGAACAATACTGCATGCAATTTTGAAAAAAGTCTTATCTTTGCATATTGAACGGTAACGTTTACCGGGAATTAAAATTTCACATTAATATATTAAATGAGTAAAGTATTGATTATCGGTGCAGGCGGTGTAGGTACCGTTGTTGCACACAAGGTGGCTCAGCATCCTGAAGTTTTCACAGAAGTGATGATTGCTAGCCGCACCCAGTCAAAATGTGACGCGATTGTAAAGGCAATCGGCAACCCAAACATCAAAACCGCTAAGGTAGATGCAGACAATGTGGCCGAACTGGTGGCTTTATTCAACAGTTTTAAACCCGAAATCGTTATTAACGTAGCTCTTCCTTATCAGGATTTGACTATCATGGAAGCTTGCTTGCAGGCAGGAGTGAACTATCTTGATACAGCCAACTATGAGCCAAAAGACGAAGCTCATTTCGAATACAGCTGGCAGTGGGGTTACAAGAAACGTTTCGAAGATGCAGGTCTGACTGCCATCCTCGGATGCGGATTCGACCCGGGAGTGAGCGGTGTATATACTGCATATGCAGCTAAACACCACTTCGACGAAATGCATTACCTCGACATCGTTGACTGTAATGCAGGAAATCACCACAAGGCATTTGCAACAAACTTCAACCCTGAAATAAATATCCGCGAAATCACTCAGAACGGACGTTACTGGGAAGACGGAAAATGGGTAACTACAAAACCTCTGGAATTCCACAAGGATCTGACTTATCCAAACATCGGTCCGCGCGATTCATACTTGCTTTACCACGAAGAGCTCGAATCGCTCGTAAAGAACTTCCCTACCATCAAGCGTGCACGCTTCTGGATGACATTCGGTCAGGAATACCTCACTCACCTGAGAGTGATACAGAACATCGGTATGGCAAGTATCGAGCCTATCAACTACAACGGAATGGAAATCGTTCCATTGCAGTTCCTGAAAGCCGTATTGCCTAACCCACAGGATCTTGGCGAAAACTACGAAGGTGAAACTTCTATCGGTTGCCGTATCCGCGGTGTGAAAGACGGAAAGGAACGTACATACTACGTTTACAACAACTGTTCTCACCAGGCTGCTTACAAGGAAACAGGTATGCAGGGAGTAAGCTACACTACAGGTGTTCCGGCAATGATCGGTGCCATGATGTTCCTGAAAGGATTATGGAAACGTCCGGGAGTATGGAATGTGGAAGAATTCGATCCGGATCCATTCATGGAAGCATTGAACATGTACGGATTGCCATGGCATGAAGTGTTCGACGGAGATTTGGAACTTTAATACAATAACATAAAAAGTCCGCTTCGGAATATGTATCCTCAGTATGACTTATTCCGGAGCGGACTTTAATTATCTTTATATATACCATGAATGTAGGAGACAAGGCACCCGACTTTTTGGGACTGAATGAAAAAGGCGAAGAAATACGCCTGAGCAATTACAAAGGAAAGAAAGTAGTACTTTACTTCTATCCAAAAGACATGACCAGCGGATGTACTGCACAGGCATGCAATCTGCGAGACAACTACGAGGCTCTGCTAAATGCAGGATACGAAATTATAGGTGCAAGCATACAGGATGCCAAATCGCACCAAAAATTCATTGAAAAGAACAGTCTGCCATTCACCATCATTGCCGATACGGAACAGAAACTGGTTCAGGAATTCGGTGTTTGGGGTGAAAAGAGTATGTACGGAAGAAAATATATGGGAACTTTCCGTACTACCTTCATCATCAACGAAGAAGGGGTGATAGAAAGAATCATTTCTCCTAAAGAGGTGAAGACAAAAGACCACGCAGCACAGATTTTAAAATAATAACAACATATAAACTCAATCATATATGGCAAAGAAAGACGAACTGGAATTTGAAGGTGGCATAGACAGCCCTTCAAAGCCTAATAACTCGGAAAAACTGAAGGCGCTGCAGGCTGCCATGGACAAGATAGAAAAGAACTTCGGAAAAGGTTCAATCATGAAAATGGGTGATGACCATGTGGAAGAAGTTGAAGTAATTCCTAGCGGTTCTATAGGACTTAATGCCGCACTTGGTGTAGGCGGTTATCCTAAAGGACGTATCATAGAAATCTACGGTCCTGAATCATCAGGTAAGACCACTCTGGCAATACACGCCATTGCAGAAGCACAGAAGGCTGGCGGTATAGCTGCTTTCATCGATGCTGAACATGCTTTCGACCGTTTCTATGCAGCAAAACTTGGTGTAGACATAGACAATCTGCTTATCTCGCAACCGGACAACGGTGAGCAGGCTCTCGAAATAGCAGACCAGCTGATACGTTCATCGGCTATCGACATCATCGTTATTGACTCTGTAGCGGCACTTACCCCTAAAGCTGAAATAGAAGGCGATATGGGCGATAACCGTGTGGGACTTCAGGCAAGACTTATGTCGCAGGCACTTAGAAAACTTACATCAACTATCAACAAGACAAATACTACTTGTATCTTTATCAACCAGTTGCGCGAAAAGATTGGTGTGATGTTCGGTAATCCTGAAACTACTACCGGTGGTAATGCCCTCAAGTTCTATGCCTCAGTAAGACTTGACATCCGCCGTGCCACTCAGCTGAAAGACGGTGAAGAAATAATCGGTAACCAGGTTAGAGTGAAAGTTGTGAAGAACAAAGTAGCCCCTCCTTTCCGCAAAGCAGAATTCGATATTATGTTCGGCGAAGGTATCTCTAAAAGTGGAGAGATAATAGACTTGGGAGCAGAACTCGGTATAATCAAGAAAAGTGGCTCATGGTACAGTTACAATGACACCAAGCTCGGACAAGGACGCGATGCGGCAAAGATCTGCATACAAGACAATCCTGAACTGGCAGAAGAACTGGAGGCACAGATATTTGCAGCTCTGAAAGACAAAGAATAAAAAGCTATAATCACACGAGAGGCCATTCACGAACCGAATATCTTTTACTTATCAATACAAAAAAAACGTAAAAGATATATCTACATAGACGTGAATGGCTTTTTTTTGTTTAATTTTACGCTGTGAGTATTTAATTTTAAACACATAAAACCATAAAAAAATAAGAATTATGAAAATATCGCACTGGATTTTATTTGCAATATTATGTTGTGTTTCACTTACAGCTGTGGGACAGAAAAAAATATCATACCGTTTTGCAACAAGAGCAGAAGCTCAAATGCTGATTACCGACATTGATAATTTCACAAACAAACTGAACAGTTTCGATATTGATTTACGACTTGGCAAACAAGACGGAAGAAAATCGGAATTACTCAGACTCGCAATGAATGAAACCCTAAACTGGAGTGAAGACGAAAAAAAGAAAATTACCGCTGCATTCAAATCACTTCAAACAAAGATAGACAAACAAAAGCTTAAAATAAAGTACCCACAGGAAGTAATACTAGTAAAGACTTCCATGAAAGAAGAAATGAATGTGGCAGCATATACCAGAAAAAATTGGATAGCACTTGGAGAAAAATATATAAATGAATCTACCAATGAGGAACTTGAATATCTTCTGGCACATGAAATATTTCATCTTTTAACAAGAAGTGACAAGGTTTTCAAAAAATCTGTTTACTCCGTAATTGGTTTTAATGTAGCCGACAGAGAGCTTTTCTTCCCTATTGATATTATAGAAAAAAGAATTTCCAATCCTGATATCGAACTGTATGATAGCTATGCCGAATTTACAATAAACGGAAAGAAACAGAAATGTTCGATGATTATTTATTCACAAATACCATTCTCGCCGGAAAAAACGCTGTCAGACTATCTAAGCGTAGGACTGATACCGTTGAACGATGATCTTATCCCTATACAGAATGATGGTAAGACAGTAATTTACGGTATAGAAGAGGCAGAAGATTTCTATGATATGATAGGCAGGAACACAAAGTATATAATAAATCCGGAAGAAATTCTGGCTGATAATTTTGCATATTTGCTTATACAGAAAAAAGATTTGCCAAACCCTGAAATACCACAAAAGATAGCATCCATACTGAAATAACGCTCAAAAACGATGAAAAGAATCGGGCTATTATCTGACACTCATGGATATTGGGACGACAGATATCTGAAATACTTTGACGAATGCGACGAAATATGGCACGCAGGCGACATCGGCTCGAAAGAGATTATTGACAGATTTATGGAGTTCAAACCTTTCAGAGGAGTATATGGAAACATTGACGGACAGGATTTACGTAAAATATTACCGGAAATAAACAGGTTCGAAATTGAAGGTACTGATGTACTTATAAAACACATTGGAGGATATCCAGGAAAATATAATCCACAAATAAAAAATATAATAAGCTCAGATACTCCAAATCTGTTTATAAGCGGACATTCACATATACTGAAAGTAAAATATGACAAAGATTTCGGATTATTACATATTAATCCTGGTGCTGCCGGAAATTATGGTTTTCATACAGTAAGAACACTTGTAAGATTTAATGTAGACAATTGTAAATTTTCAGATTTGGAAGTTATAGAGCTGAAAGATTAATTGAGAAAATATTTGTCTGTTAAAGAAATCTTTCCCAAATTTGCATTCGAATTATAAACACTTTTTATGAAAACGTATTTAGTCACAGGAGCGGCAGGCTTCATTGGTTCGAATTACATCAAATACATTCTGAAGAAACATGATGATATTAAGGTAGTAATATTAGATGCGTTGACTTATGCTGGTAATCTTGCAACCATAGCAAACGACATAGACAATGAACGTTGCTTCTTCGTCAAAGGAAATATATGCGACAGTGAACTGGTAGAACGTCTGTTTGCAGATTATAAATTCGATTGTATAGTCAATTTCGCTGCAGAAAGTCACGTTGACCGTAGCATAGAAGATCCACAACTGTTTCTACAAACAAATATTTTGGGAACGCAAAATTTGATGGATGCAGCAAGAAGGGCATGGGTAACAGGAAAAGATGAAACTGGTTATCCGACATGGAGAAAAGATGTGAGGTTCCATCAGGTTTCTACAGATGAAGTTTATGGTTCGCTTGGTGCCGAAGGTTATTTCACAGAAGTAACACCATTATGCCCACACAGTCCTTACAGTGCATCAAAAGCCAGTGCGGATATGATAGTAATGGCTTATCATGACACATATAAAATGCCTGTAACCATTACAAGATGTTCAAACAATTACGGTCCTTATCATTTCCCAGAGAAACTTATACCATTGATAATAAAGAATATTCTTGAAGGTAAAAGACTCCCTGTATATGGTGACGGATCGAATGTGAGAGACTGGCTTTATGTGGAAGACCATTGTAAAGCTATTGATCTGGTAGTAAACAAAGGCAGATGTGGCGAAGTCTACAATGTAGGCGGACATAACGAAAAAAAGAATATAGATATAGTAAAGCTGACAATAAGCACTATTCACGACATGATGTCGGAAAAACCTGAATTGAGAAAAATACTAAAGAAAAAGGAACTCAATGAAAATGGTGAAATATCTATAGACTGGATTAATGATTCGCTGATTTCTTACGTAAAAGACAGATTGGGACACGACCAACGTTATGCTATAGACCCGACAAAAATATCTGAAGAATTGGGTTGGATGCCGGAAACAAAATTCGAAGACGGCATAGTAAAAACCATAGAATGGTATCTGAACAATCAGGAATGGGTGAAAAACGTAACAAGCGGAGATTATCAGAACTATTACGAAAACATGTATAAAAACAAATAAATGTTTTCATGAAAACATAAAGCGGTGCAAGGTTCATATAAATTTTGCACCGCTGTTTTTATATCAGAACTGGAAATATATAAATGGTTGTATATCGCTGCTCTTTATCTGTATTACTATAAATATGACTATGATAATCAGGAGTGCCTGCATTATCAAAGGTATCCTGGTTACAGTATTTGAACATGTATTCTGCCACCTGTCCGGACACCAGTGCAGAACAAATCCCAAAGCCATAAGCAAGAACACCTTCCAATAGCCGGATACGAGCTGTCCGAACAATTCAGGATGGAAAGACGAGAATATCTGTTTTATCATTGTCACAGAGCCATCGAAAGTGGTATTCCGGAAAAATATCCAGCAGAAACATACAAAATGGAAGGTTATGATTACAGCAAAGAACTTCTTTATTCCACTGCTTTGATAATTTTTCTCTCTTCCCAATATACTGCGTATAAATTTATGTACCGCCAAAGCCACACCATGAAGACCACCCCAAACAACGAAATTCCATGATGCGCCATGCCATAATCCGCCAAGGAGCATTGTCAATATGAGATTTATATATGTACGTATTTTCCCTTTACGGTTACCTCCCAATGATATATACAGATAGTCCCTGAGCCATGTGGACAGTGATATATGCCATCTATGCCAGAATTCTGTAACGCTATCCGATTTGTAGGGCGAATTAAAGTTCATAGGGAAACGGAAACCAAGCAGCAATGCCAAACCTATTGCCATGTCACTATACCCGGAAAAATCGCAATAAATCTGCAATGCATAACCGTATATACCGAACAGGTTTTCAATACCGGAATACAAGCCCGGATTTTCGAATATACGTTCTACAAAATTTACGCTTATATAGTCGGATATTACAGCTTTCTTGAATAAACCGCTAACTATAAAAAATACTCCTTGACCAAACATCTCATTGCTCACGAAAAGCGGCTGACGTATCTGTGGAATAAAATCACGTGCACGGACAATCGGACCTGCCACCAGTTGTGGGAAGAAAGATACATAGAATATGTAATCAAGCAAATTACGTAGAGGTTTCAGGTCGCCACGATACACATCGATGGTGTAACTTAACGACTGAAAAGTAAAAAATGAAATTCCTACAGGCAAGAATATGTCCAAAGGTTCAAAATTTCCTCCGAATAACGGGGCAAACATTTCATAAAAGAAATTGGTGTATTTGAAATAGCACAAAAGCCCAAGATTGACACATAAGCTTATAATTACCAATAGTCTGCGCTTAGCCTTTTCTGCGGTATTCTCCATTATTCTGGCAAGAATAAAGTCGGTAACAGTCACAATACCCAGCAAAAAGAAATAAAAGCCGCTGCTCTTGTAATAGAAATAGTATGAAAAGGCTGAAACAAACAGTAGCCTGGCTGTGGTATGGTTACGAAGCAACACATATACTAAACTGAACGCCAAAAACAGAAAGACAAACAAGCCACTGCTGAATATCAACGGCTGCTGCGGATTGTATGTCAATACATCCAATATTTTATGGTAATCAAATCCGAAATTCTCAAAAATATCAATAAACTTTTGTAGCCACATAATCATTGTATGCTTTAATGAATGCTTCGTGTAATAATAATCCCTGAAGCGCGTATCCTTCGCGCGTGAAATGTATTTTGTCTCTTTGGTACATACCTGCTGCGGTCCAGTTCTTGCAAGCAAACTTTTCACCTCCAACCACGTCGTAAAGGTCCCAGACAGCAATTTTGTTTTCGGTCGCAAAATCTTTTTCTGTCCTGACCACTAACGGTGTACGTACATTTATAATCCTGTTTCTCCTTCCGACTTTTACATATGCACCTGGCGGTGTGGTTATTAGAAATCCTGCATTTATACAACCTTTCTTCAGCTCACTTATCAGATTCATCATCTGAACACGATGCTGATCTGACCTGTAATTCCTGCCATGCGCCTCATTAGTTCCGAATGACATTATTATCAGATCCGGATTTAATGACGTGATTTCATCTATTCTTTCCGGTTTGTTGAAAGATTCACAGGTAGCTCCGTTCACTCCCAATATATGATATACGATTCCAGACCTGCCTGTCTCGGATGCTATACCTGTGGTATGATAAGATACATTATAATCAAGTACTGCATCTGCTCCAAAATCCTCTTCCAGCAATTTTCTCATTTTATAAGGGAATATATGCCCCCTTACATGCGAATCGCCTATATGAACAATACGCACAGGACGTTCCATCGTTGACAATTTTTCCCAGAATACATCAAGCGTCCTTTCAGGATCAATTATCACATTCTCCATTGTATCTTTGAACGATGTAGGCATAGGACTTTCAACAGAAATAAATCTCATAAGATGTTCCATGGCCGAACTTGAATATACAGGACCGGAATTATAATCCCTCTTTGCCTTTTCAGGCACAACATCTTGTGCATACATTCCCGCAATTGTCTGCAGAAAGACCGACAACATGATAATGATGCATTTGTATCCAACTGTTTTACTGCATCTCGTATGATTTTCTTTTTTCATATTGCTCCTTTCCATACATTATTGCGTCAAAAAGTAACCCTGCAATGTGTTTTCCTCCACGGAAATTTATATGTGTATAATCATAATTGGCCATAGCCGGATTAGAATTTACCATCTTTGACATACTTCCTTCCCCACCCATTGCATTATAAAGGTTCCAGAAAGCAACATTTGTTTCTGCCGCTAGCATTTGCTGGCTTCTTATGAGTCCCTTAACAGCGGGCATGGTTCTGAGATTTCCGTTTTCATCCTTGGTTTCTCTGTCACCTATACCTACTATAAGAATGGAGGCATCTGGGAATGCTTTCTTGAAATGCTGAATAACAGACTTCATTCCTTCCTTATAATATCCGTAATCCAAACCTCCTTCGAAAGCTACATTCAGACCATACTGCAAAACAATCAGATCATATTTACGCAGTTTGTTGTACTTCTTCAGGAGAAATGAAGGTATTCCCAACAGCTGCTGTCCGCTACTTCCACGAGTACTGAAATTATCAAGTATTATACCGTTGTTACTGTCCATTGTTACAGCATAGAACAATGCATCCTGAGACGATTTCTCAATATTCCACTTCACTTTCTTTATATTACCATTCACGGTAAGACACTGCAATGTGCTATCTCCTTTTACACGGAATTTCTGTTCACTGCTGCCATTTATCTCTGCCGAAATATACAATGAATCGTCCGTTAGGTAAAATATAGATGAAGCTGTGCAACCGTCAAGACAAGAAGCATATTTTGAAGTGGCTTCCAAACTGGTATATGCTCCTTCTGTTGCATTAAAATAACTATTTGCAATACCCTGCCTGTTACGGATAAAACCAACTGAATCTGTTACATTGTGCGAAGCCCATCCTGAGAAACTATGTCTTACAGTCGGTCGGAAACCAGGGAATTTGGACGTTATACTTACGTAGCCTACCCCTTTTCCTCCAAATTCCGTCTGCAAAAGATTTCGTAAGTCTGCCGTAAGAATATCTCCCTCGATAAATGAATCGCCAAAATATGCAATCCTTACAGGAGACTGCCTGTTTTCAATATCCGACAACGCTTCGTAAAAGTGAGACATGCCATATTCTGTTGAATCTGAATAGTCTTCTATACACTCTATTCCTGCCTTGCAAGAGTCAACAAACGGTGGTTTTACAACCGGCTCTGCAAAAAGAGAATCAAGATTTAAAGTATCGGCAACATGTATGTCGCAACGTATATCTGACAATAAATCAACTTTTCTAAATGTTTTACCGCATAAATTTATTTCGGGTAAATAATGCAGAGACATCAACCCCAGCATCACGAACAAAGCTATTAGAAATGTATAGTGCAGTCTATTCTTCATGAAAATACAAAAACGTTATTTTGTAGAACAAAATATATACTATTAAAAACGCTGCAAATATACATCTTTATTTTATATCCATATACAAAAAAATGCCGGTACATACATTATAGCAGTACCGGCATATACCAAATATTTAAATTAATGAATAATACCAAGCTTTGATGATGCTACAAAGTCTATTATCATATCAATATACTCACTGCCCGGCACCTGCTCCTTTATTCTGATCAAGGCATCATTTTGTGATGTATTTGCCTTGTAAAGAATTCTGTAAGCCTGTGCAATGTGCTTGATCTGTGTTTCAGGAAAGCCTTCATGCTCCAACACATGAGTATTGATGCTATAGAATGCTATAGGTTCATGTGCGGCAACTATAAAAGGTGGTATGTCTTTTATGAAACGGCATCCGCCTTGTACTATAGAATAACTGCCCAAACGGGTATTACCCTGCATCAGAACATTGGAAGTAAGTATTGCATGATCATAGACCTTACAGTTACCGGAAATTTGAGAACCATTTCCGATGATACATCCGTTTCCTACCTCTACATCATGTGAAATACGGACTCCTTGCATGATGAAATTACCGTCACCCACTATGGTATCATGAGTTGAATAAGTTCCTCGTGTGATAACAGCATTTTCACGGATCACATTATTATCACCAATTCTCACAAAGGTTTCTTCACCTTTATAAGAAAAATCCTGCGGTACGGCAGCTATCACTGCTCCTTGATATACGGTATTTCCATTACCCATACGTGTCCCACTCATAAGACTGGCATATGGCATTATCACATTGTTGTCACCTATCTCGACATTCTTGTCGATATAGGCAAACGGATGCACTGTTACATTGTTGCCCAACTTTGCAGAAGGATCAACATAAGCTAAAGGACTAATCATGTGTTTATTGTTTTTAAGGTTAATTATTCACGTCCGCCACCAAGTGCGCTATACAGGTTTATAACAGCCTGAATACGCTGGAAATTATCAGAAACTTCTGTCAATTCCGCACTCAATAGGTTCTGCTGTGCTGTAAGAATCTCAAGATATGTAGCCTCAGCACTTTGGAACAAAGCTTTTGTATATGTCACGGCTTTTTCAAGCTGCTCTACTCTACCACGATCTTCTATCAGCTTCTTGTCAACTGTCTCATACAGACACAGAGCATTGCTGACTTCCTGACCTGCTTCAAGGATAGTCTGCTGATAGTTCATGCGGGCTATCTCCTCTTCAGCTTTAGAAACTTTCAGGTTTGCCACCAGTTTACCGTGATTGAATATAGGCTGTGTCAAAGAAGCCAAAGCCTGGAACATAAACTGTCCCGGATTGGAAACAGTTACTCCGGAGCCATTAGTCCATCCTGCAGTACCACCAATAGTAATGCTAGGATAGAAAGCCGAACGAGCCTGATTTGTTGTATAATATGCACTTGCAAGTGTCATTTCTGCAATCTTCACATCAGGACGGTTTTCCAACAGCTGCAATGGCACTCCGGCTGTCAATTCTTCAGGCATAACCTGATCGGCAAGTTTGCCTCGTTCTATTGCCTGCGGAGCTTTTGCAAGAAGTACAGCCAATGAATTTTCAGTTTCACGAACCTGACGTTTCAAGTCAAGCAATGAAGCCTCAACCTGATGACTGGCAGCACGCATCTGAGTGACAGCTGCCTCATTTACATATCCGGCCAACTTCATAGCCTCCATTGCGCGTACATTCTCTTTGTAGATTGCGGCCGTTTCTGTAGTGATTTCCACCTGACGGTCAAGCATCAACAATGTATAATATACGTTTGCAATGCCACAAATAATCTGAGAACGAACAGCCTGCTGGGCGTACTGACTCTGCAAATATACAGCCTGCTGTCCACGTTTAGCATTAAGTATCTTACCGAAAAGGTCTATTTCCCAGCTTGCAGCAACAGGCAACTGGTATGCCTTTGCCATATCACTGCCTCCAATGGTAGTCATTGTACCCTGAGGAGCAAGATTAATTGAAGGCAGATAAGACAAACGGGCAGAAGTAAGCATTACTTTAGCTTCCTTCACACGAAGCACAGCTGCCTGCATATCAACATTGTTTTGAAGTCCTTCTTCAATCAATGCCTGAAGTTTTGCATCCTTAAACACTTCCTTCCAAGGTAAGTTACCCATATTTGTAGTGTCTGATACCAATGTATCATTAGCCGCAACAGGATCTCTATAAATACCGGAAGCATCAATAGTGTCAGGACGGTCGTAAGCTTTATAAATGTGGCAACTGCTCAAAGCAGCAGCTGCACACATTGTCAATATGATTTGTTTCTTCATTATAGTCTTAATTATTTAGTATGAGAATATTGTTCAATTTCAGCTTCCACTTCGCTTTCATCCAAGCTATCCCATTCGATAGGCTTGAATTTCTCCTGAAGCCACTGGAATATTACGAACAATACCGGAACAATGAATATCTGGAATATCATACCTACCAACATACCACCAATGGCTGAAGCACCAAGTGTACGGTTACCATGTGCACCTACACCCACTGCAAGCATCAACGGGATAAGTCCGACAATCATTGCAAGTGATGTCATAAGGATAGGACGCAGACGGGCAGAAGCACCAAGCACAGCCGCCCATGCAATACCCATACCCTGCTTACGGCGGTCAAGGGCGAACTCAACGATAAGGATTGCATTCTTAGCCAACAATCCCATAAGCATGATAAGAGCAATCTGCATATAGATGTCGTTTGACATTGTACCAATTATCATCTTTAATGCAGGTATGCTACCCAAAGCACTGAATCCGTTTACGAACAAGAAGCTTCCCAACAAACCGGCAGGAACTGAAAGCAATACGGCCAACGGCAATATATAACTTTCGTATTGGGCACTCAACAGCAAATATACAAAGACGAAACACAAAACGAAGATAATGGCTGTTGTACCACCACTGGTTTCGGCTTCCTCACGGGCCATACCTCCAAGTTCGTAACCGAAACCTGTAGGAAGGTTTTCTTTTGCAACCTCGGCAATAGCCTGAAGTGCCTGACCTGAAGTATAACCTGATGCAGGTGCAACCATCACCTTAATAGAAGTATAAAGGTTGAAACGGCTGATGACGTCAGGTCCGTATATTTTCTTCAAAGAGACAAACTGAGTAATAGGAGCCATCTCATTTCCGTTACGTATTTTTATACGGTTCAATGATTCCATATTCTTCGTAGCTTCCGGAGATGCCTGTATCATTACACGATACATCTTACCGAAACTGTTGAAGTTTGATGCATACAAACCTCCGAAATATCCCTGCATAGTAACCAAAATATCCCTTGGACTTATACCTGCTTTCTTACATGCAGCAGCATCAATATCCATCATGTATTGTGGGAAACTTGGGTTAAATGTAGTCTGTGCAGAGTTGATTTCCGGACGTTGCTTCAATGCGTCCATATAGCTATGCACTACATCATTGAACTTGTTCAGATCACCACCAGTTCTATCAAGCATGTTCAACTCGATATCACTTGAAGCCGAATATCCAGGAATCATAGGCGGTGTAAAGAATAATACCTGTGCATCCTTAATGATTTTTTGTGCACGCATGAACAATGTTCCTACTACTACACTTGAATTTTGCATCAAGGAACGTTCTTCCCAGTCTTTAAGTTTGATAATCACAGAACCGTATGAAGGACCCTGTCCACCGATAAATCCGAAACCGGAAACAATAGTTCTTGAACTTACAGCAGGTTCTGCAGCAATCAGGCTATCAACCTTATCCATGATTTCCATCGCGCGTTCCTGTGATGTACCAGGAGGAAGTGTCACTGCACCCATAATAGTACCTGTATCTTCTGTAGGCACCATTCCTGTAGGAGTAGTGTTCATGAAGAATACCAATAATACTATAGAAACAGCTACAAGTCCCATAGAGAACCATTTCTTATGTATAAAGAATACAACACGCTTCTTATAACTGCTCAACAAAGAATCGTATGCAGCATTGAAGGATGTATGGAAACGGTCTATCATAGACATTTTCTTCTCGCCATGTTCAGCCTTATGAGGTTTCAAGAATAAAGCACACAACGCCGGTGACAGAGTCAACGCATTCAGTGCTGAGAAACCGATTGAAATAGCCATTGTCAAACCGAACTGACGATAGAAAGTACCGGCAGTACCACCCATGAAACTAACAGGGATGAACACTGACATCATGACAAGTGTAATAGACACGATAGCTCCACCAAGTTCACTCATGGCATCAATTGAAGCCTCTCTTGCCGACTTATATCCCTGGTCAAGTTTAGCGTGTACACCTTCAACCACCACTATGGCATCGTCCACCACTATGGCAATAGCCAACACCATGGCAGAAAGAGTAAGCAAATTGACACTAAATCCGATAAGTTTCAAAACGAAGAATGTTGCTATCAAAGCAACCGGAATTGCAATCGCCGGAATAAGTGTTGAACGCATATCCTGCAAGAACACGTAAACCACGATAAACACAAGTACGAATGCCTCAATCAAAGTCTTGATTACCTCATGAATTGAAGCGTAAAGGAAGTCGTTGGCATTTTGAGCAATATTGATTTTCAATCCTGTAGGGAGTGACTCCTGTGCCTTGGCAAGAACCTCTTCCAAGTCAGAAATAGTCTGTGTAGCGTTTGATCCGGCCATCTGGTAAACGATGACAGATACAGCCTTATGTCCGTTAACCCTATTATTAAATGTATAAGCCAGACGGCCAAGCTCTATCTCTGCGATATCCCCCAAACGTAATATTTCACCGTCAGGCAATGCCTTTACAACGATGTTCTCAAATTCCTCTGCTTTCTGCAAACGTCCTTTATACTTAATAGTATATTGGAATGTCTGGTTTCCGCGTTCACCGAACTGTCCCGGTGCAGCTTCTATGTTCTGTTCAGCAAGAACAGCAGAGATATCGGAAGGTACAAGTTTATATTGTGCCATGATATCAGGCTTCAACCAAATACGCATAGAGTAGTCCATACCCAACACATTGGCATCACCCACACCGTTTACACGCTTGATTTCAGGCACGATATTAATGTTGGCATAGTTTTCAATAAACTCTACATTATATTCGTCAGTCTCATCGTAAAGAGAGAAAACCATCAACATTGAGTTCTGGCGCTTCTGTGTTGTAACACCAATCTGTGTAACTTCAGCAGGCAGCAAACCTTGAGCCATTGACACACGGTTCTGTACATTGACAGCCGCCATATCAGGGTCAGTTCCCTGTTTGAAGTAAACACTGATATCAGCAGAACCGGTATTAGTGGCATTTGATTGAATATACATCATGTTTTCAACACCGTTTATCTGTTCTTCCAAAGGAGCGATAACAGAATTCAACACGGCAGAAGCACTGGCACCTGTATAAGTGGCCCTTACGGACACTGTAGGTGGTGCGATATCCGGATACTGAGTAATAGGCAAAGTTGCCAAACCTATAACACCCAAGATAACCATCAAGATAGAAATCACCGTTGACAGTACCGGACGATTAATAAATTTATCTAGTTTCATTCTTTTATTCTTTTTAAAATCTCATTAAATAAGATTGATATATCTGTTTCTGGCCAAGATATGCAATTAATTGAAGGCAGTCTGTATATTACCGTCACGCTGGTCTTGCAAATGTTTCTGATACTTTGCTTCCTTTTCAGCAGTTGTAATAGGTACGATCTTCTGTCCGTCAGTCAAGACCTGAACACCTTCAACCACAATCTGGTCACCAGCCTTCAAACCACCTGTCACGATATAGTTCTTTCCATCGCTAAGATTTGAGATCTGAATTTCAGTATGCTTCAAAGTGCTGTCCGGCTGCAATACATAAACAAATTTCTTATCTTGAATTTCCTGTGTTGCATACTGTGGTATCAAAATAATATCCTGCATTTCATAAGGGAATATGATATTTGCAGTTCCACCGCTTCGCAAAATATTTCTACTGTTAGGGAATATCGCACGCATACTTACAGAACCTGTAGTCTGGTCAATAACGCCACTTACAGCATCAATCTTTCCTGCAGCTTCATAAATTGAACCATCAGCCAATTGAAGTTTTACTTCAGGCATAGCAGCAAGCTGATCTTTCAGTGATTGTTCAGATTTTGTCATTTCCAGCAATTGCTTCTCAGTCATTGAGAAATACACGTACATGTCACCTATTTGTGAAACAGTAGTCAAAGGTTCTTGTACTGAAGGGCTTACCAGACTACCAACCCTGTATGGGAAAGTTCCGATAACGCCATCAGACGGACTTGTAACAGTACAGAATCCCAAGTTCTGTTTTGCTGCAGTATATGCAGCTTCAGCCTGTGAATAGTTGGCTTTTGCTGAAAGCAGATTATTCATAGCTGTCTGATACTCAAAATCACTGATGATTTTTTGTTCGTGAAGCATTTTCTTGTTTTCAAGAGTTGAAGTCACAGTTTCAAGGCTAGCCTTAGCAGCTTCCACACCGGCCTTGGCCTGATCGTATGCAGCCTTATACTGTGTAGGATCTATTTGAAATAATGCCTGTCCACGTTTGACTGTAGCACCCTCGTCAACACACAGTTTTACGATAAAACCTGAAACCTGTGGACGGATTTCAATATCCTGGAGACCCTTTATTGTTGCAGGATAAGTTTTTGTCTGATGACTTGAAGTATAAGCCGTTGTCATAACAGCAAATTCATTGTCACCCATCTTCATACCACCCTGACCACCGCCACAAGCAGTAAGAACTGAAACACCCAACATAGCTATGGCGATACGGCCATTGCTAAAATTCAATTTACTTTTCACGCTCATTTTCATATAAAATTATTATATATTTTTTTTCAAATACCTTAGTTCGCCAACTATTTTCCTAAAAACACACGTGCAAAGATATAAAATTCAGACCATCTAAAATTAACAATTAACTAAGAATAACCAATAAATCTGACGATATTAAAATTGTACTAGTGAATATGATTATTAGACAAAAAAAGAAGAGTTTATGAAGAAACAATTTCAGAAAAAGAAAAAACAATTTAGAGATTTTAATTACAAATGAAGCTTATATTAGATTTTTATTCATACATTTGTGCATCTTAATAAACAAATAACAACAAAATGTAATAACTTATGGTAAAGATAACAAAAGAAGCCGCCCTGCTTTATCACTCACAGGGCAAACCGGGAAAAATAGAGGTTATTCCCACCAAACCATACCAGACACAACGCGACTTGTCGCTGGCATACTCACCTGGAGTAGCGGAACCATGTCTGGAAATCCAGAAAAATCAGGAAACAGCATACGACTATACAGCCAAAGGTAACCTGGTAGCAGTTATCTCAAACGGAACAGCCGTATTGGGATTAGGCGATATAGGTGCCATGAGCGGAAAGCCAGTAATGGAAGGTAAAGGACTTCTTTTCAAGATATATGCAGGAATCGATGTATTCGACATTGAAGTAAACGAAAAGGATCCTGAAAAATTCATCGAGGCCGTTAAAGCAATAGCACCAACTTTCGGAGGTATCAACCTTGAAGATATCAAAGCTCCTGAATGTTTTGAAATCGAAAACAGACTTAAAGCAGAGCTTGACATTCCGGTAATGCACGACGACCAGCACGGAACAGCCATCATCTCAAGTGCAGGACTTCTGAATGCCCTCGAAGTTGCCGGAAAGAAAATAGAAGACGTCAAAATTGTAGTTAACGGTGCAGGCGCATCAGCTACATCATGTACAAAACTATATATAGCACTTGGAGCACGCAAGGAAAATATCCTTATGCTCGACAGTAAAGGAGTAATCACAAGCGACCGTCCTAACCTGACAGAAAGCAAAAAATTCTTTGCTACAGACCGTCGTGATGTACACACTTTGGAAGAAGCCATCAAGGGAGCAGACGTATTCCTCGGTCTTTCAAAAGGGAACGTCCTCACACAAGACATGGTACGAAGTATGGCACCAAGCCCTATAGTATTCGCACTTGCCAACCCTACTCCTGAAATTTCATATGAAGATGCCATGAGCGCCCGCCCTGACGTTTTGATGTCAACAGGACGCTCGGACTATCCTAACCAAATTAATAATGTAATCGGTTTCCCTTACATCTTCCGTGGAGCATTGGATACACGTGCCAAAGCCATAAACGAAGAAATGAAACTGGCTGCCGTACATGCCATAGCTGATCTGGCGAAGAAACCTGTTCCAGACGTTGTAAACGAAGCATATCACGTAAACAACCTTTCTTTCGGACCAGACTATTTCATCCCGAAACCAGTCGATCCACGACTCATCACAGAAGTATCAATGGCAGTAGCCAAAGCAGCAATGGCTTCAGGTGTCGCACGTAAAGAGATAACCGACTGGAATGAATACAAGAACCACCTTCTTGAACTCATGGGTCAGGAAAACAAACTTACACGCAAGCTTTATGAAACAGCACGCAGCTGTCCTCAGAAAGTTGTATTTGCCGAAGGTATCCATCCTAACATGCTTAGAGCCGCTGTAGAAGCCAAAGCAGAAGGTATCTGCAACCCTATCCTTTTAGGAAATACAGAAAGAATACAGAAACTCGCAAAAGAGCTTGACCTCAGTCTTGAAGGTATAGAAATCATCAACCTCCGCCACGACAGCGAAGCTGAAAGAAGAGAAAGATACGCACGCATACTTTGCGAAAAACGTGCACGCGAAGGAGCCAACTTTGCAGAAGCAAACGACAAGATGTTCGAACGCAACTACTTCGGTATGATGATGGTTGAGACAGGAGAAGCAGACGCTTTCATCACAGGTCTTTACACCAAATACAGCAATACAATCAAGGTTGCCAAGGAAGTAATAGGCATACAGGAAGGCTACAAACACTTCGGAACTATGCACATCCTTAACTCAAAGAAGGGTACATACTTCATTGCAGATACACTTATTAACCGTCATCCTGACACAGATACATTGATAGATATTGCACGTCTGTCTGCCAAGTCAGTACGTTTCTTCAACCATGAACCTGTTATGGCAATGCTTTCATATTCCAACTTCGGTTCCGACCAGGAAGGAAGTCCGGCAAAAGTACATGAAGCTGTATCTTATATGCACAAGAACTATCCTGAATTGGCTATTGACGGTGAAATGCAAGTAAAATTCGCTCTTAACAACGAATTGCGCGATGAAAAATATCCATTCACAAAACTACTTGGTAAGCAAGTCAATACACTAGTATTCCCTAACCTAAGCTCGGCAAACTCAACTTACCAACTCATACAGAACATGAGTGAAACTGAAGTTATAGGCCCTATACAAATGGGATTGAACAAACCTATCCACTTCACCGACATCGAAAGTTCAGTGCGAGATATAGTTAACATCACAGCTATAGCATGTATTGATGCCATAGTTGACAAAAAGAAAAAAGGATGTTAATCAAAATATGATGAGGCATTAATTTGACGAGTTGGCAAGGTTTCCGTTCCAAAGAACAAATCTTGCCAACTCGTTTTCTTATAAACACATTTCTAAAGAAATCTGCTATGCGAAAGCCACTTACAAATACCCAATGCATCCTGCTCACCCTATTCTGGGCAGCACTCTGTTTTGTAGTCATAACATCATCACCACGGATTGACGGCCCACTAATTGTAACCATAATCATATCAGGAGCCCTAGTTTTCATCCCTATAGGCAAGTCAATCAACAGTCGAAAGAAATAAGCATTTCAACACTTTTTACGCAATAAAAGTATAAAAAAGACATCTTTCTTATTTTTTTTAATCAAAATGTTGCATAAATCAATTCTTTGATATATTTTTGCATCATCTACAAGAGAGATAAAAAACAACAAATAGTAACAACCAATTAATTTTAAGGTAAAGATTATGAATGCAGCTAAAGTTTTAGAGGATCTTAAGAGAAGATTTCCTAATGAACCTGAATATCATCAGGCAGTAGAAGAAGTTTTAGGAACAATCGAAGAAGAATACAATAAACACCCTGAATTCGACAAAGTAAACCTCATCGAACGTCTTTGTATTCCAGATAGAGTATATCAATTCCGTGTAACATGGATGGATGATAAAGGCAACATCCAGACTAACATGGGTTATCGTGTTCAGCACAACAACGTTATCGGCCCTTACAAAGGCGGTATCCGTTTCCACTCTTCAGTAAATCTGTCAATCCTTAAGTTCCTTGCTTTCGAGCAGACATTCAAAAACTCACTTACTACACTTCCTATGGGTGGTGGTAAAGGTGGTTCAGACTTCTCTCCACGTGGAAAATCAAATGCCGAAGTAATGCGTTTCTGTCAGGCATTCATGTTGGAACTATGGCGTCACATCGGTCCTGAAACAGACGTACCTGCTGGTGATATAGGTGTAGGTGGTCGTGAAGTAGGCTACATGTTCGGTATGTACAAAAAACTGGCTCACGAATTCACAGGCGTACTTACAGGTAAAGGTCGCGAATTCGGTGGCTCACTTATCCGTCCAGAAGCTACCGGTTATGGAAACATCTACTTCTTACAGGAAATGTTGAAGACACGCAATATTGACATTGCAGGCAAAACATGCCTTGTATCAGGTTCAGGAAACGTAGCACAATATACAGTTGAAAAACTTATCCAGTTGGGCGCAAAAGTCGTTACAATGTCCGATTCAGACGGTTATATTTACGATCCAGACGGTATTGACCGCGAAAAACTCGATTACATCATGGAACTCAAGAACTTGTATCGTGGACGTATCCGCGAATACGCAGAGAAATATGGATGCAAATACGTTGCAGGTGCACGTCCATGGAACGAAAAGGCTGATATCGCTCTTCCATCAGCTACTCAGAACGAAATCAACGGCGATGATGCCAGAGCACTTATCGCAAACGGTGTATTCGCTGTATCAGAAGGTGCAAACATGCCTTCTACTCCAGAAGCAATCCGCGTATTCCAGGAAGCTAAGATTCTTTACGCTCCGGGTAAAGCAGCCAATGCAGGTGGTGTATCTGTATCAGGACTTGAAATGACTCAGAACTCTATCAAGTTGAGCTGGAGCGCAGAAGAAGTTGACGAAAAGCTCAAGAGCATCATGAAGAACATCCACGAAGCTTGCGTACAGTACGGTACTGAGTCAGACGGATATATCAACTATGTGAAGGGTGCTAACGTAGCCGGTTTCATGAAGGTTGCTAAAGCTATGATGGCTCAGGGAATAGTTTAATCCCCGACTCTACGCTAAAACAGTATAGTTTAAATAATAATGAGACTGTCATCATCATAAAATGTTGAGGCAGTCTCATTCTATTTTCCAGCACAAAGCTTATTTATCCGTTCTTCAAAACATCATCCTTATCAGGTGCCCATGGTTCTGGAGTAGACTCAGGATTAAATGGATTAAAATAATAGATATCCATATCATCAAGCAATTCAAGATAATATGGTAATTTTTGCATAAAAAGGCTAGTTTCTTTTACATCTACCGGAGTCCAACCAGCCTCAGCCACAGCTATAAGCCTTGGAAATGTCATAAAATCAAGTCTCTTCACGTCAGCTACACGTTCTGTCCATAAACTGAACTGAAGACCTAATATCTGTTTTTCATAGCCCTGAAAAAGATTTACCAAGTGTTCAGGAAAATTACAAATATCCTCTATCGGATTATATCCATTCCATCTACGTCCAATATTATGAGTTCTATACTGAACAAAATCGGCATATAAAGGACGACGTGGAGTCAAAATAACGCGATACCCTTTCTCCAATGCTTTAATTAACTGATACTTTCTGTCATGCCGCCACCACATCACTACAGATTTATCAGGAGATACTCCTGCATCAACAATCTCATCCCAACCTATCATTGTCTTACCCTTTGATGCAAGAATATCTGCTACACGACGTATAAAATAATGCTCTAATCCAACTTCATTACCAAGCTTATGATCTTTAATGAATTTCTGTATCTCAGGATCAGTATACCAACTTTGGTTACCAAAGTGCACTTCATCACCTCCAATATGAATATATGGAGAAGGAAATAACTCTATCAATTCGTCAAATACATTACTTATAAATTCAAAAGTTTCTTCTTTACACGGATGAAAAGTAAAATGTTTCCATTCTCCTTCACCACCACCTGATATTTCAGGATAAGAACGACACACTGCTGTAGCATGCCCTGGCATATCAAACTCCGGAAGGATCATTATTTGACGTTCAGAAGCGTATGAAACTATTTCTCGTATATCGTCCTGAGTATAAAATGCAGCTGGAGCTTCAGGATCATGCCAGTTACCCACAGCTCCTTCAGTAGTCAGTTTGGGATAACGTTTTATTTCTATACGCCATCCAGTAACATCAGTCAAATGCCAGTGGAATACATTCATTCTAAGAGAAGCCATAATATCCAAGTATTGTTTCACTTTCTCTTTTCCAAAAAAATGTCTGCTTTCATCCAACATAAATCCTCGCCAACCGTACCGTGGTGCATCATCTATCTTGCAAGAAGCAATAGTTCCTTTCCCCATACGCGCCAACTGAACTAATGCTTCTTTAGCATAAAACATTCCAGATTCATTGGAAGCTATAAGTTTTACAGTATCTGGAGTCACCACAAGTCTATAGCCTTCATCCGTTTTTTGTAATTGTTCATTCATCTCCAAACATATTACACCCGACGATACAGGTTTAGCGGAAATATCGCTCAATGTTTCTTTTAAACTTGAAATAATCTTTTTAGAATAGCTATCCTTACTACATATTTTAATATCCTTACCAACTACAAAAAAACCTTTTCCTTCTTTTATATGTGCTGGAGTAGGAAATAATGACACTTGTGATAAAACAGGTAATATAATCACCAATAAACAAGCAATTAAAGACAATTTTTTTTTCATACATTTATAGTTTTAGATTTATAAATAACTTAAACCAGTAATATCAAAAAGATTTAAGATTTGATCAACAAAAGAAATCAGGTATTTTACTATACTAAAGATTCATTTCTACTATTGATGTAAAAACAAAATCTTCAACTTGCGTTACAAAAATAAGCATTTTATGTATATATATTGATATACAAACACTAGTTTTTGTAAAAGAGTCAAGTCACTACATAAAAAAAGCAGGAAATGCTTTTCCTGCTTTTTATACCAAATAAAAATATAATTGATTATTGGTAATCATATTCTAATGTAATATCATCCAGCCACATCTTACTACTTGTACTCCCCTGGAAAAAGTCTCCATAATAGCTGGCAGATGCTACAATTACAATTCTAGTTGGAATTCTATCAGTAGATTTATAATCAATATCTATTTCAAAAGGAATCAATCCTTCACCTTGAGTACTCTGATCAAACTTCATCTCACCATAAGCAAAAACGTTAGCTGCATTTTTGTCAAATAATTGTCCTGTTTTGGTTTTAATAATACAAGACCATTTACTTCCATCATCATACGCTACTCCATCTCCATCTGTCAAAGCAATGTATACCGTACCAATATCATTTTGTCCATTTTGAATTTTGTCACCACCTTTATCTACTACCCCACAGTTATATTTTATATATCCCCTCAACTTTGTTGGTCTAGAAGTAAAAGGACGACCAAACCCCAATATACCATCAGTACCTTCCGTTTTAAGATATTTACCTGCAAAAACATTTCCTGCTGCAAATTTACCTATACTTCCTATTCCAACAAACTGAGAAGACAATAAAAGAGACTGATTACCTGATTGTTTTAAGCTTGAATCTACTGTAGTAACATTCTTTCCCATAGTAGAAGAACCTGTATTACCAGTATCCCACCACATATTCTGTCCTTCAGAGAACAAATATAACGGACTTGTTCCAGAAGTATATTCAAAGCTATTATTTTCCAGTTGAACTTCCGAACCGGTTGTAAACTTTACCTCATCACTATACTCTGAACCGGAATAAACACGGCATATATAATCAGTGTTAGGTTCCAGATGAATCACTTTTGCCACAAATTTTCCTCCATCATGGTTCAATTGTGAGTCATCAACCTTTATCCAGTCTGTATCGCCATCTTTTTTATATTCACAACCATTATTTTCTCCTTCACGTCCAAAGCCATCAATCCAAGCAACTTTTGTCCAGGCATCAACACTATTTATGCCAACTTTAACATCAGTAAGATTAACATATAAAGTCCATTCTTCATCCAAAAAGTCACTATATACAACCCTAACTTTTGAAGTACTAAAAGCCCCCTTTTTTTCCCATTCAAGCATAGGTATACCATTAGTACCGTTTTGGGTAGCTCCTTCAGGTCCTAACTTTAAATTAGTTACTTCTATATTATTCAATCCATTATCTTTAGGAATATTAACTGAAGCCTCACGTGTTTCAGGATAAAATCTGGCACTACCTATCTGGCCTGCCACAGTAAAGACACGCTCAATATTCTGATTTGCTTCTATAGTCCACACATAATCCTGATACAAAGACAATGTTACAGAAAAAGGATTTGTAAGGTCAATAATCGAGTCCGGTGCAATATTAGCAGAGCCACCTTCAGTAAATTCAATAGTATTGACCTTGACTTTCTTTAAATTAACCGTTTCTCCAAGTTCTAAAGTAACCTTGCGCTCGTCATTCGAGATAATAGCATCACCTACTTGACCTTCCACCGTCATTCCAGTGATGAAAAGCTTCACTGTAGGATATGGCAAATCATTCTTTATACAAGCAGGCATCAGACAAAGAAATACACATAGTACAAGCCTGACAGCAATATTTATCATCATATTGTTATTCATCAGATACACACAGTTATACCAATATTAATGTTAAACAAATTAATTTTAAAGTTAGCTCCACTGTTTGTTCGTTTTCCAACCTCTCCGGAACTTTTTTTCTGTTTTTCCCAGTTATACGTAAAACCGGCAACCCCAAAAGACATTTCAGCACCGACATTAGGCATAATCATAATAGCAATTCCAGGATTAATCCCAATTTTCAACTGGTTAATCGAAGTATCCGTATATTTTAATGTTTCTCCACTTCCCTGCGAAAATCGTGTAGAACCCATACTGTATCCTAAAGTTGTCTCATTAAACAAAGCGAATAAACCTTTCGGGTCAAGTCCTATATAAGAACGATGAAAAAAATTAAAAGAATATGCATCATCCGTATATTTTATATCCTTAAGAGCTATATCAAAGTCCTCGACATTCAAAGCGAAATTATTGATACCTCCTGATACACGAGAATACCCTAGCTTTAAACCAACAACAGTATTATCAGCGACCGTATACCCTACAAAAGGATGTATAGACAATGTACTCAAGTTTATATCTATATCCTTCAACAGCGAAAAGAGCAACCTGCTGTTATCCGTTTCATAATTAAAAATAGATATTGTGACTCCACCAATCCATCTATTTTTTTTCATAAAACGATAATTTGTTATTCCTCTATCATAACGCCCTACAGGCTTTGTATATATTATTGTTGAAGAATCAACAGGCATCTGAGCTTGCGGCAGAGAGACAAACACGGTATCATGCACAAGAACCAATTTATATTTCACAATTGTATCTCGAACACTAGACATTGAATCCACTTCAACTTGCGCCCTCAATTGTAAGCAACAAAAAAATGAAAACACACTCAGAGCTATATATAAAAATTTCATCTTCATAATGCTTACAAATAAAATGCTATTCCCAGACCTATTGAGAATAAATTAATTTTAAAATTCGCCGTAGTAGACGACACTTCTCCCGTTTCAACCTGATTCGTGATTTGTCTCGTTTTACCAAGATTAACACCAAGTACACCGACACTTACCTCAACTGCGGTATAATTATTTATAAAAGCCACCATACCAGGAGCAACTCCGAAAGACAAATCAGTAGATTTGGAATACGTACCGGTTAACGCTTCACCCTTTCCATTATATACTTTAGACTGACTTCCACCAACTTCCAATTGAGTTTCACTAAACAAAGCGAAACGTTTACTCTCACCCAAAGGAATATAATTGCGAAAAATTGCCATAGCCGAATACGAATGCTTCAGCTGGTAGATATTATTTATTTTAAACTGGTTCTCATCATCCAAATTAAGCTGAGTTTCATCCATGCGTACCAACGTTCTCCCATATTTAAAACGTCCTCCAAGAGCCATATTATCTTTTAGGGCGTATGCAAACATAGGACTGACATTAAACGCATATCCGTCAGCATCTATATTTTCCACTATCAGAAAATCATAGTTTTTTTCTGTATGTTCAGAATACGAAACAGAACTTCCTACAATCCATTGTCCTTTCGGAACAAAGACTTTTGGCGGAAGTTTCTTTTGATGAAAATCTTGCGCATACCCCCCTAAGGCGGTACACGCAAGACATAATGTATATAACAGTTTCTTCACAAATTATATTTACTAATTACTTATTCATAAATCAGCTCTATGTCGTCAAGCCACATTGTACTTTTAGAACTTCCTTGATAATAATCACCATAACGACTAGCTGCCGCTACTATGATAATTGACTTAGGCTTTCGGTTATAACCACCGTAGCCTTCATAATCCAAAGGAATAGTTATTTCTTTCATGCTAGTTTCTGTTTCAGCACCATAATTTTCTGTAAAAATATGTTCACCATAACCAATTGTTCCACTATCACTAGGATTAAACAATGAAGGTCCCTTAGTACGTACAACTACAGGCCATTCTGCACCATATTCACTATCACTAGACTGCCAATCGCCAACAGCTACATAAATAATACCATTATCAAGAGAGCCTTCTTCTAAGTGCCCTGGAAAATCAACTTCACCAGGAATATATCGTACCCACACTTTTAAAGCCGAAGGACGACTTGTACATGAACGTCCCCATCCCAAAATGCCTTTAGTCATATCCTCTGTTCCTATAAATTTTCCTGAGAAAAGATTTCCAGCCGCAAATGTTCCCATAATAGAAGTAGAAGCCAATTTAACTGAATAATTTCCACTATTTTTAATGGTTGCATCTTGAGTCGTAATATTTTTACCACCTGTTGCAGATCCTGTATTTCCTGTATCCCACCACATTTCAGTACCTTGTTGGTAGAAAAACAAACAATCTTTCTTTCCCAACATCGTATTAACTTTTAATGTCTGAGTATATTCAAAACTTGAATTATCGGGCTGAAATTCAGATTCAGTCGTAAATTCATAAGTAATAGACGATGCTTGTTCACCATCCATTGCCTGATATTCATAAGTAGTACCTGGCTTAAGACCATTAATTTCCTTACTGAACGATTTATCTGTTACTTCGGCTTCAACCATAGTCCAATCTGCTGTATTCTTCTCTCTATAACGGAACTTAGCAGTAGAAGCTAATGTACCGGTAATAGTTCCATGTAATGTAGCTTTCGATGTCCATACTTCATACGGGATTATTTCGTCAGTTACCACTGTCGCATTCGAAGAGATTATATTCCAAACTACAGTACGACTTTTCCCATTAGCATCAGTAGCTTCAATTGTTGTAGAAACACTACCTTCGTTTTCTGTCATCTTTGCTAGGAGTTCTTTTGCAAACAATATTGTCCAAACATCTCCTTTCAATGCAGTTTTTGATTCAACCACAGATATGCCGAAAGTTTTTAAAGTCTCAGCATATCCCCCCAATTGCAACATGTCAAACTGGTTATAACCGCATCCCCAAGTTTGAAAATTCTCATTTCTGATAATCAAAGAGCTCAACGATGACGAAGTAGAAATATTAAAATAAAAATCTTTCTGTGCGTTTAACTCCAGATACATAGGTTGTTCAAGATCGTATGTAGTCTCCTCCGCATCCTTACATACTATAACAGGACGCTGTTTGAAAGTTATAACATGTTCATCTTCTTCTAATGGAGTCTCATCCACCGTAACCTGCAAAGAAGCTCCACCTGTTGGATTCTGTTCAAAAGCTTTATAGCTGTAAGTCAAATTATAAAGTGTAGAAGCATTCAAGTCCGACTTTACGTCAGTTTTCTCATATTTTCCTCCTGCCAATGTAGTTGCACTAAACTTAAAAGTCAAACTTTTATTATCTTCCGGCAGGATAAAATATCCTTTAGCATCAGCATTTTCAGACGTATATACCAGTTCTCCAGTTGCTGAAGTAACTGTAACCTGACAGGCACTGAAAACTTCATTTAACGTTTCATCCCAAGTTATGGCAACAACTGTATTTACTATTCCACAAATTACCTCTACAGAACTGACTTCTCCTTTAGCAATAGTAAATTCCTTTTTCCCCACGAAAAAGCGTTCTTCAAACGAAGCTGCTACAGAATCACCAGCAGTTACCTTTACAGAATAATCCCCTGTCATCAATGCAATTTCTGATGGAACATTTTCCAGTTCCTCATATTTTCGTACTAATTTCTCACCATTATAAATACGAATTTTGCAATCCTTACCCAATGCTTCCTGTTCTTCTTCAGATAATGTTCGGGAAGCAACTTCTACTTTATCCGAAACCCCTACAGAAAGCTTTAAGCTTCCTTCAGAGTTAACAATACCTGTATCTTCTTTGCAAGATGAAAAAGCAAAGATTATACAACAGATAACTGTATATAATTTATTATTATTCATTTGGCACCCTTAACTTTAATACTTTTGTTTCTTCTAATTCATTTTTATCCACTACACGAATCACGAAATTATGATCCCCTTTAAAAGTCGGTAATAAAGCTGTAAACGTAGATATATCAAAAACGGTTTTAGTCTGACCTATAACATCTTCACCAGTAGGAAATCCTAATCCTGACAATCCATCTTTCAAATCACCAGGATAAGCCAAATCAAAATTATTTGACAAACCTACTTCTGTGACATCCAATGTTTCAGATTTGATTTCCACGTAAAGATGTGCAATACCGTTAGGAGCATTAATTTCAACTTCTAACGTTGAAGCACCAGTAATAGTTAATATATCATTTTCAATATCAAAGCCACTTCCATTAAAATTAGAACCTACAATTGATGGAGCATTTTCATTTCCTTCACCAGAATCCTCACCTCCTTGACCAGGGTCTTCACCTCCTTCAGTAGGAAAATCATCAATTTCCGGCTCTTCCCCAGGATTAATTCCGACTGTTTCGTCAGATTCATCCATCGTTGAATCTACACCAATAACAACATTTAATGTACCATCCCCCATTGAGCCATCACTTACGGGTTCAAACTCATATTTTATAATGTTATGTACGCCAACTCTTACATTCTCAAAACGTTCACTATATTCAACTTCTTCTCCATCAATAGTACCCTTTAATGTCACTATCAATGTAGTAGTTTCAGCATTTGGAGCAATAAGATAAGCCTGACGCGTCTCTTCATAAGGAATATCCAAAGAATTTTCTCCCACAGAAATAGTCGTTACCACATCACCACCTATTTTACTTTGAAACTCCTCATCATATTTTACAGAAAATAACATATTTGCCAGTTTACAAGTTATTGCTGGTACAACTGTTACTTCATTCTCTTTTATTTCGCAAGTAGCGGTTCCTTTATAAAATGGGACATCGAATCCGTTAGTGGGAGCTTCAGCAGATGTAACATCTATAGAATATGTACCTACAGCTAAAGAAACGATTTCAGGCATTTCACTATATTTCCACTGTTGTACTTGCTGAGACTGTGCATCAGATATTGTAACCAAGAAATTGTTTACATCAACTGTGGTTCCTGCTCGTGAACCAACATACACTGTTTCAATATCCATATCAACATCCGCCTTCATTGAAGATAAATTCAACTCACCTTTAGATGTTGATTTATCTTCCATAGATTCGCTATGACAGGCTGTAAAAGCCAACATACCGGCAAGCAGTGTAAAACAGATTAAAAATATTTTTTTCATATATATCAACTTTCTTTTTTTATTCGTAATTCAGAACTATATTATCGACAAAGAATTCACTACCGACAAATTCTCCATCCGAAAGATTTCCAAATGAAGGAATTGTATTACAATAATCTTTTCCTGCTTTATCACCAGACTTAAATACAATATACAAGTGAGTAGCTTTCATTTTTTTTCCTTCTTCAGTATAATCGATATTAACTGTCAATGATGTCCAATCTCCCACTGATTCTCCATTACGCGATAAGCCACGGCCAATTTCAGTAACAGTATCAGATTGTTTATTTAAAATTACAATTTCAGCATAATATTGGTCTCCACCCTTTCCTGGAGTATATTTATAATCTATAGTCATAGATTTTGGTCTAGAACTAAATTCAATACCATCATACACCGGTTTTTGTGTACCTGAATCATAACGACCTAAATACAATTCACCAACAGTAGCATTTTGACATACACTTGCACTACCAGCAGCAGTATTACCATTTCCCCATCCTACAGCTCTAATTTGTGCAGCATATCCTGTTTTACCATCAGTACGTATTGTTCCTGAATTAGAATTATACCTATAACGACCATTTGTAGATGTCGTAAGAGAATTCATGGTATTCCAAACCGATTGTTCGTTTTCTTTACATACATACCACATTTCCCAGTTATTATTTTTAGGATTCGTATAATACCAATCCTCCATACCGGCATTTGGAACAGACAATTCTTCTTCAGTTTGGATAGTTAATTCATTAGAAAAAACATTTTGAGAATAAACCGCACGAATTTTATAAGAGGTATTTGAAGTTAACCCGTTTACTGTAAATCCATTTGAACCATCAAATGCCACATTCTCAAATTTCTGCCAAACACCATCACTTTCTTCGTATTGAAATTCTATTGTAGACGATGAAATCGTTCTAGAATTACGTGACTGTGTTTTTGCAGATGCAATTACCTGAAAATCTGCATGTTTAGCCCATACATCTGCATTACTATTCTTTAAAGATAAAGTAATTTCTGGATCCTCCACTTTAAATGTACTTTCAAAAGTTTTTTTACCACATACAGCCTTAAACTTCACACCATTTTCTGTATCTATCAGTGGTTCAGGATAAGTAAATGTTACAGTGTATTTATTAGATTCTTCTGTTGGCTGAATATTCACATTTTCCGTAGCAAATTCCTGATAAGTACCCAATCCGATATAATAGAATACAATCTTGCTAGGGTCGCCTTCCAAAGTCAAATCTGCCGTCATGGTATTACTTCCATAAGGAACTGATTCAGGCAAAGTTACAGCAAAGCCATTATTACGGGTAGTAATTTGCAATACCAAACCGTTTTCTGTTACCTTTCCTAATTTATCTGTAGCACGGAGAGTAAATGTATGCTCTTCATTTCCATCAGTGGTACAATATAAATTCGGCAATACATTTTTAAAATTTATCAATGCTATCTTGTCATGATTAGCTCCAAGCCCCATTGTCTCCAATCCGAGTTCTTTTAATTTCTGAGACTGTTCAGGTGTAAGATTCATAAAATCAACACTTGCAGGCCAGCCTTCTTTTTTCAAAGACTCAGAAACAGTAGTCAACTCACATTTAACCAGACCTGATGGAGCATTAAGGTAAGCCTCCAATTTGTCTGAAACAGTCTCTCCTTCCAACACTTCCTGATTCTCGCCTGAAGTAAATCCATAAGGAGTAAATGCAGGAGCCGGTGCATTCAGGCTCTCATCTGAAATCTCAATTTGTACATTTTCAGTTGAAGCGGGATCATCATTAAAAATAATATTCAATGTAGATGTTGACGCATCAACATCCATTGTTAAATGATAATCATGCTTGACTTCGGCATTGAAATTCTTTGGATTAAGAACTATATTCTCAGAAACTCCAGGACGTTTAACTTCCAAATAAAGCTGCAAATCGCCAGGAACGAAATAAGCGCCACGTGTTTCTTCAGCTCCATAAAGCACCTTAATTTCTTTAGAAGAAGTGATATAAGCACTATAAGAAGTGAAATAAGATTTAAAACTATCGGTATAAGATATAGACACCCTAGCTTTATTAATGGTACAAGTAATAGAAGCAGTTGCTGTTTCATCCCTAACAACTTCAACGGTAGTTTCTCCCCAATAACTTAAACCTTCAAAACCCTCGGTATTTGCATCACCGTATGTAGCGGTTACCGTATATGTACCCACTTCAACAGATACAGGCTGAAAAGTTTCAAAACGGTTCCAAGAATTAGAGACCTCACCATCGGCTGATTCTATTCTCAAAGCAAAATCATTCACATCAGGGGAAAACTCATCTTCATTCGCCCTTGATGCTTCTACCGACATTTTTTTGTCAGCATTGACACTCACATCGATACGTCCTTCATGAGAGCTTTGACTTTCATCTTTTACACAAGATGACATCATAGCAAAAAACAAGGACAACAATCCATAATAAACTTTTTTCATTTTATATCTAAATATGACTATAATTTTCAGTGTGCAAAATAACTGCTTTTAAACATATTTCACAAGGTCAATTCTTGATATTTTTGTTCTATTTTTAATCTATTGTACATTTAACACATATATAAGTAGTATAATCTTAATATTTTATAGACTTTTATTAATATAGTTATTGGTCAATACTTCAAATTAGTCTACCTTTGTATTTATAATTACTAAAACAACATTAAACATAAAAATGAAAAAACATCTTTTTATCACAGGACTAACTCTATCCCTATGTCTGACTTCGTGTATACAGGAAGAGGCATTAAATGTTGAGGCTGCAATAGATGGGTGCAAAGGTGAAAACATTCAACTACTGACTATCAACAGCGAAAACAAAAAAATTGATATCTATGTACAGGATGGAGCAGACATCTCACAACAAGAGCTTGTATTTGAACTGCCGGAGGGCGCTACAATAGAGGCTAAAGACAAACAGCCCAAAGACAATCCCCCTGTTTACGACTTCAGTTTATCAGAAAACAGAAAATTCATTGTAACATCAGAGGACAAAAGTAATAACGCCGAATACGATATAAGTATTTTCAAAATGGAGCTACCATTACTGTATTCTTTTGATAATCTCGTAGAAACAGATCCATACCATATTTTATATTTGAGCGACCAAAGCAAAAAGCTACAATGGGCCAGCGGAAACCCTGGATACAAACTTACAGGTATTGCCAACAATGCCAACGATTACCCTACATCACAATCCACCAATGGAAAAAAAGGTTATTGCATAAAACTTGAAACCAAGGATACTGGAGGATTCGGACAGCAAGTTGGAATGCCGATAGCTGCCGGAAACCTTTTCATTGGAGCTTTCGAATCATCAAATGCAGTCTTAAAACCACTTGAAGCCACACTATTCGGCTATCCGTTTACAAAACTACCTACCAGAATGACAGGCTATTACAAATTCAAGGCCGGTCTGCAAATGACTGATGCTGAAAAAAAGCCTATTGGCGGCAAAGACAGCTTCGATATTTATGCTGTAATGTATGAAGCAGAGAATAACGACTTTTTCCTTAATGGTGGAAATTCATTGACTGACCATAGTATAGTGAAACTAGCACGTATTAATCCTGAAGACGCAAAAGAAACTGATGTATGGACCTATTTCGACATTCCTTTTGAAACAAAAAATGGAAAATCTATAGATATGGACAAATTGAAAAACGGAAAATACAAATTGGCAATAGTCTTATCATCGAGTATAAAAGGAGCATACTTCATTGGTGCAATAGGAAGCACACTTTGGGTAGATGAACTTGAAATAGTATGTGAAACAAATAATCAATAGAAGAAATGACAAACAGAATAATAACAGCATTAATATGCCTTGCATGTTCATTGCAAATTTCATATTCAAAATCAGAAAACGAAAACACCCATAAGGGGTTAATATGGTCTTATCTCAACGGAATAAGTTATGATGTAAGGGCTGGAATAAATATTGGAGGTTCTTCACCAATACCTTTACCCCAAGAAATAAGAAGTCTTGACAGTTACTCCCCAGGACTTGCAATAACATTAGAAGGATATGCTACAAAATGGATTAATACTAAGAAAAATCTCGGAATAAGTGTTGGTCTCAGACTTGACAGTAAAGATATGAAGACAGAAGCGACAGTAAAAAACTACAATATGGCCATTATAAGCGAAACCGGAGGCAAAGTAGAAGGCTTATGGACAGGCGGAGTAAAAACACGAGCAAAAATGTCTTTACTTTCTTTCCCTGTGCTTGGAGTATATAAAATAAACGAAAGGTGGAAAATATCTGCAGGACCATATTTTTCGTATCTAATGGATGGTAATTTTGACGGTAATGTTTACGAAGGACATTTACGTACACCAGACGCTACTGGTTCAAAAATAATATTTGAAGGAGAAAATGTTGCAACATACGACTTTTCAAATGAACTCAGAAAATTTCAATGGGGAGCACAAGTAGGAGGTGAATGGAAAGCATACAAACACCTTACTGTACATGCAGACCTAACCTGGGGACTTAATGACATCTTCAACAGCAATTTTAAGACTATCACATTTTCTATGTATCCAATTTATTTGAACTTCGGATTTGGATATCAGTTCTAAATTAATAAAAAACAGGCTTCAGAAATAACTGAAGCCTGTTTTTTATTAATTAAAATGAAACTTCTATATCATCGACAAATAATGTACTTCCAGGAGCTCCAGAAAATTTATCTCCATTCTTACTTGAAGAACAAATTATAGCAAAACGATACAACTTATCTTTACTATATTCCTGCTTATAATCAAGCTGTAATTCAAACGATTTATAATCCTTCATTTCTCCACCTGATAATTGAGCAAATGCTACTATTTTATCAGACGTATAAATATTTGTACCATCTAATATCTCATCTTTCTTATCATATGAAGAAACTTCATAAAGAACCACTGTTATAGAAAATTCATCCGTCTTGGAATTATCTATTACTGCAACATTTGATTCAGAAATATTATCACATCGATAATAATCTTTTCCAGGCAGATATTTATAGTAACCTTTTACAGAAACAGGCTTATTAGGAAACTCTATTCCAAACTTTGTACTTTTTAATGTATTTGTTGCATTCACTTCAAAAGCACCTAAGAACATAGAACCGGATGTCACCTTAGGAATAGCAGGGAAAACACCAGGAATAATACTCTTCTGTCCATAAGTGTCCAAAGTTACAATTTTTGCAGCCTTATCTCCTGAATAAGAATCATCAGAAGACATTAAAGATTTTTCATTGAAATCGATACCAGCGGTTTGTAACATAATACGAACCAAATTTAAAGCCTGATCAGCTCCTGTCCAACCTCCATATTGCGGTATCTCATATTCCCATTTTCCATTAGCATCTTCTACAGAAATAGTTTTCCAAGTTTCAAAATCATACAATCTTGTCATACCGTCAATTAAAGCTGTATAAACCACAGTAGTTCCATCTTCCGCCTCAACTGTATATTTAACAGATTTACCGTTGGAAAAATCCTGAGGTACTCCGCTCCCTGGGGTTACAGTTGCTTTTTCCGATACCTCAATAGTAGGAACCAAAGCAGCAAGATGCTCAGCTTTTGCTGTATCAGCTACCATAAAAGTTATAGTCTTTGATTCCTCATTTATTATAGGTTGCGATACAACCAAAGAATCAACGGCAGCAACATTTCTATCGAAAATAAACTTTGTTATTTTAGCCTCAGAACTTTCAGTACCTTTAAGTCTTTCACCGGTATAAACCACCTTTACAGACTGTTTTTGACCTGCAAGTTCAGCGTCAATATCCATACTGATTTCCACTTTTCCACCACCTATAGTTCCAGTAGCCTTCACATCAGCCTTCAACATTTCAGTATCCAACAATGTAGTACCGGTAAAAGCGTAATTACCAGAATTTTCCGATAAAGGACAATCGTTCAATTCGATATCACCTAAATTTATACCTAAAAAAGAAAAATCTTTTAATGACAGGTTTATAGATTCTTCACTGGCTTTCTCAACTTTAATCTTTTGAGACTGCTCTCCAAGGTTTAATCCATCAACAGTTACATCAAGCTTACCTTTATAATCACCGGCAAGTTCTTCCTCAATTGGGAATGAAATTTTCTCTTCACATGAAGTAAATAAAGCTGTAGTCATACTAATGACTGCAAGCATAAAGGAATAAATAAACTTTTTCATTTTCAGTTTTCTAATTTATTAAAAAATTCGGATGCAAAGTAATGCTACAATATATTATCCTGCAAGGTCTATTCTTGATATTTTTGTCCTATTTTTAATATACTTCTAAAATCAAGTTACATTAATCGATATTATTTTAATATTTTATATACTTTTATTAATACTATCATTGGTCTATACTTCAAATTTATTACTTTTGTACATAAACATAAACAACACTACAATGGATAATACGATACCTAAATTCGATTTACCTGAGGACTGGCTGTCAGGTACAGATATAAGCAAAGAACTACTTGGAATGTATAAGAACTACCCTGTCAGACTAAAATGTGAAATCATTGCACTATGTATGGGTGGAGAGATAGAAGCTTCTGTCAATCTAAATCATATCACAGTGAAAAAAAACGATATAATAACATTAATGCCTGGATCTATATTTCAGATTAACGACCTGAAAGGAGACTTGAAAATATATTTCATAGGCTTTTCATCAAAATATATAGAAAAAAACGATAAATCTAAGATTTTACTTGATGCCATTTATTCCACTTTAGGTAAACCTAAATTATCATTGTCCGACGAAGGTGCAATAATGACAGAAAAATATTATAGGCTTATGATAGATGTTTATGAATATTTTGACGAAAAGATAAGGTTGGAAATTGCAAACAATATTTTCACCGACGTACATAAGGGTATCTCTTTATTATATAAAAAGAGATCAGTAAAGGATGACGTTGCCTCATCAAAAAGCGAACAGCTATGCAAGGGATTCACACAACTAGTGATGCAGCACTACAACGACAACAGGAACGTGGCATGGTATGCCGAGAAATTGGGGATTACGCATGCTCACCTTTGTTCAATAGTGAAACAAGCCACAGGAAAGACTTGTGCGGACATAATATCGTCGATGGTTATAATGGACGCAAAATCACAGTTGAAATCTACACAACAAAGCATTCAGGCAATATCGGATTCTCTGAATTTTGCCAATATGTCGTTCTTCGGAAAGTACTTCAAACGACACGTTGGAATGAGCCCGCTGGAGTACAGAAATAAGGGATAAAAAATGGGCTGTTATTTAAGGTAAAACGACAGCCCATTTTATCTTAAATGACAGCCCATTTTTTTAAAACGTATCAAAGCCTTATTTCAAAGCCTGAAACTGCTCTATCAACGAAGTTAAATTGGCAGTGAAAAGTCTGGCAGAAATAGCCAGTAGAATTATACCGAAGAATTTGCGGATTACGTATATTCCACCCTTTCCAAGGAAACGTTCTATCACGTCTGTCAGCTTCAAGACTATAAAAACCCACACCATATTAAGTGTCAGTGCCAATACTATATTAATAGGGGCATACTCGGCACGCAATGAAAGCAGCGTAGTGAACGCTCCGGCTCCTGCCAACAGCGGGAATACCAAAGGAACAAGAGTGGCTTCCTTTATAGGGCCCGTGTTCTTGAATATCTCCACATCCAGAATCATCTCAAGCGACATCATAAAAATGACGAAGGCACCCGCTACAGCAAAGGAAGCAATATCAACCTGGAAAAGTTTAAGCATCATATCGCCGGCATAAAAGAAACCTATCAGCAGGGCAAAAGCTATCAGCGTAGCCTTCATGGCATTTACAGGCCTACCCTTCTGCTTCAAATCAAGAATAATAGGGATGGAACCAATTATATCTATAACGGCAAACAACACAATGAATGCACTAAGAAACTGCTGAACATCGAACGCTCCAAAAAAAGGAACCGATGCAAGCTGTATAAATAACGTTTTCATTTTGATGATATATTTTTTACATTACAAAAATACATAAAAAATCATTATTCATACACATTAAGGAAAAAAATACTAAAATCAATATACACACTGATGTAGTGATACAAAATAAATTGTTAACTTTGTATGTTAAAATAAAGATTTACGCTCAATAAATTTAACGGATTATGAAGGTTTCGATGTACGATACACTACTGGAGCTGCCACTGTTCCAGGGATTGACTAAGGAAAATATAACCAGCATCATAGAAAAGGTGAAAATGGGATTTCATAAATATGAAGCCAAACAGAACATCGTTTCGCAAGATGACAGATGCAACAGTCTGATTTTCATACTTGAAGGCAAGGTTGCCGTCACAACAAACGATCCGATACATAACTTCAAGATTGTGGAAGAGGTACAGGCTCCATACATAATAGAACCACAGTCACTATTCGGGATGCGCACAAAATATAATGCATCGTACACTGCAACCGGGGATGTAGATACTCTGAACATTGACAAAAGCTACATTCTGACAAATCTGTGCAAATACGAAATTTTCAACCTGAACTATCTGAACATCCTGAGCAACAGAGCACAGACTGCGAACAACAAGCTGTGGAACTCGCACATAGGATGTACCAAAGAAAAGCTTATGAACTTCTTCGCGCTGAGATGTGTGATTCCATACGGAAAGAAAACACTGTTCATCACGATGGAGGATCTGGCCTCACTGATAGATGACACAAGAATAAACGTATCCAGAGCTCTGAACGAATTTCAGGAAAAAGGGATACTGACATTGGGAAGAAAGAAAATAACTATAGAGGACTTGGCAAAACTTACCGAAGAGGTGAAGAATTAGTTTTGAGTTGTCAGTTCTTAGTTGTTAGTTTTTAGAAATATCAAAATATATAAATATGACAAATCCATTTTTACAACCATATAACACACCGCACGATACCACTCCTTTCGACAGAATTAAAATTTCAGACTACGAACCTGCCATAAGAGAAGGCATGAGAGTGGAAGACGAAGAGATAAAGGCAATTACCGAAAATACGGAAGATCCGGACTTCGGAAACACAATACTGGCACTGGAACATTCGGGAAAACTTTTGGACAAGGTAACTACAGTGTTTTTCAATCTGATGAGCGCCGAAACCAACGATGAACTCGATGCCATAGCGGAAAAGCTGATGCCTGAACTGACCGAACACAGCAATAATATCAGCCTGAATCCGGTATTGTTCGAAAAGGTGAAAAAAGTGTATGAAAAGAAAGACAGTCTGGAGCTGACAGCAGAAGAGAACAAATTGCTTGAGAAGACATACGACGGATTTATCAGAAACGGTGCCAACCTGAACGATGACGATAAGGAGACTTTCAGAAAGTTGTCTGCCGAATTGAGTACGCTTACGCTGAAATTCTCGCAGAACCACCTGAAGGAAACCAATAAATTCGAACTGCACATAACAGACAGAAACGATCTGGAAGGACTGCCTGAAAGCGCAGTGGAAGCTGCCGAACATACAGCAAAAGGTAAAGACAAGGAAGGATGGATATTTACCTTGCAGGCTCCTAGCTATGTGCCGTTCATGAAATACAGCAACCGTCGGGAACTGAGAAAGCAGATGTATATGGCATACAACACACAGTGTACGCACAATGACGAATGGAACAATATTGACATTGTGAAGCAACTGGTGAACAAGCGTATGGAAATAGCCCAACTGCTGGGATTCGAGACGTATGCCGACTATGTATTGAAAAAAAGGATGGCGGAAAACAGTGAGAATGTTTACAGACTCCTGAATGACCTGCTGGAAGCATACTCCCCTACCGCATATAAGGAGATAGAAGAAATAGAACAGTTGGCAAAGGAAACAGAAGGAGACGATTTCACACTTATGCCGTGGGATTTCTCTTTCTATGCCGAGAAGCTGAAAAGCCGTAAATACAGCCTTGACGAAGAGGCGTTGAGACCATACTTCGAACTTGAAAAGGTGAAAGAAGGTGTATTCGGACTTGCCACAAGACTATACGGAATAACATTCCATGAGAACAAGGATATACCGGTGTATCATCCTGACGTAATGGCTTTCGAAGTGTTTGATGCCGACGGAAGTTTCCTGGCTGTGCTCTACACCGACTTCCACCCAAGGGAAGGCAAGCGCTCCGGAGCATGGATGACTAGCTACAAGGAGCAGTGGATAGAAGATGACGGAACAAACAGCCGCCCGCATGTTTCGGTTACGATGAACTTCACAAAACCTACAACCGACAAGCCTGCCCTGCTCACATTCTCGGAAGTAAACACATTCCTGCATGAATTCGGTCATGCGCTGCACGGAATGTTTGCCAACACACGATTCCAATGTATGAGCGGAACCAACGTGTATTGGGACTTCGTGGAACTTCCATCACAGATTATGGAGAACTTTGCGGTGGAAAAGGAATTCCTGAACACATTTGCCAGACATTATATCACCGGTGAAGCTATTCCAGAGAACCTCATCAAGAGTATCATCGATTCGCAAAACTTCAACGTGGCATACGCATGCCTGCGACAGTTGAGTTTCGGATTTCTGGATATGGCATGGTACACCAGAAAAGAAGCATTCGATGGCGACGTGAAAGAATATGAAAAGAAGGCATGGGAAAAGACACAGCTTCTTCCGCAGGTAGATGACACATGTATGAGTGTTCAGTTCGGACACATTATGTCCGGAGGATATTCTGCCGGATACTATAGCTACAAATGGGCTGAAGTGCTTGATGCGGACGCATTCTCAGTATTCAAGGAGAAAGGTATATTCAACCGCGAAGTGGCACAGTCTTTCAGAGACAATATACTGTCGAAAGGCGGAACGGAGCATCCTATGACACTGTACAAACGTTTCCGCGGACAGGAACCGGGTATTGAGGCTTTACTTAGAAGAAATGGAATTAAATAATTTTTTATATGACAAGAACAATAAAATATATATTTACGCTGATTGTACTTTCAATTGCATTTTGCGGATGCAACCAGGAGGATGATGTATTCGAAATCTTCTCGAGCGGTACGTGGAGGGTAAACAATTATTATACAGACTGTAACTGGAATAATTTGGCGTATAAGCCGGGTAATCCGGTATTCACAACAGAGAATGATCTGAAAGTAGTGAACTCATTCACTGTAGTTTTCGAGGAAGACGGTTCGATGAAAGGAGAAATAGAAGGTGGAACTTTCACTGCCAGATGGAGCGCGAACGCAAAAGACAGAAGTTTCAGTATTACAAACATTACCGCTACAATTAGCCTTAGCGGAAAAAATGCCGAATTCATCACAAGGCTGAAAAACGTAAGGTACTATCAGGGAGACAGCAAGACAATGCAACTTGCACCACAGGACAAGACTACTTATATACAGTTCAACCACAGATAAAAATTATTATATAATGGAACAGGAAAACAAACAAGAAATATTGGACAAAAGATATATGCGTATGGCACGCATATGGGCTGAAAACTCATACTGCAAACGCCGTCAGGTAGGAGCGCTTATAGTGAAAGACAAGATGATAATATCAGACGGTTATAACGGTACACCATCAGGCTTCAGCAACGTATGCGAAGACGAAGACGGACTGACAATACCATACGTCCTGCACGCAGAAGCAAATGCCATAACAAAAATTGCACGCTCAAACAACAGCAGCGAGGGAGCTACAATGTATGTCACTACTTCACCTTGTATAGAATGTGCAAAACTTATCATACAGGCAGGTATAAAAAGACTGGTGTATGGAGAAAAATATCGTCTGGAAGACGGACTCAACCTGCTCAGGAAAGCAGGTATAGAGGTAGTTTATCTAGAAAACGAACAACAAACTGTATAACATAAAATCTATATATATGGACAATAAGTATAAACGTTTCATGCCGATACTTTTGGCTGTAGGAATAGTCATTGGTATTGCTATAGGAGTGTTCTACTCCAATATTTATTCAGGCAACAGGCTTGGAGTAATAAAAGGATCATCCAACAAGATTAATGCACTCCTGAGAATTGTAAACGATTCGTATGTGGACACTGTGAAGATGGAAGATATGGTGGAAAAAACAATGCCTCTAATCCTGTCGGAACTTGACCCTCACTCATCGTATATACCGGCACAAAAGCTGGAAGAAGTAAATTCTGAATTGAGAGGACATTTCAGTGGCATAGGTATTCAGTTCACTATTAAAGACGACACAATACATGTAAACAGCGTAATACCAGGAGGTCCTTCAGAAAAAGTGGGACTTATGGCAGGCGACCGTATAATAGAAGTTGACGACTCGGCATTCGTTGGAAAGAAAGTCACTAACAGCGAAGCTATGAAAAGACTGAAAGGAGAAAAAGGAAGTAAAGTGAAACTAGGTATTTTCCGTCCCGGTGAAACAGAGACTCTATACTTCAATATTATCAGAGGTGATATTCCTGTTAAAAGTGTTGATGCGGCATATATGATTGACGGTAAGTGGGGATTTGTAAAGGTGAACAAATTTGGCGAAACAACTTATCCGGAACTGCTTTTCGCACTCGCAAAATTGAATCAGGAAAATATGCAAGGACTTATTGTTGACCTGCGTGGAAATACAGGTGGGTACATGGCCGCTGCCATACAAATGGTGAACGAATTTCTGCCGGCAAACAAGCTGATTGTCTATACGGAAGGAAGAAAATATCCTAGAGAGAATTATACATCAAACGGAACAGGTAGTAGCCAGTCATTACCTATAGTAGTATTGGTAGATGAAGGTTCGGCATCAGCAAGCGAGATTTTTGCAGGAGCAATTCAGGACAATGATAGAGGTACTATAATAGGAAGACGCTCGTTCGGTAAAGGACTGGTTCAGCAGCCTATAGAATTTAATGATGGTTCTGCTATCAGACTGACAATCGCAAGATATCACACACCTTCAGGAAGGTGCATACAGAAACCATACGAACAAGGTAAGGGAGCTGAATACGAAATGGACTTGCTCACCAGATATGAACACGGAGAATTCTTCTCGGCAGACAGCATCAAGCAAAATGAAAATGAAATTTATTACACAGGACTGGGAAGAAAAGTTTATGGTGGCGGAGGTATAATGCCTGACATATTTGTTCCGCACGACACTCTAGGTATGACATCGTATTTCAGGATGGCAGCCAATAGAGGACTTATTATAAGATATGCTTTCGATTATACAGACCAGAACAGAAACAAACTGATAGAGTATAAGACTAATGAAGAAATGAGCGATTATCTGAAGACACAGAATCTGCTGGTAAAATTCTCTAAATGGGCTGACAAAAAAGGACTGCAACGAAGAAACAATATGCTCATTACCTCAAAAGACTTGTTCGAAACCAGTATTTTCGGAAATATAATTTATAATATGCTCGGCATTGAAGAGTATATTAAATATTTGAACAAAACCGACAATACTGTGATAAAAGCGGTAGAAGTACTTGAAAAAGGAGAATCTGTTCCAAAAGCTCCAGAAACAACCAAAGAAGTACAGACAGGAAAAGAAGCTGCATAATGGAAGAAAAGAGTGAAATAAGAAAGCATATAGCTGAAAAGAAAAAAGAATTTTCGGATGATGAACTTATGGCATTATCTTCAGTCATAATGGAAAGACTGGAAGATAATGTTATCCTGAAATGTGCCAAAACAATATTGATGTACTACTCACTGCCAGATGAGGTTTTCACACACGACTTTATTGAAAAATGGAGCAAAGAAAAAACTATTCTATTGCCGGTAGTAAAAGGTGATGAACTTGAAATAAAAGTTTATGGCGGTAAAGAATATATGAAGAAAGGCAGTTTCAATATTGATGAACCGCAAGGTGAAGCTTACTATGACCTGACATCGATTGATGCTGCCATAATACCTGGAATTTCATTCGACAGGCACGGCAACAGGCTTGGCAGAGGAAAAGGCTATTATGACCGTTTCCTGAAAAAACTGAACACATTCAAGATTGGAGTGTGCTTCGGATTTCAGTTAAACGACGAAATTCCACACAACGATCATGACATAGTGATGGATGAGGTATGGACAGAAGATGGATATGTCAGCAAAAAATGATATCAGTAATAACCTGGGCTCCCACACGGGAGTTCAGGTTTTTTATTAATAAATCACGCCCCATCTGCAGCTCCTGACGTATAACTGACGATGAAAGCTGTACGTATAATGTCTGATTCTTTATATATATGTTGGTTGTATATTTGAATATTACAGGTCCTACAACATCTTTCCACGAATCAATAAGACGATATTGGTTAAGAGGGGTTTCCAAACCTTCCTGACGCAAAAGCTGCATTATCACATCACCCAGTTTTTCTGTATTATTCCGTTTCATCCGACATTTCCTTTCTTTCTGTTACATTTCCGTTCTCAACTTCAAACAGTTTATAGTCTCCGTCTATCTTCCTTAAAATCTTATCCAGATGGTCTCGATTGGTGTCAGTAACAAATATCTGACCGAAACTGTCGCCTGCCACAAGTTTTACTATCTGCTCTACCCTATGAGCATCAAGTTTGTCGAATATATCGTCAAGCAGCACTATAGGAGTTGTACGGCTACCAGTACGTTTCAAAAACTCAAACTGAGCCAGTTTCAATGCTATAAGATATGTTTTATTCTGTCCTTGCGAACCTTCACGCTTTATCGGGAAATCACCCAATTTCATTATCAGATCATCCTTATGTATCCCTTTCAGGGAGTATCCCATAATCAAATCTTTCTGACGGCTACCACGAATAATCTCTAGCAAATTACCCTGCGAAGCGTGCGACTCGTATTCAAGACTTACAGTCTCCATATCCTCGGATATGAAAGAATAATATGACTGAAACACCTTGACAAACTCGTCGATAAACTGTCTGCGCTTCTTATAGACAATCTCGCCGGACGACGCCATCATCTCTTCCCATACATTCATCAGCTCCGGTTCAGGCTCCACTTCCGATTTAAGCAACGTATTACGTTGGAGCATGGCCTTATTGTATCGTATAAGTGCATCAAGATATTCACGGTCGAACTGAGAAATTACGACATCAATGAACCGGCGGCGTTCTTCGCTTCCGCCCAGAATCAGTACAGAATCGGATGGTGAAACCATTACAAGTGGGATGAGACCAATATGATCCGAAAGTCGTGTATATTCCTTTTTATTACGCTTGAACTGTTTTTTTTGTTTTCGTTTGAGTCCGCAATATACTTCTTCCGGCTCACCGTTGTCAGTCTGATAGAAGCCTTGTACCACAAAAAAATCACGGTCGTGAAATATATTCTGCGTATCAATAGGATTTGTAGCACTCTTACAGAATGAAAGGTAATATACGGCATCCATAAGATTGGTCTTTCCCATACCGTTACGGCCTATAATACAGTTCATTTTAGGAGAAAAAGAAAGTTCTGCCTGCTCGATGTTCTTGTAATTTAATATTGAGATGCGTTTAAGCCACATAATTAAGTCATGTTTTAGCCACAAAAATAACAATAAAAGCATGATTGATAAAAAAAGATGCCGACAAATTTCGTTTATAAACATAAATAAATTACTTTTGCTGTCCGAAATACACATTAGAAATAATAATAAAAAATAATATAACAATGAGTCAACAAAAAAACACAAATGATTTGCTGAACATGGATGAAACTATCAGCAATTCTGAAGAATTCCTTATCAAAAACAAGAATTTGTTATTGGGTGCAGTTATTGCATTGGTAGTTATCGTAGGCGGATACATGGCATATAAGAACTTTGTATCTGAACCTAAAGAATTAAAAGCTTCTGAAGCTATCTTCAAAGGTGAACAATATTTCGGTGCTGATAACTATGAAGCAGCGTTGAATGGTGACAGCCTTGGATTCGCCGGTTTCGTGAAATTGGCTGACGAATTCAGTGGTACAAAAGCCGGAAACCTTGCAAACGCATACGCCGGAATCTGCTACGCACAGCTTGGCAAATACGAAGATGCAGAGAAATATTTGAGCAAATTTGATGGTGACGACCAGTTGGTTGCTCCTGCAATACTTGGCACTATGGGTAACTGCTATGCACAGATGGGACAGTTGGACAAAGCTGCTTCAACACTTATCAAGGCTGCAAAACGTGCAAACAGCATGTCACTGAGCCCTATATATCTTATACAAGCAGGACAGATTCTTGAAAAACAAGGCAAGAATGCTGAAGCAGTAGAAGCTTATAAGACTGTAAAGAAAGATTATGCCAACTCATATCAGGCGATGGACATTGACAAATATATAGAACGCGCTTCTATTAAATAATAAACTTATTACTTACAAGCACGGATTTCCGGCGCAGGAACAGTTTGCGCAGAAGGAGTTCCGTGCTTATTTTTTTTATCATAACTCTACTAAATATTCAAAACATGGCAACAGCTTACCACAATCTATCGGATTATGACTTCAATTCAGTGCCTGACGCATCAGAAATGAGATTCGGAATAGTAGTATCTGAATGGAACAGTAATATTACAGGAGCACTACTGGAAGGTGCTGTAAAGACTTTGAAGAAACATGGTGCAAAAGACGAAAATATACACGTACAGACAGTACCTGGAAGTTTCGAACTGACTTACGGATCTGCACAAATGATAAAAAGCAATAAATTCGATGCAATAATAGCAATAGGATGCGTTGTAAGAGGTGATACACCACATTTTGATTATGTTTGTGCCGGAACAACACAAGGTATAGCTCATCTGAACGCAACAACCGACATACCAGTGATTTACGGTCTGATAACAACCAATACTATGGAACAGGCTGAAGACAGAGCTGGTGGAAAACTGGGAAATAAAGGTGACGAATGTGCAATTACTGCAATAAAAATGATAGATTTCTCTTGCAGATTAAAAAAATAGTTGTATCTTTGCATCGCAATTGAAAAAAGCAACACTTGTTGCTAATGTTTCAATAGCTAAAGGGCAAATACCAGAGTGGCCAAATGGGGCAGACTGTAAATCTGCTGGCTTACGCCTTCGGTGGTTCGAATCCATCTTTGCCCACAAATATAGAGATGCGGAAGTAGCTCAGTTGATAGAGCATTAGCCTTCCAAGCTGAGGGTCGCGGGTTTGAGCCCCGTCTTCCGCTCTCATTATTGAAACGCAGTTTCTAAAGGGCAAGTACCAGAGTGGCCAAATGGGGCAGACTGTAAATCTGCTGGCTTATGCCTTCGGTGGTTCGAATCCATCTTCGCCCACAAATAAAAAGCGACAATCCATCGGGTTGTCGCTTTTGTTTTATATGTCAATCACTCTTTTTGTCCAAATGCGAGGTCGCCGGCATCGCCGAGCCCCGGAATGATGTAGGAATGTGAGTTGATTTCGTCGTCGATTGCTCCAACCCATAGAGTGGTGCGATCGGCAGGGAAATGTTTGCAAACGTATTCCACTGCCTGACGAGATGCAATGGCTGATGCTATGTGGATGTGTTTAGGTTCTCCCTTGCTGAGAAGAGCACGATAGCCGAGCTCCATTGATGCTCCTGTGGCAAGCATCGGATCGACGAGCATCAACACCTTGTCTTGAATAGAAGGCGAAGCGAGATACTCGATGAGTACGTCAAACGTATCACCTGTCTCTTTATATTTGCGATATGCGCTGACAAAAGCATTTTCAGCATGGTCGAAGTAGTTTAAAAATCCTTGGTGCATAGGCAGCCCGGCACGAAGAATTGTTGCGACAACGACTTTGTCGGCGGGCGTTTGACATTTGGCAATTCCGAGTGGAGTGGTCGTATCGACTGTCTTGTAGTCTAAACGACGGCTGATTTCGTATGCCATAATTTGACCGATACGCTCCAAATTATGGCGAAAGCGCATTTGGTCGCGTTGTATCACAGTGTCGCGAAGTTCGAGCATGTATTGGCTGACCAATGAAGGTCGTTCTGCAAAGTTTATTATCTCGATATTGTTCATGATAGTAATATTTTATAATGTGGGGTGAGTTTTAATTATTCTCATTTGAGAGGATTTTAATGGCGTTCTCTTTGTCGGCAACGAGTTGTGTTTTAAGCTCGTCAATTGACTTGAATGGTCGCTCTTGTCGCATCAGGCAGACGAACTCTAATGTTATCGGCTTGCCATATAGGTTGTCGTTAAAGTCGAAAATGTTTGCTTCGATGGAGCGATAAGTGCGTCCGTCGCGTATTGTGGGACGATGACCGATATTGACCATTGCGCCATGTCGTTGTCCGTCGGGTGTTATGGCAAAAGCAGCATATACGCCGTTGGCAGGAATTAATTTCTTGTGGTCGTCGGGGTGCAG